>NZ_FNIA01000003.1 GCF_900103505.1 Haloarchaeobius iranensis
AGGTGGGCCAGACGTATCGTCTGGTCCCGATCTGTGGAGGTGATCCAGCCGCAGATTCCCCTACGGCTACCTTGTTACGACTTAAGCCCCCTTGCGAAGCCCAGATTCGACCCGTTTCCGGGCCTCATCCGGACCTCACTCGGGTGCTTTGACGGGCGGTGTGTGCAAGGAGCAGGGACGTATTCACCGCCTCCTTCTGAGAGGCGATTACTACCGAATCCAGCTTCATGTGGGCGAGTTTCAGCCCACAATCCGAACTACGATCGAGTTTCGGAGATTAGCGCCCCCTCTCGGGGTTGCATCCCACTGTCTCGACCATTGTAGCCCGCGTGTAGCCCAGCTCATTCGGGGCATACTGACCTACCGTTGCCCGTTCCTTCCTCCAGTTTAGCACTGGCAGTCCCCCTAATGTACCCATCAGGCCAAAGGCCCATGCTGGCAATTAAGAATGCGGGTCTCGCTCGTTGCCTGACTTAACAGGACGCCTCACGGTACGAGCTGACGGCGGCCATGCACCTCCTCTCAGTAGCTCAAGTAAGCTCATCACACTGACTGTCACTGCATACTGTCGGAGCTGGTGAGATGTCCGGCGTTGAGTCCAATTAAACCGCAGGCTCCTCCGGTTGTAGTGCTCCCCCGCCAATTCCTTTAAGTTTCATCCTTGCGGACGTACTTCCCAGGCGGCCAGTTTATCGTCTTCACTGCGGCACAGCACGAGCTCGTAGCCCGCGCCAAACCTAACTGGCATCGTTTACAGCTGGGACTACCCGGGTATCTAATCCGGTTCGTGACCCCAGCTTTCGTCCCTCACTGTCGGATCCGATCTTCCGAGGTGCTTTCGCCATCGGTGGTCCGTCCAGGATTACGGGATTTCACTCCTACCCCAGACGTACCCCTCGGATCGCTCGGTCCCAAGCTGCACAGTTTCTGCCGGACGCCTGCTCGTTGAGCGAGCAGATTTCCCAACAGACTTGCACAGCCAGCTACGGACGCTTTAGGCCCAATAATATCGGTCATCACTCGAACTGCCGGTGTTACCGCGGCGGCTGGCACCGGTCTTGCCCAGTTCTTGTTCCTGAACCACCCTACGGTTCAGAAAAGCGAGGGCTCTATGCCCTCGCACTCGGGATTCCCTTATCGCACTGTCGTGCAGTGTAAAGTTTTCGCGCCTGCTGCGCCCCGTAGGGCCCGGAATCTTGTCTCAGATTCCGTCTCCAGGCTCTTGCTCTCACAACCCATACCGATTATTGGCACGGTGGGCCGTTACCCCACCGTCTACCTAATCGGCCGCAGCCACATCCTATGGCGCCGTAGCGTTTCTGACTCAACCCAGTTCCAGGGAGAGAGTCGTATGGACTATTAGCCTCAGTTTCCCGAGGTTATGGTCCTCCATAGGGTAGTTTGGCCACGTGTTACTGAGCTATCTGCCACGAGTATGAACTCGTGCGACTAGCATGGCTAAATCGAATCCCAATAGCAATGACCTCCGGCAGGATCAACCGGAATGTCCCGTGCAGAGCACGGGGGTGGCGGAAATTGCTGTCGTGGTATGTGTGGTCGACGACGGCCGACCGGATGTCGCCGAACCACCAAGGCTCGTATCAGATTCCATCGTGTACGGCGGACCGCAGGGGTGGAATCCTCATGGTTCGAGGCCACACCGACTCCGGTGTGGCCCTGACGCCACCGGGGTGCGCCCGGTGCGTCCTTCGCATTAGTTACGAGTGGAGGGTGAATATAAAAGGCCTACGAATCGGAGGCCGCCTGCTACGGGTTCTCATCGCCTGCAGGCGGCGACTTCGGTGGATATATACGGCTACATACTCCGGTCCGGTTGGCCACCCGTCTCGGGTGGTTCCGGGGGCGCTCTCACGAACCGTCGATGCAGCGACTCTCGGGAGGCGAGACACCCGCGAGTCGGTCTGTTCGACTGTCGGGGGTCGGGCTCGTATCCGACATCGCGGCCGGCACCGAGTACGTCGCGGACCAGGTATGGGGGTCAGCAGCAGCACCCTCGGCGGTTCGTCGTCGTGCGTTGCCCGGGACGACTGCCAGTACGCGGTGGACAACGCGGTCTTCCTCGTCGCCGCCGCCGGTAACAGCGGGCAGTACTCCGACTGCGTCGGCTCCCCCGCGTCGTACAGCACCGTGGTGGCCGTCAGCTCGACCGTGTCCGACGACACGCTCGGCGACTTCTCCTCGAAACCGCCGCCGCGCTCGGGTTCGACTCCTCGAACGACTAATCGGTCCGGGCCCCCGGTCCGGATTCCCGCACGGAGGCCAGTCAGCCGTCGACTCGCCACTCTCGCGCGAGCAGGCCGTACCGGAGCACGTCGTGGGACTCGCCGTTCGCGAACCGCTCCTCGCGAGGGGTCCCCTCGAGCGTGACCCCGAGCGATTCGAGGAGCGACCGGGACGGCTCGTTGGACGCGAACGCCCTCGCACCGATCTTGTTGAGTCCGAGCGGGTCGAAGCCGTAGTCGAACAGCGACTCGCACGCGTCGGCCACGTCGGCGGGCCGCCTGACCTTCTTCAGCGTGACCATGCCGACGTACTCGCCGTCGAGACAGACCGTCAGGGCGTGCGTGTCGTCCCGTCGGAGGAAGTCGAGGAATCCCTCGGTGTCGTGTTCGTCGAACGGCTCGGGCGGCCACCGGAGCGGACGCGGAACTCGGAGTCGTTGCGGGCCCACTGGAGGTGCCCGGCGTCCTCGTCTTCGAGCGTTCTGAGTTCGACGCGGTCACCGCGGAGGAACAGTTCGCCGAGCATGCCCGAAGCGCCAGCCGTCCGCGACAAATATCCGACGGTCAGTCCGCCTGCTCGGCGCGCAGTTCGTCGACGAGCTGGCGGGTCGCCTCGCGGACACAGTCGTCGCTGGAGCGGGGCGGCTCCCAGCCGAGGGCTGAGAGCTTCTCGATGGAGAGGCGCATCTTCGGCACGTCGCCGGTCCACCCGCGGTCGCCGCCGGTGAACTCGTAGTCGGGGTCGAGCCCCATCTCGTCGGCGACGATGTCCGCGATGGCCGTGACGGCGGTCGTGGTACGCGTGCCGAGGTTGTAGATGTTGAAGTCGGCGTCCGCGTGCTCGACGACGTGGCACATCGCGTCGATGCAGTCCTCGACGTGGAGGTAGGACTTCTCCTGCCGGCCGTCGCCGAGGATGGTCAGCGTCCCGGGGTCGTCGAGCAGCTTCTCGATGAAGTCGGGCACGACGTTGCCGCGCTGGTTCGGCCCGACGATGTTGGCGAACCGGTAGCACCAGATCTGCATGCCGTAGGAGTGCGCGTACGTCGACAGCAGCCCCTCGTCGGCGAGCTTCGAGGAGCCGTAGATGCTGATGGGTTCGAGCGGCGCGTAGTCCTCCGGCGTCGGCATCGGGGCCTCGCCGTAGACGGTCGAGGAGGAGGTGAAGGCCAGCTTGTCGACGCCGACCTCGTCCATCCGTTCGAGGACGTTGTAGGTCATCTCGGTGTTCTCCTCGAACAGCCGGCGACCGTCGTCGTAGTTCGTGTCCGTGTACGCCGCGAAGTGGAAGACGATGTCCACGTCCTCGGTGATGACGTCGGCGACGTCGTCGGGCTCTGTCACGTCGCGCTGTCGGAACTCGACCCCGTCGGGCACCCGTTCGCGGGAGCCCTTCGAGAGGTTGTCGACGGCGACGACGTGGTTGTCGTCACACAGCTCGGCGGCGAGATGCGAGCCGACCAGTCCGGCCGCGCCAGTGATGACGACGTGCCTGTCGGTGAGGTCCATGTCCTGGGGTGTGCGAGGGGCCGGCAAGTGTGTTCTGGTCTCCCGTCGTCGACCGGTCAGGGACACGGCGTGTGGACCGTCCCACCGCGCGCACGGAAGTCAAGCTGCGAGGTCCTCGCTGAGCTCCCAGAGCGCCCCCGCCAGCTCGTCGTCCCGGGCCGCCGGCGACGGCGTGGTCGGCTCGCAGTCGCTGAAGTACGCGCCCGACTCGGCGTACTCCCCGGCGGCGAGGAAGACGCTGGTCGCGGCGGCCGAGCGCGGACTGTCGGCGACTCGTTCGAGGACGGGAGCCGGAAGCACGGAGAGCAGCCCGACGCCGGCCCGAATCGGCAGCGAGGCGTCGCGCCAGAGGCCACTGCCGGGGACGAGGCCCGGATGACAGCAGTTCGCGCGCAGGTCGGGCTCCCGTCGTGCGAGTTCGCGGGTGAACAGGACGTTCGCAAGCTTCGACCGGGCGTACGCCTGCAGCCCGTCGTAGTCGCCGACTGACGTGACTGCCTCGCGGCTGAGGTCGCCCGCGTCGGCCCGGGGGTGGACGGCGCTGGCGACCGTGACCACACGCGCGCCCTCGGCGAACGCGCCCGACTCCGAGAGCGCCCGCGTCAGCGCGAACGGCGCGAGGTGGTTCACCCGGAACGTCAGCTCGACGCCGTCGCTGCGCCTCGGCTCGTCGACGTACGCGCCGGCGTTGTTCACGAGCACGTCGAGGCGGTCGGTGTGTTCACCGACGGCAGCGGCGAGGTCGACGGGTGACTCGGGGTTCGCGAAGTCCGCCCGGAAGAACACCGGGTCCGCCCCGAGGTCGTCGAGCGCCGTCGCGACCGCGCGTCCGGCCTCGCGGTCCCGTCCGTGGACGAACACCCGCGCACCCATGCGGGCGAGCGCGAGCGCCGTCTCCCGCCCGACGCCGCTGGTCGCACCGGTCACGAGGACTGTCCGTCCGGCGAGGTCGACGCCCGAGACACCGGCGATGGCTTCCGGTCTGGTCATGTCCGCCGTTGGAGCGGCGGCGAGAAAAGCGTGGCCGTGGTGGCGGTCGTCGCGGCAGTGTGTCGACGGTGCACGGCCCCCCGAGGGTATTTGCGGCCGACCGCGGAGTGGTCAGTCGTGACGTTCGATACGACGATGGTCGTTCTGGTGCTCGCGGTCGTCGGCTTCGGCGGGGTGGTGAAGGGACTCGTCGGCTTCGGCTACGCCATCGCCTCGACGGCGGTGCTTGCGACCCTGCTCGACCCCGCGGCCGCGGTCGTGGTGATGATTCTCCCGATGCTCGTGGCGAACCTCTCGGTCGCCCGCACGCTCTCTGCCGCTGGACTCCGGTCGTGCGTCCGTCGGTTCTGGCCCTACGTGGCCGCAGCCGCGGTCGGTACCGTCCTCGGTATGCTGGTGCTGGAGGACGTGCCAGGTCGGGTGCTCGCGACGGGACTCGGCCTGTTCACCGTCGGCTACGTGGTCCTCAAACAGCCGTACGCGACGGTCCCCGGGATCGCCCGCCTCCGCGCGGTCTGCTTCACGCCGGGGCTCCCGGCGAAGGTCGGCGTCGGGCTCGCCTCCGGCTTCGTCTTCGGGGCCTCGAACGCCGCTGTCCAGGTCGTCGCCTACCTCGACAGCCTCGACCTCGACCGCGAGACGTTCGCCGGTGTGCTCGCGATGATACTCATCGGTGTCTCGCTCGTTCGGGTCGGCCTCGCGTGGGGGCTCGGACTGTTCGGTGGCGGCGACGCCCTCCTCCTCTCCGTCGCCGCCGCGGTCCCGGGGGTGGTGGGTGTCGCGCTCGGCCAGCGCGGCCGACGGTACTTCTCCGAGCGGGCGGTCACCGCGGGGACCTTCCTGCTGCTCGCGGTCATCGCCGTCAGACTCCTCGCCAGGGGGCTCTTCGGAGTGTGACTGCACCGGAGCCCGCCGGGCCCGAGGAAAGCGAAACCCCCTAACGAGCGACCGGCGTAGCCGGTGATATGCAGGGAGAACCCGAAGTGGCCGTCCTGCGCCTGGCCCACCGGCCGGGCCGGGACGACCGGATGACGACCCACGTCGGCCTCACCGCCCGCGCCCTCGGCGCTGACCGCGTCGTCTACCCCGACAACGCCGACCAGTCCCGCCAGACGGTGGCGGACATCACTGGCCGGTTCGGCGGGCCGTTCGAGGTGGAACTCACCGACTCGCCGGCCGCCACCGTCCGGCACTGGGACGGCGTCGTCGTCCACCTGACGATGTACGGGGAGCGCGTCCAGGACGTGGAGACGGAGATCCGCGAGGCCAGAGCCGATGCGCCGTTGCTCGTCGTCGTCGGCTCCGAGAAGGTGCCGTTCGACGTGTACGAGCACGCCGACTACAACGTCGCGGTGACGAACCAGCCGCACTCCGAGGTCGCCGGCCTCGCGGTGTTCCTCGACCGGCTGTTCGGTGGCCGCGAGCTCGACCGCGAGTGGGAAGACGCCGACCGCCGCGTCGTCCCGAAGGAGACCGGCAAGCGCGTCGTCCCGACCGACGAGCCCGCGACCGACGAACGGGCTGAGTGACCAGGCCCGGCACCGGCCGCGACTCTCGCCCCGAACGGGTTCGGGACAGGAGGTTCGACCCATCGGTGCCACGTTCGAACTGCCCGTGCCATGGGTGAGCCTCCGTTGGCTCGACCTCCCTTCTCCCCCCATCCGCCGTCAGGAACATGTTCGTGGGACCAGCCTCGGCCGGGCGGAACCTACATCGACCCATGAGCGCGATCCCAGGCGACATCGACACGGACAGTCAGCCACCGATGGCGGTTCCGCTCCGGCACTTCGTCGTCGGCTTCGGCTTCCTCGTCGCCGCGGCGGTCCTGCGCGTCGCCATCGCGGTCGACGCGACGGGAGTCGCGGACGCGGCCCCCGGTCTCGCCCCCCTCGCCCACGTCCACCTGCTGCTCGTCGGCTGGGTCTGTCTCACTATCGCCGGGGCGATGACCCAGTTCGTCCCCGTCTGGTCCGGGGTCGAACTGCACTCCAGCCGGCTCGCGGTCGTCCAGCTCTGGCTGCTCGCACTCGGCGTCACCGGCCTGGTCGCCGCGATGCTCGCCGGCAGCCTCGCAGCCCTGCCGGTCGCTGGTGCCGTGCTGGCACTCGGCTTCTGGACCTTCGCCTACAACGTCGGTCGGACCCTGCTCGCGGCCCGCCCGCTCGACGTCACCGAGCGACACTTCCTGCTCGCGCTCGGGTGCTTCGTGCTCGTCACCGTCCTCGGCGTCGTCCTCGCACTCGATCTTACCCGTGCGCTGCTCGGGGTCGGGACGATTCCCAGAGCCCAGCTGGTCGGGGGTCACGCGACGCTCGCCGTCTTCGGTGCGGTGCTGACCACGGTGTTCGGCGCGCTCTACCAGCTCGCGACGATGTTCACGCAGACCGAGCTGGACCGCCTCGACCGCGCGCTCGCCACCGTCGAGACGGCGGTCTTCCCGGTCGGTGTCCTCGCACTCGCGGTGGGGCGGCTCGTCGCGAACACCCCGCTAGCCCGGGTCGGCGGCCTGCTCGTCGTCGCCGGCGTCGCCACGGTCGGCGTCGTCCTCGCGCGGCGGCTCCACGCCGCACGCGTGCCCCGCACACCGATGCTCACCCGGTACGCCGTCGCCGCGGTCGGGATGGCCGGCTGGGCCGTCGCGACGCTTCCCCGGTGGCTCCGGAATCCGCTCGCGTTCGACGCACGGTTCGGTGCGAGCTTCGAGTCACTCGCACTGTTCGTCGTCGGCTTCGTCGTGCTCGGGACGCTGTACCACGTCGTCCCGTTCGTCGTCTGGGTCCACCGCTACGCCGACCGGCTCGGCTACGAGCCGGTCCCGATGATCGACGACCTGTACGAGGACAGGGTTGCGACGGTCGACCTCGTCGCGACCGTCGCCGGGGCCGGCTGCCTCGTCGTCGCGGACTGGCCGCTGGTCCCCGCGTGGCTCGACCTCGCAGGGAGCGGGCTGTTCCTCCTGGGTGTCGTGCTCTGCAGCGCGAACCTGCTCCAGGTCGTCCGTGTCCACGGCGACGGCGTCGTCCCGACGCTCGTCGGCACCGCGTCGGGCGACTGAGCCGGCCGAACATGTGCGGGCGAACCGGGATTGAGCCGGGGCGAGAACGTCGAGACGCATGACCGATGTCGTCTCCCTCCCCGAGCTGACCGACGCACCACACGCGACCGTCTTCGAGGCACCGCCGAAGGTCGTCCGTCTCGAGCTCCAGGCCGACCAGCGGCTCCCCGCACACCGCCATCCCGACGATGTCGTGCTCTTCCACGTCGTCGACGGCGCCGTCGACCTCTCGCTGGGCGACGACGTCCTCGAACTCGAAGCCGGCGAGCTCGCTCGGTTCGACGGCGACGTGGACATCTCTCCGCACGCGAGGGAGGCGAGCACGGTCCTCGTCACGTTCGTCTGACCGGACCAGCCCACGGTTTTTCTACCATCCCGCAGGCAGGCTCGGCGTGACCTGAGACCGGTCCGACGGCGGGCAGCGGCTGCGCACCACGTCGCCGTCGGCAGCGAGAGTGGTGCCTGTTCGCCTCAGAACGGAGCGTCTGATGACCCACCAGCTTGGCCACCGAGCGACGACCCACCAGCATCGCCGCCGGGTGACGACGAACCGCCGACCGCCGACGGCTCCGGAACCGAACCGGTCTCCTCGAACGTCGCCTCGAGCTCGACCACGGCGTCGTTGATGACCCCACTCTCGTTGTGCATCGTCGCCACCCGGACCCGCACGAGGTCGAACGCGTGCTGGTCGGCCAGTCCGTTCCACGCTCGGAAGGAGCCGACGACGAGCGAGTTGCTCTGCGGACAGAACGGGGTCGTCGGTGTGAACTCGGCCCGCAGAACCCGCCGCCCGTCCTCGGAGTCCACCGCGTACCGGAAGCCGGCGTCGGGGTGCCGTTGGTCGCGGTTCAGCCGCGCGAGGTTGTAGCCGAACGTCGCGTCGTAGACGCCACGCTCCTCGAACAGAGTCGCGGCTGTTCCGTGGACCGCACAGTGTTCGTTCCCGGTCAACACGTCGTGGTCGGTCAGGAACGGTCCCGGCTCCGGGAGGTGCTCGGGGACGAACGTTCCGGCGTCGTCGAACGACGCGTCGCCGCCTCCGAAGGGCGATGAGAATCCCTGCATGGCTGTCGCTTCGGGCTCCCGCCCCCAGCCACTGTCCCCGATTATGTTCGCCCGGTCACCTCGCTCCGGGGAGTCGCCGACGGTGTCACGTTCACTCGGAGAACAGGGCCGCCACCACCGCGGGGTCGAGCGCTTCGTCGTCCTCACGACACCCCTGACCGCGTGCGGCCGCGACAGAGCGGTCGACCAGTCGCCGGCGGAGGCGTGCGGCCAGCCGAGCCACCGCCTGCTGTCGCTCCGCGGTCAGGGCACCGTTGGCGGCGAGGTGCGAGCACGCCGTCTCGACGGCTTCGCGCTGGACGCGTCTGGCGCGCTGTTCGGCACCCGCCGGGTGCTCGGGAGCGTCCTTCCGGTCCATCTCGGGCTGGGTCGTCGTCATCCGCGAGTCGGCTCCGGCAACGGCCCCTCGTACCCGTCGGGCACGTAGGGACAGAGGGGGTCACTCTCCAGCGGGTCGTCAGTGTGGGCGTACGCTCGGGAGCGGCTGCCACCGCAGACGGCTCGGAACTCGCACGCGCCACACTTCCCGCGGAGCGCGTCGGCGTCCCGGAGTCGTTCGAACAGCGGCGCGTCCCGGTAGATGTCGACGACGCTCTCGTCGCGGACGTCGCCCGCCGGCTCTGGCAGGAACCCGGAGGGGTACACCTCGCCGACGTGACTGACGAACGCGAAGCCGTCCCCGGCGGTGATGCCGGTCCGGCGGCCGATACCAGCCGGTGGGCCGTCGCCACGGCTGGACGGTGCCCCGTCGCTGCCGTCACCCGGCGCACCACCAGTACCGTCGCCCTGGCGCCGCTGGAGTCCGACCCGGCGGTACTGGGGTGCCTCGGTCGTCTTGACGCCGAAGTCGGCGTCCTCGCGGACGTCGTGGAGCCAGCCCATCACGCGGTCTGCCCGCTGGGGCGGGACGGGGTCGAGGAGCCGCCCCCGCCCGACCGGGACGAGGAAGAACACCGACCAGAGGACGGCCCCGAGTTCGTCGACCAGGTCGCGGACGGCCGGGAGCTCCGCGACGGTGTCGGCACAGACCGTGGTGTTCACCTGGAGCGGAAGGCCGGCCTCGCGGGCCTGACGCGCCGCGCGGACCGTCGACTCGAAGCTCCCCGACTCGCCACGGAAGGCGTCGTGGGCGGCGGCCGAGCCGCCGTCGATGCTCAGTGCGAGCCGTCGGAGCCCGGCGTCCGCGAGGTCGTCGAGCCGGTCGCGGGTGAGCGAGCTGGTGCCGCTGGGCGTCATCGTCATCCGGAGGCCCTGCTCGGTGCCGTAGTCGACGAGGTCGACCGCGTCGTCGCGGGCGAGTGGGTCGCCGCCGGAGAGGACGACGATCTGTCCGTCGGCGAACCCGCGGGCCTCGTCGAGGAGCTGTCGCCCCTCGGTCGTCGTCAGCTCGTCCGGGTGACGGCGTGGCTGTGCGTCTGCACGGCAGTGCTCGCAGGCCAGCTCGCACGCCTGGGTCAGCTCCCAGACGAGCACGAAGGGCCGTTCGTCCGTATCGACGTGCATGGTCAGGCGTCGTCGTCGGGCGTCCAGTCGTCCTCGAGGTGGACCCGGGTGACGTGGCCCCCGCAACCGCACTGTTCGACGTACTCCCAGCTGGCGGCGTCGCCGACCGCCTCCGCGAGCGCGTCGAACAGGTAGCGCTCCGGGTGGCCGCAGTCGCCGTGGGTCACGAGGTTGACGTGGAATCCCGGCCGGGTTGCCGCGATGGCGGCCAGGGCGTCGTCCACGACCGACGCCGGGCTGTCGGCGTACTCGGGCTGCTCCAGGTTGACCGACCAGGAGCCTTCGTGTGCTGGACCGTCCGCGGGTTCCGTATCGTCGTGTGAGACACTCGGCATACCAGACAGTGGGGGCGGAACTGCCGAAACAGGAGTCCCGAACATGTTCGCACGCTCTACGACCGAACGTGTTCGGCGACACCGCCCAGTGTGACCGGACCGAACTCTCGGGCATGGACGCCGAGACACTCCGTGCGGCGACGACCGCACCGGCGGACAGATCGTGTGAACTGCTCGACGCGCGCGAGCTCCCGCCACCGGAGCCGCTCCAGCGGACGCTCGAGTGGGCCGCCGACGCGAACGGCGCGGTGCTCGTACAGGTGAACGACCGCGCACCGCAGCATCTCTACCCGCGGCTGACCGAGCGCGGCTTCGAGTACGACACGGCGGAGACCGACGACGGTGTCGTCACCGCCGTCTGGCAGGAGTGAACCGGCGGCCCGACTGCCTCGTCGCTACTTCTTCGGGAGGGTCGCGATGAACTCGTCGTCGGCGACGCGGTCGACGGTGTAGGCGTCGGCGTCGAACGACTCGACCTCGGCCTGGAACTCGTAGAACAGCGGCTTCGGGTCGTGGTCGTTGACGAGCGTCAGCGCCTCGCCCGGTTCGAGGGCCTCGAAGGCGTCGTGTATCTCGGGGTGTCGCTGCTGGGGTGGCAGGTCGCGAACGTCGATCTGGTTCTCGGGCATCGGGTGGAGGTAGCGTCGGTGTGGGCGTGGGCCTTGGCCCGAACACGTTCGCACGACAACGTCGCTCCAGCCGCGGTCACTCTACGCGCACGCGGACGGTGTAGTCCAGCGTCCCCTCCTCTCCCTCGCTCGGGGCGCTGACCCCGACGCTGTCGTCGAGCACGTACTCGCCGGACTCGATGTCCGGTGCGACCTGGAACGTTCGGGAGACGGTGCCGTCGGCTTCGATCTCCGTCGCCAGCCCGATGCTGTTGACGGCCGTGACCGACCGCCCCTCGGTGTGGACGTGGTCGCTCTCCTCGTAGGCGTCCGTCCAGAGCAGCGACCGTCGGTCACCGTCCGCGGCGCGGAGCGAGAGGACGCCGAACGGTGCGGGCGCGCCGCTCGTGACGGAGACGGCTCCGTCGGCGTCGTTCCGGAGGGCGAGTCGGAGAGTCGGCCCGTCCTTGCCCTCATCGGCGGTCGCGTCCAGCGTCACGGGCAGCGGCTCGCGGTTCTCGATGTACGTCGTGTAGAAGCGCCCGTCGAGGTAGACGTAGTCGTGTTCGTCGAGCCCGGCGAGCAGTCCCTCGGGCGGGTCGTCGAGCGAGTAGACGCCCGAGGCCTCGCCCGCCTCGCGGAGGACCTCGCGGACGGCGGGGCGGGCGTCTTTGGCGTCCCACACCGCGCCGTCGGCGATTTCGGAGGCGGAGACCGCTGTCGCGGTGACGGTGTAGGGTGGTGCCGCGTCGACCGTCGCGAGCGTGAGACGGACGGTCTCGCCCCGGTAGTCGACGGCGTCGTAGTCGTCGAGGAACGAGTCGAGGCTCGGCCAGACGTACGGCGTCTCGAACCCCCCGTCGAGGGCGACGCGAGCGAGGCCGGAGAAGACGACGCCCTCGTGGGTGACCGCGGCCTCGTACTCCTCGTAGCTGGCGACCGAGTCGACCTGGCTCCTGTCGACCCGGTCCGCCGTGATCACGGACGTCGGCAGGGTGTGTTCGAGCTCGTAGTAGCTGTCGTCGCTCCTGACGTATCGAGTGTTCGCGACGAACTGCCGGAGCCAGGCGGGCCGTTCGTCGGTCTCGTAGCCGCCGTCGATGGCCTGTTCGACGACGGTCCGCTCGGGGTCGTCGAACTCCGAGAGGGGTGTCGGCTGGATACCCGGCCCGGTGCCGAGGTCGTTCAGCCGGAGCACGTACTGGTCGGTGCTCACGGACAGGACCGTGAGCCTCGACGCATCTGAGGAGTCGTCCGCGTCAGTCCTCCCGTCCGTCGCGGTCGGCGTGGCCGTCCGGCCGGCGGTCTCCGTCGGGTTGCCTGAGGAGAGCGAGTCGGTACAGCCGGCGAGGAGGCCGCCGAGTGCGGTCGTCGGGAGGAGCTTCAGGGCGTCTCGACGTTGCATGGGTCGTCGTTGAACGGGTCGGACCAAAATCCCCCGCCAAGCTGAAACGACGATTACAGTGCCAACAACTCGGTTGTATTCGTAACTTATATAGCGCTCTCGTCCGGTTGCAGTGCCATGGCATTCAGCGACGAACTGCTCGAGGCGGGCGAGCACATCTGGACCGCACAGTACGAGCACCCGTTCGTGGCCGAACTCGCGGATGGGACGCTCGACGAGGCGGCGTTCCGCCACTGGGTCGAGCAGGACTACCGGTACCTCCTCGACTACGCCCGGACCTTCGCCATCGCGGGGACGAAGGCCCGCGACGAGCCGACGATGGCACATCTGCTCGGTGTCGCACACACGGTACTCGACGACGAGATGGACCTCCACCGCGAGTTCGCCCAGCGGTACGACCTCACGCCCGGCGACCTCGAGACAGTCCGGAAGTCCCCGACCTGCGTCGCGTACACGAACTACCTCGTCAGGACGGCACACGAGGGCTCCGTCGCCGAGATAGCCGCGGCCATCTACCCCTGCGGGCAGGGCTACCTCGACGTCGCCCGTCACATGGCCGACCGGATGGACGGGGAGCACCGCTACACGCCGTTCGTCGAGAAGTACACGAGCGACGAGTTCGCCGAGGCCGTCGGCTGGATGCGCGAGCTCGTCGACCGCTGCGGCGAGCGCTATCCCGGTGAGCACGACGCGATGCGCGAGGCGTTCCTCACGAGTGCCCGGCTCGAGCACGCATTCTGGGAGATGGCCTACACCCAGGAGGGCTGGGCGGTCTGAGCACCGGGAGGGAGCAGCTCGCGGTCAGTACTCCGGCCGCTGGGCGCGGACGAGGTCGGCGAGGTGCTGTTGCTCGTCGGCGAGGAGTTCGGTCAGGTCGTCGGCGGTGATGATTCCCTCGAGGGACTCCCCGTCACAGACCGGCAGGCGACGCACCCCGTTTTCGGCCATCGTGGTGGCCGCCTCGTAGAACCCGGCCCCGAGCTGGACCGTACAGAGGTCCTCGGACATCACGTCCGTCGCGGTCAGGTCGGTCGGGTTGCGCGCCGCGGCGAGGACCCGCACCGTCAGGTCCCGGTCGGTGACGAGGCCGACGGGTGAATCGTCTCGCGTGACGACGATGCTCCCGACCGATTCCTCGTCCATCGTCGCCGCGAGCGTTTCGACCGGTGTGTCCGGTGTGGCGGTCACGACGTCGCTTCTTGCTAGGTCTTCGATTGGCATTGTTTCTCCCCTCTGACCAGGACTACGCGGAGAACCGCATAAAGAATTGTTATGGTTCTCGGTTCGGGGGAACGTCGTCGGGAGTCCCACTCGACCCGGACCGACCGTCAGACCGCCTCGATGGCGACGTGCCACTCGTCGGGTGCGACCCGTTCCGTCTCGTACTCGAAGCCGCGCCGGTCGAGAACGTCGTACAGCGGTACCGGTTCGAAGGCGTTCACGAGCAGCAGGCGCTCGCTGCCCGAGAGCGCGGCGAGGGCGTCGTCGATGTGGTCGAACGGCTGGCCGTCGGCGTCACGCACGTCGAGTACCTGGGTGGCGTCGTCGGTGTGCATACCGGTCGTTCGTGGTCCCGGAGGGTGGGCGTTCTCCCGAACGGGTTCGGGACTGTCCGAACATGTTCGGGAACACTGATTGGGGTGTGTCCCGACTACGTTGAGATAAGAACCATGCCACGCGCAGAACTCACCCTCACCGTCCCGGACGGGGTCTGGATCGGCGACATCTCGCGGGACCATCCCGAGGCACGCTTCCGGATTCTCGCCGCCCTCACTGACGACGACGCGGGGGTCGGGCTGGCGGAGGTCATCGCGACCGACCTCCCACCAGTTATCACGGCGATCGACGCCGACGAGACGGTCACCGAACTCGAGATACTGCAGGCCGACGACGGGAAGGCACTGGTCCAGTTCGAGACCACGACACCGTTTCTCCTGCTCCCGGTGCAGGGCTCCGGCGTCCCGCTGGAGCTGCCGTTCACCCTGGAGAACGGCAAGGCGGAGTGGGAGATAACCGCGCCACAGCACCGTCTCTCCGCGCTCGCCGAGCAGCTGGACACGTTCGGCATCCCCTACACCGTCGAGCAGGTGAGCCAGCGGGTCGAACCCGAGCGCCTGCTCACCGACAGCCAGCTCCGACTGCTGCTGGCCGCCGTCGACTGCGGTTACTACGACACCCCACGGGAATGCTCCCTCACCGAACTCGCCGAGAGGATGGGGATGGCGAAGTCGACCGCCTCGGAGACGCTGCACAGAGCTGAGGAAGCCGTCGTCAAGCGGTTCGTCGAGGACGCGAACGAGGACGTACTACTCGAGCACTGATCGACCATGAGTCAGGACAGCCTCGCTGTCGATAGCGACAGCCACGGACAGCCGGACCCCCGGGACGTCGTCGGCGCACTCGCGGACGACGACTGCCGAACAATCGTCGAGTTCCTCGACGACCCCGCCACGGCCGGCGAGGTCGCCGACGGAGCCGGGGTCCCGCTCTCGACGACCTACCGGAAGCTCGACCGGCTGGTCGACGCCGGGCTGGTGACCGAGCGGACGGACGCGCTCCGCCGCGGCCAGCCGACGACGCGGTACCGCCGGGCGTTCGAATCGGTCCGGGTCGAGGCCGGCGACGGTGGGTCGCTCGATGCCGTCGTGGAGCAGCGGTCGACGGCGGCCGACGAGCGGCTCGAGGACCTCTGGACCGAACTCCGGATGGAGACCAGCGGCGGGACGTAGCAGCGAGAAGCGGCTAGCCGGTATCGGCCGTCACTCGACGACGACTGCGCCTTTCATTCCCATCCGCTCGTGCGGCGTGCAGACGTACTTGAACGTCTCCGACGAGTCGAAGGCGTGTTCGAACGTGTGCCCCGGGCTCCCGACGAGGTCGCTCTCGAAGCTCCCGCCCTCGGCGACGACGTTGTGGCTCCCGCCGTCGCCGGTCCACTCCCAGACGACCGTCGTCCCGCTGTCGACGCGAATGGCCGGCGGGGAGAACGCGAACGCGCCGCCGTTGCCCTGTGCACCGACGGTCACCGTCACCTCGGACTCGCCGGTGTGGTCGGCGACCGCGTCGAAGTTGCCGACGTTGTCGAACCAGCCGCCGAAGTCGGTCCCGCCGCCACCGCCGTTCGAATCGTCGCCACCACCGCCACCGCCGCTCGTCTCGTCGCCGCCGTCGTCGCCCCCGTCGCTCGGGCCGTCGCTCCCGCCTAGACAGCCGGCGACGGCGGATAGTGCGGTCACGGCCGCAGTGGTCTTCACGAACGTCCGTCGGTCGAGTCTCGTATCGCGTGACATCACAGGCTGAGGTTGCGTACTCACCGGTATAGACGTCGCTCAGATTCCAAGGCGGCAGGAAGCCCTCCGAACACGTTCGCCCGCACAACGGGACCACAGTCACGCGGCGCGAACTGGTTCGTACCCCCCGTGTCGGGGCGACGAACGTGTTCGGCCGGGGTCCCGCGACGATGGAACGGGATTCCCGTTACAAGTGCGAGACGGCGCCACTCCCACCTGTATGGAAGTGAACCGAGGCACTCTCGCGAAACTGCTCGCGGTCGTGTTCGTGTTCAACCTCCTGGTGATGGGGGCCGGTGCGCTCTACTCCTACGAGCACACCCCGCCAATCCCGAAGGAGGTCGCCGGACCTGGCGGCGAGACCGTCGTGACCGACGCGCAGGTGCGCGAGGGCAAGACGGTGATGCAGCAGAACGGCCTGATGAACCACGGCTCGATCCTCGGCAACGGCGCGTACTACGGCGTCGACTACACCGCGGACGCGCTCCAGTTGAAGACGCAGTTCATGCGCGACTACTACGCCGACGAGCGCTACGGGCGGGCCTACGACGCGCTCCCGGCCGAGGACCGGGCGGCCGTCGACAGTCTCGTCGAGTCGGACCTGGCCGACGGGAGCGTCGAGGACCGCATCCAGTACTCCGACGCGGAACTGTACGCCCACCAGCAGGTGCGCGAGGTGTACGTCGAGCGGTACCACGAGGGCGCACGCGAACGCGGGGTCCCGGCGGACACCATCGATTCCGCCGAGGAGGCCCGGCGGTTCGCGGACTTCGCGCTCTGGACGGCGTGGATATCCCACACTGACCGCCCCGGCGGTGACGCCTCGTTCACCAACGAGTGGCCGTACGCACCCGGTGCCGGCAACGTCCCGACCGGCGGAGCGATGATCTGGAGCAGCATCAGCCTCGTGCTCCTCGTCGGCGGCGCCGGCGTCGGCGTCTGGCTCTACAAGTCCGTCGAACTCCCGGAGCCGAGGGTCGGTGCGGTCGAGATTCCCGACCCGTCCGAGGTCGACCTGCATCCGAGCCAGCGCGCGGCGACGCGGTTCATCCCCATCGCCGCCGCGCTGTTCCTCCTACAGACCCTGCTCGGTGGCCTGCTCGCGCACTACTACGTCGAGCGCGACGGCTTCTTCGGCATCGGGGAGCTGCTCGGGGTGGACGTCCTCGCCCTGTTCCCGTTCTCGATGGCGAAGACGTTCCACCTCGACCTCGGCATCCTCTGGATCGCCACCCTCTGGCTCGGGGCCGGGCTGTTCCTGCCGGCGCTGCTGACCGGCCACGAGCCCGACCGGCAGCGGACGTACATCCACGTGCTGCTCGGCGCGCTCGTCGTCGCGACCGTCGGCGGGCTCGCCGGCGTCTGGCTCGGCGCACAGGGCTACATCGACGGCGAGCTCTGGTGGATCATCGGCAACGAGGGGCTGGAGTACCTGGAGGTCGGCCGACTCTGGCAGTTCGGCCTGCTCGCCGGCTTCGTCCTCTGGACCGGCCTCGTCGCGAGGGGGTTCAGGCCGATGCTCGACCGCGAGCCCCGGTACGGCCTCGCGCACATGATAATCTACGCCGGGGGCTCCATCGGCCTCCTGTTCGTCTCCGGCATGCTGTACACCCCGCAGACGAACATCGTGATGACGGAGTTCTGGCGCTGGTGGGTCGTCCACATGTGGGTCGAGGGCGCGTTCGAGTTCTTCATCGTCGCCGTCGTCGCCCTCACGCTGGTGTCGATGGGGCTCCTCCGGAAACGGTCGGCCGAGAAGGCGGTCGTCTTCGAGGCGCTGTTCGTGATGGGTACCGGCGTCATCGGCGTCTCCCACCACTACTGGTGGGTCGGCCAGCCCGACGTCTGGGTGCCCCTCGGGACGGTGTTCTCCACCCTCGAACTCATCCCGCTGGTGCTCATCCTGTTCGAGGCCATCAACGAGTACCGCGCGCTCGCCACCGCCGGCGAGGAGTTCCCGTACACCCTGCCGTTCATGTTCATCGTCGCGAGCGGCCTCTGGAACTTCGTCGGGGCCGGCGTGCTCGGCTTCTTCATCAACCTCCCGCTCATCAACTACTACGAGCACGGCACCTACCTCACCGTCGGTCACGCCCACGCCGCGATGTTCGGCGCGTTCGGCTTCCTCGCGCTGGGCATGGCGACGTACATGCTCCGGCTCTCGACCGAGCCCGGCGAGTGGGTCGAGAAGCGGCTCCGGTGGGCGTTCTGGCTGTGGAACGTCGGGCTGGCGGTGATGGTGTTCGTCTCCGTCCTGCCCGTCGGCTTCCTCCAGCTCGACGCCGCGTTCACCGAGAGCTACGCGTACGCGCGTAGTCTCGAGTTCTACAACAGCGAGACCATCCAGCTGCTGTTCTGGGCCCGACTCCCGGGTGACGCGCTCATCATCCTCGGGACGGCGGTCTTCGCCTACGACGTGCTCGTGAAACGGTTCTCGCTGCGGGACGTCTCCACCAGCGACGAGGACCGGCCGTCCGCCATCCCGAACAGGGTGCTCGCCGAGGACGACGACTGACCACTCCCCCTGGTTTAAATAGGCAGTCCGAACACCTTCGCGCTGGTTTCACCCGGGTGAGAACCGCCAGACCGGTTGATGTGGGTCCCCTCGCAAGCAACGCATGTGAGGTGACAAAGGATGTTTGATACTACGCGGCGGCGCGTCGTACAGGCGCTCGGTGTCGGTGGCGCAGCGACCCTCGCTGGCTGTTCCACGGGGGAGCAGCCGGCGGAGGGGAACCAGGCGACGACTGTTTCGTCCACGCCCACCCAGCAAGAACCGGCCCAGACGACGGTCGACCGCATCGCGGCCGACCCACGGGACATCCCGGACCCGGTGGACTGGAGCGAGCCTCGACACCACGACGTGACGCTCAGCGTCACCGAGGAGACCGCGGAGATAGAGCCCGGCGTCACGTTCGACTTCATGACGTTCGACGGGCAGGTGCCGGGCCCGATGATTCGCGTCCGCCGAGGTGATACGGTCAACATCACCCTGGAGAGCCCCGACGACAACTCGATGCCGCACAACATCGACCTCCACGGCGTCTACGGCCCCGGCGGTGGTGCCGAGGCGTCGAACGTGAACCCGGGGGAGAACAACTCCTTCGAGTTCACGGCGATGTACCCGGGCATCCACATCTACCACTGTGCGGTCCCGAACCTGGACCAGCACATCAGCTCCGGGATGTTCGGGGCCATCCTCGTGGAGCCGGAGGACGGCCTGCCCGAGGTGGACCACGAGTTCTTCTTCGGGCAGCACGAGATCTACACGGACAAGGCCCCCGGCGAGGAGGGCCACCACGCCTTCGACTTCGAGGCGATGAAGAAGGAGGAGCCAACCTACGTCGTCTACAACGGCGAAGCCTACGCGTTCACCGGGAACGGCTACGGCCCCATGGAGGTCGACAAGGGCGACCGGGTCCGCATCTTCATGTCCAACGGCGGCCCGAACCTCCTCTCCTCCTGGCACGCAATCGGGAACGTCTGGACGGACTTCTACCGCGACGGCGCGCTCGCGAACGACCCCGAGAACTACGTCGAAACGGCGCCGGTCGCACCCGGGACGGTCGCCTGTGCCGAGATCGACACCCCCGTCCCCGAACCCATCAAGCTGGTCGACCACGCGCTCACCCGGGTCGCCCGGAAGGGCATGATGGGCGTCATCCAGGTCAACGGCTCCCCCGAGCCCGAGATCTTCAACCCGGACCCCTGAGCCTGGCCCGGTGAGACACCCGCAACGGCGGTGCTGACGGTGGGGACGCCCACGGGCGGGATACGGCTGTCATCCCCACGCCCGCACGGGGGCGGAGCGGTACTTTTAAACGCGTGAGAGCCTCGAATTACCATAATGGCTTTTGAGGAGCTCCTGGAAGACCCTGTCATCCAAAAGTACCTCCACGAGCTGGTCGGTCCGAAGGGCATGCCGGTCGCGGCCGCCCCGCCGGACGGCGAGGTCACCGACGAGGAACTCGCAGAGGAACTGGACCTGGAGCTCAACGACGTGCGCCGGGCCCTGTTCATCCTCTACGAGAACGACCTCGCCTCGTACCGACGGCTCCGCGACGAGGACTCCGGCTGGCTCACCTACCTGTGGACGTTCCAGTACGAGAACATCCCGGAGAACCTGGAGGAGGAGATGTACCGACTGCTCGACACGCTCGAGGACCGCAACGAGTACGAGCGAAACCACGAGTTCTACCTCTGTGAGGTCTGTTCCATCCGATTCGAGTTCGGCGAGGCGATGGACTTCGGCTTCGAGTGCCCCGAGTGTGGCTCGCCGGTCGAGTCGATGGACAACGAGATGCTGGTCACGGCGATGGAAGAGCGCATCGCTGCGCTCCGTGACGAACTCAACGTGGACGCGAGCGCATAATGGTCGTCCTGGCAACCAAGCTGTACGTCGAGGGCGACGCGAGAGACCGGTCGATGGACGCACTGCGCGCACTGGTCGACAACGAGGTCGGCGAGCTCGACGTCGAGTACGACATCGGGGTCCGACACGACGACTTCCCGACCGTGACGGTCGAGGGCCCCGACGCCGTCGCGGCCCGGAACGTCCTCGTCGAGGAGTACGGCGAGATACTGCCGCAGCTCGAGGCGGGCGAGACCTACGTCGGCACCCTCCAGCGGTGGGACGACGAGGGCTTCGTCCTCGACGCCGGGCAGCACGTCCGCATCCCGGCCGACCAGCTCGGCCTCGGGCAGGGGTCGCCCGAACAGATACGCGACCGGTTCGGCATCGTCCAGCACCTGCCGATGCGGTTCGTCTACGGCGGCGACGACGAGCCGTCCCGGCTGGCGGACGCGGAGATCGACCGGCTGTACGACTGGACCCGGGGCACGGGTCGACTGAACGTCAACAGCGCGACCCGCGGCGAGGTCCGTGCGACGGTCAACCGCGCCGGCCACGCCCAGGACATCGTCACCGTCGAACGCCTCGGCCTGCTCGAACAGTCCGTGGTCTGCCGCGAGGGCACCGACCCGCCGGGCCTGCTCGCCAGCGTCGGGGAGTACCTCCCGGCCGAACTGAAGTGCGTCGTCCCATAGTATGAACCGTCGACTGCTGCTCGGCGTCGGTCTGGCTCTGTTGCTCGCCGCCAGCGCCGGCTGTCTCGGGCTGTTCGGTGACGGTATCTCCGACTCGCAGCTGGACCGCAACGCGACGTACGACTGGCAGGAGGTTCCGGAGTGGGACACCACCAACGGCACGGTCGAGCCCGTCGAGACCGCGGGGACGACCGACGTGTTCGTCAACGTCACCGGCGAGTCGTACCACGCCGTCTACCACATCGACAACCGCACCGACGAGGAGTTCGAGGTGTGGACCCGGGGCATCAGCAACGACAACCCGGTCGGCATCTCGGCGCTCCGGTTCCGCCATCCGAACGGAACCACGGTGAACGGCTCCCAGCTCCGGGTGTACAAGACGAACTACCGCACGCACGTCGTGCTCCCGAACGAGAACGGGAGCGTCAACGGCACCCTCGCGTTCTCCGGCCCCGCCGAGCCCAAGCACTTCCGGCTGTGGAACTACATGGAGGGCACCTACGAGGTCGTGCTGCCGTCCGGCTTCCGGACCTCCTTCTTCCTGTTCGGGCAGGTCGTCCCCTCGGCGGACAACAGCTACGTCGACGACGATAACCGGCTCCACCTCGAGTGGACCGACGAGGAAGACCCCGTCTCGGGCCGGATGACGATCAAGTACTACCTCCAGCGGGACTACTACATCTTCACCGGCACCGCGGTCGTCCTCGGGCTGGCCGCGCTCGTGGGGATGGGCTACTACTGGTACCAGATCCGTGAGCTCACCGGGAAGCGCGAGGAGATGGGCTTCGACAGCGGCGACGGCTCCGGCTGACTCCCCGCTAGCGCGCGTTTTTTGTCCACGCCGACCCTTGCGAGAGGTATGCGCGTAGCCGTCGTGACCGTCGGCGACGAACTCCTGAGTGGCGACACGACGAACACCAACGCGACGTGGCTCTGCCGTCGGCTCACCGAACGCGGCGTCGAGGTCGAACGCGTCCTGACCGTGCCCGACGACGTGGGCGACATCGCGGAGGTGGTCAACGAGTCGCTGGCGGCGTACGACGCGGTCGTCGTCACCGGCGGGCTCGGCCCGACGCACGACGACATGACGATGGAGGGCGTCGCCGCCGCGGTCGGCCGCGAGGTCGAGGCGAACGCGGAGGCGGAGGCGTGGCTCACCGAGCAGGGTGGCTACGCGGCGAGCGACCTCGCGCCCGGCACCACGCATCTACCGGTCGGGGCGCGGGTCCTGCACAACGAGGTCGGCGTCGCGCCCGGCTGTGTCGTCGAGTCGGTGTACGTCCTCCCGGGCGTGCCCGAGGAGATGAAGGGGATGTTCGAGACGGTCGCCCCGGAGTTCAGCGGGACGGTCCGGCACGTCGAGGTCGTCGACGCCGACGAGGCGGAGTCGGAGCTCGTCGACCGGTTCGCGGAGCTTCGCGACCGATTCGACGTGCAGGTCGGGAGCTATCCGGGCGAGACGGTGTCGGTGAAGCTCTCGGGGGTCGACGAGGACGAGGTTCGCGAGGCCGCCACCTGGCTGCGCGAGCGGGTCGACGGGCCCGAGGCGTAGCCCCGGTCAGGCGACCCGGTCGTCGGGCAGTCCGGTGCCGAACTCGCGCTGCATCGAGAGCGCGTGGGTGAAGTCGGCCTCGGAGAGCACGCCGACGACCGAGCCGTCCCGGGTCACCAGCGCGTTCTTCGCCCGCGTGCTGTTCAACGCTGCGAGCGTCTCGAAGGCGTCGGCCGTGACCTCGAATCGGGGCACCTCCTTCGCGACACGACCGACCGAAGTGGTCTCCCGGTCGCCCGGGTCGATGGAGCGCATGTCCGCCAGCGTGACGATGCCGACGACGCCCCCGTTTTCGTCGGTCACCGGATAGGTGGTCCGGCGCTCGCGGAACATCCGCTCGGTGAACGCGGCGACGGTCTCGTCGGCTGGGACCGTCGGCACGTCCCGACTCATGACGTCCTCGACGGTGATGCCCTCGAGCAGTTCGTCGAGCAGCACCGTCCGTGACTCCGAGGTCGCCGCCCCGTAGATGAACAGCGCGAGCAGCAGCATGATGGGGTTGACTCCGATCGCGCCGACGACCGCAAAGAGCATCGCGAACACGACGCCGATGCGGGCCGCGATGCGCGTCGCGCTCCCGTATGGCCGGCTGCGCGCGAGGAGCGCCCGGAGGATGCGCCCACCGTCCATCGGGAACGCCGGCAGCATGTTGAACACCGCGAGGGTGACGTTCGCGACGGCCAGCCACCCGAAGACGAACTGCGCGACGGGGAGCGACGACGGCGTCACGAGCAACAGCCCGGCGGCGACGCCTGCGGTCGCCAGACTCGTTATCGGCCCGGCGATGGCGATCCAGAGCTCCTTGTTCCACTCGCGCGGGACCTCCGACAGCGCGGCGAGGCCACCGAGAATCCAGAGCGTGATGGACTCGATGCCGAGCCCGTACCGCAGCGCGACCCAGGCGTGGCCCAGCTCGTGCAGCGTCACGCTGACGAACAGCCCGACGGCGGCGGCCGTCCCGACAACCCAGGGCGTCGAACCGGTGCCGAGCGCCTCGGTGTCGACGGCGACGCCGAACGCACTCTCTATCCAGCCCGCGTAGAGCCCGATCTGCTCGCCCCCGCCGAGCAGCCAGGCGAGTATCGGCAGGAACACCACCAGCGAGATGTTGATACGGATCGGGATACCCCAGACTCTGAGAACGGTGACGTTTCGCATACCCCCTTTAGTTGACTTGGTGGGTTAAAACGGCCGCACGGTCGTGCCTACCGGTAGATGTGGAGCAGCCAGCCGACAGTCAGTGCCAGACTCGCGACGAGGACGACCCACCCGGTGCCCGGGAACGGCAGCGCGTTGCTGGTTTCGAGGACGAGGTTCATCATGGCTCGCGCTTGCGTCCCCGGTAGCTTAAACGTTCACATGTCGGGGAGGTGGGCCGGAGCGTTCACGGTGCCGAGGCACCGAGGCCGTGGTATGACCGACTGGAACTGCGCGCTCCCGGGCGGTATCGGCGGAGCCGTCGGGACAGCCGTCGCCGTCGTCGGCTCGCTGGGCACGTGGGGCGGGGCGGTCGCGGCCGGGGCGGGTGCGCTGCTGGCCCTGGTCGCGTACTACGGCGTGACCGGGCTCCCGGAGTAGCCGGCCCCGTGCTCCGGTGCCGGAAGCGCGTCCTTTTTCCACCGGACTGACCAAGGGACGGCACATGCGAATCGGGGTCGTCGTCAACCCCATCGCCGGGATGGGAGGACGGGTCGGACTGAAGGGGACCGACGGGAAGGTCGCGGAGGCACGCGAACGCGGTGCGGAGCCGCGCGCGCCCGAACGGGCCGTCGAAGCCCTGAGGACGCTCCGTGAGGCCGCGAGCGAGGACGTCGAACTGTTCGTCGCCGGCGGCGGGATGGGTGAACGGGAGGCCCGGGACGCCGGCTTCGAGCCGGCGGTCGTCACTGACCCCGGCGACGAGACCGACGCTGCGGACACCCGCGCGGCGGTCGAGGCGTTCTGCGACGCCGACGTGGACCTCGTGCTGTTCGTCGGCGGCGACGGGACGGCCGTCGACGTGGCGAAGACCCTGCAGGCCGCCGAGGTCGACACGCCGATGCTCGGTGTCCCAGCGGGCGTGAAGATCTACTCCTCGGTGTTCGCCGTGACACCCCGGGACGCGGGGCGCGTGGCGGCGACGTTCGAGCGCGTCGCGGACCGCGAGGTGAACGACATCGACGAGGACGCCTACCGCGGTGGCGAGGTACGGACGACGCTCCACGCCGTCGTCCCCGTGCCGGTCGCCGAAGCCGTGCAGTCGTCGAAACAGGTCGGCGGCGGCACCGTCGAGTCGCTCGCGGAGGGGTTCGCCGAGGAGGTCGAGCCGGACGTCACCTACGTCCTCGCGCCCGGGAGCACCGTCGGGGCCATCAAGCGGGCGCTCGGCTTCGAGCCGTCGCCGCTGGGGGTGGATGTCTGGCGCGACGGCGAGGTGCTGGCGTACGACGCGACCGAGGACGAGATTCTCGACGTGCTCGGGGAACGGAACGTCATCGTCGTCTCGCCCATCGGCGGCCAGGGGTTCATCTTCGGACGGGGCAACCACCAGATCTCGCCGGCGGTCATCGAGCGCAGCGAGGTCGAGGTCGTCGCCTCTCGGAACAAACTGGACGACGTTGGGGTCCTCCGGGTGGACACCGACGACGGGACGGTCAACGAGTCGCTCCGCGGGTGGCAGCAGGTCCGCGTCGGCAGGTACGAGCGGCGGCTGCTGAAGGTCGTATAACCCGTCTCCGGCCAGTAGCGGCTGTTTCGACCCTGATAGAACCACGTAAGGAGTGGTATTATCGAGTACTACGGAATATAATCGCGAGGCAGTCAAATATAAGGTCTCCCCATGGCTACGGAAGGGCATGGAAACGCGAAAGGTCCAGCGGCTCGGGCCGTCCACGCTGGCGATGACGCTGCCCGCGGAGTGGGCGAAGGAGCAGAACGTCGAGAAGGGCGACGAGGTGTCGCTGCGGATGGGCGGTAAGGGGACGCTGACGGTGATGCCGGAGTCGGTGAACACCGAGGAGTCCGAGGCGATCATCCACGCGGACAACCTGGACGCGGACGCCGTCGAGCGCGCCATCGTCGCCCAGTACGTGCTCGGGCGACGGGTCATCCGCGTCGTCCACGAGGGCGGTACCCTCCCCTCGGAGCACATCAACGCGGTCTACCAGGCCGAGACGCAGCTGATGGGCCTCGGCGTCATCGAGGAGACGCCCGAGAGCATCGCCATCCGGTGCTCCGTCGACCCCGAGGACTTCACGCTCGACAACCTGCTCGAGCGACTGGAATCGACGGGTTCCACGATGCGCGGCGAGGCCATCAAGGCGCTCGCCCACGGGAACCCCGACATGGCCCAGCGCGCGCTCAACCGCGAGCGGCAGGCGAACAAGATATTCGTGCTGATGCTGCGGCTCATCTTCACCGCTTACCAGAACCCGAACCTCGCCCGCGCGGTCGGCCTGGACGAGGGCTTCCCGCTCATCGGCTACCGCTCCATCGCGAAGAACCTGGAGCTCACCGCGGACAACGCCGAGGACATCGCCGAGATCGTCATGGAGGCCGAGAACCACACGCTCAACGTGGACCAGCCCGTGATGCGCCGCATCCGCGAGTTCACCGAGAAGGTCGACGAGATAACCGCGCTGGCGGTCGAGGCCGCCGTCGAGCGCGACTACGACAAGACCATCGAGGTGCGTCGGCTGTTCCACGAGATCAGTGACCGCGAGCGCGAGATACTCGACGACCTCCCCGAGATGGACAACAAGGACCTCCTCCAGGTCCGCGAGGTGCTCGTGAGCCTCCAGCAGACCGCCCAGTACGCGATGCGGAACGCCGAGATAGCGGTCAACCTCGCGCTCAACGAGCAGTCCGAGCACGTCGAGATCCACTGAGCGCGTCGGCCGCTCGTTCTCCGTCCTGCGCTGTCGCTGGATGTGTGAAGCTACACGGACCGGGGCGACCGCCTCAGTCGGCCGTCGCTTCCGGCATGCGTTCCTCCTCTGTGGCGTCCGTGGGCTCGGGGTCGGTCTTCGCGACCGTCAGCGGGCTCCGGCTCGTTATCTCGCAGTCGAAGGCCGGATGCTCCGCGAAGTGTCGCACCAGCATGTGTCGGCGCGAGCCCGTGATACCGGTCCGGCCGACCGCCTCCGCCCCGAACTCGTCGGGCAGGCGCTCGTACAGCCGGCGGACGGTCTCGAAGCTCTCGAACACCTTCGCGTTCCCGGCGGAGTCGGCCCCGCGACGGGTCACCTCGTAGGAACCGTCTTCGCGGTGGACGCCGGTGGTGCGGAAGAACTCCCGCCGTTCGACCAGTGCGTCGCCGATCTGGTCCTGCAGTGCCATCGCTTCTCGACGCGTGAGCGTCCGGTCCGATTCACCGATAGAAACGACAATCGACTCTGGAGTGGATTCGACGGTGATCTCGTTACCGTCGGAGAACTCGACCAGGAGACTGGGTACTCCGTGTCATGTACGGTACCCTGAGCGGCCCGGGATAATAAGCGTGTTGCCGGCGTCAGCACTCGCCGAGCCGGTTCACGCGAGTCTTGCCGCATCCGACGCGCGGGCTCCGAGGATGCCGTCGCCGTCCGTGGTCGTGCCGCCACCGCTCGTGGTGCCGTCGTCGCCGCCGCTCCCGTCGTCGGTCGTGGTCTCGTCACCACTGCCGCTGGTGCCCCCGTCGGTCGCCGACCCGTCCGTGCCGTTCCCGCCGTCGTTGTCGGTCGCGTTCTTCGTGCCGAAGATGTCCGTCTCGATGGTCTCGGTGTAGGTGAACCGGTCCATCGGTATCTGGACGCTGGTGCCGCCGATCTCGGTGGTCACGCTGAAGTCGATCCGCAGGTCTGTCACCTGGTCGCGCTGGAGATGGCTCACCCACCACTCGTCGAGGTTCGGGTTGTCGATGGTCGTCACGGTTCGAACCCGCGTCACCTCGCCGGGCGCGAGGACGTACTCCCGGGTGTTCGTCCCCTCGCCGACCGTGATGTCGTTCATGTTCACCGCGTACTCGATCTGCGAGATGGGGATGGCGTACGACTTCGGATTGTAGACGTAGAAGTCGAGCACGATTGGCGTCGACTCGTTGGTCACCTCGCCCCACCGGCCGGCGGTCCGGTTGACGTAGAGCACGGGGTCGTCGACAAGCGGCCGGTTCGCGTTCACCTCGCGCGTCTCGGTCGAGTTGAACGACGAGAGCAGGTCCGTGTCGATGGTCCGCTGCTGGGGGACCGCGACGGAGCGGCCGACGAGCCCCGACCGGATGCTCGCGTCGATACGCACGTCGGTCCGCTCGCCGCGACGGATGTGGCTGGCCCACCACTGCGGTATCCGCTCGTTCTGGAGGTAGCTCCGCGTCGTCACCGTCGACTGCCCCGGAGCCGCGTCGATGCCCGACCGCTGGCCGGTCGCCATCGTGACGTTGTTCATCGCGACCTCGTACTCGGCCGACACGTCGAGGAAGCCGGTCCCGACCGGGTTCGGGTTCTCGACCCCGAGTTCCGTCTCGATGACCGTCGTCGACTCGTTGGTCTCGCCGAACCGGTTCTCGACGCCCGTGACCGACGGGACACCGAGGAAGCCGAGGAGGTACGCCGCGACGACGACGCCGACGAGGCCGACCACGAGGGCGGCCCCGATGCGGAGTTCGCTGCCGAACAGGACGCCCTTCACCGAGGCGAGCCCCCCGCTCGTCGACCCATCACCTGTGTCCGTTCCGTCTGTCATTCCTGTGGACCGACGTGGCCCCTGCGTAAAAGGCCTTGAGCCAACGGCCTTTGGATGCAACCCCGCCGTCGACAGCAGGGATTAAGACCCTTCCCTCGATAGAGACGGCCATGAGCCAACACACGTCCGGGTCGAGCGACAAGGCGATCGGGTTCTCCACCGCCTTCGGTGTCGGCGCAGTCCTGAGCGCCGTGGCGATGGCCGTCTTCGGCATCCAGTACCTCGGTGGCACGTCGAGCGCGCAGGTCGCGGGCAGTGCCGCCTTCGCGGGCGCGATGATCTTCTCGATGCTCTCGGTCTTCGCGCTGCAGTGGTGGGACCAGTAGAGCAAAAATCGTTATTAGCGTGAGGCCCCTATCTCAGTGTAGACGATGAGCGACTACTCCGACGAGGAGCAACGGATACTCGCCTACCTCCGAGATAGCGTCTCGAAGGGGCAACAGTACTTCCGTGCGAAGAACATCGCGGACGCGATAGACCTCTCCTCGAAGCAGGTGGGGTCGCGACTCCCGCACCTCTCAGAGAAGTCCGAGGAGGTCGACATCGAGAAGTGGGGGCGCTCGCGGTCGACGACGTGGAAAGTAACGGTTAGCTAACCCGATTCCGCTGCGTTTTTGCCCACGAGGGCATCAGTTATCATATGACAGTCCGGGTCGAGCGGACGTTTGAGTTCCCGGTTGCCCCCGAGCGAGTCTGGGCCTTCATCGCGGACCCGGAGCTTCGTGCTCGTCCCATCAGCGTCGTGGACCGGTTCGAGCTCCGCAACGAGGACGGTACGGAGGCGACGTGGCACGTCGAACTGCCCATCCCGCTCGTCCGGCGCACCGTCGCCGTGAAGACTCGCGATGTCGACCGGCGCGAGCCGGAGTTCGTCCGGTTCGAGGGTCGGTCGAAGGTGATGCGGGTCACCGGTGAACACCTGATACGGGAGACCGAGGAAGGCTGTACGCTCACGAACCGGTTCGTCGTGGACGGGAAGCTCCCCGGCGTCGAACGCTTCTTCGAGCGCAATCTCGACCAGGAGCTCGACAACCTCGAAGCCGCACTGCGCGACTATCTGGAGCTGCCGGCATGAACCTCGCACTCGCTCAGCTGGCGGTCGAACCGGCGGCCATCGAGGACAACGTCGAGCGCGCGGTCGCCGCAGTCGAGTCCGCGGCGGAGCGCGGTGCGGACCTCGTCGCGCTGCCCGAGCTGTTCAACGTGGGCTACTTCGCCTTCGACGTGTACCAGCGCGCCGCCGAGGGGCTCGACGGGGAGACGCTCACGCGCCTGGCCGACGTCGCGGCCGCCAACGACGTCGCGGTGCTCGCCGGCACCGTCGTCGAGGACCTCGGGGAGACCGCCGCCACCGGCACCGTGCCGACGCCAGCCGACGAGGGGCTGGCGAACACCGCTGTCCTGTTCGACGCCGACGGCGAGCGCCAGCTCGTCTACCGCAAGCACCACCTGTTCGGCTACGCCTCGGCGGAGGCCGAGCTGTTGACTCCCGGTGAACGCACTCCCACCACAGAGCTGGGTGGGTTCACCGTCGCCGTCACCACGTGCTACGACCTGCGGTTCCCGGAACTGTACCGCGAACTGCAGGAACGGGGTGCGACGCTGACGCTCGTCCCGAGCGCGTGGCCGTACCCCCGCGTCGAGCACTGACGGACGCTCTCCCGTGCCCGCGCCATCGAGAACCTCTCCTACGTCGCCACCATCAACGGCAGCGGCGAGTTCGACGACGCGACATTGCTCGGCCGCTCGACCGTCTACGACCCCTGGGGCACCCCGGTCGCGACGACGGACGACAGTCCGGCCCTCGTCGAAGCCGAGGTCGACCCGGCTGCGGTCGAGCGCGTCCGCGGGGAGTTCCCGGCGCTCGAGGACGCACGACTCTGAGGCGTGTCAAAGTCGCGGAGTTTATACGTTCGGGGACCAAAGCATGGGTTGCCGGAGTGACGCTTTTCACGTCGATTCCGGCAAACGCCCGTCGCACCTACGCCCGCGCCCACTTCCGTTCCGTGGGGCTACCTAGGAGCCTATCGCGGAACGGAACTCTCGCCTCTACCTTGCCCGAAGCGGCGCCGGTGTCGCTTCGCACCCGCCACTCTCGTGGCCCGCACTCCTGTCCCTCGCGGGCCGTCGTTCGCGTCGACGAGGACGTTCCCAGCGGGCGATAATTACTACCTGCCTACATACCGGTTCCAGACCAACGGTGAACCATGGCTCCCGAACTCGAGGACCTGACTGGCATCGTCGTCTTGGGCCTGCTCGCAGTGGCCCTCGCACTGACCGTGGCCGGTATCGAAACGATCGCCGGGTACGAGGTTCTCGCCGCGGGAGAGTCGGCGGTCGGCTACCTCGCGGCCGGCAACTTCAGCGTCGGCGTCATGTCGACCGGCATCTTCTCCGTCGGCTTCTTCGCCGCGGGGATCTTCTCGGTCGGCGTGTTCTCCATCGGAATCTTCTCCGTCGGGCTCGCCTCCTTCGGCGTCTACGCGGCGGGCCTGTACGCGGCAGAGAAACAGCTCAACGGGTCCTGAGGCGGACCGCGCCTCAGTCGTCCGTCTGCGTCTTGATGTCCGCGCTCAGTCCCTGGGCCATCTCGATGTCCTTCGAGTTGTTGAGCGTCCACGCGGTGCGCTCGGTGACGGCCTCGATGACCTCGCGGGCGCTCGGGTAGCCGTTGCCGGACTTCTTGACGCCGCCGAAGGGGAGCTGGACCTCGGCACCGATGCAGGGCAGGTTGCCGTACGCGAGGCCGACCTCGGCGTTGTCGCGGTAGTAGTTGATCTGGCGGTAGTTCTCGGAGATGATGGCACCGGCGAGCCCGTACGGCGTGTCGTTGTGGATCTCGACGGCGCGCTCGATGTCACCGGAGTACTCCAGCAGGGCGACGTGCGGGCCGAAACACTCCTCCTTGATGCAGCGGAGGTCGGTGTCGTAGTCGATCTCGTAGACGAACGGGCCGACCCAGTGGCCGTCCTCGTGACCCTCGGGGATCTCGTCGTCGTCGAGCTCGAAGCGGTCGACGAGGACGTTCGCGCCCTCCTCGCGAGCCATCTCGTTGTGGCGGCGGATCTTCTCGACGTGGCCCTCCTCGATGGCCGGGCCCATGAACGTGTCCTCGTCGAGCGGGTCGCCGACGGCGATGTTCTCTGCGACCTCGACGTAGCGCTCCTTGAACTCGTCGTAGACGTCCTCGTGGACGATGAGGCGCTCGGAGGAGACACAGCGCTGTCCGGTCGTCTTGAAGCTGGACATCACGGCGGAGTGGACGGCGACGTCGAGGTCCGCTTCCTCGGTGATGACGATGCCGTTCTTGCCACCCATCTCACACGCGGCGAGCTTGCCGGGCGTCCCCCCGACCTTGCTCGCGACCTCGTGGCCGACCTCCGCGGAGCCGGTGAACAGGACGGTGTCCGTGCGCTCGTTCTCGACGAGCTCGGCCCCGGCGTCGCCGAAGCCCTGGACCATGTTGAACACGCCGTCCGGGATGCCGGCGTCGACGAACATCTCGGCGATGATCTGGGCGCACCACGGCGTCTGCTCGGCGGGCTTGAACACGACGGTGTTGCCCTCGACGAGCGCGACGGCCATGTGCCAGAACGGGATGGCGACCGGGAAGTTCCACGGCGTGATGCAGCCGACGACGCCGCGCGGTTTCCGCCGCATGTAGGCGTCCTTGCTCGGTATCTCGGAGGGGACCACGTCGCCCTTTGGGTGGCGAGCGTCGCCCGCGGCCCACTCGACCATGTGCGCGGCCTCGACGACGTCGGCCTTGCCCTCGCTGATCTCCTTGCCGCACTCCTTGGTCACGACCGCACCGAGCTCGTCGGTCCGCTCTCGCAGCTCGTGGTAGATGTCCCAGAGGTACTCCGCGCGGTCGATGTGGGACATCGCCTGCCACATCTCGGCGGCCTCGTCGGCGGCCTCGAGGGCCTCGCGTACGTCCTCTGGTGTTCCACGGTGGAACTCGCCCAGGGTCTCGCCCGTCGCCGGGTTCTTGCTCTCGAAGGTCTCGTCGCCGTGTCCGTCGGTCCACTCGCCGTCGATGTAGTGCTGGTAGGTATCGGTGGCCTGCTGGCTCATAACGAATCAGGTAAAATTTTCGCTGCCACCCGTCAAAAAGGCTGCTATGTGTACGACTGAGTCCCCCGCCCATGGTCGGATACACGTTCAAGCCCGGCGTTGATTCCGGCCGTAGCTATGTAATTTTATCAGCCAGAAGTGAGTGTTGGTGGGCATGACCATCTCGCGCCGCGAGCTCCTCGCCGCGGGCGGCACGGTCCTCGCGGTGGGACTGGCCGGCTGCAACGACGGCAACAGCAACGACCCCGTGACGACCGCCCCACCAACGACCAGGCCTCCTCCGGCCGACGCGGCGGTCGAGGTCGACGCCGCGGGTTTCGCGCCGCTTCGGGTCTCCGTCGACCCCGGGGACCGTGTGCGATGGGAGAACGTCGACGCGACCGCGCACGACGTCACCCCGGACACCGCGGTCGGGGGTGCCGCCGACTGGGAGTTCGACGCCGGTACCGTCGAGCCCGGGACGAGCATCGACCGCGTGTTCGAGGAGCGCGGGCTGTACGCCTACCGGTGCAGCATCCACGGCCGCGAGGCGATGTGCGGCGCTGTCGTGGTCGGGGACGTGAGCGTCGACACGGCGCTGCCCTGCCAGGACTGAAGACGAGCCTCAGCTGCGACGGCTGCCGACGACGAGCGCCAGCGCCAGCGCGGCGACGGTGAGCAGTCCGCCCGCGCCGCCGACGCCGAGTGCGACCGTGCCGTCGTCGTCGGTGGTCGTCGGTGCCGCCGTCGTCCCCGGCGCGTCGGTCGCGCTCGGCGTGCCCGGCTGGTCGGTCGTCGGTGCCGGCGTCGGGGTGGCCGTCGCCGTCGTGGTCGCCCCCTCGCCGACCGTCAGCAGCCCGTCGTCGGCCGCCGGGTCGACCCGGGAGCCGTCGTCGTCGTCGACCTGCTCGACCGACAGGACCAGGTCGACCGTGCCGGCGGTCTCGCCGGCCAGCGTGACGGTACCGAGGGAGACCGGGCCGTCGCCCGCGCCGACCTCGTCGTCGAGGTCCGCGGACTTCAGGCGGGCCGAACCGCCGTCGTCGGCGACCACGACGGAGCCGTCGCCGATGGCCGGGAACGGCTCGGCGAGGGCCGCGTCGGTGATGGTCGCCGTCCCGGTGTCGGCGACGCTGACCGTGACGTTGAACCCGGAGAGGCCCGCGGGGACGCTCGACAGCGTCAGCGTGGTCTCCGTGGTCCCGCCGGGAGCGACCGTGGCGTCGGCGACGACCAGCGTGACCCCGTCGGGCACGGCGTCGTCGCCGGCACCCGCCCCGACCGTGCCGGCGTGGGCACCGGCGAGCGCAGGGCCGAGCGCGAGCGCCACCACGAGCGCGGCGACGGTCGTCCGGTGTGTGATCGTCGAGTCGGGGCGGGCCACTCCGCTACACCTCCTCGAACAGCGTCGTGATGTCGTCGAAGTCGATGCGACCGTTGTCGTTGAAGTCGAAGGAGTCGACGTAGTCCTGGATGGCGTCCTCCTCGCGGTGCTCGAAGAACACCGCCACGTCGTCGAAGTCGAGCTGGCCGTTGCCGTTCAGGTCCTCGTAGACGCCGTCGCCGTCGGGGTCCGTCGGCAGGTCGTTGTCGCCGATGCGCTCGACCGGCGCGATGGTGAGGTCGCCCGTGCTCGTCTCCGCGTCGATGACGGAGCCGTCGTCGGCGTCGAGCGCCTCGATACCGAGGTCGAGACCGGTGGTGCCGTCCGACTGCGGTTCGAGCGAGATGGTGGCGAGCGGGACGTCGGTCGCGCCGGTGCCGACGTTGTCCTCGATGTCGGCGGCTTCGAGGCTGACCGTGGAGCCGTCGCCGCTGATGGACGCCGCCGTGGTCGAGTCGGGGAAGGCGTCGTCGAAGCTCACGTCCGACGCGGTGACGACGCCGGTGTCCGCGATACTGACCGTCACGTCGAAGCCGGCGAGCCCGTCGGGCGCGTTCGAGAGCGAGAGGTCGGCCGGAACGGCGCTCCCGGCCCCGCTTCGTTCGGGGAAGCTGACCGAGAGGGTCGGCGCGGTCGGCTCGTCACCGCCCGCTCCCGGCTCGTAGACGTCGAACAGGTCGAAGCCCTGGTGGAAGTTCGTCGTCGTGACGAGCCCCGCGTCGCCGTCGACGTTGCTGGAGTCGTCGGTGACGGCGTCGCCGGTGAGACGGAGGTCCGTGCCGAGGGCGCTCGCGAGGTCGTTCAGGTTCTCGCGGGCCGCGTCGCTCGCGTTGGCGTCCCCGAGGAGCACGATCGCGCCGCCGTCGTCGCGGAAGCTCTGGAGCGCGTCGACCTCCGCGTCGGAGAACGCCTCGGTGTGGCTCGTGACGAGCAGCGCGCGACCACGCGAGAGCTTCTCGGCGGTCGGGTCGTTGACCTGTTCGAAGTTCAGGCCGGCACCCTCGAGGAACCGCTGGTAGTAGGCGGCGTCCTCGTTCGAGAGGGCGAAGTCGGCGCTGAACTGGCCGTGACCACCGTCGATGAGCACGTCGCCTTCGCGTCCGGACAGGGAGTCGGCGAGGTTCGAGACGAACGTGAAGTTCTCGAAGCCGGAGACATCGTAGCCCGAGCCCTCGGCCTCCTCGTGGTCCTCGTCGACCAGGAGGCCGCCGAGCATCGCGACGTTCTTCCCCCGGTCGACGCCGGCGAGCGGGGCCTCGCTCACGCTGGCGCTCGACTCGGCGTTGACCGGGACGCGACCCTGACCGAGCGCCCCGTTCGCGGAGCCGACGGCCGCCGGCGTCGGGACGAACAGGTCCTCGACCGGTCGGTTCCGGTAGCTCGGTGCGGACTCGACGTCGCTCTCGGCCCAGACGCCGGTGCCGGCAGTGCGAGCCTGGTTCTCGTAGCTCCAGAACTCGTCGTGCATCGAGAGGCCGGAGCCGTAGACGCGAGCGTACCCTTCCTCGATGAGCGAGGCGTTGTACAGGGTGTCCTTGCTGCCGTCGCCGGAGGCGTCGTACTCGACGTAGCCGAGCAGTCGGTCGAACGGGTCGGTGACGCCCTCGTTCTCGTCGAAGCTGACGACGACGTCCTGCCCGTCGAGCTCCTGGGTGGCGAAGTCGGTCGCCTCGCCGGCCCACTCCTGGAGGTGCGCGAGGGGGTCCTCGGTGTCGCCGCCGAAGTACGCGGCGTAGCTGTCGGTGTTGAACTGCTGGGTGGAGAACGCGAAGTCACCGTCTGCGACGACCTGTGCGTCGTTGTAGCGGAACGCCGCGCCGACCCCGGCGAGTGCGGTGTTCAGCGGCCCGGTCTGGTCGAAGTCGTCGTAGTCGGACTTGCCGATGAACGTGACCGGGTTACCGTTGGCCGCGAAGGTGGCGAGTGCGTCGAGGTTCGCGTCCGAGAGCTCGTTCGGCGAGGAGACGACGACGGCGTCGGCGTCGCCAGCGGCCGCGGCGAGATCGCCGCTCTCCTCTAGCGTGTAGCCCGCGTCCTCGGCGCGACCCTCGAAGTTGCCGAACTGGTCCGAGAGGCTGTCGTACTGGCCGTTGTCGAGCCAGACGACCGTGCCCTCGCCGCCGAGCTGGTCGTCCCAGACGTTGAGGACGAAGTCACCGTTGTCGCCGTCCCAGTCGCCATCGTCGGTGACCATGTTGGCGCTGAGCCCGACGAGGTTCCCGTCCTTCACGCCGAGCGGGATGTCGGTCCCGTCGGGATAGCTCACGGCGTCCCCGCCGTTCTGGTCGGTGACCGTCGCGTTCGACGGTGCCCAGTACAGCACCGTCGCGGCGTCGGTGAGCGGCCCCATCGCGTCGTTCAGGAAGCAGGTGCCGCTGTAGTGCGAGAGCGAGTCGACCGGCCGCAGGTCGCTCGCGGCCGCGTAGGCGAGGCCCTCCCACTCCTCGGGGCGCTCGGCGCTCGCGTTCTCGGGTTTCTCCGGCGTGTCGACGCCGAGGACGCGGATCGACCGCGCGCCCACCCCCGAGTTATCGAACTCGACGGTGAACGTGTCGCCGTCGGCGACGCTCGTCACGGTGCCGGGGTAGCTCTCGCCCGGCTCGAACGGGAGCTCGCCGCCGCCGATGCCCTCGCGACCCTCGAACAGCTCGGGGTAGGCGTCGGTGTTGCCGTTCTCGGTGAGGACGACGAAGTTCTCGAAGCCGCTGTTCTCGTCGTCGTACACCTGGTCGTCGTTGAATCGGAAGGCCGCGCCGACGGCCTCGGCGACGGCGTTCAGGTTGGCCGTCCGGTCCTGGTCCTGGAAGTCCGAGGCGTCGTGCAGGAACAGCGCGCCACCGTCGTCGACGAACGAGACGACCGCCGAGAGCTCGCTGTCGGAGAGCGCGGTCGCGGGGCGGGCGAGCACCAGCCCGTCCGCGTCGCCGAGGTCGGCCGCGAGGTCCGTCGTCGCGGTCACGGTGTAGCCGTTGTCCTCGGCGTAGCCGGCGAACGTCGAGATGTCCGCCAGGGTGACCTCGTTGTCGTGGCCCTCGTCGACGAGGACCGACGCGTCGCCGCCGGTCAGGTCGTCCCAGACGTTCAGGAGGAACTCCTCGTTGCCGGCGTCGCCGAAGGACTCCTGGTTGTTGACGAAGTCGTTGCCGATGCCGACGACGGTCCCGTCGATGCCGACGAGCGGGATGTCGGTGCCGTCGGGGTAGCTGACGGCGTCGCCGTTGCCGTCCTCGTCGGCGTTGGACGCCGTCGGCTCCGCCCAGACGAGCACGTTCGAGCTGTCAGTGAGCGGTTCGCCCGCGGCGTTCAGGAGGCTGCCGGTCGAGTAGAACCGGAGCTGGCCGACGTCGAGTGCCGCGCTCTGACCGAACGATGCCCCCGCTCCCGTGGCCGACACGACGCTACCGAGTGAGGTAGCGGCGAGTGTGGCCATAAAATCGCGTCGTTGCACACCGAGGGATTCGTAGATACCAGTATAAATTCACCGATTTGCTTTGAAGATTAAAGATATAGAATATATAGGATTATGGAGTACACGTGCTTGGTTGAATAAACGCGGGGTCGTCAGTTCCAGGTCTTCGACGCGGCGACCGCCGGGGCGACCTTCGGCATTTTTATTTCGGCCCTCGGCAAGTGTTGCGTATGGACTTCACGCTGCCGGACGAACACCGGATGATCCGCGAGGAGGTTCGGCGCTTCTGCGACGAGGAGATCGAGCCCATCGCACAGGAGATAGAGGACGAGCACCGCTTCCCCGAGGAGATCTTCGACCAGCTCGCCGACCTGGACGTGATGGGCGTCCCCATCTCCGAGGAGTACGGCGGTCTCGGCGGCGACACGCTGATGTACGCCGTCGTCGCCGAGGAGCTGGGTCGGGTCTCCGGCTCCGTCGCGCTCTCCTACGTCGCCCACACCTCGCTCGCCTCCAAGCCCATCGAGCTGTTCGGCACCGAGGCACAGAAGGAACGCTGGCTCACGCCGCTCGCCTCCGGCGAGTACCTCGGCGGCTGGGCGCTCACCGAGCCGAGCAGCGGGTCGGACGCCTCCGACATGGACACGACCGCCGAGAAGAGCGAGGCGCGAAGTGCCTCGGAACGGAGCGGCGCAGCCGCGGAGAAGGACGGCGACGAGTGGGTGCTCAACGGTACGAAGCAGTTCATCACGAACGCGAACGTCGCCGGCAGCGTCCTCGTCAAGGCCGTCACCGACCCCGGCGAGGGCTACGGCGGCATCTCGACGTTCATCGTCGACCCCGAGGAGGACGACGGCTTCGAGGTCACCACCGTCTGGGACAAGATGGGCCTGAACGCCTCGCCCACCTGCGAGATAAAGCTCACCGACGTGCGCGTGCCCGAGGACCGGATGCTCGGCGAGCGCGGCGACGGCTGGGAGCAGACGAAGAAGACGCTCGACGGCGGGCGCATCTCCATCGCCGCCATCTCGACCGGGCTCGCACAGGGCGCGTACGAGGCGGCGAAGGAGTACTCGACGGAGCGCGAGCAGTTCGGCCAGCCCATCTCGAAGTTCGACGCCATCCGCGACAAGGTCGTCGACATGGACCGCAAGATAGAGCGCGCACGGCTGCTCACCCACAAGTCGGCGTGGCAGTACGACCAGGGCCAGTCCGTCACGAGGTCCTCGTCGCTCGCCAAGCTCGACGCGAGCGAGGCCGCCCGCGAGGTCGCCGAGGAGGCGGTCCAGACGCTCGGCGGCTACGGCTACACCGAGGACTTCTCACCGCAGCGGTTCTACCGCGACGCGAAGCTCATGGAGATCGGCGAGGGGACCAGCGAGATTCAGCACCTCGTCATCGGCCGCGAACTCGGCCTCTAGAAACCGCGCCGCTCGAACTCCTCGTCGTTGCCGCCGAGCCGTTCTCTCGCCCGTTCGACGTTCGCCCGGAGCGCGAACACCAGCCCGACCAGGAGCACGACGGCGATGACGAGACCGAGGTCGTAGAACCCCTCCGCGCGCAGCCACGGGAACACCACCAGCCCGTAGCCGAAGAGGACGATAACGTAGAGGTTGTTGTACTCCTTGAAGAACTCCGTGAGCGAGTCCGTGAGCGACCGGTCGGAGTCTGTCATCCGTTGTCAGTATCGGCCCGGGAGCCAAGAAGCCACCGGAGCCAACTCGGTTTGGCCCCCGTTTGAACTGCTTCGCGCACCCGTTTTCGGGTGGAGCCATGACCGACCACCAGACCCAGAGCGAATCGGCAGGCGACGCGGTCGACGACGCACTGGACAGCCTCCGGTCGAAGCTCGACGAGTTCGGTGGCGACGGCGGCAAGAAGGGGAAGGCGGCGAGCAAAGGCCACGAACTGGTCGACGAGCTGGAGGAGACGATCACGGATCTGACGAGTTCGAGCGACAGCTCGTCGAAGTACTGACGCCGCGGCACCCCCGTCCAACGCTGACGCCGCAAGTTTCTCCGTGTCCACGCGAGGACGTCCGCTATGGACGATTTCGTGATTCGTCGGTTCGAAGCCAGCGACACCGACGCAGTCTGGCGTGTCCACGACCGGGCGCTCCGGGCGTCCGCGATGGACTATGACCCGGCGTACGACCGCTACCTCCGCCACGTCGAACGCGAGTTCTTCGAAACAGGCGGCCGGTTCACGGTCGTCGAGGCGGCCGATCGCGGCACAGTAGCGACCACCCGCGACCACGCCGCCGAGCCGGCCATCGTCGCGATCGGCGGGTTCCAGCCGCTCGCGTACGTGCGCGAGGAGTCGGACCCGCCGTCGTGGCTCCCGGCCGCCGTCGACGAGACGTGCCGAATCCGCAGCGTCGCGGTCGCGCCCGACCTGCAGGGCGAGGGCATCGGCACCGAACTGCTCGACCGGCTCGCGACGTGGGCCGCCGAACGCGGGTTCGGGTACGCGGTGCTCAAGACGGACACGTCGATGGCGCAGGCGTGTCGCTTCTACGAGCGCCGTGGCTACGAGTCGGTGGCGGAGCGAGAGGGTGAGCGCTGGTACGGGAAACGGCTCGACTGACGAGGGCGATGCTCCGGCCGCGGCTCAGGGCCAGTTGCCCGAGTCCATGTACGCGTCGACGACGCGCTGGATGGCGTTGACGTAGCACGCGGTGCGGAGGTTCGGCGTGCCGAAGGACTCGTGGGCCTCAGTCATGCGGTCGAAGGCGTCGACGATGATGGCCTCCAGTTCGTCGTTGACGCGCTCCTCGTCCCAGTAGAAGCGCTGGCGGTTCTGGACCCACTCGAAGTAGGAGACGGTGACGCCGCCCGCGTTCGCCAGGATGTCGGGGACGACCCACACGTCGGACTCGGTGAGCACGTCGTCGGCGTCGGGCGTGAGCGGCCCGTTCGCTGCCTCGACGATGATGTCGGCCTGCACGTCACGGGCGAGCTCCTCGTCGATGGCGTTCTCCAGCGCCGCCGGGATGAGGAGATCGACGTCCATCGTCAGCAGGTCCTCGTTCGTGAACTCCTCGTCGGCGTCGTCGTAGCCGGAGACGGAGCCGGTCTCGCGCTTGAAGTCCTTGATGGCGACGGGGTCGAACCCGTCGGCCTTGTGGACCGCACCGGAGGAGTCCGAGACGGCGACGACGTCGGCCCCGAGCTCGTCGACCAGCTTCGCCGCGACCCAGCCGGCGTTCCCGTAGCCCTGCACGGCGACGGTGGCCTCGCTGATGTCGCGGTCGAGGTAGTCGAACACCTCGCGGGCGGCGAGCATCGTCGAGCGGCCCGTCGCCTCGACGCGGCCCTCGCTGCCGCCGGACTCGATGGCCTTGCCCGTGACGACGCCGGGCTCGGTCTTGTTCTCCAGCGTCTCGTAGGTGTCCTTGATCCAGTTCATCTCGCGCTGACCCGTGTTCACGTCGGGTGCGGGGATGTCCCGGTCCTCGCCGACGAGGGGCCGGAGCTCCTTCGCGAACGAGCGAGTGACACGCTCGAGCTCCCTCGCGGAGTGCTCGGACGGGTCGATGACGATGCCGCCCTTGCCGCCGCCGTAGGGGATGCCGACGGTGGCGCACTTGTAGACCATCCAGCCCGAGAGCGCCTTGACCTCGTCGCGGGAGACGCCCGGGTGGTAGCGGATGCCACCCTTGTAAGGGCCGCGGTCGCCGTTGAACTGCGAGCGGAACGCCTTGAACCGGCCGATGCTCCCGTCGTCCATGTCGACGGTGAGGTTCGTCTCGAGCACTCGTTCGGGGTGTTTCAGCCGCTCGATCACGTCGTCCCGGACGTCCAGGTACGCGGCGGCGTCGTCGACCTGCTCCTGGAGACTCTCGAATGGGTTGGCCTCGTCTGTCATCAGCCGAAAAATCTCGGAGGGAGGGGTTAAGCGTGGCGGAGTTAAAACAATAGGAGGGGATTAAACCTGTTCCAATATCCTTATATTTCGTCGGCCGCCGTCGCTCGTGCCACGACCCGCTCGGCCTGTGCGACGAGTGGCGCGTCTATCATCTCGCCGTCGACCTGGAACACGCCGCGGTCCTCTGCGTCGGCTTCCGCCTTGGCCGCCAGCACGCGTTCGGCCCACTCGACGGTCTCCGGGTCCGGCGTGAACGCCTCGTTGACGATGGACACCTGCGAGGGGTGGATGGCCATCTTGCCGTCGTAGCCGAGTTCGATGGCGAACTCGGTCGCCTCGCGCAACCCCTCGCTGTCGGAGAAATCCGTGTAGACGGTGTCGATGGCGTCGACCTCGACCGCGGCGGCCGCAAGCACGACGTGCTCGCGCGCGTAGAGTACCTCCGTCCCCTCGTCGGTCCGGGTCGCACCGATGTCGGCCGAGAGGTCCTCGGCACCGAACACGAGCGCGTCGGTCGCGTCGGCGGCGGCGACCGATTCGGCGTGCAACACGCCGGCCGCGCTCTCGACCAGCGCGAGGACGGGCGGCGTCTCGCCGGGGACCAGTGCGTCCAGCGCGTCCACGTCGTCGCCGTCGGTGCACTTCGGGAGCATCAGGGCGTCCGGGCGGCCCGCGGTATCGTCGCCGCCCGGTCCGTCGAACAGCGCCTCGACGTCCTCGTCGGCGGTCGCACCGGAGCCTTCGACGGGGTTGACCCGCACGCAGACCTCGGCGTCGGGCTCGAACTCGGGGTCGGCCAGCACCGCCCGCACAGCGTCGCGGGCCTCGTCCTTGCGGGCCGGTGCGACGGCGTCCTCCAGGTCGAAGACGATGGTGTCCGCGCCGGTGCCGGGGGCCTTCCGCAGCAGTTCCGGTCGGTCGCCGGGCGAGAACAGCACGCTACGTCTGAGCATATCCCAACCGACGACGGACTAGGTGTTGAAACCTCTCGTCTCGGGCCGGCCGCGGGGGTGCGTCGGCTCACTCGGGGGCGACCCACTCCAGCCAGCGGCCGTGGGACTCGTAGCGTGCGATGGTGGTGGTGGGTTCGAGGACGCCGTCGTCGCTCACGTCGGCGTGGCGCAGTGCGATGCCCGGTCCGTCGCTCGACTCGACTGCGTGGCTCCCCGACACCCAGTGCAGGTCGCGGTCGGTGGCCAGGTCGGCCAGCAGGTCGCGGTACCGGTCCCGCTGGGCCTCGGTGAGCTGGTAGAGCACCTGCGTGTCGTAGACGCAAACCGCCACGTCCGTGGGGAGTTCGTCGACCACCGCGGTGAGCACGTCGAGTGCGTCCCCCGCGACGATCTCGGGTGGGTCCGTGCGGGCGACCGTCGCCGCCGCCGCGAGCTGCTCGTGGCGGTCGACGTGCTCCGGCCAGACGAGCGCCCGCAGCCAGTTCAGGTCCTCGTCGTCGGTCGCGTCGAGCGGGTTCAGGTCGATACCGACGCGGGTGGCGACGGCGGGCGGGTCGGCGGGCAGCGGCGGGTCGCCCGCGCGGAGGTCGGCGGACACCGTGACGGACGCGTCGTCGACGCCGACCGTTCGGGCCCCGCCGTCCGGCAGCCGGTACTGGTAGCTGTAGCGGTCGAAGAGCAGGTTGAGACCGGCGCTCGCCCCGACCTCGACCAGCGCGACCGGGCCGTCGACCCGCTCGGCGACCCGGGCGAACGCGGGGTAGAGGACGCTCGTCCGACCGACGGCGTTCGTCTGCGTCCGACGGGTTGCGACCAGTTCGCGGACGCGAGCCTCGTGGGACCGGACGAAGTCAGCGAACGCCGGCACGGGGTCGTCCACGTTCGGGTCCCGCGCGTCCTCGCCGACGACGCTCGGGTACCACTCGCGGAGGTCGTGTGCTGCACCGTCCAGCAGGAGCGCGTGGACCGCCGCGAACAGGTTGTTCGGTGCTGGCTGGTCGGCTGGAACCGCGCCAGCGATGGCGAGGACGTCGTCGTCGGCCGCGGCGATGCCGCGCGCTCGTCGCGGGTCGCCACCGGCGCAGGCGGAGCGGTCACCACTCGAACGGTTCCGCGGTCTCCCGCACCGCCTCGTACTGCGTCTCGGCCCAGTCGGCCACCGCCGAGTCCGCCCCGGCGTGCAACACGGAGTGGGTCCGGCGATGCTCGTCGAACGCGCCGAGCACCGCGTCGCCGTCGAGGAAGCCGACCGCGTACGCCGGCACCGCCGCGGAGACGAGGAGCTCGACGCCCGGCGACGACGCGACGGCCCGGAACTCCTCTGGCGAGTCGGCCGCACGGGAGTCGTAGGCCGCACGCGGCGCGACGAGCTCGACGGTGTGTCCCGTGTCGGCGTAGGCCCGGAGCCCCTTGAGGTACAGCGGGTTGATGACCGGCAGGAAGCCCCGGGCGCTCGTGCTGTCGCCGAAGCGCTCCCGGATCGTGGCGACGGGTTTGAATGGGTCCGACTCGTCGGAGCCGACCACCTCGGCCTCGGCGAGCGCGGCCGGCTCGACCGGGATGTCCACCGGGAAGTGGTCGAGAAACGGGACGAGCGAGTCGGCGCGGTCGACGGTCGCCACCGCGTCGTGGAGTGCCCGCCGGACCACCGACCCCGCGACGGTGAGCGAGTACTCCCCGCTGGTGGCCGAGTGCGAGAGGTACCCGCGGTCGACCAGGGCCGCGAGGTTCCGCCGGAGGGTCGACCGGGGGATGCCGGTCCGTTCGGTGAGCGTCTCGGGGACTGCCGGGTCCTCGGCGACCGCGTCGAGGAGGCGGAGCCGCGTTGGCGACGCCGCGAGGAACTCGACGCGCTCCAGGGCCGCCGTCGGCGGGTCGTCCATACCGGGGATGCCCACGAGTCCGTACTTATCTCTGTCCATCGTCATTCGGTGTCGACGGTCGACGCGCCGCTCGCCACCGACTCACGGTGTAGGACTCGCCCACACCCCGGGACGGTCCCACGCGGTGCCACTAAGATGGATTCGCGGCGATGGCGAACCGAAGATGAGCTACGACACCGTACTGTTCGATTTCGACGGCGTCATCGCCGAATCGCCGACAGAGCGGACGATGGTGGACGCGTTCCGCCGGACCTGCGACCACTTCCGACGGTCGTTCCCCGAGGAGCAGACGGTACGCGCGTTCCTCGGCGGTGATTTCGACGCCATCGCGGACCGGTGTACGACGGCTGGGGTCGACCCCGACAGGTTCTGTGCGCAGGCGACCGTCGAGACCATCCGGGCACAGTGGCGCGCCGTCGAGCGGGGTGCGCGGTCGTGCTACGCGGACGTGGCCGCGGTGCGCTCGCTCACACCCACGCTCGGGGTCGTGAGCGACAACCACCCCACCGTCGTCTCGCTGCTCCTGCGACGGTTCGGCCTCGCGTCCCTGTTCGAGACGGTCCGGGGCTGCCCGCTGACACGGGAGGGGCTGGCACAGCGGAAGCCGGACCCGTCGAACATCGAGTCCGCCCTGTCGGTACTCGACGCCCGGGACGCGGTGTACGTCGGTGACAGGGACGTCGACGTGGCGGCCGCGACGGATGCAGGAATCGACTCGGTGCTCGTCGAGCGCGACGCCGTCACGACATCGGTTGAGCCGACCTACCGGATCGACAGCCTCCGGGAGCTCCCCGCGCTCGTCGACTGAGACGGAGCGCCGGCGTCAGGGCCAGAGCCCGCGTGCCCCGTGGGCCTTGCCGACGCGCTCCAGCGCGACCGCGTAGGTCGCGTCGCGCCAGGTGATGTCGCGCTCGTCGACCTGGTCGCGGACGGCGTCCCACGCCTTCAGCATCTCCGTGCGCAGCTCCTCGTTGACGCGGTCGAGCGACCACTGGCGGCGGTTGATGTCCTGCAGCCACTCGAAGTAGGAGACGGTGACACCGCCCGCGTTCGCGAGGATGTCGGGCAGGACGGGGATGCCGCGCTCGTCGAAGACGGCGTCGGCCGCGGAGGTCGTCGGACCGTTCGCACCCTCGACGATCAAGTCGGCCTGTACGTCGTCGGCGTTGTCCGCGGTGAGGACGTTGCCGACGGCGGCGGGGATGAGGACGTCCACGTCGAGTTCGAGCAGTTCGTCGTTCGAGATGCTGTGCGGGGCGTCGTAGCCCGACACCATGCCGGGCCGCTCGTCGTGGTCCTCGACGTCGCGGGTGTCGAGCCCGGTCGGGTCGAAGATGGCACCGTCGACGTCGCTGACGGCGACGACGGTCGCGCCGAGGTCGTCGAGGTAGCGGGCGGCGTAGGCGCCGACCGAGCCGAAGCCCTGCACGGCGACGGTCGTCTCGTCGATGTCCCGACCGTAGTAGTCGATGGCCTGCTCGGCGATGATGCCGACCGAGCGGCCGGGTGCACCCTCGCGGCCGAAGGAGCCGCCGATGACCGGCGGCTTGCCGGTGACGACGCCGGGCGTCGTCTCGCCCTCCTGCATCGAGTACGCGTCCATGAACCACGCCATCTCCTGCGGGCCGGTGCCCATGTCGGGTGCTGGGATGTCGTGCTTCGGGCCGATGACGTCGCGCAGTTCCTCGGCGAAGCGGCGGGTGAGGCGCTCCTTCTCCTCCTCGCTGAGGTCCTTGGGGTCGACGACGATGCCGCCCTTCGCACCGCCGAAGGGCAGGTCCATCACGGCGCACTTCCAGGTCATCCACATCGACAGCCCGATGCACTCCTGCTCGGAGACCCCGGGGTGGTAGCGCAGGCCGCCCTTGAACGGGCCACGCACGCTGTCGTGCTGGGCGCGGTACCCCGTGTACACCTCGGTGGTGCCGTCGTCGCGTTTGAGCGGGATGGAGACCCGCTGGACGCGGTCGGGGTGGTTCAGGCGCTCGATGACGCCCTCGTCGACGTCGACCAGTTCGGCCGCGCTGGCGAGCTGTCGTCGAGCGGTCTCGAGTGCGCTCTCCTCGTGCTGTTCCGTCTCGTCGTCCGTTGTTGTGGCTGTGACCATGAGTATGACCTCCCACCGATGCGTGCCCCCGGATGCCGTCGGTTCCCGGTGGGAGTCGACGGCGACGTGGCTGTGCGAGCTGGTGACACGGCATCTGGCGAAGCTCGACCGACAGTGAGAATCCCCACGTGGCGGGACTGCCGGAGCATCTACGGGCCGTACCCCGCAGACGAATTTAAACAAAACGGTTTCGGTCCGGGCAGAAGTTACTACACGGCCGCGAGTGAGCACGAGGTGCGACGCGGCCCGGATGGTCAGTAGAGTTTTATATCATAGATAAATAATGTGGTTCTGTATGGCAGGGGTTCAGTGGAGCGGGACGGCGTTCGGGATGGTGTTCCTCCTCGTCGGCCTCGCGGTCGCGGGTGGCATCACCTACACCGAGTACCAGGACAGACAGGTCGCAGAGAGCATGGAGACGGACACGGCGAGCATCACCTCGACCGGGATGGAGTCCGCCACGGAGACGGAGGACGGCGAGACAGAGGTCGAGTACTACCCGCGCCTCGAGTACGAGTACACTGTCGACGGGCGAACGTATCAGGGCTGGCGTATCTACGCGGCTACGGACCTCGACAAGGAGGCGGGCGAACTCCGTGGCCGGGACTTCGACTCGGAGTCAGCCGCGCGGAACGTGCTCGACCGGTTCCCGAGTGGCTCGGAGGCGACCGTCTACTACGACCCGTCGGACCCCTCGCGGGCGTTCCTCGTCCCGCCGGAGTTCGACCTCCTCACGGTGCTGGGTGGCGTCGCCTTCGGTGGGGTGTTCGCGCTGGTCGGGCTGTACACCGCGATCCAGGGCTTGCGCGGGCAGCTGGACGACGACTGACGGGCGACCCATCACCGGATTCAGGGGCCGGAAAGCGCATCGACTAAGGATTGGCCGCGAGTCGCTCCCGATATGACCGGGCTCTACTACGAGGAGTTCGAGGTCGGGGAGACCATCGAGCACGAGCGGCGCCGTACCGTCTCCGAGAGCGACAACCAGCGGTTCTGCGACATGACGATGAACCAGCAGCCGCTCCACCTGGACGAGTCCTTCGCCAGCGACACCCAGTTCGGCCAGCGCCTCGTCAACGGCATCTACACGCTGGCGCTCGCGGTTGGCGTCTCCATCCCCGAGACGACCGACGGGACTATCGTCGCGAACCTCTCCTACGACGAGGTCGAGCACCCGAACCCGGTGTTCCACGGCGACACGCTCAGGGTCCAGTCCACGGTGACGGACAAGCGCGAGACGAGCGACGGCGAGCGCGGCGTCGTCACGATGCACGTGGAGGCGTTCGTCGTGGACCTCGACGACGATGACGACCGCGGGGACGACGAGGTACTGGTCTGTGAGTTCGACCGGACGGTCCTCTCGCTGAAGCGCGACCGCGACGACTGACGACTGGCCGGGCGGTTCGGCCCGGAGCGCTACAGCCAGCCCTCCCGTCGGAAGTAGAGTGCCATCACGCCCGCGATGCCGGCCATGCCGAGCATGACGGCGTGGTAGGCGTACGGCCACGACAGCTCCGGCATCGTCTCGAAGTTCATGCCGTAGACCCCGACGACGAACGTCAGCGGCAGGACGATGGTCGCGACGACCGTCAGCGTCTTCATCACCTCGTTGGTCGACATCGACAGCGAGTTGAGGTAGATGTCGCGTGCGCCGGTGACGAGGTCGCGGTACGTCTCGTTCAGCTCCACCAGCTGGACGACGTGGTCGTACACGTCGCGGTAGTACTTCTCGGTCGTCTCGTCGACGAAGTCCAGGTCGCCGCGGGCGAGCACGCCGACCGCGTCACGGGTCGGCCACAATACCCGCCGCACCGAGAGCAGGTCCCGCCGGAGCTCGTTGATGTCCGCCAGCAGGTCGAGCCCGGTCGCGCCGACGACTTCCTCCTCGACCGCCTCGATGTCGCTCTCGATCTCGTCGAGCACGTCGAAGTAGCCGTCGACGACGGCGTCGACGATGCGGTACGCGGTGAAGTCTGCACCGCGGGCGAGCAGCCGCTTCTCCGCCCGGGTGACCGCGTCCCAGACCAGCCCGACGGCCGGGATGGTCTGTGTCGATAGCGTGACGAGCCAGTCGGGCCCGACGAAGATGCCGACCGACCGGGTCCTGATCTCCTCCGCGAAGGTGGTCTCGCCCTCGCGGAGCGTCGCGGTCTTCAGCAGGACGAACAGGTGGTCGTCGAACTGCTCAACCTTCGGGCGGACGTCGTTCCGGACGTCGTTCCGGACGTCGTCCAGTTCGAGGGTGTGGATGCCGAACGTCTCCGCGACGGCCTCCAGCTCGTCGGTCGTGCCGTCCGAGACGCGGGTCCAGGTCGTCCCGGGTGCGGCCTTCGCCGCCGCGAGGTCGTCGTGCTCGTCGATGCCCTCCGGCTGGAACACGTGGGCCTGGACGGTCACGGCGCGTCACCCCCGAGCCCGACGGCCGCGACGGTGATGCCGACCATGATACCGACGAGCGAGAGCTCCCGGCCCGGGTAGGGGGACGCGACGCCGATGGCGTAGCCGGCCAGGCCGGCGAGCGTCGTCGCGGCCCCGACCACGAACGTTCGCTTCATGGTACTGCCTCTGCGGGCGTCGGGAAAAGGGTTGGCGCGGAAACCGGGAGAGCGAAGGGGCTCCTCCTCCAAGCGCCGGTGATGCACGCGCTCGAACGGCTCTCCCCCGCCGATGGGACGACGACCGGCGACCGGCTGCGAGTCGCGACCGCCGACGGCGTCGTCCTCGTCGCGCTCATCGTCGCGGGCGAGCTCCGGCACCAGGTCAACCCGGTGGAACAGCCACTCGCGGTCGTCGAAACGGCGGTCCCGTTCCTGCTCGGCTGGGCGGTCGTCGGCACGCTCGTCGGCGCGTACGGCGAGCGCGCGCTCGCGGACCGACTGTGGTCGGCCCGCATCGCCGTCGGCGGCTGGCTCGGCGCGGTCGGCATCGGCGCGATCCTCCGTGGCTCACCGTACTTCGCCGGCGGTATCCCGTGGACGTTCCTCGCGGTGATGGCCGGGTTTGGGACGGTCGCACTCGTACTGACGCGGCTCGCGTCGGTGACGCTGCTCGCCTCGACGCGCTAGCACCGCGCAGTTCCTCGCAGAGCTCACCGGCGACCCAGGACGAGGCTCGCGGCCGCACCGAGCATCCCGATTCCCGCGAGCACCAGGAACAGCGTGTCCACGTCCGCGTACGTCAGGATACCGCCCGCGAGGGTACCGCCGAGCGCGCCGACGCCGAACACGCCGAGGTAGGTGTAGCCGTACGAGAGTCCCCGGGTGCCGGCCGGCGTGTGCTCCGCGACGGCCGCCTGGTACAGGGGCTGGACGACGAACACGGCGACGCCGAGGACGCCACAGAGCGCGAGCACCGGCAGCAGCCCGAGTCCGGAGACGGGGACGAACACCAGCGCGAGCAGGCCGAGCAGCGCGAACGCGAACGGGAGCGCGCGGCTCGGCGCCATGCGGTCGGTCAGCCGCCCACCGACGTACTGGCCGACGACGCCGACCATCAGCAGCCCGCTGTAGACGTAGCGCCCCGGCTCGAGCGTCTCGCCGCCGACGTCGACCGGCTGGAGGGACGGGAAGCCACCGAGGATGTCGGGGAGGAAGGTGAGGACGCCCCGGTAGTAGAGGCCGGAGCAGACGACGATACCGAAGATGACGAGGAAGCCGCTGGCGAACAGCCGCCGCGACCCGGCGACGAACTCCGGCCACGAGCTGACCGCGTCGGCCTTCGAGCCCCCCTTCTCCTCGCCGCCATCTGCGACGGCGGCGCGTTCGTCCACGTCGAACTGGAGCGCCAGCGCGGCTCCGAGCAGGGCGGGGAGCGTGAGCACGAGCGCGACGCCGCGCCAGTCGAGCACGAGCAGGAGCAGCGTCGCGGCGAGCGGGCCGAGCGCGATACCGACGTTGCCGGCCATCCCGTGGTAGGCGAACGCCGAGCCGCGGGCCTCGACACCGCGACTGATGAGCGAGAGGCCGGAGGGGTGGTAGACGCTCGCCGCGACACCCCACAGACAGAGTGCGACGGCGACGACCAACACGGACGAGGCGACCGAGAGCAGCGCGAACGACCCCGCCATGCCGAGGAGACAGCCGACGATGAGCCGCTTCGAGCCGACGGTGTCGGCGAGCACCCCGCCGGGGAGTGCCCCGAGCCCGAACAGCCCGTAGCCCACGGTCGTGACCACGCCTAGTGTCGCCGCATCCACCGAGAACGCCGGGCTGGCGAGCCAGACGCTCACGAAGATGGGGATGGACAGCTCGTAGGTGTGGACCATGGCGTGCCCGAGGGTGACGAGCGCGACGATCGCGCGGTCGTTCCGATTCACACCTACACCCTGGGTTGGTCACCCGTTCAACGCTCCGGTTCCGGCAGCTGGCAGTGTCATGTGGTACCAACGCTTCGGGTACTCTTTTATGTGATAGCGAAAACGAGAGGTGAACGAGACGCGAATCGCAGTACTGGAGTACGATTACCGGCGAATAATATTCCTATAACTTATGAGAATGTGCCTCAGCAACTACTGGTCCCCAACCAGTGAACTACCCGGGAGATATATACCAAAGTTATTTATGTGTGTTCTGCATAGTTAGCAGTACATTATGACTGGGTACTACGACATCGTTCTGGGGCTGATTCCCGTCTCGTTCATCGGAGGAACCGCCGCGCTGACCACGCTCGGGGACCTGGCCATGAGCACGGCCATCCCGGTCGCCGCGGTGCTGGCGGTGCTCCTCATCGGCCACGCGATGTTCGTCAACGCCCCCGTCGACGTCGTCGCCGAGGAGTCAGAGCACGCACAGGCCTCGACGACCAGCACGGCCGCGCCGCCCCAGGCGGACTGAGGCCCACCGTACCCAGCACTGCTCTTTTTATCGCTGGCCTTCGATTCTCCGCACATGACGACCGCCCGATTCTTGACGAGTAGCGATGTCGCTGACCTCGCCTCGCCCGCCGAGTACGTCGATGCCGTGCGTGCGGGCTACCGCCAGCGTGGCGAGGGCGCGGCCGCCGAGCCGCGCTCGACGCTCCGCAACGACGACCCTCCGGGCATGCTGTTCAGCTACGCCGCCATCCTGCCCGACACGGGCGCGATGGGCGGATACATGTACGCCGCTGGCTTCGGCGAGGTCGACGCATGGTTCGTGACACCGCTGTTCGACGCCGAGAGCGGCGAGCCCCTGGCGCTCGTCGACGGCGCACACATGAACCCGTTCAAGACCGGTGCCGCGGGCGCGGTTGCCGTCGACGAGCTCGCGCGCGACGACGCGACGAACCTCGCCGTCATCGGCACCGGCGCGCAGGCCCGCGGCCAGCTCAAGACGACGATGACCGTCCGCGACTTCGAGACGGTGAACGTCTACTCCCCCACGAAGGAGAACCGCGAGTCCTTCGCCGCCGAGATGAACCGTCGGTACGACGACGCCGCGGTCGGTGCCGTGGCCTCGTCGGCGGCAGCCGTCGAGAACGCCGACGTGGTCATCACCGCGACCACCGCGGCCGACCCGGTGTTCGACGGCGACCTCCTCGAACCCGGCACCCACGTCACCGCGATGGGGCAGTACCACCCGGAGAAGCGCGAACTCGACCACACGACCATCGAGCGGGCGACGTACGTCCCTGACCTGCGCGACCGCGTCAGCCAGGACGCCGGCTCGTTCATCTCCGCGATGGCGGCCGGGGTCGTCGACGAGGAGGACATCCACGCGGAGCTCGGCGAGGTCGTCGCCGGTGCGGCCGACGGGCGGACGAGCGACGACGAGATCACGGTGTTCGACTCCGGCGGCACCGGCATCGAGACGACCGCCGGCGCGTACCTGCTGTACGAGAAGGCGATGGAGCGGGACCTCGGGACGGAGATCGAGTTCGCGCCCGCGAGCGAGGCGCTACAGGGCTGAGACCAGCGCCGACCGGGTGGGCTACTCCGCTGGCGCGTACGTCTCGCCGGGGACGAACACCGGGAGGTCCGTGTCCCGTGCCTCGCGCGTGAGCGCGTCGAACCAGTTGCGGACCTTGTCGTGGAGGTCCGCTTTCCGGCGGAACTCGTCGTAGCGAACGTCGAAGCCGTAGGGGAGTTCGTCGACGGTCGCGCTGCCGAACTCGGCGTCCTGGTAGATGGCGACCCGATGGCCGGGCTTGTGTGTCGTCGCCGGGTTCCCGCGTCGGAGGTGGAACTCGCCGAGGATGCCGCCGGTCTCGGTGCCGACGCCGGTCGTCAACCCGCCCTGGGTGAACAGGAACAGCACCGCGTCGCTGTGGGCGGCGAAGGCGATGGACTGGTCGAGGGGAGCCATCCCCGGTACGTCCGGCTCGTCGTCGCGACGCTCGTTCAGCTCCCGCGCCTGCCGGTGCGTCGGGATGCCGATGTCGCTCGCGATGAACGCCCGGCAGCTGTGGCGGTCGCGGAGTTCGGCACAGAAGTCACGGAGCGCCTGCTCCATGTCGCCGCGACCGCTGTCGGTGACGTGTCGCTCCGCGTCGAACAGCGGGTCCGCCTGGAACGGGGTCGAGAGCCTGTCGCCGTCGTCGTAGGCGTAGGCCGCGCTGAAGGCGGTGTACGGCCCCATCACGTACACGGTGAAATCGTTCTGGCGGCTGAACCGCGGTGGCTCGGGGGCCAGTTCGGCCAGGATATCGGCGATGGGCCGGCCGTCGTACCGGAATGTCGTCTGCCCGTCGAACATCTGTTGGTTCGACGTTCTCGGGACGGGGAAATAAGACGCGGGGGAACGTCCGCAAAGCAGTCAGGGTAAAAGAAAGAAAAAAATCTCTCTAATCGGTAGATACTTGTCCGGGCAGGTCGTAGTATCGACCGTACCATGGCCGCCGAAACCGGAGACACGGCGACGACGCCGGACGAGCGCGACCTCGAGAGCTACGTCGACGACCGGCTGTTCGACGACAGCGTGGGCACGCTCGCGGACCACGCCGCCCGCAAGGCCGCGCTGGGTGACGCCCGGCGCTACGCCGTCGTGTTCCTGCTGTACGAGCGGGACGAGGTCCCCCGGAGCGAGCTCGCATCGGCGGTCGACGACCCGACGTTCGACCTGACCCACCACCTCGGCCAACTGGTCGACGCCGGCCTCGTCGCCCGCACCGGTGCCCCGGAGGGCGCGGACGGCCGGCGGACGTTCTACGAGATCACCCACCTCGGCCGGCAGGAGATCGAGGCCGACTACCGCAACGTCACCGGCCACGACCCCGACGAGTAGCCGACCGCTGCTTCCTCGGCGGCCGTCTCCGCCGCTCAGACAGCGTCCGTGAGCCCCCCGTCCACGCGGCGGTTCCGTCCGGTCACGTAGCTCGCGTCGTCGGCGAGTCGTCGGGCGCACGCCACGCCGAAGCCACGGCCGGCCGCAGTCCCGACCGGTTCAGAGGCCGAGCGCCGCCATCAGGGGCACCCCGCTGGCGAGCGCGCCGACGAGGTAGCCGCCGATCGCGCCGCCGTTGAGCAGCGGGAGGCCGGCGTGGGCGCGGCCCTTCAGCACCATCGACATCAGCACGAGCAGGCCCGCGATAGTGCCGACCATCGCGGTCAGCCCGGGCAGGTTGAGCAGGATCGGGTTCGAGACGAGTGCGTCCACCGTCCCGCCGGGGACGGCGGTGTGGAAGTGGACCGCCGAGACGACGATGATGCTCGGCATGACCGCGTCGCCGAGGCCGATGAAGAACGCGTCGCGGTCCATCGGCGACTGGTCGGTGACGCCATCCTCGCCGTCGGTCGCGAGCGCGTCACCGTCGTCGGACGGGCCGTCGTCGCTGGCAGGGGTGTCCGCTCCGTCCCCCGGCTCGTCGGGTTCGCTCCCCAGCTCGCGGAAGGAGAACGAGAGCGTCGTCGGCGCGACGAGCACGACGGGCACCTTCATGTCCATGACCCCCTCCGCGAGCGTGAGCATGTGCTCGGTGCCGTACACCGAGATGGCGTCGTAGACGGCGAGCACTGTCAGCAGCACGATGGCCGGGAACAGGCCGAACGAGATGCCGAACAGCCCGGCTGCGGCCGCGCCCATCACCACGCCGGAGGCGTCGATGACCCACCACTCGGGGTAGACGAGCAGGCCGACCGCGATGAGTGCGGCGGGCACGGCCGCGACGAGTGGCGAGAGGAACGCCGCGAAGACGTACCACGAGAGCATCCCGCTCGTGAGGATGATGAACCCGCGGATGAGCCACTGGAGGTCGTACCGGAACGCCAGCAGCATCAGCGCGGTCGCGACGAGGATGGCACCGACGTAGGCGATGCTGTTCGTCGGGTCGTTCGGGTTCTCGACGACCTGCCGGTCCTGGGCCTCGAAGGGCTGGACCAGCGAGAGCGCCCCGAGCTGGACGAGGAGGAAGATGGCGACGACGAGGCCGACGGCCCCGAGGACGCGCGTCCGGTCGTTCATGGCCCACCGTTCCGGCCGGCGGTTTATCGGCTTTCCGTTCGCGGACACCGCCGGCACGGCCGCTCGCCGCTACCGGGCGTACAGCGTCTGCCCGAGCAGCAGCGCCGGGTCGTCGTCGGTCGTCACCGCGACGTAGGGCCGGGACACGGGCCCGAACACGTCGACGACGCGGCCGACCGCGTTCAGCGATTCGTCGACCGCCTCGGTGCCGATGTCGGGGTGCTCCTCGCTGTCGCTCCGCGCGACCGCGAGCCCCTGTGCGACCCGGACGACCTCGCCGACGCGCTTCATTCGCGGAGGGCGTTGACGTACGCCGCCACGGCCTGGACGATGTCGTTCTTCGAGTCGTCGTCGGGATTCTTCACGAGGACGCGACCGCGCTCGCGGTGTCCCTCGCGGGAGTAGCTCTTCTCGCGCTCGATGACCGCGTCGTAGCCGACCTGCTGGACAGCCTTCGCGATCTCCTCCACCTCGGGCTCGTCGACGGCGAGGTCGTCGGGGACACGCCGTCCTGCCGAGCGAGTGAGTTCCGCGTCGAAGTACGCGGGATAGATAACGTTCTCGACCATGTGCCGACCGACGAGCGGGGGTCGTATCGGCCTTTCGGAGTCGCGTTACGTCCGGTGGGCGATGCCCGCGAGCGAGAGGGCGGCGACGAGCGCCGCCACGACGCCGAAGCCGGGCGAGCCGCCGTCCTCACTGCCGGTGGTCGGCGTGCTCGTCTCCGTCTGTCCGCCGTCCGTGGCGGTCGCCGTTGCCGTCGCGGTCGCGGTCGTTCCAGCCGACGCATCGCCACGCACCGTCGCGTTCGCCTCGGCGTACGCCTCGGGGAACCAGGCCTGCGAGAGGTTCCGCATCACGTAGACGCTCCGGGGTGCGGGCTGGCTGACGTAGTTGCTGTTCAGAACGACCGTCTGGTTCTCCTGCACCGCGACGGTGTTCTGGTACGCCGGCGAGTCGGGGACCCGCGGCTCGGGCTGTCCGCTGTTGAGCAGCAGCCACTCGACGGTCAGGTTGGCGACGACCTCCGGGTTGATCCGGGCGTAGCCGGCCTGGGTGTACTCCAGGTCGGCGTTCGCGACCACGTTCTCCGCACCGGCCGTCGTGATGAGGTCGCTGATGTACGTGTTCGGGCCGGGGGTCGAGCCGTAGAAGACGTACAGCGCCTTCGGGGACGCCTGACCCTCGGCCGCGCGCTGGACGACCTCGACCTCGGTCTGCATCCACTCGACAGTCTCGCTCGCACCCTCACAGGCACCGACGAGGGAGCCGGTCAGGTTCACCTTGTCGTAGACGAACTCCATGCTGTTCGCGCTCCGGAACTTGTACACCGTGACGCCGGCGTTCCGCAGCCGTTCGACCGTGTCGTCGGGGACGACGTTCTCCGCGAGGACGAGGTCGGGCTGCTCCGCGACCACGCGCTCGACACTGACGAACGCCCGGCCGGAGCCGGAGACGTTCGCCCACGAGTCGGAGCCGTCGAGGTAGTTCGCGTACTGCGTCGCGCCGACGATGTTCGCGTCAGCGCCGAGTTCGACCATCGTCTGCGCCGAGGCCGGCCCGAGCGTCACCACCGAGTCGGGTGCGCCCTCGACCGTCACTTCGGTTCCCGTCGCGTCCGTCGCGGAGAACGGGAACGAGCAGTCCTCCTGTGCCGTCGACGCCGTGTTCGTGGCCGCTGACGGCGCCGCGGCCCCTCCGACGGGAGCCACGACGGCCGCGAGCGAGCCGACGAGCAACAGTGCCACCACCAGCGTCGTGCGTGTACCTGCCATCACCCGATACTCACGACGTATGCAATAAGTACTTACCTAAAGCAAGTAGATTTGTGAACCAGCACCAGCGATGCGTACAGACGTCCGAGCGGTCGTGTGGTCAGTGGGACTCGGAGCCCTGCTGCTGGCGACGATAGCCGTCTGCACGGCGGTCGGCCCGGTCGACATCGCGCCGACCGCCGTGCTCGCGGCCATCCTCAACGAGCTGTGGCTGCCGACGGGCGCACGCCTCACCGATGGCGCTGTCCGCGTCTTCGGCGTGACCCTGCTCCCGTTCGGGGTCGGCCTCCAGACCACGCACCCGTTCGGGTTCCACGTCGCGGAGACGACACGAGTTATCGTCGTCTCACTCCGCCTGCCTCGCATCGCACTCGCCGCCATCGTCGGCTTCGCGCTCGCAGCAGCCGGCACGGTCATGCAGGGGTTCTTCCGGAATCCGATGGCCGACCCCTCCATCGTCGGCGTCAGCTCGGGTGCGGCCGTCGGTGCGGTCACGTTCATCACGCTCGGCGGTGTCATCCCGTTCGTCGGGGCCGCCGTCCCGTTCGGCATCGAGGGCGCGGCGTTCGTCGGCGCCGTCGCCGCCGCGTTCCTCGTCTACACCATCGCGACCGAGGGCGGCCGGACGCCTGTCGCGACCCTGCTCCTCGCCGGTGTCGCCGTCCAGACGTTCCTCGGCGCGGTCGTCTCGTTCCTCATGGTCACCAGCCCCGAGGGGACGCTCCAGCGGGCGTACTACTGGCTGCTCGGCGACCTCGGGATGAACGCCGCCTGGGAGCCGGTCGGCGTCGCGTTCGTCGCCGTCTCGGCGTGCTTCCTCCTGCTCCTGCCTTTCACCCGGGACCTGAACGTCCTGATGCTGGGTGAGGAGGACGCTCACCACCTCGGCATCGAGGTCGAGCGCACGAAGCGCATCCTGCTCGCGGTGTCGAGCGGCATCACGGCCGCCGGCGTCGCCGTCGCGGGCGTCATCGGCTTCGTCGGACTCGTCGTCCCACACGCGATGCGGCTCGTCGTCGGCCCGGACCACCGCGTGCTCCTGCCGACGAGCGCGCTCGCGGGCGCGACGTTCCTCGTCGTCGCCGACACGCTCGCGCGGTCGACCGCCGAGGTGCTCCCCGTGGGCATCGTCACCGCCGCCGTCGGCGCGCCCTTCTTCCTGTTCCTGCTCAGTCGCCGGGAGGTGCACGCGCTGTGATCGACGTCGACGGCGTCTCCGTCTCGTTCGGCGACGCGACGGTCCTCGACGACGTGTCGCTCTCCGTCGAGCGGGGGACCTTCCTGGGGCTCGTCGGCCCGAACGGTGCCGGGAAGACGACGTTCCTGCGGGCAGTCAGCGGGGCGCTCCCGCCCGACGCCGGGACCATCGCCCTCGACGGTGACCTGCTCGACGAGCTCGGTTCGAAGGCGGCCAGTCGTCGGGTCGCCGTCGTTCCGCAGGACACCGCCGTCTCGTTCGGCTTCACCGCCCGGGACGTGGTCGCGATGGGCCGCACACCGCATCGAGGTCGCTTCGAGCCCTCGTCGCGCGAGGACAGCCGCGCCGTCGACGAGGCGTTCGCGCGCGTCGACGCCGAACACCTCGCAGCCCGCCGAATCGACGAACTGAGCGGTGGCGAGCGACAGACGGTCACCATCGCCCGTGCGCTCGCACAGGAGACCCCGATACTGCTGCTCGACGAGCCGACGGCCAGCCTCGACATCAACCACCAGGTAGAGACGCTCGAACTCGTCGCCGACCTCGTCGCTGACGGCAAGACCGTCGTCGCGGCCATCCACGACCTCTCGCTCGCGGCCCGCTACTGCGACGAGCTCGCGCTGCTCGCCGACGGAGATATCGTGGCTACTGGTTTACCAGAGTCGGTGCTGACGCGTGACCGACTCGCCGACTCGTTCGACGCCAGGACGGTGCTCCGACGTGACCCCGTCACCGAGAGCCTCGGCGTGACCACACTCGCACGGCAGCCCGACGCCGTCGAGCGGTCGGTCCACCTCGTCGGCTCCGGCTCCGTCGCCGCCCGGACCCTGGAACGACTGGTCGGCGCGGACACCACCGTCACGGTCGGTCCCGTCGCCCCGGGCGACGCGCTGGCGGAGACGGCGTCCCTGCTCGGCGTCGAGACCATCGAACGGTACCCCCACGAACCGCTCGACGACCCGACCCTCACGGCCGCCCGCGAGGCCATCGACGGTGCCGCCGTGGTCGCCGTCGCGAACCCCGGCCTCGTCGCCGGCGACGACCGGCTCTACGAGCTGCTCGCTGGCCGGTCGCCGCTTGTCGTGGTGGAGGAGACAGGCGATAGACAGCCGGCTCCGGAACGTGCCGAATCACGAGCCGAAAGCCTCCGCCTGCGCGGCGAGGCGACCGACGTACGCGGTGTCGTCGACGCGGTCGGACGCGCGAGACCGCTCGTGGAAGCGGACGACTGAGGGCGTCCCAACGTTCAAGCGGGAACCGTCCCAATCCCAGACGATGGACAGGAGGCCGTGGCTCGCACTCGCACTGGTGCTGTCGATGGTGCTCGCCGGCTGCGGCGGCACCGCTGGTGTCCAGACGCGGGACCCGTTCTCGGTGCCCGAGACCTCGGCCCCCGACCCCGCGGAGGACGACTTGGTGCCGGTGGACGCACCGTTCTCACCGGACCCGACGGAGAACGTCCTGGGCGACCCGTCGGTGTTCCTGGACTCCCAGGCGACCCGACTCGATGGGACGAGCTACACGCTGGACTACGAGCTCGACGTCCGGTACGAGAACGGGACGACGTGGAACAACGTCGTGGTCGACGCCCAGTTCGCCCGCAACCGGAGCATCTACGTCTCGAACGTGACCCAGCGCGGCCGAAGCCTGAACGTGACCAGACTCGCCTACGGGAACGGGAGTGTGCTGTACGCAGCCCAGGGGACGGCTGGCCTCTCGCCGGCGGCTGCGAACTTCTCCGTCGTCCGGACGGTCGACGGCGCGCCGGTGGAGCCAAGCGAAGGCGTGACGCTGCGTGCGCTCCGACCGGAGTTCCTCTACAACGGGTTCGCGTCGATGAACGTGGCCGACGTGCGTGAACTCGACCGGACCCCGGCCGGAATCAGGGACCAGCTGTTCTACGTCCGTGCCACGGAGGTCACTCAGCCTGATACCCTCGCCAACGATGCCTTCTCCAACGGTGAGGGCGTCCAGGTCGAGAACGCGACGCTCGAAGCCATCGTCGCCAGCGACGGGTTCGTCCACGAGTACAGCATCCGGTACACGGTCGTCCGCGAGGACGGCACGCGGCTCCACGTCTCTCGACGGCTCGTCTACCGACACGTGGGCTCGACGAACGTGACCGTCCCGTCGACCTGGGGCATCGACAACGCGACCGTCACCCGGGGCTGACGAGCCGTTCGGTTACGCGTCGATCGCGTAGCCGCGGTCCCGGAGCAGTTCCACGACGCGGTCACCGTGGTCGCCCTGGACTTCGATGTGGTTCTCCTTGACGGTGCCGCCGGTGCCGAGTGCTGACTTGAGGTCGCTCGCGAGGTCGCTGAGGTCCCTGTCGCCCTCGAACCCCTCGACGACAACCATCTTCTTGCCGTACCGACGTTCCTCGGTCCGAACAGACAGTGTCTGGGTCGCGCGGTCGAGGTCGGCCGTCGGGTCGTCGGGGACGTCGAGACCCTCGAAGGGGTCGTTGTCACTCATACAGACGACACTGTTGGTGGGCACGACGTAAGAACGGTGGCGGCGCCGTCTCAGTCCATCGGGTTGCGGACGAGTTGCCCGTGTTCGACCTTCATGCACCGGTCCTGCACGACGTCGACGCCGGCCGCCTCTGCCTCTCGCGCCGCGCCGGGGTGTCTGATACCCGGCTGCATCCAGATCGCTCTCACGTCCTCCCGGTCCCGAGCCTCGTCGACGATCCCCGGAACCTCTTCGCTCGGCCGGAATATCTCGACCGTGTCGACAGGCCCCGGCACTGCGGAGAGCGAGTCGAACGCTGGCCGGCCGAATATCTCGTCGGCTGTCGGATTGACCGGCCACAGTTCGTAGCCGTGGCGCTGCAGGTACGCGGGGACGATGTGAGCTGCCTTCTCGAACGACGTGGATGCTCCGACGACGGCAACCCGGTCATAGCCGAGTACTCGGCGGAGCTCGTCCGCTGACTCGAGGGGCATACCAGCGATAGCGCTCGGCGAGAAATCAGTGTACCGGCGGGCGAACCGACTGACAGGCCCAACCCCGTGGAATCCAGGTGCAACGGTGCCGTCTCCACTATTTCGGTGCCATCCCCCGGATACACCCAATTTGATATAGCGATATGTAATTTATCCGACTCGCGCCAATCGCTTCCAGAAACGTCAAAATTCATACACCGAGGCGTTCAAACGTCTCAGAGCAGCCGGTAGACGTTCGATTCGTACACCGAACGCACCTGGCCGCCCCAGTTGTGGGTGTACGTGTCGATGATGTCGCTCGCCACGTCGCCACGGAGGTACTTGACGATACCTCGGTCCCCGGTCCGGTCCCGGAGGTGCGTGGTGAAGAAGTGCCGGAAGTAGTGGGGCGTGACGTTCTCGGCTGCCCCACCGCCGTCCAGGTACCACCCGTGGTCCCTGGCGTGTCGCTCGACGACGTTCCTGACCGCCTGCGTGCTCAGCCGAACACCCCAGTCCCCGCTCGTCGAGATGAAGAGAGGCTCTGCGGACGATCTGGCGTCCGGCCTGATGGCGAGCCACGACTTCAACACGCCCGCCAGCTCGTCGTCGACGGGGATGACCGTCGCCCGTTTGCGCTTGTTCGAGGCCGAACGCTCCTCGCCGTTGTAGGTGTGGCCTCTCGCCGGTTCGGCCGCCACGTACAGCGACTCCGGTCGCCCATCGAGCTGCACCCGGCCGCCGAGGTCGAACTCGCTCGCCAATTCCGGGTCCGAGAGGGCGAGGTCGCGTAGGTCGAGGTTGCAGAGTTCACCGACACGCACGCCGGTCTTCAGGAGCGTCACGACGACTGCCCGCTCCAGCGGGTGCGAGATCGACGCCACGAACGTCCGCATCTCCGGCACCGAGATCTCCCGTCGCGTCGGGTCTTTATCGATGGATTCGTCCATCTCCTCGACCACGAGCGCCATCGGGTTGGCGTCGAACTCCCCGACCTGGGTCATGTAGGCGTAGAACCGGTGGACGTAGGAGGCGTAGGAGGCGACGGTACTCGGGGCGTGCTTTCCTCTGAGGGAGTGCACCCACGCCATGCACTCCCTGCGCCCGGCTTCCTCGGGCGTGAGCGCCTGTCCGCTCGGGCCACGCCCCTCGTCATCCAGAAACGCCTCGAACCGCCTGAGAACCCGCTCGTAGGCCTCTCTCGTCCGCTCGGACTTGCCGTGGTACTCCTGGTCTTCGAGGTAGTACGAGACGGCGTCGGTCATGCGTCGTCCGTGGGGACGTAGCCCCCGTCACGGCCGCTGTATCTTAGTTTCCCGGCCTCCTGAAGCGTTCCGAGTGCGCCGTCGAGTCGGTCCTCGACGTCGTTCGTCACCGCGGCGACGAGGTCGTCCCACGTCTGGGGGTCGTCGCGCTCGTGCAGGATGCCGAGTACCCGGTCCGCCAGCTCGCCGTCGTCGGAAGCTATCGACTCGTTCGCTCGCCCTTCGGGGTCGGTATCGGGTGACTCGTCGAGCTCGAACGAGCGTCGCCCCGCCTGGACCATGGTCCGAACGAACTCGCTCTGACTCATCTCCAGCTCGTCGGCCTCCTCGGCCCACCGTTGCTTCTGGTACGACGGAACGTACGTCCGGACCGCGGTCCGCGTCGCCTCCTCATCCTCGCTCACGACCCAAACACCTCTGTCAAGTTACAGGAAATGAGGCGTGTCTGCAACCCCGGTCTAGGGGGTCGAACCCCGGGGGTTATGCAGCCAGAACCGGGTTCGCCGAATCGGGGTTCTACCCATATTCCGTTCTGCCTCCGAGGACACGTTTCGTCTGGTCGCTCACCGCCGTTCAACTGATGGCCGACCGTCGGATCGGCTGGTCCACTCATCCGTTCGAGGCGACTCGCGCCCCGGTAATCAATCTATCCCCAGAAGCATGGATAAAAGACCTTATCCGTATTACTAGGTGCTCCATACCTCGTGCTATGTATTATTATCAAATAATCTGGACCCATAAATCGTGTCTACTGGGGCCAGAGATACAGATAATTATTTCCAGCCCTGTTGTCTCAACTTGGTCTGGTTCGAGGGACGGTTATCGCCGCCACCATCGTCGTGGGTTTCTCAACCACGTGTTGCATTCGGCTGGAACGACTGCTGGGGGAGGGTGCCCACGGTTCACTCTGGGACGGTAGTCTGGGGCGACCCATCTGGTGTGTTCCTCGATGTACATTCGAACGGATGGAACCGGGGCACCTCCAGGCAGGCCGATACCGCAATTGTGACGACGGGGTCGACCGATAGCCACGTCCAGGAGTCCGGGCCGATAATCTCGCGGTGCGAGCGTATCGAGACGGTCGAGACTGCGGGTTCTCGTTGGGGATCTCGGGTGCAGAGACGGATCCTGAGACTGGTCGAGTAAAAACTGATAAACCGAATTTTGCTATATAGAACGCGTGGTGCGGAGCGAACTCACTGGACCGCGAGCTCTGTCTCCACGTCACCGAACAGCGCCGTAACCGCGGCATCGCCGTCCGTCGATTCTTCCACGTTCTCCATCAGTACCGTCTCGCTGGGGAACAGCTGCGTGCCGAGTTCGAGCCCGTGGTCACGGGCCGTACCGCCGGTCATCGTGAGGTAGACGCCGACGCCCGTCTCCGCGATACCCGCTTCCTCCTCCTGACCGTCGCCGGGATAGCAGAACTCGACATCCTGCATGACGTCGGTGCCGAGGACGGCCTCGACCAGGCGTTCGTAGCGCGGTGAGATGCAGAGCTCGCCCTCGTACTCGGCGACGAACTTCCGTGTCGCCCCGTCGGCGCGGTAGCTGTCGAGAAGCTCGGGCGTCGCCATCAGCGTGTGGTGTACTGTATCACCCAGTCCCGTGACGACCCGGACGTCGGTGTCGTGCGGGTCGATGCGGGCGTTCACGTCCGCGATGCTGTCGAGGGGCTCCGGCCTGAGTGCGACGACCTCCTCGAGGACGAGGTCCGCACTGTCGAAGCCGAACGCGAACGAGTGGGTCCGGAGCGAGCGGAACGGCTCCTCCCGACCGACGAGCTGGATTGGCCCGGTCTCGGTCTCGACCGTGACGCTGTCGAAGACGACGCGACGGGGGAGCCCATCGCGGTCGTCACGCAGCAGGGTGAACTCCGGTCGATGCGGATGGCCGAGGTCGCTGTAGTCAGCGAGCCGTTCGTACACGTTGCGGGGGTCCTCCGCGCGCCCCTTCGTGATCGCCTTCTCGTACCGGAGCGTGGAGATGATCGAGTCGGCGAGTTCGGTCGCGTCGGCGCGTGCTGCGACCCGCTCGAGAACTGCCTCCAGCGGACGCCCCTTCCGCGGGACTGCGACGGCTGTCGTCTCGGCCATTTCGCGGACGAACGGCTTCGGGGAAGAAAACGTGTTCGTTCTCAGCTGAACATCTCGCCGAGCTGGTCACGCCAGTCCTGGATCTCGGTGACCTCCTCCTCAACCTCGTCGACCCGGGACGCGACCTCGCCGAGGTCGTCCTCGAGTTCGGTCACGTCGGCCTGCACGTCGTCGATGCTGTCGGTGGCGTCGGCGATGTCTCCCGACAGGGACTCGGTCGACTCGTCGAGGTCGGTCCGGAGCTCGGAGACGTCATCGGACACCGCCTCGATTTCGGTCTCGAGGTCGGTCACGTCCGCCTCGACGTCCTCGACGGACGAACGCACGTCGTCCACCTCGTCGTAGAGCGAGGTGATCTCCCCGTCGTGGGTTTCGAGGTCCGCCGAGAGGGTCGAGACCTCGTCCCGAAGGGAGCTGACCTCTCGCTCGTACTCCTCTAGGAGCTGCTGGGCGGTGCCCTCCTCGTCGAGGAACTCGGACAGGGCGTCGGAGTAGGCGGCGACCTCCTCGACGCGGGACTGGAGGTGTTCGACCTTCGCGATGTCGGTCCCAGTGCTCTCGACGTCGAGTGCCTGCCGGAGGTCATGGCGCTCGGTCTCGGTGAGCGTCCCGTTCCGGAGTTCCTCGACGAGTGCGGTCGCGACGCTCCCCTCGACGGCGGGCGCGGACTTCGGGTCAGCCTCGTCCTCGGCCGCTTCGTCGGTGTCGTCGGCTTCGGTGTCCGCCGCTGTGTCGGTCGCGTCGACCTTCGCCTCGGCCGCTCCGTCGGCATCGGCTTCGACCTCGGGCTGGTCCTCCACGTCGACTTCGACGTCTCCGTCGGCATCGGCTTCCGCGGTGTCGGCTTCCACATCCTCCTCGGCAGCTGCATCGGCCTCCGGGGTGTCGGTCTCGGCCGCTGCATCGGCCTCCGCTGCCTCCGCATCCGGTTCGGCGTCGTCGGCTTCCGTCTCTGGTTCGTCGATGTCGAGGTCGATCTCGGGCTCGTCCTCGGTGTCGCTCACCTCGACCTCCTCCTCGGCGGCCTCGAGGTCGAGTTCGATGTCCGGCGTGTCCTCGTCGTCCGCGTCGGGCTCCGCCGGCTCGCCGAGGTCGAGGTCTACGGAGCCGCCGTCGCCCGACGCCTCGGCGGCGTCCGCGTCGGCGGCGGTCGCAGCCTCGTCCTCCTCGAGGCCGGGCATCTCGTCCTCGCCGGAGAGCATGTCCTTGACGACCTGGTTCGAGTCGCTGGAGACGATGTCGTCGATGGTGGTGTCGCCCTCGACCTCGGCCTCCGCGTCCGCCTCGGCGTCCGAGTCGTCGCCCTCGGCGTCGATCTCCGTGAGCCGGGGGTTGGTGAGGAACTTGGCTGCCTCCGACTCGTCGTCGATACGGATGCCGTAGACGGTCGTCACCTCCTCGCCGGGGTCGAGCGTGCGCTCGTACTCGACGTGGTGGTCCTGGAAGGCGGTCCAGTTCTCGCTCTCGTAGTCTGGGTGGAACCCGACCCCGTCCATCGGGAAGTCCGTGGGTATCTCCTCGTGAATCCGGATCGTGACGGTCTCCTCCCGGCCGGAGGTGATGCCGAACCGGATAGCGGGGACCGGGAACTCGTCGGCCTCGAACGACTTTGCGACCGAGATCCCATCCGCGTCGACCTCGATTGTGGTATCCTCGTCGACCTCGCTACTCATACAGCCACGTACCTGCACCACGAACATAAAGGAAACGGGCCGACCGTAATCCACCGAAGTGACAACCCTTAGGGCGACGGCTTGCGCACGAAGGGGTATGACAGTGAGCGACTGGGGTGACTGGCTGCCCCGCGCCGTCGAGGACGCGTCGCCCGAGGGCATCGCGGTCTGGTATCTCGGCTGTAACGGCTTCGTGCTGAAAGCCAGCGACGGGACGACGCTGTTCGTCGACCCGTACGTCGGGCTCGGGGACCCCCCGCGGACGGTCCGTATGATTCCGGTGCCGTTCGACCCCGCGGACGTCACCGAGGCCGACGCCGTCTTCGCGACCCACGAGCACACCGACCACGTCCACGGCCCCAGTCAGGCACCCATCCTCGAACGGACCGGGGCCACGTTCTACGCGCCCGACGACAGCCTCGTGGTCGCCCGCGAGGAGGAGTCCTGGGCAGACGACCACGCCATCGACGACCACCAGTTCCACGAGGTCCGCGAGGGGAACACCGTCGAGGTCGGCGGCTTCTCGGTCCACGTCGAGCCCGCCCGCGACCCCGACGCGACCCACCCGGTCAGCTACGTGTTCGAACACGACAGCAGGACGGTCTTCCACGGCGGCGACACCAAGCCCAGCGACGAGTTCGAGGACATCGGCGAGCGGTACGACATCGACCTCGGCATCCTCGCCTTCGGCACCGTCGGGAACATCCCCGACAAGGAGACCCGCGAACCCAAGCGCACGCGCTGGTACAACGACGAGAACCAGGTCGTCGAGGCCGCAAGCGACCTCCAGTTCGACCGGCTCCTCCCGAGCCACTGGGACATGTGGAGGGGCCTCACTGGCGACCCGAAGGTCCTGCACCATCACGCCAAGAGCTTCGAGTCCCCGGAGCGCCTCGAAGTCGTCGAGATCGGCGACCGCGTGAACCTCTGACCTCCGGGGCTGTAGTCGGCTGGGGAGGTCCGAGGCGCGGTCGTGGACGGGACGCCCCCGTGAGCGAGCGTACGAGCGACCGGTGGCTCGTCGGCCCGCAGGTCCGACGTTGGGACTGAAAGCGGGGATTCCCAGCTGTTTCTGTCAGCGGTTGTTCTCGTCACTGTCGTGGCTTCTCGGCTGTTCGGACTGTCCGCGCTCGCTCCGAATACGACCCCAAGCGCAGCACGAACGCATTAGTACCAGCCGTCCTTCCCGCCCGGTATGGGTCTGCTGTCGTCAGTGATCGTCGTCTTCGTGCTGGTCGCCCTCGCCGTCTCGGTGGGCGTCGTCGCCCGGATCGACCGGCCGGATGGTGAGTGGGGGACACGGCTCCGGTCGCGCTGGGTGATGGGCGTGCCGTGGGGGACGTTCGTCGTCGTCGGGTTCGTGCTCGCGGTCTACCTGTTCGTGCAGGGCGGCTGGGCGCACTGGCGGGACCCGGTTGTCTTGCCGTTCCGGGCGTGGTCCTATCTCTACCCGACGGGGCTGCTCACGGCGGGGTTCTCCCACGCGAGTCCCGGCCACCTGACGGGCAACCTCACCGGCACGCTCGTGCTGAGCCCGCTCGCGGAGTACGCCTGGGGGCACTTCCCGCAGGAGCGCGGCTCCGAGTCGTTCGGGTCGTGGCAGAGGAACCCCTGGGTTCGGGCGCTCGTCGTCTATCCCGCCGCGGTCGTCGCCGTCGGCGTGCTGACGGCCCTGTTCTCCATCGGCGCGGTCATCGGGTTCTCGGGCGTCGTGTTCGCGTTCGCGGGCTTCGCACTGGTCCGCTACCCCCTGACGACGGTCGTGGCGGTGCTGGGCGGCCAGCGGTTCTTCTCCCTGCTGTACGACGTGCTCCGCGACCCGGTCCTCGTGCAGGGGGCGTCGCCGAGCCCGCCGTCGCCGCCGTGGTGGGCCGGCATCGCCATCCAGGGTCACGCCTTCGGCCTGTTCGTGGGGTTCCTGCTCGGCGTTGCCGTGTTCTACCGGCGGACGGACCGACCGAGCGCGCTGCGGCTCTGGCTCGGCGTGCTCCTCTTCGCGGTCGCGAAGAACCTCTGGGCGGTGTACTGGTACCTGGGGAACGACGAGTACGTCCTCTACCGGGGCGTCGGGCTTGCCCTGGTCGTCGGGCTCGCGGTGATTGTCGCTCTCGCGCTCGACGTGACCGAGCGGGACTTCGACGCGTTCACGCTCCGGACCGGCGCGGTGACGGTGCTCGTGGTCGTCGCGGCGGTGATGACCGGGCCAGCGGTGTACAGCAACCTGACCACGGTGTCCGACTCGTCGGTGCCGGGAGAGGGGGCCGTCGAGGTGGAGGGCTACCACGTGACCTACGCCGAGGACGTCCGCAACGAGCTCATCCCGGTCGTCGACGTCGGGCCGCTCTCCCAGCAGACGAACGTGAGCTCCTCGGGCGTCATCGTCGTCAACCAGGACCGGAGCATCTGGTACGAGTCCGTCTCGGCGGGCAGGTTGGCGTACACGGGCTACACGCGGGTCAGGGTCGGCGGCGTCGGCTGGAACGCGGATGTCGGGGTCAACCGCGACGGCTGGTCGGCGGTCGGCGGCGGGACGGCGTACCGGGTGTTCCTCCGGCCGCCGGACGGCGACTGGACGCTCGTCCACGAGAGCGACCCCGTCACGGCCGAGCCGCGGCTGGACGGCAAGAACGTCTCCATCACCTCGGCCGGGGACAGCCCGTACCAGATCGTGGTGAGTCAGAACGGCTCGGTCGTCGGGCGCGACCCGGTGCCGCGCGCGAACGACTCGGTGAGCATCGGCGGCATCGAGTTCGTCCGCGAGGAACGCGACGGCGGTGGGGACCGCATCTACGCGGTCGTCGGCGACACGCGAGTCCGCGTGTTCGCGCAGGAGACCTACCGGTAGCTCAGTCCGTGGCTCGGGCGTCGTCCTGCCACTCGATTCTGAACACTTCCGCGTCGACGGTGTGGGTCTCGGACTCGTGGAAGGGGAACTGTCGTTCGAGGTCGAGCTCCGCGGCGAACGCGTGGGTCACCTCGCCGGCGTTGTCGGCGGCGAACGACTCGACGAACGTCCGACTGCCCTCGTTGTGGACGGAGTAGGAGACGTCCGCGAGCGACGCCGCGGCGTCGAGGAACGCCCGGTCGGCGTGCTCGTTGCCGTCCTGTGCGCCGAACGGTGGATTCATCAGCACGGTCGTCGGCCCGGACGGACAGAGCGGTGGGTCCGTCGCGTCCCCACAGCACCACTCGACGGTCGTCCGGGCGCCGACGCGACGTTCGTTCTGTCGGGCGGTCGAGAGTGCGTCCCGGTCGAGGTCGACGCCGACGACCCGCTCGGCCCCTCTGAGCGCCGTCCCGAGGGCGAGCATCCCCGTCCCGGTGCCGAGGTCGAGGACCGTCGCGTCGACGATGTCCCCCTGCGTGTCGGCGACGTGGACGATGGAGGCGGCTACCTCAGGCGGTGTCGGGTACTGTTCGAGGTCCGTGCGTGGCGAGTCGAAGCCGGCGACCACGCCGAGTTGTTGCGCCAGCGCGCGCCGTGTACTCATCGGCGAAGAATCAGTCGTCGAGGCTGATAGGCCCGTCGAGTTCGAAGGCGACGCCCTCGCGGCGGGCACGCTCCGCGCACGCCGAGAGCGCCGGCTCGACCTTGCTGGTGTCGGCCACGTCGCCGCACTCGACGGTGACGCGGGCCGCGCCGAGGAACGCTGCTGCACGGACGTAGCCGCGCACCCGGTCGACCTCGCGCTGGGTCTCCAGCGAGCAGTCCGCCTCGAAGCAGGCCCGCACCGTCAGCACGGACGGGACGTAGCCGGACCGCGTGAGCTCGTGCTTCAGGTCGCGCAGGTACTCCGGTGCGGTGGAGTCGAGCGCCTGTGCGTCCAGCGACACTGGCTGGAGGTCCTCGGGTCGACACTGTTCGATGGTTCGCTCGACGTTCGCGGACGGAGTCACGCTCATGCTCGGCACATACACTATGGGAATACAAAAATGTTTGTAAATGCTCAGTAGTAATACGCCGTTCGGGTGGTGACGGTAAGGTACACGTACCGAGACCGTGAGAGGATGGAACACGCTTATTATTCCGTGTGCTTACTTTCCTGTATGAAAGAGTGCCCACGGTGTGGCTCCTCGCTCAGCGCGTACTCGCTGAGCGACGTGGAAGCGTACGGCTGTGACTCGTGTGGGTGGGTCGGTGTGCCGGTCGACCACAAGAGCGAACCGAAGCGTCTGGAGTCCTGGCAGGACGCCATCCAGCGCTTCCAGAAGAAGTTCGCCGCAGACGGGCTCGAGGAACACGCCGAGCGACTCGAACGCGTCGAACAGGCCCGCCGGGACGCCGTGAACGGAGCCGTCGACGAGACCGAGGCGGCCGGCGACGGGGCGCCCGCGACTGCCGAGGACGAGGGTGACGAGCCGGCTGTAGACGACGAGACTACCGAGGACGACGCCGGCACAGAGCCCGAGGAGACCACCGACGGCACCGAGGAGGGCACCGATGTCCCAGACGACGGCGATGCCGCCGATTCCGAGGCCGCGACGACGGCGGGCGACGGGTCGGAACCGGACGCCCCGGACGAGAGCGAGGCCGATGCCGGAGAGGCTGCCGACTCGGACGATACCGACGACGAGGCAGAGGCAGCCGACGAGGAACCCAGTTCGGACGACGAGGAAGTCGAAGTCGCTGCCGACGGCGCGGGACAGTAACTGCCGTTCTCGTGTTCTCGATGCGTGCTGGTGGCTGGGTAGCGACGGCGGCCGCTGGTCGGTCTACGCGGCGATAAAAAGGGATTCGGCGTCGTTACTCGTCGGCAGCCGGCGCTTCGGCTTCTGCTCCGGCCCCGCGCTCGTCGACGTCCTCGTCGGAGCGTGCGGCGACGAGCGAGCCACGTGCGACGGAGTACAGCGGCTCGTTGGCGTGCTGGACGCCACTGATCGAGAACGGGATGTTCGCGTCCTCGAGGTGGTCGCGGAACAGCGCCTCGAAGCCGTCCGGGCTGGAGGTACCGCCGGTGACGACGACGGGCACGTCCAGACCCTCCTCGACGTCCTCCTCGTCGACCTCGCGGACGACGTTCTCGATGACGTAGTCGAGCAGGTTCTCGTAGTAGATGCTGAGGGCACCCTCGACGCCACCGACGTCGGTGGTGAAGTCGAGCTCGAAGTCGTTCTCCTTGATGGAGGTGACCTTGTCGACGGGCGTGCCCGTGGCCTGTGCGGCCTGCTCGTCCACCCAGTCGCCACCGCGAGCGACCGAGAACTTCATGACCGGCACCGCGTAGTACGCGAGACAGACGTTCGTCATGCCCGCGCCGAAGCTGATGCCCAGGCCGGTGAAGTTGTTGTCCGCCAGCTCACTGTAGATGACGGACATGCCCTCGTTGATCGGCTCGGCGTCGTAGCCCATGTTGCCGAGGAAGCTCTCGATGGTCTTCTGGTGGTAGAGCGTCGACAGTTCGGAGTCGATCGGGTCCGCGGGCACCGAGAAGTAGAGCTTCTCGTCGGGGTGGTTCGGCTCGCCGACGACCTGCTCGATGATGAGCTTCATCATCGGAATCGCGGACTTCTCCGAGGAGGAGAGGATGCCGTGCTTCATCGGGCGGCGTGTCTCCTTGTTGAAGATGTTCGCGAAGTTCAGCGCGTCGTCACCGACGACGTACACCTTGTCGTCCTTCCGAATGTGGAGCACTTCCGAGCGCGAGAGCATCTGCTCGGCCATGTCCGAGTACTCGATCTCCACGAAGGAGTTCCGCTGCTGTACGAACACCGTGTCGTTCCCATCTTGTTGGGCCGACAGAATGTTCATCGTCCCAACGTCCAGGCCTTTAGCCATATTTGCCCTTTCTAACCCACCGAATAATAAAACTATGTGAAATTATTTCATCACTATCGGCATTGGTATAAATTGGACGCCGCCGAATCCTCCGACGCGGGTCAGTTGAGACCGAGTGCCCGTTTGACACGAGCGAAGAACCCGTCACCGCCGCCGGTCGCCGCGGCGATGCTCGTGGACTTCTCCGATTTGCGCTGTTCCTCCTGCTGGCGACGCTCCCGGAGCTCCTTGAGCTTCTGGGTCTGGTCGTCGACCGTCGAGTTCGACGTCGCGGTCTTCTTCTCGCCACCCTTCATCGCCTTGAGGTTCTGTATCTGGGAGTCGACGCCCTGGGAACGGGTCACATTCGCGGTCTGCTGGCTGAACGCCGACGTGTCCATCTCCTCGTCGACATCGAACTGGAGTCGGCGGTTCTTGCTCTTCTCGACGCCGCCCCAGGAGAGGTCGACCCCGGACATCGCCTGGTCGATGTCGGCCTGGATCTCGGCCTCGCTGTAGGACTCTTCGTCCTCCTGCTCGTCCTCCTCTATCGGTTCGATGTCGGCGGGGCCGGGCTTGCGGTAGTGCTCGATCTGGTTCGCGACCAGCGCCGCGCCGGTCGAGCCCACGACGAGCACGAGGCCGACGGCGTACAGCATGACGATGGGGAGGGTGTAGTCCGCGCCGTAGCCGTTCCAGTCGCTCGGGTAGGCGTACCAGAAGAACCCGACCGCGGCGAGGTCCACGACGGCACCGGCCGACGCCGCGTAGACCGCCCGCGGTTCGACCGGCAGGAGGACGACGATGCCGGTGATGACGGCCGGCAGCGACAGCATCCCGAGGCCGTACGCCGGCCCCATCCGGAGGAAGTAGGGCGCGGTGCGCGCCTCCTGCATCCCGCCCCAGACGAACAGGAACAGCGCGACGACCCCCACGACGATGCCCCCGAAGAACAGGCCGAAACCGAGGTAGACGTCCGTCTCCTCCTCCGGTTCGCCGATGTACTCACGATACAGATTGTAAAGCGGGTTGTCAGGTGGCGACTCGTCCGGTCCTGTCGCCGTAGTCGATGGTTCCTCGTCAGCCATTGTCGCCCAATACAGCGTCATTGCTCATGACTGTTTGGTTAAGCGTATTTAACCTGAAAAAAGACGGTCGTACGTACGCATGACGCCCGTCTGACGGACGGCCGGAACGACGGCGAGGGACCCGCTCCCGTCAGTCCTTTCGCTTGACCACGTCGCCGAGCGTGGTCGTCGTCGAGGATTCGGCGTCCCAGTCGTTCTCCTCGTCACTGCCGGCACCCATGTCGAGGTTGATCTCGAGGAACCGCTCGAGCTTGGACTGGACCTTGTCGCTCGGGAGCGTGTCGCCGCGCTCGAGCTTGCGGATGAGGCTGGCCTTCTCGTTGAGCTCGCTCGCCAGGTCGGACTGGCTCAGGCCGCGGTCCTCGCGTGCCCGGCGGATGCGCTCGTCGTAGTCCTGGGCGAGCTCGTCCATGTCGTCGAACATGTCAGAGCGTCGGCGGGAGGAGCCCGAGCCGCCGGTGGAACTGGACGAGCTCGAGGACGACGAGGAAGAACTCGAGCTACTGGTCGAGTACTTCGTGGAGGTGCTCGAGGACTGCTGGGTCTTCACTTCGGTTCCGAAGTCGGCACAGTCGTCGCAGACGTCAAGCTCTGCGCCTTCGACTTTCACCGTCTTCGGCGACGCCGTTTCGGCACCACACATCTCACACTGAACCATACGCGGTCGTTCGTCGCGTGCAGTGATAAAAGATACGACGGCGCAGTCGACCGACCGGTCGATGGACTCCGGCCCGACCGCCTGCACGGTGTCGGCCCGTTCAGCCCAGCTGGCCCCAGACCTCGCGGAACCGCTGGAGCGCGGTGATGTGCCCGACGACGGCGAAGACGACGAGCAGCCAGCCGACGATGTCGAGGCCGTACAGGCTCCGCGACAGGCCGGCGGCGGCGAAACCGACGAGGCCCGAGAGCGCGAGCCGGTCCGCCCGGCCGAGCACGCCCGCGTACAGCCGACCGACGCCCACAGCCTGGGCCTGCGTGCCGAGGTAGGAGGTCATTAACACGCCCGTGACGGCTGCAAGGCCGAGGTCGTAGCGCCCGACACCTGCGGAGAAGCCGGCGATGATGACGAGGTCGGCGTACCGGTCGAGCACGTGGTCGAGGACGTCACCGGCCTCGCTGGCCACGTCCTGCGCCCGCGCCAGTTCGCCGTCGATGACGTCCAGCCAGCCGTTCAGCCCGACACAGACCGCGCCGAGGGCGTACCAGAGGGCACGGCTGCCGGCGGGAGCGTCGACGGCCGGACCCCCGAGCGCGAACGCGACCGCTGCCGCGCCAGCGAGCCCGAACGCGATGACGCTCACGGCGTTCGGGGTCAGGCCGAGTCGGTCGGCGAGCCGGACGAACGGGTCGAGCAGCGCCTGGATTCGTGGTCTGAGCTGGTCGAGCGTCATAGGTAGTCGAGGTAGTCGACGTCGCCCGCGGTCGGTTCCCGCGTGCCGTCGACGACCCCGGCGAGGGCGTCCGCGACCGCATCGGGGCTCGACTGGGTCGTTTCTATCTCGTACACCGCGTCGAGCCCGTGGGTCTCGACGGCCTCCGAGAGCACCACGTCGAGCGCCTCGCTCTCCGCGTTCTCGGCGGCCTTCGCGTCGGACTCGCCGCGCTCGCGCAGCCGGTCCGCGAGCGTCTCTGGCGCACAGCGCAGGACGGCCACCCGGTCCGCGTCGAGATGGTGTGCGAGGTGCGAGTCGAGCACCACCACGTCGGCGTCGGTGGCGTAGTCGTCGACCCAGGCCGCGAGGGCGTCGAGGTCCGCGACCACGCTGTCGCGCTCCTCGTCGACCGACTCGTACAACCCCTCGGACTCGATGACTGCGTTCAGGTGGACCACGTCGACATCGTCCCGGCGCTCGGCGAGGCGCTCCGTCGCCGTCGTCTTGCCCGTGCCCGGGGTGCCCGTCACTGCGACCCTCACGTCTCCAGCACCTCGTTCAGCGTCTCGACGGCTTCGCGGGTGCCCGCCTCGGTGCCGCAGGTGACGCGGACACAGCCCGGGAGCCCGAAGCTCGTGCAGTCGCGGATGATGACGCCCGCGCGCTGCATCTCGTCGGCGACGGTACGCGCGCTCTCGGGCCCGCGCGTCCCGCTCACGTCGACGAGGACGAAGTTGCCCTCGGACGGCCACACCGGCGCGTCTATCTCCTCGCGCATGTACTCGCGCGCCCAGCGAGCCGTCGCCACGGATTTCTCGACGTGGGCGTCGTCCTCGAGCGCGGCGAGCCCGGCCCGGCAGGCCAGCTCGCTCGCTGCAAAGGGTGTGTTCACGCGTGCGTAGGCGTCGGCCCAGTCCCCGGGGACGAGCGCGTAGCCCAGTCGCACGCCGGCGAGGCCGTACGCCTTCGAGAACGTCCGCAGGATGGCCACGTCGTCCCGGTCGTCGAGCAGCCCCCGTACGCTGTCGACGTCGGCGTACTCGCCGTAGGCCTCGTCGACGAGCACGAGCGTCTCGTCGTCGGTTTCGTCCGCAACGCGCTCGATGGCATCCGGCGAGAACGTCCCGCCGGTCGGGTTGTGCGGGCTGGTGAGGTAGACGATGCGCTCGCCGTCGTAGTCCGCGAGCACCGTCTCGGCCGTCAGCGGGAGGTCGGGACGCTCCAGGTCGTACGTCTCGACCGCGCCGTGGTGGTACCGCGCGCTCATCCCGTAGTAGGCGAAGCCCGGGTCCGGGACGAGGACGGTGTCGCCGGGGTCGAGCATCGCCCGCGCGAGGTAGTCGAGCGCGCCGTCGCCGCCGTTGGCGAGCCAGACCTGCGATGCGTCGCAGTCCCAGCGGTCCGCCAGAGCGTCCCGCAGGTCGGCGTGGGCGGCCTTCGGGTACGAGGAGACGCCGGGTGCGGTCTCCTGGATGGCCTCGACCGCCGCCGGCGAGGTGCCGTGTGGGTTCTCGTTCGACGCGAGCTTCGTGAGTGCCGCCGGGTCCACGCCGAGGTCCCTGGCGACCTCCTCGATGCCGCGCCCCGCCTCGTAGGCGACGTGAGCCGAGAGGTCGCGTGGTTTCATGCCTGAAAGGCCGGGCCGTGAGCCCTTAAGCGTAGTCAAGCACGGCCGTCGGTGGTGTCGGACGCTGCGACGTTCGCCGCGCGGGCGCGGGCCTGCTCGACCACCGCCGGTCGCGCCCTGAGTACCAGCCGAACCCGCTCGCCGTACTCGACGGACTCGACCGCACCGTGGTCGTGGCACCAGGCGACGAAGCTCATCGTGTCGTCGCCGTGCGGAAGCTCGAAGGTCTCGTGTTCGGCGGGGAGCGCCGCGACGACGCGTTCCCGCAGGTCGGCGAGTCCGGTCCCCGCCGTCGCGCTGATGGGAACCGCCTCACCCAAGCCGTCGGGAAGCACGGCCCGTTTGCGCTCGAGTTCGTCGGCGTCGACCCGGTCGACCTTGTTGAACGCCAGCACGACCGGGCCGTCGCCCACCTCGTCCAGCACCGTCTCGACCCGCTCCCGGAGTGTGTCGACGGGCTTGCTGGCGTCGGCGACGAGGACGACCACGTCCGCCTCGCGCGCCTCGACCAGCGTCGACCGGAACGCCTCCACGAGGTCGTGAGGGAGGTCCCGGATGAAGCCGACGGTGTCGGAGACGAGCAGCCGACGACCGTCGACCGTGCAGCGCCGCGTCGTCGTTTCCAGCGTCTCGAACAGCCGGTCCTCGACGGTGGCCGTCTCGGCGAGGTCATCCGGGCCTGCACCGAGGTCGTCCAGCGACAGGTCGTCGCCGAGTCGGTGCAACAGGGTCGACTTCCCGGCGTTGGTGTAGCCCGCGAGGGCGACGAAGTCGAAGCCGGCCTCGTGTCTGCGCTCGCGAGTCTCGTCGCCCGCCTCGGGCAGCTCTCTCAGCCGGTTTGTGACCCGGTCGATCCTGAGCTTGACTTCCCGGATCCACTCGCCCTCGGGGTCGTGGGTGGGGAACCAGTTGTACTCGTCGTCGTGGCTCTGGATCTCCCGCCGTCGGTGGAGTTCGTGCTCGAGCCGTGCGAGTTCGACCTGGAGCGATGCACGGCGGGTGTTCGCGCGTGCCTCGAAGATATCGAGGACGAGGCGGAAGCGGTCCCGGACCTCGACGCCGTCGGGGAGGTGGTCGGTCCACGCGAAGAACTGCGACGGCGTGAGTTCGTTGTCCACGACCACGGCGCTGGCGTCGTGCTCGTGGACGCTCTCGGCCACCTCGGCGGCCTTGCCCCGGCCGAGGTTGAACGCGGCGTCCTCTGCGCGTGTCTGTGTGTGCTCCGCGACGACCTCGTGCCCCGCGGATTCGGCGAGTGCGCGGATCTCGGTCGTGTCGGGTCGTTCGTCTGCGGTTCGTGCTGCGAGTACTGTCCGTCGTGACATGTGATGTGAATCTGGAGGGGTGGTTCTGCGGCGTCGCGCGTCACGAGTGACAGCCGGGTATCGGCGTTCGCACGACGGAGACGCCGCTGGCGGTCCAGCAGCCTGCGGCCTCGGGACCCGACCGGTGGGCCGGCGTCCGAGTCCGCCTCAGAAAGTGGATAGGGTCTCCATCGTGACCGTACATGCCCACCGGTTGACTGGCACTTCAAGCTTCGCCCGGGCTGTGAACCGGTCACACGGTCTGGGTGCCAGCTCGGGTTCCGACGGGTGTCGGACCACCAAACCTGTTCTTTCCCCAACTTTTCCGGTCGCTGTCCGGCGACCGACGCGCGTCATATAAATCATATAGCGCTATATCAAATGGCCGCGGTCGGTGCGGCCTCCCGGCGGGCGTCGCAGGATGGAAGATACCGTCGGTGACAGCGAGGTGCCGTTCTGGCTGGCGCTGGGGTGAGGCACCGTCACGGCTGGTTGGTCGACAGTGACCGTCGAGAAAAAAGAGCGGCCTCGCGTCTACTCCTGGGTCGTGTCCCGGACGTGTTCGCGCAGCCCGAACAGTATCGGGGCCGACACGAGCGCGAGCAGGCCGCCACCGGCCGCGAGCGAGGACTTCGACATGACCTCCTGCGGGCCCTCCCCGACGAGGACGACGCCGCGCATTCCCTGCTCCTTGTAGTCCTCGCAGTGGTACTTGCTCAGGCCCGAGCCCGAGAACTCCATCGCGTAGCGGTTGCCGACATCGCTCGTGTGCTCGCTGGCGAAGCCGAGCGTGTCGTCGACGACGCTGTAGGGCCCCTGGGAGCCGGTCCACTCCCAGACGACCGTCGTCCCGGGGTCGACCCTGATGGCTGGCGGGTCGAACGCGTACTGCCCGCCGTTGCCCTGCGCGCCGACGGCGACCGTCACGGTGTCCTGCCCGCGCTTGTCGGCGACGGTCTGGTAGTTCTCGACGCCCTCGAGCCAGCCGTCGAACGTCGAGCCGGTCGGGCCCTGTTCCTGGGTGTCGGTGCTCGTCCCGGCCGACTCGTTCTCGGTCAGCGTGACCGGAACGTCGCCGACGATGACGGCCGCCCGCATCCCCATGTTCTTGTGCGGGTTGCAGGCGTACCTGACGACGCCCGTCTCCTCGAACTGCTGCTCGAACGTCGCGCCGGCCTCCCCCTGCATCTCGGAGGCGAAGCTGCCGTCCTCGGCGGCCACGTCGTGGACGCCACCGTTACCGGTCCACTCCCAGACGACCGTCGTCCCGGGGTCGATTCGCACCGCTGGCGGGTCGAACGCGAACGCGCCGCCGTTGCCCTGCGCGCCGACCGCGATAGTGACCTCCGACTCGCCGGTCCTGTCGACCACGCCGTCGACGCTCACGCCGTCGAACCAGTCGACCAGCGATACCTCGTCTCCCTGCTGGCCGGCGGCCAGCCCCGTCGCCGCCGTCCCGAGGGCGACGGTGCCGGCCGCGGCCATGAACTGGCGTCGTTGCATCGTCTCAGCCCTCGTAGCCCGCGTACTCCATCAGGTTCGAGAAGATCTCGGTGTCCATCGCCTCCGTGTAGACGATGCCCGAGAGCATCCCGCCGGGGTAGGTCGAGCCGTTGCGGACGTGGTCGACCTTGTGGCAGTGCATCAGGTAGATGCCGGGGTCGACGTCGGCCTCGAACTCGATGGTGTAGCGCTCGGCGGGCGCGACGTTCAGCACGTCCTGTTTCAGCTGCATCTCTTCGGGGTAGGGCGTGCCGTCCTTCTCGACCACCTTGAACCGGTGGTTGTGGATGTGCAGCGGGTGGCTCATGAAGCCGCCGTTGACCCAGTGGATGCGCACCGTGTCGCCCCGGTCGACGAGTATCGGCGACCCCTCCTCCGGGTGGAGCGTGCGCGGTGCGCACTTCCCGTTGACCGTGAACGCGTCGGGGCGGCGGTTCGTCAGGTCGAACTCGACGTCCTCGCCGGCGTGCTGGCGAGCGAGGCGCGTGTCCCACTCCTTGACGGTCATGAAGTACTCCTTGTCGGCCTCCTCGTACCCCTCGGGGTCGACGCGGAGGATGCCGAACATCCCCATCTCCATGTGCATCGGCGTCTGGTAGTGGCAGTGATAGAGGTGCGTGCCGGCAACGTTCGCGGGGACGGTGTACGTGTGCGTCTCGCCGGGCATCACCGTGATACCGGTCGTCGTCGGGACGCCGTCGTTCTCCCAGGTCTTCTTGACCCCGTGGAAGTGCAGCGTGTGCGGGGCGTCGGCGTCGGTGTTGTCGAGCGTGACTTCGAGCTCCGCGCCCTCCGTACACCGGAGGATGGGTGCGGGGACGCTCGGGTCGCCGTCGTCGGCGGCGAACGCCCACGTCGTCGGGAGCCCGACGGGGCCGCCCATCGACTCTAGCGGGTGCATGTCGTGGCGGGCCTTGACGGGCTTCAGCGTGACCTCGTGGCCGCGCTCGTCGAGGTCCACGATCTCCGGTTTGCTCGTCGTCGGGAGGTCCTGCATCGCCCGGTTCTGCGTGGCCGTGCCGGGGTCGACCTGTCGCGTGGAGGGGTTGGTCGTCGTCGTCATACAGCCTGCCGCGGCCGCGAGTCCCGTGGTTCCCGTGGCCGCCATGAATCGCCGTCTCGAGATGCCGGTGCCGGGTGCGCCTATCTGGTTTCCGCTCATATCTCACCGTGAGGGCAGCATCTACGTATATAGTGGAGGCGATTCCTGTGGCGCGGGAAAGGTATGCCCAAGAATTAATACATATATCATGGGCCTATTTTGCTACTCGGTACCACTCGGCGCTGTCATCGAACGTGGCCACAACGGTTAGCATCGGCCGGCCCATACGTTGGCGGAACTGAATGGAGCCCCTCCCCGACGTGTCGACTGTCCGTATCGGCTACGTACTGGCGTTCACCGTCGCCACCGTCGCCACCCTCGGGTCGGTCCCGCGAGCCCGCACCATCGACCACGAGGGGACCCGACGGGGCCTCGTCGGGGTGCTGGTCGCGAGCGGTCTCTGGGCCGCGACCCACGCGGCCTTCGTCGCGCTGCCACCCGGTGAACCGGCACGCGTCGTCTACATCGGTGGTCTCGCGGTCGGCTTCTCGACGGTGTTCGCCTGGCTCTACTTCTGCTCTGCGTACACCGGCCGAGACCTCCACCGCGACCCGGTCCTGCGGCGAGTCGGGCTCGGGACGTACCTCGCCGTCGTGCTGGTCAAGCTCACGAACCCACTCCACGGCTACTACTTCACGGTCGAGCCGGTGTCGACACCGTTCAGCCACCTCGCGGTCCAGCAGGGCGTCCTGCACTGGGTGGCCACCGGGCTCTCCTACGTGCTCGCGGGCGTCGGCCTGTTCATGTTGTTCGAGCGCTTCCGCGACGCGAACTACGACACGAGGGGCGTCTCCGGCCTCGTCGCGCTGACCGCCGTGCCGGTCGCCGCCGACCTCCTCGGCTACGCGACGCCGGTGCTGCTCGACGTCATCTACGCGCCGCTCGGCGTCGCCGCCTTCGCCGTCGGCGTCCTCTACGTCTACGACGACCGGTTCCTCTCCGTCCAGCTGACCGGCGACGTTGGCGACGGCATCGTCCTCCTCGACGACGACCGCCGCGTCGTGGAGGCCAACGACGGCGCCCGGGTGCTGTTCCCCGACCTCCGGGGCGCGAGCGGTCGCCCCGCCTCGGCCGTCGACGGACTGTCGGCGGCACTCGATGCCGACGGGAGTATCGTCGACCGGCCCGTGGACGGCGAGACCCGGCACTTCCTGGTGAACGCGAGCAGCTTCTCGCTGGGCGGGAGCGACATCGGCCGCCTCCTTCTGTTCTCGGACGTGACCCGCATCGAACGCGAGCGACGGGAGGTCGCGCGCCACAACGACCAGCTGGAGGGGTTCACCGAGGGCATCCGTCACGAACTGCGCAACGCGGTCGCCGTCGTCGAGGGCTACGTCGACCTCGCGGCCGACAGACTCGACGCTGGCGAGGTGACACGGGCCAACGAGGCGTTGCAGGAGGCCTCGGGGATGGCGGCACGGATGAGCCGTACCGTCGACGACCTCGCGACGGTCGCAGAGCACGGCCGCACCGTCGACGACACAACCTGGGTCGACTTCCGTGACGCGGTCGCAGAAGCACGGGACCAGGTCGACACCGGGGACGCCAGCGTGGTGGTCGTCGGGGACGGGCAGGTCGCGGCGGACCCGACGCGCCTCCAGCAGCTGTTCGAGAACGCGCTCCGGTTCGCGAGCCGAGAGGGGTCGACGACCGTCCGGCTCGAGCTCCGCGAGGACGGGTTCGTCGTCACCGACGACGGCACGACCGACCCCGACGCGGACCCCGAGGCGTTCTTCGACTACGGCGACGCCGTACCGACCGCCAGCGCCACCGTCACGCTGCCGACCGTCCGGACGCTGGCCCGCGTCCACGGCTGGTCGGCCACGGTCGACACCACCTACGAGACGGGTGTCCGGGTCGTCGTCGAGGGCGTCGATGTGCGCCTCGTCGAGGCGGAGACGGAGGCGGCGGCCGACGAGCGCTGACCGGCTCAGAGCGCTTCGGAGACGGCGTCGGCGGCCCGAAGCGCCAGCGCGGCGATGGTCAGCGTCGGGTTCAACGCGCCGCCGGTGACGAACGTCGAGGAGGAGGCTATCCAGCAGTTGTCGAGGTCGTGGGTCCGCAGTCGCGGGTTCACGACGCTCTCGTCGGGGTCGGTACCCATCCGCGTCGTCCCCATGTGATGGAAGGCAGGCCCCGTCGCCTCCGGGCCGGTGGTCCAGTCCACGTCGACGCCGAGCTCGTCCATGATGGCCGCCTGCGTCTCGTTGGCCGCCTCGATGGTCCGCCGCTCGCGTTCGCCGAGCGACCAGTGTATATCGGGGACAGGGTTGCCGTGGTCGTCGGTCACGTCCGGGTTCAGCGTCACCCGGTTCTCCGCGCGTGGCGGCTGCCCACAGAGCCCGCCCATCGCGATGCGGTTGCCGTAGGTATCACGTATCTCCTCGGCGAGGGCGTCGCCCCAGGCGGCCTCGCTCTCGGTCGAGAGCGCGACGTCCACCGGGGACGGGCCGGCGTAGTTGAGGAACTCGAGCTTGTACGGGCCGACCGACCCGTCCACCTCGTCGTAGAACTGGTGGGACTCGCTGGTGATGAAGCCGACGTGTTTCTGCCGGGTCGGCGCGTCCAGCTCGCCGCCCATCCCGGCGAACAGGTGGTCCATGAAGTAGCGCCCGACCGCGCCCGAGGAGTTGGCGAGGCCGTCCGGGTGCTGTGTCGAACGGGAGAGCAGGAGCAGTCGCGGGATCTCGATGCCGCCGGCCGCGAGCACGAACTGCCGGGCCTCCTGGCGGTGCTCCGCCCCGTCGGGGGTCGCGTAGACGACTGCCTCGACCGTCTCTCCGGAGCGGTCGTGTTCGATGCGCTGGACGGGCGCGCGGTCGATGACGCGGGCTCCCTCCTCCTCCTCTGCCTTCGAGACGTGGACCGTCGCGTCGTACTTCGCCCCCGACGGACAGACGGGCTTGCAGGTGCCGTAGCCCTGGCACGCGCTCCGGCCGTCGTGTGCCTCGGAGTTCCGGGCGTTGGGCGCCGAGTGCATCGCGATGCCGAGCTCCTCGCAGGCGTCGGCGAACAGCGAGTCGGAGTACGACGGCCGGAACGCCGGCATCGGGAAGGGCTCCGAACGCGGGGGCGCGAACGGGTTGTCGTCGGCCCCGGCGACGCCCAGCTCCGCCTCGGCCTCGGCGTAGTACGGCTGCAGGTCGTCGTAGCCGATGGGCCAGTCGCGCTCGACGCCGTGGCGGCTCCGGCGCTCGAAGTCCGACTCGTGGAGCCGGAACACCATCCCCTGCCAGTGCAGCGTCGTCCCGCCGACCCCCTTCACCCGCGCCGCGTTGAGCGGATAGTGCTCCTCGCCCGCGTTCGTGTACGCGTCGCGCGGGCCGCCCATATCCCACACGTCTTCTGGGCCGTGACTCGGCCGGATATGCCGTTCCATCCGTTCGAGCCGGTTGGCGGGGTCGAACCGCGGCCCGGCCTCCAGCACGACCACGTCGTAGCCCTCGCTGGCGAGCCGGTGGGCGACGAGCGCGCCCGCCGGCCCCGCCCCGACGATGCAGACGTCGGTCCGCGGTGACGGCGTCCGGTCCACGTCCCCCCGGCTCATGCGTCCGGCCCCCGCTGGTAGCTCGCCGTCCCACCCGGGTGGCCGATTGGGTTCTCGGTCCCGACAAGCGAGCCCCCCGTCGGCGAGGTGTAGAAGGCGTACAGCAGCTCGTTCACGACGTAGTACCTGACCCGCGCGGGGGGCCGGCCCGCCGGGTCCGGCGGGATGGCGTCGGCTCCGAGCTGGCGGAGCGTCGCGTCCCGGTCCTCGCGGTCGAGCGTCGCGAACGGTCCGTCGAACCAGCTCTCGGCCCGCTCGTCGACGACGGCGAGCGCGTCGGCCATGCCGGCGCGGTAGTCTGGCCTGTCCGCGGTCCTGCCGGCGGCGAACGTCTCGACGAACTCGCGGACCCCGTCGACCTCGGTCGGGTACAGCACCTCGGCGACGGCGACCAGCGTGTCCACGTCGACGGCCGGCTCCGCTCGCTGGTCGTCGAGTCGCGAGACCGCCGCCGCGCCGGCACCGACGACGATGCCGGTCGACGCCAGCGCGGCCAGCGCGTCCCGCCTGGTCAGCTCCATCTCTGACGCGATTAGGCCGACCTAAAACTTAAGCGCTGGGAATCTCCACGGTGTGTTCGAGCCGCCCGACGCCCTCTACCTCGATGGCGACCTCGTCGCCGTCCGCGAGCTTCCCGACGCCCTCCGGCGTGCCGGTGGCGATGACGTCGCCGGGTTCGAGCGTCATGTAGCTCGTTATCTCGGCGACGAGTTCGGGCACGGAGAAGAGCATCAGCTCGCGGCTCGCGTCCTGTCGGAGCTCGCCGTTGCAGTACGACCGCACGGCGGCGTCCTCGGGCACCTCGTCGGGCGACGCCAGCACCGGGCCGAGCGGGGCTGCCCCGTCGAACGCCTTCCCGCGCACCCAGTTCGTCTCCCGACGCTGGTCGTCCCGGTTCGAGAGGTCGTTCACGCACGTAAAGCCCGCGACCACGTCCATCGCGTCGGCCTCGGCCACGTTCTTGGCCTGCTCCCCGATGACGACGCCGAGCTCGGCCTCGAAGTCGAGCCGGTCCTTGCCGGCCGGCAGCGTCACCTCGCTGCCGTGGCTCGCGACGGTGTTCGGTCCCTTCAGGAACAGCAGCGGCCGGTCGGGGACATCGTTCCCCATCTCGTCGGCGTGCTCGGCGTAGTTCCGCCCGACGCAGACGATCTTCGTCGGCTCGCAGGGCGCGAGCACGTCCACCTCGTCCTCGTCGAACGTCCGGTCGCCGAACACGATGACTCCGTCCTCCCACTCGCCGTACCGGACTGCACCCGCCGGGTCGCGAAAGCGTACGCGTCTCATGCCCGGAGTCTGGCGCGGGGACCGGTTAAGGGTTGAGGAGGCGGTGAGTTCCGCGTGTGCGAGCGGCTGCCGGATTCCGGAGGGAACGGAAGGTTTAAAATTGCCGACCGGGAACGAACTGATGCGCTCGGTTGGTGTAGTCCGGCCAATCATCTTGGCCTTTCGAGCCGAGGACAGGGGTTCAAATCCCCTACCGAGCATGCTTTTGAGCGACGAAGAAGTGAGTGCGGAGCACAGCGACGGGGGAAGACACTTCACGCTTCACGGACCAGCCCGATACATGACAGAGGCCCTCCTCCGTTCCATCCGGCGGTGGCTCATCACCATCGCCCTCCTGCTGGCTGTCCTCCTCCGCTACCAGACCACCGGGAGTACCGCGCCGGAATCGGTCGACCCCATCGTGAACGCGGTCGCGACGGCCGTCGCGTTCGTCGCGGCGCTCTGGCTCTGGCACTCGTTCCGCGGTGCAACGGGAGCCGACACCGCGGGTGAGGAGGCCTCGTCGACGGCCGAGAACTGAGCTACCCCGACCGTGGGTCGAGCGCGTCGCGGAGCACGTCCCCGACGATCGAACAGGCGACGACCGTCAGCGTCAGCGCCGCGATCGGGAGGAGCACGGGCCACCAGACCTCGGGGAACTCCGCGAAGGTGCCGTGGAGCCCGCTCGAGATGGTCTCGCCCCACGAGACGACCATGATGTCGTTCAGGTCCATGTAGGAGATGGCAGCCTCGGCGAGGATGATGAGCGGTATCTGTCGCGTCAGCCCGGTGACGACGGCGTTCGAGACGTTCGGGACGATGTGTCTGCCGACGACCGCGAGGTCCGACGCCCCGGCGCTCCTGGCGGCGAGGACGTAGCCCATCTCGCGGCGCTGGACCGCCTCCGAGCGGACGAGCCTGGCGAGCCCGCCCCAGGAGAGCAGCCCGAAGACGAGCACGAACAGGAACAGCGACCGGCCCCAGTACGAGAGCACGATGTAGGCGACGAACGCCGGGATGGTCTGCTGGACGTCGACGTAGCCCATCAACGCGGAGTCGAGGCGACCGCCGACGTAGCCGGCGACGGTCCCCACGGCCGTCGCGACGGGCACGATGATGGTCGCCGTGACGAGCGAGACCTTCACCGCGACGTGGGCACCGGAGACGAGCAGGGCCCACATGTCGTAGCCGAAGGAGTCCGTGCCGAGGGGGTACTGCCAGGAGCCGTAGCAGAACGCCCGGGTCTCGGGCCCGACGCAGGGCGTGGCGAACTGTGCCGGCCCGCGGGCGAAGACGGGGGGCTGGTACGAGTGGCTGAAGTTCACGTCCGGCGTCCAGACGAACGGGCCGACCAGCCCGACGACGAACACGACGACGAGGTAGCCGAGGCAGGCCAACGCGACCGGACGGCGTCGGAACTCGCGCCAGAGGCGCCCTCTGAGCCCGGCGTCGACGAGGAGCGGCCAGACGACGTAGCAGCCGAACGTCAGCAGGGACAGGAGGAACAGCCAGTCGAGCCGGCCGAGGTCCCACGTCAGCGGGGTGACGAGGAAGAACCCGAGGTCGACCCGGGGACCCACCGCCACGAGGGTCGGGCGGCCGTGGACGAGGAACGTGTCGTAGAGGAAGCCGAGCCCCAGCAGCAGGAGGCCGATGGTGTACGTGAGCGTCCGCGGGGAGAACCGACGGCGTCTCGCGGCGACCTCGTCCCAGTCGACGTCCTCGAAGCGACTGCCGGTGTCGCTCATGGCCGACTGTCGTCCGTGGCGACGCGGGCGTGCTCGTCCGTGGCGGCCATAGTCGGAGTGGGACGCGGACATTGTAAAGTGGTACCAAGACTCAAATAACCGTTTGACGTACCGGCGACTATAACGGCCAGGTACGCGATTCCACCGACAATGGGGCGAGCGACACGCCGCGCCCGTGGGCAGCCGTGAGCCGACTGGGCTTTCTCGGCCGACGGTTCGCGTTCGCCGTCGCATCCACGTACGCCGTCATGACGGTCGCGTTCGCCGTCGTCGCGACGATGCCGGACCCGAACCTCGGGTGGCTGAGCCAGAGCCCGAACGTCGAGGACCAGGCGGAGGCCGTCAACGCGGTCCGCGAGGCGAAGAACCTGAACGACCCGCTCCACGAGCGGTACCTCTCCTGGATCGTCGACGTGACCATGCTGGACTGGGGGCGGTCCACGGGGCAGTTCGGTGGCGCCGTGAGCGGTCGGGCCGGCCCGCCCGTGACGGACCTCATCGCCGACGCGGTCCCCGTCACACTTGCGTACGTGCTGCCCGCCGTCGTCGCCTCCTTCGCCATCGCCCTGGCCGTCGGCTCCTACGCCGCGTTGAAGCCGCACTCCCGGGTCGCCAAGGCCGTCTCCGCCGTCGGCTACCTCGGGCTCGGGATTCCGAACTTCTTCCTCGCCGAGCTCGCACTGCTCGCCGCCGCCGAGTGGTACGGCTGGCTGCCCGTCGGGTTCCCCTCCACGGTCTCGCTCACCCAGCCCGACACGCTCATCCCGTACCTGCTCCCCGCTGCCGTGCTGACGACGACGCTCGCCGCCGGACAGCTGCGGTACGTCCGCGCGGAGTCGGCCCACTACTTCGGCGAGGAGTTCGTCACCCTCGTCCGTGCGAAGGGGGCGTCGAACCTGCGGGTCGTCCGCCACGTCCTCCGGAACGCCGCGCTCCCGTTGCTCTCGCTCCTCGTCGCGGACCTCGTCAGCACGCTCGTCGTGCAGGTGTACGTCATCGAGTTCGTGTTCAACATCCCCGGGCTGGGCGACCTCGGGCTGCAGGCCATCCGCGACCGCGACATGCCGCTCATCCTCGGGACGACGATGGTCGTCGCCTACGTCGGCATCGCGGGCAACTTCGCCCAGGACGTGGCCTACGCGTGGCTCGACCCGCGGGCCGCCGAAGAGTAGCGAGACGGCCTCGAAAGTACTTTACCGGCGTAGGCGCGAGGTGACGGCAAGACCATGTCCGACAAACCGGCGTCGATGTACCGGGAGATTTCCAAGCCCGCGTACACCCGACGCGAGTACATCACCGGCATCCCCGGCTCGAAGATCGCACAGCACAAGATGGGCGACACCGCCAGCGACCCCGACGACTGGCCCGTCCAGATCACCCTCGTCCTCGAGGAGGAGTGCCAGCTGCGCCACGGCTCGCTCGAAGCCTCCCGCCTGTCGGCCAACCGCCACCTCATCAAGACCCTCGGCGAGGGCAACTACTCGATGATCCTGCGCAAGTTCCCGCACCACGTCATCCGCGAGAACAAGCAGGCCACCGGCGCCGGCGCCGACCGTGTCTCCGACGGCATGCGCCAGTCCTTCGGCAAGATCGTCGGCACCGCCGCCCGCGTCCAGAAAGGCGAGCGCCTGTTCACCTGCTGGTGCACCGTCGACCAGGCCGCCGAGGTCAAGGACGCCTTCCGCCGCGCCTACAACAAGATCTCCCCGCCCTGCCGCGTCGTCGTCGAACGTGGCGAGGACAAACTCATCGCGTAACCCCGCGACTCCTTACTCCGTCCGTCGCCAGAACGCCCAGTCGCGAGACCGGATCGGGCCTGCGTCCGCAGTTCCGCCCGTCTGTCCGGCCAGTCGCTCGGTGCGGAGGTGGGCCGCCGCGGTGGCCGCGAGCGCTCCGGCGAACAGTCCGCCGTACGCGAACCCCGGTAGCGAGGCGAGGGGCGGGACAGCGAGCCAGCCCAGCGCGACGACGACGACGAACGACGCGGCGAGTGCGAGGTAGCGCTTGCCCCATGCGCTTCCGGGGACGGCCGTCTCGACCAGTTGCTCGGTCAGGTACGGTGCGAACGCCGCGGTCATGTCGGTCCGGGCGACGGTGCCACGCGACTTGTCGTAACCGACGATCCCGTTCTTCGCCAACGCCGGGAGGTGCGTCTGGACGAGCGAGGTGTAGACGCGCTTGCGCTGCTTGTACTCGAGAGCGGGCACGGGAACCCCACACTCTCGCGCGGCGACGTAGGCCGTCAGCTCGCGAACGGTCAGTTGTTCGGACGTCTGCAGTGCCCGCAGTACCGACCGTCGGCGCTGGTTGCTCAGCGTCTGGTAGACCACGTCGGTGCTCAGTTCCTGTCCACTCGTCGATGTTTCCGGCGATTCGAGCGTGCCGCTGCTCCCCCCATCGCCTTCGGCTACAGTATCCATTGTTCCCCCAATATCACAGCGCACTTATGTGTCTTAACCGTGCCGGTGGTCGAGACCGCCGTTGCCACGGGGTGAGAATGGAGCGCTGGGTGCGAGAAAACGTTGACTCCAGGGGCTTCAGTGCCGTATATTTCCGCTACTTGGCCACGCCGGCTTACCGCTGGTACTGCTGTCATACCTATGTCGTGTAGCGGTGTAATAGTACCGAGAGGTCGGCGCATCGAGCGACCGGCCCAGGAGACTTTACGATGGAAGGGACGACAGCAAGGAGGGGGAGGGAATCGTTCGTCGACCAGCTACGCCGCCCGGAGTACACGGGCGAGAACCGCTGCATACCGTGTACCGTGACGAACCTCGGTATCGCTGGCGTGCTCTCGGCGGGGGCGTTCCTGCTTTCGCCAGCGCTCGCCGCCGGGGTCGCCCTGCTCTCGGCGACGGCGATCTACCTGCGGGGGTACCTCGTGCCGGGCACGCCCGAACTCACGAAGCGGTACTTCCCGGCCCGGTTGCTGGCGCTGTTCGACGAGGGACCGGCCGGATTCGACGCCGGCTCGTTCGCGGTCGAGTCGGAGCTGCTGCGTGCCGCGGCGGTGGTGCCGGCCGGTGACGACCTAAACCTCGACCCGGCGTTCGCCGCGGCGTGGTACGCGGAGATGGAGACGCTGACGGACAGGGCGAGCCAGCGCACGGCGCTGGCCGCACTGACGGAGCTCGACGTCGAGGCCCTCCGGCTCGACGCCCGCCCGGGTCGGTTCGTCGCCTGGTACGACGGCGAGTGGATCGGACAGTGGGAATCCCGTTCGGCGTTCGTCGCTGACGTGGCCGCTGCCCCGGTGGTCGCCGCACGGCTCGACGACTGGGAGACGATGCCGGTCGCGTACCGGAGCGAACTGCTGGCCGGACTCCGGCTGTTCCTGGACCGGTGTCCGACCTGCGGCGGCGACGTCGCCTTCGGCACCGACGTCGTCGAGTCCTGCTGCCGGTCGTACGACGTGGTCGCGGCCAACTGCGTGGACTGTGACGCGCGGCTGTTCGAGGTGCCCCTCGACGAGTCGATGGCCGCGATGCCGGCCTGAGGGGGCGATTTTTCGGATAGTCGAATCCCGCCAGTGGTTATCTCAGCTACGGGTTCGGCTGGCTGGACCGGTCGATAGAGACATTCGTTCTGTCCGGTGCCACCCCGCAATGGTTATGCAGTGGAGCGAGCGATGTTCGGCCACGTACAGTGTCTCCGATTCGCTATCGACGGAAACGGACCCGGGTGGATAGTACGGAGGTACTTCGGCAGTGGATACGCTGTGAGGCTCGAAAACGAGAGTATCCGACCGCCGATCCAGCCGGGTGGGACAGCGAGCGACTTGGCGCAGAACTCGAAACGACGTACGACGAACCAGTCCAGTACGCAACATTCAGAGCGCCAGCGTGGACGACACTCGTCGTGAGCGGTTCCGAACTCGGGAAGTTCGACCCGTACCCCAGCATCGGTTGCAACTGGCTCACTGGTGGCAGAACGCTCGCCGGTGCCGTCGATAGACTCCAGGCCGGAGCGTTCGACGACGAACTCCCGGACTTTGTCGAGAAGATTTCGACGCTCCGTCGACAGTTCCCCGATCACGGGTTCGGTCCGGTCATCGTCCGACAGTACGAGGAGTGCTGGCCACCGGTGACCCTCGACGGGAATCATCGGGCCTGGGCGGCTATTCTGGCGGCAAGAGATGGCCTGGACGTTGAGCTGGACGTCCACGTCGGTCACGAATCGCCGCTGGAAGAGCTCCCGTTCGAGCAGGTGACCACGACGTAGCATCGGCCAGACGGGTATCGAACGTGTTCGTCCCCGTCTCTGGTACGGTCGCGGCCGTAGGCCGGGTCACCGAAGGAAGCGGGTTTCGGCGCGAGAAGGGGACTCAGAGCAGCGCGCGCAGCAGGCCACCACGCTGGCCCCAGAGCTGGTAGGCCGAGGAGATGGCGAAGGTCGCGAGGAACGCGGAGGCCAAGGCCAGCGGCGGCATCGCGGCGACGACTGGGACGCTCGCGAGGGCGGCGACCACGAGGAACAGCCCGACAACCCCGAGGGCACGGTAGTACTCGGCCCAGCTGACGCCGAAGGCGGCCGTCATGGTCATGTAGCGCTCGACCTCACGAGCGGAGTCGAGGAGCGAGACGAGCTTCCGGTCGGCGTCGTACGCCAGGACCCCGGCCTCGTCGAGCATTGGCAGGTGGGTCTGGTGGAGCGACACGTACACCGTGTGCCGCACACAGCGTGGGGCCGGGTCCTCCCCCGATTCGACCGTCGCGATGGCCTCGGCGAGGTCGCGGAGCGCGACGCGCTCGTCGTGGCGTCGCAGATACTCCAGCGTGTGGCGGCGGCGTGTGTTGCTGAGAATGGTAAAAACGTCCGAATCGGGTACTTCGCGTGTCTTGTTGAGTAACATTGTCCCCCCCATGACGCGCCGAAACGCGTCGTCGAACGTACGGTACACGCGCGGGGGGAATAGGTATGGAGAGCGGACAGCGGTGGGGCGGTACGAGCAGGACCGTCCTTCAAGCGTGAATTTTCGGGGAGGTACGCTCGCTCGAACCGGCAGGAACCTCAATCCAGTACTGAGTCTGCCAGTACGGTCACCGTGTCTGTCTGTGACGAGTTTCTCGCCAAAATCGATAGACTGCGGCACTCTAACGGCTCCAACGACCTCCGCAGGGGCGTCCTACCAGTTCCGGCAAGCTAGGTGGTAGCAGGACCGGACCGGAAAGCAACGAGTCACTGAGAAGACGAAAGGAGAACATAAGTAATACGATAGGTGTCGGAGGTGGAGGTAGCCCGTCGAAGGGGGACCGGCACGTCGAGGGCATTCGGGGTGCGACGGGACCGTCGCTCACCGACCCTCGCGTGATGGCGTACACAGGCGGGCTCACATCGACTTGGAATGGCACACGGATGGTTCGACTCCGTCACCAGGTCTTCCCCATGGGGGGAGCATATACAATGACAAACGAAAGACAACACCTCTCTCGGCGGACCGTCCTCGCTGGCCTCGGCACCGTCGGTGTCGCAGCTGCGGGCGCGGGTCTCGGTACTACTGCACTCTTCAACGACCGCGAGGGATTCATCGGCAACTCCCTCGCAGCCGGTTCGCTCGACCTCCTGCTCGACTACAAGGCGACCTACGACGGCCCGAACGGCGTCGAGGTCCTCGGACAGCAGCCCACCCCGGCGGAAGAACAGGCCTGGGAGGACCAGTTCGGCGGCGAGATAGACTACTGCTCCGAGGATGGCCAGGCACTCCTCATCAACGGCACCGATATCCCCGTCTTCGGGCTCGACGACGTCAAGCCCGGTGACTCCGGCGAGGTCACCGTCAGCCTCCACATCTGTGACAACCCCGCGTGGGTGACGATGTCCGGCTCCATGTACGACAACCTGGAGAACGGCCAGACCGAGCCCGAACTCGCCGACGAGGGCGAGGACACCGACGGCGTCGGCGAGCTCGCCGACCACATCGAGGTCACCATGTGGTACGACCCGAACTGCAACAACGTCCTCGACGACGGTGAAGTGGTCCTCTTCGAGGGGAGCATGACCGATGCCTTCGCGGCGCTCGAGGCCGGCATCGGCCTCGACGGCGACGCAAGCACACCCGAGTTCGACCCGGTCCCCGGGGCGAGCACGTACTGCATCGGCTTCTACTGGGAGCTGCCCGTCGACGTGGGCAACGAGGTCCAGACCGACTCCGTCAGCTTCGACCTGGTCTTCGACGCCGAACAGTCGCGGCACAACCCCGCCGTGACGACCAGCCAGGGCGAGGGTTTCGAGCCGTTCCAGCAGTCCTCGTTCGCACGGGCTCGCTACGGCGGCACCAACACCTGGGAACTCGCGGTCGGCACCGCACCCGGTAACGCCGACGAGGCGGACTACACCTGGACCTCCGGTGCGACCGTCCCGTTCGCCTACGAGTACGACGGCGTCGGCTCTGCAACCTTCACTGTCGACAGCGTGACCGTCGCCGACTCGATTCCGGCACCTGCCGGACGCTTCGCGTTCGTCGGCAAGGCCGACGAGGCGACCGTCACAGTCGAGAACCTCGCGCTCTCCGTCGACGGCGACCCGATCAGCCTGGTCGGTCCCGGCACGATGACCGCGTCGAACGACGACGACGGCACGGAGCGCGACATCCAGCACCTCGTCGTCAACACGAGCGCGGCACAGGTCACCCAGCCGTTCACCGTGACCGGCGACCTGACCGGAACGGTACAGGGCGACTACGACACCTCCGCGGAGGAGGGCATCGCCCTCGACCTGGTCTTCGAGTAGCCGCGCTGCTCGGAGCCTGACCCGGATTGGCGCACACGACGGTTCGACTCCGTCGCCGGGTCGTCCCCTAAGGGGGGAGTACAAACCAATGACGACCGACAAGCAACACAACATCTCCCGACGGACGGTCCTCGCCGGACTGGGCACCGTCGGCATCGCCGCCGCAGGCGCGGGCCTCGGCACGACCGCACTCTTCAGCGACCGCGAAGGCTTCATCGGTAACAGCCTGGGCGCGGGTTCGCTCGACCTGAAGCTCGACTACGAGGCGACCTACCTCGGCGGTGCGGGCCGGCTCGACGACATCGTCGCCATGGGCTACCCCGACGCCGAGGACCTCGGCGGTGGCCGCTACCTGCTCGACCAGGCACCGCGCCCGGGGGAGGGCCAGGGCTGGGACGACTACGTGACCGGGGAAGGGTTCGACTTCTGTGCACCCGAGAACGACGAGTTCCTCGTCAACGGCGACGAGATGCCCGTCTTCACGCTCTCGGACATCAAGCCCGGGGACTGCGGTGAGGTCACCATCAGCTTCCACATCTGTGACAACCCGGCCTGGCTCGACCTCTCCGGGAGCGTCTACGACAACAACGAGAACGGCCGGACCGAGCCCGAGAGAGCGGTCGACGAGACCGGTGGGAACCCCGGCTTGGGCATGGGCGAGCTCGCCGACCTCATCGAGGTCTGCGTCTGGTACGACGAGGACTGCGACAACGTCTACGAGCCCGGCGGCGAGGGCGAAGGACAGGAGCTCGAGGTCGCACTCGTCAGCGACGTCTCCGGCTCGATGAACGGGTCGAAGATCGCCGCGCTGCGGAACGCTGCCACCGACTTCGTCGACAACCTCGCACAGCCCGACGAGGTGGCTGCCATCTCGTTCAACTCCGGTTCGAATCTCGACCAGGCGCTGACGACCAACTACCAGGCCGTCAAGGACGCCATCAACAACTACAGTTCGGGCGGCACGACGAACATGAGCTCCGGCATCATCACTGGTGACAACGAGCTGACCAGCGGGGCGAACGCGACGCCGTCGGCGTCGAAGGTCATGATTGTCCTGACCGACGGCGTGGTCAACAGCCCGCCGAGCGCCGAACAGGCCGCGACCGACGCGAAGAACAACGGTATCCGTATCTTCACCATCGCCCTCGGTGGGGACGCCGACCAGACCTTCCTCGAGAACGACATCGCCAGCAACCCCGGGGACGCGTTCCTCGCCCCCGACGCTGCCGACCTCGACACCATCTACGAGGAGATCGCACAGATCGTCCTCGAGGGCGAGCAGAAGGTCCTCTCCGGCACGATGGCCGAGGTGTTCGTCGAGCTCGCAGAGGGTGTCCCGCTCGACGGCGACCGCACCTCCGAGGAGCGCGACCCGTACGCGGCAGTGACCACGCAGTGCATCGGCTTCGAGTGGTGCCTGCCCGCCGAGGTGGGCAACGAGGTCCAGACCGACTCCGTCAGCTTCGACCTCGTCGTCGACGCCGAACAGTCGCGGCACAACGACAACCCCGGTGGTGAGAACAACAGCAGCGACGGTGGCAACAGCACGCCGCCCACGACCACGGCTGCGAACTGAACCGACCGAAGACTGACTGCCTCGACCGTCGTGCCTCGGGGGGCGCGACGGTGGCCCACCGGTCACAGGGACCGACGACGACGGTTCGACTCCGTCGGTGGGCCGTTCCCCGAAAGGGGGGAGTACACAGACAAATGACCGAAAAGAAGACGTACGACATCACCCGGCGGACGGTCCTCGCGGGCCTGGGAACCGCCGGCATCGCGGCGGCCGGCGCGGGCCTCGGCACGACTGCACTGTTCAACGACCGCGAGGGGTTCGTCGGCAACAGTCTCGCTGCTGGTCGGCTGGACCTCCAGCTCGACTACAAGGCCACCTACGACGGCCCGAACGGACTCGAGATGATCGGACAGGCACCGACCGAGCAGCAGCTCATCGACCAGGGCCTCGTCGGTATGGCCGAGGGCCCGATGACCTGGGAGGAGCGCGCGGACCTCGGGTTCGCCTGTGACACCGAGGGGTTCATCGACGGCGACGCGATGCCGGTCTTCGAGCTCGACGACGTCAAGCCCGGGGACTGCGGTGAGGTGACCGTCAGTCTCCACATCTGTGACAACCCCGCCTACCTCTGGATGCGCGGGAGCGTCTACGACGACCTCGACAACGGACTCACCGAGCCCGAGGGCGAGGTCGACGACACGCCCGACGTGGGCGAGCTCGCCGAGAACATCGACGTCACCCTCTGGTACGACGAGGACTGCTCGAACACCATCACCGAGGGCGTCGGCACGAGCGACATCCTCGTCGTGCAGGACGTCTCCGGCTCGATGGAGTACGACCAGTACGGCGGTGAGATCTCCGACGGCCAGGGTGGCACGACCACGAAGCTCGCCGTCGCCAAGGACGCGATGGGCGACTTCGCCACCATCGTCTTCGACGAGACCGCCGACACCGAAGTCGGCGTGTTCACCTTCGGCAACGAGGACTACATCGGCGACGCACAGGCACCGGGCATCGCGTTCGGGCCCTCGGGGACCGAGGCCGACGTGCAGAACGCAATCGGGAACATCCAGGCGGTCCCGCAGGGCGTGACCGGTACGGCCCTCGGGCTCGCGGTGCAGGAGGGCGACGACTACCTCAGCGCGAACGCCCGCACCGGTGCACAGAAGATCATGATCCTGCTCACCGACGGCGAGCAGTTCGCGAGCAGCGTCGACGAGCTCCAGGCCGCCAACGACGCCAAGGCCGGCGGCACCCGCATCATCGTCATCGACATCAACGACCCGGGCGACGGCGAGCCGCAGCTGCTTCGGGACATGGCCGGGACGACGGTCAACAACCCCGGTGACGGCGACGGGACCGACTACTACAACACGTCGGCGGACGACCTCGCAGTCGTCCTTCCCGTCATCTATCAGTCGATCATCGAGTCCGTCGTCGTCGGCGAGGTGGTGTTCTTCGAGGGCACCCTGGCCGAGTTGAACGACGCGGCGTCGGGCGGCCTCAAGCTGGAGGCGCTCCCGCTGCTGGCCCAGGCCAGCGACGGGGACGAGTACTGCTTCCTGCCGGGCACCCACTGCGTCGCGATGGAGTGGTGCATCCCGCGCGAGGTGGGCAACGAGATACAGACCGACTCCGTGACGTTCGACCTGGAGTTCGCCGCCATCCAGTGCCGGCACAACGGCGAGAACGCCAACCCGTTCGGGGCCGCCTGAGCGGGCACCGACCGGCTCGTTCGAGCCGAAGCTCCATCCCATAGCGAGACGACGGCCGGGGCCGTCGCCGCCCACGCCGACCCGGACGGGTACACGACGGTTCGACTCCGTCACCGGGTCCTCCCCGCGGACGGGGATACCACTCGATGCGCCGACAGACGATGCCGCCAACCGGGCGTCGCCGACGTCGCTTCGGGCGAACGGTTCCAGGGTCGCCGTACCGGACGGCAGGGTCGGCCGACCGCTCTCCGAGCGGCCGGTAGTGGTCCACGTCCGGCTGGCGAGCGACCCATACCTAAACCCGTTGCTGTCCTTTCGACAGGCGAGAAACGACGACGAGGACTGCCGACCGGGGGTCGGACGAACGGGTCACGTCGTCGAGTCCGACACGCCGCCTGGGGGCGGCAGGGGGGAAATGGTGACATCTACACAGAAACAACTGAATCGACGCGACCTTCTCGCTGGCCTCGGTGCCGGCGCGGTCGGGCTCGCCGCACTCTCGGGAGGGACCGGCGGGTTCGGCTCCAGCCCGGCGTACACGCACTACGCGTACGCAGCACCGAACTCGCTGGTCAGAGTCGCATGGTTCGAGACGTACAACGGTGACGTTCTCGAGGGACAGAACGGGTCGACGGTGACGAACGGAAGCACCGTCCTCGACCCGGACGAATCGCCGGCGTACGTCGACGACGTGCCGGGGCCCGTGGTGACGCTCGACAACCTGCTCCCGGGCGACGAGGGGACCCTCGTCGTCGGGTTCGAGGCAGTGGACACGCCGGCGGAGGTCCGTCTCCGTCCGCAGCTCACCGGGACCGCGGAGAACGGTATCGTCGAGCCGGAGGCCGCCGCCGGTGACACGACGTCGACCGCCGGCGAGTTACAGGACGCGCTGCTGGTCGAGTGCTGGCGCGACTCCGGCCTGCTCGGCGGCTGTGACGGCCGCCGCGGACTCGGTGACACCACCATCACCACGGGCACGCTCCAGAGCGTGAGCGACGAGTACGGCGCCGACGGCATCGCCGTGGGCTGTCTCGACGGTGGCGAGAACCGCTGTCTCGGGTTCACCTGGCGGTTCGACCCGTCGAGCACCGACACCCAGACCGACAGCGTCACGTTCGACCTCGTCTGCGAGGCGACCAGCTGTGGAGGGGCACAATGAGCGGCCTCACGCGGCGCGAGATCCTCGTCGGTGCGTCCGTCATCGGCGGTGCCGGCGCGCTCTCGACGGCGAGCACGTACGGCGCACTGGTCGACCTGGAACGGTTCACCGGGAACTCGCTGCAGGCCGGCCTGCTCGACCTGCTCGTCGAGTGGGACCACGACGGCGAGACCGGAGCCAGCGACGGACAGGTGTCCATCGACCTCGGGACCCTCTCGCCCGGCGAACAGGGATTCGTCGAGTTCACCGTGGACCTCCCCGAGTCCAGCGAGGGCATCAACAACCCCGCCTACACCTGGCTGCGCACGTTCTGCCCGTCCACGACCGGCCGGCTCGCGGGCGCGCTCGGCATCAGCCTCCGGTACGTCGACGAGACCGGCGCGTACGCGAGTGACACCCTCTTCGAGGGCACGCTCTGCGACGTCGCCCGCACGTACCAGACCGGGCTCCCGCTGGACCCGGCCCAGGACCCGAACGCGACCGTCCCCGGCTGCCTGAACGCCGCCGAGGACGGACCGCTCCACCTGCGACTCGACTACGAACTCGCCGCCGATTACGTCGGCGAGGAGACGGTCGGCCTCGGCTTCGAGTTCGCGGCGGTCGCCTGCCGGCACGCGGACCCGACCGGGGCGGGCCCGTTCTCGCGCGCCGCCCGCGTCGACTGCTACTGCGGCCCCGACAGACACGGCGTCAGCTACGTCGAGGTGTACGTCTGCGAGGCCGGTGCACCCGGCTGCGACTGCGTCCTGCTCGGGAAGCTCGAACTCGACGACAAGCTCCCCGCTGACTGCGGCATCGGCACGCCCGCGACGCTCGGCGAGAACTACGTCGAGCCGGGTCGCTACACCCTCCCGGTCGACGACGACTGCGAGGGCTCCGGCTACGACATCGTCGTCACCGAGACGGCCAGCAGGCCCGCCGAGGACGACGGCCGCGACGAAGTCGTCGCGCTCGCCTTCCGCGTGGAGGGCGACGGCGACACGCCGGCTCCGACGCTCTGCCAGGTCGCCATCAAGGGCGGCCGGGGCGTCGCTTACTACGGCCCCGAGGACCTCGATGGGAACGGCACCGACGGTGTCCTCGGCGCGCCCGAGAACGACGACGGCACCTCGACTGGTGGCTCGACGGACGACGGCACCCCCGGCAGCGGAGGTGGTCGCCGATGAGCCCCGAATCGACCCGTGGAACCGCTCTCCGGGCGGTCGGTGTCCTGCTCGTGCTGGCGCTGGTCGTCCCGTTCGTCGTCTTCGCCGTCCCGCAGGTCGTCGGCGCCGACGCGAGCTTCGTGGTCATCTCCGGTAGCATGGAGCCCGCGATCTCCGTCGGTGACGCGGTCGTCGTCGCGGCGGTCGACGGCGACGAGGTCCGCGTCGGCGACGTCATCACCTACGTCACGGCCGACCGCGCGGCCCCGACGACCCACCGTGTCATCGAGATACAGCAGACCGCCGCCGGCCCCGAGTTCGTCACACAGGGTGACAACAACGAGGACCCCGACGCGAGCACCGTCACGCCCGACCGGCTGGTCGGCCGCGTGCTACTCACCATCCCGTTCATCGGGTACGTCGTCGAGTTCGTCGGCACGACGACCGGCTTCGCGCTGCTCGTCGCGACGCCCATCGCGTTGCTCGTCGTCACCGAACTGTGGTCGCTGTACAGGCGCCGCACCGGGAACGACGAGGCCGAGAGTGTCGCCAGCGGCGCTGCGAGCGACGGCACCGCGAGCGCGGCAGCCGTCGCCACCGACGACGAGCAACCCGCCGGCTGGAGCATCGGCGTCCGCGACCTGACCGTCACGATGGCGGTCGTCGGCGTCGCGGCCGTCTACTCCGGCGTGGTGGCCTACCTCGTCTACGACGGCTCGGTCACCTACCTGCGGCTGCTCCAGCTGAGCGTCGCGGCGTTCGCGGCCTTCGCCGTCGGGTTCCTGGTGCTGCTCGGGATGCGGGTGTTCGTCAGCCCGTCGAGCGACACGGCGGCTGCCGGCGGCACCCTTCGCGGGTCGCTCGACGAGACGACCCGCTCGCTCCCCACGGTCACCGTGGCCAGCGTGGCCGAGCTCCGGGGCATGGCCACCGCGGCCGAGCGCTGGCTCGTCCACGACGAGGAGCACGACCGGCTCAGCTACTCGGACGGCACCATGCTGTACGTCTGCGAGGTGCCCGACGACGGCGAGGACCCGGCTATCGCGACGGCCGACGAGCCCGTCACCGGGGAACTGACCGCCACCGACGACTCGGTGCTCGACGACGACGCCACCGGCGGGCCGGTCGTCGACGACGCCGTCGCCACCGAGGAGGCCGCCTGGGCGGCCCTGTTCGGTGATGCGTTCGAGCACGAGAACGGGGAGTTCACCTTCCCGACGCGCGACGCGCGACCCGACGGAGGTGAGGACGGTGAGCAGTAGCCTCAGCCCCGCAGTCGTCGCGTTCGCGGCGGTCCTCGTCGTCCTCGCTGCGGTGGCTGGCGGCAGCGTCACGACGGGCCTGTTCGCCGACCGCGAGAACCTCGACGTCGCAGTCGGTGGCTCCGGGGTCGCACCCGTCGAAACCGGTGCTGTCGAACTCACCGGCTCGGGCAATCCCGCCTGGCAGGACGCCATCCGGGTGGTCCACGAGGGTGACGACGTCGCCGTCGTCTCCATCGTGACGGACACCGGTGGCGTGGTCGAGTTCACCGTCTCCCGCGTCGTGGACTCCCCCGCCACAGTGATGGTCCGCCTCGACGCACTCGCAGCCGTGGGGATGGATATCTCGGCGTTCCAGCTGCTGGTCGACGGACAGCAATCACCGTACCAGTCGGTCGATTCGGACGGTTACACGTGGGTGTCGTTCCACATGGCCTCGTTCTCGACCCACGCGGTCGGGTTCGCCACGGTCCCACCGGCACCCGACAACGAGACGGTCGGGGATTCGGACGACGGTACTGGTAGCGGCGACAGCGGCAACAGCACCGTGGACGATTCGAGCAATGACAACGGCAGCATCGGCGACAACAGCACTGTCGACGATTCGAGCGAGAGCAACGCCAGCGTCGACGACAACAGCACCGTCGATGACTCGAGCAATGACAACGGCAGCATCGGCGACAACAGCACCGTCGATGACTCGAGCAATGACAACGGCAGCATCAGCGATAACAGCACTGTCGACGATTCGAGCGACGACAACGTCACTATCGACGGCAGCAGCCCCGCCGATGACGGCAACAGCACCGTCGACGACAGCAACAGCGATGGCGGAACCGCCGGCGACGCTGGAGACAACAGTACCGACGACGGCGGTGACACGTCGGTCGACGATTCCGGCGACGATGGCACCGCCGGCGAGCCCACGCGGGAGCCGGTCGACGACGCCGGCGACGACGGCTCCGTCGGAGATGGCACCGACGACAGCTCGGACGACAGCACTGCCGACGACTCCACCGACGGTACTGGCGACGGCACTGCCGACAGCTCCACCGACGAACCCGCCCAGCCGGCGGCCTGACGCCGCCCGGAGGCGTCACCGTTCTGCGATGACGAAATCAAACCGAGCGCCGCCGCCCTCGTCTGCGAGCTCGACCGTCCAGCCGTGCGCCTCCGCGATATCGGCGACGATAGCCAGGCCGAGGCCCGTGCCTCCCTCTTGCGATGTGACCCCCGGTTGGAAGGCCCGGTCCCTGAGATCGGCCGGGAGGCCGGGGCCGTCGTCGGCGACGTAGAAGCCCTGCCGGTCGGTGAGTATCCCGACAGTCACGGTGAGGCGGTTGCCGGCCGAGCCGCCGTCCGTCCCGCTCCCGTGCTCGATGGCGTTGCGGAAGAGGTTCTCGAGCAGTCGGGCGAACTGGTCACGGTCGGCGTCGACGGGGGTGGAGTCGACGACGTCGAGGCTCGCGTCGTCGGTATCCACGCTCGACCAGGCGATACGGGCGACTGACTCGAGTTCGACCGACATCGTTTCGGAGAGTTCCCCGCCGTGGCGGGCGAGTGCGAGCACGTCGTCGACGATGCGGCCGATCCGGTCGTGGCTCGTCTCTACCTCCGTCAGATAGCCACGGAGGGTCTCGTCCTCCACGCTGTCCTCGAGGAGTTCGACGTAGCCCTGGGCCACGTTCAGTGGGTTGCGGAGGTCGTGGCTGACGACGCTCGCGAAGCGGTCGAGACGCTCGTTTGTCTCCGTGAGTTCGCGCTCGCGTTCGTTGCGCTCGGTCACGTCACGGGTGTTGATGACGATGCCGCCGACCGCCGGGTCGCCGAGCAGGTTCCGCCCGACCGACTCGTGGACCCGCCAGGAACCGTCGGCGTGCCGGATGCGGTACTCGGCCCGTGCGACGTACCCGTCCTCGTCGACGCCTTCGAAGAACTCCTCTGCTAACGGTTCCCGGTCCTCGGGGTGGATCAGGTCGAACGCGTTGGTCCCGGCGAGTTCCTCGGGTTCGTAGCCGAGGATTCGTTCCGTCGACGGGCTCTGGTACTGGATGGTCCCGTCGGCGTCGAGGACGGTGACGATGTCGGAGGAGTTCTCGATGAGCGTCTGGAACCGCTGTTCGGTCTCGCGGGCATTGGTCACGTCCCGGAGCACGAGCAGCCGGCTCGCGTCGCCCCGTCCGACCGAGGAGACGTCGGCGTCGACGAACCGGCGGTTCGGCCCCTCGCCGACGACGAACTCGGTCCGTTCCCCCTCGCTCGCGTCGACGAGCAGGTCCGCGTCGGGTGGGAGCACCGCCGCGATGGGTTCGCCGACCAGGAGCGAGGAGGAGAGCAGCCGCTCGGCGGCGGGGTTCGCGTCGACGACCCGGTCGTTTCCATCGACGACGACGTAGCCGTCGCGCATCTCGTCGATGACCGACTCGCGGGCGACCGGTACCACGTCGAGCAGCCGGTATCGGGTGATTGCAAGCCAGAACGCGAGGCCCGAGGCTGTGAACGCGGCACCGGTGAAGTTCAGGTCGGGGCCCAGCCCGACGAAGTGGGCCACGTTCGTGACGAGGGGCACCAGGGCCCCGATGGTCAGGAGAGTGGCCTGGCCGCGGAACGTCGTGTCCTGCTTGCGGGCCCGGAACAACAGCACGTACGCGCCGAGGAGGACGAGAGCGTACGAGTAGAGCACGTGGGCGATGTACGCCGGCCCCAGGCCGCTCACCAGCACCGGGATGTCTCCCGCCGTTCGAGTGAGTTCCCTCCCGGACCAGAGGAGGTCGTGCGCGTCTGTCGTCATCGACACCGCGGCGAGCAGGACAGGTTCTATCGCAAGCAGTGTGTGGACCCGGCGGTGCAGCCATCGGTCACGCCCGGCGTAGCTGAGCGCGAACAGCAGCCAGGCGACCGTCGGGACGACCGTGACGACGTTCAGTACGGTCTCAAGCGCGACCTTCGTCTGCACGTCCAGAATCAGCAACTGGACGGCGTCGCCGAACGACCAGAGTGTCGCGCCGAACATGAACAGGGCGAACAACGAGAGCAGCCGCCGGTTGGCGGGGTCCTCGCGGGCCACGAACAGGGCGTAGGCACCGAGGCCACCCGAGAGCAGCGCTGATCCGACGAGCAGCAGGACGTACGCGACGTGGGTGACCGTCATGCTCTCGACGGCGACGAATGTCGGCACTCGTATCACGGATTGGTTCGTGTGAGCGTACTTATGTTCCATGGCTAGCACTGGTCGGGTGCCCGTCGGGTACCCAACGGTTATGACTGGGACGGTCGAATTCGGGCCATGGAACGCCTCTCGGTCGATACGAGTCCGACGACGGAGACGGAGGGTGGGGCGTCGCGTCGGTCGCTCTCCGACGCTCTCGGCACCGCGAATCTCTCGCTGAACCGGTACCGTGTCTCCACCGGCGAGCGCATGAGCCTGTCGCGCCACGCCCACACGCGACAGGAGGAGGTGTTCGTGGTCCTCGCTGGCGAGGCGACGTTCGAGACGCGCGACAGCGAGGTGGCCGTCGGGGAGCGCGAGGCGATACGGTTCGGTCCGGGCGAGTTCCAGCGTGGCCGGAACGACGCCGACGAGGACCTGCTCGTGCTCGCGCTCGGCGCCCCCCGTGAGGCCGGAGCGACGCTCGTCTCCTGGACGCCAGAGCTCGGCGAAGTCGGCTGTCCGAGCTGTGGACGGGACGCGATGCGGGTCGACGCGACCGAGGACGGGCCCGTGCTCGTCTGTCCCGACTGCGGCACCGAGTGGGACCCGAACTGAGTCGCCCGACCGGCGAGCATCACGCAAGCGACCGACGGTTTCGACACTACTAACTCCGGGTCCGCGAAACTACCGACCGAGCCAACAATGAAACTGCACGAGTACCAGGCGAAGCAGGTCTTCGCCGATGCCGGTATCCCGACGCCGCCGTCGACACTCGCGGACAACGTCGACGACGCCGTCGCGGCGGCCGAGGAGATCGGCTACCCGGTCGCGATCAAGGCGCAGGTACAGGTGGGCGGACGTGGCAAGGCGGGCGGTATCAAGCTCGTCGACGACGCCGACGAGGCCCGCGAGGCCGCAGACGCCATCCTCGGGATGGACCTCAAGGGCATCCACGTCGACCGCGTCCTCGTCGAGGGGGCCGTCGACTTCGTGAACGAGCTGTACGTCGGCGTCACGATGGACCGCGGCGAGGGCAAGCCCGTCGCGATGGTCTCGACCCGCGGTGGCGTCAACATCGAGGAGGTCGCCGAGGAGGACCCGGACGCTATCGTGCGCGAGCACATCGACCCCTCGTTCGGGATGCATCCCTACCAGGCGCGTCGAGCCGTCTACGAGGCGGGCGTCGAGCGTGACGTCGCCAACGACGTCGCCAGCGTCCTCCAGACGCTGTACACGCTCTGGGACGACCGGGACGGCGCGGACGCCGAGATCAACCCGCTGATGGTCACGAGCGACCGCGAGGTCGTCGCGGCCGACGCGGTCATGAACATCGACGAGGACGCCCTGTTCCGCCAGCCCGAACTCGCCGAGATGGAGGAGGACGCCGCGGGCGGCGACGACCTCGAGGCCAAGGCCGACGAGTACGGCTTCGACTACGTCCGTCTCGACGGCAACGTCGGTATCATCGGCAACGGTGCCGGCCTGGTGATGACGACGCTCGACCTCGTCGACCACTACGGCGGGAAGCCCGCCAACTTCCTCGACATCGGTGGCGGCGCGAAGGCAGAGCGCGTCACCAACGCGCTGGACATGGTGTTCTCCGACGAGAACGTCGACAGCGTCGTCTTCAACATCTTCGGTGGCATCACCCGCGGCGACGAGGTCGCCCGTGGCATCAACGAGGCCCTCGAGGGCTTCGACGAGATCCCCAAGCCGGTCGTCGTCCGCCTCGCGGGCACGAACTGGGAGGAGGGGATGGAGATTCTGAACGAGGACCTCGTCACGGTCGAGAAGACCCTCGAGGACGCGGTCCAGCGTGCGGTCGCGAACGCCGAGGAGGTGGACCAATGAGCGTACTAGTCGACGACGACACCAGAGTGGTTGTACAGGGCATCACGGGCGGCGAGGGCAAGTTCCACGCCGGCCAGATGATCGAGTACGGGACCAACGTGGTCGCGGGTGCGGTGCCGGGCAAGGGTGGACAGGAGGTCAACGGCGTTCCGGTCTACGACACCGTCGACCAGGCGGCGCGCGAGGAGGACGCCGACGCCTCCGTCGTGTTCGTCCCGCCGGCGTTCGCGGCCGACGCCATCTTCGAGGCGCTCGACTCGCCGGTCGACCTCGCCGTGGCCATCACGGAGGGCATCCCGACGCAGGACATGGCCCGTGTGAACAAGCGCCTCTCCGAGGTCGACACGCGGCTCATCGGCCCGAACTGTCCGGGCATCATCACGCCGGGCGAGGCCAAGCTGGGCATCCTGCCGGGCAACATCTTCGAGTCCGGCAACGTCGGGCTGGTCTCCCGCTCGGGCACGCTGACCTACCAGGTCGTCTCGAACCTGACCGAGCGCGGCATCGGCCAGACCACGGCCATCGGCATCGGCGGCGACCCCATCATCGGCACCGACTTCGTCGACGCGCTGCGCCTGTTCGAGGACGACCCCGACACCGACGCCATCGTCATGTGCGGTGAGATCGGTGGCGAGGACGAGGAGGAGGCCGCGACGTTCATCGACGACTACGTCGACACACCCGTCGCCGGCTTCATCGCGGGCCGCACCGCTCCGCCGGGCAAGCGGATGGGCCACGCCGGCGCCATCGTCTCCGGCTCCGGCACCGGCACCGCGCAGTCGAAGATCGACGCGCTGAACGACGCGGGCGTCCCCGTCGGCGACACCCCCGAGGAGGTCGCCGACCACATCGAGAGCTTCCTGTAGGCTCTCGGCCGATTCCGCTTCTCAGAACAGGTTCCGCAGCCAAGCCGCCAGCCTGCCGAACGGCCCGCGTTCGGACTCGGCCTCGTCGTCCAGTCGCCCGACGATGACGTCGTCGTACTCGTCGTCGTGCTCGACGTCCGCGAGCGAGCTCTCGTCGGGGTCGGCGAGCAGGTCCGCGCCGACGGGGTCGTCCGGCGAGATGTCGGGCCGTTCGGCGGTGTCGGCGGCCCGCCCGCCGGTGGCCGACCCGTCGCGCTCGTCTGACGTGGCTGTCGACGAATGCGGAGCGACACTCCCGGCCAGCGGGCCCGCCGTGCTCGTCTCCTCGTCGCCGTCGACGTCCGGGATGTCGCTCTCGTCGACGCCGAGGTCGACCTCGTCGATGCTCGGTGACGCCTCCGGCTCGCCGTCGTCGAACGAGTCGTCCATCTCGCCGGGCGCTTCGGTCGCGGGCGGCGTGGGTTCTTCGGTGGTCGGCGTCTCGGCTTCGGTGGTCGGCGTCTCGGTCGCGCTGCCGGACGCGAGGTCAGCCAGCGCCTCGGCGTCCGCGCCGGTGTCGTCGTCGTCGTCCGCGATGGTCGCCGGCGCTTCGGCAGCAGGGTCCACCGTATCCACGTCGGCAGACCGGGTGGCCGGCTCGTCGGGGACGGGTTCGTCGCCGGCCTCCGGCTCCTCGTCCCCGGCCTCGGTCGAACCGGGTGACCCGACCGGGGCGACCGCGTCCTGTTCGGGCGTGGTCAGCTCGTCGGGGTCGAGAACCGGCGTCTGGCCGTCCGCTGGCTCGCTGGGCGCGTCGACAACCTCCTCGTCGGTTTCGTCCTCGGCAGCGTCGGCAGTGTCCTGTTCGGCTGGCCCGTCCTCGACGGGTGCCGCATCGCCCGATTCCTGGTCGGTCGATTCCGCCTCGCCCGGTTCCGCCTCCACGGAGTCGAGCACGTCGTCGGTCGCCATGCGTTCGGGGGCTGTCTCCCGGACCGGCGGGTTCGCCTCCTCGAGTCCGGCGAACACCTCGTCCAGCCCGTCCTCGACCACGGTCGTCTTGGGGCCGCCACCGACCAGTCCGGCGGAGCCGTCCGCCCCCGACTCGCGGTCGTCCTCGGGTTCCGCCGCGTTGCTCCGGGCGACCGTCTGCTCGCCGCCGTCCTCGGCAGCCGAGCGCGTCGGCTCGTCGAGGTCCGACAGCAACGTCTCGACGTCGTCGTCGACGCGCTCGTTCGCCGAAGATCCATCGCTCTGGTCGGCCCCCGCGTCGGCATCGATGGTCTCGAACACCTCGTCGATGCCCTCGCCGACGACGGTCTCCGGCCCGGCGTCCACGTCCATCTCGGTGTCCAGTGGCCGCGAGGAGCGATGCACCCGCGGGCCAGTCCCCATGGACTCCGCGAAGGCGTCCCCGGCGACGCCGGCCAGCTCGGACCCGCGGTCGTGCGCCTCGCGGTCGGCGGCAGCGGCGAAGTCGGCGGGCTGTTCCGCCCGCAGGAGGGGGCGGCGGAACACCCTGACGCGCTCGCCGTACCGCTCGCGGAGCGTCGCCAGGCGACCGGTCTCGACGCAGACGAACCGCCAGCGTCCGTCGCGGTCGGTCAGCAGCGCGAACGTCAGCCCGTCGAGCAGCTCGGCGACAGCGGCGGCGAGCGCGGGGTAGTTGTGCTGTCCGAGGTCGGACGGAGGATAGGTGAACCTGGACTCGCGGGGCTCCCCGTCGGGCGTCTCGGCGGTGATGGTTATGGGGTCCTCGCCCGAGAGGTCGACGCGCCAGCCGTGGGCGCGACATGCATCGTCGAGCTGGCGGGCCGGAGCGTGCGCCCAGTACTCGCGTTCGGCGTCGATACCGGCGGGACCGGTCGCGAGCGCGTCGTGCAGTCGCTCGTAGAGCGTGGACTCTTCGACGTGGTCGAACCGGTGGTCGAGGAACTCGGGGAGAGAGACCCCGTCCGGCAGCGACTCCTCGTCGTGGGCCGCCAGTATCTCGTCGTCCGAGCGGCCGAACTCGCGCAGGACGGCGACGTACTCGGTCAGCCGCTCGCGTCGGTCGCGGTCGGTCATCCGTTAGATTACGGTTCGTAACTCACGGATATTAACGTTCGGTACGACCGGCCGACAGGAGTCGCACCGAGGCCGCTCAGAAGAGTCCCTTGATGGCGCCGACGATGCGTCCGACGAGGCCCGGCGAGTCGTCGCTCTCCGCCGTCGTTGCCTCCTCGTCCGTGGTCGAGTCCTCGGTCGCCGACGTGGGGTCGGCCGTCGCCGTCGGTTCGTCTCCGGTCGATTCGGCAGCCGTCGCCGTCGGTGGAGACGCCGGTTCGGTAGCCGTCGCCGTGGCGTCGGCTGGGTCCGGCTCCGCGGTCGCCTGCTCTGGCGTCGCCGCCTCGGTGCCGGACTCCGCTGGACCGGCTTGTGCATCCGCCGGCTGCTCGGGTGCCGCCGCTGGCTCGCCCCCGGCGGGCTCGCTCGTCGATTCCCCGGCAGCGTCCGGGGCCGAGTCGGCTGCCGGCTCCGCTGCCGTTTCGGCGTCTGGCGCAGGTTGTTCCGGCTCGACCGCGCCGGACACAGCGTCGGCTGGCCCCTCGTCCGCCGGTTCGTCGGCGGGCCCCGCCGCCGGGCCCGCCCCCGCGGGCTCCTCCGTCTCCCCACGTGCTGGTTCCGGCTCTGCGGTGACGAATCCGCCGTCGTCGTCCGCGTCGACGGAGCCACTCTCCGCCGTCGCGTGCTCGTCGGCCGCCGGCGTCGAATCAGCCCCCGCCGTTGGCTCCGGGGCTGTCGCAGGCTCGGGTTCGACAGCCGGTTCGGGCTCTACCTCCGTGGCGGGCTCCGGTTCCGCGGCGGGTTCTGGTTCCGGTTCCGTGGCAGGCTCCGGCTCCGGTTCCGCGGCGGGTTCGTCCGCTGGTCCGGTGGTGTCCGCCCCGATAAGGTCCTCGACGGTCTTGCCGGTGGACGCGATTTCGACGCTTCCGTCGCCGCCGGCGTTCGCATCCTCCTCGATGGTCGAGAAGATGTCCTCGAGCCCGGTCTCGACGGTCGGCTCGTCCGCGGTCGCCGTCGTATCGTCGGTGCCGGAGCCATCGAGGTCGACGTCGCTGAGGTCGGAACCACCGCTCCCGAGCCAGCCCTCGGTCGATTCGTCGACGCCGATTTCGCCGTCGCTGTCGCCGCCTGCCTCGCCCGACCCGACACCAGCGGCTGCCTCGACGGCGGCCTCCGTGACTGCCTGCCCCGAGCCGAACTCGGCCGGGGTGTGCTCGTGGAGGAGCTGTTCGCCGAAGCACTCGATGCCGTCGCCGTAGTGCTCTTCGAGCGCGTCGAGACGGTCGGCCTCGAGCAGGACGAACCGCCAGCGCTCGTCGGCCCAGTCCGACAGCATCACGAAGGTGAGCGGGACACCGTCGAGCAGTTCGCTCTGGACGGCTGCCACGAGTGCGGGATAGTTCTGCTCGCCGAGGGCGGTCTCCGGGTACTCGAAGGTGGTCGTCCGGACGTTCCCGTTCGGGTCCTCGAGCGCGATGCGGAACGGCTGGGAGGGTTCGGCCCCGGAGTCCAGCGGCTCACCGCTTCCGTCGAGGAAGTACATGGAGAACCCGAACGCGCCCATGACCGCGTTCAGCTGCTGAGGAACGACGCGGTTCGGGTAGTCACGCGGGGCGTCGATGCCGCGGGTCGCCGTAGCGAGCACACGATGTGTCTGGTCGTATAGATCCCTGGGTGTCGGCTCCCCGTCCAACGACTCCAGTACGATTCGGCCCACCGACACGTCGTCGGGTGGGTCGGTGACACCGTACACCTCGCAGATATCCTCGTCGGAGAGGCCGCAGCGCCGGAGTACAGTGACGTGGTGTGAAACAAGATCCTCGGGACTGCCCATGCCACAAGTGACTAGTCAACCGTTCTTAGGCGTGTCGGCCAACCGGCCGGTCAGCAGGCCGACAGATAGTTACAACGAAATCACATTTTCAGCTGTCCGGTCCGTCGTCCGGGCCGTCCGCCACCTCGCCCGGGGCGGCGATGGGCTCCTCGTCGACCTCGCCGCGGGCAACGATAGGCTCCTCGTCGACCTCGCCGCGAGCCACGATGGGCGGCTCGTCCAGCGCCGGGCCGGCGGGCTCGCCCGGCGGTGCGTCCAGCGCTGGCCTATCCGCGGGGGCATCGAGTGCATTGGTCGGGGAAGCGTCGACGGCGACCTCGACGTGCCCCGGCGCGACGATGGGGTCCTCCGCCACGTCGCCACGGGCCACGATGGGCTCCTCGTCGACCTCGCCGGGTGCGGCTACCGGCGGCTCGTCGAGCGGTGGCCCCGCCGGCTCCGACGGTGGCGCGTCGAGCGCGCGCCGCGCCGTCGCCCCGTCCAGCGGCGACGGCTCCTCGGCGTCGGCTGCCGCTCGCTCGATGGCGTCGAGCACCTCGTCGACGCTCCGGTCTGCGACCACGCGCTTCGGGCCCCCGCCCGGTGGCGAGAGCTCGGTCCCACTGTCCCGGTAGATCGGTGGCAGGTGGTCGGCGGGGTCGAGCGTCCGGTTGGCGGGCTGGTCGGCGTGGACGGTCGGCCGTCCCTCCAGCTCGACGTACTGGCCGAACTGCTCTGTGACGCCGGCCAGTCGACGAGCCTCGACGACGACGAACCGCCACCGGTCGTCGTCCGCGAGCCTGACGACCCGGTAGCTGCCGTCGAGTACGGCGCGTTCGACCGCGGCGAGGCGCTCGAACAGGCTCCCCTCCGCGTCCTCGATTGCGGCTGCGGCGTCGCTGCGTCCGAGGTCCCGAAGCACGGCACGGAGCGCTGCCGCCACGACCGCACCGTCGGCGTCACCGGGGCAGTCCACGCCGCGGTCGGAGCCGGCGAGTGTCGCCAGCAGTCGCGCGTGTCGGGCCTCGTGCGACGACAGCTCGAACAGCGTCTCGACCGGTCCCTCGGTGTCCTCGCCCAGGCGGATCTCTCGCTCGCTCAACCCCAGCCCTCGACAGATCGCCACGTACCTGGATGCGTCACGGCTCATGGGATACTGTCACACACGATCCTCGGGGGGAAAAAGGTAGTCCCGGCCGCCTCAGCTGGACAGAATCGACCGGATCTTGCTCGCGATACCGCCGCCGTCACCGTCGGCCTCGTCGTCTTCAGTCCCGGCCTCGTCGCCGTCAGTCTCGCCGTCGGCCTCGTCGCCGTCAGTCTCGCCGTCGGCCTCGTCGTCTTCAGTCCCGGCCTCGTCGCCGTCAGTCTCGCCGTCGGCCTCGTCGTCTTCAGTCCCGGCCTCGTCGCCATCAGTCTCGGCGTCGGACTCCGCAGGCGGGGACGGTTCAGGTTCCGTCGTCTCGTCGTCCTCGGAGGACACGGTCGCGTCGTCGAACGTCGCCGAGAGCGTCGCGCCGCTGTCGATTTCGGGGGCGTCGGCCTCGGACGTCTCCGTGTCCGCCGGAGCCGCCTCCGTCGCGGGGTCGGTGGTGCTCGATTTGTCGGCCTCGTCCGCCGTCGCCTGACCCGTGTCGTCCCAGGGGGGAGACTCCGACGACGACGCTTCGTCGTCCGGTTCGAAGGAGAAGCCGTCCTCGTCCAGCTCCGAGTCGGTCGAATCGGGTGCATCGGCCGCCGTGGCCTCGGGGCGCTCGGCCGCCGCGTCGGAGTCCGACCGCGGCGCATCGTCGGTGGCTCCGGTGTCGTCCGCGGACGACCCCTCGTCCGCCTCGGTCTGGACCCAGAGGAAGCCGTCCTCCTCCTCCCGCTCGGGTAGCAGGAGCGTGTCGAACAGCTCGTCGTCGGCGGCGATGGCGTCGTCCACCTCGTCGACGTGCTCGACCTCCTCGTCGGCGCTGGCGATTATCTCCTCCGGAGATTCGTCGCTGAGCTCTTCGAACGGGTCCGCTTCGTCCGCCGTGTCGTCTTCATCCGCCGACACCTCCGCGCTGAGCTGCTCGAACAGCTCGCCTGCGGTCGTGTCCTCGATCTCGTCGCGATCGCCCGTGCCCTCGGGCGTCGCTCTCTCGTCGGACGGGTCGTCTTCGCGGCCCCCGTCGCCTGAGGACGCGAAGAGATCGTCGATGTCGAGGTCGGCCTCGTCACCACCCATGCGAGACGACCCCGAGCCCATCGTACTGTCGGTCATCGGGAGATGTAGAAACCTCGGACTCCACACAATTAAATTTTTGCTATACCTCCAGGCCAATTTGAAAAGTTAAATTGGAGGCTTGATTCTCCAAACCGCCCCGTGTCAGCAGCTGTTAAACCGACGGGAACTGAAGCACGACCTATGCGTTTCGGCGTACTTTCGACGGCGAACATCGGACGGAAGGCAGTGATTCCGGGAATCAGGACCGCTGGTCACGAGGTGACAGCCATCGCCTCCCGCGCTGCGGACCGGGCGGCCGGAGTCGCGGCCGACCTGGACATCGACCGCTCGTACGGCTCCTACCGGGAACTGCTCGGCGACGAGGCGCTCGACGCCGTCTACGTCCCGCTCCCGAACGCCCATCACGACGCGTGGACGCGGGCGGCGGCCGACGCGGGACTCGACGTGCTCTGCGAGAAGCCACTGGCGGTCGACGCCGACGAGGCCCGGGCACTCGGTGACTACTGCGACGACGCCGGCATCACGCTGATGGAGGCGTTCATGTACCGCTACCACCCGAAGACGGAGCGCGCCGCGGCCATCGTCGCCGACGAGCTCGAGGACGTCCGCGGCGCGTTCGCGACCTTCCAGTTCCCGCTGCGCGGTCGCCCGGACGACATCCGGCTCGACCCCGACCTCGCCGGCGGCGCGCTGATGGACGTCGGCTGCTACGCCGTCAGCGTGCTCCGGACGCTGCTCGGCGAACCCGACAGGGTCCGGGCTCGAACGCTCGACACCCGGGACTGCGGTGTCGACACGCACCTCGCCGGCACGTTCGAGTACGAGGGTGCGACCGCACAGCTCTCCTGCAGCTTCGACACCCACGCCGAGCAGCGCTACCGCGTCGAGGCCGAGAACGGCTGGCTCGAGGTCGACGGCGCGTTCAACCCCGGCGACGCCGGCGAGCCACAGTCCATCACCTACCAGGTCGACGGCCGGCAGGTCACCGAGACGTTCGACCCGGTGGACCAGTACGCCGAGCAGGTTCGCCACTTCGTCGACTGCGTCGAATCCGGCCGCCGACCCCGGACCGACGCCGACGAGGCTGTCGCCAACATGGCTGCCATCGACGCACTGTACGAGAGCGCAGACACCGGCGAGGCCGTCGACCTGGCGACCACTCAATAGCCTCCGGCCCCCAGGTCCGACCGATGACCCGCTTCGACGGCGTCGTACTCGACGTCGACGGTACGGTGCTCCGCGGCGACCGAGCGCTCCCGGACGCCCCGTGGGCGGTCCGGTCGCTCCGGAACGCCGGTCTCGACCCGCTGTTCGTCACGAACAACCCGACGCGGACCGCCGGCGCGTACGCCGAGCGGCTCGTCGGGGCGGGCGTGGACGCGACCGCCGCACAGGTGCTGACCGCCGGCGAGGTGACGGCAGGCTATCTCCTCGACCGCCACCCCGATGCGTCGCTGTTCGTCGTCGGCGAGGACGGCCTCCGGGAGCAGTTTCGGGAGCGGGACCTCCGCTTGACCGCGGACCCGGACGCGGCCGACGTGGTCGTCGCCTCGGTCGACCGCGAGTTCCACTACGACGACCTGCGGGACGCGCTCTGGGCGCTCTCCGGCGGTGACGTGCCACTCGTCGGCACCGACCCGGACCGGGTCGTGCCCGCCGCCGAGCGCGACGTGCCGGGGTCGGGTGCCATCGTCAACGCCGTCGCGGACGTCGCGGCGTGCGACCCGGAGGCCGTGCTGGGGAAACCACACCCCGCCACCCGGGCGACGGCGCTCGACCGCCTCGGCGTGCCTGCCGAGCGGTGCCTGGTCGTCGGCGACCGTCTCGACACCGACATCGCGTTCGGGGCCGACGCCGGGATGACGACCGTCCTCGTGCTCTCCGGGGTCACGGACCGCGCGGCGCTCGCACGGAGCGACGTGGAGCCGGACCACGTCGTCGAGTCGCTGGCGGCCGTCCCGGAACTGCTCTGACGGCACGGGCGAGTGGAGGACCACCCCGCGTCAGTGTGCCAACTACCCACACATAGCAACTACCATATAGCTGGCCGGGAAACAGTTCGGAATCCGATGACTGGAATCGAGTACGACGACTTCCTCGACCTCGACTACGAACCGACCGGGACGGACCTCGTCTGCGAGTTCTCCATCGCACCCGCCAGCGACATGTCGATGGAGGCTGCCGCCTCGCGGGTCGCCTCCGAGTCCGCGAACGGGACGTGGGCCGCACTCCACGTCGACGAGGCCGAACTCACCGACCTCTCGGCGGTGGCCTGCGACATCCGCGAGAACGCCGGTCCCGGCGGCAACGTCACCGTCGCCTACCCGACCGACCTGTTCGAGGACGGCTCGATGGCCCAGATCCTCTCCTGCATCGCGGGCAACATCATGGGGATGAAAGCGGTCGACAGCATCCGGCTGGAGGACTGCAAGTGGCCGGAGACCCTCGTCGAGGGCTTCCCCGGGCCGCAGTTCGGGACTGCCGTGGCCCACGAGAAGCTGGACGCCGGCGACCGACCCGTCCTCGCGACCGTCCCGAAACCGAAGGTCGGGCTCTCGACGGACGCCCACGTCGACATCGCCGAGCAGGCCTGGCGCGGCGGCGTCGACCTGCTGAAGGACGACGAGAACCTCACCGACCAGTACTTCAACCCGTTCGAGGACCGAGTCGAGCGCTCGCTCTCGGTCGCCCGGGAGCTCACCGAGGAGACCGGCGAGAAGAAGGACTACCTCGTGAACATCACCGCCGAGACCGACGAGATGGTCCGCCGCGCCGAGTTCGTCGCCGACCAGGGCGGCGGCTTCATCATGGTCGACGTCGTCACCGCGGGCTGGTCTGCCGTCCAGACGGTACGGGATGTGGCAGAGAAACACGACCTCGCCATCCACGCCCACCGCGCGATGCACGCCGCCTTCGACCGGATGGACCACCACGGCGTCTCGATGCGCACGCTCGCACAGGTCGCCCGGCTCTGCGGCGTCGACCACATCCACACCGGCACCGCCGGTCTCGGCAAACTGGAGAACGAGGACACCCCCGGCATCAACGCCTGGCTGAAGTCCGACCTCTACGGCACGACCGACGTGCTACCGGTCGCCTCCGGCGGGCTCCACCCGGGTGTCATCGACGCCCTCATCGACGCTCTCGGGACGGACATCGCCATCCAGGCCGGCGGCGGCATCCACGGCCACCCCGACGGTACCGAGGCCGGAGCCCGTGCGCTCCGACAGTCCGTCGAGGCGTCGATGCAGGGAGTCCCGCTGCGGGACCACGCGGACGCCGGCAACCCGGAGCTGGCGGCCGCGCTCGACAAGTGGGGTGCGGAGACGCCGCGGTGAGCTCTGGAGGTCGTTTCAGGACTCCAGTCGGGCGAAGATGAACAGCTTCTCCGCCTCGTCGGAATCCGCGGCGACGAGGCGGCTCGTCTTCCCGTCCTGGCCCAGGCCGTCGACGACGCCGACGGTCTCGTACACCGTGAAGCCGGCGGCCTCGAGGAGGCCGGTGCTGCGGTCGAGACCGAGGATGTCCCACTCCATCGGCGCGCCGCCCGCCAGCCAGTCGTCGTTCCGGCCGGCCCAGCCCTCCGTCCCGGTGGTGACGAGCGCGACACCGCCTGGAGACAGCACCCTGGCGAACTCCTCGTACACGGTGGGTGTCTCTCCTGCGGGGACGTGGATGATGGAGTAGAACGCGCCGACGGCCGCGAACGTGCCGTCGGCGAACGGCAGTGCGGTCATGTCGCCCTGGACGACCCGCCCGGGCGCGACCTCGTTGGCCCGGGTCGCCTGTTCCCGTGAGAAGTCCAGGCCCGCAACGGGACGTTCGCCAGCCAGGGGCGACAGGGCGCTCGTGCCGTCGCCACAGCCGGCGTCGAGGACCCGCCCCGGCGGCGCGTCGCTCCGAAGTCGGTCGAGCAGTGCGTCGTTCTCGTTCCCCTCGCGCTCGGCGGCGTAGGTCTCGGCGAGTTCGTCGTAGCCGCGGCGCACCAGCTCTCGCTGGGCGAGCCCGTCGTCGTCGGATGTCACGTTCGTTCGACCGGTGGCACGCGCAAAGTGAGTTTCCCCGCACGTGAGTTGTTCCCGTGTGCGACGCCACCGCACGTCCGAGGTGGCTACTTGCCCACAGCCATCGACGTGCCGGTATGCGAATCGAGAGCGACCCACTGACCTGCGAGAACTGCGGCGACCTCGACCACGGCGACGTGGAGACGGTACCCGAGGTGCCGAAGCTCGACCCCGAGAGCTACGCCGTCGAGGGTGAGGGAACCGACGTGTACGTCTGTCGCGGCTGCGGTTCGGTCCTCGGCGTGCGGTGATCAGGCGCGGACGCGGCCGAGGACCGTTGCCACGACGACGGCGGCGAGTACGGTGACCACGGTGAAACCAGGGGTCGAACTGCCGTCTGTCTGCTCGCCGGCCGTGTCCGCCGTCCCGTCGTCGGTGCCCGCAGCGGCTGCCGCTGTGTCGGTCGCCACGCCGCCCCCATCGCCGTCGGTCACTGGCGTACCCGCCCCGGCATCTTCACGGAGCGCCGCCGCGATTCGTTGGGCCGCCGTCTCGTTCGCCGCGGTGACCACGAACCGTGGGTCCTGCTCGAACGCGCCGCTCTCGATGGAGTCCGCCAGCGCCGGGCCGAGCGCGTGCCAGGCGGTCACCTCCCCGTCGACCACGGTGAGCAGGCAGTACCCCGGGTCGTCCGACGACCGCCCCCACTCGCAGTTCCCGGCTCCGGTGGTAGTGAAGCCGTTCTCGACGAGCGTCGTTGTGAACGACTCGGCACCCGCCTGGGTCAGGGTCACCGGAATCCGGTACCCGCCGCCGGTGCCGGCTTCCGGCTCCCCGACGGACGCGAGGTCCTCGGCCGTCAGCAGCGTCTCGTTCGTGGAACCGTCCTCGGTCGGGTAGTGTGCGAGAATCGTGACGTTCGTCTCACCGGCCTGCCCCGTGGTCGAGACGCCGGCGACCACGCCCAGACTGGCGGCGAACACCAGTGCAGCGGCCACTATGGCGATCATGTGTCGAGAGCGACTGCGCGTCATGTTCCGGAGTTTGCCACCCTCACATCATAAGACCGACGGGTCGTCGCTCGGCTCACCGACGCTCGCACAGCACGAACGTCACCTGCTCGCCGAGACCGTCCCGCACCGTCCGCTCCCACACGACCTCGAACCCGGCGTCGTCGAGCAGCGAGAGCGTCTTCGCGCGGCCCGGAGCGCTCCAGTACATATCGACGCCGTCACGGAGCCAGTCCGAGCGCGTCCCGTCCATCGGCCGCTGCGAGACGTTCGCCAGGAGCCGGCCGCCGGGCTTCGTCGCCCTCGCGAACTCCCGGTACACCTCGCCGTGGCGCTGTCGGTCGACGTGGAACACCGCGTAGTAGGCGACCACGCCCGCCACGCTGTCGTCGGCGAGCGGGAGTGTCGTCATGTCCCCCTGCACCCGGTCGACGGCGGGCACGTGGTCGCCCGCGAGCCGAAGCTGCGCCGCCGAGATGTCGAGCCCGACGACGGGGCGGCTGTCGACGATGTGTGCGGCCGTCCGTCGACCGTCGCCACAGCCAGCGTCGAGTATCGGCCCCCGCACCGCGAGCCCGTCGAGCAGGTCGTCGAAGAGGGCGGTCTCGGGGCCGTCGGTCCGCCGGAACTCGCCGTAGGCCTCGCCGACGGCGTCGTAGGCCTCTCTGACCGCGTCCGGATGCATACCTCCCGTAGGCGCCGCAGCGACTAAACCGCCGTGCCGACGGCTCGTCGTCGGCCGTCCGGACGCGCGGAGTCACGACTGGTCGGTGTAGCGTCGAAAGAAGTGTCGCAGAATCAACTGCGAGAGTTTACGAAATTACGAGCGGACGACGTTCTTGGCCCGGGGGCCCTTCGGCGCGTCTTCGATGTCGAATTCGATCTCCTGTCCCTCTTCGAGGTCCGGTCCGCCAACGTCCTCCATGTGGAAGAAAACGTCCTCGTCCGCGTCCTCAGTCTCGATGAAACCGTAGCCGCCAGTGTCGTTGAAGAAGTCAACCTTGCCGTTTGCCATTGCGAATGTAGAGAGCCGGGGGAGACGTATAAGGGTTCCGTGTTGTCTCACCCGTGACAACGGGTTAGCGTGGTCGAGGCGCTCGAATTCGTGGTTCTCGGGGAGGTTCGATCATTTCTCGACGACGCGAGAGGTGCTGGGAGGTGCGCTCCCGGCAGCTACGGACGCCTCAGTCGTCGGCCGGTGCGGCGTCGACCAGGCTCTCGGGGTCCACGGAGCCGTACCGCACCACGGCGTCGAACCGCTCCAGCGCGAAGCGGTCACCGTCCCCGATGCCGCGGTCGCCGCCCGGCTCGCGGAGGTGGCGGTCGACGAACCGCTCGGCGACGAGCGCGGTGCGGGCGTCGTCCGCCTCGTCGATCTCGGTCTGGCCCTCCCGGCAGAGCAGGGCGGCGGTGTAGACGTCGAAGACGAGGTCGGCGAGCTCCTTCGCCTGGAGCTGGGCGTAGTCGCCGTCCTCGGTCGCGAGCGTCGCCATCGCAGTACCGAGGTCGGCGTTGGCCGCCTCGACGGCGGTCTTCGTCTCCGCGAGCGCGGGATGTTCGACGGCGTCGAGGTTCGCCCGAATCTCGGCGAGCAGCGGCTCGTGGGCGTCCTCGGACTCCAGCCCGCGGAGGAGGTCGAGCGAGAGGATGTTCGACGTGCCCTCCCAGATGGGGAGCACCTGCGCGTCCCGGAGCATCCGGTGGGTGACGAAGTCGTTCACGTAGCCGTTCCCGCCGAGTACCTCCATCGCGTAGGAGGCCGTGTCGACGGCCAGCCGGGCCGTGCGGTACTTGGCGACGGGAACCAGCGCGCGCATCAGCCGGTAGGCCTCGTCGTCACCGGCCTCGCGCTCGGCGAGCACCCGGCCGGCGTCGAACGTGTACGCCGTCGCGGCTTCGTGGTCGACCGCCATGTCGACGAGGTCCCGCTTCATCAGCGGGTACTCCTGGATGGGAGAGCCGAACGCCTCCCGGTTGGCCGCGTGGACCTTCGCCTCCAGCAGACAGCGGCCCATGATGGCGACCGAGGCGGTGGCGTTCGAGAGGCGTTCGAGGTTCAGCATGTCGGTCATGTATTTGAACCCGCGCTCCTCCTCGCCGACGAGGTAGCCCGTCGCCCCCTGCAGTTCGACCTCGCCCGTCGGTACGGAGATGGTGCCGAGCTTGTCCTTCAGCCGGCGGTAGCGCTGGTCGTTCAGCTCGTCGGTCTCGTCGGCGTCGCCCTTCGTGTGTGGGACGAGGAACAGCGAGAGTCCCTTCGTGCCGTCGGGCGCGTCGGGCGTCCGTGCGAGCGCGAGCGTCCCCTCGGCGTCGATGTTCGAGCAGAACCATTTCTCGCCGGTGAGCTCGTACTCCCGGCCCGCGACGTGCTCCGCGACCGTCTCGTTCGCGCCGACGTCGCTGCCGCCCTGTTCCTCGGTGAGGAACATCGCTCCCTCGACGTTCTCGTCGCCGTCGCGCGCGACGAGGCGCTCGTAGTACGAGTCGAGAACGTCGCCCTCGCCGTACTTGTCGAGCACGAGGGCGACTCCGCCGGTCATCGACACCGGGCAGGTGAACCCCGGGTCGGCGTACGAGAGCAGGTACTCCATCGCGAGGTGGTGTGTCAGCGGCATCGCCCCGTCGCGGCCCGGCGGTGCCTCGAAGGCGTCCGCGACGATGCCCGCGCCGTAGGCGATGCGCTCGTTCTCGTACTGCGCCGGGTGGTACTCGACCTCGTTCTGGACGTTCCCGTGTGCGTCGTAGGTGTGGAGTTCGGGGCCGTGGTCGTCGACCGTGTCGGCGTTGTCCGCGACGGTGTGGCCCACCGCCTCACCGAACTCGCGGAGCCGCGGTTCGGCCCACTCGTGCTCCGCCTCGTCGAGCACGCGAGCGACCTCCCGGCGGAACGTCCGGTCGAGGTCGAAGTAGTTCACGTGACGGCCGGCCTCGAACCGGCCGTAGTCGATGGGATCCATGATCACAGTTCCCACGGCAGAGGGCAAAAAACCGGGTAGAATAAACGGCCGGAAACAGTGCGGGAGTTCGGACTCAACCGACCCGACCGCCCACGATAGCCGCGACGACAGTGAGGACGACGCCCAGCGCGAGCAAGGCGGTGTTCGCGACCGTGCTGTCGGCGCGAGTCACCGAGAGCGAGTAGTTCCGCGAGGAGACCGGCCAGAACGGCGCGATGCCGGCGGGCGTCAGCACGTCACCGACGAGGTGGGCGACGATGCCGTAGGTGCCGACGACCACACCTGCCAGCCCGGCGACCCGCGGGTCGAGGCCGAGTGTCGGAGCCGAGGCGTAGCTCGCGCCACCGAGGACTCCACCGACGAGGAGTGCGAACGCCAGCGTGTGCGTCGGGCCCCGGTGTTCGACGAACGGGACGCGCAGGTCGTAGTCCGGCAGTGGCGCGAGCGCGAGCATCGCCGCGCCACCCAGCAGGCAGACGGCGGGGTAGCCCGCGACCAACAGCGCGAACCCGACGGGTGCATACAGCAGCAGCGAGACGCCGTAGTGTCCGGTCCGGTACATCTACGCCCGACTTCGGAGTGTGGCCCCTCCAACGTTTCGCTGCCAGGGCGAGCGGAACGTAGAAGCGGCTTACTGTTGTACGTGGTGTATGCTCGACCAGATTACGGACCTCCTCGCGGGGTACCCGCCGCTCCAGCGGACCGCGCTCGTCCTCGGCCTCTCGTTGGTCTGTGCCGTCGTCCTGGAGTTCGTGGTGCTCAAGGCAGCCATGCGGTTCGTCAGCGGGACCGAGAGCACGGTGGACAACATCGTCGTCGGGGAGCTTCGCATCCCCATCGTCGTCTCGGCGGTTCTGGGCGGGGTCTGGTTGCTGACGGGGCCAGGTGCGGTCGACACCGGCGTCTTCGAGCCCCAGCAGCTCACGGACTTCTTCGGCCAGCCGTCCGCCTCCGTCATCGTCCTCGTCTGGGCACGGGCGCTGAACAACATCGTCAACCGCGCCGTCGAGGAGGTGAAGGGCGAGGGCGGCCACTACGACTTCGCGCCCGTCTTCTCGAACGTCTGGACCCTGGTCGTCCTCGTCGGGTCGGCGTTCCTGCTGCTCACCATCTGGAACATCGAGATCACCCCCCTGCTCGGCGCGGCCGGGGTCGCCGGCATCGCCATCGGCTTCGCCGCGAAGGACACCGTCGCGAACTTCTTCGGCGGCCTCGCGCTCTACTTCGACGACACGTACAAGATCGGCGACTACGTGGTGCTGGACACCGGCGACGCCGGCACCGTCGTCCGCGTCGGTATCCGGTCGACCACGCTGCTCACCCGCGACGAGGTCATGGTGACGGTGCCTAACTCCGTCCTGAACTCGGCGCGCATCATCAACGAGTCCGCGCCGCAGCGACGGAAGCGCATCCGCGTCCCGCTCAGTGTCGGTTACGGCACCGACCTCGACGAGTTCGAGGAGCTGGTCGTCGCGGTGTCCGAGGCGGAGTCGCTCGTGAAGGACTCCCCGAAGCCCCGGATGCGCTTCCGCGACTTCGGCGACTCCGGGCTGGAGTACGAGCTGCTCTGCTGGGTGTCGAGCCCGAGCCGCGAGCAGAAGACACGTCACAGGCTCAACCGGGCCATCTACAAGCAACTGCTCGAGGCGGAGATAGAGATGCCGTTCCCGAAGCGCGACGTGACGCTCTCGCTCGACGAGTCGGACCGACGTGTCATCGCGGACGCCGACGGTCTCGCGACCGCCGAATCCGACGACGACTGACCAACCTGGGAGGGACAGCGTAGAAGTGGATCCGGGGCGTCGGGATGGATATGTCGAGTTTCGTCGGCGTCCTCTACGACACGTTCGGCGCGTTCCTCATCCCGGCGACCGTGTTCGCCGTCGGCATCCTGTTCTACGGCGTACTGGTCTGGCTGAACCGAATCGAGATCTGACTACTCCTCGACGATGATCTCGCCGGCCATGCCCTGCTGGCGGTGCGGCGCGCAGTAGTACTCGTACGTGCCCGGGGTCTCGAACGTGTAGCTGTAGACGTAGCCCGTGTCGAACAGGTTGTTGCTGTCGCCCTCGGTGCCCTCCCAGCTCGCATCCTCTGGCTGGTTCTCGACGACGATGTTGTGCGTGTCGCTCTCCCACTCCCAGGTGACCTCCGTGCCGGGGGAGACAGTGAGACTGTCCGGCTCGAAGACGAGCTGGTTGTCCGGACCGACCAGCACCGTGTTCTCGGGGATATCGTCGCCACCGTCGCCGTCACCGCCCATACAGCCCGCGAGGGAGACAGCGAGGGTTGATGCACCGACACCGAGTAGTCTCCGTCGAGAGACTCGACTATGTTCCATAGCGGTTTGAAGTTACCACCTCAGGAGCAAAAAGGCTGGTAATCCGGCTCAGTGCACGGCCATTCCGACCCTGTATTTTCTTGCCAGTGGCCAGTGAACTGATAGGTATGCCGGACCGTGGTCCGCGACCGTTCCGGTTCGACGCCGAGGTCTCGCCCGGGGAGAAACGGCACTTCAAACACGAGGTGGGCGAGACGTATCTCGGTGACCCCGTCGAGATACCCGTCACCGTCGTCAACGGCACCCGCGACGGGCCGCGCGTGTTCTTCTCGGCGGCCATCCACGGGGACGAGCTCAACGGCGTGAAGGTCGTCCAGGAGGTCGCCGACCGGTACGACCCCGCGGATATCCACGGCACGCTCGTCTGTCTCCACGTGCTCAACGTCCCCGGGTTCCTCGCCCAGCAGCGCTACATCCCCATCTACGACCAGGACCTGAACCGGTCGTTCCCGGGCAAGAGCCACTCGAACACGGCGGAACGGATGGCCAGTGCCATCTATCGGACCTTCGTCTCGCAGTGCGACCTCGGCGTCGACTTCCACACCTCGACACGCAACCGGACGACGATGTACCACGTGCGCGCCGACATGGGAAACGAGACCGTGTCGCGGCTCGCCCGCGCCTTCGGCGCGAACGTCGTCCTCTCGGGCGAGTCGGAGTCTGGCATGCTCCGCAGCGTCGCGACCGCCGCGGGCACCCCCACCATCACCGTCGAGATGGGGAAGGCCCACCGCTTCCAGCGGCCGCTCATCGACCGCGCGCTGGAGGGCGTCGAGAGCGTCCTCGCGGAGTACGGCGTCCGCCCGGACCAGCCGGTCACCTGGCCGGGCTGGCGGAAGGTCATCGACTCCGCCGCGGAGAAGACGTGGTTGCGGGCGGATTCCGGCGGTCTCGTCGACATGGAGTGGGGACCGTACCCGCTGGTCCACGAGGGCGACACCATCTGTACCGTCTCGGACCACTTCCGGACCGAGGAGCGCGTCGTCACGGCTCCCTTCACCGGTCTCATCGTCGGCATCCTCGAGAACCCGCTGGCCCAGCCCGGCCACCCCCTCTGTCATCTGGTGCGTCTCGACGGGGAGACGACACGGGCCGTCGAGAACGAGATCGAACGGGGCGACGCCGGCGGCTATCGGGCGGATGGGTTGCGGTGGTCGGGGGACGGCGAGGCCGAGTGAGCGCCAGCGAGCGAGGCCTCGAGGCGGAGCGGGGAGCGCAGCGACCCGCGGAGCAAGGCGGCGAGTGAATGTTGACGGCGAGGCCGAGTGAGCGCCAGCGAGCGAGGCCTCGAGGCGGAGCGGGGAGCGCAGCGACCCGCGGAGCAAGGCGGCGAGTGAATGTTGACGGCGAGGCCGAGTGAGCGCCAGCGAGCGAGGTCACCGAGCGTCTCGGGAGCCCGAACAGCTTCCACTTTCGGGGGACATCAATCAGAACAGCACGCGTTCGACCCGGCGACGGGGTACGCCCGTCCCGAGCAGTCGCTCGACACGAGCGGCGAGCCCAGAACGAGGTCACGCCTCAGAGCGGTTCCGCGTCGTACCCGGCCATCTCTATCTTCTCGACGAGTTCGTCGACGGCGGTATCGCCCTCGACGGTCGCCGTGGACTCGTCGACGTCCGTCTCGACGCCGTCCACACCGTCGGCCATCCGAATCGCCTTTTCGACGACCTCAGCGTGGGTCTCGTACGTCATTCCACGAACGCGGATTCGCGTCGCCATAGCGGTGTGTCGTCACCCGGGCATAGAACAGTTTTGGTCGGACCCCCTCCCGTCGACGGCGGTACGTCGGCGCTGCGGACCGGCCGGTCACTGCCGGACGGTCTGTTCGAGCTCGGCGTCGGTGTCGCTGTCTTTGACCTTCGGTCGCCACTCCGACTGGACGAGCAGGCTCACGTCGAAGCGCTCGACCAGGTCGAGGTCGACCCCGCCCGCGAGGAGTTCGCGAACGTCTCCCTTGGGCACGTTCGCGTCGATGAACACTCGCGAGTCGGCGGTGAGGAACGCGTGTTCCACGTCCTCGAGCGCGGCGAAGCGGTCGACGACGTCCGTGTCGACTGTCGGCGAGAGCTCGGCCTCGACGAGCACGGAGACGCCGTCGTTGAGCTTCGAGCTGTCCACGTCGATGGTGAAGCGGCGGATGACGCCCATCTCGCGCAGGCGGTCGATTCTGTCGGAGACCGTCGGCGGGGACACGTCGACGATCTCCGCGATGTCGCTGTACGTCCTGCTCGCGTCCTCGAGGAGCAGGCGGAGGATCTGTAGGTCGGTGTCGTCCAGCTGGCGCATGTCAGACTGTGGTCTATTATCCACCATACACTTTTCGACATAGTTTGAGATTTTCACCTTAGTAAATTTAACCGAACCTGGGGCAGGTCAGCGCTCGGTCCGGAAACCCTGTCCGAGACGTCTCTCGGGTTCGGTTGTCCGTCCAGTACGGCGGGGCGGGAGTGCGGGTGGACTACCGCCCCAGCGTGTGGAACTCCGCGTTCGGTCGCATGTCGGCGAGATGAGCCATCCTGTTCGAGAGGTTGAAGAACGCGGCGACGCTCCCGACGTCCCAGATGGCCTCCCGGGAGAAGCCGTGCTCGCGGAGGCGCTCGAAGTCGGCCTCGTCGACCTCGGCCGGCCGTTCGGTCAGCTTCACGGCGAGGTCGAGCATGGCGCGGTGGGCGTCGTTGAGGTCCGCGATGCGGTGGTTGGAGACGAGCTGGTCGGCGAGGTGCGGGTCGTCCGCGTAGATGCGGACGAGCGCCCCGTGAGCGACGTTGCAGTAGTAGCAGTCGTTCGCACCGCTGACCGCGACGACGATCATCTCGACCTCCTCGCGCTCGAGCGCGGTGTCCTCGACGAGCGCGTCGTAGTAGTCGAAGAAGGCCCGGAAGTGCGAGGGCTTGTAGCCGTACGCGAGGAAGACGTTGGGGACGAAGCCGGCGCGTTCTTCCTCCTCGTCGATGCGCTCGCGCAGGTCGTCGGGAAGTTCGTCGACGTCGGGGACCGGGAATCGCGTCATCGCGGGGGTGCCGTCGCTCATACGCGCGACGACGGCGACCGGGACAATCAAACCATCGTCGTTCGGGACACCACGGCACTCTTTGTCACGGGGCGCGTCACGTAACGTATGGGTCGATACTCACGACGCGCACTGCTGGGGACGGTCCCCCTTGCGGCCGGCCTCGCTGGCTGTCTCGGCGGCGGTGGCGGTGACGACGGCGGGGATGCGACGACCGAACCACCGGAGACGACCGCGATGGAGACCGGGACGCCGACCGTCGAGCCGACGACGACAGCCACGACGACCAGCGAGGGCGTCGACTCGACGGTCGTCGTCGGTCCCGGCGGGTCGCTCTCGTTCTCACCGGCGACCATCGCGGTTCCGGCGGGGACGGCGGTCACGTTCGAGTGGGACTCCGGCGGCCACACCGTCACGCCCGAGAGCCAACCCGACGGCGCGGAGTGGGTCGGCGTGCCGTCGACGGAGTCCGCTGGCTTCGTCCACGAGTTCACCTTCGGGGTGGCCGGCACCTACCGGTACTACTGCGACCCGCACCGTGGCGCGGGGATGACGGGACAGGTCATCGTGGAGTGAGCAGCCACGGCGGTCGGGGCGACGCGGCTGGACGGCGGACCCCGTCCGAGCCGAGAACTTGATACCAGCCCCTTGACTACCGGTTGGCGTGGAGAACGTAACGGACCGGGTGTCGAACCCGTTCGACATGCGCCCGCCCCCGGAGTATCCGCCTGTCGACGACGGGCCGGCCGCCGTCCCCGGCTACGGCGACGCGAACGCCGACTTCCACGTCGTCGGTGCGTCGTCCGCCCAGCACGGCGGGGAGACGACCGGTGTCCCGTTCACGGAGACCGAGGGTGCGCGCCGACTGCAGGGCGTGCTGTACGACGTGGGGTTCCTCGCCGACCCGTACAGCGACGCGCCGGAGCCGACGAACCTCTTCATGAGCTACCTGTTCATGCCCCGGTTGCCCGATGGGCGCGAACCGACCGCCGAGGACTACGAGTTCATGGAACGGTTCTTCGACGCGGAGTTCCGCGCCATCAACGCCCACATTATCCTCCCGGTGGGCGCGACGGCCATCGACCGAGTTGTCCGGGAGTACACGACGCTCAGGCGTCGGTTCCCGGACCCCATCGACGACCGGGCGATACACGCGACGGAGGTCAGGGGGCGGGGGTTCCTCGTGGTGCCGGTCGCGGACCCGGAGACGTGGGACGATAGGGAGGCGGACGCGCTCCGCGAGCGACTGCGGGCCATCCTCGACTCGGATTACCGGCAGACGAAGGGCGTCGCGACGCGGGTCGGGTGACCGACGGACGGCGGCGGTCAGAGACGGGCCGCGATCTTCGGCCGGACGAACGCGCTCAACAGCAGGACCACGACCGAGAGCAGCGGCAGGAGCATCACCAGCAGGTCCACGGCGAGCATCGGCGCGGCCTCCGCGGCGTCGAGCACGAGTCCGACCAGCGGTGCAGAGACACCGACGACGTAGAGGTACGTCGGCTTGAACTGCTGTGCCATCCGCGTGTGTCGGATGATGACCAGGTAGACCAGCGGCAGGACGAGCGCGCCGGCCAGCAGCAGGCCGCCGTACGCCCCTGCCGCGATGGCGACGGCGAGCGAGACCCCGACGGTCTCGTTGACGGTCACCCACTTGTACGGCCGCCGGGCGCGGACCGCCCGGTTGAGCGCGAACACGAGGACGGTGACGCCGACGAGGCCGGCGAGCGCGCCGTACCACTGCCGTGTCGGGAGGGGTGGCTCGGTCACCAGCGCGCCCTCCTCGGCGATGAACGTGGCTGGCTGGGTGAGTCCGTGTCGCGACTCGACGAGAGCGGCCTGCAGGGCCGCGGTGTCGGTACCGGCGGCGCGCAGGCGGTCCGCGAGCGTGGACAGCCCGCTCTCGTGAGCCAGCCCGTACTGGACCAGTCCGGCGATGTAGAGGAGCACCGCCGAGAGCATGAGCGGCCAGCCGAGGCTCAGGCCGTTCCACCAGTTGAACAGCGCGTTGTCGGTCCAGCCGCCCGTGCTGGTCCCCGTTGCGGGCGAGGTCCGCGTGCCGTCGGCCGAGTGCCCGCTGTTGGTCGACGTGCTCCGTGTCGACCCGCCGGCGCTTCGGGACGAGGAGGTGCTCCCGGTCGAACTGCTGCTACCCCGACTCGTCCGCTGTGACGCCTTCGAGGTCGCGGACTGGCTGGCGGAGCTCCGCGAGGTGCCAGTGCTGCCCGAACTGCCGCTGGACCGGCTGCTGCCCGAACTACCGCTGGACCGGCTGCTGCCCGAACTACCGCTGGACCGGCTGCTGCCCGAACTACCGCTGGAACGGGTTCGCCCGCTGCGCGTCGAGCCCGTGGAGCGACTCGTGGTCCGCGAGCTGGTCGCAGAGCCGCTCGCCCGGCTCGTCGAGCTGTCGGACTCACCGCTGTCGCTGGAGCCGCTCCCCCAGATGTCGCCGGAGGGGAAGCCGCCGATGCGCTTTGCGACGTAGTCCTTGTGCCCGAGTCGGTCGTAGGCGTTCCGCTCCGAGGAGTCGTTGAGGGTCTCGTAGGCTTTCTTGAGGGCGTTGAACTGGGCGGGGGCGTCGGGGTCGTCGTTGAGGTCCGGATGATACTCGCGGACCTTGGACCGGAACGCCTCCTTCACCTCGGCCTGGGAGGCGTCCTCGTCTATCTCCAGAAGTTCGTAGAAGTCCATATCGTCGTCAGCCATGCTGATGAGAGTACGTCTATTCCATCTCGGGTGCCGGGCCATATAAGTTCCATTGGCCGCGGCGGTGGCTACTGGAAATCGGCCAGCGTGGACTGGCCGTCGGTCCCGTCCGCCCCGCGCCGTCGCGAGCGGTCCTGCGACGGCCCCGCTGCGGTCTCACGGCCGCCCCCGGAGTCCCAGGAGTCGAGGCTCGCCTGGTTCCGCTCGGTGAAGGCGAGGTTCGAGACCCGGACACCGACCTTCCGCACCGGCGCGTCGTCGAACTCCGCGAGGAGCTCCAGTGCAGTCTCGACGACCAGCTGTCCGTCGGCGACCGGCCCCGGCAGCGACCGTTCGCGGGTGTTCACGTCGAACGGCGGCTCGACGGCCTTGATGCCGATGGTCCGGTAGAGCGCGCCCTCGCGGTCGGCGCGGTCTGCGACGGCCTCGGCGAGCGTCCGCACCTGCTCGCGCTTCGGCTCGGGCTCCGTGACGGGCTCCCCGAAGGCCGACTCCCGCGAGAAGCTCTTCGGCAGCCCTCGCGGTGTCACCGCACGGTCGTCGTTCCCCCGCGCCCGGTCGCGGAGCTCCGGGCCGCGGTCGCCGAAGCGCTCCGCCAGCGCCCGGCGGTCCGAGCCAGCGAGGTCGCCGGCGGTCTCGACGTCGAACTCGTCCCGCAACTCGCGGGCCGTCACCGGGCCGACGCCGTGGATCTCCTCGACCGGCAGCGGTTCGAGGAAGCCTCGCAGCTCCGCCGGCGGTACCACGACCAGTCCGTCGGGCTTGTCGTGGTCGCTCGCGACCTTCGCGGCGCTCATGTTCGGTGCCACGCCGACGCTGGCGACGACGCCGACCTCGCGCTCGATGCGCTGTTTGACGTGTCTCGCGAACCCCTCGGCGACGCTCCAGTCCGTCCGCTCGGTCACGTCCAGATACGCCTCGTCGATGCTCACCTCGCGGACCGTGTCCGCGCAGTCGTGGAGGATGGCCTTCACGTCGCCCGCCACGGCGTCGTAGTAGTCCAGGTCGACGGGCCGGTACAGCCCCGTCCCCTCGAGGTCGTCCGCGTCGGCCCGCCGCGGGAGTCGCTCCAGCGCGGTCGTGATGGCCTGCGCGCTCTCGACGCCGTACTCCCGGGCCTCGTAGCTCGCCGTCGCCACCGCGCCCGTGTCGTCGCCCGGCTCGTACCCCATCCCCACCACGACCGGCTCGCCCCGGAGCTCGGGCTCGCGAAGCCGTTCACAGGCCGCGTAGAAGCAGTCGATGTCGACGTGCAGGACGATGCGGTCCTGGGCGTCCTGCGCCGGCGAGACGCCTGGGAGACGTTCACCGGGTCGGGTCGGGTCCTCCGGGTCGGCCATCGCGTGTTCGGCTGTCGGTTGGGGAGCGAGGTGGATGAGTGTTCCGTCCGGTCCGTCAGTGCCGTCGCCCGTGGCTGGTTCCAGCCCGGTACGACGCACGCCCGAACAGTGTCCTCGCGGTCAGCACCGGCCGGTCCGGGAGGAGTGTGGCGAAGGTGGGCCGTGGTGCTGTGCCCCGCTCCGCGTCCGAGTACGGGGTTGATGTCGAGAACGTGGGTGCTGGCTGGGAGCTACCGCCGCCGGAACGGCGGTTCGTGGGCGGCTCAGATACCGATCGAACCCTTCGCGAACGCCAGCCCGTTCCTGACGGGGTCGGGACGGGCGATGCGGTCCAGTTCGTCGCGGTCGAGCTTGAAATCGAAGATGTCGATGTTCTGTTCGATGTGGTCCTCGCTGGTGGATTTGGGGATGGCGACGACGTTCCGGTGCTGGGTCGCCCAGCGGAGCGCGACCTGCGCGGGGGTCTTGTCGTAGCGCGTGCCGATGGACCGGAGGAGGTCGTCGTCGAGGACCCCGCCGGTGCCGAGCGGTGAGTAGGCGGTGAGCAGGACGTTCGAGTCCTGGCAGTAGCGCAGGAGGTCCCGCTGGGGTTTGAACGGGTGGAGCTTCACCTGGTTGGTGAAGATGGGCTCGGGTGAGACGCGCTGTGCCTTCATGAGGCGCTTCTTCGAGAAGTTCGAGACGCCGACGTGGCGGACGTCGCCACGTTCGACGAGGTCGGCCATGGCCTCCATCGTCTCGCGGAGGTCGGCGAGCGGGTTCGGCCAGTGCAGCAGCAGGAGGTCGACGTAGGAGGTGTCGAGGCGGCGGATGCTGTTGGCGACCGAGCGCTTGAGGCGACCTGGGCGGAATCGGTCCGGACGGACTTTCGTGGTGAGGAAGACGTCCTCGCGGTCCACGTCGGCGTCGTGGATGGCGTTGCCGACGTAGCGCTCGTTGTCGTACGCCTGGGCGGTGTCGATGTGTCGGTACCCCGCGGCCAGCGCGGTACGGACTGCGCCGTAGGTCTCCTGGCCGTCGGTCTGCCAGGTGCCGAGGCCGATCTTCGGGACGGCGGTCCCCTGGACCGTTTCGTACTCCATGCCACGGCGTTGGGCTCGGGTCGGCATAGGCCTTGACACTTCGGACTGCACCGTCGCCACCATGGATATTAGGTATTAATATGCTACTAATTCTTATAACGAGTTGCCAGAAACCCTTTTATACAAGTCTCGTGCTACGAGGTACCACGATGACGAACGACAACCGCACGATGAAAGAGGTCAGCCACACGCCACCGAACGGGGAGTCCGTCACCAACGTCTGGGAGCGAGGGGACGAGTCGCCGGACGAGCCGCGAGACGACTGAGTTCTTCTCCCGACATTCGAGCCGGGAGCGGTGCGACCGACGCACCCGGACCGACCGTCGCCTCACACCCGGCCATCGAGACCGCCGAGCGGAGCGCTCGGTAGTCTCATTGTGTCACCGTTTCACAATCGTAGGAACGCTTTAGCGGCTCCCTGCCGATTCCTCTCGTGTGGCTTCGATACTCCACGACGCCGGCGAGGAGCGACCCGAAGCGCCCGACGTAACCGACCGCGGAACCGGCCACGCGGGGGTGTGCTGATGTCGACGTACGTCGCCTCGAACGGCGAGTACTACACCGCGAGCGAGGTCGTCGAGAACGTCGAGTCCGGACGCTGGACGGCGCACCTCTGGGAGACAGACACCGACCGCCAGCTCGTCGAGACGCCGCGGGAGGAGATACTACTGCTCGTGCCGGCGACGGAGGTCGACTTCGCGCCGGCGTTCGAGCCGGCCCACTAGGCGGGCGGCAACGGTTACTCGCAGCCGACCGACCGAGCGACGGCGACGAGTTCGGACCGCGAGAGCGACCCCTCGACCGAGACGCCGGCGTACTGCGGGCCGTCGCCGCAGGACCAGACGACCGACCCCAGCGAGTCCGTCGCGACGTAGCGGCCCTCGGTGTCGCCGATTTCGACGGTGTCACCCTCCGCCGAACCGGTCGAGCGGGGCTCCGAGTGCTTGCTCACGTAGAGGACGTCGCCGGCGTCGTTCCGGTAGAACACCGTCACGGTCGTGACCTCGCCCCGGAGCACGCCAACCTGGGACGGCTCGTACCCGTCGGGCACGTCCGGCTCCGGAAGCGTCGTCGAGACGTTCGCCGCCGCCGCGGCGCGCGTCTCGAACGTCTCCTGGCTCTCGTCGAGGTCGACCACGCTCGCGTCCTCGGGCGGGGCGAAGCGGAACCGCGAGTCGGGGATGTCCGGGTCGAAATCGACGTTCGTGTACTCCGAGACGACGCGGAACTCCTTCCCGTTGACCGTCATCGACTGGGTCACCTTCGTCGGGAAGTAGCGCTCGCTGTCGAGGTAGTACCGGATGCGTGCGTCCGACGCCACCCTCGCGACGTCGCCGCGGGGGGCCAGTTCGACGACGTGGGTCTCGCGGCCCGCGACGGTCTCCGTACCCTCGTAGGACGCGGTGTAGTTCTCGACCCGCGTCGTCGCGTTCCTGACCGCCGCGTCGGGTTCGTCCTCGACGGGCACCGACGGCGCGGGGCCCATGCCGACGGTCGGCGGGGACTGGACCGTCTCGTTGTCGCTGGCCGCGACCGCGTCGAACACCTGTCGGAGGAACGTGTCCATCCTGATCGCGTCCCCCTGGCCGCGTTCGTAGGACTGCGTCCGGACGACGCCCCGGCTCTCGTTGTACACCCAGAGCTGCGAGCCGTTGGCGACGACGACGTTGCCCCGGCGGGCGTCCGGTTCACGGACCTCCTCGCGGACCGCGCCACTGGCGGGCCGGAGCCACACCGCCGACTCACGGTGTTCGGTGCTGTTCCCGTGGGTGATGGTCGTCTCGACGACCGCGTGGACGCCGTCGATGGACTCGTAGGCCTCGACGGCCGCCTCGCCGTCGACCGTCGGGGTCGCCTGTTCGCCGTCGTCGACGAGACCCAGACAGCCAGCACCGACGACGAGCAGGAGCGCGACGGCGACGAGAGAGCGAGGGAGGGCCGACATTTTCGCGAGTGTTACGCCCGATGATAATTAGGCGTTTCCGTCCGCGCGAGCCGTGCGAACCGGCTGACGCGGGGTACCGCAGACGAAGTCCCTAAGGATGTGCCAGCCTGAGCGGTGCGTATGCAAGCGCTGGTCATCGTGGCACACGGGTCGCACCTCAACCCGGCGTCGAGCACACCGACCTACGCCCACGCGGACACCATCCGCGAGTCGGGCGCGTTCGACGAGGTGCGCGAGGCGTTCTGGAAGGAGGAACCGAGTTTCCGCGACGCGCTCCGGACCGTGGAGTCCGAGGAGGTGTTCGTCGTCCCCCTGTTCATCAGCGAGGGCTACTTCACCGAGGAGGTCATCCCCCGCGAGCTCCGGCTCGACGAGTGGGACCCCGACCTGTGGGAGTCCGACGGGACGAGCGCCTCGCAGGCGACGCTGTACGCGGAGGACGTGGACAAGACCATCCACTACTGTGGCCCGGTCGGGACCCACGACGCGATGTCCGATGTCATCGTCAAACGCGCCGAGTCGGTCACCGAGGACCCCGACGTCGGCGAGGGGTTCGGCCTCTCGGTCGTCGGCCACGGCACCGAGCGCAACGAGAACTCCGCGAAGGCCATCGAGTACCACGCGGACCGCATCCGTGACATGGGCCGCTTCGACGAGGTGAAGGCCCTCTACATGGACGAGGAGCCGGAGGTCGACGACGTGACCGACTACTTCGAGAGCGAGGACGTCGTCGTCGTCCCGCTGTTCGTCGCCGACGGCTACCACACCCAGGAGGACATCCCCGAGGACATGGGCCTCACCGACGACTACCGGACGGGCTGGGACACCCCCGCCGCGGTCGACGGCCACCGCATCTGGTACGCGGGCGCGGTCGGCACCGAGGACTTCATGGCCGACGTCATCCTCGAGCGCGCCGCCGAGGCCGGTGCCGACATCCGGGACGCGCTCGAGAAGGTCCGCGAAGCGACCGGCGGCGTCCCGGCCTCGGGTGACTGACGATGCCGGCCACCGACGCTGACCTCGCACCCGACCAGTTCGAGGACCTCGTCGACGCCGTGACCGGCGGTCCGGTCGAGTTCGACGGCCTCGTGGTGCAGTACGAGGACGACGGCTACGTGTTCGAGGTGCCGGACCTCCACCGCGAGCACCTCTCCGTCGAGGAGCTGGAACGGGTCGCCGCCGCCAACGCCGAGTGGGTCTCCAACTGGCACTTCTGGAACGTCGTCGTCGGCGGCGAGGGGACCGCCCGGCGCGCATTCCTGCGCTGGCTGGAGGCCGCCGACGAGCACTCCGTCCGGGGACGGTACGACGCGATGGCCGACGGCGGCATCCACCACGAGTGGGGTGAGCTGCTCGTCACGGTCGAACTCGGCGAGGTCGGCTACCGACGGTACGAGCTCCGTCACGTCGACGACGCCGACGCCGGTCGCGGGACGCTCACCGCCCACACCGAGCCGCGCAACCTGCGCGACCTGTCGAAGTACGACGACAGCGGGCGCTACCGGCCGCTGAAGACCGCGCCGTCGCTCGTCGACGGCTGGGTGCTCTCCGACCTCACGAGCGGCGAGCTGAAGGAGGCCCTCGGCTTCGTCTACCCAGCGACGGTGGAGAACTGGCACCGGGAGCAGGAAGGCACCCTCGACGTGACCCACTGGCGCGAGACCGCGGAGCGCCAGACCGGCATCTACGGTGTCGTCGAGGAGCTGCCCCGCGAGGCCGTCGAGTGGGTCACCGAGGCCGCCTGCGTCGACTCGCAGTGCCTCAAACGACGCGAGTGGCAGTACGACGAGGACGACCACCTCGAGACGCCCGGCGGCGATGGCCCGTTCCCCTGCAGGGAGCCCTGCTCGCTCGTCGTCGCGGCCGCCCGGAAGTGGACGAAGCTCGAGGAGGAGGACGAGCACACCTACGAGTTCGACCTCACGCCGAGCGAGAAGGAGCAGCTCGAGGCCATCGTCGACGCCGTCGCCGACGGCCGGACCGAGGGGATCCGCGAGGCCGACGTGTACGAGGGCGCGAACCGCTACCGGGCGCGCTATCTGCGGGCCAAGCGGTTCGACGATGACGGCAACCTCTGTGGCGTACCGACAGAGGAGTGACGGAGTTGCTGGCGGGGGCTCAGCGCAACAGGACGACGACGGCGACGAGAATCCCGACCAGGACCGCGCCGACCCCGAGCAGCACGACGGCGCTGTTCGCGAGCACCACCGCGAGCATCGCCACCAGCAGCGCCACGCCAGCCAGCGCGAGCAACGGCGCGTCGTCGCGCCCGGGAGCGAGCGCCGAGGGGTCCATCCCGCCCGCCCGTCCCGCCGCCGTCTCGGTTCCGCCCTCTTCGGTGCCCGGGACACCGGCCTGGTCGACGGCCGGTGTCGCCGCCGGGTCCCGAATCGTCACCGGGACCCCGGCCTCCTCCGCACCGTAGGCCGCCACGAACCGGAGCGCCCCGGAGACCGGGCGTGGGCCGTCGGCGACCTCGACACGGAACGTCGTACTCGACTCCGTCTCGACGAAGTGGTTCGTCTCGGTCAGGGTGGCGACACGCGAGAGCGCGTCGTCGACGTTGCAGTGGACGTGGACGGCTCGCCCGTGGTTCCGGACCTCCACGTCGAACGGTCCGCGAGCCTCGAACGCGTCGACGGCTGGCTCCACGCTGTGAAGCTCCTCGCGGCTGATGTCGACGACGAGGGTCTCGGGTGCCATGGGCGGTGAGTACGACGGGTCGTCGGTCGTCTACGAGTTCGGTTCCGCGACGCTACCGGATTACGCCGGCACGTCGTCGCGCATGTCCGGCGGCAGCATGTTCGGCACGCCCTCCTCGATGGGGTAGGCCTCGCCACACTCGGTACAGGTGAGTGTGCCGGAGACGATCTCGTCCTCGTCCTCGTGGTCCACCTCGAGTTCGAGGTCGGCCTTGTCCATCGGACAGCAGAGGATGTCCATCATGGATTCTTTCATACCCGCACCCTCGGACACCGAGAGCAAAAGGCTTCGGGAACGGCGTGCGTGATTGCCTGGATTCGAGCGGCGGCGCGAGACCGCGCCACCGGTGACCGTCCCGGTCGTCTCAGCGTCGCTACGAGTGCTGACTGCGGAAGCGGGAGTCACCGCACTGCGGGTCGCCCGCTACGAGTCGTACGGGTCCTGCAGGATGACGGTGTCCTCGCGGTCGGGCCCGGTACCGACGGCGTAGATGTCGGTGTCGAGCTCGTCCGAGAGGTAGCGCAGGTAGGTGCGCGCGTTCTCGGGGATGTCCGCCCAGTCGTCGACGTCGTCCCAGTCCACGTCGGGCCAGCCGTCGAACGTGCGGAGGTTCGCCTCACAGCGCGCCCACCGCTCGGTCGTCGACGGCATCGTCAGCAGCTCCTCGCCGTCGAGCGTGTAGCTGTGGCCGACCTTCACCTCGTCCATGCCGGCGAGCACGTCGACGTGGTTGACGGCGAGGCCGGTGAACCCGCTGACGCGGGTCGCGTGGCGGAGCATCGGCACGTCGAGCCAGCCGACCCGGCGGGGGCGGCCGGTGACGGTGCCGTACTCGCCACCCTCGTCGCGGATGTAGGTGGCGAGCTCCTCCTCCTCCTCGCCGGCGTCGCCGTCGTATCCCGCGGTCTGTCCCTCGACCCCGGCCAGCTCGGTCGGCATCGGACCGCTCCCGACGCGGGAGAGGTAGCCCTTGACGATGCCGATGATCTCGCCGTCGCCGATGAGACCCGGCCCGAGGCCGGTGCCGGTGGTCGCGCCGCCGGCGGTCGGGTTCGACGACGTGACGTACGGGTAGCTGCCGTGGTCGATGTCGATGAGCGTGCCCTGTGCACCCTCGAACATGACCTGCTCGCCGTCGTCGATGGCGTCGGCGAGGAAGTCGCCGCAAGAGACGGGCATCCCCTGCTCGGCCAGTCGCTCGCCGTACTCGCGGTACTCCTCGAACAGCGCGTCGACGTCGAACGCGTCCGGGTCGTCGAGGTCGTCGATGGAGAGCCCGTACACGTCTTCGACGAGCGCCCGCTTCTGGGGCACGACGTACTCGAGCCGCTCGCGCAGCACCTCGGGGTCGAGCAGGTCGCCGACACGGACGCCGCGGCGGCCCGCCTTGTCCTCGTAGGTCGGTCCGATGCCGCGCCCGGTGGTGCCGACCTCCTGGTCAGATTCGCTCTTTACCTCCTCCTCGATGCCGTCGAGCACACGGTGGTACGGCAGGATGACGTGTGCTCGCTCGGCGACACGCACGTCGGGGTCGAGACCCCGCTCGCGCAGGTCTGCGATCTCGTCGAACAGCGTCGCCGGGTTCACGACGCAGCCGTTACCGAGGACGCCCACCTTACCGCGGACGACCCCGCTGGGAACGAGCGAGAGCTTGTACTCGGTGCCACCGTAGACGACGGTGTGGCCCGCGTTGTCGCCGCCCTGGTAGCGGACGACGACGTCGGCCCCGTCGCCGTAGATGTCGACGACACCGCCCTTGCCCTCGTCGCCGAGCTGCGACCCGACAATGGTTACGGTCATTTACACGCGCCGATTCTCTAGCGGCCGGTAAACCGATTTCGATACGGCGGGTCGCGCTCGGCGGTTGAGTCGTGGTCCCACCGACCAGAAGACATATACACGAACCACTGCTACCATCGATTTACCACGTTTCTCGCCGCGTTCGCACGATAAGGTTTAAAACCCCGTACGACAAGTTAACAAATGCCATGATAGACCGACTTGAGAAGGAAGTCGATATGCTGGAACGGCATCTGCAGGTGCTGAAGATGGTCATCGAGAACGAACCCATCGGTATCGTGAAGATGTCCAACGAGACCGGCTACCCCCACCACAAAGTCCGCTACTCCCTCCGCGTCCTCGAAGAGGAGAACCTCATCGAGCCGTCGAGCCAGGGCGCAATCACGACCGAGCGCACGCTCGAGTTCGTCGAGGAACTCGACGGCAAGATCGACGAGATCGTCGAGAAGATGAACGGGATGAAGATAGACGACGCGGCCGAAATCGAGAACTGAACGGTTTCCGTCTTCCTACAGCTCCGGCACGTTGATGTGGAACTCCCCGCCGCGGGACTCCACCAGACAGAGGTGGTAGCCCGATTTCCGGGACAGTTTCACGAAGCTCTTCTTCGAGTCCCGACTCAGGAAGCTGCCGCTCGTCGCCTCGGAGGCAGTCTCCAGCGCTCCCGGGTCGAAGAACGAGGCAGTGACGACGACCGCCCCGGCGAGGGTCTCGCTGGTCCGCTTGACCCGTGAGGCGCGCTCCTGGATGTCGACCATCATCTCCTCGGTCGTCGGGTCGCGGGAGTCGTTCAGGTTCGCGACGACGAGCGGGTTGCCCATCCGGTCGCGGACGACCACGTCGAACGTGGTCTGCTCGCGCTGCTCGTTGCCGTCGTCGTCGTAGCGTAGCGACACCGAACCGTTGAGCTCGGCGCGGTCCGCCTCCGGGATGGCGTCGTAGAGGTCCCGCATCGCGCTCGCGTTCCCGGTGTCGCGGATCTCGTAGAGCAGGTCGCGGACGAACCACTCCACGAAGCGGAACTCGATGCTGTCGTGGAGGAAGTCGGCGTAGGGCCGGCCGTCGACCGCCGCGTCGTCCGCCTCGAACTGCGTGTGGTGCTCGATGCGGAGGTTCGCGTTGACCGCCTCGGCGTCGGCCTCGCCCTCGTGAGCGGTGTCGAGTGTCGCCTCGCCCTTCGAGCCGTAGCGGACGAAGAGGTTCGTCCCCTCGAGCGCCTGCTGTGGCGTCAACTGCGTGGTGGCGTCGGCGGCCGGGCCGCGCTGTGCGGCGAGTTCGGCTTCGAGGTCGGTCAGCTCGGCCTCGAGCTCGGCTATCTCGGCCTCGAGGGCCTCGCGTTCGTCGCGCAGCTCGGCGTTCTCGTCGGCCAGCTGGTCCCGCTCCTCGCGGAGTTCCGTGCGCTCCTCCTCGACGTTCGAGAGCTGCTGCTGGAGCCGGTCGATCTTGTCCTCGCGCTGGAGCATCTCCCGCTCGAGCGGCTCGTCGGGGCTCCGGCTGTCGGCGGTGTTCGTGGACTGTTGCTCCGTGCGTCCGGCCTGCCGACCGGGGTTCGACTGCTGGGTCGAGCCGCCGTTTGCCTGCTGCGGACCGGTCGCGCTCTTGGGGTTCGACTGCTGGCCGTCCGCGGCGTCCTGGCGCTGCCGTCGGCTCCGTCGGGTCGGCGTCGTGCTCTGGCTCGTCGCGGACTGCGCCGTCGAGCTCTGAGCCGTTGGGTCACCGCCCGTCGGTTCTGACCGGTCGGGGTTGATGGAGGGAATCGAGCGCGTCTCCCGCCACTCCGCTTCCTCCTCCAGCACCGGGTCCTCGTCCTCGTCCGCGGCCTCGCGCTCGACCTCCTCCAGCACCTCGTCGGGAATCTGGACGGGGTCGTGGTCGTCCGTCGCCGTCTTCGTGGCCGTGCTGTCCGGTGCCGGGTCCGCGTCGGCCCGCGTGTCCGTCGCGCCGGGCTGGCCCTCCGGGTCCGCCGACGGCTCCCGTCGCGGGGCCGGCCGGCTCCCGTCGGCCTGGGTGTCCTCGGACGGGCTGTCCGCCGGGTCGGTCCCGCCCGTCCGCGGCTGGTCCTGCGCCCGAGGTTGCTCGGTCTGGGTGGGCGCTGGCTGCTCGCTCGAGGCCTCGCTGACCACGGGCTCCGCTGGCGCGGAGGCCTCGCTGACAGGCGACTCGTCGGCGGGGTCCCGCTGGTCGCGGGGCGTGGCCGCCTCCCGCCTGGCGTCGGCAGTGTCAGACGGGGCGGCGTCGGCGACGACCGGCTCGTCGCCGGCCGCGTCGCCCGTCCCGGTAGGGTCGGTCCCGGTGGGGTCGGTCCGGGCGTCCGCGGTGCCGGCGGCTGCACCGCCCGCCGCAGCGCCGGTCGCCGCGTCGTCGGGGTCGGTCGCCGGCTCGGGCTCCGGCTCGCCACCGGGAATCTCGGTCACCTCGATGTCGACGTCCATCACGGTGTAGATGCCGACCTCGTCGTCCGCGCGCTCGAACGCCTCGTCGCCCGTGTGCAGGCGTTCGCGGTTGCCGATGAACGCACAGCTCATCGAACGGCCGCCGTAGTAGACGACGTAGTAATCGCCGCTGAGGACGTTCTCGGAGAGTTCGATGTAGCCCGTGAACTTGCCCGACGTGAGCGTCGAGTCGGCCTCCGAGATCGGTGTGTCGTTGGTGTAGTAGTTCGCCCGTTCATCGCCGCCCGTCTCCTGCATCGCGAAGAGGAGCGGCACCGACGGATGGGGTGCCTCGTACGTCGTGCCCGACGAGCCGTCGAAGTCGTCGATAGTCCCGTCGAAGACCCCGATGATGCGGCCGTTCAGCATGAACAGCCACGTCGTCCCGGTCGTCACGGCTCCGGTGAACTCCGTGTCCGCGAGCGAACGGAGCTCCGCGAAGCCGCCCGGGAAGGGACGGGAGTCCCAGTCTTCGACGCGCTCTACTCTGCGCGAATCCATATAGGGTTACAACCGCATGCGGGACAAATAGTTTCCGGGGATTCACCGTTGCAGGCTGGCACCCGACACGGTGAACGGCCGAAACGCGGCCTCAGATCTTCGATTCGGCGTCGTCCGCGAGCTCCTCCATGCGCTTCTGGATGCGGCCGGCGCTGGAGAACTCGTCCTCGCTCATGACGCTGGCGAGCGCGTTACCCAGCACGAACACGGCGTGTTTGTGCTCGCTCTTCGATTTGTGTACGTCCGACGGGTCGACGTCGAGGTCGTGGTACTGCTGGAACAGCTCGTCCTTGCCGTCGCCCTGTGCCTCGAAGTGTGTCATGATATCCACCATCTGCTCGTGGAGTTCGAGGAGCTCGTCCTTATGCATGAATCCGTGTACGGTTTTGGCCGATTTAAGGATTGTTGTGCCGCTCAGCGGGTCGAGGGCGTCGGCGAGGGGCGTAGGCCACAATTTTTATAATCGACCGTCGTACCGGGGAACAAATGCCGACAATCCGCCTCGACGTCCCCGAGGAGACCGTCGAGAAACTCGACATGGAGACGGACCTGCTCGGGTTCGAGGACATCCCGGCGTATCTTGACTGGATCATCGGGAACCGTGCAGCCATCGAGCAGGGGACCGAACGGGACCAGTTGCTGTCGGAGTACGCCGCCCGTGTGGCCGAGTTAGAGGAGCAGGTGGCCCAGAGCACGACCGGCGACGAGCCAGCGCCGACCCCGGCCGACGGGGACGCGACGGCCGAGGCCACGGACGGGTCGGCGACCCCCGAGAGCCCGGGAGTGACGGACGGGACGGATTCGAGCGGTCAGCAGCCGGCGACGGCCGACGGCGGCGGGACGGCGAGCCAGACTGTCGAGACGGGCGGGACCGGCGAGCGGATGGTCCCGAAGTCGGGACCGGACGCGGAGCCCGACGACCTCGGCGGGAACTTCACTCCCGAGCGCGTCAAGCGGTTCACCGACGAACGACTGAACGAGGAGGCCGACGTCCTCGCCGGGGTCGAGGGCGAGCGGCTCGACGAGTTCGCCCGCCGGGCGGTCGCACAGACGCGCAAACGCCTCGGCCGTGACCCGGCGACCGGGCTGAGCTACCAGTCGAACACGAGCATCGCGGTCAGCAGCGACGACGTCTCGCCCGGCGAGGACATCACGGACCTCGAGGCGCTCGACGTACCAGGTCGCTCGCCGGAGAAGGTCGAGCCCCGCCGACGAGCCGTGGGCGCGGCGCTCGCGTACCTGAAGGACGAGGACCGCGCCCGGCGGTCGGACTTCGTCGAGGCGCTGTACGAGGAGTACCCGGCGGGGTACGGCTCCGAGTCCGGCTGGTGGGACTGCATCAAGACCGGCCTGAAACAGGTCGACGTGGTGGAGGGCGGCGACGGTGCGCGGGTCTGGCGGTTCCGGCGGACGGAGATATCGAACGAGGCCGGGACCCTCCGGGGGCGCGGGCCGAAGCGCGTCGTCGACTCCAAGTAGGGCCGGTGCCGCGAGGGGTCAACAGCACAGCTCCCTGAAGCGGTTCGTCCCCTGGTCGGTGCCGGCGACGATGAGTTCGTCGCCCTGTTCGATGCGGAACGAGGGACCGACGTCGGTGACGAGCGTCCCGTCGCGTTCCACGCCGACGACCGTACAGCCGGTCCGCTTGCGAACCTGTGCCTCTTCGAGGGTCTGTCCGACCAGCACCGTGGCCTCCGTCCGGATGACGTCGACCTGCTGGTCGAGGGAGAGCACCTCCTCGTCCTCAAGGATCGTCGAGGCGATCATCCGGCCGCTGACGGACGCGAGCGAGAGCACGTAGTCGGCCCCCGCGCGGTACATCTTCTGGATGCTCCCGGACTCCGTGACACGCGCCACGACCTCCGTCTCGGGGCTCTCGTCCCGGATGACGAGCGTGGCGAACTCGGTGGTCGTGTCGTCGGGGAGCGTGAGCACGACCGTTCGAGCGTCCGCGAGGCCGGCGGCGTGGAGCACCTCCGGGTCGAGCGCGTCGCCGACGACGTCGACGCCGGACGTCCGTTCCCGGTCGATGACGCTGTAGGAGCTGCCGGCCTCGTCGAGCTGCTCCGCCACGCTGCTCCCGACCTGTCCGTAGCCAACGACGATGGTCTCGCCGCGGCGGAACTCGCGCACGCTGGAGAGCGTGAGCTCTTTCAGCCGCTGGAGCTGGTCCTCGCGCCCGGTGACGAGCAGGACGGTACCGCTGTCGAGCACGGCGTCCGGCTCCGGCGGACTCCGGAACTCGCCCTCGAACCACGCCCCGATGACGTTGACGCCGGCCCGCTCGCGGATGCTGCTGTCGGCGAGTGTCTTGCCGACGAGCTCGCTCTGTCGGTGGATAGGCAGTTCGGCGATCTCGAAGTCGTCGCCGATCTCGATGGCGTCGCCGAGCTCGGTCGAGAGACCCGTCGTGACCTTCGAGGCGAGCCCGCGACCCAGCAGGGGCCGGGGGGAGAGCACCTCGTCCGCACCCGCGAGGCGGTGGTAGGAGACACTGTCGGGGTCCTCGACGACGCTGACGATCTGGAGGTCCTCGCCACCGACCTCGCCCGCCGCCAGCACGATGCTCGCGTCCACCTGGTCGGAGACGTCGGCCACGAGGGCGCGGGCACGCTCGATGCCGGCGTCCTCCAGGTCCTCGGTGCTCTCGGGGTCCGCGTTGATGACGTCGTAGCCGTCCTCGTGGAGCTCGACGGCGGTCTCGCGGTCCGGCTCGAGGATGACGGAGTCGACCCCCCACGCGTCGAGTTCGTCGATGACCGCGTCGGCCCGCGCGGTGTAGGTGCAGACGACCACGTGGTCGCTGAGGTCGTCGTCGACGCTCGCCGGGACCGTCGTCGAGAGGATGTCCTCCATGAGCGGGAAGAAGAGCACGGGCAGCGCCATGAAGATGAGGAACACGCCCGTCGTGTCCATGATGATGACGAGCAGGTTCATCTCCGGGGTCTGCCAGGGTGCGTCGGACCCGAAGCCGGTCGTCGTGAACGTCTCGACGACGACCTGCAGGGAGTGCAGGAACGTCTCCGGTTCGGACTCGTAGACGCTCATCCCGTAGTCGTAGATGACCGCGTAGACCAGCATCACCCCGGTCAGCATCAGGAGATAGTAGGCGGTCCGGCGCTGCCACTTGTCCATGTCCGGGCGTTACGCTCTACGGGGATAACTGTTGTACGTCGCGGCAGTCGAGACCGGCTGGAGACGGGTGAGTTACGCGGGGAGCGAGCCGTCGCGGAGCAGCGTCCGGGCGGTCCAGATGACCCAGCCGCCGAACAGCGCCGCACCGACGGCCTCGGGCACGGCGAAGTAGGTCAAGGTGTCGCCGTCGCCGGTCCAGACCATCGCCTCGAGCAGCACCCAGACGACCCACTGGAGCAGCTGGAGGATGCCGAGCCACATCGTGACGAGCCCGAACGTCGGCGACCGGTCGAGCGCGGAGCCGGTGCCGAAGACGAGGAGCGCGACGGTCGCAAACAGGTAGAACCCCGCTGCGAACGGGAAGTGGAGGGCGTTCGCCGGACCGTCGATGTACGCGAAACCGATGCCGGTCATGGCCAGCAGTGCGACCACGAGGACGACGACACCGGCCTTCTCGATCCCGTTGACCGTCGCCGACCAGAGTCGGGCCGTGAACGGGAGGCCGACGATGCCGCCGAAGAGCAGGCCGCCGTTGAACAGGAGGAAGGCGAGCTGGTCCGCGGTGCCGACGGCGAGCAGGGCCTTCCCGTTCGCCTCGCCGACGCTCGACAGCGAGCGGCTCTGCCAGCTGAACAGCGGGTCGACGAGCGTCGCCAGCAGCAGGGTAGCGAGCGCGACGGTCGGGGCGACGAGTCCGAGGTACGTCACCGTTCGACGCGTGTCAGTCATGCAACCACCCTCCGGTCCCAGCATCAAATAGCTGCGTGAACTCCGGAGGGATGCACGAACCGTTTTACCGGGGGCGCTCCCACGCTGTCACATGTCCGGACTCGTGTTCTTCGGGAGCGAATCGTACGAGGAGACGGCCGCCTTCTACGTCGATGAGGTGGGGGCGGAGGTCTGGCTCGAACAGTCGGCGTGCACCATCCTGCAGTACGACAACCTGCTGTTCGGGTTCTGCGACGCCGACGAGACCGAGACCGAGGGGGTGCTCACGTTCGTCACCGAGGACCGCGACGGCGTCGACGCGTTCTACGACCGGTTCGCCGACCGGGCCCGCGACGAGCCGTCTGTGAACGACGCGTTCGACATCTACAACTTCTTCGCGACGGACCCGGACGGCCGGACGATGGAGTTCCAGACGTTCCGCCACGAGACGGAGCCGCTCTGACCCGGCCAGGTTTTTTGGCAAACCTAAAGTACGCCCATCGGTAAGCCAGAGGCGATGAGCGAGCACTCTCCGGCGGAATCGTCCGACGTGGACGACGGCGAATCAACCAGGGCAGACGACCCGCCGTTCACCTTCGACGACGTGGCGGTCGTGATGGGAACGTACAACGAGGAAGCGGCTATCGAACACGTGCTGACCGACATCGACGAGGTCACAGATGGCCGGGCCGAGGTCGTCTGCGTGGACGGCTCCGACGACGCCACCGCCGAGGTCGCCCGCGAGCACGGCGCGACCGTCATCGAGCAGGAGCCACAGGGCTACGGCGTCGCCGTCCGGGAGGCCGTCCTCGCGCCCGACCGGCCCATCGTCGTCACGACGGACTGCGACGACACCTACCCGATGGAGGCGCTCCCGCGGTTCCTCGACCTCGTCAACGAGGGCTACGACGTGGTCTCGGGCGACCGACTGCACCACGGGGCCGAGGCGATGCCCGCGTTCAACCGCCTCGGCAACCACGCCTTCGCGGCCCTGACGTCCGTGCTCATGGGCGAGCGCGTCCACGACACCACCACGGGGATGCGTGCCTACCGGCGGGAGGTCGTCCAGGACATCACCTGGACCGAGAACACCGGGCTCTCCGCAGAGCTGCTGATCCGCCCGGCGATGCGGGGCTACGACGTGGTCGAGACCCCCATCGAGTACGACGAGCGCCGCGGCGAGACGAAGCTCGACCCCATCGGGGGCGGCGCTGCCATCGGGAAGTCCATCCTGACGGTCTCGCTGTCCGAGCGCTTCCGGTTCTGAACCGGGGCTGTAATCGAGTTCTCCGAGCTGGCACCGGTCGTCAGCGTCCCGTTCAGCCAGACGCCGTCGAAGTGCTCGTCCGGGTGGTCGGGGAGGTAGGTCCCCTCCAGTCCGCAGTCGACCACGAGCCGGCAGACCGACGACGCGGGCGGCCAGACGACCTGGACGCCGTCGTCGGTCCGGCGGGCGTCGAACTCCTGCCGGTAGGTCAGGGTCGCGCCGCCCTCGTACGTCAGGACCACCGCGACGGCGAACTCCGTGGTGCCGTTCAGCGGCACCGAGCGGTCCCCGCCGAGCGCCTGGACGTCGTCGTCGGTCAGCCTGAGTCCGTCCGGACCGACGGTCCAGTTCGCGGCGAGGCTGCCGTCGACCGCTCCCTCGACGGCGAACTCGCGGACCTCGCCGTCGCCCTCCAGCCGGACGATGGCGCTGCTCGCACCGCGCGGGACGCCGACGCGTGTCGTCCCCGAGAGCTGCTCGCCGGAGCGCAGTTCGAGCCGTTCGAGCTTCCCGATGGGGCGGTCGGTCGCGTCCGGCACCCACTCGCCGTGGTACGTGAACCGGTACGGCGTCCGGTCACCCGTCGCCCGGAGCACCGCGAAGTCGCTCGTGGGGCCACGGTCGAGCGCGTACACCACGTCGCCGTCGTAGCCAGCGTCGTTGCGGAGCGTCTGGAACGGATGCGCGAGCCAGTCGCCGTACGGCGTCGGGACGAACACGACGGCGTCGTCGAACTCCTGTGCGAGCACCGGCTCGTAGATGGTCCCGTACTTCTCGGTGGTCTCGGCGTGCTCGGTGACGGGGGCGTCGAGCGCATCGCGCTCCGCGACGCCGACGGCCGGGAGCGAGACGACGAGCAACGCGGCGAGCACGACCCGTGCGGCGGTCTTCGAGCGGCGTGCGGTGACGGCCGCTCGGAGCCGGTCCGCGGCGGTGACGACGCCGAACGCGCCGAACGTCGCCAGCGGGACGACGAGGTCGAAGTGATAGAGCGGCCCGAACAGCGAGAGCAGCCCGTCACCCAGCTCGGACGGGCCCGAGCTGACGTTGTATGTCCCCCAGAACGCCAGGTTACCGACGCAGACCGCGGGCACGACAGCGAGCAGGAGCAGGGCGAGACAGTCGTCCGAGCAGTGCGGCCGGTCGAGCGTCGGCGAGCTGTCGGGGGCGACCAGCCGCCGCACCAGCCACGCGCCCGCCCCGCCGAGGAACGCGGCCGTCCCGAGCCAGCCGCCGACGGTCCACCGTGTCGCGGACTCCCAGAGGAGGACGAGGTTGGTCCGGACGGCGAGCGCGGGCGTGTACACGAGGTCGTGCTCCAGGATGCGCCGCTGGCCGAAGCCCAGGCCGTCGAGCGGTGCGAAGGCCGCGTACGGGAACACCAGCGGGTCGCCGGTCAGCAGCCAGTTGTAGCCGAGCGTGGTGAGCACGCCCACGAGGCCGAGTGCCGCGACGACGAGGTTCCGGGCGACGACGCCGTGCTGGAGGTACTCGTCCGTCGAGCCGTCCCGACGCCGGTACGCCGTCGCCAGCGTCCAGCAGGCGTGGCCGACGAACGGGAGCGCGAACAGCACGGCGGTGTACGGCCGGGCGAAGAACGCCAGCGCGACGGCGACGCCGGCCAGCACGGCGTACCGGCGCGAGTGACGGCGGTGAGCCCGGACGTAGGCGAGTGCGAACGCGAGGTTCAGCAGCGTCGCCGGCGCGTACGGCAGGAACACCGAGGTCGTAAGCAGGAACGTCGGCGTCAGCAGCACGAGCACGCCGGCGAGGAGGCCCACGCGTCGGTCGAACGCTTCCGTCCCGAGGGCGGCGGTGAGCGCGACGATGCCCGCCGCGACCGCGGCGAGGGACAGGCGGGGCTCGCCGAGCGCGAGCCCGAGCGCGAATATCGCCGACGGCACGGGCGCGTACTTCGGATACATCGACTCCCCGTCAGTGACGAAGAACCACGGGCGGAACGCCTCGGTCAGCCCGTCCGGCGGGTAGGCGTAGAGCTGGCCGTCGAGCAGCAGCGACGCCTGGTGGAGGTAGACCCCCTCGTCGTGGTTCGCCGAGTGGTACGGGAACAGCTCGGTGGCGACGACGAACACGACCGCCGCCGCGAGGGCGGCGAGCAGGAGGGATGGCACGCGGGTTCGCGTGAGAACGTCGGGGACGGAGCCGGCCATCGGTTCAGCTGAAGGAGCCGTCCTCGTCGGTGGCGGGGAACCAGGCGAGGTCGTGGTCCGCGGTCAGGTCGACCCGGACGGACTCGTCGAGGTCGACCTGGTCGGTGTGGTTGTGCATGCACTCGACGATGTCCCCGTTGTCCAGTTCGACCCGGTAGAGGATGGTCGGGCCGAGGTAGCGGCGGTAGACGACGCGGCCGTTGGGCACCTCGTCCGGGGCGAGCGGACGGGCCTGGATGTCGTCCGGGCGCACAAGCACGTCGATGCGGCTCCCCTCGTACTCGCCGGCGAGGCCGTGGATCATGCTGCGGTCGACGGGGCCGACGCCCGTCTCGACCTCGTCGCCGTGGACGTAGCCCGAGAGGAACGAGGCGTGGCCCAGGAAGCCCGCGACGAAGCGGGACTCGGGGTGCTGGAACACCTGCTCGGGGCGGCCGACCTGCTCGAGGTGGCCCTCGGACATCACGGCGACCCGGTCGGAGATACTCATCGCCTCCTCCTGGTCGTGCGTGACCGAGACCGCGGTGACGCCGGCCTCCTTCAGGATGCGGCGGACCTCCTCGCGCATCTCGACGCGGAGGTCCACGTCGAGGTTCGAGAACGGCTCGTCGAGCAGGAGGATCTTCGGCTCCGGCGCGAGCGACCGCGCGAGGGCGATGCGCTGTTGCTGGCCGCCGGAAAGCTCGTCGGGGTGTGCGTCGCGGTGGGACTGCAGGCCGACGAGGTCGAGCATCTCGTCGACGCGCGCCTGCGTCGCCTCCTCGTCCATATCCGTCAGGCCGAACGCCACGTTCTCCGCGGCGTTCATGTGTGGGAACAGTGCGAACTCCTGGAAGACGACGCCCACGCCGCGCTGCTCGGGCACGACGAAGCTCCCGCTGCCCGAGACGCGCTCGCCGTTGACCCGGATATCGCCGCCGTCGGGGCGTTCGAGCCCCGCGATGAGTCGGAGCGTCGTCGTCTTACCACAGCCCGACGGGCCGAGCAATGTCAGTATCTCGCCCTCGCGGACCGAGAGCGAGAGGCCGTCGATGACCGACTCGCTCCCGTACGACTTCGACACACCGTCGAGTTCGAGGACGGTCTCGCTCTCCTCGACGGACGGGCGTTCGTACACTGTCTCTACGTCTGCGGTGATAGTTGCGTCACTTGACATCGTATCCCTCCTGTGAGAGGATGACGAAGATGGAGACGGCGGAGACCCCGAGCAGGATGAGCGCCGGCACCGCGGCGTCGTAGAACGCCTGGGCGCGGTGAGCCTGCCAGACCGCAATCACCAGCGTCTCGTACCTCGTCGGGCGGAGCAGCAGCGTCACCGGCAGCTCCTTCATCGTCGTCAGGAACACCAGGGCCGCGCCGCCGAGCAGTCCCGGTGCGGCCAGCGGGAGCGTCACCGACCGGAACGCCCCGACCGAGCTGCGGCCCAGGGTCCGTGCGGCCTCGGGGAGCGCCGGGTTGACCTGCAGGAACGAGGCCCGGGTCGAGCCGACCGACTGCGGCAGGAACCGGACCACGTAGGCGAAGATGAGCAGCGGGAGCGCCTGGTTCAGGCTCGGGAACGTCCGCGTCGACAGGTAGATGAGGGCGAACGCGACGACGACACCCGGGGCGGCGTAGCCGAAGTAGCTGACGCGCTCGGTGAGCTTGCCGACGCGCGTGTCGTGGTTGGCCGAGAGGTACGCGATTGGCAGGCCCGCGATCGTCGCGACGACCGCCGCCGCGACGGAGAGCGTGAGCGAGTCGGTCAGGTTCGATAGCTCGAACGGGACGCGCCAGCCGGGCTCCGGCCCGGCGAGCAGCCAGCCGACCAGGATGAGCACCGGGAGGACGATGGAGACGAGTACGACGAGCGAGCAGAGCGCGAGCGCGGGCCACTTCCAGGGGCCGAGGCGGGCAAGCGACGCCTGGCCGCCCTGTCTGCCGCTCGCGAACTGCTCGTTGCTACGGGTGCGGTTCTCGACCGCCAGGATGACGGCAGTCACCGTCAGGAGCTGGAGCGAGAGGAGCGCGGCCCGGTCGAGACCGCTACCGCCCGTCGACGAGCCGCGTTGCGTCGCGGACTCGATGACCGTCGTGAACACGTTGTATCCCATGATAGCGGGGGTCCCGAAGTCCGAGAGGGCGTACAGCGCCGTCAGCAGCGCGCCGGCCGCGATGGCGGGCTGGAGCTGCGGGAGGACCACCCGACGGACCGCCTGCAGCCGGCTGTGACGGAGCGTGCGTGCCGCGTCGACGAGCGTCGTGTCGACGGTCTTCAGCCCGGCGCGGGCGGTGATGTAGACGTACGGGTACGTGTAGAGCGTGATGACGAGGACCGCACCCTCGAGACCGGTGACGTCCGGAATCTGGGGGACACCGAAGGGCGCGAGGAACTCGTTCACGTCGCCGCCCTCGCCGAACGCGCTCGTGAACACGAACGCGCCGATGTAGCTCGGGATGACGAGTGGCAGCGTGACGAGGACGGTCCAGACGCGTCGCCCGGGGAGGTTCGTCCGGACCGTCAGGTACGCGAGCGGGACGCCGAGCAGGATGGAGAAGACGGTGACACCGGCGACCATGATGGTGCTGTTGACGAACATGTCCACCGTCGTGTCGCGGGTGACGATCTCCAGCGCCCGGGAAAACGGGACGTTCGAGGCAGCGAGCAGCACCCAGATGAACGGACTGGCGACGGCGGCGGCGACGGCCGCACTGGCCAGCGAGAGGCCGAGGGGATAGGCACCGCTTTCGGTGCCCTCGTCGTCTGTCGCCGTCTCTGAGTCGTGCTGCTCGACTGCCATCACCTAGACCTGTATCCCCACCTCACGCATCAGATCGATAGTCGGCCCGATGTCGGAGAGCTGTGCGAGGTCGAAGTCGGGCGTCGCCAGTTCGTCGACGGGTGGGAGGTCGCCGACTGGTTCTACTTCGGGGATGAGTGGGTACTCGAATGTACGTGTTGCGAAGTACTCCTGGGCCTCGGCCGAGAGGAGGTGCCGGACGAAGTTCGTCGACATCGACTCGTCGCCCGTGCTGTCGACGACGGCCGCGCCGGCGACGTTGAAGATGGCACCGGCGTCGTTCTGCGTGAACGCCGTCCCGATGGGGGCGTCCTCGTCGTTCGCGAGGACGCGCTGGATGTAGTAGTGGTTCGCGAAGCCGGCGGTGAGCTCGCCGTTCGCGACCGCCCGGGAGACGATGAACTCGTCGCTGTAGCGGCTGACGCCGGCCTCGAGCATCCCCTCGAGCCACGCCTTCGTCTTCTCGCGGCCGGCCATCACGCGCATCGCGGTGAGGAAGCCCTGGAACGAGCCGTAGCTCGGTGCCCAGCCCATGTCGCTGGCGAAGTCGGTGTCGGGGATGGCGAAGATGTCCTCGGGTACGTCGGCGGCGGACAGCTCGCCCGTGTTGTACGGGATGGTCCGCGCGCGGCCGGAGGTGCCGACCCACGCGCCGCCGCCGGCGCGGTACTGCGTCGGGACGAGCTCCTGCACGTCGTCGGGGAGGGTGACCGTTCGGTCGGCGTCGGCGAGCAGGCCGAGTGCGCCGGCGTTGACGGAGAAGAACACGTCGGCTTCGCTGGCGGTCCCGGCGGTCTCGATCTGGTTTGCGAGGGTGGTGGACGCCTCGTAGCGCGTGTCGACGGTGAAGTCGTCGTACTGGTCCTCGATGTACGAGAGCAGCGGGTTGACGAGCGGTTCGCCACGGCCGGAGTAGAGCGTGAGCGTGCCGGACAGGTCGGGCATGTCGGCCATCGGCGTCCCGCCTGGGGCCGGTCGACCGTCCATCCCGGAGCCGATGAGGCCGAGGTCGCCGCTGCTGTCGTCGTTGTCGCCGGTCAGGGAACCGATGCAGCCCGCAGTCGCCGCGACACCCGCCGCCGATGCCGCCGCGAGGAAGCGGCGACGCCCGACGGGAGCGTCGGTCGTGTCGTGGTCGTTCTGGTTCATAGTTGGTTTAGGTCTACCTAAAGGATTTATAACTGCCGATACTGTTCAGTCGTCGGCCGTCGCCGGGACCGGTTCGTGGCCCGCCACGGGTGCGAGTTCGTCGAGGCAGTCGAGCCAGTCGAGGCAGTACTCGCCGACGTAGTTGAGGAACTCGCCGTTCTGGTAGTCGTCGAACTCGCCCTCCACGAGTGCGTCGGCCATGGCGGCCATGACGCCGGCGTAGGTGTCCGCCTCCGGGGCCTCGCCGTCCTCTGACGGCTCTGCCGTCCGGGCGGTCCGTGGACCCGACGGGTCCACGCTGTCGACGACCTCCCAGAAGTGCTCGTTACACTCCAGCCCGGCGACCTCGTTCGCGAGGTCGTCGAACGTCGAGCGCGGGGCCTTGTTGTGCTCGCAGAGCGGGTCCCCGTTGAGTATCTGCCCGCCGAGCAGGTCGGCCGCGCGCTTGAGGAACACGCCCGACCAGATGTCGTCGAAGCGGCCCACGTTCCACGGGTTGTCGTCCATCGGGCACTGGTAGAACGCCGGAACGACCTCGCGGCGGAACGCGAGGTTCATCGAGCAGACCGTGAGGTAGTTATCCTCGGCGGCGACGAACTGCTCGCCGAAGTCGTCCGCGCTGGTCCGGGTCTGTGCCTGGCCCTCCAGGTCGCCGTCCATCAGGATGCGGACGGCGTCGAGGTCGGGGACGTTCGTCCAGAGGCCCTGCGAGGCGACGACGTGGTCGACGGTCGTCGTGTCCGTCTCGACGGTCTCGTCCATCGCGGCGTAGGGGTAGCCACGCGGGTAGAGCCCGTGCTCGTCTGCGTTCTCGTAGAGGACGTTCACCCACTGCTCGTCGGAGGCGACGCGCTCTACCTCGCCCTCGTAGGCGAGGTTGGCCATGTGCTGGCCGAAGAAGTCGTGGTCCTCGTGGGGCAGCGTGTCGTCGTCGATGAAGAACCCGTACTCGAACTCGTTGTTCCAGAGGTAGAGCAGGCCGAAGGAGGTCTGGGCGTGGCTCGCCGCCGGGACGAGATGGCTGTACTCGCTGATGCCCTGTTCGTCGTACCACGCCTCGCGGTCGGATTCGTCGAACACGCGGCCGGAGACGTCGAGATCGTCGAGCATCTCGCGCATGGCCTCGGCGTTACAGAAGTCCTCTGTGACGAGGACGAAGTGGAGTCTGTCCGTCTCGAAGTCGTGGTCCCGCGCGTTCGCGACGTACGAGCGGACGCACTCGTACTCGCGGATGGTCGGGACGACGACACAGATGTCCTGACTGGTCATCGCTTACCCGAACTCTGTTTAGGGCGGCCTAAAAGCGTGTCTATTTAGGTTCGCCTAAATGGGGGCTCCCGCCTCCTTCGGGAAGGCCGCCCGGGCCCAGAATATCCGGGTCCGGGTGCTACCACTCCGCCACGACGTCGCCGATGCAGCCCTCGCCGGGCTCGTAGTAGGAGAAGTGGTCGGTGACGTAGTCGACGTTGTGGTCCTGGTAGTTGCCGGGCTGGGCCCCCTCACAGCCCTCCTCGCCCACGGCGGAGTCGAACTCGGCGGTCGTGTACGCCCAGTTGAGCACGTCGTCCCCGTCCTTCCAGTAGTTGTCGACCTGCCCGACCGCGTCCGCGAGGTCCGGGCCGTAGCGGCCGCCGGCCGAGACGGCGTCGTTGTCGGCCGCACCGCCGAGCAGCGAGACCGACTGGACGGCCTCGGTGACGCCGTTCGCGTTCAACACCTCGACGCAGCGGAGCGTCACCCGCGCGCCGAGCGAGTGACAGACCAGCCGGATGGTCGTGTCGGGGTTGGCCTGCCGGTAGTCCTCGACGAAGTTCGCGAGCTTCTTGCCGTTCTCCTCGGCGATCTCGGTGGAGTCCCACCAGCCGAACACGCTGGAGTCCGAGTCCCAGCTGAACCCGATGACGGCGCGGTCGTAGCCGCTGTCCCGGTAGGACGCCTCGGCCGTCTGGAACCCCTCGATGGCGCTGTCCGGCTCGTTCATCCAGCCGTGGACGTGGACGAGGAACTCGTCCGGTGCTGCCGAGTCGAGACCCGGGATGTCGCCGGCGGTGTCGTAGTCCCACTCGGTGTGTCCGTCGGTCAGATACACCGACCCGTACCAGGTGATGTCGTAGTGCCCTCGCGTGGTCACCCGCGGATACGTGTCCGTGGCCGCCGCCGTGCCCGTTGCGCCGACCGCGAGCCCGGTCCCGGCTGCTGCGGTGGCTGCGGTACCGAGGAACCGTCGTCGGCCGACGTTCTGTGCCCCATGTTGCCTGCTGTCATGCCCGTGTGACATCACCAACCGCAACTGCCGGTGAGGATTTAAAACCTGGTGGACGGTCGGGGAATAAAAGTTGAGTCGGTTCTCGAGCAAAACACCACGCAGTACTGGCGTGACTGGGGAACGCCGACGCGTCCACAGACCGGGAGTGACCGGCCCGACCTGTACCGTTATTCGGGGAGGTCGTCGATGAGGACGACCGCCTCACCGTCGACGACGACCCGCTCGTCGTCGTCGTCCTCGATGACCGTCGAGAGCCGGTACTGGCCGTTGCCGAGGTCCTCCAGGACCTCGACCGTCGCGGTCACCCGGTCGCCGATGCCGACGGGTGCCTCGAAGGTCAGCTCCTGCGAGAGGTAGATCGTGAGGCCGGGGAGTCGGGCCAGCGCCGCACTCACGAGCCCCGAGACGAGCGTCCCGTGGGCGATCCGGCCGCCGAAGCGCGTGGTGGCGGCGAACTCGTCGTCGAGGTGGAGTCTGTTCGTGTCACCGCTGGCGGCCGCGAACGCGCGGACGTCGTCCTCGCTGAGGTGCTTCGAGAACACGACGGTGTCGCCGACGGTGATGTCCGCAGCACGCTCGACGGTCCGTTCGAAGGTCCAGTCGGCGTGTTCGTACGTCACGGACGAAACTGACGGCTCCACTATCTCGTCCTCGTCCGTCGCTGTGGTCTCCTCCGTGTCCAGCTTCGACGATTCCACACCTGGTGCGAACGCCGCGAAGGCCGCTCGGTTCGCCGCCGTCGCCCCCTTGACGGCGTTCTCCGCGAAACTGGTCCACGCCGTCGCCATCGCCGCAAATGGCGACGCGACGCGAGTCTCCTCTTCACTCATACCCGCCTCCTAAGACAGGCGTGCGTATCACTCCTTTGGCTCTGCCAAGGCCTGCAGGGTCTCTGGGTCCGTTCTCGGTTGATAGGCCTGTGTGGTACGTTGCCCACCGGAGGTCTCGGTCCGTCACCGGACAGTCCAGTTCCACTCAATACCATTCAATGGCTCTCGTTGGTTCTCAGCGGAATCTTTATGCTCCCGGGCGGTGTAGTACTGGTTGATGACGGACGATTCGCCGCAGATGCCGTGGTCCCCGTTCATGCTCCAGCAGATGCAGGAGCAGATGCAGGAGGCGAGCGAGCAGATGATGGGGTCCCAATCGGAGCTGTGGGAACAGTTCCTCAAGAGTGGGGCCGGCGGGTCGGACACGATGTCCGACCTGACCGCGATGAGCCGCGGCGCGGCGATGTTCAAGACCCGCGTCCAGAGCAGCGGTCGCATCAGCATACCCGACGCCGAGCGCGAGGCGCTCGACATCGGTGAAGGCGACATCGTCCAGACGATAGTCATCCCAGTCAAACGCAACAACAGTGATTCCAATGAGTGAAACTACCCAGAACCCGATGAAGCCCGTCTTCCAGATGCAGCGCACGATGCTCGAGAGCAGCCAGCAGGCGACTCACGACGTCGTCGAGGCGCAGAAGGAGGCGGTCACCCAGATGACCGAGTCCGTCGAGCAGTACCAGACGCTCAGCGAGCAGAACGCCGAGCTGTCGAAGAAGGCGGTCCACGCGTACTTCGACGCCGTCGAGTCCATGATGCCCGAGGGCTCCGTGGACTTCGAGGAGTTCGAGCAGATGCTCGACGAGCAGTACGACGCGCTCACCGAGAACCAGGCCCAGATGATGGAGGCGGCCCTCGAGACGATGGAGGAGAACGCCGACGCCTTCGACCAGTACGCGGACAGCTACACCGAGGTCGTCGACAGCTCCTTCGACTCCTTCCTCGAGGCGCACGAGCGCATGGAAGCGAGCTTCGAGGACGCGAGCGAGCAGCTCGAGGACGCGACCGAGGAGCTCTCGGCCTGAGCGCCCGACGAGACCTTTTATAACCAGCAACACCCATCTTTAGACAATGACAGACTCATACCCCCAATCGACGGTGCCGACCGAGTGGAACGACTTCGTCTCGCGAATGAACGAGCAGTTCTTCGAGGCGATGGAGAAGAACATGGAAGCGCAGGCGGAGTTCGTGGAACAGTGGTCCGAGACGGTCGAAGGGACCGGCGCGGAGATGGGCGACCTCGACGAGAGCGTCGAGGGCTACAAGCGCGCCTACGAGGCCTGGATGGACGCCGCCGAGCAGATGGTAGAGCGGACCGAGGACGGCATGCAGGGCGAGGAGGTCGAGGCGGAGGAGTTCCGCGACATCTGGCTCAACACCGCGAACCAGGCGTTCAAGGAGGTCATGTCCACGAGCGCGTTCGCCGCCTGGACCGGCTCCAGCGTCGGCCAGATGCTCGAGATGCAACAGCAGGCCGACGAGACCGCCCAGGACACGCTCCACACACTCGGCTTCGCCACGGAGGGCGACGTCGTCGAGATCGGCGACCGCCTCGTCGAACTCGAACGCCGCCAGCACGCTGTCGAACAGAAGCTCGACCGCGTCCTCGAGCACCTGGAGGAGTAAGATGCAGAACCCGTTCGCAGCAACACTCGACATGCAGCGCCAGGCCTGGGAGAACGCCGCCGAGGCGTTCGAGAAGGCCGGCGTCGCACCCGACCGCGCCGACACCATCCAGGACGTCGACGTCGGCGAGACGCCGAGCGAGGTCGTCTACGAGGAGAACAAGCTCCGGCTGCTCCACTACGAGTCCCGCACGGACGAGCAGGAGCCGGTGCCGATCCTCATCGTCTACGCGCTCATCAACCGGCCGTACATCCTCGACCTGCAGCCCGACCGGTCGGTCATCCGGACGCTGCTCGACAACGGCTACGACGTGTACATGATCGACTGGGGCGAGCCGTCGAACCTCGACCGCTCGCTCACGCTCGACGACTACGTCAACCGCTACATCGACAACTGCGTCGACGAGGTCCGCCACCGCTCCGGCCAGGACGCCGTCAACGTGCTCGGCTACTGCATGGGCGGCACGATGTCGACGATGTACGCCGCGCTCCACCCCGAGAAGGTCCACACGCTCGCCCTGATGGCTGCCGGCCTCTGCTTCGCCGGCGACTCCGGGGTGCTGGAGCTCTGGGGTGCGGAGGACTTCTACGACCCCGAGAAGGTGACCGACACCTTCGGGAACGTTCCCGCGGAGTTCCTCGACGTCGGCTTCGCACTGATGGACCCCGTCCAGAACTACGTCACGAAGTACGTCCGGTTCTACGAGAACATGGAGGACGAGGACTTCGTGGAGAACTTCGCACGGATGGAGGAGTGGCTCGGCGACGGCATCGACGTCGCGGGCGAGACCTACAACGAGTTCATCCGCGACATCTACCAGGAGAACAAGCTCATGAACAACGAGCTGTCCCTGGGCGGCGAGCACGTCGACATCGACAACATCCAGATGCCCGTGCTCCAGATCGTCGCCGAGTACGACCACCTCATCCCGCCGGAGGCGTCCAAGCCGTTCAACGACGTGCTCACGACGGACGACAAGACCATCATGGAGTTCCCGACGGGGCACATCGGGATGTCCGTCTCCTCGCGGAGCCACGCCGAACTCTGGCCCGACGTCTGCGACTGGTTCGGCGAGCGCATGGTCGACGACACCGGCGACGTGTCGACGACCCCCGTCGACGTCGAATCCGGCGCCGACGCGGCCGCGACCGAGGAGGACGAGGATTCGAGCGTCGAGATCGAGGTCGAGGGCACCGAAGCACCGGACCTCGAGGATATCGACGGTATCGGCCCGGCGTACGCACAGCGCCTGCGCGACGCCGGCGTCGACTCCGTCGCCGCGCTCGCGGCGGCCGACGCGGTCGAGCTCGCGGAGACGAGCGAGCTGCCGGTCTCCCGCGTCGAGGACTGGATCGAAACGGCGACCGACCACACCGCCTAAGCGGGTCGACCACACCGCTGACGCGTCCGGCACACGCCACCGTCGACCGACCGTCTCGGACGGAACGGTGGCCGCTGCCGACTGGGATTCTATCGTTTCACCGCCCGTGAGTCCTGAGGAATATTTAAGTCTGTTTTTCGTGAACTACGTACATGGACGGGCGACCGGTGCCGGGCACTTCCCGCCACGCGAGTCGTCCGCGCCCTGGAACTCATCATGCACATGGACGGACGCACATGCGTCATCACAGGCGCAGGACGCGGCATCGGACGCGGCATCGCCGAACACCTCGGCCGAGAGGGGGCGAACGTCGTGGTCAACTACCGGTCGTCGTCGGAATCGGCGGAGTCGGCCTGCGAGACGATACGGCGCGAGGGTGGCGACGCCATCGCCTCGCAGGCTGACGTGACCGACATCGTCGAGGTCGAGGCGATGCGCGAGGAGGCCCACGACGCGTTCGGCTCCGTCGACGTCCTCGTCAACAACGCGGGCATCACGAAGGACACCCGGTTCGTGAAGATGTCGCGCGAGGACTGGGACACGGTGATGGACGTGAACCTCGGGGGGATGTTCAACTGCACCAAGACGTTCTACGACGATATCTGGGGTGCCGAGGAGGGGCGGCTTATCAACATCTCCTCCATCGTCGGGAAGCAGGGGAACTTCGGTCAGGCGAACTACGCCGCCGCCAAGGCCGGGATGTTCGGCTTCACCCGGACCATCGCCATCGAACTCGCGAGCGGCGGTTCGACCGCGAACTGTGTCGCCCCCGGCTTCACCCGGACCGACATGCTCGAGAGCGTCCCCGAGGATGTCAAAGAGCGCATCGTCTCGCAGATCCCGCTCGGACGGTTCGCGGAGATAGAGGACATCGCCGCCATCGTCCGGTTCCTGGCGAGCGAGGAGTCCTCGTACATCACCGGTGAGGTCATCGACGCCAACGGCGGGATGGACCTGTAGTCGGTCGCCTGCGTCGTCCATCCCTCTCGGGCGACCGCACGTTCCGGAGCCGGTGCTCTCACTCCGGTTCGTAGATGTACGAGGTGTAGGCGTCGACGTCGTAGAACAGGGTCCCCGGCGGGAGCCCTCGCAGCCGCCAGAGGACGAACAGGTCGCCGACCGCACCGCCGGTGTTCAGGACGAGCCCGAACCAGACGAACGGCACGTGCGGCCCCGGAACCAGGAGCAGGGCGACCCCGAGGGGTGTGAGCACTGCGAGCGGCGCGGCCACGGCGACGGCGAGCTGCCGCCGCGTCTGGAACTGCTCGAAGATGGCCGTGTAGAACGCGCCGAGCCGCGGGGCGACACCGAAGGAGACACGGAACCCGAGCGCCCGGAACGCGAGCCCGTGGACGAGCTCGTGGAGGACGACGGTCCCGACGAGCGAGACGACGAACACCGTCCCGAACTCGGTCCCGTCGACGCTGAGCGTGAACCCCTCGGCGGTCTCCTCGAAGACGAGGAACGGGAACGCCGTCTCGGCGCCGCTCGTCGTGGTGGCCAGCCAGGCGAAGACGGCGAGCCCGACCGGTGCGACGACGACCGAGAGCAGGGTGAGCGTCAGCGCGGAGTAGCGGAACGGCGTCCCGGCGCGGTAGCCGGCCCGCACGGGAGGTTCGTACCCGTCACTGCCGGGTGGTACCGGTGGCTCATCGGTGGCAGTTGCGGCGGCATCGATAGCCGAGCCGTCCGGTGACGACGACATGAAACGGTGGTCTGTCTCCGGGAACAAATCTGTTCGGGGGCGGCCGTGGTCGGGGAGACAGCCCCCCGCGGTTCAGCGGACCTCGTTCATCGTCGCCACGGTCCGCAGGTCGGAGAACCGCTGCTGCATGTCTAGCTCGTCCTCCAGCGCGGTGAGCGCGGATTCGAGTGGCACGTCGAGCTCGTAGGAGTAGAAGTTCCCGCGCGAACCGGAGCGGTTCTCCCGGGCGGTGAGGATGCCCAGCATCCGCAGGTCCGAGAGGTGGTTGTGGACCGAGCGCTGGGCGAGGCTGTCGACGCCGTAGCCGTCGCAGATGTCCAGGTAGCGGTCGTAGATGGCCCGGCTTCGGCCGGGGGTGTCGCCCTCCGCGGCGATGGAGACGACCGCCAGCAGCGCGAGGTGGCCGTGCTGGGTGAGCTGGCGGATACCCTCCTCGACACGCTCGCGTTCGAGTTCGTGCCGCGCCGCCTCGACGTGGCGCTCCGAGACGCGGTCGTCGTCGCCGTTCTCGGCCTGCTCGGCCGCGAGCAGGAGGAGGTCGAGCGCCTGTCGTGCGGAACCACGGTCCTTCGCGGCGAGTGCCGCACAGAGTCGGACGACGGCCTCGTCGTAGGTGTCCTCACGCAGCGCGATCTCGGCGCGCGAGGAGAGGATGTTCGTCAGCTCCTGGGCGTTGTACGGTGGGAACTGGAGTTCGCGCTCACAGAGCGTGTCCTGGACGCGGGGGTCGAGCTGGTCGCGGAACTTGAAGTCGTTCGAGATGCCGATGATGCCGACCTTCGCGTCCTCGAGGTCACCCTTCGACCGGGCCCGGGGGAGCTCGTACAGTAGCTCGTCGCGGTCGCCGATGGCGTCGATCTCGTCGAGGACGAGCAGGATGGTGCCGCCGACCTCGTCGAGCTCCTCGTAGAGCTTGTTGAAGACGGTCTGCTGTGGGTAGCCCGTGGTGGATATCTCTCCGCCGTCGGGCCGCAGCTCGTTGACCAGTTCGACCGCGACCTGGTACGACGACGAGAGTGGCTTGCAGTTGAGTGAGACGACGGAGAGGTCCACGTCGTCGTACTCCTCGACGTCGTCCTGTAGCAACGACAGCAGGTACTCGGTGACGGCGGTCTTCCCGACGCCGGTGTTGCCGTAGAGGAAGACGTTGTTGGGTTCCCAGCCGTCGACGACCGGTTGGAGCGCGTCCATGTACGCCTCTATCTCCTCGTCCCGCTCTTCGATGCTGTCGGGCTGGTAGCTCTCCCGAAGAGCGTCCTTGTTTGCGAAGATGGCGCGCTTGCGCTCGAACCGGCGCATACCCTTCCGGTGTGACTCCGGGTATAAAAGAACCTCCTTTGCAAGTGATTCAAGTGTTTCGTGTGAACCGTCACGGTCGTTCACGTCCACAATCGACCCGCGCGCTGGTTGGTCACACGACTCACACCCCTCACAGACACCACTGTTGCAAGTGAAGCTAGGAAGGAAGGGGTACCTAGTAGGAGAACACACCACGACTTCTGGTGAAGCGTTGACAGCTGTTCCCCCCGGCTGGGACGGCCGACTGTCGCCGAGGGACACACCCACCACGTTTACAAGTGAAGATTGTGTTTTGAGGGCCTGAAAGGAGGTATGATGCCGGTTTCGGGATATCTTCGAGGAACTCGGGAGTCCACCCCCTCCCCCACCTGACACCGGTTTCACTCGCAACGGTGGTGTCTCTGTGTCAGGGCCCACCCCCACCCTCGTCCCGCTTCACTTGCAACGGTGGTGTCTCTCTCCCCCTGCAGCCACCGGCGACCGTCGCGTGAGCCGTATGGGTGTTCACTCGCAACGGTGGTGGGGGTGCGAAGGTCGACTGGCCCGCTTCACTTGCAAGGGTGGGGGGAGAGACCGGGGGACTGCGCCGCGGTGGCGAGGTGACCCACCGATGCGGCATGGCTCTCGCTACCGGCGTCGTCGAGCACGTGGCTGCGCAAGACGTGGGAGTGACGGGAATAACTAAACCGATGCCACGAGTGGAACCGGCTATGGACCGTGTAGCAGTCATCGGCGCCTCGATGACCAAGTTCGGACAACGGGACTCGTGGGTGATGGACCTGCTCGCCGAGGCGGGGACGGCCTGCCTCGACGACGCCGGGGTCGCACCCGACGAGGTCGAGCACCTGTACGTCTCGAACATGGCAAGCGGGGAGTTCGAGGGACAGACGGGAGTGATGAACGCCCTGGCGCACGACCTCGACGTGCTGCCGGCCTACAGCCAGCGGGTCGACCAGACATCCTCCTCCGGCGGGGCGGGCATCTACGCGGCGTGGCAGTCCGTCGCCTCCGGCGCGTCCGACATGACGCTGCTCGTCGGCGGCGAGAAGATGACCCACCGGACGACCGGCGAGGCCACGGACGTCATCGCCTCCATCACGCACCCGGTCGAGTACAAGCACGGCGTCACGCTGCCGAGCTTCGCCGGCCTCACCGCGCGGCACTACCTGGAGCGGTACGACGCGCCGCGGGAGTCGCTCGCGAAGGTCGCCGTGAAGAACCACAAGAACGGCCTGGACAACCCGCACGCGCAGTTCCAGAAGGAGGTCGACCTGAAGACGGTGATGGAGTCGCCCATCGTCGCCGACCCCCTCCGGCTGTACGACTTCTGTCCCATCACGGACGGCAGCGCGGCGCTCATGTTCTGCCCCGAGTCCGTGGCCGAGCAGTACACCGACGACTACGCCGTCGTGACCGGTGTCGCGGGCGCGACGGACACCCACGTGGTCCACGAGCGCGAGGACCCCACCGTGATGGGCGGCGTCGTCGAGTCCGGCAAGCAGGCCTACGAGATGGCCGACCTCGGACCCGAGGACGTGGACGTGGCCGAGCTCCACGACATGTTCACCATCCTCGAGTTCCTCCAGATGGAGGGCCTCGGGTTCGCGGAGCCGGGCACGGCGTGGGAGCGCGTCGAGGCCGGCGAGACGGAGATGGACGGCGAACTCCCCATCAACACATCCGGCGGGCTGAAGTCGAAGGGCCACCCGCTCGGCGCGAGCGGGGTCGCACAGGGCTACGAGATCTACGCCCAGCTCGTCGGTGAGGCGGGCGACCGCCAGGTCGACGCGGACGTCGGGCTCGCATGCAACGTCGGCGGGTTCGGGAACTGCGTCATCACCACCATCATGGAGGCAGCAGCATGACGATGGAAGCCTACCGGTACGACGACGGCAGCATCACCTACCCGGGCCACACCATCGGCCCGAACGGCAGCGAACCGGTCGGGACGGTCGACCTCAGCGAGTACGAGGGCGAGGTCGTCACCTGGACGAACTCGACGGCGACCCCGCCGGGGGTCCGCCAGCCCAACGCGCTCGCAATCGTCGAGTTCGACGTCGACGGCGAGTCAGTCCGCGCCATCGGGCAGCTGACGACCGACGACGTCGAGACCGGCGATACGGTTCGCCCCGTCTACGCCGAGGAGCTTCGCGACCCCGAGGCCGGCATCAAGGAACCGGAGAGCCAGGACTGGGACGGCTACCGGTTCGAACCCGTCTAGGTCGTCTGGACGGTCGCGGAACACTCCCCGTCAGAACCCCGCGGCTACTCGTCGGCACCGACGGGTCCGCGGCCGTCGTCCTCGCCTGCGGTGTCCGTCCCGCCGCTCCCGTCCTCCTCGCCGGTGCCGGCACCCGCATCCTCCGCGCCAGCACCCGCATCCTCCGGGCCGGCACTCGCCTCGTCGCCGTCGTCACTCGTGCTCTCGCCACGGCGGGCCGAACCGGCATCGCCGCCTCCCGACCCGTCCTCGTACTGCTGCTTCAGCGTCTCCAGCTCGGCGTCGACGTCGATAGTCACCGATTGGTCGTCCGCCTCGGCGTCCGACCCGTCGCTGTCGGCCACGTCGATGTCGGTGCCGTCGTCGTCGGCTTCCTCCCCGGTCTCCTCGAACTCGTCGAGCGTGCGGTCCCGGGTCCGGCTCGCCGTGAGCTGTTCCTGTATCTCCCGCCGGAGGTCCTGGGCCTCGGTCAGGATGCTCCGGGCCGAATCGTTCTCCGGAAGCTCGGTCCCCTCGAGGACCGACTGGAGCTCCGCGAGCGCGTCCGAGGCCCGGGAGAGCGTCTCGCGGCTGACGGATTCGGCGGTCGAGCGAGCACGGTCGCCGGTGTCCCGTCCGCGTTCGCCCGCCCGGCGACCCCCCTCGGCGAGGCGGATCGCTCGCTGGAGCGCTTCGAGGAGCCGGATGTTCGTCTCGAGGATGGCGATGGTCGCGGGGATGGCGACCTCGTCGGCGAACTCCATGAACTCGCGCGGTGTGGGCGGTCGCGGGATGCCAAGCGGTCCCGTCGGCGGCCGACGGCGCTGCTCGTCGAGCTGTTCCCTGAGAGCGCGGAGCTCCCTCGCCAGCTCCTGGGCGTCGGCGGCGATGTCGTCGTCCCTGGAATCGCTCATAGCGTACCCTTATCGCGTAGCCGACAAAAACCATGCGCCGCCCCTCGCGCGGTCCAGTTCCGCGACTGACTCGGTTTCACCGGGTGTAACACGTTATTATAGTAAATCAATAGCCACAATATTTATTGCATCCTGTTTCCAATTCGACGAAAGAATGCGTACCGACCACGGTGGGGGGGTACCCGGGAGCACCACGTTCGCACAGACGCTCTCGGCACTCAAACGCGAGGGCAGCAGCATTCTCCTGGTCGGGCGGACGAGTGCGACGGCACACCGTGCGGCCTGTCACAGACTCATGGGCGACGGCGAGGAGCCAAGACAGCGTCTCTACATCTTCACGACGGGGACCGAGACGTGCGGGCAGGGGCCGTCCACGGACCAGCACGGCGAGACCCGCGTCCTCAGCCAGGAGAACGAGGCCGGCGTCGCTGCGAGCCCGAAGGGCCTCCCGGACGACGTCACGGAGACGGTGGTCGGCCAACAGCTGCTGAGCACGCTCGGGACGGCGATCATCGACGACATCGACGACATGGAGAGCGACCACGAGCTCGAGCCGGGTGAACTGCGGCTCTGCTTCGACTCGGTCACCCCGCTTCTCCGGGAGCACAAGTCACAGAACGTGTTCCGCCTGCTCCACATGGTCACGTCGCGGACCAGGCAGGCCGACGGGATGGGGCACTTCCACCTGCCGCTCGACCGCGACAGCGACTACGTGCGGCTGCTCGAACCGCTGTTCGACGCGGTCGTGGAGGTCAGACGGACCGAGGAGGACGACGAGGAGCGCCTCGAACAGCGGTGGCATCTCCGCGACCGCGACGCAGAGAGCGGCTGGATCGAGATCTGAGCGGGCGCTCCGTCTCAGCTGTGCTGTTCGATGAGACCGGCGAGCGTGGACTTCTCCTGGACGCCGACCATCCGCTCGACGAGCTCGCCGTCCGCGTACAGCAGCAGGGTCGGGACGCCACGGACGCCGTTCTCCTGTGCGAGCGCCTGTAGCTCGTCGATGTCGACCTTCGCGACGGTGGCGTCCGTCTCGGCGGCGAGCTCCGCGACGACGGGTTCGAGCATCTTGCAGGGACCACACCAGTCGGCGTAGAAGTCGACCAGCACCACGTCCTCGTCGGCGACCAGCGTCTGCAGGTGCGACTGGCTCTCGACGTGGACCGGCTCGGCCGTGTTCGTCGCGCTGGTGTCGGTGACGTCGTCGTTCGACTCTGCTACATCACTCATGCCCGTCGTTACGGAGGGCCGACGTTTAACCGTTCGTCGGGTTGTCGGGGACCTCGCACGACCGGTCCGGCGGAGTCATGGTGGATGTGAACGCGGGCAACGTACCACGGGAATCCAGCCTTCGTGGCGGTGCAGTCGCACGAATCGGGACACGACTCACCGTTCGATATCGAGCGAACCCTGATACCTCGACCGTGCGTACGCGAACAGGAGAGTCACCCATGGTCGAAGTAGGCATCGAGATACTCGCCGGCGTCGCAGTGACGATCCTCCTGATGCTCGTCTTCCTCGGCGTGGTCGTCATGTGGGACGTCGCGCTCGCGCTGCGAGACGTCGCGGAGAGGGTCGATTCGCTCGAGGACGACGTGGATTCAGATCTGGAGACGATAAACGGGACACTGACCCGAATCCACGACAGCATGCGCGGTGAGGGGCAGGGCCGGACCGTCGGCCGTACCGCAGCCACCGCCGACGGGCGTGGCACCGCGGCAGAGCGTCAGCCCCAGTCGCCACCGGCACGCACGGCGGCCCGGACCGTCGCCACGCCCGGAGTCGGCACACCGACGACGTCGAGCGGCCAGTCGAAGGTGGGTGGTCTGCAGGCGGCACAGCCCTCGCCGGAGGGCGTCGTCGGCCAGGTGCAACTGGCCGACGGTCGGACCGGGCGGACCGGGTCCGACGCGGCTGCACCTGCCGGCGCTTCGTCGGCCGCCGGGACGTCGACCGACGCGGACGCCAGGGCGACCGAGGGTCTGGATGCGGGCAGTGCCGATATCGACCCGGACGAGACCGGCGCGCAGTCGGACGACGAGACGGATGCGGATTCGACCACGGGTGAGAGTGGGACGGGTGACACGGCGGCAGATAGCGCCACGGAGGACGACGGGGAAGCGGACGAAGAGCCTGCGGACGGCGAGAGCGAGGGTGGAGCCGACGCGCCGGACGCCGCGGACGAGGCGGGCGGCGAAGACGCCGGCGGCACGGACGACGACCTCACGGAGGACGGGGCTCCCGCTACAGACGATGCCGCGACCGACGAGGCCGAAGCGGACGACGACCAGGGCGCCGACACCGAGGACGGCTTCGTTACGGACGCCGTGGACGCCGAGAGACCTCACGCCTCGGACGCCGCGGCTGCCGAAGGTGGCGCGGCCCCCACGTCCGACCGGGAGCTGGACGGCTCCATCGCGAAACTGCTCGACGACGAGGACGAGCAGACGGCGGACGGTTTCGAACCGGACGACTCGGCCACCGAGGCGGTTCGAACCTTCGGGCAGGACGCCCGGACGAACCGTGGGCTGGGGCCCTCGCCCGACCTGTTCACCGATGCCGACGGAGACGAGGCTGGGGGCCGATTCGAGACCGCAGCCGACGAACCGTGGTACGCGACCCAGTTCGAATCGCACCCACGCTCGACCGGTGCGATCGCGGAGACGAGCGAGCACGGGCCGGACGAACGGCCAGACGACGCTGACGATGCTGTTGGGACCGCACCGGCGCTCGCCGACTTCGACGACGCGTCGGTCGGGAAGACGGACGCGGAGCCGGCGGACGTGGGGACCTCGAACGGGCTGTCGGACCCAGCCGGGTTCGAGGACCCTGCGGCTGCAGATGCCGCGGTCGCCGGGGACTCAACGCAGGACGAGACCGACGCGGAAGCGTCCGGTCGCGCCGACCCGGAGACGGTCGCAGCCGCAGTCCTGCAGGGAGGCGACGCTCCGGAGAGCGAAGACGACGGCCACGAGGACGACGGCACGATGCCCGGTGTCGAGAGCGGCGACGCCCCGAGCGCGGCCGCCGACGGGACCGGGCAGGACACTGCCGGTTCGGCCGACACCGATGGCGGCGCGGCCGCGGCCGGCCCCGGAACCGACGAGCCGGCGGGCGTCGGTGACCTCGTCGAGCAGGAGCTGACGACGCTCACCCAGGAGGTCGGCGGGACGAGCATCTCACCGGACGTGAGCTCGCTGCCGCTTCCCCAGGGGGCCGAGGAGCTCGACGACACCGAGTACACGTTCCCGCTGTCGGGCGAGGCGTACGGGCTCAGCGCCAGCGCCGAGAACGAGGTCGCGAGGCTGGAGCTGGTGCCCGACGGCGGCACCGAGCTCTCCGGGTCGAGCGAGCAACTGCTCCGGTACCAGTTCCGGAACTACCTCGGGCGAACGGGGAGCGACCACGCCGAGTTGCAGGTCGACGGCGATGGCGTCGTCGCGGTCGAGATTCCCGGCGCGACGGCGGACGCCCTCGACAGCTGGGCCGATGCGCTCATCCAGATCACCGACCGGACGCTGTACCTCGCCAGAAGCGAGGACTGAACGTCGGAACGGCCGTCTTCACGCTGTCTGTTCGCACACCGAAGCCTGGCCGCTACCGCAAGACGAAGGTGCCTCGGGCGGCGACGGTGGGTATGCGCGAACACCCTTTCACCGTCGATATCGACGTCCGGTACAACGATGTCGACCTGCTCGGCCACGTGAACAACGCCATCTACTCCTCCTACCTCGAAGCGGCGCGCGTGGAGTACCTCCCCGAGGTGCTCGGGACGGCGGACTCCCTGGAGAGCGTCCTCGCCCACCTCGAGATCGACTTCCAGCGACCGATCACCCTGGAGGACGACGTGGAGGTCGCCATCTGGGTCACCGACGTCGGCACCTCGACCATCCACTTCGCCTACGAGGTCCGGGCATCGGGCGAGGTCGCGGCGACGGCCGAGACGGTCCAGGTCGCCTACGACCCCGAGGCGAAGGAGTCCCGGCCGGTCCCCGGGGAGTGGCGCGAGCGCATCGAGGCGTTCGAGGACCTCTGAGGCGACGCGTCCGGGCCGGCGGAACGACAGCTTTTCTATCCGCCTGACCGAGGTACGACCGTGCGAATCGAGAACAGCTTCATTCCGGTCCGGGGCGTCGGTGAGCAGACCGAACGCGAGCTCTGGCGCGCTGGCATCACCCACTGGGACGACTTCGACGGCTCGGTCGTCGGGACGACGACGGCCGACCGCATCGAGACGTTCATCGAGACGGCCACCGACCGGCTGGAGGCGGGCGACAGCCGCTTCTTCGACGAGCAGTTCCCCAGCAGCGAACGCTGGCGGTTTTACGAGAACTTCCGCGGCGACACCTGCTTCTTCGACATCGAGACGACCGGCCTCTCGCAGGAGCGCGACGACGTGACGACGGTCTCGTTCCACCAGGACGGCGAGACGACGACGCTCGTCCAGGGCGACAACCTGACCGCGGGCGCGCTCCGCGAGCAGTTCGACGACGCGGCGCTCGTCGCGACGTTCAACGGGGCGCGCTTCGACGTGCCGTTCCTCGAGACCTCGTTCGACGTCGACGTCGACGTGCCACACGTCGACCTCATGTACCCCTGCAAGCGGCTGGGGCTGACCGGTGGCCTCAAGACCATCGAACAGGAGGTCGGAATCGGCCGGGACGAGCCGGACATCACCGGCCAGGACGCGGTCCGACTCTGGCACGAGTACGAGCGCGGCAGCGACGAGGCCCTCGACACGCTCGTCCGGTACAATCGCGACGACGCGAGGAACCTCCAGACGCTGATGGACGTGGTGGCCGACGGCCTGCACGCGCGAGTGTTCGAGGAGTGAACTGCCGTCCGAAAACTGTCGGCAGTGGGGTCGGGAGGCGTCGGGCAACACCTCCGTCGGGTTTCGGTCAGAGTGGGCGGGTCCAGTGCCGACACCACTCCCTACAGCCGGACTGTCAATAAACGCACCTATAACTACAACAGTCGCTTTCGTCACCCGGTAGCATCACGCATGCGCTTCGACGTGGTCGACCGCGGCGGCGGCTGTACCGACCTGTCTCACACCAGGCACGTCGTGGGTCCCCAGCCCCGCGACTGGTCGGTCGTAGACGGCCGCGAGGCCGAGTTCCGAGAGCGTCCCCGGGCCACCGTCGATGGCGACGACCGCATCACCGTTCATGACGACGAGGGCGTTCCGAGCGTGGCCGAGGCCCGTCGCGATGGGGATGTCGACGAACTCGTTCGCCGCCGCGACCTCCTCACCGGGGAGGATGCCGACGGTCGGGCCACCGCCCCCGCTCGCGCCCTCACAGACGCCACGCATCACGCCACCTAACCCACCGCAGACGACAGTGTGGTCGCGCTCCGCGAGCAGCCGGCCGACCTTCACGGCCTGTTCGTACACCGCCGCCGAGACGGTACTCCCGCCGATGACACTCACTCGCATGGTCGTTTCGACGGGCGGCGGGCATGCGTCGGTTTCGGTCCGTTTTCCTCACACCCGTATGATATGATTTATACGCCCGCACCGCGGCGGAACGCGTATGGGTGCAATCTCCGCGGCGAAACACGCCGGGTCGACGCTGGCACGGAACCCGATCCTGTTCCTCGTCGCCACCGCGTTCGCCATCGTACAGCTGCCCCAGATACTCCTCCAGTGGAGCGGTCTGCCAATCGTCGCATCGCTGTTCAACCTCGCGACGGTCGTCGTCGTCCCGTTCCTCATCGGCGGTATCTACGGGATGGCCGAGGAGGGCCTCGACGGGACGACCTCGCTGGCAACGTTCGTGCGCGCGGGCCGGGAGAACTTCGTCTCGCTGCTCGTCGCGGCCATCTTCTTCGCACTGGTCGTCTTCGTGGTCGTGTTCGTCGCCGTCGTCGTGCTGGCGTTCGTCACCGTCCTGACGGTCGGCGTCTCCGGCGTTCAGGGCGGCGTCAGCCCGACTGCACTCATCGTCCCGGGGCTCGTCGGTTTCGCCTTCCTCCTCCTCTACCTCGCCACCGTCGTCTTCCTCCAGTTCTACGAGGCCGCAATCGTCGTCGACGACGCCGACGTGTTCGACAGCCTCAAGCAGAGCTACCGGTTCGTGCGTGGCAACCTCCTCAGCACCATCGGGTTCACGGTCGTCCGCTGGACGCCGGGTCTGCTGACCTCCCTCCTCACGGCCTACTTCGTGTTCACCAGCCTCGGCATCGACCCCGACAACCTCGAGTCGGTCGAACCCGAAACCGTCCAGAACGTCTACGCACAGCTCTCCGGTACCGAGGTCGGCATCATCGTGGCCACGACCCTCCTCACCGCCGGCATCGTCGGCGCGTTCACCCGGACCTACCTCGTCGCGTTCTACGTCGACCACCGCGAAGCGGCCGGGACAGTCGAGGAGTCAGCCGACGAGTTCGACGAAGACCTCTTCGACGACGAGTACGACACCATCGGGTAGTGCGTTCCGGGTGGGATTCGAACCACGGTCGCGGCACTTCGTACCGCTCCCTGGTTCAAATCCACACCTGTGGCTCTCTTCTCGCTTCGCTCGAAGAAGAGCCAAGGGTGGGATTTGAACCCACGAAGTCTCGATTACAAGTCGAGTGCATGCACCGCCCATGCTCCCTTGGCACGGTCCGCAACTCAGTCGTGGTCGTTGGCCTTAGTATGGCTTTCGACTCCGACGCGTTTTTGGAGGACGTAGCGATGTTCCGCGTAGCCCTGGTCGAAGTAGAACGAGAGCGCGCGTGCGTTGTCCGCCATGACCTCGAGCTGCACGACGTCGGCGCCGCGCTCGCGGAGCGCCGTCTCGGCCGCCGCCAGCAACGCAGCACCGCGCCCCGCCCCGCGGTACCCGGGCACGACGTAGAGGTTGCTCACGAGCCCGCGGACGGCGTCGACGCTCACGTCGGAGTCGGTGCGCTCGAAGGAGACGAAGCCGACGATGTCGCCGTCGGTGCGGTCGACGAGGACCGAGCCGTCGACCACGTGACGTGCGAGCCGCTCGCGCATCGTGGTCCGGTTCTCCGTCCGCCTGACGTGGGTGCCGTGGGGTCGTTGCTCGCTCGCGAGGTCGACCCAGAGGTCGACGAGGATGTCGAGTTCGTCCAGTGCGGCCGGTTCAATCGGCATCGTAGCCGTGGCGCAGCGCCTCGACGGCCGGGAGAGCCTGTCCCGTGAGCAGCCGGAGGCAGGCCCCACCGCCCGTCGAGATGTGACTGAACCCGTCGATACCGAGCCGACGGATGGCGGCGGCGGTGTCGCCACCCCCGACGATGCTGAAGGGGACGTCCGAAGCGGCCCGGTACAGCTCTCTCGTCCCGGTTGCGAACGTGGGGTCCTCGAACACGCCCGCGGGCCCGTTGAGGATGACCGTCTCGGCGTCCGCGAGTACGGACTTGTACATCCGCAGCGTCTCCGAGCCGATGTCCATCGCTGCTTCACCCTCGTTCCCGGGCAGTGCGTTGAGTCCGATCTCGTGTCGCTCGCCGTCGCGCTCGACGGCCACATCCTGCGGGAAGCGGATGCGGTCGCCGTGGGCGTCCAGCAGGTCCGCGGCGCGGTCGATCTCGTCCCAGTACCCCTCGTCGTAGATGAAGTCGGCGCTGGCGTCGCCGATGTCGACGCCGTCGGCGAGCAGGAACACGTTGCCGACGACGCCAGCGGTCAGCACCTGGTCGGCGAGTCCGGATTCGAGCACGTTCCAGGCCACGTCGATGGAGTCGGAGACCTTCGCACCTCCCAGGGCGTACACGCGGGGGCGCTCGGTGGCCTCGACGTCGCCGAGCACGTCGAGCTCCGACTCCATGACGCGCCCGGCGTAGCTGGGCAGGTGCTGCGGGAAGCCGATGAGTGAGGGCTGCGAGCGGTGGGCCGCGGCGAAGGCGTCGTTGACGAAGGCGTCGAGCGCCGGGGCGAGACCCGCGACGAGGTGGGTCTCGCCCGCCTCCTCGGGTTCGAACTGCATGTACTCCTCGGCGTAGAAACGGGTGTTCTCGAGGACCACGGCGGTGCCCGGTTCGAGGGACTCGACGGCCTCCCGGGCAGCAGTACCGAAGTTGGCGTCGGCGTAGCTGACCGGCGCGTCGAGCAGTTCGTCGAGCCGCTCGGCGTGGGTGGCGAGCGTCTCGAACTCGTCACCGCCGGGGCGGCCCTGGTGTGCGAGGACGGCGACGCGCGCATCCTTCTCGAGCAACTCGGAGAGTGTTTGCTCGTGGGCGCGGAGCCTGGCGTCGTCGGCGAGGCCCCCGTCGTCGAGCGGGCTGTTGATGTCGACGCGTACCCCGACTCGACGCCCGGCGACCGAGAGGTCGTCAAGGGTCCCTACCGGCATGGTTCGAGGTGTGGCGGGCCCGGTGAAAGAGTTTTCTTTGTGGGTCCATCCGTGCCGCCGACCCACAGTGGGGTCGTTCGGGGCCGCAGCCGGTCACGAGCCGTCTCCCGGTCGCTGTGCGTACTGAAATGCGGGGAGGAGAGGATGGCATTGGGTACCAATCGCACGCAGTCGCGGAGGTGAAACGGGTGTATGGTCGGGCAAGATTTATCTATCTCCTTGTTCCGCTTTGTGTGTAAGGGACATCCATGGGTGCATCAAGCACGTACGACAGGGCCCGCAGCCAGATAGTCGAGAAGCCGATGACGGCAGTACTGGGGATAATCGCAGTACTGCTCGTCTTCGACCTCGTCAGACAGCTCGCGACTGGTAACCTCACCATCGCGCGGATGATGAGTCTGGTTCTCGACGGAGTGCTTCGGGGTCTCGTCATAGGGTTGGCGGGTATCGGGCTCTCGATGACGTACAGTATTCTGAACTTCGCGAACTTCGCCCACGGTGATTACATCACGGCGGGGGCGTTCTCGGGGTGGGCCACCACGTACGTCATCGCCGGTGGCTTCGGCTCCGCTGCCAACATCGGTTCGCTGGCGCTGGTGGGTTCCGGCGGTTCGGTGTTCGGTGGTGCGCTCGGCATCAACGCCGTCCAGACGCCGCTGGCCGTGCTCGCCGGGCTGGTGGTGTCCGGCGTGTTCACCGTCGCGCTCGCGCTCGCCATCGACAAGTTCATCTACAAGCCGATCCGCGGCTCGGGGGGCATTCCGCTCCTCATCACGAGCGTGGGCGTGGCGTTCGCGCTCCGGTACGTCATCCAGTTCGTGTTCGACTCGGGCACGCGCGGGGTGACCAACACCGGATCGCTCCCCGGCATCCGGCCTAACGTCATCGACGGGACGGTGGCGGTCACTGCACACGACGTGCTGCTGATCCTCGTCGCCGGCGGCCTGATGCTCGGCGTCCACATCCTGCTCCAGCGGACGAAGCTGGGGAAGGCGATGCGGGCGATGTCGGACGACGAGGCGCTGGCGCGCATCACCGGCATCGCGACCGAGCGCGTCATCCGCTCGACGTGGATCATCGGCGGCGGCCTGACGGGCGTCTCCGGGTTCATGTTCGTGCTCTGGAAGGGCACGATCAGCTGGAACGACGGCTGGCTGCTGCTGCTGCTCATCTTCGCAGCGGTCATCCTCGGCGGTATCGGTTCGGTGTACGGCGCCATCGCGGGCGGCCTGGTGATCGGGCTCACCGCCTCGACGGCAGTGATCTGGATCCCGTCCGGCTTCGCCCGTGCCGCCGCGTTCGGCGTGATGATCCTCGTCCTGGTGGTACGTCCGCAGGGCATCTTCGCAGGGAGGTCTACAGCATGAGCGACGACGAATCAGGGGGTGAGTACGGGCAGAGCACGGAGGAACAGCGTGCGGTAGTGATGGGCATCGACTTCCGGAACGACGGGTTGATGCTGCTGACGATGCTCCTCGGCATCTACATCATCTACCTCCTCGCCGGACTGGTCATCGGGTTCCCGTTCCGGGGGCTGATGAACCAGATCGGCCAGCTGACGTTCTGGATCGCCGTGTTCGCGATGGCCTCCCTCGCGTTGAACCTGCACTGGGGATACACGGGGCTGTTCAACATCGGTATCGTCGGGTTCATGGCGACCGGCGTCTACGTGACCGGCATCCTCTCGAAGCCGGTGTTCGGCTCCGGGACCAGTGCAGCGGAGATCGGCGGGTTCGGCCTGCCGCTGTGGATCGGCATCATCGGCGGGACGGTCGCGGCCGGGCTGCTCGGGCTCATCGCCGCGTTGCCGGCACTCCGCTTGCGTGCGGACTACCTGGCAATCGTCACCATCGCGCTCTCCGAGATCGTCCGGTTCTCGTTGCTGTCGGACTCGCTGAGCGGCCACGAGATCGCCGGCTACCGCGTCGGCCTCGGTGGCGGTGACGGGGTCATCCTGGACTATCAGGACCCCCTCGAGAGCCTGATCCGCGCGCTCAGTGCGCCGTTCGACCTCATCCTCGGGGAACAGGGGTGGCTGTGGAACGACGTGTACCTCGGCATCGTCGTCGACTTCGTGGCGAACTTCATCCCGAACAACCCCAAGCCCGTCGTCGACAACTTCGCGTACTCCGCCGTCCTGCTGCTCATCCTCGGCGGGTTCTACGTCGTCATCCGTCGGATGGGGAACTCCCCGTTCGGGCGGGTGCTCAAGGCCATCCGCGAGGACGAGGACGTGACGAACGCGCTCGGGAAGAACACGAACATGTTCAAGATAAAGTCGTTCGTGGTCGGCTGTGCCCTGATGGGGCTGGTCGGCATCCTCTGGTTCGGCACGCAGGGCTCGGTCACGCCGAACACGTTCCGCCCGCGCATCACGTTCTACATCTGGATCGCGCTCATCATCGGCGGTGCCGGGTCGAACTCCGGCAGCGTCATGGGCGGTGCGGTGTTCGCGGCGTTCCTGTTCCAGGGGCCGCGGTACTTCAAGAACGTCATCGAGACGGCGCTCGGGAACCCCGAGGCACCGTCGAGCTTCGGCCAGGCGATGCTGCCGGTTTCGAACGGTGACGTCGTGCCGTTCCTGCTCTACACGCTCGACAGCATCAGGCAGCTCCAGCTGTTCATGATGGGCGTGGTGCTCATCGTGCTGATGCACCGGCGTCCCGACGGGATGCTCGGCCACCGGAAGGAGCCGGCGTCCAGCATCCCCCTGACCCGGCCGATCAAGCGCTCGGGCGGCGGTGACACCGTCGCGACCGACGGAGGTGAGACCGATGAGTAGCGAACCCGAGACCTCCGGAGGCACGGGCGGTGTAGACGAGACCGACGACCGGACGCTGACCACGCTCGGCGGGGCCGGGGACACCGCGGAGGTGCCGCTGAAGGTCAGCGGGCTCGAGAAGCACTTCGGCGGTATCACGGCCGTCGACGGTGTCGAGTTCGAGATAGACAAGGGGAGCATGACCGGCCTCATCGGCCCGAACGGGGCCGGGAAGTCCACCACGTTCAACTGCATCACCGGCACGCACAAACCCGACGGCGGCCGCGTCGAGTTCAACGGCCAGGACATCACCGGACTGGAGCCGTACCAGGTCGCGGACCGCGGTCTCGTCCGGACCTTCCAGATCGCCCGGGAGCTCGGCGAGATGACCGTCCTCGAGAACATGATGGTCGCGCCGAAGCACCAGCGCGGCGAGGCGCTCTGGCGGTCGGTCCTGCCCTACGCACGGAACAGCGTGAACCAGCAGGAACAGGAGATTCTCGAGCGCGCGTGGGAGACGCTCGAGTTCTTCGACATCGACCACCTCGCGAACGAGTACGCGGAGAACCTCTCCGGTGGCCAGCGGAAACTGCTGGAGCTGGCCCGTGCGCTGCTGACCGACCCGCAGATGCTCCTGCTGGACGAGCCGTTCGCCGGCGTCAACCCGTCGCTGGAGGAGCGCCTGCTCGAACACATCCACGAGCTGCGCGACCAGGGCTACACGTTCCTCATCGTCGAACACGACATGGACCTCATCATGGAGAACTGCGAGAAAGTCATCGTCATGCACCAGGGTCGCATCCTCACCGAGGGGACCCCGGAGGACGTACGGAACAACGAGGACGTCATCGAGGCCTACCTCGGGGGTGAGGTATGAGCCCCGACGACGTGGCCACGGACGGCGGGGCGGCCACGAGCGCCGCCCAGGACGTCACCCTCTACGAGGACAGCCTGCTCTCGGTGCGGAACTTGGACGCCGGCTACGGTGACCTCCAGATCCTGACCGACGTGGACCTCGACGTCACCGAGCAGGAGTACGTCACCATCGTCGGCCCGAACGGGGCCGGCAAGTCGACGGTGATGAAGTCGGTGTTCGGACTGACCAGCCACATGGGCGGGACGGTGACGTTCGGCGGCGGGGACATCACGGCCGAGCGGCCGGAGGACATCATCCACCTCGGCCTCGGCTACGTCCCGCAGAACGACAACGTGTTCAGCTCGCTGTCGGTCCGGGAGAACCTCGAGATGGGTGCGTACATCCTCGACGAGGTCCCCCAGGACGCGCTGAACGAGGTGTTCGACCGCTTCCCCATCCTGGAGGAGCGCCAGACACAGAAGGCCGGGACGCTCTCGGGCGGCCAGCAGCAGATGCTCGCGATGGGTCGGGCGCTGATGCTCGACCCCGACCTGCTCCTGCTCGACGAGCCCTCCGCCGGGCTCGCACCCGACCTCGTCGCGGACATGTTCGACCGCATCGACGCGATCAACGACGCCGGGACGGCCATCCTGATGGTCGAGCAGAACGCGAAGGAGGCGCTGCGCCGCTGTGACCGCGGCTACGTCCTCGTCGACGGGAAGAACCGCTACGAGGACGAGGGGACGACCCTCCTGAACGACCCGCAGGTGCGCCAGGACTTCCTGGGCGGCTGAGGGGACCCGCGGTTTTTTCGGTGCCACAGTCGTCGCCAGCGGTGCCGCCGTCGCCCGTTCGCCGGCCGTTGCCACCGAGGTCCGCAACTCGAGGGTCGCCCGCGGAGCGCGGTCGCTCGTCGGTCGAGGCGTCGAAAGAAGGGAGTGTGTCTGGTCGTCGCTTACTCGGCCGACATCGCGTCGCTGACCACGGAGGAGTACGAGGACTCGCCCTGGTTGAACGCGACCTGGCGCCAGACCGAGCCGTCGAACTCGTCCTCGAACACGGACGAGAACCGCTCGGAGAGCTGCTGGCCGTAGTCGTTGTTGATGTACAGCGTCGCACAGGTCTCGGCCTCGAGATCCTCGGAGGCGACCTGTGCCATGACGCGGCCCTGCAGGCGGTCCGAGGGCGCGGTCCGGAAGACGTAGTCGTTGTCGTCGAGGTTCGTCACGGAAAGCGCGGTACTCGACGGGGAGCAGCCGACGATCTCTCCCGGGATGAGGACCTCCTGACAGACCGGGACGTTCACACCGGACGACGCGGTCCCACAGATGTACGGGTAGCCGGCGTTGACGAGCGAGTTCGCCGCGCTGACACCCGACTGGGAGTTCGTCTCGGTGTCTTCCAGCTGCGTGTCGACCGTGAGGTCGATGTCGGACTCGTTGACCTGCTGGGGCGGAATCCGCGAGGCGTTGATCATCGACTCACCGGTCGATGCGAGCGCCCCGGTCTCCGGCAGGAGGATCCCGAGCATGATTTCGCGACCCATGCCACCGGGCATGTCGTCGGCCGACGGGCCGGACCCCTCCGGGTTCGCGCCTGCGAAGTTCTCGGTCCGGATGGTCGACGTGCTGTCGCCGTCGAACTCCCACAGCGCGTACGCTGCGGACGCAGGGTCGCCGTTCTGGTCGAAGTTGACCGAGCTCGACGCACCCTGGTAGTTCACCGGCTCGCCGTTCGCGGCCGCCTCGACGCCTTCGACGAAGTTGTCGGGCGTTACCTCCATCCCGTCCGGGTTGGCGATGTTGCGCATCTGGTCGCGGATCGCGGTCCCGGAGTTCTCGCCGGCGGCCGCGTTCGCGAGGATGCCGACCGCCGCGGAGTCGTACGACTGGGACGAGAAGACGCCCGGCGACTCACCGTAGACATCCTGGTACAGCGACTCGTAGGCGGACTGGGCCGGACCCCCTGCTGCGGGCGCGGTCCCGGTGATGTTGCTCATGTCGTCACCGACCTGTCCAGGGAGGTCGGGGTCGCGGAGACCGTCGGGGATGAGAATGTCCGTATCGTCGCCGTAGCTGCTGTAGAAGTCCCGGAACAGCTGGATACCGTCCTCCGGGTATCCGACGACAGTGATCATGTCGGGACTGCTACCACCACCACCGCCCCCACCAATGCACCCTGCCAGACCTGCTAACCCTGCAGTTCCAGCGATTCCGGTAGTCTTCAGCACTTCGCGCCGTTGCAGTTTCCGTGCCATGCTACCGTCATACTTACCCCTGCGTTATAAATTTGCCTCCCGAAGTGGTCGGGCGACCCGGAGAGGAGACGGAGATGCGCGTCAGACCTGTCGGCAGTCGGAACAGACTAACTGGCCGTTCGAGTCGTGTAACGAATCGGTCAATGCCCCGCAGAGCTCACAGACGCCCTGTGAACCGTACTCGTCCTCGGGGAGGGTAGCCTCGCTCTCGACGGCGGTCGCCGCGGTCGCGACCCCCTCGATGGTCGCCTCGGTGTCGAGCGACCGGGAGGCCTGGAGGGTGCTCGCGGCTTCGATGACGTCCCGCTCGGTGAGCACGCCGACGATATCCTCGGCATCGGTGCCGTCCGTGACGACGAGGTTCCGGATCTCCTCCCGCGACATCGTCTCCGCCGCGTCCGCGAGCGGTCGGCTCGCGGCCATCGTGATGACCGGCTGGGACATCAGCTCCCCGACCGAGGTTGATTCCGGGTCCGTGCCGGTCGCCACCATCTCGAGGACGTCCCGTTCGGTCATGATGCCGACCGGGGTCGACCCTCGCAAGACGAGGACGCTGCCGACGTCCTCCTCGTGCATGAGCTGGACGGTGCTGTGCACCGAATCTGATTCACTGACGCCGACGAACTCTCGCGCGGTCACATCACGAATCGACACATCGCGTTCCATATGTGACGGTTTTGCACGGCTGCTCTAAAATCTACCTGCAGCAGCTTTATCGGGCTTCCAAACGAAGTTTCGCGGTTGCGGTACGTGGTGGTCAGTGGAACTCGACGAGCGACTCGTCCGCGCGCCCGACCTCGAGCGCGTGCTTCGCCGCGTAGCCCGCGTCGTGCGGCGTCGACCCCTCACCGACCCCGACCCGGACCTGGATACCGGTCTCGTCGAGGACGTGCTCGATGGCGTCGTCGTACGCCGCGGCGTCGAGGTCGGGACAGACGGCGATGATGTTGTCACCGCCGACGAAGAAGGAGAGCGAGTCGTGGGCCTCGTACATGTACCGCATCAGCGAGGCGTACGCTTGCTCGATCTCGATGAACGCGCCGAAGGCGTCGAGTTCGTCGGTGTACTTGCCCGTGGCGTCGACCACGTCGAAGTGAGCGATCTGTACGTCGTCGTCGGTTCGGAACGCCTCCTCGATGACGCGCCCGTCGAGGATCTCCCGGCGGGACTTGTCCTGTGCGCTCCCGGCGTCCTGGATGAGGTTCGTGGCATCGGCGAGGGCGTGGACCGGCGAGGTCCCCGTCGCCACGCCGAAGCTCACGGTCACCGGGTAGCGGTTCCGTACCGACTCCTGGATGAGCGCGTGGTCGTCCATATCGAGCCCGTTCGTCACCGCCACCATGTTGTCGAACCGCGTGAAGAAGACGTAACCGTCGCGGTTCCCGACGAGCTGGGAGAGGTCGGCGTACAGACGCGACTGCAGGGTCTGCAGGTCGACCTCCCGACGGGGTTCCGGCGTGACAGTCCACGGGCCGTAGTTGTCGATCTGGATCAGCGTGATCTGCGTGTTCGTCACTGTTGCGCGGAGCTTTCGATTGCATCCGTATAAGTGGAACTACATCCAGATTCGAGACGGTACCCTGCCGGGGCCACGCGATTTAATTGTCTCCGCGTCAACGGGTTCCCGAAGACACCCATGTCCACCCACGTCGTGCTCGTCGTCGACGCGAACACGGAGGTCGTCGACGACCTCGCTACGCGTCTGACTGCAACAGACCAGTCGGTGGTCGTCAGGTCCGCAGCGACGGCCACGGCGGCCGAGGAAGCGGTCGCCGACGGCTCGGTCGACTGCATCGTGAGCGAGCACGGACTCGAAGACGGCGACGGTGTGGAGCTGCTCTGCCGGCTGGGCGGCGGCTATCCGGACCTGACCAGGGTCCTGTTCACCGACGCTGGGTCGGAGGCTGTCGCGAGCGACGCCATCGACGCGGGCGTGGACGCGTACGTGCCGAAGCAGCTCGGGGGAGCCGGCGCAGTCGATTCGCCCGCCACGATGGCCGCGTACGACCGGGTCGCGTCCGCCGTCGAAGCGGGACTCGACGCCGCGGGCCGTCCGACCGTGACCCCCGAGGAGACCGCGGCGAAGATAGACACGCTCCACGACGTGGCGATGGACCTGGAGTCCTGTACCGTGGAGGCCGACATCTACCAGGTCGCCGTGGACGCGGCCGACATGGTCCTCGAGTTCGACATGTCCAACATCGACATCGTGGAGGACGGGCGGCTGAAGCCGGTCCAGACCTCGGCCGAGATGCCCAAGGAGGGGGTGGAGTCGGTGCCGCTCGACGGGGAGAGCGTCGCCGCTCGCGTCGCGCGGACCGGCGAGGCGATGTACACCGAGGACCTCCGCCAGGTGCTCGACGCGGACCCGACACAGATGACCTACCGGTCGGGGCTGACCGTCCCCATCTCCGATATCGGGGTGTTCCAGGCCATCTCCGAGGAGGTCGCGGCGTTCGACCAGGCCGACGTCGACCTCGCGGAGACGCTCATGCAGCACGTCGCCGAGAGCGTGAAGCGGATCCGCTTCCAGCGGACCCTCCGCGAGGAGCGCGACCGCTTCGCAGCGCTGTTCGAGAACGTCCCCGACCCCGTCGTCAGGCTTCGAACGGCGGGCACACCCACCATCGCTGCGGTCAACGAGGCGTTCGCCGGGACGTTCGACTTCGACGCCGGGTCGGTCGTCGGACGGCCGCTCGAGACGGTGCTGACCGCCCCGGAGACCGCGGGCGGCGTCAGCGTGTTCCCGGGCATCGAAGCCGCGGACAACACGGCCCCGACGGAGCTCCGACTGGTGGCCGCCGACGGCCCGCGGGACTTCCTCGTCCACGTCGTCCCGGTCGACCTGACGGCGTCGGAGTCCGACGAGGTGTACGGCTTCTACGCGGACATCACCCCGACCAAGGAGCGCAAACGAGAGCTCGCCCGGCAGAACGAGCGCCTCGACGAGTTCGCGAGCATCGTCAGTCACGACCTCCGCAACCCGTTGAACATCGCCGAGGGGCACCTCCAGCTGGCGACCGACCGCATCGGCCCGGACGAGGACCTCGACGACCTCGACGAGGTCGAGCGGGCGCACGGGCGGATGCGCGACCTCATCGAGAACCTGCTCTCGCTGGCGCGGTCCGGCTCGGTCGTCCAGGAACCGGACGAGCTGTCGCTCACGGCCACCGCGGGCCAGGCGTGGTCGTCGGTCCACCTCCCGAACGCACGGCTCGAAACCACCGGTGACGTGCGGCTGCGTGCGGACCGCGACCGGCTCGTTGACCTCTTCGTGAACCTGTTCCGGAACGCCGTCGACCACGGCCGCCCGGACGCGACCGTCCGTGTCGGGCCGCTCGACGACCGCGCCGGATTCTACGTCGCGGACGACGGCCCGGGAATCCCCGAAGCGGCCCGCGACGAGGTGTTCGACTCCGGCTACACGACGACCGACGAGGGCACCGGGTTCGGCCTCGCCATCGTCCACCAGGTGGCGACAGCGCACGACTGGACGGCCACGGTGACGGAGAGCGAGCACGGCGGCGCGCGCTTCGAGTTCCCCACCGCCGACGGGTCGGAGCCACTCGCAACGGAGCACGCGATGTCGGTCGAACCGAGCGACGAGGACTGAGCGGCCGCTCGCGAACGACGGTGACCGAGACGGAAGCCGCGAGAACTCAGGCGTGCTTGACGTTCGATTCGCCGGCCTTCGGGTGGAACTCCCAGAAGCCACCCGCACGCATCGCGTTGCCGACGGCCTTGTGGAACGCGACGATGTCCTCGAACTCGCCCTCCGTGACGTGCTCGAAGATGTCCGCGACGCTGACGACGCGCTTCGAGTTCAGACGGACGGGCTCGTCGCCGTGCTCCTCGACGAACTCCGACGCCTTCAGCGGGAATCCCTCGTCCTCGTCCAGCTTCTTCGCGAGGACCGCCATCCCGTACTTGCGCATCCCCTCGCTGCCCTGCTCACCGTCAGGGTCGTGGGGCCACTGGTTGCTCATACGCTCTCTGAGAACGGTACCCTCAAAAGGGTTTGTGAAACCATCTTTTTCTTCGTCGGGTGCGCCTTCGGCGCACCGCTCCTCGAAAAACATGGGTGAAAAAGGCCGGGTGCTCACTGCGTTCGCGCCCGGTGAATCGCGCTCGCTTCGCTCGCACGAACGTTTAACGGCGGAAGCGGCGCGGTCAGTCGTCGCCGGCAGCGCGCTCTGCGCCCTCGTCGCTCCGCTCGCCGAGGAGTTCCTCGCGGTGTTCGTCGAGCAGGGGTGCGCGCGCCTGCGGGCCGGTCGGCGTCTCGGAGAACTTGATGGGGCAGCCGGCGACGGTGACGTCGCGGTCCGCCCCGGGCTGTTCCACGTCGGCGAGCATCTCGCGCTCGTGGACGTGCGGGTCGTCGAAGACGTCCGCGGTGTCCTGCACGGGCGCGACCGGGACCTCGCCCGCCAGTGCGTCGACGACCACCTGCTCGGTGTGCTCTCGGGTCCAGTCCGCGATCTCCTCGCGCAGCGCGTCGCGGTTGCGCAACCGCGAGCCGGCGTCCGGGTAGTCCGCCACCAGGTCGGGGCGGTCCATCGTCTCACAGAGGGCCCGCCAGTGGCCGTCGGAGAAGGCCGCGACCACGACGTGTCCGTCGCTCGTCTCGAAGGAGTTGTACGGGAACAGCGTCGGGTGCGAGTTCCCCTGCCGGGTGAGCACCTCGTCGGTGTAGGAGTAGTAGTAGACGGTGCGCTCGCACATCGACACCATGGCGTCGTACATCGCGGTGTCGACGTACTGGCCCTCGCCGGTGCGGTCGCGGTGGTGCAGCGCACCGAGGATGCCGACGGCGTTGAGGACGGCGGTGAACAGGTCGCCGATGCCGGGGCCGACCTTCGTCGGTGGGCCGTCCTCCTCGCCGGTTATCTCCATGACGCCGCCGAGCGCCTGCGCGATGAGGTCGAAGCTCGGCTGGCCCTGGCGGTGGGTCTCGCCGGTGCGCGGGTCGCCGAAGCCGCGGATGGAGGAGTAGACGAGCTCGGGGTTGTGCTCACGCAGGGTCTCGTAGCCGAGGTCGAACCGCTCCATCGTCCCCGCGCGGTAGTTCTCGACGACCACGTCCGCTTTCTCGACGAGCGAGAGGAAGTCCTCGCGGTCGCGGTCGTCACCGAGGTCCAGCTCTATCGAGCGCTTGCCACGGTTGACCGACTGGAAGTAGCCGCCGTAGGGTTCCTCGTCGGCGTCCTCGGCGAAGGGTGGGTTCGGCCGGATGAGGTCGCCCCCCGGCCGTTCGACCTTCACTACGTCCGCGCCCATGTCCGCGAGCAGCATCGTACAGTACGGGCCTGCGAGGACCTGCGTGAGGTCGACGACGGTGACGTCTTCGAGCGCTCCCATGGCGTGGACGAACCGGTCCCCGCGCTAAAACCTTCCGGATAAATCATTACATTGTGGTTGTTTCACATTGGGGTAGTTTAGGCTGTTTAAGGTGTATTATCATGAAAAACCATTAACTTTAAGGATTGTTCATGCAACTTGGCGAGTACTGCATGCCCACGACAGTCATCCTCGGTGTCATCGGCTCCGACGCACACGTCGTCGGAATCACGATCCTCGACCAGGCCCTCTCCGCAGCGGGCTTCGATGTCGAGAACCTCGGCGTCCAGACCTCCCAGGAGGAGTTCGCAGCAGCCGCGAGCGAGCACGACGCCGACGCTGTACTCGTCTCTTCGCTGTACGGGCACGCCGAGCAGGACTGTCAGGGGTTCCACGAGCTCCTGGCCCGCGAGGAGGTCGACGTCACCACCTACATCGGTGGCAACCTCGCGGTCGGTCAGGACGACTTCGAGCAGACCCGGACCACGTTCCGGAAGCTCGGCTTCGACAAGGTCTTCGACTCGGAGACAGCACCGGAAGAGGTCATCCGGTCCCTCGAACGGGACCTGGGGATCTCCACCCGGGAGGCCGAGACGGATCGGGTTCAGGCCTGATGATACGCGACGAACGCCTCACCGCCGACGAGTTGCAACGCATCGACGAACGTATCCGCGACGACTGGCCGACCGGTTCGGCGGTCGACTTCGAGGAGGCCATCGCCTACCACGAGTCGCTGCCCGCGCACAAGCAGTTCGCGGACGTGCTGGAGTCGGCGGACCGACCGCTGCTCCAGCCACGCGCCGGCGTGCCGTGTCTCGACGACCAGGTCAGCCTGCTCGAACACCTCCACGGTGAGGGGGCGGCCGACCTGCTCCCGACGACCATCGACTCGTACACGCGCGACAACGAGTACGGCAAGGCCCAGGAGGGCCTGGAGAACGCCCGCGAGTCCGGCGACGCGACCCTGAACGGCTTCCCCGCCGTCAACCACGGCGTCGAGGGCTGTCGCGAGCTCGTCGACCGCGTCGACGCGCCCATCGAGGTCCGTCACGGGACACCCGACGCGCGACTGCTGGCCGCCGTCACGTTCGCCGGCGGCTTCCAGAGCTTCGAGGGCGGTCCCATCTCGTACAACATCCCCTACACCAAGGAGGGGAGCCTCGCCCAGACCATCGAGCACTGGCAGTACGTCGACCGCCTCGCCGGCGCGTACACGGAACGCGGCGTCACCATCAACCGCGAGCCGTTCGGCCCGCTCACCGGGACGCTGGTCCCCCCGAGCATCGCTATCGCCATCATGCTCGTCGAGGGCAAGCTCGCGGCGACACAGGGCGTCCGCAGCCTCACGCTCGGCTACGGGCAGGTCGGCAACGTCGTGCAGGACGTCGCCGCGCTGCGCGCGCTTCGCAAGCTCGGCAACGAGTACCTCCGCGACGAGGTCTGCGTCACGACCGTCTTCCACGAGTGGATGGGCGGCTTCCCGCCGGACGAGGCCCGCGCCAACGGCGTCATCGGCCTCGGCGGCACCACCGCCGCCATCGCACGCCCGGACAAGGTCATCACGAAGTCCCCACAGGAGTTCCAGGGCGTCCCGACGAAGGAGGCCAACGCGGCCGGTCTCCGCACCACGCGCCAGCTCATCGACATGGTCGTCGAGCAGGACATCGTCCTCGACGGCGTCGACGAGGAGCAGGCGCTCATCGAGCGCGAGACCCGCTGTCTCATGGACGCCATCGAGGCCCACGGCGACGGCGACGTCGCGCAGGGCACCATCGAGGCGTTCGAGTCCGGGGCCCTCGACGTCCCGTTCGCCCCGAGCGACGCGGCCGAGGGCGCGGTGCTCCCGGCCCGCGACGACGACGGCCGGGTCCGCATCTTCGAGTGGGGCGAGCTGGCGATGGACGACGACATCAAGGAGATCCACCGGGCCCGACTCGCCGACCGGGCCGAGACGGAGGGGCGAAAGCAGTCCTTCCGGATGGTCGCCGACGACGTCGACGCCATCAGCGACGGCAAGCTCATCGGGCGACCGACGAGCGACACGGGCGGGGGCCGCGACGGAGGTGAGACCCGTGCGGATTGAGGCGGTCCGGGCCGTCCCGACGGTCTCGGGCTTCTTCTTCGACGACCAGCGCGCCATCAAGGACGGCGCGACCCAGGACGGCTTCGCCTACGACGGCGAGCCGGTCACGCCCGGCTTCGACGACATCCGCGAGGCCGGCGAGGCGCTCACCGTCGAACTGGAGCTCGAAGACGGTAGCGTCGCGACGGGCGACTGCTGTGCGGTCCAGTACTCCGGTGCCGGCGGGCGCGACCCGCTCTTCCGCGCCGAGGCGTACCGCCCGGTCGTCGAGGGTACGGTCGCCGCGGCGCTCCGGGGGCGCGACGCGGCCGCGTTCGCGGAGAACGCCTCCATCGTCGAGGAGCTGCCCGCCGAGCGTCCGACGGACGACTGCGGCACGACAGGAGCCACTGGCGACGACGCGGGCCAGCTCCACACCGCGGTCCGGTACGGCGTCTCGCAGGCGCTGCTGGACGCGGCAGCGCTCGCCGAACGCCGGACGATGACCGAGACACTCGCCGACGCGCTCGGGACGACACCCGCGACGGAGCCGGTTCCGGTGTTCGGCCAGTCCGGCGACGACCGCTACGGCAACGCCGAGAAGATGATGATAAAGGGCGTCCCCGTCCTCCCGCACGGGCTGTTCAACAGCGTCGAGAAGCTCGGTGAGGACGGCGAGGCCCTGCGCGAGTACGTCGACTGGCTCGCCACCCGGGCGGTCGAACTCGGCCCCGACGGCTACGAGCCGACCATCCACGTCGACGTCTACGGGGTGCTCGGCGACGTGCTCGGCGCGCCGTACGACCGCGCCGCCGTGACCGACTACTTCGCGACGCTCGCCGAGGCCGCCGACCCGTTCGACGTGCAGGTCGAGGGGCCGATGGACGCCGGCGGCCGCGAGGAGCAGATCAACGACATGGCCGAACTGCGCGACGGGCTCGCGTCGGCCGGCGTCGATGTCGACATCGTCGCCGACGAGTGGTGCAACACGTTCGCCGACGTTCGGGCGTTCGTCGACGCCGGCGCGGCCGACCTCGTGCAGGTGAAGACGCCCGACCTCGGCGGCATCCAGCGCTCCGCCGAGGCCGTGCGCTACTGCGAGGGGACCGACACCCGGGCGTACCTCGGCGGCACCTGCAACGAGACGGTCACGTCCGCGCGAACCTGTGCGCACGTCGCGCTCGCGACCGACGCGGCCCAGACCCTCGCCAAGCCCGGCATGGGCTTCGACGAGGGCTTCATGGTCGTGACCAACGAGATGCGACGTTCACTCGCCCGGATGCGACCGACGCCGGAGGCGACGGCCGACGACTGATCTGACTGCGGACTATCCGACGACCGACGACACATGGACTACACAGACACGGAGACGTTCACGACGATACTGGACAGGACAGAGACCCGAGAGAAGGGCAACTGCTTCGAGGACTTCACAGAGGGCCAGACGATAGCGCACGCCCCCGGGCTCACGCTCTCGAACTACGCCAACGAGCTGTGGGCGAGCCAGACCCTCAACCACGACCCGATGTACTGGCGGACCGACGCGGCCCGCGAAGCCGGTTTCGAGGAGCCGCCGGTCCACCCGGACTACCTGCTCGCGGCCGTGATGGGGCCGACCGTGGAGGACCTCTCCGAGAAGGGCGGCTACTTCCTCGGCCGGACGAACGTCCGGTACCACGACCAGACGGTGACGCCGGGGACCGAGGTTCGGGTCTCGTCGACGGTGGAGTCGACCGCGACCTCCTCCTCGCGCCCCGAGTACGGCATCGTCACCTGGGAGACGGAGGGCGTCGACGCCGAGACCGGCGATCCCCTGGTCAGCTACGAGCGGACGAACATGATACCGCGGCGCGAGCCCGTCGCCACCGACGGCGGCGAGTCCGCAACTGCGGCCGATGGCGGCGACACCGACGCCACGGACGGTGACGCGGACGATGCGCCGCCGGAGGAGTTCGTCACGCCCGACGGCGACCGCTTCGGTGACTTCGCCGCGGCGCTCGACGAGGCCGAGGACCGCGACGCCGCGGTCGCCTACCGGCACGAGCGCGGGCGGACGATGGACGACGTGCTGGTCGCGACGCTCCCGCTGATGACGCTCAACACGGCCAAGCAGCACCACAACGTGGACGTGATGGCCGACTCGCCCTCGGGCGACATCGTGGCCTACGGCGACGTGACTCGGTCGGTCGCGCTCGGCCACGCCCGCTCGGACGAGGCCACGTACCGCGAACTCGGCTGCGACGACGAGCGCTTCCACACGTTCGTCACGCCCGGGGACACCGTCTACGGCTTCACCCGGGTGCTCGACGCCGAGGCGACCCACGACCACGCCGGCACCGTCACCTTCGAGCACATCGCGTTCAACCAGCACGACGCACCCGTCTACTCGGGCACCCGTCGCGCGCTCATCCAGCAATGACAGACATCGCACGCACCTTCCAGACCGCACCGGCCGCCGTCCCGCGGGACAACACGGCGAAGTACCTCGACAGCGCCCTCGACAGCGAGGGGTTCGCCTGCCCGGACTGGCTCGTCCCCGACCTGGAGGACGGCACCGCACCCGACATGAAGGCCGAGGCGCTGGAGAACGTCGTCGACCGATTGCCCGAGCACGCCGACGCGTTCCCCGGCGAGATCTGGCCCCGCGTGCAGTGGGCCTACGACGACGAGGGCGCACGGGAGCAGGGGCGCGAGGAGATCCGCACGCTGGTCGAGGAGGTCGGCGAGCACATCGACGGCGTCGTCGTCCCGAAGGTCGGCCGGCTGGCGGACGTGAAGGATGCCGCAGGCGTCGTCGCGGACGCAGAGCGCGAGTTCGGCTTCGCCGACGACGCCATTGGGATGGCGGTCATCGTCGAGACGGCCGCCGCGAAGTCCGACCTCCGCGAGATATCGCTGTTCGGTTCGAACTCCCGGCTCGACGCACTCGTGTTCGGTCCGGTCGACTACACCGCCGAACTCGGCGGCCGCGAACTCGACGGCGAACGACCGGAGTGGGGGGGCCTGCTCGAGGACCTCTCGAACGAGGCCAGCGCGAACGACCTCGTCGCCATCGGCGGCCCCTACGACCGGCTGTTCACCGAGCGGGCCGGCGTCACCTTCTACAACGGGGACGGCTACGCCGACCACGTCGAGCGCGAGGCCCGCGTCGGCCTCGACGGCTCGTGGTCGCTCTACCCCAAACAGACGATCCAGGCGAACCGCATCCACATGCCCACGAGCGACGAGCTGGCCCGCGACGTCCGCAAGATAGAGGCGTTCCAGGAGGCAAAATCCGGTGGTACCGGCGCGGTCACCGTCGAGGGACAGATGGTCGACGAGGCGACGTTCAAGAACTTCGTCAACACCGTCGAGACGGTCCGGACCATCGACGAGCGCCACCCCGACCAGACCGGCGAGGCCTACGAGGACGAGCTGCTCGAGCGTGCGCTCACCGTCGACACGACCTGGGAGTAGTCCCCGGAGCCGTGAATCGACCGCCGCTGCTGCGCTCCTCCGCTCTCGACTACTCCAGCCCGTGTTCCGAACGGTAGGCAGCGGCGTCCGGGGCGATGGGGTCCGAACGGGTGCCGTCCGGTGCCAGGTCGGCGTCGGGGAGTGACAGCGTATCGAAGGTGACGAAGCCGCAGCCGTCGCACTCGAACGCCGTCGACCCGAGTGCGGGGTACTGCACGTCGCGCTCCTCGAACGAGCCGCCGCAGTGCTGGCAGTCCTCGCGCGGCGACGGGAGCTCGTGGAGGTGGTAGGCCCGGAACACCTCGTCGCAGTCCTCGCAGCGGTACTGCGCCTCGTACACCCGGTCGAGGTTCCGGTCGCGGTCCTCGCTCACCGCCGTCGAGCCGCAGTCCTCGCACCGCAACTCGTCCGCCAGGACCGCCTCGATGGTCGTCAGCTCACGGTACCTGACGATGGGGTCGTCGTGCTCGCGTGCCAGGTGTTCGAGCGAGGACTGCGGCTCGGTGAACGGCCGGAAGCCGTACTGCCGGGCACACTCGCTCGCGGCCGCCTCGCCCCGCGCGTCCCCGTCGTCTGAGACGCGATCGACGATGGTGACCTCGCCGTCCGCACCCTTCCGGTAGACGTGGCCGCTCCCGGCGTCCGAGGTGTCGTTCACCCCCAGGACGCAGCCGGACTCGCCCGGCTCCAGCACCGCCTGCATGAACGGTCCGAACAGCGTCTCGTCGTCACTCTTGATGGCGTACGCGGAGGCCATGTCCGGCTGTCGCAGTCTGCTCGTGGTCAGCGCGATGACCTCGTACTGAACGTCGGGCACTCGGTCTCCCGGGTCCGCTGGCCCGGTGTCGACGACGTTCGCGAAGTCGTCCGCGAGCGTGAGCCGGCTCCGGAGCGTCTGGAGCCGCTCCCGGGGGTTCTCGACCGCGAACGACTGGACCACCCAGTAGGACATACGCCGACCGAGTCGGGTGAGACGGAAACCGTTTTCCGTAGCGCCAGCGCCGCGAGCATCAGGCCGCCAGCGATTCCTCCAGCAGCTTCCGGTTCTTCACGTTCGCCTTCCACGTCGCGTCGAAGATGTCGCCGACGACGGGGACGCTCCCCAGCGCGACGTCGAGGCCGATGTTGACCAGCATCCGGACGACGGTCCGCTTCTTCACGCCCGCGACGACGGCCTCGAGCACGATGTACAGCGAGAAGAGGGCCGTCACGAAGTCGCCGATGAACGGCAGCAGACCGAGGACGGGGTCGAGCCCGACACGCCGGTCCGTGCCCGGGATGCGGATGGCCTCGTCGAGCAGCCACGCGACCCGCTTCGTCCGCCGGACCGCCGGGTGAGTCCTCTCGGATTCCATACCCGAGATGTCGACGGCGGTAAGCAAAAGTCCGTGGGTCGGCGGCAAGCGGTCGTCAGTCGGCCGCCTCTCGCCGTCGACGTGGCTCAGGGACCGGCGACAGGACGCCGAACAGCACCCGGTTCAGCCCGAAGCCGACCGCCATCCCGAGCATAGACGGGGCGATCGCTCCAACCGGAACCGAGTTCGTCACCGTCGACACCGCGAGCGCGACGATGGCGAGGGTTCCGATGCCGACGAGCGCCCACTTGCCGGCCTCGCTCCGGTCCGACGCCGCCACCAGGAGGAACGAGACGGCCGCGACCACGGTGCCGATGGCCAGTCCACGGGGACTCCAGCCGATGGTCGAGACGCTTCCCGCGACGGCGACGTAGACCAGCGAGAGGAGCAGCTCGCGGCGGACGATGGCGTCCGCGACTCGCTCTGACATATCAGGGCTGTGTTTGGTTGGGCGCGTAAATCTTTGGTTACGGTGCCGGGCAGCAGTCCGCCGCCCGGGTCAGTCAGCCCCGGCGACCTCGACGGCGACCTCGTTCCGGCGCATGAACGGCGGCGTCCACGGGTCGTCGTACCGCAGCAGGGACGGCTCGGCCGTGGGCTCGATGCCCGCGCCGTCGAGCGTCGAGAGCAACTGCGCCTCCAGCCGCTCGACCCGCCAGCCCGGCGCGTACCACGAGAACCCGACGACTGCGACCGTCTTCGGCGGCTCCACGACCAGCCGGACCGTCGACTCCGTCGGTACCGGGGCGGACTCCGGCCCGTACTCCGCGGGCAGGTAGAACGCCATCCGCGTCCCGCTCCCGTCGGCGTCGTCCGACCGCACCGGCGCGGTCATCGACACGGACTCGCCGTCGCTCCCGTCCGAGCGGACCGGTGCAGTCATCGAGACCTCGTCCTGCCGCTCGTTCTCGCCGGAGATGTACCGGAAGAGCCGTCGGAACGCCGTCCGCTGGTCCGACGCCGTCGTCTCGACGAGCACGGTCCGCGGGTACCGCCGTAGCTCGACGCCGTCTATCTCACGGACCCGTTCGTACGGCACCTCCTCGGCCGACCGCGACGAGTAGCTGCCCCAGGCGACCCAGGCCCCGAGTGCCAGCGCGCCGCCCGCGAGCGCCGTCTTCGTGAGTCTGTTCATACTACCACGTACGCTGGGGAGACGGATGAATCAGATGCCTGGTTGGTCGGCGGTGAGCGCCGTGGCGGCGTGGGTCCTGACTCCGTCGAGCGAAGCGGTGGGACCGGGAACCCGACCGAGCCGAACCGTTCCTCCCCGGTTCGCGGGCCTGGACTCGTCGGGGTCGGAGCCAGCTGCAGCCGCTTCGCTCCTCACGGTCGTTCGGAGCAGAAGCGGTGGGGCTGGGATTCGAACCCAGGAGGCATGACGCCACCTGCTTTCAAGGCAGGCGCAATAGGCCGCTCTGCCACCCCACCTCGTGCGGTGATTCTGCGTTCGGCTCCTAAGAGTTGTCGGTTGCGCGCCCCCCCCCATCGCCCGAGCACCCAACTTTCTCCGGCCCCAACCGACGGGTATGCCGACAGTCGAGTTCCATGGCGAGACCGTGGAGTGCGAGTCGGGCGCACGGCTCCGCGACGTGCTGCTCGACGCGGGGCTGTCGCCACACAACGGGCCGACCGCGGTCTCCTGTCACGGTCTGGGGACCTGCGGGACCTGCGCGGTGGCAATCGAGGGCGCGGTCGAGCCGTCCGAGCCCGCCCGCCGCGAGCGAGCGCGGCTGAACTTCCCCCCGCACTCGTCCGAATCCGGGCTGCGGCTCGCGTGTCAGGTTCGGGTGACCGACGACATCGTCGTCCGGAAGGGCGACGGCTTCTGGGGCCAGAAGTAGGTCAGTCGCGGACGAGTTCCGGTCCGTCCTCGCCGTCGACGACGTGGAGCCCGTGGTCCCGGACGAACTCGGTGGTGAACTTGGGGACGATGCGGCCGGCCTTCGCGCGGGCCCGGACGAGCGCGACCACGTCGGCGAGGTCGGAGCCGGTCTCGACGGTCCGATAGCTCGGGAGGAAGTCCACGTCGAGGTCGGCGTCGGTCGCGCGGTCGACGAGGGTCTCGACCGTGGGGCCGGTGAACGCGCCGTCGAAGTCGATGGCCTCGCAGAAGGCCGCTGTCCAGACCCGGCCGTCGGTGGCGGGTCCGACGACGACGTCCGAAGTCCGGAGCTTCATCGCCGCGCTGTCGATGTCCTTCCGGCCGACCAGGGGTGCGTTGCCGTCGAGGGTCAGCACCGAGTTCTCTCCCTCGTTCCGCAGCAGGTGGGTGACGGTGTTGCCGACGCGGCCGTCGCGGGTCGACCCGACCTGCACCTCGAAGCGCACGTCCGATGGGTCCGCCGCGGCGCGGTCGACGACGGCACGGACGGCGTCTTCGGCGGACTCGTCGGCGTCGACGAACTCGTCGGGGAGGTCGTCGTCGCTGCGGTAGTTCACCAGCACGTCACCGCCGGAGTTGTCGGCGGCGAAGACGGCATCGGCGAGCATCGCCGCGTAGCAGTCCGCCGCCTCGGCGTGTGACAGCGGCGAGGTGTCAGCGAGTCGGGGCAGGACGAGTCCCTCGCGCGGGGGCTCGGCGAGGACGACCACGAGTGTCATATCCGAACCTGTCGGCCGCGGGGCCTTCAAGCCGCCGTTCCTGCGCGATGGGTGGGAATTAAGTCGGGTCAGACCGCGTATGTCGGTATGAACTGGCTGAAGGCGCTCGGGTTCCTCGTTCCGTTCGGCATCGTCCTCTCGGCGGTTACCTCGGTCGTCCTCCTCGGGACGGGCCTCGCTGCACCGCCCGAATCGGTGTCGGTCGCGCCAGCCGCGGCGACGCTCGCGCTGGTGGTCCTCGTCGTCGTCGGGCTGCTCGCCGTGGGTGGGCGGTCGCGCCGCTGGCTGTCGCGGCAGTACTGGTAGCCAGGCGTCCGCTCAGCGTTCTCGTCGCCCCTTCGTCTGCCGGTAGTCCGACGCCATGAGCGCCGCGAACCGTTCGACGAACGTCTGGACCTGCTCGTCGGTCGCCTCCTGTGGCGGAATCATCGGTACGAGCTCGAAACCGCGCCCCCGGATGGCCTCACCGTGCTGGGCGTACAGGTCGAGCTCGGCGGCGGGGGTCGTCGTGTACTCCGTGCCGATCTCCGCGAGCGCCCGCTCGCCAACGGGGACGATGATCTCGGGGTTTATCATCCGTATCTCGGCGTTGAGGTACGGCTCGCAGGTGCCGACCTCGTCGTCGGTGGCCGCACGGTCGGCGTGGTGACACCGGGTCAGGAAGGTGAGGAACACGTTCGCGAGCTCGGGCTCGTCGGGGTCGTCGTCGACGCGCCGGAGGCCGAGGCGCTGCAGCACCCGCCCGAACGCCTCGTCGCGGCCGAACGGCACGCCGGCGGCCTCGGCGTTGGCGTCCGGCCCCTCGCCGACGAACAGGAAGTCCGCCCCCACGTCGCCGTAGCCGTGGACGACCCGTTCGCGCCGCTCGCAGAGGTCGCAGTTGGTGCAGTCCTCGTCCATGCCGAACGGGTTCGCGAGGTCGTCCTGGTTGGCGTCCACGTCGGGAGCCTGGGCCGGCACGGACAAAAGTCGTCTGGAGTTACCGGCCGAGACCGCCGCGTTCCTTCACTTCCAGGATGAACTTCACGTTCTTCACGACGTCCTCGGGCGTCGTCTCCTCGTCGGGGTCGTAGATGTCGCTGGTGCGGTAGAGGATGTTCGCGAGCTGTTCGGACTCGGAGCTGTCGGCGCGGATCTCCTCGGCGACGTCACGGAGGAGCGCGACGGTCTCCGGGTCCGGGTCCGGCAGCGGGTCGGTGCCGTCGGCCGGGGTGCTGTCCTCGCTCATCGTTCGTCACCGGGTGTTCGCCTGCTTCTGTCGCCGGACGAAGCCGATGTTGTTCGCGACGTTCTCCGTAATCCCCCGGAACGCCCCGCCGGTGTCGCTGTCCTCGTCGAGCACGACCGGCCGGCCTTCGTCGCCACCGGTCCGGACGGCGGGGTCCAGCGGGACCGACCCGAGGAACGGCATGTCGTGCACGTCGGCGAAGCGCTCGCCGCCGCCCTCGCCGAAGATGGCGTGCTCGCCGCCGCAGTCGGGGCACCTGAACGTCCCCATGTTCTCCGCGATGCCGAGGACGACGGTGTCGTGCTTGCCGAACATCTCCAGGCCCTTGCGGGCGTCGTCGAGCGCGACCTCCTGGGGCGTCGTGACGATGACGGAGCCGGTGACGGGCACTGTCTGGAGCAGGGTGAGCTGCGTGTCGCCGGTGCCTGGCGGGAGGTCGATGACCATGTAGTCGAGGTGGCCCCACTCCACGTCCTCCCAGAGCTGGGTGAGGACCTTGTGGACCATCGGGCCGCGCCAGATGACGGGGTCGTCCTCGCCGACGAGGAAGGCCATCGACATCAGTTTCATCCCGAACTGCTCGGGCGGGACGAGCTGCTCGTCCTCGGTCGCGCCCGGCGGCTCGTCGGCGTCGACCATCCGGGGCACGTTCGGCCCGTACACGTCGGCGTCGAAGAGGCCGACGCTCGCGCCCATGTCGGCCAGTCCGGCCGCGATGTTCACGGCCATCGTCGACTTGCCGACCCCACCCTTGCCCGAGGCGACGGCGATGACGTTCTCGACGTTGGGGAACACCTCGTCCCCGGCCGAGAGGTCGTCGACGATGCGCGCCGAGAGGTCGAGTTCGACGTCCGTATCGGCGAACGCCTCGCGCACCGCGTCGGCGATGGCGGTCTCGTTCGGCGAGTACGGCGCACCGAGGGCGAGCGAGATGGCGACGGTGTCGCCGTCGACGGACACGTCGTTCACCAGGCCGAGCGAGACGATGTCGTCACCGAGGTCGGGGTCCTCGACGGTGCCGAGACGGTCGAGGACGGCGTCTTCGTCCATGTGTCCTACTCCGGGCGAACGGATGGTAAGGGCTTCGAAGGCGGGAGCCTCCGAGGACGGGCGGCCGACCGACTAAAATATTCTTTAGCTAACATTTTTCCACCGCCGAGCCCTGGCATCTCCCATGCCCGACCCAGGTATCCGGACGGCAAAGCGCACCGAGTTCGAGGTGTCACACACCGAGACCGACGGGCCGGTCGTCGAGACCGGCACGACCATCGTCGCGCTGACGGCTCCCGACGCGGTCGTCGTCGCCGCCGACCGCCGGGCGAGCCTCGGTGGCCAGTTCGTCGCCAACAAGGACGTGACGAAGGTCGAACGGGTCACCGAGAGCGCCGCGCTCGCGCTCTCCGGCGCCGTCGGCCCGCTCCAGTCCTTCACCGACACTCTCCGCGCGGAGGCGAACCTGTACGAGGCCCGCCGTGGCGAGCGGCTCTCCACCGAGGCCTTGGCGAACGTCGCGGGGACCCTCGTCCGCGGTATCCCCGCGCAGGTCGTGCTCGCGGGCGTGGACGAGACCGGTCCCGCGGTGTACGAACTCGACGGCGGCGGCAGCGTCATGGAGACCGACTACGCCGCCGGCGGCAGCGGGATGCAGGTCGCCTACGGCACGCTCGAAGGTCGCGCCGAAGGCGTCGAGAACCTCGCCGAAGCCCGCGAACTGGCCGCCAACGCGGTCGCCGCGGCCAGCGAGCGCGACGTGGCCAGCGGCAACGGCGTCACGGTCGGCACCGTCACCAGCGAGGGTGTCGAACTCGACGAGACCGTCGACGCGGCGGAGGTGATGTAGATGCAGGACGGCGACGACCGGCGGAGCTACGACCGCGGCACCAGCATTTTCTCGCCGGACGGCCGGCTCTACCAGGTCGAGTACGCCCGCGAGGCCGTCCGCAAGGGGAGCGCGACCGTCGGCGTCACCACCGAGGACAGCGTCGTCTTCGCCTCGGACACCAGCACCCGGTCGCCCCTGCTCGAACGCGACAGCGTCGAGAAGATACACGACGTGGACGGCCGCCTCGGCATCGCGAGCGCGGGCCACGTCGCCGACGCGCGGCGGCTCGTCGACGAGGCCCGCCGGTTCGCCCAGGCCGAGCGACTCCGCTACGGCGAGGCACCCGGCGTCGAGACCACGGCGAAGGCCATCGCGGAGGTCGTCCAGGAGTCGACCCAGACCGGCGGGATGCGGCCCTTCGGCGTCGGACTGCTCGTCGGCGGCGTCGTCGACGGCGCGCCGAGACTGTACGAGACGGACCCGTCGGGGACGCCCTCCGCGTGGCGCGCGACGGCCATCGGGAGCGGGAGCGACGAGATCCGCGACTACCTCGAGACAGAGTTCACCGACGGCCTTGGAACCGACGACGGCATCGCACTCGCACTCGACGCGCTCCGGACGGGGACGGACGAGCTGACGCCCGGGGAGGCCGCCGTCGCCACGATGGACGCGGACGGCTTCCGGTCGATGGACGAGGACGTGGCCGCTGGCCACTTCCGGGGGGCCTCGTAGGCCGTTCTCGGCGTCGGTACCGGCGGAATGCGCATGCGTTTTGTCTCCCCGGTCCCGACTGTCTGGTATGGAATCGACGGCACGCTCCGCACGGCTCCGGCTGGCCCTCGTCGTCTGGGGCGTGCTCGTCTCGCAGGTGTTCCTCTACCCCGGCCTCTCCGACCTCGTCGTCGCGCTCGGCGCACCGGCGGGTATCCAGGCGGGGATGTGGTTCCTCGTCGCCGAGTTCGCCGCCTTCGTGACGTTCGCGGGCGTCTGGGGCGCGCTGAGCGACGTGACCGGGAAGCGCGTCCCCTGGGTCGTCGGCGGCGCCGCCGGCGGTGCCGCCTGCTACCTCCTGCTGACGCAGCTCCCCGCGCTCGGGCTCGGCTGGGCGGTCGTCCTCGTTGTCCGGCTCGCCGGCGGTGCGCTGACTATCGGCGCGTTCTCGCTCGCCATCACGATGCTGATGGACCTCTCGGGTGGGCACGGCCGGAACATGGGTGCGGCCGGTATCGCCATCGGCCTCGGCGCGGCGCTGGGCTCGGTCGTGGGCGGCCAGCTCTCCACCCTCGGAGCGTTGACCCCGCTGTACGCGAGCGCGGCGGTGCTCCTCTCGGCGGGGCTGCTCGCCGCCACGGTGCCCGACCGCACGCCGACGAAGAGCCCCGGTGTCGGCGACATCCTCGCCCGGCTCCGGGACCGGCCGTCGCTCGGAGTGCCGTACGCCTTCGGCTTCATCGACCGGTCGACGGCGGGCTTCTTCTCGCTCGTCGGCGTCTACTACTTCCGCGACGTGTTCGACCTCGGCGCCGCCATGGCGGGGCTGACGCTCGCGTGTTTCTTCCTCCCGTTCGCCCTGCTCCAGTACCCCTTCGGCTCGCTCTCCGACAGAGTCGGCCGGTTCCTGCCGGTCGTCGGCGGCTCGGTCGTCTACGGCCTGACCATCGTTGCGGTCGGCCTCGCACCGGTCTACCTCCTCGCGGCCGCCGCGATGGTCGCGGCCGGGGTCTGCGGTGCGCTGATGGCGCCGGCGACGATGGCGCTCGTCACCGACATCGCCGCCGCGGACGGGCGCGGGGCCGCCATGGGCGGGTTCAACGTGTTCGGGAGCCTCGGCTTCCTGACGGGCTTTCTCGTCGGCGGGCTCGTCGTCGAGTCCGCGAACTACCTGACTGCGTTCCTGGTCGTGGGCGGCCTCGAACTCGCCATCGCACTGGTTGCACTGCCGGCGGTGCGCCGGGTCGCGCTCCGGGTCCAGGAACAGCCGTCCTGACGCCGTTTCTCAGGCGGACTCCGCCTCTGCCGCCTCCGCGTCGCCGGCCTCCGGGGTCGCTGTCTCGACGCCCCGTCGCTGGCTCTCGACGACCGAGCCGTCGCGAGCGACGTACAGCGCCAGCTCCTCGTCGTCGAGCCGGGTCGTCACGCGCACCGCGAGGGGGTCGGTCGAGAGCAGCGTCTCGGCCCACTCGCCGCCGACGTTCCAGACGGAGCGGTCGGCCACGTCCCGGTCGTGGTCGTGGTAGAAGGCGACGACGGCCGGGTGGTCGAGGACGGTGAGGGCCACGGGACAGCGCAGCCGGTCGCCACAGCCCTCGCAGGCGTAGCGGGCGGTGACGGGTTGCGGTCTGTCGACGGCCCCTTCGCCCGTTCCGTCGCCACCGTCTCCGCCAGCGTCGTCCTCGCCGACTGGCTCGACCCGCGTCCGCACCCGCCCGCCGCAGGTCGGACAGACGCCGTCGTCGAACGCGCCGATGCGGTGGCGGTGGTAGCGGTCGAAGGCGTCGGGGAGAGCCTCGTCGTCGTGCGTCGCGTAGCCCGCTGGCGGGAACGGCAGTTCGAGCAGGTCGCGCTCGCAGGCCGTGCAGCCGACCGTGGTGACGTTGTCGGCGACGTGGGCTTCGAGGGAGTCCGCCTCGCAGAACGGACACGGGTCGTCGAGCGCGACGGGCGCTCTATCGACGCTGTCGGTGTACGCCCCGGCCGCGATGCCACGGGCGACACGCAGGCCGGCGTCGGTCAGCTCGTAGCGGTCGTCCTCGCGCTTCCGGACGAAGGTGCCGTCGAGCTGGCGCAGGTGGTAGGCGAAGCCGGCCGACGTGTCCTCGTCGCTGGCGTCGAACAGCGCCGAGAACGACCGGTCGACCGGACTGCCGTCCTCGACGAGTGACTGGAGGACGGCCATCCGGGTCTCGCTGCCGAGCGCGCCGAACGCGTCGCTCGCATCGTCGCCGTCGGTCATGCCCCGCGGTAGCCGGGCGCACGACAAAGGCCTGCCGCCCGCGGCCAGCGGGTCTGGTGTCCGGAAACCAATTGTGGTATGATATCAAGGCTCGAACAACTTTTTTGTACAAGGCGGTGACGGCTTGGACGAGTCAGAACGATGCTCCAGCTCCCCGTCTTCGACGCCTGATTCTTCGGGTCACCCGGTAGGGTGGGGCGGTCGGCCTCACCTCGGCCGTAGCCGCGGCACTGCGGCTACTCACGCCCACGCTGCACCGACTACCCGACTGTTTCACACACCAGAGCATCGACGCCCGACCCCACGCTCGGTCGGGTGAATCACGCGAACTCGACGTGAGGAACGACAGTATGTACGACACCACGCCGGACGCGGCGAACGGCACGACGATGGAACCGATGCACGAGACGACGACTGACGCGACGCACAGCACGACGGCGGAACCGACGACCGATACACCGCGACGCCCCGGACGACCAGAGACACCACCGACGACACGATGACGGACACACCACACGACGACGAAGACGACGCGTTCGAGGCGCAACGGGAGCGGGTGGACCGCCCGATGGTCCGGCTGTTCCGCGAGTACGGCCGGGAGAACTGGCTGGCAATCGTCGGCGGCGTCGTCATGGGGCTGGCCGCGCACACGATGGCGCTGCTGCCGACGTACGTGCTCGCCGAGACCATCGACGCGGTGTTCCTCCAGACGAAGCCGCAGTACTCGCTGCCGCTGGTGCCACAGACGGTCGTTCCCGACTCGCGGACCGGGCGGTTCTGGTTCTCGGTCGGGGCTGTCGGGCTGACGTACGTCTGCTCGACGGTGTTCACCTGGCTGATGGGACTGGGGCTGAACTCGTTCGCCCAGTCGGTCCAGCACAACGTGCGCTCGGACAGCTACGACGCCATGCAGCGGCTCGACTACGCGTTCTTCGCCGACAAGCAGACCGGCGAGCTGATGAGCGTCCTGAACAACGACGTGAACCGGCTGGAGCAGTTCCTCAACGGCGGGCTGTTCATCGCCACGATGCTGGTGGTGAACGTCGGCGTGACCGCCGTCCTGCTCGCCTACCTCCAGTGGCAGCTGGCCATCCTGACGATGGTGACGGTGCCGCTCATCGGCTACTTCACGTACAAGTTCGTCCAGATCATCCAGCCGATGTACTCCGAGGTGCGCTCGACGGTCGGGCAGCTGAACTCCCGGCTGGAGAACAACCTCGGCGGCATCGAGGTCATCAAGGCCAGCACCACGGAGGACTTCGAGGCCGACCGTGTCAGCGACGCCTCGAACGAGTACTTCGAGAAGAACTGGGACGCCATCACGACGCGCGTTAAGTTCTTCCCCGGCCTCCGACTGACCGCCGGCGTCGGCTTCGTGCTCACCTTCGCCGTCGGCGGCCACTGGGTGCTGACGAACCAGGCCCCGCCGTTCATGAGCGGGTCGCTGTCGGTCGGGACGTTCGTCGCGTTCGTCTACCTCGGTCAGCGGTTCATCTGGCCGATGAGCCAGTTCGGCGAGCTGGTCAACCTCTACCAGAACGCCCGCGCCTCCGCCGAGCGCATCTTCGGACTGATGGACGAGCCGAAGACGCTCGGGGCCGACGGGGACCTCCCCGAGCTCTCGGTCCGGAACGGGCGCGTCGAGTACGACGACGTGACCTTCGGCTACGAGGACGACGAGACCGTCCTCGAGGACGTCTCCTTCGACGTCTCGGGCGGGGAGATGCTCGCGCTCGTCGGGCCGACCGGGGCCGGCAAGTCGACGGTCCTGAAGCTCCTGCTCCGGCTCTACGACGTCGACGACGGGCAGATCCGCGTCGACGGCCAGGACATCAGGGAGGTCACGCCGGCGAGCCTGCGCGACAGCGTCGGCTACGTGAGCCAGGACACCTACCTGTTCTACGGGAGCGTCCGGGACAACATCGCCTACGGGCAGTTCGACGCCACCAACGAGGAGATACGCGAGGCCGCGAGGGCCGCCGACGCCCACGAGTTCATCACCGACTTCTCGGACGGCTACGACACCGAGGTCGGCGAGCGCGGTGTGAAACTCTCCGGGGGGCAGCGCCAGCGCATCGGCATCGCCCGCGTGCTGCTGCGGGACCCCGACATCCTGCTGCTCGACGAGGCGACCTCCGACGTGGACACGGAGACCGAGCTCCGCATTCAGGAGAGCATCGAGGAACTCGTCTCGGACCGGACCGTCGTCGCCATCGCCCACCGACTCTCGACGGTGAAGGACGCCGACCAGATCCTCGTGCTGGAGGACGGGCGGGTCGAGGAGCGCGGTACGCACGACGAACTGCTCGCCGAGGACGGCACCTACGCCGACCTCTGGGGCGTGCAGGCCGGCGAGCTGGAGACGATTCCGGGCATGTAACCAGGCGCGCCGGCGCGATAGCGGTCAGCCCCGCCGCGTCTCGACGGCGGATTTAAGCACGTTCGAGCCCATCGTGTGACACATGCTCGCAGACGAGTTCGGTCGGGAGGTCTCCGGGGTGCGGGTCTCGCTGACCGACCGGTGCAACTTCGACTGCGTCTACTGCCACAACGAGGGGCTGGGCGACACGCGCGGCCCGATGGCTGCCCAGGACCACGAGATGAGCGCCGACGACGTGGTCCGCTTTCTGGAGGTCGCGGCCGAGTTCGACGTCGACAGCGTGAAGTTCACCGGCGGCGAGCCGATGCTCCGGCAGGACCTGGAGGAGATCATCCGGCGCACCCCCGACTCGATGGAGGCCTCGATGACGACGAACGGGACGTTCCTGCCCGGCCGGGCCGAGGCCCTCGTCGACGCCGGGCTCTCGCGGGTGAACGTCTCGCAGGACGCACTGGACCCCGAGCAGTTCGCCGCGGTCACGCAGTCCGGCGCGTACGACCGAGTGCTCGAAGGCGTCGAAGCCGCCCTCGACGCGGGGCTCGCGCCGGTGAAGCTCAACATGGTGGTCTTCGAGAAGACCGCCGGCTACGTCCCCGAGATGGTCGACCACGTCGCGGAGAACGACGGGCTCCGGCTCCAGCTCATCGAGTACATGCCCGAGCTGGTCGGTAAACCGGAGTGGGCCATCGACATCGACCGCGTCCACGACTGGCTGGGCGAGCGGGCAGACCGGGTCGAACACCGCGAGATGCACGACCGACGGCGCTACTGGATTCGAGACGAGGACGCGCCCGAGGAGGCTGACGTGGACGGCACGACCGGCGGCATGGTCGAGATCGTCGACCCCGTCGAGAACCCGACGTTCTGTGCGAACTGCCACCGGGTGCGGGTCACCCACGACGGCTACCTGAAGGGCTGTCTCAACCGCAACGACGACCTGCGCTCGATGGGCGAGATGTCGAAAGCGGAGATTCGAGAGACGTTCCGCGAGACCGTCGCGAACCGGGTCCCGTTCTACGGCGAGTACATGGTCCGGAACGGCGACGGCGAGTGGGAGGTCAACGACGAGTATCTGGACACGCCCGCCGTGTCCGACACCGACGGGAGCAGACCGGAACCCGTGTACGACGGCGGGGTTGAGGACGGCTACGGCTCGACCGACTGAACCTCCCGGCCCGCTCTACCGCCTCGTGCCCTGCAATGGTTTGCATACAAATAAAACATTATTTTTATAATAATTTAATATCACGGCCCCAGTGGAGTCGGTATGAACCGGCGAACGGCCGTGAAAGCGGCAACTACTGCAACAGTCGCGTTCTCCGGTTGCCTGGGCGCACTGAATATCTCGTCCTCTACGCAGGGTCCTCCCGCATACGTCCACGCTGAATTCACGGTACTCGACGAGAGTAGAAACACGGACGAAGAAATTCCCGACCTCGAAGACCCTCCCAGAGTCCGATTCAATCGAGGGGATGGTGAAATTCTCGTATTCGGCTCGCTCCGTGTCGGGTCCGGGAACTGCAGCCGAGCAGCACTCGACTCGATTACGTACGATGAGGAGACGAAGGTATTGACAGTCGCTGTCGGTACTACCGGCGTCGAACCGGAAAACAGCGGTTGTGAGGGCGACGAATCGGTCGACTCGTACCGTCTTACCATCACTTTCGACGAGAACTACCCTGAAGAAGTACAGGCGTCCGAGGAGGGGGAACACGAACGAACGACGGTTTCGAGGCCGTAGTCGAGACGTTTCAAAGTGAACGAACCGCCCGCGTGCGACGGTTCCTCACCACGGGGGCGTTCCGTTGGGCTTAAGTAGTGTACCGGAAAAGGTGAAGACGCACTACGCTGTAGGGGCATCGGTCCCGAGTCCGAGAGGGCGGAGATAACACACGCGAGTCGTGGTAGCCAAGCCTGGCCCAAGGCGCAGGGTTGCTAACTCTGTGGCGTCAAGCCTCCTGGGTTCGAATCCCAGCCACGACGTCGGAACTTCACACCGGCTTTTGGGCACGGTGTGACCATCCAACCAGAAGTGCAGCGGGCACTTCGCACACCACCACACATGAGTGCAGAAGAACCACAGGACGAGCAAGACGACGAAGACCTTCAGTACTTCGTCCGCATCGGGCAGACAGACCTCGATGGGACGAAGTCCGTCGAACGCTCGCTCATCGAGATGAACGGCATCGGCCGACGCACGGCGCGTATCATCGCCGACAAGGCGGGCGTCGACCGGACGGCCACGTTCGGCCGTCTGGACGACGACGCGATCGACGCCGTCGTCGAGAAAGTAGAGGAGTACGCCGACGAAGTTCCGGACTGGCTCACCAACCGCCAGAACGACTTCTACACCGGCGAGACCACCCACGAGGTCGGCAACGAGCTCCAGATGTCGCGGCGCTACGACATCAACCGGATGAAGATGATCAGCTCCTACAAGGGCGTCCGGCACAAGAAGGGACAGAAGGTGCGCGGCCAGCGCACGAAGTCCACCGGTCGTACCGAGGGGACCATCGGCGTCAACGTCGAGGAGATCCGGGAGCAGGAGGCCGAGGAGGCCGCCGAGGAGGGTGACGAATAATGGCGCTCGGTAGCAACACGAAGTCCTACGAGACGCCGAACCACCCGTGGCAGGGCGAGCGCATCAGCGAGGAACACAGCCTCGTCGAGCGCTACGGCCTGAAGAACAAGGAGGAGCTCTGGCGAGCACAGTCCGAGCTGCGCGACTACCGTCGCGAGGCCCGTGACCTGCTCGGTCAGACCCAGTCCGAGGACGAGGTCGCCACCGCAGGCGGCGAGTTCCTCACACGACTCAAGCGCATCGGCATCCTCGACGAGGAGGACCAGCTCGACCAGGTCCTGTCGCTCGAGATCTCGGACATCCTCGAACGCCGCCTCCAGACGGTGGCCTACCGCAAGGGGCTGGCCAACACGACCAGCCAGGCGCGGCAGTTCATCGTCCACGGACACATCACCGTCGACGGCGCACGCGTTCGCGTGCCCTCGTACACGGTCGAGGTGTCCGAGGAGGACAGCATCGCGTTCGACGAGAACAGTCCGCTCGCGGACGACCTGCACCCCGAGCGTGCGGAGGGTCAGTAACATGGCAGAACAAGAAGACGACAAGTGGGGCGTCGCCCACGTACACGCATCGTTCAACAACACCGTCATGACGGTCACGGACCTGACCGGCGCGGAGACCATCGCGAAGTCCTCCGGCGGAACTGCTGTCAAGCAGAACCGTGACGAGGCCTCGCCGTACGCGGCGATGCAGATGGTCGAGTCCATCGCGGACGAGATCCGCGCGGCTGGCATCGAGGGCCTGCACGTTCGCGTGCGCGGCCCCGGTGGCAACCTGCAGAAGTCCCCCGGTCCGGGTGCGCAGGCAGCGATTCGCGCACTCGCCCGTGAGGACTTCGAGATCGGCCGCATCGAGGACGTCACGCCGATCCCGCACGACGGGTCCCGAGCACCGAAAGGCAAGGGCGGGTTCTGAGCCATGGACGAGGACTACGAGGTCGAGTTCGTCGAACGCGGCGACCGGAAGGCGCTGTTCCTCGTTCGCGGGGTCACCCCCGCGTTCGCGAACGGCATCCGCCGGACGATGATCGCAGACGTGCCCACCCTCGCAATCGACGAGGTTCGCGTCATCGAGAACTCGTCGGTGATGTTCGACGAGCAGATCGCGCTCCGCCTGGGGCTCGTGCCGCTCACGACCCCGCCGGCCGAGTTCGACGAGGACGACGTCGTCACGCTCTCCATCGACGTGGCGGGGCCGGCGACGGCGTACTCCGGCGATCTCGTCAGCGCGGACGACATGGTCCAGCCCGCGGACCAGAACGTCCCCATCATCGAGCTGAAGGACGGCCAGCGTCTCGAACTCGAAGCCGACGCGGTCCTCGAAACCGGCAAGGCTCACGCCAAGCATCAGGGCGGCGTCTCGGTCGGCTACCGGCACCTCCAGCGCGTGGAGGTCGTCGGCGACGCCGACGAGTTCGAGGAGAGCGAACCGAACATCGTGCGAGGCGTCGTCGAGATCGACGGCGAACTCGTCGACACGGCCGAATTCGACAACGACCTCACCCAGAAGTTCCCGGGTAAGGAAGTCGCGGTGCACGACGTCGAGAAGGCGTTCGTGTTCCACGTCGAGACCGACGGGTCGATGACGGTCGAGGAGCTCGTCAACCGCGCAACCGACTCCATCGAGTCGCGCGCGCTCGAGCTCGAAGACGCGGTATCGTTGTAAGAATATGACCCCTTCCAACCACACCCTGACTGCCGCTCGCGGGGGCGAGACCACCTGGTCTCGCACGCGGAGCGACGACGCTCCCGTCCCCGCTTCGTGGTCGACAATCGAAAGTGGTTTGAAGGGGGGCACAGAAGGGATGTGTACCCGCAAGGGTGCGAGCAGGGATAGCCAAGTCTGGCCAACGGCGCAGCGTTCAGGGCGCTGTCCCATAGGGGTCCGCAGGTTCAAATCCTGCTCCCTGCATCCACTTCTACCGAAACTAGCAGGAGGAAAGTCATGAGTAAGACAAACCCACGGCTCGGCAGTCTCATCGCCAAGCTGAAGTCGGTGTCCAGAGAGAAGGACGCTGACGTCTGGAGCGACGTAGCAACCCGACTCGAGAAGCCCCGACGCACGCACGCGGAGGTCAATCTCGGTCGGATCGAGCGATACGCACAGGAAGACGAGACGGTCATCGTCCCGGGCAAGGTGCTCGGTTCGGGTGCCCTCTCGAAGTCGGTCACGGTCGCGGCGGTCGACTTCTCGTCGTCCGCGGAGACCAAGATCGACCAGGTCGGCGAATCGCTCGAACTGGAACAGGCAATCGAACAGAACCCCGAAGGCTCGAACGTCCGGGTGATCCGATGAGTCTCGCAGAGTTCGACGCAGACGTCATCGTGGACGCCAGCGACTGTATCCTCGGTCGTGTCGCGTCCCAGGTCGCAGAGCGCGCACTCGACGGCGAGACGGTCGCGGTCGTCAACGCCGAGGAGGCGGTCATCACGGGCTCGGAGGACGACATCATGTCGACCTACCGGAAGCGTGTCGAGGTCGGCTCCGACAGCGGCCCGTACTACCCGAAGCGCCCGGACCGCATCTTCAAGCGGTCCATCCGCGGCATGATGCCGTACAAGACGACGGCAGGCCGCGAAGCGTTCGAGGGCGTCCGCGTCTACGTCGGCAACCCGTACGACGACGACGGCGAGGTGCTCGACGGCACGTCGCTGGATCGGCTCTCGAACATCAAGTTCGTCCAGCTGGGTGAGGTCTCGGCTGAACTGGGTGCTAACGTCACATGGTAACGAACACATCAGGCAAGAAGAAGACGGCCATCGCCCGCGCGACCGTCTCGGAAGGCGAGGGTCGCGTTCGAATCAACTCCAAGCCGGTCGAGCTCGTCGAACCCGAGATCTCCCGGCTCAAGATGCTGGAGCCGTTCCGCATCGTCGACGACGTCCGCGACGACGTGGACGTCGACGTCGAGGTCTCCGGTGGCGGCATCAGCGGCCAGGCCGACGCGGTGCGCACCGCGATCGCCCGTGGCCTCGTCCAGCACTCCGGCGACGCCGAACTCCGCGACGCGTACATGGAGTTCGACCGCTCGCTGCTGGTCAACGACGTCCGCCAGTCCGAACCCAAGAAGTGGGGCGGTCCCGGCGCTCGGGCCCGCTACCAGAAGTCCTACCGCTAAGGTGATCAGTCCATGATGGTACCAGTCCGGTGTTTCACGTGCGGCAACGTCGTCGGCGAGCACTGGGAGGAGTTCAAAGCGCGGACCCGAGAGGGTGACGAGGACCCCGAAGAGGTGCTCGACGAGCTCGGCGTCGACCGCTACTGCTGTCGCCGGATGCTCGTCTCGCACAAGGACCTCGTCGACATCGTGAGCCCCTACCAGTAATGCCCCGACAACGATACAACCGGTACGAGAAGGCACGCATCCTCGGCGCGCGAGCGCTGCAGGTGTCATACGGTGCGCCGGTCCTCATCGAGACGGACCAGACGGAGCCGATCCTCGTCGCTGCGGAGGAGTACGACGCGAACGCGCTCCCGTTCACGGTCAAACGAGGGAAGGAATGACGCTCGTCAGCGACGTCCGACTCCGACGTGTGCTCGACTCCCGTGGGAACCCCACGGTCGAGGCCGACGTGCTCACCGAGAGCGGTGGCTTCGGTCGTGCGGCCGCACCCTCGGGTGCGAGCACGGGCGAGTACGAGGCGGTCGAACTCCCACCGGGCGAGGCCATCGCGAACGCCCGCGAGGACGCGATTCCGCGTCTCGTCGGCCAGGTGTACGCCGGGAACCAGCGCGAGGTCGACGCCGCACTCAACGCGGCGGACGGCACCGACGACTTCTCCGGCATCGGCGCCAACAGCGCGGTCGCCATCTCGATGGCGGCGGCGAAGGCCGGTGCGGACGTCCTCGGCGCGCCGCTGTTCCAGCACCTCGGCGGTGCGTTCCGCGGCGAGAACTTCCCGGTTCCGCTGGGCAACGTGGTCGGCGGTGGCGAACACGCCGCCGACGCGACCCACATCCAGGAGTTCCTCGCCGCGCCGGTCGGCGCGCCGAACGTCGCGGACGCGGTGTTCGCGAACGCGGCCGTCCACGAGGCCGTCGCTGACCTGCTCGACGAGCGTGGCGTCCCCTGCGGCAAGGGTGACGAGGGTGCCTGGGCGCCGTCTATCGACGACGCCGAGGCGTTCGAGATCGTCGAGGAGGCGACGGAGCTCGTCGAGGACGAGGTCGGCTTCGAGGTCGGCTTCGGCCTCGACGTGGCCGCCGCGGAGCTGTACGACGCCGACGAGGGGGTCTACCGCTACGGCGACGACGAGCGGACGACCGACGAGCAGATCGAGTACATCGCCGAACTCGTCGACGAGTACGACCTCGTCTACGTCGAGGACCCCCTCGACGAGGACGACTACGAGAGCTACGCGACGCTCACGGACCGCGTGGGCCACCGCACGCTCGTCTGTGGGGACGACCTGTTCGTCACCAACACGGAGCGGCTCTCGACCGGCATCGAGCTCGGCGCCGGCAACAGCATCCTCATCAAGCCGAACCAGATCGGGACGCTGACCGACGCGTTCGACGCGGTCGAGCTCGCGGTCCGGAACGGCTACGACCCGGTCATCTCCCACCGTTCGGGCGAGACCGAGGACACGACGATCGCACACCTCGCCGTCGCGACCGACGCACCGTTCATCAAGACGGGCGCGGTCGGCGGCGAGCGAACCGCCAAGCTGAACGAACTCATCCGAATCGCAGACGACGCACTATGACAGACCAGGAACCCGATCAGGAGGGGCTCGACGCGTCCGACTCCGACGTGGACCTCGACGCCGCCGACGAGGCGGCCGACGAGGCACCCGTCGAGGACGCCGAGCCCACCGAGGAACAGGACGCCGAGGCCGTCGAGGCCGAGGCCGAACCAGAGGAGGAGGAGTCCGCGATGGACGAGGACGTCATGGCCGACGACGAGGCCGACCTCCTCATCCCCGTCGAGGACTACCTCGGTGCCGGTGTCCACATCGGTACCCAGCAGAAGACCAAGGACATGGAGCGGTTCATCCACCGTGTCCGGACCGACGGGCTGTACGTCCTCGACGTCGGGACGACCGACAGCCGCATCCGGACGGCTGCGGACTTCCTCTCGAACTACAATCCCGAGCAGATCCTCGTCACGTCCTCGCGCCAGTACGGTCGGTTCCCGGCCGAGAAGTTCGCCGACGCGGTCGGCGCACGCGCCCGGACAGGCCGGTTCATCCCCGGCACGCTGACGAACCCGAAGTACGACGGCTACATCGAGCCGGACGTGCTGGTCGTCACCGACCCCATCGGCGACGCCCAGGCCGTCAAGGAGGCCATCACGGTCGGCATCCCGGTCATCGCGATGTGTGACTCGAACAACCAGACGAGCAACGTCGACCTCGTCGTCCCGACGAACAACAAGGGGCGCAAGGCGCTGTCGGTCGTCTACTGGCTGCTGGCCAACGAGACGCTCGACCGCCGCGGTGCCGAGCCCACGTACTCCCTCGACGACTTCGAGAGCGGTATCTGAACTGGCTGACTTTTTCCCGTTCTCCACCGGCACGGAGCGACTGCTGTTCTCACGCCGTGGCCTCGACGGCGACGAACTCGACGTCCCGGATCTCGAAACGCGCGCCGCCGGGCTCGGAGTCGGTGACTGCGAGTGTCCAGCCGTGGGCGCGGACGACGTTCTCGACGATGGCGAGTCCGAGTCCGGTGCCGTCGGTGCCCGAGTGGCCGGAGTCGATGATGGCCTCGCGCTCGGTGTCGGGGATGCCCGGGCCGTCGTCGGCGACGAAGAAGCCCCTGCCGTCGTCGAGTTCGTCGACCGTGACGGTCACGGTCCGGCCAGCGTGTTCGACCGCGTTCCGGAACAGGTTCTCGAAGCTGCGCTGGAGCTGGCCGCGGTCGCCCTGGACGGTGCGGTCGAGTTCGCAGGCGAGCGTGGCGTCGGCGGTCTCGACCTGCGCCCAGGCGTCCGCGACGAGGTCCGAGAGCGGGACGGGCTCGGGCTGTTCGACGGCGTCACCGTCGCGGGCGAGTGCGAGCACGTCGTCGACGATACGACCCATGCGGTCGTGGCTGGTCTCGACCTCCTCGAGGTAGGTGGTGCCCTCCTGTCCGTCGACGTGGTCGTGGAGCAGGTCGACGTAGCCCTCGGCGACGTTCAGCGGGTTGCGGAGGTCGTGGCTGACGACGCTGGCGAACTGGTCGAGGCGCTCGTTCTGGCGTTCGAGCTCGCGTTCGCGGCGGATGCGGTCGGTGACGTCCTGGAGGAGGAACACCTCGCCGGCGTGCTCGCCGAGGGTGGTGCGTTCGACCTCCAGGTACCGTTCGCCGGCCGCGGCGTCGATGCGGATGGGGTCGGCTGTACGCGCCGTCGGGTCGGTGACGACGGCACGCAGTGGGGGGTGGGCAGCGAGTGCGTCCGTCGCCGGGTCGCCGACGGCGGACTCGTCGAGGTCGAGTAGCGACGCGGCGACCGGGTTGAGGTCGACCATCCTGCCGCGGCCGTTCACGACGAGCACGCCCTCGGAGAGGGTCTCGAGGACGCGGGCCCGGGCGACGGGTGGGACCTCGACGAGGTCGTACCAGAACAGCCCGAACCAGAGCGATATCACGCTGACGGCGAACGAGGGTTCGGTGACCCGCAACTGTGGAGAGACGACGCCGTCGACGACGGTGCCGGCCCACGGGAGCCCGACCGCGACGAGGATGGCGACGGCCTGCCCCCGGTAGAGGTTCCGGGCGCGGAAGCAGAGCTGTACCAGCAACGCGGTGGTGACCGCGAGCAGGAGCGACATGTACGCGAGGTGCACGAAGTACATCGAGCCGTATTCGACGATCAGGAGCCGCCCCGTCTCCGTGTCGAGCGCGATGGACCTGTAGAGGAGGTCGTGGCGCTCCGTGGTGAACATGAGCGTCAGGGTCAGCAGCGGCTCCGCGGAGAGCAGCGCGACGAGTCGCGGCGTCACGAGGTGGCCGCGACCGGTGTACACCATGGCGAACAGCAGGAGTGCGACGCCGGCGGCCGCGGACCCGAGGAACGTCAGTTTCAGCCAGAGTATCGACGTGGCTCGGGTGGTGGCCAGCACCGACAGGGACTGCGACCCCGTCCAGAGAGCGATGCCGCCGACCGAGAGCGCGAACCAGCGACCACCCCGGCCGTCGTCGCGACGCGAGACCAGCACAGCGAGGCCGCCTGCGACGACAGCCGAGAACAGCATCGAAGCGATGTAGAGGCGGAGAGACGGATACACGTGCCTAACGTGTAGATTGGTTGCGATACTTAGGAGTGTTCTGGCTCCCGCGGAATCGACAACACTCATACCAGTGGCGGGGGAGAGAGTCGGTATGGTCACGGCAAGCGCCCCAGGGAAGGTGTACCTGTTCGGGGAGCACGCGGTCGTCTACGGCGAGCCGGCGGTCCCGTGTGCAGTCGAGCGGCGGGCGACCGTCGCGGTCGAGGAGCGTGCCGACGGCAGGCTCCGCGTCGACGCCCGCGACCTCGAGATAGAGGGGTTCACCGTCGAGTACGGCGCGGCGACGGACGAGCTCGGCGTGGAGGTCCCCACCGAGCTGCTCGAGGCGGCGACGGAGTACGTCGACGGTGCGGTCGAGCAGGCCAGGGACGCCTGCGACGTGTCGGACGTGGGATTCGACGTCACCGTCGAGAGCGAGATCCCGCTCGGTGCAGGGCTGGGCTCCTCGGCGGCGGTCGTCGTCGCGACCATCGCGGCGACCGCGGCGGAGCTCGGCGTCGAGCTGGACCCGCGGGAGGTCGCGACCCGCGCCTACCAGGTCGAAAGCGACGTCCAGGACGGGCAGGCGTCGCGGGCGGACACGTTCTGTTCCGCGATGGGCGGTGCGGTCCGCGTCGAGGGCGAGGACTGCCGGACGCTCGACGCGCCGGACCTCCCGTTCGTCATCGGGTTCGACGGCGGGTCGGGCAACACCGGCGAGCTGGTCGCGGGAGTCCGCGACCTGCGCGAGCGGTACGACTTCGCGGCGGACACGGTCACCGCTATCGGCGACATCGTCCGCCGTGGCGAGGCCGTCCTGACCGAGGACGACCCCTCGCTCGACGAGCTCGGACGGCTGATGGACTTCGACCACGGGTTGCTGGAGGCGCTGGGCGTCTCCTCGCGGTCGCTCGACGAGATGGTGTGGACCGCCCGCGAGGCGGGTGCGTACGGCGCGAAGCTGACGGGCGCTGGGGGCGGTGGCTGCATCGTCGCGCTCGACGACTCGCCGGCGACGGAGACGGCGCTGTCGTACTCGCAGTCCTGCGAGGTGGCGTTCCGTGCCGAGCTCGCCCGGGACGGGGTGATCGTCCCGTGACGACCGTCCTCAAGCTCGGTGGGTCGGTCATCACCGACAAGGACCGGGCCGAGACCGTCGACGGCGAGGCGCTCGACCGGGCGGCGGACGCGGTTGCGCGTGCGACCGACGACCTCGTGGTGGTCCACGGCGGCGGGAGCTTCGGCCACCACAACGCCGAGGCCCACGGCGTCAGCACGACTGCGGGGACCCACGAAATCGGGGGTCTGACCGAGATCCACTCGGCGATGAAGGCGCTGAACGGGCTCGTGCTGCGGCGGCTGCACGACCGCGACGTACCGGCGGTGCCGGTGCATCCGCTCTCGGCCGCGAGCCGGGACCCGGGCGGGGAACTCACGCTGCCGGCCGAACAGGTCGCGACGCTCCGGGCCGAGGGGTTCGTCCCGGTTCTCCACGGTGACGTCATCGCGCACCGCGGCGAGGGTGTGACGGTGCTCTCGGGCGACGAGATCGTCACGTCGCTCGCGCGGGACCTCGACGCGGACCGGGTCGGCCTCTGCTCGACGGTCCCCGGGGTCCTCGACACCGACGGTGGGGTGATTCCGAGAATCGAGCGTTTCGACGACGCCGCCGACGCGCTCGGCGGGGCCGAGTCCACGGACGTCTCCGGCGGGATGGCCGGGAAGGTGCGGACGCTGCTCGCTCTGCCGACGCCGGCGAGCGTGTTCGGGCTGGACGACCTGTCCGCGTTCCTCGACGGCGAGGCGCCGGGGACGACCGTCGGGTGAACCGCGGTCGCGAGGAGCGGGCTGCTACCGCCGAAGCCGGCGGAGTGGTTCCAGCACCGCGTCGAAGGCCCGGGCGATGACGCCGCCGTCCTGTCTGTCGTGCTCCTCGGTCCGGCCGATGAAGGCCGCGTCCTCGTCGGCCCTGTCCGAGACTCGCGCCAGTCCTCGACACTCGTGTCGCTCGGGGAGGCGGTGGCGGCCACAGTGGGTCTCGCCGCACTCGTTGCAGGAGTACGGGAACCCCTCGACGGACCGCCCACAGAACGAGCACGACGCCATACCTCGGGTACGGCACAGTGAAAGTTAAACCTGTGGAACGTTCACACAGCGGTAGCCCGGAGGCCGTGTCGCAGCGCCGCACACTCGCGGCACAGTCCAACCCGCATCCGGCGGTCGCCATCGCGTAACCCACGTGCTTTTAACCTCGGACCGAGAAGGGTCGGTTAACAGACCCCGCGGGTAAGTGTGGTCGCGACGGTGCCGGCGACTCCGGCAGCGCCCGCGCCCACATAGCGGGATGCGCGCCGACGCGCTGTAAGACGCCGGGGCGTAGCGTTCCGTTCTCCGGGGGAGTTTGCACATACCGAGACGCGGCATTTCGGTGCTACACAACCATGGAAATCGAAATCGCAACCATTGGCGGATACGAGGAAGTCGGCCGGCAGATGACTGCCGTCCGAGCCGGTGACGACGTCGTCGTCTTCGACATGGGTCTGAACCTCTCGCAGGTTCTCATCCACGACAACGTCGAGACCGAGAAGATGCACAGCCTGGACCTCATCGACATGGGGGCCATCCCGGACGACCGGATCATGAGCGAACTCGAGGGCGACGTGCAGGCCATCGTGCCGACGCACGGCCACCTCGACCACATCGGGGCCATCTCGAAGCTGGCCCACCGCTACGACGCGCCCGTCGTGGCGACGCCGTTCACCATCGAGCTCGTCAAGCAGCAGGTCGAGAGCGAGCAGAAGTTCGGGGTCGAGAACGACCTCGTGAAGATGGACGCCGGCGAGACGATGACCATCGGCGACTCCGGGCAGGTCGAGCTCGAGTTCGTCAACGTCACACACTCCATCATCGACGCCATCAACCCGGTCCTGCACACGCCCGAGGGCGCGGTCGTCTACGGGCTGGACAAGCGCATGGACCACACGCCGGTCATCGGCGACCCCATCGACATGAAGCGGTTCCGCGAGATCGGCCGCGAGGGCGAGGGGGTCCTCTGTTACATCGAGGACTGTACCAACGCGAACAAGAAGGGTCGCACGCCCAGCGAGTCCGTCGCGCGACGGCACCTCAAGGACGTGATGTACTCGATGGAGGACTACTCCGGCGGCATCGTCGCCACCACGTTCTCCAGCCACATCGCCCGCGTGAAGTCCCTCGTCGAGTTCGCCCGCGACATCGGCCGCCAGCCGGTGCTGCTCGGGCGCTCGATGGAGAAGTACTCCGGCACCGCCGAGCGTCTCGGCTTCGTCGACTTCCCGGGCGACCTCGGGATGTTCGGCCACCGGAAGTCCGTCGACCGAACGTTCAAGCGAGTCATGAAGGAGGGCAAGGGCAACTTCCTGCCCATCGTCACGGGCCACCAGGGCGAGCCGCGCGCGATGCTCACCCGGATGGGACGCGGCGAGACCCCCTACGAGTTAGAGGACGGCGACAAGGTCATCTTCTCGGCCCGGGTCATCCCGGAGCCGACGAACGAGGGCCAGCGCTACCAGTCCGAACGCCTGCTCGGGATGCAGGGCGCACGCATCTACGACGATATCCACGTCTCCGGCCACCTGAACCAGGAGGGTCACTACGAGATGCTGCAGGCGCTCCAGCCCCAGAACATCATCCCGGCCCACCAGGACATGAGCGGCTTCAGCGGCTACGTCAACCTCTGCGAGAGCGAGGGCTACAAGATGGGCCGCGACCTCCACGTCACCCGTAACGGCAACCTCATCCAGCTGACCGAGTGACAGCATGACAGACCCGCAGACGCGAGAACAGACGGTGCTCGAGGCGGTGGGCCAGCGACGCGAACTCGTCAACGAGGCCATCACCGAGGAGCTGCCCATCAAGTCGCCCGAGCGGCTGTACGAGGCATCTCGCTACCTGCTGGACGCGGGTGGGAAGCGGCTCCGGCCCACGGTGCTGCTCGTCGTCGGGGAGGCGCTGACCGACGTGGAGCCGATGTCGGCGGACTACCGCGAGTTCCAGTCACTGACCGACGAGCCCGTCGACCTCATGGCCGCCGCCGTCAGCGTCGAGGTCATCCAGTCGTTCACCCTCATCCACGACGACATCATGGACGACGACGACCTCCGGCGGGGCGTGCCGGCGGTCCACAAGGAGTACGACCTGGAGACGGCCATCCTCGCGGGCGACACGCTGTACTCGAAGGCGTTCGAGATCATGGTCGAGACGGACGCCCCACCGGAGCGGGTCGTCGCAGCCACCGACACGCTGGCGTCGACCTGCACGAAGATCTGCGAGGGCCAGAGTCTCGACGTCTCGTTCGAGACGCGACGCGACGTCGACCCCGATGAGTACCTCGAGATGATCGAGCAGAAGACGGCGGTCCTGTACGCGGCCTCGGCCGCCATCGCCGGCGAACTCCTCTCCGCGGACGAGGAGGTCGTGGACGCGCTGTACGGCTACGGCCTCGACGTCGGGCGGGCGTTCCAGATACAGGACGACGTGCTCGACCTCACCGTCCCGTCGGACCAGCTCGGCAAGCAGCGCGGCTCGGACCTCGTCGAGAACAAGCAGACGCTCATCACGGTCCACGCCCGCGAGCAGGGCGTCGACGTCGGCGGGCTGGTCGACACCGACAGCGTGGAGGCGGTCACCGAACCCGAGATTGACGACGCGGTGGCGACGCTCGAGGAGGCGGGCAGCATCGAGTACGCCAACCAGACCGCGCGCGACCTCGTGCAGCGCGGCAAGTCCCGGCTCGAGGTCCTCCCGGACAACGAGGCGCGCGACCTGCTGTGCGATATCGCCGACTACCTGATAGAGCGCGGCTACTGACTGTTCTCGCACGACTCAGTTCCTGAGTCGAACGCCGTATCGCGGGGCGAAACCCTCCGCGGTTTTAGTGGCTGTCCCGGTCTACCCGTAGCTATGCCACAGGACAGCAGCACGACGCGACGGAGCGTCCTCGCGGGTGGTGCCGCGGCCCTGGCGGGACTCGCCGGGTGCCTCGGCGGCAACCAGGTACAGAAGTCGGAACCGAACCAGGACGGCGAGGGAACCCTCGGCGAACTGCGCTGGATCCTCGAGGAGACACACGGTATGTCGGTGACGAGCATGACGTACAGCGACGAGGTCGTGACCCTCGAGTACGAGTCACAGGCGTCGGACCGCGCGGAGTCCCGCGACGAGATCGGTCAGGTCATCTCCTCGTACGGGCTCATCATCGACAGCGGCGGCCCCTCGACCCGGCTCGAGGCGGCCATCGCCGACCGGTTCGAGAGCCAGGCCGAGGAGTACCACGTCGAGGCGACGTGGGTCGACCAGTGGCGTTCGGGCGAGATGTCCGACGCGCTCGTCGCCCAGCGCGTGTTCAACACGCGCCGGTTCCCCGAATCCGCGACCGAGTAGGGCGACACCAACTGTGTCCGTGGCTGTGCCGGCTTCCCGACCGGCACTCCGAATCTGGGTGGTCTGACCGGCGCGACGCCGGTCGACACGTGCGGTCTGCGGTGCGATTGCGGTGCGGAGGCAACGACTGCGGTGCGTGCGACGACGACTTCGGTGTGATAGTGGCTACCTGCGGTGCGGCTGGTGGATGCGGTACGTGGGTGGCTCCACGGTGGCTGGAGCACGCCGGGTCTGCTGGCTTTCCGGACGGATACTTTCGTAGTCGAGGCCAGCCCGAAAGCCCCGGCTGGCCCGATTACGTCGCTGGTGCCGGCTCATCGCGACTCGAACTCCCGGGACGAACATCACGACTGTTTTGACGGTTCCGGCTGTACGCCCTGTCAATGGACGATTCGCTACGCGAGCAGGTCGAGCGAGCGGCCGAGAAGCACGCCCTGTTCAACGCGGTCAAGCACGAGAGCGACGCCGCCGTCGGCGCGGTTATGGGCCCGCTGATGGGCGAGAACCCCTCCTTCCGCGAGCACGGCGACGAGGTGCCCGGCGTGGTCGGGGGCGTCTGCGGGCGCGTCAACCAGATGGACCACGCCGAGAAGCGCGAGCGGCTTGGCGAACTCGCACCGGAGCTGCTGGCGGAGCTCGACAGCGAGGACGAGGGCGAGCAGCACACGCTGCCGGACCTGGACAACGCCGAGGCGTACGACCAGGTCCGGATGCGCTGTGCGCCGAACCCGAACGGGCCGTGGCACGTCGGCCACGCGCGGATGCCCGCCGTCATCGGGACGTACAAGGAGCGCTACGACGGCTGGTTCTGCGTCCGGTTCGACGACACCGACCCGGAGACGAAGCGCCCGGACCTCGACGCCTACGACGGCATCCTGGAGGATATCGAGTACCTCGGCTTCGAGCCCGACGAGGTGCTGAAAGCGAGCGACCGCCTGGAGACGTACTACGAGCACGCACGGGAGCTCATCGAGATGGGCGGGGCGTACACCTGCTCCTGTCCGCAGGGGGAGTTCTCGGACCTGAAGAACAGTGGGCAGGCCTGCCCGCATCGCGGGAAGGACGCCGAGACCACGATGGCGGAGTTCGAGGAGATGGTCGCGGGCGAGTACAGCTCCGGCGAGATGGTCCTGCGGGTGAAGACCGACATCGAGCACAAGAACCCCGCGCTCCGTGACTGGGTGGCGTTCCGGATGATAGACACACCACACCCCCGTCCGGAGGCCGAGGAGTACCGCTGCTGGCCGATGCTCGACTTCCAGTCCGGCATCGACGACCACCTCGTCGGCATCACGCATATCATCCGCGGCATCGACCTGCAGGACTCCGCGAAGCGCCAGCAGTTCGTCTACGACTACTTCGGCTGGGAGTACCCCGAGGTCGTCCACTGGGGCCACGTCCAGGTCGACGCCTACGACGTGAAGATGTCAACCTCGACGCTGAAGGAGCTCATCGACGCGGGCGAACTCGACGGCTGGGACGACCCGCGCGCGCCGACCATCAAGAGCCTTCGACGGCGGGGCATCCGCGGCGAGGCCATCGTCGAGTCGATGATCGAACTCGGCACCTCGACCTCGAACGTCGACCTCGCGATGTCGTCGGTCTACTCGAAGAACCGCGACCTCATCGACGACGGTGCGGACCGGCAGTTCCTCGTGCGCGACGGCACCGAACTCGGCATCGTCGGCGGCGCGCCCGAGTTCGGCGAGCCGCCGGTCCACCCGGACCACGAGGACCGCGGTGTCCGCGAGATTCCGGTCAGTTCCGCCGTGCTGCTCGAACCGAAGGACCTGCCCGAGCGCGAGGAGCGGGTCTGGCTGAAGGGCCTCGGCTGTTTCCGGTTCACCCGCGACGCGCTCCAGTACACTGGCGACGACATCTCGGCGGTGCGCGAGGAGGGCGTCGACGTGGTGCACTGGGTGCCCGCGGAGGACAACGAGCCCGTCGAGCTCTGGACGATGGACGGCGTCGTCGAGGGGTACGCGGAACCGGGCGTCCGCGACCAGCCGGTCGACACGATGGTCCAGTTCGAGCGCGTGGGCTTCGCCCGCGTCGACGCCCACGACGAGGACGGCTCCGTGGCGTACTTCGCCCACGAGTAGCTGCCGAACCGACGGCGTCGCGGCTCCTTCTCACCAGACGAAGACGAACAGGCCGAACCCGAGCAGCATCGACAGCGTCAGCAGCGCCTGCACGACCGCGCTCGCGAGGATGCCGAGGCTGGTCGTCGCGGCGGCCCGGGCAGCGTGCCGGCGGTCCTCGGTCTCCCAGTACTCCAGCGCGAAGACGGTCCCGACGACGCCGACGACGATACCCACCGGGCCGGTGACGAACAGCAGCGCGAGCCCGACCGCGCTCGCCAGCAGTGTCGTGCGCCAGGACGCGCCGCCGACGCGTGCGGAGACGGCGTCCGCGAGGAGGTCGGCCGCGACGGCGAACAGCCCGACGGCGACGAGGCCGACCGCGACGAACACGCCCAGGCCGTCGCCCCAGAGCCAGAAGACGAGGACGCCCGCGACCGAGAGCAGGGGGCCCGGCATCGACGGGACGACGCTGCCGACGATGCCGGCGACCAGGAGGACGACGGCGGCGACGAGGACCGGGTCGACACCACCGGTGAGGGAACCGAGTGCCATGTCGTCCGGTAGTGTCGTCGTCGTCAAGGATGTTGTGCCGTCGAGGGGCATGCTGGTGCGCTCCGAGCAGGTCTCGCGGTGACCAGTGGCGACCGCCGACCGCGCCGCCCTCCCGACGTTCACGAACGTAAATTTAAGACCCGGGCCGCCTTCGTGCCTAGGTGACAATGCCCATTGACCCGAACTTCGAAGAGAATCGAGAGCTCGTCGACGAGCACAACGGCCACGACGTCTGGGGCCCGGTCGAGGAGCCCGACACGCTCGGCATCCACGGCACCCACGTCGCGGTCGACTTCGACATCTGTCTCGCGGACGGCGCGTGTCTGGAGGACTGTCCAGTGGACGTGTTCGAGTGGGTGGACACGCCGGGACACCCGGAATCGGAGATCAAGGCCGACCCGGCGAACGAGGCCCAGTGCATCGACTGTATGCTCTGTGTCGACGTCTGCCCGGTGGACGCCATCGACGTGGACGCAGGACGGCAGGGGCGTGCATAGGCACCGATGGAGATAGCAGTACTCACGAAGGGGGTCCCTGACTTCCGAGAGGGCCAGGTGTCCTTCGACGAGGACGGCCACCTCGAACGCGGGAAGACCCCGACGGTCATGAACCCGAACGACAAGTTCGCGCTGCGTGCCGCCCTGCAGACGAAGGTGCGCCACGGCGGGAACGTCACACTCTGCAGCATGGGCCCGCCCGGCTACGACAACATCCTCGAGGAGGGGATGCGGGACGTGTACGCCGACGACCTCGTGCTGGTGTCCGACCGGGAGTTCGCGGCGGCGGACACCTGGGCGACGGCCATCACGCTGACGGCCGCGCTCGAACACATGGAGACGGAGCCCGACGTGGTGTTCGCGGGCTTCAAGACGGCCGACGGCGAGACGGGCCACACCGGCCCGCAGACGTGCTGGGGGCTGGACCGGCCGATTCTCACCCACGTCATCTCGCTCGACATCGAGCCCGAGAACGAGGTGGTGCGGGCGAAGCGCCTCGTCGAGGGCGACGTTGACGAGATCGAGACCGTCGAGGCACCGCTGCCCTGTGTCGTCGTCACGGACCCCGAGTTCGAGCCGACGTACCGCCGCGCCGAGCACCGTCTCGAACTGAAGGACCTGCGCGAGCAGACGAAAGAGCGCGCCGAGAACTACGAGGACCACCTCACGATGTGGAACCACGAGGAGCTGAACCTCGACCCGGACTTCGTCGGACTGGACGGCTCGCCGACCATCGTCTCGTCGGTCGACCCCATCCCGAAGTCGCCATCGGAGCGCGAGGCGACGATGGTGACGCCGGACGACGAGGAGGGGATGGAACAGGTACTCGAGGAGATGACGCCGTTCGCGGGGGGTGACTGACGGTGCCGACTATCGACCCCGGCGAGTACACCATCGCCGAGCTCGGCCCCGAGCTGAAGGACATCGCGGACGTCGACGAGCTGGAGGCCATCCTCGAGGCCGAGCAGGACGGCGAGAACCGAACCGGTGCGGTGACGCTCATCGAGAGCCGCATCGAGAAGTTCAGCGAGGACGACGAGGATGGCGACGCCGGCGACCTCGACCCGAGCGAGATGAGCGTCGCCGACATCGGGAACGCCGTCAGGGACCTCGAGGAGGTCGAGGACCTCGAAGCCCTGCTCGAGGCCGAGGAGGCCGCCGAGGGCCGTGACAGTGCGAAACGGCTCATCCAGAAGCGCATCGACGACCTCAGCGAGAGCGAGGACGACGGCGAGGACACGGAAGTCGAGGCGGAGACGCCGGAGGAGCGCCACCCCGACCTCGACCACCCGACGGCCGACAAGCGGCACGTCCGGGCCATCGACGACGGCAGCTACGAGGACATGTGGGTGTACTGCGAGACCCAGCAGGGCGACATGCTGGACGTCTCCCGCGAGATGCTCGGGAAGGCCCGCCAGCTGATGGACCAGTACAACGAGGACTACGGGGTCTCCGCGAGCGAAGCGAGCGGAGGCTCGGAAGACGAGTCCTCCGGTGGCGACGAGAAGGTCGTCGCGGTGCTCGTCGGCGACGACGTCGAGAAGCACACCGAGGAGTGCATCGAACTCGGCGCGGACGTGGTCGTCACGGTCGAGGACGACCGGCTCGCGCGCTTCCGGCACAAGCCGTACACGCGCATCTTCTGTGACGTGGCGCGCTGGGGTGGCGACCCCGGCGAGGGCAACCCCGACCCGGCCGACTGGCGCGACTACGACGAGCCGCGCTACGTGCTGTTCCCGGCGACGAACAACGGGCGGGACCTCTCGGCGCTCGTGCAGGCGGAGCTCGACTCCGGCCTGGCGTCGGACTGTTCGGGGCTCTACATCGAGGACGCGGAGATCTCGAACCCGGTCAAGACCGGCGAGCCGGGCACGACGAAGACGTTCGACCGCATCCTGCACATGAAACGCCCGGACTTCTCCGGCTTCGAGTACTCGACCATCCTCTGTATCGACAACCCGCATCGGGACTTCCACCCGCAGGGCGGCTCCGTCATCCCGGGGAGCTTCGAGGTGCCAGACCCGGACCCCGACCGCGAGGGCGAGGTCGTCGAGTGGGACGGCGACATCGACGACGGCTGGTTCCACGTCGAGGTCACCGACCACGACGTGCTCGACGAGGGCGTCGACCTCACCGGCAACGAGGTCGTCGTCGCGATGGGTCGTGGCATCGGCGACAACCCGACGAAGGGGATGGAGCTGGGCATCGAACTCGCCGACTGCTTCGAGGACGCCGACGTGGGCGTCACCCGTGGCATCGTCACTGGCTCGTATCAGTTCGACGCCAACGTGGAGCAGTACACCCACGAGGAGCGCCAGATCGGCGAGACGGGCCAGGTCGTCGCGCCCGACCTCTACATCGCCGCCGGTATCTCCGGCGCGGTCCAGCACAAGGTCGGCATGGACGACTCGGGCGTCATCGTCGCCATCAACACCGACCCCGATGCGAGGATCAGGGACTTCTCCGACTACTTCATCGAGGGCGACCTGTTCGACGTGCTCCCGGGGCTCATCGACGCCGTCGAGAGCGGCGACGTGAGCGAGGCGCTTGCGGCGGCCGCGGCGCCCGGAGGTGCCGGCGATGACTGACCGCGAGCACTACGAGGCGGTCGTCGTCGGCGCCGGTCCCGGTGGTGCGGCGGCCGCGGCCCGGCTCGCCGACCACGGCGTCGAGACGCTCGTGCTCGAACGGGGCGCCGACGCCGGCGCGAAGAACGTCTCCGGCGGGCTCATCTACGCGGAGCAGTCCGCCCCGTACACCGTCGACGACCTGTTCCCCGACTTCCGCGAGGAGGCGAGCGAGCGTCCCATCACGGACTACAAGATGGACAACATCGCGGGGAACCGCGTGAAGACGTACGACCTGACGCCGCTGCACGAGAACGACACGCTCTGGTGCGATGCGGTACTGCGCCGGAAGATGGACTCGTGGATGGCCGAACGGGTCCACGAGAAGTGCCGCGAGAGCGGCGGCGGCCTGCTGACCGACGTGCGCGTCAACGGGCTGCTCCGAGAGAACGGCGAGATCGTCGGCGTCACCTGCGACGAGCTGGACGACATCGAGGCCGACGTGGTCATCGCGGCCGACGGCGTCAACTCCGAGCTGGCCCGCGAGGCCGGCCTGATGGACTGGGACGACCCCGAGGAGTGGTTCCAGGGCGTCAAGGCCGTCGTCGACGTGCCCGACGGCTTCGTCCAGGAGACGTTCGGCGTCGACGAGGACGAGGGCGTTGCCCGGCTGTTCTCGGGGGACCTGTTCCAGGATGCCCGGGGCGGCGGGTTCATGTACACGAACCAGGACACGCTCTCCATCGGGACCGTGTTCCACCTCGACAGCATCGTCGAGGAGCGCGCCGAGACGCACGAACTGCTCGACGCGCTGTTGACCCATCCGCACCTCTCGAACTGGCTGCCGGAGGAGTACGACGAGGTCGAGTACTCCGCGAAGCTGGTGCCCGACTCGAAGAAAGTTGCCCTGAAGGAGCCCCACCGCGACCGCCTGCTGCTCGTCGGCGACGCCGCCGGCCAGATGCAGGCCCAGGGGCCCATCATCAAGGGGATGAACCACGCCGTGACGGCCGGTGCGCTCGCGGCGGACGCGTACGTGACCGCACGCGGCCGGTCCGGGGAGACCGCCGGCCAGCGCTACGCCACTCTGCTCGACCGGGAGGGCGTGATGGACAAGCTCCGCCCGAAGAGCTACGACTGGACGAGCGGCATCAGCGAACACCCCGCGATGGCGAACGTCATGGAGACGGTCGCCAAGTCGCCGGTCGGCCGCGCGGTGTTGCGGACCGGCGCGGCGGAGTCGCTGGTCGAGCGGGCGTTCAACTCGCCGCGCCTGCTGTCGATGCTGCCGGACATCAAGCCGGCCTACGTCACCGTTCCCACCCTCATCGGGGAGGAGCAGGGCGTGCCGGTCAGCGGCGAGAGCACGGTCGAGACGCCGACGCTGGAGGAGCGCATCGGCGACCTGAGCTACAACACCGACATCGGCAACCCACACATCGAGGTGGTCGACAACTCCTGGGCAGCCAGCGGCACGGCGGTCACCGCATGCCCGGTCAGCGCCGAGGACTTCGGCGGCGGCTGCTACCGCTCGGAGACCGTCGGAACGAACGGCAGCGAGGAGCGCGTCGTGAGCCTCGACACCCAGCCCTGCGTGGAGTGTGGTACCTGCGCCGTCGTCGCCGACACGGAGTGGGAGCACCCACGCGGCGGCAAGGGCGTGGAGTACGAGCAGGGCTGAACCATGTCGGTCGCCGCGCGTATCGACGAACTCGAACGGGAGGTCGCCCGCGAGCGCGACGGGTTCGAACCGCCAGCCGACCCCGACTCGCGGGCGACCGAGTACGTCCGCGAGGGTGTCGGCCCGGCGGTCGTGCTCTTCGCCGACTGCCGGACCGGCGGCCCCGACCTGCCGTCGGCCGAGCGCGAGCGACTTGAGGCAGTGTTCAACGAGTGGCTCGAGCTGTACGCGCTTTGCTACGGCGTCGAGATGGACTGCTCGTTCGCCATCCGCACCGGGGCCGAGGTGCTCGTCGATACGCACAGCGCCCGGGACGTGGCACAGTTGCTGACGACGGTGCCCGACCGGCGGTGAGCGCCTGGGATAGTTCCCGGGGGTGTGGAATCTTCCCAAACAATCATTACGTCTCCATGCGTGGTAACAACTATCATGAAACTCACTGACAAGCTGAGCTTCGAGCACGAGGACCGGGAGCGTATCTACGAGTACGTCGAGAGCCACGGCACGGTCGAGCGCGACTCGCTCCACCGGGCGCTGAACCTGGACCCGCGAGCCGTCCGACATCACGTCGCCATCCTGAAGCGCGACGGCTACCTGAACGACGCCGACGGCGACCTGAAGGTCGCGTTCGAGGACGAGGCGGCGGCCGAGGAGCACACCTCCGACGAGGTCGACTTCGTCATCCGGCAGGCCAGACAGGAGGACCTCGCCGGTCTCGTCGGTGCCATCCGGGCCGTCGCCAGCAGCGGCGACTACATCGTCGCCGAGTCGGTCGCCGACGTGCTGGACCACGAGGAGGTACTGCTCCGGCACAACGAGCTGGAGTCACGCATGTTCTTCGTCGCGACCGTCGGCGACGAGGTCGTCGGCTGGGTCCACATCCGTGCGCCGGAGCTGCAGAAGCTGTCCCACACCGCCGAGCTGACCGTCGGGGTGCTCTCGGAGTACCGCCGACACGACATCGGCTCGCACCTGCTCGAGCGCGGCGTCGGGTGGGCCGCCTCGAACGAGTACGAGAAGATATACAACTCCGTCCCGGCGACGAACGAGGCCGCCATCTCGTTCCTGGAACGGCACGGCTGGGAGACGGAGGCGGTCCGCGAGAACCACTACGAGATCGACGACGACTACGTCGACGAAGTGATGCTGGCGACGACGGTCTGAGCCGGCGTCACGCTCACCCTCCGTATTCCTCCATCGCGCCGAGACCAGCTGCGCCTCGAAGAACGTCACGGCGCAGCCCGGGCGGTAGGGCGTCGCGGCGCCGTCGGCGTCGCGTTCGTCGACCGACTCCCCGCAGTACGGACAGTAGGTCGGCGGCTCGGCGGCCATGATGAACGTCACGGCCACTCGTCCTCCTTGCCGTCGAGCGGGAGGGCGACGACGCCGTCCTGCCGGCCGAGGACGCGGGCGTGGGCGGGACACACCGCCCGGTTCTCGTCCCAGGGGATGTCCAGCTCGACCGCGGCCTCCCGGTCGCAGTCGGGTTCCGAACACTGCATGTGCGTGCCAACGCGGAGCCGGCCTACAAAGCTGTCCCCGACGCTACGCGCCGTGGACGGAGCCGTGCGCGTCCTCCGGCCGCGGGCGCTCGGCGCGGTCGTAGTGGAGCTCGACGCAGGTCCCGCCGAGGTCGCTGTCGGCGAAGGCGAGCTCGCCACCACCCAGGGTGACCGTCCAGTACGCGAGCCAGAGGCCGAGGCCGCTGGCGTGTTCGAGTGGCGACTCCGAGCCGGATTCGAGCGCCCGGCGCTCGGCGGTCGAGAGCGATTGTCCGTCGTCGTCCACGCGGATGACCACCTTGTCGACCGTGGCCTCGGCCGAGACGACGACGCTGAGCTCGTCCCGCTCCGGGTTGCGCGCGACGGCGTCCGCGACCAGTTCGGCGACGGCGTCCGCGAGGTCCGAGGTCGCCCGCGCCCAGACCCCGTCCGGGAGCGTCGTCGTGAGCGAGAGCTGCGGCACGGAGTCCGTCGTGGGCTCGAGGCCCTCCGCGAGCAACTCGTCGATGGGGACCGGCTCCGTCTCCGTCTCGACGACCGCCTGGGTCCTGCGGGCCTTCTCGCTCAGCTCCAGGATGCGTCGGGCCTCGGCCGCGACGATGCGCGCCGCCTCCGCGTCCGCCTCGTCGTCAGTGCGCCCGGCGATGGCCTCCGCGTGCCCGAGGATGACGTTGAGCCGGTTGCGGATGTCGTGCCTGAGGATGCGGTTGAGCACCTCGATGCGCTGTCGCCGCGTCCGTCGCTCGGTGACGTCGTGGGCCACGACCAGCACCTGTTCGACCCCGTCACCCACGGGGTTGAACCGGACGTCGTAGGTCCGTCCCCGAGCTTCCGCTGTCGTCTCGACTGCCTTGCCGGCGAGCGCGGTGCGACAGCTCTCCAGCAGTTCCGGCCGGTCCTCGAGGAGCTCGAACACCGTGCGGCCGACCGCCTCGTCCTCGAACAGGTCGTCCGCGCGTCGGCCCTCCTCGACGGTGACCACGCCGTCCGCGTCGAACGCGAGCAGCGTCGTCGGGGCGTTGTTCACGATCGTCCTGAGCTGTCGCTCGGCCTCCCGCGTCGCGTCGAGGCGGGCGACGAGCTCGTCGCGCATCTCCCCGAGCGAGCGCCCGAGGGTGCCGAACTCGTCGGTCCGCTCGACCGTCGTGTCGGTGTCGTAGTCGCCGCCGGCGATCGACTCGGCAGCAGTGGCGAGCCGTCGCACCGTCCGCCCGGTCTGCCAGCCGAAGAACCCGACGACGAGGACCGACGCGAGGATGGCGACCACGACGACGCCGACGATGCCCCGGCGGACCTGGTCGACGACCGCGTAGGCGCTGTCGGTCGGTGCGTGCTTGACGAGCACCCAGTCGGTTCCGGCCACGGGTGCGTACGCCCGTACGTAGTCGCCCGACATCTCGTCCTCCCGTCGGAACGAGTCGTCGAAGCCGGTCTTGCCGGCGGTGCCCTGGGCCACGACCGCCGACGTTGCGGTCCCGCCCCCGAGGTACGACTCACCCGTGGCTCGGTCGTCGTCCGAGAACTGGACGACGCCGTCGGAGTTCACGACGGTCGTGACCCCGTCGCCGTACGGGTCCTGGAACAGCTCGTTCACCGCGTCGGTCGCGACGACCACGACCAGCACGCGGCCGACCGTCTCCGGAACCGGCGAGGCGAACGCGACCACCCGGCGGCCGTCGCGCTCGTAGGGACCCGTCACGGTGGTCGCGTCGTACCGGCCGAACAAGCCGAGTTCGGACCGCGGCGGGGGCCTGACGGTCGAGTTGCCGCCGCTGGCGAACACCACGTTGTCGCTGCTCTCGACGACGTAGATGCCGACGATGTCGGTCGACTCGTCGTCGTTGGAGACGTCGTCGAGGTAGGCCGCCGCCTCGGACGGGTCGTCGCTGGCGAGTGCGGGGTGTTCGGAGACGACGCGGGTGAACTGGCGGTTCGCGTCCAGCCAACGGGCGAGGTTCTCCGACTCGACGACCGTCTGTGAGACCATCGTGTTCTCGACGCCCGACTCGACCACGCCCCCGGTCGTGCCGACTGTCAACCAGCCGACGCCGGCGAACACGCAGACGACGAGCGCGAGCGTGACCGCGAGCTGTACGGAGTACGAGCCGTGGAGTCTGGCGCGGAGCCCGTCGCCGCCGTCGTCGTCGCCCGTCATCCACCCTCGGACTGCCGCAGATAGTCCCTTGCGACGGTGCGGGGGGCCTCACCGTCGAACACGATACGCGCCGCCAGCCGGCGAACGGTCTCGACGGAGTCCATGCTCCTCGTGGCCGCGTCGAGACTCTCCGGGACGGCCTCGGCGTCGGCGTGCTCCCCCCGGAGGAGCGCGACGGGCTCGTAGAAGGTGAAGAAGTCGCGGTCGTCCTCTAACCGGGTAAACGTCCAGCGTTCGAGCTGCGGGCTCGTCGCGTAGCCGACACCGATGTCGAACAGCCCGGCCCGCAGGTGGTCGTAGACGAGGAGGGGGTCGACCTCGGTCGTGGCCCGTCCGATGGAGTTCCGTTCGGCCGTATCGAGGCCGTAGTGATGCAGTAGCGCGTTCCAGCCGTCCGGACGGGTCCGGAAGCCGGGCCCGAAGGCGACGTCCGCGCTGTCGGGCTGCTCCATGAGCCGGTCGAGCAGGCCGCTGATGGTCTCGACGCCGGTCCGTTCGGCCCAGTCTGGCCGGGCCAACAGGACGTACCGGTTGTCGAGCGGCGCGGGCTCCTGGACGCGGATGTCGGTCTCGGACGCCACCGCCGCCGCAGCCGCCTCGTACAGCGCCGTCGCGCTATCGAACTCCCGGCTCGGCGCGATATCGACGAAGTTGCGAAGGGTGCCGGTGTACTCCCAGTAGCAGTCGATCTCGCCCCGGCGGAGCGCACGCCAGTTCTCGCCGAACTGACCGATTCCGAGGCGGTGGACCGGCTGGACGTCGGTCCGGGACTGGAGCGACTCGAACCCGAGCCAGGCGAACAGCTGGTTCTCGGCGAACAGCTTCGACCCCAGCCGTAGTTCGCGGCCCGGTGCCGGCCCGTCGCCGGCGTCACTGCTCAGACAGCCTCCGAGCACTCCAGTGGCCCCACCACAGGCTGTGGATAGGAAGTCGCGCCGGCCCATCCGCCGCGTCATACGGTACCAAGGATTCTCCAACGTGTAAATGTACCGGGGGTCGCTCAGGCGTGTCGCTCGCGCTCCTCGTCCGCAACCGCGCCGCCGTAGGCGTCACAGAGCGGGACGAGCGCGTCGCCGAGAGCGCGCATGCACTGGCCCGGGGAGTGGAAGCCGCAGTCGTCGGCGACGGCCGACCAGTCGTGGGCCTGGAGCGCGCGCTCGACCAGGACCCGCTCCTGGCGGTCGGTCAGGTCGACCTCGTGGTCGGGGTCGACGAGGTGTTTGACGACGAGGTCCCTGAAGGGGGTCGGGTCCACGTCGAACAGCCCGGTGCCGTAGGCCGCACCCGCGACCATCCGCCACTCGTGCTCGGAGAGCGCGAGGTCCAGGTCGCCGTCGCAGGCCGCCAGCGAGGCGCGCACCTCGTCCGGGTCGGCATCGTCGAGCGCGTCGGTGAGCTGGCCCCCGACGCGGCGGGCGAACCAGTCGCCGTGACGGTCCGCGAGGGCCGCCCCGACCGGCGAGCAGGGGTCGAGCATGACGACCGAGTACTGGCCGCTCACGTCGTTCCGGGTGGTGGAGTAGTGCACGACGGCGTAGTCGTTGCGCGCCCAGAACCGGACGAGCCGGGCGGTCGCGCCGTAGGCGACGCCGAGCCAGTCCACGTCGTCGGCGAACTCGGCCCGGACCTCGTCGAGCAGGTACGAGCCCAGTCCGGACGAGCGGACCGCGTGATGCGTGGCGATGCGGACGACGCGGTAGCCGACGGGTGCAGCGGCGGCCTCGTCCCGGACCTGACTCACCAGCACGTCCGGGATCATGTTCCCCCGGATGCGGTCACCCTCGTACATGCCGGCCGCCGTCTCGTCGTCGAGGCCGCCCTCGCGGGCGAGCAGGGCGACGCTGACGACGTGGCCCCCGTGGGTGAGTGCCCGTACCGTCAGGTTCGGCGCGTCGAGCAGTCGGGCGAGGTCGTCCGGCTCGGTGCGGTAGTGGGCGAGCACAAGCAGGCCGAACGTCTCCCGCAGGAGCGTGGGGTCTTCGAGCAGGTCGTCGCCCTCGACGCGCCCGTAGCTGACCGAGTCCGGGGTGGCGTCGGCGACGACCTGTTCGACCGGCGGCCGCGCGTCGAGCCCGAGCGCATCGAACGACCAGACCTCGACCGGGTCGCCCGCCGCGTAGCGGATGGGCTCGGCGAGTCGGCACTCGCGGACCTCGTGGTCGCTCCCGTCGAGGTGCTCGCGGAAGCGCACCGAGAAGCCACGCCCAGCGCCCTCGTAGCCGTGGACGGTGGACGCGTAGGCGACGCGGTCCGCGTCGAGCGTCGCGTCGAGCAGCCGCACCGAGAGCGCGGCGGCCTCGTCGACGACGAGCAGGTCCGGCTCCGCAGCCGACTCGGCGGCGACGCGCGGCGGTTCGTACCGGACCGCGCCCCCGCTCGCCGCCACGAGGTGCGCGTTCTCGTCGGGGTGGCCGCCTGCTGCGTCGAGCGTCGCGAGCAGTTCGCGGGCGCGGTCGAACACCTCCGCCGCGTTCCGACGGTTCGGTGCGGTGACCAGCACGTCCAGCCCGTCGGCGGCCGCCGCGCCCGCGGCCAGGCCCGCCGCACTGGACTTGCCGCGCCCGCGGTCGGACCCGACCACGAGGGCGCGCCGGTCACCGTCGCAATCGCCGTCCGTTCCCGCATCTGTCGGGCGGTCACGGGCGATGAACTCGAAGTCGTGGACCGCCTCGACCTGGTCGGTTGTCAGGCACGCCGCGTACGCCTCGGTGGGGAACCCGTGCTCGACCGGGATGGCGAGCCCGTCGTCCGGCTCGCGGCCGTCGACCAGGCGCGGCGCGGGGTCCGTCAGGCCGTCGTCAACGACCCGCGTGCCGTCCGCATCGCCGGCCGCGCCGACCGCGACGATACCGATGCCCGGGTGTGCGCGTAGGCTCTCGACGAACCGGCGGCGGAACCGTCCCGACACGTCCTCGACGCCGAACGGCGGCACGGCGAGCCCCTCGTCGAAGCCGTCGCGCCGGTCCGGCCAGTCGTCGAGGGGCGGGGCGAGCAGCACGAGCAGGCCGCCGCCGTCGACCGCCCCGACCACCTGCCCGAGCGCGTTCGGCCGGAGCGTGTCGTGGGCGTCGTAGACGACCGCCGAGAGGGTCGTGCCGAGTAGCGACGACGCACGGCTCGGCTCGGCCTGTTGGCACGCGAGGGCGTCGCGGTCGCTCACGAGCGCGGTGTCGGAGACGCCGACCGCGACCGCGTCGAGCACGGCGTCGGCGGCCCGATAGCAGTCCGCGCGCGAGCCGGTCAGCACGAGCAGGCGGCGCTCGTTCGTCGCGTCGGCCTCGGCGAGCAGCGCACGCGCGACCTCGACTGCGTCCATACAGCCGCGTGGGGCCCCGAAGGACAGGGGCGTTTCGGTCCCGCGCCGGTCGGTGGGTGCGGTTTCACCCGTGCCCCGTAGTCTCACACGCCCGGCGCTTTGAACACCCTTATAAGGTGGGCCGGGCTACGATTGTACTACACCCTACGCGGGGTTGATGATGCTCCTAGCCCCACAGGATTCCGACCGTCGGACCCAGCTGACGGTCATGCGGGCCCGACCCGCGACGGCAGGGGAGCGCGAGCCCACGTGTAGGAGAGGTGAACAACCATGGCAGTCTACGTAACCAAAGAAATCCCAGCCGACCTCCAAGAGGACGCCCTCGAGGCCCTCGAGGTCGCACGAGACACAGGTAGCGTGAAGAAAGGAACGAACGAGACGACGAAGGCCGTCGAGCGCGGCAACGCCGAGCTCATCTTCGTCGCGGAAGACGTCCAGCCCGAGGAGATCGTCATGCACCTCCCCGAGCTGGCCGACGAGAAAGGTATCCCGGTCGTCTTCATCGAGACCCAGGACGACGTCGGCCACGCGGCCGGCCTCGAAGTCGGGAGCGCCGCGGCCGCCGTCGTCGACGCCGGCGAGGCCTCGACGGACGTCGAGGACATCGCAGGCAAGCTCGAGGACCTTTAGAGGTAATCCATGAGTGCCGAAGAGTCCGAAGACGGCGCGACCCCCGCGGAAGTCATCGAGATAGTCGGCAAGACCGGCATGCACGGTGAAGCCATGCAGGTCAAGTGCCGCATCCGCGAAGGGGAGAATCAGGGTCGAATCATCACGCGCAACTGCCTCGGCCCGGTCCGCGAGGGCGACATCCTGCAGCTGCGGGAGACCGCTCGCGAGGCCGACTCCATCGGAGGACAATAATGGTGACGACGCGCGACTGTGAGTACTGCGGCGACGAGATCACGCCCGGAACGGGGACCATGTTCGTCCACACGGACGGCAAGACGGTCCACTACTGTTCCGCGAAGTGTGAGAAGAACGCCAACCTCGGCCGCGAGCCCCGGGACCTCGAGTGGACAGAGGCCGGTGCCGGCGTCTCCGAGCGGCAGGAGGACGACGAGGAATGAGCGAGCGCGAGCGCACCTTCGTCATGGTCAAGCCCGACGGCGTCCAGCGCGGCCTCACCGGGGAGATCATCTCCCGCTTCGAGGACCGCGGCCTGAAGCTGGTCGGCGCGAAGTTCATGCAGATCGACCAGGACCTCGCCGAGGAGCACTACGGCGAGCACGAGGGCAAGCCGTTCTTCGACGGCCTCGTCGAGTTCATCACCTCCGGTCCCGTCATGGCAATGGTCTGGGAGGGCGACGACGCCATCCGCCAGGTCCGTCACATGATGGGCGAGACCGACCCCGCCGAGTCCGCTCCGGGCACCATCCGCGGTGACTTCGGGCTGGACCTCGGCCGCAACGTCATCCACGGCTCGGACCACGAGGACCCCGGGTCGAACGAGCGCGAGATCGACCTGTTCTTCGACGAGGACGAGCTCGTCGACTACGAGAAGGTCGACGAAGGCTGGCTGTACGAGTAACCCCTTCACTTCTTTCGCGGTTCGTCACGGCGCTGGAGCGGCAGCGCTCGCCCGTCGACCCTGCCGCCCCACGGAAAGAAACTTTACCCGTTCCGTCCGTTCGTGTGCGCATCGTGAACAAAGAGACGACGAGACGCGCGGTCCTCTCGGCCGTCCTCGGGGCGGGGGTCGGGGGGATGGCGCTGACAGACGCCCGGTCGTACCTGGAACGGTTCGCCCCGGGCTCGGGAACGGTGTGGGGCGCAGCGAACCGGAACGCGGCCGGACGGGTCGAGAGCCCGTACGGTGCGGCGACGGTCAGCTACGACGACGACCACGTCCCCCACGTGGAAGCCGACGACGAGCGAGCGGTGTACTTCGCGGTCGGCTACTGCCACGGAGCGGACCGCCTCTTCCAGATGGACCTCTACCGACGGCTGATGGCGGGCGAGCTCTCGGCGGTCGTCGGGGACGTGGCGGTCGACTCCGACGTGTTCCACCGGCAGCTCGACTTCGCGGGGGCTGCCGAGGCGACGTGGGAGCGCGCCGAGGGCACCCCGACCGGCGACGTGGTCAAGGCGTACGTCGACGGGGTGAACCGGGCGCTTGAGCAGGAGTCGACGCCGCTGGAGTACCGGCTGCTGTCGTTCGAGCCGCGCGAGTGGACGCCCACGGCGAGCCTGCTCATCTCGAAGCAGATCTCGTGGGGGCTCACGGGCTCGTTCCGCACGCTTCGGAGGGCGCTGGCGCGGGAGCGGCTCGGGAGCGAGGCGACCGAGGAACTGTACCCCCGACCCATGGACCACGGCGTCCCCATCATCCGCGAGTCTGGTGGTGGGGCGTCCGTCGTGACGGGTTCGGCAGACGCCGCGACGCCCGAACCGGGGCTCGTCTCCTGGCTCGAATCGTTCGGGACGGACCCCGGGATCGGTTCGAACTCGTGGGTGCTCTCCGGGGAGCAGACCGCCTCGGGCGACCCTATCGTCGCCAACGACCCGCACCTCAACCTCACCGTGCCGCCGGTCTGGTACGAGCAGCACGTCGTCGGCCCGGACCCGCTCGACGTGCGCGGCGTCTGCTTCCCCGGCGTCCCCTTCGTCATCATCGGCCAGAACCACGCCGGGGCGTGGGGCTTCACCAACGCCGGGGCGGACGTCATCGACTTCTACACGTACGAGACGACGGGCGACGGGAGCTACCGCTACGGCGAGGAGACCCGGGAGTTCGACACGCGGACAGAGACGGTCGAGGTGGCCGACGGCGAGGACGTCGCGGTGACGGTAAAGCGGTCCGTCCACGGCTCGGTGCTCACGCAGTACCCCGACGGCGACGACTTCGAGCAGGCCGACGAACTCGGCGTCGCGTGGACTGGGCTCTCGGCGACGCGGACCGTCGAGGCGGTCCGCGAACTCAACGTGGCTGACGGACTCGAGGAGGCGGCGGCGGCCATCAGGAAGTTCGACGAGCCGACACAGAACTTCGTCTACGCAGACGCGGACGGGGACACCTACTACTGGGTGACCGGGCAGATACCCATCCGAACGACGGACGGCGAGCCGGTGCAGGGCACCCGCGTCTTCGACGGCTCCGCCCGCGAGGGCGAGTGGGGGCCGGGCTACACGCCGTTCGGTGAGTCTTCGTGGGAAGGGTTCGTCCCCTACGAGGAGAAGCCCGGCGTCCGGAACCCGGACTACCTCGCGACGGCGAACCAGCGGCTCACGGACGACCCCGAGCACTACCTCTCGGAGGGGTACGCGCCGCCGTTCCGGGGCGGTCGCATCTACGACCGGCTCGACGAGCGCGCGGCGAGCGACGAGTCGATGGACGCGGCGTTCGCTCGCGACGTACAGCTCGATGTCGTCGACGGGCGGTACGAGCTGTTCCGTCCCATCGTCGGGGAGGCCGTCGAGGAAGGACTCCCCGTGATGGTCGACGTGGACCCACCCGTCTCACCGGCCGCGCTGCTCGACTGGGACGGTGGGATGCGCCCCGGCGACCCCGAACCGCTCCTGTTCGAGCACTGGCTCCGCGCCTTCCGCGACCGGACGTTCGAGGCCGCGTTCGCCGACGCGGGCCTTCCGGAGGATTTCTCGAAGCCGAACCTGTGGGTCCTGGGGACGCTCCCGCCGGACAGTGAGTGGTTCGACGGCGACCGGGCGGCCGTCGCCGCCGCCGCGATGAGTGACGCGCTCGAGACGCTCTCGGACGAGGGCTGGGAGGACTACGGCGACTGGAACCGGGTCCGCTTCGAGCACCCGTTCGACCAGCCGTTCCTGAACTACGACCAGCTCCGGACGTCGGGCTCGCCGGGCACGGTTCGGAACTTCCGGAGCGAGTCCTCGCGGGGGGCGAGCTGGCGCATGGTCGCCACGTTCGACGGGGAGTCCCGGGCCATCCTCCCGGGTGGCAACTCGGGCGACTACTTCTCCGACCACTACGACGACCAGCTCCGCGACTGGGCGGACGGCGAGTACAAGTCGATGGCGCGGACGGTGCCCGACGGCGTCGACGTGACCTTCGAGGAGGGAGACGGATGACGCCGGAGTTCCTCACCGAACTGCGCGCGGACGAACGGCGCCGTGTCGCGGCGACGAACGGTGCGGTCCTGCTCGGCGTCGGCCTCTCGCTGTTCCACTGGTCGGGGCTGTTGCTCGCTGGTGCGCTGGCGTCGCTCCCCCAGCGGTCCATCCCCCGCGGCATCGGCGCGGGCTTCGGCGTCGGGGTGCTGGCCGTCATCGTGTTCCTCGGACAGCTCTGGCTGGCGGGCACCCTCGGACTCGTGCTCGGGATGGGCCAGCCGACGTGGCTCGCGCTGGGCCTCGGCCTCGGGCTGCCGACCGTCGGCGCGCTCGTGCGCGGAGTCGTCTGAGTTCAGCCACCCTCGGCGGCAGAGACCGCCGGCGCTGTCGGTTCGGCTGCCGGAAAACGCGACGGACCGTCTCAGTCGTCGGCCGCCGAGCGCTGTGAGGTCGCGGGTACCGCTATCTCGCCGGCGTCCAGCTCGGCCTCGACCTCGCGGACCGCCTGGACCATGTTCCGCATCTTGCCGAAGGCGACCTCGCGGGGGAGCAGCTTCACGCCGCAGTCGGGCGAGATGACGAGCCGCTCCGGCGGGACGACCTCCAGCCCCTTCCGGACGTTCTCCTTGATCTCCTCGACGGGTTCGACCTCGGCGGTGTGGGCGTCGACGACACCGAGCGCGAGGTCCTTCGTGAACTCGTCGGCGGTGAAGACGTCGAGCTGCTCGTAGTCGCCGTTGGCGAGCTCGAGGTCGAACTCGTCGACCGGGTAGTCGAGGATCTCGGGGTAGATGCGCGAGTAGTCGCCGTAGCAGACGTGCAGGCCGATGCGGACGTCCTCCTCGATACTGTCCGCGATGCGCTCCAGGCACTCGCCGACGATGGCGTGGTCGTCCGGCGTCGTCGCGAGCGCGGGCTCGTCGATCTGGATGTAGCGCGCGCCGGCGTCGACGAGCTTCTCGATCTCCTCGTTGACCAGGTCCGCGAGGTCGTACGCGAGCGCCTCGTCGTCCTCGTAGGCCTCGTTGAACGACCAGTTCGCGAGGGTGTACGGGCCGGTGATGGGAACCTTGACGGGCCGCTCGGCGGCGTCGGCGGTGAACTCGTACTCGTCGACGAGCCAGCTCTCGTCGTAGGCGACATCGTCGACGACGCTGGGCTTGTCGAAGTAGTTGTGGCCCCACACTTTCACGGGTCCGTTGAACTCGTAGCCCTCGATGCGGTGGGCGAAGAACTCCACCATCTCGTTGCGGCGCATCTCGCCGTCGACGACGACGTCGAGCCCGGCGCGTTCGTGCTCGTCCGTGATGAGCCGGCAGGCGTCGTCCTTGGCCTCGGCCCAGTCCTCCGCGTCGAACTCGTGGTCGGGGTCCTCGTAGAGCTCCTTCGCGCGGTTCAGCCACTTCGGCTTGGGGTAGCTCCCGACGACGGTCGTCAGGAGGAAGTGGTCGTTCGGGTGGGCCTCGGGCCGGAACTGGTCGCGGTTCTCGTTGGTCGTCATGCTTGCACCTCCGTCTCGGCGAGGGCGACGGCATCGGCCGCCGCCTCGACCTTCGCCTCGAACTTGCTGTAGGGCAGGTAGAACGTCTCGGTGTTCGTCGTCACGTACGTCGTGTCGAACTCGGCGACCGGGAGGTTGTCGAACACCCAGTCGACGCGCTCGTTGATGGCCTCGGGCTCCTCGACGAGCGTGTTCTGGCCGTCGAGCAGACCGAGTGCGATGTCGTCGGTCGCGCCGTACTCCTGCAGGTTGTACAGGTTCGCATCGTGGTCGGAGACGAAGTCGAAGCCCACGGCGTTCACGTCGGCGTCGAGGAGGTGAGCGTACACCTTCTCGTCGAGCGCGCCCCAGTACGGGTGGACGACGACATCGGCGTCGACCGCGTCGGCGACCGTCGTGACGGCCTCGGGGACCTCCGAATCGAGCCCCTCGTCGGGCGCGCTCTCGACGAGCGACGGTTCGAGCAGGAACAGCGTCTCGACATCGGGGAAGGCGTCGGCCTCACCGGCGAGGAAGTCGGCGACAGCGTGGAGGAACTCGGTCTCGTCGCCGTAGTGCTCGTCGGTGGCGAGGTCTGCCAGCGAGTACGGGCCCGGGAGCACGGCCTGCAGCCCGTCGTCGACCCGCTCCGCGGCGGCGTCGAGTTCGGCGGCCACGTCGCCGTCGAACGTCAGGTCGTCCTGCACGACCGGCTCGCGGTAGAAGTTGTTGTTGTCGTAGTAGCGGACGATGCCGCGGGTCTCGACGTTGTCGTGAACCGCCAGCGGGTGCGCGAGCATGTCGTCCCAGCGGAGCTGGCCCTCGACGACGCGGTCGAGCCCGGCGTCGGTCTGCACGTCGACGACCTCGGTGCGCGCGCGGTCGTAGGCGTCCTGCAGTTCGGGGCCCTCGTCACCGGAGATGAGGTCGCCCTTCTGGTGGCCCTTGCGGTCCGAGAGCTCCGATTTCGCCCAGTCGGGGAGGGGAAACAGTCCTGGTGTCGTCGCGACGAGGTCTGTCATCTTACTCCCGGCTTGGCTATGCGGGTGTTTAATATTTTCGAACAATGGAGATGCGTGTGGGTTATCTACCGCAGGAGCTTCAGCACGGTCAGCGTCTCGAACGGGAACGACTCGTCCCGGAGCGCGACCGCGCTGAACCCGTTGGCGGCGGCGCGGTCGACGACCGCGTCGACGCCGGTGAGCGAGGAGACCAGCAGGTACACCGCACCGTCCGGCGCGAGCACGCGCCCCACGTCGTCGAGGAACGGGTCGATGACCGCCCGGCCGTCCTCGCCGCCGGTCAGTGCGACCTCCATCCAGTCGTTGCGGGCCGCGGCCTCGTCGGCCGGCAGGTACGGCGGGTTGAACACCACGGCGTCGAGGCGGCCGTCCCGGAACGGCTCCACGAGGTCCGCGCGCACGACCTGCACACCGTGCTCGCTCCGCTCGCGTGCCTGCTCGCAGGCGTGTGGGTTCAGGTCGGTCGCGACGACCGACGCCTCGGTCGCCGCCGCGATTCGCTCCGCTACGTAACCCGAGCCGGTGCCGACCTCGACGACGGTCCCCGACACCCCGTCGGCGAGCGCCGCCTCGGCGAGCAGGTGCGAGTCCTCCGCGGGCTGGTACACCTCGGTCTCGACGCCGCGGCGCTCGGCCAGGTCGTCGGCCATCTACTCCTCACCTCCGTCCGGCGCCGGTTCGGCGGCTCCGGTGACCGACTCCGCGACCCGCTCGTCCCCCCGCGAGGCGAGGGTCCGCTGCGGGAACGGTATCTCGACGCCCGCCTCGTCGAACGCCTCCTTCACTGCGGTGACGACCGCCGTCCTGGCGCGCCACTTCCGGCGCGCACTCGGGTTGTCGATCCAGAACCGGACGCCGAGCACGACCGCCGAGTCGCCGAAGCGCTTGACGATGACCTGTGGCGTCGGCACCGTCAGGATGGTGTCGAGGTCGTCGATGGCCGCTGCGGCAGTCTCGACGGCTTCGTCGACGTCGCTGTCGTAGTCGACCCCCACCTCGACCTCCAGCCGGAGTCGGCCCTTCCGCGAGCGGTTGGTGATCTGCTGGCCGCTCACCACGTCGTTCGGAATCATCACGTACTCCCCGTCGAACGTCTGGATGCGCGTGTTGAAGATGGAGATGTCGGTGACGATACCATCGACCCCGCCGATCTCGATCCAGTCGCCGATCTCGAACGGACGCGAGAACATCAGCACGAAGCCCGCGAGTACCGCACCGAGCGTCTGTCTCGCGGCCATGCCGACCACGATACCCGCGAAGCCGGCACCGACCAGCAACCCGGTCAGCTGGACGTCCCAGACCCCGAGCGCGACGATGGCCGCACTCGTCCAGAGCACGACCTGGGAGAGGCGGTAGGTGAGCCGTCGCTGGTGGTCCGAGAAGGCCTCGGTCGTCGCGAGGTAGTCCTCCAGCACCCGCTTGACGAGCCGCGAGAGGATGTGCGTGAGCAGGACGAGGACCACCGAGATGAGCACCTTGTCCGCGTCGCTCGTCGTCACCGGCAGGTTCCGCATCGCGGTCGCGACCTCGTCGGCGCTCGACCAGACGCCGACCACGACCGACGACGACGCGAACACGGCAACGCCGATGAGCAACAGCGTCAGCACGTCTGCGACGGTGTTCCCGAACCGGTCGCGCAGCTCCCCCTGCACGCGGTTGGTGACGTAGCCGATAGCCGCGAGGAACGCGACCGCGGTGACTGTCGCGACGACCCGGAGCACCGGACTCTCGACCACGTCGGCGAGTCCGTTCACCGCCTCGACGAGGTCGCTCACCCAGGTCCCGTCGCCGGACTGGAGGCCCACGGCGGCGCGGGCGAGTACCGGACGGACGCCGGTCTCAGTCATCCGACGGACCACGGCCGACGTCGGCCGCGAGCGTCGCCAGTTCGGCGAAGGTCTCCGGTGGGAGCTTCCCGGCCCGCTTGCTCATCAGGTCCTCGTCAGCCGCCTCGACCACGGCGTCGGCGTCGTCCAGCCCGGAGATGTGCGCCGTGTTCCGGACGGCGTTGCGCATCGTCTTCCGGCGCTGGGTGAACACCGCCTTCACGAAGTCGAGGAAGAACTCCTCGTCGTCGACCTCGTAGTCGGGCGTTCTCGGCGTACAGCGGACCACCGCACTGTCGACCTGCGGCGGCGGCGAGAACGCCTCGGCGGGGATGGTCTCGACCAGTTCCACGTCGGCGTAATGCTGCGTGCTCACCGAGAGCCGGCCGTAGTCGTCGGTCCCCGGCTCGGCGACCATCCGATCGGCGAACTCCTGCTGGAACATCAGCACGAGCGGCCGTTCCAGGGGGAGCAGCCGGAACGTGATGGGGCTCGAGACGCCGTACGGCAGGTTCGACACCGACGCCGTGAACTCGGGGAGGTCGACCTCGAGGGCGTCCCCCTCGACGACGGTCAATCGTCCCGCCTCGCGCTCCGCGGCGAACTCCTCGCGGAGGAAGGCGGCGAGCTTCGGGTCGCGCTCGATGGCGGTGACGTGGTCGGCCGACGCGAGCAGCCGGTCGGTCAGTGCGCCGTTGCCCGCACCGATCTCCAGCAGATGCTCGTGGTCGGCCGTCTCGGGGAGGTAGTCTGGCAGTCGGTCGAGGACGCGGTCGTCAACGAGGAAGTGCTGGTCGCGGTCGGGGTCGCCGCGGACCCCCGCCCGGGCCAGCAGTCCGTCGGGGTCTCTCATCGATTGCCCCCGGCTACGGGACCGGGAGGGAAAAAGCCGCCTACTCGTCGCTGCGGCCGACGAACGCCTTGTACTTCAGGTCGTCGTCGCGGAGCTCCTCGAGGATGCGCTCGGCGAGCACGCCGTCAGGGTCGTGCAGGCCGGCGACGCGCTCCTCGAGGTCCTCGAAGCTCTGGAACGGCTTGCGCTTGCGCTGGTCGAGGATACTGTTGCGCAGTTTCTTGCCGATGCCGGGCAGCAGGTTCAGCTGGTGGAGCCGGAGGGTGATGGGCTGGGCGTCGTTGTAGAACGCCACGAAGCGGTCCTCCTCGGCCTCTACCACCTCGGCGACGACGTACTCGATCTCCGACTGTGCGCCCGAGGAGAGGTCGTCGAACTCGATTTCACGGACCCGCTTGACCGTGTCGCCCTGTGGTTCGATGGGTACCTCGTCGTCGATAGCCACGTCTGGCGTCTCCGAGAAGACGACCTCGAACAGGCGGAAGTCGCGGGTGCCCAGCGCGTACGCCAGCGGCTCCCGGTCGTAGCCGGCCCGCCCGTCGCTCGAACGGCCGTTGGGAAATATATCGAGGACGATGGCGTGGACCGACGCCTCCGCCTCACGTTCGGAATCGCTCATTCTATGTACGAGATAGGGGAGGCGCGTATTTAAAAGATGGCGACGGGGTGCCCGTTCAGGCGTACTTCGCGACGACGTTGAGTATCTCGTCGAGCTCGTCGCCGTCGAGCGTGTAGCGCTCCTTGGCGTACACCGAGCGCAGTTCCGTGCGGTCCTGCGGAAGCAGGTTCGCGATCTTGTACGCCGTCGCCTCGTCGACCTTCTCGAGCTCCTGCAGCTCGTCGACCAGCTCCTGTGCTTCCTCGACGTCGAGCACGGCGAAGCGGTGGACGTGCTCGATGGCTCGCGCCAGCTCGTACTGCATCTCGCGCTCCTCGTCGAGGGCCCTCTCCTCCTCGATATCGGCGAGGAGCTCCTTGACCTTCGGCACGGTCACGTACTCCTCGTCGAGCTTTTCTTTGAATATCGTCATGCGATTACTGCTGGGCCTTGAGGTGTGCTGCCGCGACGATGAGGGTCTTCTCCTTGCCGCCGTCCGTGATCTGGACCTTGAACGCGGCGCCCTGTTTCCCGACGACCTCGCCGGTCTGGCCGTCGAAGCGCGGGTGGTAGCGACCCTTCTGGATCGAGGGGTCGATCTTCAGGTGGACCTTCTGGCCCTCGTCGTACTCCTGAATCGCGCGCTGCGGCGGCGATGTGCCCCGCTCGCGGGGGTGGTTCTTGAGCTTGTTCCGCGTGTTCTTCATGGGTCCGTTGGAGTTGGGCATAGTCGTACACCTCCCTTGTCTCGTCGCCGTTATAAATCGCACGTTGTTCGACTGCCGAAACGCCCGGATTCGGCTCGCAGACGCGGCCGGTCGGTCATCGGGCGACGGCGAGGCGGGCGGCCCGGCGGACCGTCGCCGCACGGTCCCCGGCGCCGCCGCAGTCCCGGTTCAGGGCCGCAGCCGCCTGCTCCTCGTGGTCCCGTCGCGACTCGGTGTTCCCGTTCGCGCCGGCCTCGGCCGCCTGCTGATAGTGGTCGGCACCGTCGCGAAGGTTCTCCGCGCTGCACTGGAGGCTCGCGATGGAGCCGCCGACGTCCGGCGGCAGTTCGTCGGGTGCGGCGTAGGCGGTGACTCCCTCCGCCGCGTAGTCCCGGGCCGTCCCGAACGGTTCGATGGCCGACTCGTAGGCACCGTCGTCGTACGCTTCCGCCGCCACGAAGAACCGGTCGAAGGCCAGCGAGAGCAGTCTGGTGCCCTCCGAGAGACTGCTCCCGGCTGCAGTGAGGGCCTCCAGGTCCGAGAGCGAGTCCCGGTACTCGCTCACGCTCGCGTCGGTCCCCTCGGATTCGAGGCGTCCGGCGTCGGCAGTCGCGTCCTCGATGGCTCCCCCGGCCCGTTCGAAGCTCGTGGTCGCGGACTCGAAGGTCGAGGCTGCGGTTTCGAACTCCTGGTTCTCGAACTGTCCGATCCCGACACGCAGCCCGTCGAAGCCGGCGGCCATGGCCTCCAGCGCGCTCGTCAGGTCCCGGAACGACGCCACGAGCGCCCTGAGGTCGTCGATCGCCGCCTGCTGCTCCGCTGTGGGGTCACTGACGGCGGCGGCGTCCAGCGCTCGTTCCGCCGCGTCCAGGTGCTCGGTGATCCGCCCCGGGTCGACCGACACCTGTTCGTCCATCGCCCGGGAGAACGCGTCGCTCTCCTCGTCGAGCGCGGCGAGTGCGGCATCGAGTTCGGCGTTCCCTCGTCGAGGTGGTCGCCGGTCGACTCGGTGGGCGTCGCCGTCGGAGTCTGGGTCGGTGTTTGGGTCGGTTCTGTCGGCGTCTCTGTGGCGGTCGTTCCACCGCCACCGGACGAACAGCCCGCCAGCCCGAAGAGGGCCAACGAACCGGCTGTTCGGAGCCAGCTGCGTCGGTGCATGCGTGAACTCGACCGCCGACGCGCAAAAGGGACGTGGCCGTCGCGGCCCAGCGTTTTACGTCCTTAAACAGTGGGAGGACGTTCCCTCTACTCCAATCTCTTTCGACACGTAGCAAGAAAAGCGTATTAAATGCGGCTGAATATCAACGCACGAGTGAATAAGATGGACGAAACGAAACCAAACGCTCCGAACTCTGGACGCGCTGGCGAGTGGTACTCGCCGGCGCCCTCCAGAGCGTCCGACCGCCCGCCACGGTCGTTCCTCGATGCTCGTGGCCGCTACCTCCAGCTGTCCGTCGGCTACGGCCTCTCGACCGAGACGTACGAGGCACTCGTCGGAATGTACGACACGTTCGACCCCGCCGACCGGGTCCACGGGCTGCCACCGCTCGCAACGGACACCATCCGCGACTGGCTCGACAACCTCCGGCCCGGCATCCACGCCGTGGCCCGCCACGATGGCCGCGTCGTGGGCCACGCCGTCCTCATGGAAGCCAGCGACGAGGAGGTGCACGAACTCGCCATCTTCGTCCGCGGGAGCTACCAGCACGCACGAATCGGTACCCGCATCCTGGAGCGCTTCTGCTGGGAGGCCGACCGCTACGGTATCCCCGCAATCACGCTCTTCGTCCAGTCCGACAACCGGCCCGCGCTCAACCTCTACCGGTCCATGGGCTTCGAGGGAGAGTACGTCGGCCACGGCGAGCTGGAGATGCGCCTCGACCTGTAGTCGCCCAACGCAAGAGTAACCAGTCCGGGGGGCGATGCCCGCGTATGGACGAAGCAGACGAGGACTTCCGCATCGAGACGCGCTCCATCCACGCCGGGCAGGAGCCCGACGAGGAGACCGGCGCGCTCATGACGCCGATCTACGCGAACTCCACGTACGAGCAGGACGGCCCCGGCGACCACCGCGGCTACGAGTACTCGCGCACCGCGAACCCGACACGCACCGACCTGGAGGCGAACCTCGCCAGCCTCGAGGGTGGCGAGTTCGGCCGCTGCTTCTCCTCCGGGATGGGCGCCATCAACACCGTGCTGAACCTGCTCGAATCCGGCGACCACGTCGTCACCGGCGAGGACGTCTACGGCGGGACCCACCGCATCTTCACGCAGGTGTACGAGGACTACGACCTGGAGTTCTCGTTCGTCGATATGACGGACCTGGACGCCATCGAGTCGGCGATGCAGGAGAACACGGAGCTCCTCTGGCTGGAGACGCCGACGAACCCGCTCATGTCCATCGTCGACATCCGGGGCGCGTCCGACATCGCACACGAGTACGACGCCCTCTGTGCCATCGACAACACGTTCGCCACGCCGTACCTCCAGCGGCCGCTCGAACACGGCGCGGACATCGTGAGCCACTCGCTGACGAAGTACCTCGGCGGCCACTCCGACGTGGTCGGCGGCGCGCTCGTCACGGACGACGAGGAGCTCGACGAACGGATCGGCTTCTACCAGAACTCCGTCGGCGCGACCCCAGGCCCGCACGACTGCTTCCTCGTCCTCCGCGGGACGAAGACCCTGCCCGTCCGGATGGACCGCCACTGCGAGAACGCCCGGGCCATCGCCGACTGGCTGGCCGAGCACGACGCCGTCTCGGCGGTGTTCTACCCCGGGCTCGACGACCACCCCGGTCACGAGGTCGCTGCCGAGCAGATGGACGACTTCGGCGGGATGCTCAGCTTCGAGGTCGACGGCACGCTCGAACAGGCCAGCACCGTCGTCAGCGAGACCGAGGTGTTCACGCTCGCGGAGTCCCTCGGCGGCGTCGAGAGCCTCATCGAGCAGCCGGCCGCGATGACCCACGCCGCCATCCCGAAGGAGGAACGCCTCGAGGCGGGCCTCACCGACGGCCTCATCCGCGTCAGCGTGGGCATCGAGCACGTCGACGACCTCACCGCCGACCTCCAGCAGGCGTTCGACGCGGCCGGGCTCTGAGCGGCCGCCCCAATCGCGCCCGCCGTCCCCTGTCGGCACAACGGCTTTCCTCCTCGCAGTCGCAGTTCGGCACATGACACCCAACGGCGTCCACACCTTCACCTTCGAGTTCGACTTCGGGGGGCGCGTGCTGACCGTCCATCCGGCGGCGGTCGAGACGAACCACGGCCTCGTGCTGCTGGACGTGGGGCTGCCCGGTGCGACGGACCAGCTCCGCGACGCGCTCGGCGATGCCGGCCTCGACCTCGCGGACGTGTCGATGGTGGTGCTCACCCACCACGACGGCGACCACGCCGCGGGCCTCGCCGAGCTGGCGGACGAGACGCGGCTCATCGTCGCCACACACCGGGGCGAGGCACCGTACGTCGACGGCCGCCGACACCCCGTCAAGGCCGCCCCCGACGACGAGCGCTTCCCGCCGGTGCCGGTCGACCTCGAACTCACCGGCGGCGAGACGTTCCACACCGACGCCGGGCCGATGCGGGTCGTCGAGACGCCCGGGCACTCGCCCGGCCATGTCTCCCTGTATTTCCCCGACCACCGGTTCCTCGTCGCCGGCGACGCGATGACGAACGACAACGGGGGCGCGGACGCCTTCGGCGGCCCCAAACCGCAGTTCACCCCGGAGCTGGACCAGGCCGTCGAGTCGGTCGGCCGCCTCGCCGAGCTCGATATCGAGACGACGCACTGCTATCACGGCGGCACGGCCGACGCCGGCACGGACGACATCGCCGCGATACACGCGGAGCGACGGCGCTGACCGTGTCCGACACTCCCGGCCCCGAATCGAAGACCCTCGTCGACGAGGTCGTGGACCCCCGTCTGTTCCTGTTCGTCGTCACCATCGCGGTCGTCTCCGTCACGGCGGACTACCTCGGTGTCGGCGTCCTCGGCGTCGAGACACTCGCGGACGCGATAGAGACTGCTCTCGTCATGACCGCCGGTTCCTACCTGGGCGTCGTCGTCATCGACGTCGGCTGGCGCCGTCTCTTCGGACGCTGACGGTCGGCGGAGCGGTTGCTACGGGAGCGAACGAGCGGTCACCGGGTGGTGACCAGAAACCGCGGTCGGCTCGAACTCAGATACGGCCGACGTTCTCGACGGAGACGGACTCGACGCCGTCGACCTCGGCGAAGGCCTCCTCGACTGCCTCGGTGCCACCGGCGTCGTCGGGCACGATGACGGTCGGGAACAGCGCGACGAGACCGAACGCGACGTCTTTACGCTCGACGCCGTTGATCTTCGCGCCCTCGGGCAGGGAGTTCTCGAGACGCTCCTGGAGCTCGTCCAGGTCGATGTCCGGGCTGTTCGGCATGACCTTGATCTTGGCTGCTACCTTCCCCATGGTTACGGCCCCTCGAACCCGCAGTCGGGACAGTTGTACAGGTTGCTCTGCTTGCGGCACTTCGCGCAGCGGTAGATCTGCGCACCACAGTCCGGGCACTTGAACGCGGCTGCGTTCGTCCCGGAGATGTTGATCCCACAGGAGACGCAGGTGCGCCGGGCGCGTTGGTTCGACTCGCTCATACCGCTGGTTTCCCGCCCGTCGGTTTTAACGGTTGTCTTTCGACCCTACAGCGCGAGTGGCACCAGCAGCACGCCCATGCAGTAGACGCGTCGCGTCCGGAGGCGGACCGGGACCAGCCCGACGAGCGTCGCCGTCGCGAACAACACCACACCGACCGGACCTGCGAACGCCAGCGAGAGCACCACGAGCAGGCCGAGCGCCGCACCGGAGAGCCGGCGCGAGTCCGCGCGCCCGACGAACGCCAGGTAGCGGTCGCCGACAGTGACCACCAGCACTGTCCCCGCCGCGCCGGCGACGACGACCGCCGCCAGCGCGACCGTGAGCGACGGCACACCACCAACGCGGTCGACCGCGACCAGCACGCCCGTTCGCGGCGACCCGAGCGAGACGAGCGCGAACAGCGCAAAGACGCCGTTGGCCGTGTTGACGCCGCTCGTCGCGACGACGTACCCCCGGTCGCCCGTCTCGGAGGGGAGCCCTGCCAGTGCGGCCGTCGCCGCCACGGCACTCGACACCCCCGGCAGATAGCCAACGGCCCCGCCGGCCAGCGCACCGGTGCCGGCGGCCACGCCGACCGAGCGCCGGTCGACCAGCAGCCGGGCGTCGGCCTGTGGCGGGACGCCCCCGCCGTCGATGGCGTCGAGCAGCACGGGTGCGCCGAACAGCCCGGCGAACAGCGGCGTCAGCACGCTCGCGGGGAGCGGTGCCCCCGGCTCCATCGGGAGTGCGACGGCGCCCAGCGCACCGGAGAGGGCGAGGACGACCAGCCCCGCGAGCCGCGGCCACCACGACGGCTCGATGGCGAGCGTCAGGACCACGACCGCGGCGAGCACCAGCGACAGGTGTGCGAGCAGTGTCGGGTACACGGCCGTCATGAGCTCGGTCGCCGGGACCGCGAGCAGCGCGGCGAGTACGAGAGCCGCCCCACTGCCGAGGGCGGACAGTCGGAGTGCCTCACGCCCGCGGCCGCCGAGCACGAGCCGATGGCCGGGAAGCGCCGACGCTGCCATCGCCGGGTCGGGCACTCCGAGTGCCAGCGCCGGCACCACGTCCAGGAACGTGTGGACGACGCCCGCCGCGAGCATCGCCGCGACGACGCACGACTGCGGTGCCGGGGCCGACGGGGCCACCGCCGCCAGTAGCAACGCGAAGTTGTTGGCGTGCAGCCCCGGCGTCAGACCACTCGCCGTGCCGAGACAGACCCCCGCGAACACGGACACGAGCAGCCACAGGTCGGTGGCGGCGCCGGGGGTGGAAAACGGTGCGACCGGCGCGCCCGCACCGGTGGTGAGAGACGGCTCCATCGCCGGCTCTGGTCCCCTACTTGTATAAGAACGTCAGCGTGGGTCGGTCGGGACAGCGGCGGCTCGTGGTCGGCTGCGTCGAAAGAAAGCTCGATTGCTGTGGCGTGACGTTCAGCCGAAGAGGCCGCCGAGGCCCTCGGCGCCCTCGTCGGAGACGTCCTCGTCGTCGTCATCGTCGTCGTCCGTCGTGTCCGGCACGTCGGAGACCTCCTCCTCCTCGTCCTCGTCGCCACCCTCGTCGCCACCCTCGTCAGCCGGGGCAGCGCCGCCTGCGGCCGCGCCGCCGGCGGGAACAGCGGCCGCCTCCGAGACGGCCTCGTCGATGTCGACGTCCTCGAGCGCTGCGACGAGCGCCTTGACGCGCGACTCCTCGACGTCGACGCCCGCTGCGTCGAGCACTGCGGTGAGGTTCTCTTCGTTGATCTCTTCGCCCGATTCGTTCAGGATGAGTGCTGCGTAAACGTACTCCATTGTAATTATCCGAACATGTTTCCGAGGCCAGCTGCGCCGTCCTCGTCGTCGCCGTCGTCTTCGTCGGCGTCGTCGGCGTCAGCTTCCTCGGTCGTGTCTTGGTCGTCGTCCGATTCGTCTTCGGCTTCGGTGGTCTCCGCCTCCTCGGTGGCTGCAGGCGCTTCGATGTCCTGCAGTTCCTCAGGAAGCGCCTCGGGGTCGTCGAACGCCGCTGCGAGCGCGCGTACCTGCCCGTCCGCCTTGCGGACGAGGTCGTCCACGAGCTCCGGGCTCTCGACGGAGGCGTGCAGGCCGAGGCTCTTGGCCTCGCCCGTCGCCTTCGCGATGAGCGTCGACACGGTGGCCGCCGTCGGGTAGGACGCGTTGACGGAGAGGTTCCGTGCGCGAGCGGCCGCCGTGGCCACGTCGCTGCGGTAGGCCTCGACGTCGATGTCGAGGTCCGCGGGGTCGAACATGACGCCGTCAGAGTAGACGGCGCGCAGGTCGAGCCCGACCTCCTTCGGCTCGATACCGAGTTCGCTCAGGACGTTCGCGAGCCCGTCGGAAACCTCCTCGCCCGCGCTCAGAACGTTCGAGTCCTCCGTGACGTGGATGGACCCGTCCTGGATGCGTGCCGCGGCACCGACCTGCTGGAGTTCGCCGACGAACGGTCCCGGGTCGACACCGGTGTCGCCCTCGGGGATGACGATGTCGTTCGGCGCGACTTCGCCAGCGTTGATCGGTGCGGGCGTCTTCGAGGCTTCGAGCACCTTGTACAGCGCGAACGGGTTATCGTCCGTGCCGATGAGGCCGACCTGGCCCTCGATGTGCTCGGCGAGGCCTTCGATACCCTCGTCGACCTCGTCGAGCGCACGCTCGAGCAGCGTGTTCCGGCTCATCCGGAGCTTCGTGTCCGGGTAGAGGTCGGCGCGCATCGCCTGGAGCTGTCGGCTCGGGATACCGGCGACGTTGACGACGCCGACGCTCTGGAAGGACTCGATCATCTCGACCAGTTCGTCGACCTCCTCGACCTTCCACTGCGGAAGGTTCTCGGTCTTGCGCTCGGCTCCGGCGCTCATCAGGCGCTCACCTCCACGGACGGCCCCATCGTGGTCTTCACGTAGATGGAGTCGATGTTGAGGGGGCCCTTCTCGAGGTTGGCCTCCAGCCGCCGGACGATGACGTCGATGTTGTCGGCGATGTCGTCCGCATCCATGTCCTCTGCACCGACACGGGTGTGGAACGTCCGCCGGTCACGGCTCCGGAGCTGGACGGTGTTCTTCATGCGGTTGACGGTCTCCACGACGTCCTCGTCGAGGCCGAGCGGTGTCGGCATCTTCCCTCGCGGACCGAGGATGGTCCCGAGGTGACGAGCGACGTCCTGCATCATGTCCTCCTCTGCGATGAAGAAGTCTGTCTTGTCGGCGAGGTCCTTCGCGTCGTCGTCGTCACCGCCCAGGTCCGCCAGACCGTCTCCGCCGAACACTTCGTCGGCGACGTCCTCGGCTCGGAGGGCGGTTTCGCCCTCGGCGAAGACTACGATCTGGGTTTCCTGGCCGGTGCCCGACGGCAACACGACGGACTCGTCGATACGTTTCGACGGGTCGTTGAGGTCAAGGTCGCGCAGGTTGATCGCGAGATCGACCGTTTCGCGGAAGTTCCGCTCCGGGCCGTCCTCGAGTGCGCGAGAGACTGCTGTGACTATATCCTGGTCTGCCATCGTTCACCTCCGTAGTACGCGTAGTGCTCCTACGGGTCAGTGAAACAGGCGAAGCCTGTCTCACGTAGGCCGTGACGGAGTGCAAACTTAAAGCCGTCGAACCCGACCAGCCGGCAACACGGCAGTTTGCGCCGGCTAACTGCCTGCATTCAACGGCCGTACCCGGCCGCTCTGCTCCCCTGCCGCGGCCGACACCGCCCTGGCTTCGGACCGGCGCTCGTCGTCCACGCGGCAGCTGTTCGGGTGCCGTTCGAGGCGGGTCTGGACGCCGGAGCTGGCTCGACTTGTATAACTACGCGCGAGCCAGAGAGTTTTTCCGCTTCCACGGCATCCCACCCATCGAAACGGATGGAAGACACGAGCGACAGACTGGACGACCACATCTCGCATGCCATCGTCGATGGCACGCCGTACGAGCGACTACGCGCGCGACGGTACAGCCTCTTTTCGGCAACGATTCCGACGAAGCTCCGACGACAGGGCGGACTCCTGCTCCTGCTCACCGCGGCGGTCCCGCTGCTCGGGGCCGCGACCGCGACGACGGAGGGGGGGACCACGTGGTCGGCACTGTTCACCTCGCCGAAGATCGCGTTGCTTGCCTTCTTCGCCGTCGGCGTCGAGACGCTCGCCGCCGTCGCGCTGTTCGCCATCGCGGCGCTCCGGCTGAAACACGAGATACTGGACGAACGGACTGCGCATCGACTGTTGAACCTCGAGGATATGGCCGCCATGATGGGCCTCGGGACCGGGGGACTCGCCGTCGTCCTCGTCGCCGCCTACGCCGTCCTCGGCGTGCTCGCGCCCGACGCGCTGGTCGGCCTGCAGCCCGCTCACTCCGCCGGGCCCTTCTCGGCCTCCGGCGCGGGGCTGCCCCTGGCGGCTGTCGCCGCGCTGTCGTCAGTGGTCGCGGTCGCCACCGTCGTCGGTGGCAGCCTGCTCCGCGAGCGCCTGTCGTAGCTGGCGCTCGCTGGGTGTCGTCGGGTCGGGGCCCACGACGGCCGCCGTCGCTGTGGTCGTGACTCACCGGTCGTCAGGGCGAGCGTCGGAAACTCGTTGGACGCTCGTCCATCGAGCGGCCGCGGGTTACGCTGCCGCTTCAGCCGCACGATTCGCACTCCGCGCTGCCGCTCGGAGTTCGAAACACCGAAAATCTCGCTGTGCTCGATTTTCGAGCGTTCTCCTCGTCAGCCTCGCTACGACGCGGCTTCCTCGGCGAAAACGTGGCGTCACTCGCTACGCTCGTGCCGCTCGCATTCGCGGCCTACGCTTCCGCTTCGGCCGCGAACACGTCGTCGTACTCGCCGTCGTCGATCCGCTGCTTGAACTCGCGCGGGTTCTCGCCCTCGATGGTGACACCGAGCGACGTGCAGGTGCCGACGACCTCCTTCGCGGCGTTCTTCAGGTCGTAGGAGAGCAGGTCCGAGTGCTTCTGGTCGGCGATCTGCTTGACCTGTTCGACGGTGAGGTCGGCGACGAAGTTCTCCTGGGGCTCGCCGCTACCGGTGTCGAAGCCGGCTTCGTCCTTGACGAGCTCCGCCGTCGGCGGGACGCCGACTTCGATGGTGAAGGAGCCGTCGTCGTCGTACTCGACGGTGACGGGCACTTCCGTGCCGTCGAACGCGGCGGTCTCCTCGTTGATCTGACTCACGACTGCCTGCACGTCGACGGGTGTCGGACCGAGCTCGGGACCGAGCGGCGGGCCAGGGTTGGCCTGGCCACCCGGAACGAGCACTTCGATGGTTCCAGCCATGCGTGAACGAATCCGTGCGCGAGTTTTAAGGATTGTCTTTCGGCGGCGGGTGCGTTGCGCTGTCACGGCACACCGTCTCGCTTTCGAGATTGATAAGGATTATATGAACGACGGCCGTGAGAGAGTGGAAACCGGTACTCTCACATGAAACTGGCAACCGACCCCACTCCGAACGAACGAGACGCAGCGATCAGCACACAGTCCGGCCGGACCGTCCGCCCGTTCGACCCGGACCCCGAAGCCGTCGACCTCGCGGACCTCGCCCACGGGACGGCCAACGTCTGCCGTGCGGCCGGGCAGTCCCGGTTCTTCTACAGCGTCGCCCTCCACTCGCTCTACGTCAGCCGCGAACTCGGCCGCGCCGGTGAGGACGAACGGACGCAGCTCTACGGGCTCCTCCACGACGCCTCCGAGGCCTACGTCGCGGACGTGCCCGGCCCGCTGAAGAAGCATCTGCCGAACTACAAGCGCGCCGAGAAACACGTACAGGACGCTATCTGGGCGGCATTCGAGCTCGAACCGCCGACCGACGAGGCGTGGGCGGCGGTCAAGCGCGCGGACGGCCGGCTCCAGCGCTACGAGCTCCCCGTACTCATCCCCTCCCAGGAGTGGGAGGGCGACCGACCAGCGCTCGGCTACGACCTCCGGCTCGACGCGACCGACGACGTGCCGGCGCTGTTCGAGTCCCGCGCGACGGAGCTCGTCGAAGCGACCGACGCGGGCCGCCCGTAGCGGCTCAGTCCGCGCCGGAGTCGACCGCCGAACCGAGCCACTCCGCGAACGGATCCGTCGTGGCGGCCACGTCGAACCGCTCGACACAGGGCACGTCGTACGGGTGCAGTTCGGCGACGCGCGCAATCAGCTCGTCGCACGCCTCGTCGGCCGTCTTCGCGAGCAGTATCTCCCCGTCCTCGTCGTGGACCTCGCCCTCCCAGCGGTACGTCGAGCGACAGCGCACGCGGTTGACGCAGGCTGCGAGCCGTTCCTCGACCAGCTGGCTGGCGATCTCCCCCGCGGCGTCCGGCGGCGCGGTGATGTAGACGGTCGGCATGGCTCCCCCTGTGTCCGCCGGGGAGAAAACGGCGACGCCTCGCCGGGTCAGTCTCCCGACGGGCAGCCACCGACCGCGAACGCCGACGCGGGTCCCGGCGCCGCGGCGGTTCCTGCGATTATCGCGTCACAGCTGTCGACGACGAACGAGAACGGGCCGTCCTCGCCGCCGACGCGAAGGCTCGCGTTCCGTGACCCGCCCGTGCCGCCCATCTCACCGCAGGGCTCGCGGCGCCACTCGAACGTCTCGGACTCGCCACTCGGGAGCCGGGCGGTCACCTCGTACTCTCCCTGCCAGCCGGCGACATCCCGGAACTCGGCCGCCTGCCCCGGGTGCAGTTCGTAGGTACCGGAGAGAATCGTCGTATCGGTCGCGTCCGTCCGGGTAAGCGTGATTCGGGTACACTGGGTGTCGCCGGTGAGGTTCGCCAGGAAGAGGTAGTGCGAGCCGCCCGGGCCGTATCCGGTGGTACCCGGGACGTCGGTGCGGTCGATGTCGTCGTCCCGTCCGGTACTGGCGTCCCGGTTCGTGAGTTCGGCACAGCCGCCGACGGCCACGGAGACACCGACGCTCGCGAGGAGGGCGCGTCGCTTCATAGGTCGACACACGGCCCGACAGGATAACGGCCTTCTGCTAGTTGAAATCAGTGTTTCAGCCCGTTCGACTACTCCGCGACGGGGTTGAACGTCCCGTTGATGTCCCACTCGTGGATGCAGAACGGCTCGCCGGCCGCGCCGTCGGCGACCCGCCACGACTCGACGTCGTCGTCCCATCGCTCCCGTCGGCCGCACAGCTCGCAGGTTCGGGCGGTCGGTCGCTTCAGTTCCGTCATAGCTTGGAGTGTGTCGTCGAGACACAAAAGCTCACGCGCCCCCGGCAGGTTTCCCGCACCGGTAAACCCAAGGGCGGCCCGAGCGTCGTTTCGACCGATATGGTGAAGCTCGTCAACCTCCTCGTCCGGCAGGACGACATGTCGCACGAGGAGTTCGTGGAGTACTGGTACGAGGAACACGTTCCGCTGGCCAAGGAGCTGCCCCACGCGAACAAGTACGCGACGAGCGTGCCGACCGCCCCCGAACGCAGCGAGTACGACGGCATCGTCGAGCTGTACTTCGACGACATGAGCGACCTGCAGGCCGCCTTCGAGTCGGAGGTCGGCCAGGAGGTCCAGGCCGACCTTGCGAACTTCGCGAAGCCCGACGCCGGGCCGACGCTGTACGTCGACGAGACCGTGCAGATGGACGGAGACGTATGAACACGGCCGAACGAGTCGTCGAGACGCTCTCGGCGCTCGGCACCGAGTACGTGTTCGGCTACCCCGGTGGTCGCGTCATCGAGGTGTTCGAGACGCTCGCCGACCACGACGAGATACAGGTCGTCCGCCCGCGCGACGAGCGCGAGGCGAGCGTGATGGCCGAGTCCTACGGCCGGATGACGGGCCAGCCCGGCGTCCTCGCCGGGCAGGGCCCGTGGGTCGGCAGCCTCGGCAACATGGGCCAGATGGAGGCTCGGCTCGCCTCCTCGCCGATGGTCGCCATCACGGAGGCCAGCGAGCGCGGCGACTACTCCACGCTCGCGCCGTACCAGCAGTCCCGCGGCGACTACGGCGGCCTCGCGCTCCCGAAGATCCTCGACGGGGTCACGAAGGAGTGGTGGTTCCCGCGGAGTCCGACCGAGACGGTGCGCTCGACGCAGCTCGCGTTCAAGCACGCCACCGCGGGTCGACCGGGACCGACCGCGGTCATCCTCGACGGCGACGCCGTCAGCGAGGAGTTCCCCGAGGACGCCATCCCGCCGGTGTGGGACGACGAGCGGCAGGTCGAGAACTGGCAGGCGCAGCCGACGGACGACGACGTGGCGGACGCCGTCGAGGCGCTCGAAGCCGCCGAGCGGCCGGTCGTCATCGCGGGCAACGGCGTCCACGCCGCCGACGCCTACGACGAGCTGCAGGCCGTCGCAGACGCGTACGACGCCGTCGTCGCGACCTCGTACCTCGGGAAGTCGACGATTCCGGAGACCCACGAGCGGGCCTCGGGCGTCATCGGCTCGTTCGGCCACGAAGGCGCGAACCAGGTCGTCAGCGAGGCCGACACGCTGCTCGTCGTCGGCTGCCGGATGAACCCGATGGACACGAACTGGCAGGCCGCGTCGTTCATCCGTCCGGACGAGCAGACCATCGTCCACGCGGACATCGACACGCGCAACGCCGGGTGGGTGTACCCGGCCGACGTGGGACTCATCGGCGACGCCGCCGAGTCGCTGGCCGCGCTGGCCGACGCGGGCGGGAGCGAGACCGGCTGGGCGCTCGACCGTGCTGCCGAGGCCCGCGAGGACTTCTCGGTGCCCGAGTGCGAGTCCGACGACACGCCAATCATGCCCCAGCGGGCGTGCAAGGCCATCGAGAGCGTGGTCGACAGCGACACCGTCGTTACCGCGGACTCCGGCAACAACCGCTTCTGGCTGCTCAACTACCTCCAGACGCCCGACACGGAGACGTACTACGGCTCCGGCGGCGTCGGCGGGATGGGCTGGGCGGCCCCGGCGGCGGTCACCGCCGCGCTGCTCGGAAAGGACGCCATCGGCGTCGCCGGTGACGGCGGCTTCACCATGACGATGACCGCCGTCGAGACGGCCGTCGACCACGGCGTCGCGCCGACGTTCGTCGTCCTCAACGACACGAGCCTCGGGATGGTCCGGCAGATGGACGACTCCATCCCCGGCGTCGAGTTCCACGACACCGACTTCGTGCAGGCCGCGGAGGCCCTCGGCGGGGAGGGACACCGCATCACCGACCCGGACGACCTCGAACCGAGGCTCGAGGCGGCCAGGGCGAACGACGTGCCGACGGTGCTCGACGTGCGTATCGACCGTGGGCCCGACATGGCGGAGACGCTCCAGTCGTCGTTCTACGCCGAGGTCGGCGGCCTCCACGAGTAACCCTCACAAACCTGGTTTGGCGGGGACGGACGGGCGTGGATGCCGTCACGGGAACCTTTTTGCCGGCCGTCGAAGAACGTTCGTCCAATGTCCGATTCGACCGTACTCGTCACGGGTGGCACCGGCTTCATCGGTTCGTACGTCGCGAAGGACCTGGTCGACCACGGCCACGACGTGGTGGCCTACGACCTCTCGACGGACCCGCGCATCCTGGAGAAGCTCGACATCGCCGAGGACGTCGAGATCCGCCGGGGCGACGTGAGCGACCCGACCGACGTGGTCAACGCCGTCGCCGAGACCGACACGACCCACATCGTCCACCTCGCCGCACTGTTGACGAACACGGCCGAGTCGAACCCCCGTGCCGCCATGCAGGTGAACATCGAGGGCACGAACAACATCTTCGAGGCCGCGCGCACGCTCGACGACCAGGTCGAGCGCGTCGCCTGGGCCTCCTCCGCCGCGGTGTACGCCCCGCCCGCGAACTACGACGACGGCAGTGACTGGTGGGTGACCGAGGACGACCTCGTCTATCCCGACACGCTGTACGGCGCGACCAAGGAGTACAACGAGCACCAGGCCCGGGTGTACAACGAGGAGTTCGGCGTCGACCACGTCGCCATCCGCCCCACAGTGGCGTACGGTCCGTACCGCGAGACCGGCGGGAGCGCGTTCCTCGCGAACATCATCGAGAAGCCCGCGGTCGG
>NZ_FNIA01000010.1 GCF_900103505.1 Haloarchaeobius iranensis
CAGAGCGCGGATGGGCCGGGGAACTCGCCGCGCTCGAGAACGAGCGCGGCTCGTACCCGCTCCATCTCCTCGGCCCAGTCGAGGACTTCTTGGAGCGTTGCGTCCATGTGAAGCCGGAGAAAGTGCAGGACGGCGTGCTTCCAGCCGGCAACCCCGTTGCCGGCTGGATGGCTGATCTGCATTAGCGCAGCATCAGTAAGTTTTCGTGCTATCGAGACAGCTTGTTTAACGAAGCGGAAGAGGACCTTTTGCACAACTGTACTCTCCCGCTTCACTTCCAACGTTCTGACGGCTCGTCCCTACGCCGTCCGTGGATTCAATAGAGCCGTTTCATCTGGAACTCCAACAGCGCTGGGGATTAATGATTCGGTTTCGAGCTTGGAATTATCCTCGCTCATTAGGTCATTTGCCAATTGGCGCGCGACGCGACCGAGTGAATGTGGAGTCGGAGTGCCACCGTAAATGTCTAAATCGTGCTCGTCCGGGTCAAGATCCATCCGCATCGCGATGCGTTCTTTCCAAAGCGAGAAAGTCAACTCAGACTCTCCCTCAATAACGGTCAGAGAGGCGCTGTCGAACTTTTGTTGTTCGATACTGCCGTAATCAAAGTCGTCCACATCGTTACTCCGGACAAGACCCTTGACAAATTCTCGGAAAGAATCTTCATTGCCTTTAGGACTCATGGTCTGTTCAACACTAACCTCCAGCTGACCACTAAGATCTTGATTCGTCCTCTCCACGTCTTGACGATCGGCGTACTTATCTCGGGCAGGGATTGTACTGTTCCCACGAAAACTAACTCGGCCGATTGAGTCCGCTTCTTCTATCTTTTTGATGACCTCGTCGGAATAATGAGGCTCAATAGTCATGTATGCGTCACCAGTATCTATATCACGACCATTGGTATTGAAAAGCCCAGAAAATAGAGTTTTGACGCCTTTGCGTTTGTACTTACTCAGAATAAGTAACGCCTGATCTGAATCGATATCCGGAATGTGGAACAAGAAATAATATGAGATCTCTTCCGCATGGTTCTCTTCTCTTGCATCGACTATCCTCTCATGTTCGTCGATATCCCAGAAGTCCGCATTTCTACCCCATTCGCCTGACTTTATTCTCCCTTCGATTGTATTTCCTTCTCTCCTGACCGGTTCTTCAATGGTGAATGTCTTCTCGTTCTCCTCATCTTTATGAACTTCTTCAAGATACTCCTCGATGAAGGATTGGAAATAATCGGCCAAGTTATCGTGCGGGAACTTCGGTTCGTTCGCGTGAATATTGGTCTGGTCCCAACGCGTTTGTGGCTCCTCAACTTCTCGAACTCTAATCCAATATGGAATTAGTTTATGTACACCCATATCACTCATCCCGAACTACAGAATAAAAAGAATTGTTGCGAAAGTCCACTAATCTGAATCCTCAGTTCGACCGGGATAATCGAGAGCCTACGAATCTGCACTAGAGTTAGTTACAAAATGGAGAACTAGAAGTGACCAGTAAACACGGGCGAGTATTTTTTCATAAGAATCGATTGTTGTGTCTTGAGCGATCAGGGGGAAGATTACATTTGCGACCAGTATGGTGATCATGAAACGTGTTCCTTCAGAGGCAATCAACTCTTCAGCAAGAATTGACAAAGCCTTCCCTGTGAATAAGAGCCTCTGTGGAGCAGAAAGTGTGGTTGAAGTAGATCCGCCAGAAATAGCAGCGTCGGGTGGCGCCTCAAGTTTTTGTGATTCAACTGAACTAAATTCTGATTCAATGATTTTGAAATTCTCTTGCTCGTAGCCGTTTACAAGAATTTCAGTATATCTATTAAGAACATCCCCCGACAGATCGCGAACTTCTGCTTGGACCTCAAAATTGTCAGCCTGAAGTTCCTGAATATGCTCGTCCAGTTCTTCCATTGAATCTCCAGGAGATGGACCCATATCAACTGTCTATTTGAGCACAGTCATAAAATACCTCGATTTATTTGCTCTACTAGGGTTCCTACAGCCGCGATGCGGACTGCTTAGATTTTTCAAACGGTGTAAATGGTCCCGATTTCACTAGAACCACCTTCTCAAACTCTGAATCGCTTGACGACCAGCAAAACAACTATCAGTATCGATGGACAATAGCTTGATGTTGATATGACAGGTGAAGGAGTTCAATCGGCTTACGGATTCTGTTGAGATAATTGAGCGTGAGGAGTCGGTTCTACTCCGAATAAACGATAGTACTCTAGGAGTCAACTTCTCCACCGACGGGTTTGTATTGACACCGGATTGGAACAGCCGGCATTTCACCCTCGCGATAACGGATGAGTCTGTCCTTTACCACATGGTTCGGGAAGATGAAGATGACCGAACTGGCGGTGAGGGTGACCTACAGCCTGAGGGATTCGTTGCGGACATGTACACGGCTATCAGGGCGCTCACACCTTTAGAACCCGTTTCAGAGACAGGTATCCAGCAGGTTGGGAGAATCAACGTTGACGAGGCAGAAGGCTGGCTACGTGACCAGGCAGTAATCGAAGGTGAAGGGAGAGACTTCACAATCGACAATGAGAGGAAAAACGAGCTTGAGTTTGAATATAACAATGTGACGAGCGTTCGTAGAGACTTCGCAACCCGTTTTCTCGAAGTGATTCCCCTAGAAGATGCTATAGAATCTGGGGAAATCGTATTTGGAGCAGTTGATGAAGACTACTACCTATACTTCGTATTCTTGTTTCCAGATCGGTATATAGGCATAGTACGTCCTAACAAGCTGCTAAATATCATGTCTCATTTGAGGGGGTCAAGTGTATTCCACTATCTTCAGCGCTCAATGACTGACGAGTAGTATTGAGGATAATTACGTAATCCACTGATGGACGGCGAAGGGGAGTAACAACCCGGCACAAACAAGTGCAATCACTAGAATCGTAATTGGTTGAATCATATCCACAATAACAATCTCTTCAAGAAAATACTTTGTACGCTAGCGGCTTCCGGGTGTTGAAAATCCTCGTGTTCGAGGTTACTTCCCCGTATCAGATGCAATTTCTTCGTGTACGTTGAAACTTACTGCCCGTGTCGAGAGTGTTTCTGCGATCTCGCGCTTCTGCTGCATGGTCAGGTCATCGCGTTCGAGCACGGCCTCAGCCGCGCGGACGAGCTGGGGCACGTCCTCGCAGGCGGAGACGACGGCCGTCGTCTTGTTGCAGTCATAGAACCGGCTCGCTTTCTCGATGGCGTCTCGTCGATACACTTTGTCACCGTCGGTTCGGATTCGCATGGTCGTCTCGTACACACGAACCCCAGAATCCTAGTTTTTTCGAGTGACTGGAACCCCTATTTCGGGGTGAATCGCCCGGTTCGTGTCGCCCAGTCGAATAGAGAGGCGGGTCCAGGCGACGATGGTCGGGGCTGTGTGCACACGCTGATCTCCAGCTCGTGTGCATATTCGGGAAACCGGATCTCTCGACGTGGGACCCCTGGGGGAAGTGAGTAGAGAGAAGACATATCTTGTACGTATAGGGTCAAAATGTATCGGTCAATAAAATGAAGTAGGGAAGTAACCAATTTCAGCCCAACATGATAACTCAGCCAGTGGATATTCTTCGATGGGTGTCCCAGTATGAATGACTTCTGGAATTTGGTACGAGATGGACCTCTGCGTATTAGATTAGTCGTTGTTTTTGGCTCTGCGGCACTATTGTTCATAACAATCGGTATCGCTGGAGCAGTGGGACTCGGATATACGATTGTAGGACAGGGACCGCAATTTATTTCGCTATTAATTAGTGCACTTGGTGCCTTCTCAACCGTTCTTCTTGTCGGAGTGACCTCGATTACTTTCCTTGAAAACCGCATGATAGAATACGCCGAGCGTCAGCGTCCGCTTGTGAGGGAAGAAATCAACAAAATAGTACGACCAGCGATTACCCGTCTTTTCTCAAACCGCGATAGGATTGAGAGAGGATTAGTGAAATGGAGACACTTAGATTTTGAAGAGGCCATCAGCACAGTCGGTGGAAATGAGAATATAGAGCTGTTGTCTGACTCATTTGATAGAACGATATATGATCGATTCGGAGAACGAAAGCCCGGGGTAAAAAATCAGATTCGAGCTCACGATAATGAGCTTAAGAAACTGTCTAGATTTGCAGATACTCTAATTGACGAACTAGCGGAACCACTAGAACAATATGTTCAACACTCAGATAGTGTTGGTCAATCGATAAGGGACCCCGACGGAGAAATACTTGCTTCTATAGTTCTGAACAACCCTCCGGGGCTAGGTAACAACCATAGTTATGCAAAATTATGGGAAGAATATAACACTAACCTCCGAAGGGTTGCATACGCTGAAGTTGGAGACGAGCTTACAGATTTTTATGAAGGTAAGTCAGATTATAAATATACCACTAACAGTTTATCGAATACTCTCGTTCAAACTCGGGATAGTATGCAAAGGGACTATCATGTATCTTTAGAGGAGTCAGTATAACGCGTTCTAAAGCACCCCCCTGTCGAGAATGTCGGGTTGAACCTACGAAAACTCGGGCGGGGGCTGAGTATTTTTCTGCTTTGTGCCCTTGGGCACACTCTCCAAGGGGATGTTCCCGCTACGCAGGAACGACCCGCACGGTCGCCGCCCCGATCTCGAGCTCGACGAGCCACCCCATGACCAGATGACCAACCAAAATTGACCGAAAACCCCGAAATAGGCAACTCAGGTAGGGTAAACAACAGTGCGAGACAGTGATGCCTCTACTCGGGGCCGCGCTACCCGGCGAGCGCGGCGAACACGCCCCGTTCGCGCTCTCCGTCGATCTTCGCGACGACCTCCGCACCCGTCAGGTCGACCACGTCATAGCCGCTCTTGTGCCACGCCGTCCGGCCCTCCGCCAGCACGTCTTGGATGCGCGGCTTCGCCGTCGCTTTCAGCTTCGACAGCATCGTGTCGATACGCACCGTCTCCACGCTCCCGTCGTCCGCGACTGTGACCTCCGCCCCATACTTGTTCAGCCAGAGCTGGAACGCCGACGAGGCGGCCTGACGAGCATCCATCCCGAGAATCTTCGCCGCGCGGTCGGCCGCGTTCTTCACCTGGTGCTCGGTGCTCTCGATGATGCCCTTCAGCTCGTCGTGGAACTTCCGCGACGCGAAGCTCACCGTCCCGTTGTCGTTGTCGAGCACCGCGCCCAGACGCTTCAGCGCCCGGTAGATGGTGCTCACCCCGCGGCCGGTCTTCTCGGCTATCTCCTCGTAGTGCTGGCCGTCGCCGTCCTGGATGAGCTGGTCGAGAATGTCCACGTCCGCGTCCGTCATCTCGCGCAACGAAGTGACCAGGAGATGTTCCTGTTCGGCCTCGATCTGTGGCGTCGGGTCGTCGTACATCGCCACCGTCTCCTCACGAGCCGCCGGGCGGAAATGGTCATCCTCGATGTACGTAGTCGGGTCTGGTTCCGTCGGTACGTCGCCCCACTCCAGAAAGTTCAGTAGCGTCTCCTCGATCTCGCGCTCGGCGTCGTCCAGGTCGCGCCACACGATGGGCTCCCCGCCGTTGCGCTGCTGGTTCACCAGCACGCCCAGCTTCGGGTGATATAGCGGGTCCTCGGGGTCGCTGTGGACGTGTTTCGGGTGGTAGTGCTTGAACTGGAACCCGTAGCGATGACCCGGAATCAGCTTCTGCGCGCTCTCCGGGCCGACCCACAGCCGGTGCATGTAGCCCACGATATCCTCGTTGTCGGCCTTGTACTCGAACTTCGAACCCTTCTCGTCGGCCAGCAGGTGCATCGCCTGCATCATCGTCCCGCTCGCGAGCAGCTTCGACGCCATCGACCGACGCACACGCACGTACCGCTCGTACGCTGTGACCCGCGAGTGCGCCGGGCTCGGCTCGTCCGTGAAGTACCGCGAGTTCATCGACAGGCCCGCGTGCGTCGCGACCGCGTCGATGACCTCGTGCATCAGCTTCGGCACCTCCTCGGGCTCGACGTTACTCGCTTTCAGCTCGACGTCGACACCCTCGGTCCCGAACCGCTTCCACCAGCGTTTCCCGAACCCGAGTTCTTCGCCGGTCTCGCGATGACGCATGTTCTGGAACCGGGGCTCGATTATCGGCGAGAACTTTCGTCGGCCTTCACCCGTGCAGGTGATATCCCACGAGTACAGCGCGTCTCCCCCGACGTTGTCGCTCGGACGGGGCGCGATACCCGTCTCGGAGTAGTTGCACTGAATCTGCCAGCGTTCCCCGTCTATCTCCGTTTCGAACTCGGCGTACCCGTCGAACCGACCGACGATGGCCTTCGCGAGCAGCTGGTACGGACCCAGCCCGTACTGTGGGTACTTCAGGTACGCCTCCAGCTCGTGCGGGCTCGTCACCGTCTGCCCCGTCACTGTGGACTCTCCGACTCGTCAGGGTGGGGCCAGTTCCAGCGCGTCGTCTCGCCGCTCTCCGCGTCGTACAGTCGGGACGCACGGACGAACGTCACTCGCCGTCACCTCGGTCAAGGTCATCCAGCGACGGGCACACGCGCTCGTCACCGGTTCGCTGGAGCCGGCGGGAACAGTCGTAACGGTGGCCAGCCTCACCACCCTCGGTCAGCCGCGTGCAGCGCGCGCCGCACTCGTCGCATCGGAACTCGCGCGACGTGGTCGGTCCGGGGTTCGACTGCTCGCGGGCGCGGAGCTCGTCGAGCGAGATACCGAGCAGCTGCTCGGCACTCATGCGGCCGTCACCTCGATTTGTGAAACCGCCAGACAGCGAAGGAGGCCGTTTAGCAGCTTGTTGGGCTCCAGTATTTCGAGCGCGTTTCTGAAACGCTCAAACGCCGATACCAGGCCATAGAAGTGGCTATAACCCCGGTTTACGAGAATCCAGAATCGTGCAGGAAGTGTATGGGCCCTGACGGATTCGAACCATCGACCACTCGGTGTCCCACGACCGGACCCGGTACGAGTCGACGGTCGATATGAGCCGAGCGCTCTAACCAGGCTGAGCTAAGGGCCCTCTCGGTCGGTAGTTCCGCACCAGGCATAATAGACGTGTCGAAAATGCCGGCCGGGAGGAGTTCCGGCCGGGCGTTCGTGGTGCCATCGGAAACGCGCGGCCGCTCGAAGGCGACGCTCATCGTGGTGTGAGACGTCGAAAAGCGCCGTCACCAGGGCTCGAACTCGCCGAGACGTTCCTGCTCGCTCGGCTCCACGGCTCGCTGGCGCTCACCGTTCCGCTGTGGAGACGCTCCCTTGCGGTCACGTCTCCCTCTCGCTGCGCGGGCTGGGACTCGTCTGCTCGACCCCTGGTGTGTCTCGCTTCTGGCGATTCAGGCGTTGCTCGGAGATGGAACTCCTCGAGTACTGAATCGCCAGAAGCGCCGTCACCAGGGCTCGAACCTGGGACCACCACGTTAACAGCGTGGTGCTCTACCAACTGAGCTATGACGGCTCGTCGCGTTCTCAGGTAGGCCTGCCGGATATAAAGAGACTTTCGCTTTACCGCGGCCGGGTGCCGTGTCACCATCTCATCGACATCCGTTTACGCGACCGCCGAGTATCCCGCGAGCATGAGCGAGGACGCCTTCGAGGCGACGGTCGCGGCGGTCCGCGAGCGGGTCGACCCGTCGTCGTCGGAGCGAGAGCGGCTCCGGGCGGTCGCAGACGAACTGGTCGAGCGGGCCGAGGACGCAGCCACGGAGCGCGTCGCGGACGCCGACGTGGTCCAGGTCGGGAGCACCGCCCGAGGCACCTGGACGGCGGGCGACCGGGACATCGACGTGTTCGTGCGGTTCCCGACGGACATCGACCGGGAGACGCTGGAGCAGTACGGCTTGGAGGTCGGCCGCGAGGTGCTCCCGGACGGCCACGAGGAGTACGCCGAGCATCCGTACGTGAAAGGCGAGTACGAGGGGTTCGACGTCGACCTCGTGCCGTGTTTCCGGGTCGACGCGGCCACCGGGATCAGGTCCGCGGTCGACCGGACGCCGTTCCACAACGCCTACCTCCGCGAGCGACTCGACGACGAGCTCGCGGGGGACGTGCGCGTCGCGAAGGCCTTCTGCAAGGGGATCGGCGTCTACGGGAGCGACCTGCGCACGCAGGGGTTCTCGGGGTATCTGGTCGAACTCCTGGTGCTCGAGTACGGGGGGTTCCGCGAGCTCGTCACGGCGGCGGCGGAGTGGCACCCGCAGGTCGAGCGCGACCCGGAGAGCCACGGCACGCGGTCGTTCGAGGACCCACTCGTCGTCGTCGACCCGACGGACCCCGAGCGCAACGTCGCGGCCGTGGTCTCGCCGGCGAACGTCGCGCGGCTCCAGCACCACGCGCGGGCGCTGCTCGCGGACCCGGACCCGGAGCGGTTCGAGCCCCGCGAGCCCGACCCGCTCTCGCCCGCCGAGGTGCGGGCGCAGCTGGCGGCGCGCGGGACGACACCGGTCGCGGTGCGCTTCGACCCGCCGGATGTTGTCGCGGACCAGCTCTGGCCGCAGCTCCGGAAGTCGCTCGACGGCGTCACGGACGCGCTCGACCGGCGCGGCTTCGACACGTTCCGGGCGACCGCGCTCGCGGACGGGACGGCGGCGCTGTTCGTCGAACTCGCCGTCGCGGAGCGGCCGGCTGTCGAACGCCACGACGGGCCGCCGGTGCACGTCCGCGAGCACGCGACGGGCTTCTACGAGAAGTACGCCGCGATGGCGGAGACGCCGCCATACGGCCCGTTCGTCGACGGCGACGACCGGTACGTGGTCGAGCGGGCGCGTGAGTTCACGACCGCGGCCGCGTTCCTCCGGAGCGACGCGCTGTTCGACGTGGCACTCGGGTCGGGTGTCGAGCGCGCCCTGGCGGACGACTACGAGGTGCTGGTCGGTGACGAGGTCGCGACGCTGGCAACGGCGTTCGGGACCGAGCTGGCGGCCTACTTCTCGCCACGGCCCTGACGACGGCTGTCGGCCCGCGGGACGGCCCAGTCAGTCGAGGTCGTGGGCCGCGCGGACCTCGTCGAGCAGGTCGGCGACGTCCGCCGAAACCTCGTCGTCGGGCTCGATGGGGTCGCGTCCGTCGAACGTCTCGTGGACCATCGCGACCCCGTCCGCGAGCACGTCCAGGCCGTACCCTCCCTCGAGGATGAACGCGATGGGGGCGTCGACGCGCTCGCAGAGCCCCCGGAGCCGGTCGGTGAGGACGGCGTAGCCCTCGGTCGAGAGCCGCATCCGCGAGATTGGGTCGTGGCGGTGGGCGTCGAAGCCCGCGCTGACGAGCAGGAGTCCGGGGTCGAACCGCTCGACGGCGGGCTCGACCGCGCGCTCGAAGACGGCTGCGTAGTCGCTCGTGTCCGCGCCGGCCGGCAGTGGGACGTTCAGCGTGGTGCCGTCACCGGCTCCCTCACCGGTCTCCTCGACCTCGCCGGTCCCGGGGTAGAGGCCGTCCTCGTGGAGCGACGCGAAGAACACGTCCTCGCGGTCGTAGAAGATGTCCTGGGTGCCGTTTCCGTGGTGGACGTCCCAGTCGACGATGGCGACGCGGTCGACGTCGCGCTCGTCGATGGCAGTCTGGGCGGCGACGCCGACGTTGTTGACGAAACAGAAGCCCATCGCGTCGTCGTAGACGGCGTGGTGCCCCGGCGGCCGACCGAGGGAGAACGGCGTGTTCCGTCCCTGCTCGCCGTCGAGCGCGCTGGTCGCGGCCCACTGTGCGCTCCCCGCGCTCTTCAGCATGGCGTCCCAGGACTCCTCGACGGCGGTCGTGTCGGGGTCCCAGTCGCCGCCGCCATCCGCGCAGAACTCGCGGACCTCCTCGATGTAGTCGCGCTCGTGGACGGTCGCCACGGCGTCGACCGTCGCCGCGTCGGGGTCGACGTACTCGACGCCGTGCTTGCGCTTCAGCCCCTCCCGGATGGCCCGCAGGCGGTCCGGCGTCTCCGGGTGCCGTGGGCCGGTGTCGTGTTCGAGGCAACGGGGGCTGTATCCGAACTTCATCTCACTCGAAGAGGGCGAAGTACGTCTCGATGTCTTCGGCCTTGATGGTGCGTCTGTCTGCGTGGCGCGCGAGCGTCGCGGCGGCGGCCGCGACGTTGTCCGCGTAGTCCTCCAGGATGTCCGCGAGTGCGATCCGGGCGTCCATCGCGACCCTGTACGAGTCGTCGATGTCGAGGCGGGCGATGCGGTCGACCGGGGCGACCGGGAGCTCCAGTTCGTCCTTGTCGATGGTCGCCTCGACGCCGAAATCACTCGCCATCAGCGTCTTCCGCCCGTCCGCCGTGGCGACTTCGGCCGCGTCCTCGGCCAGGTCGGCACCGTGGAGCTGGATGCGTCGCGCCAGCTCCTCTGCGGCACCGGCGCTGACCCGAAGGTCGCCTGCGTTCCGTCGGATGATGGAGTCCACCGGGGCGAACGGTAGCTCAACGCTCATACCGTGAACCGAGTCCGCCCGTCCCTTTGTAGTTTTCCGTCACGCCAGCATCGGCCGCGAAACGGCGACCGGAACCGCGGTTCGGGCCATGTCGGTCCCGGCAGCGTGTCAGCGCCCCCGACTGCAGTCGTGGGCTACCGACAGGGACCGCCGTACGTGCAGCGGTTCGGGACCGGGGCAGCGCACTGGCGCGGGAGAGAGCGACTGCTCCGCATCGAGCCCCGCGTCCGTCGTTCCACAACATACATCCGTGGTTCACTCGCGCGTACAACACATGCCAGAGCGAACGCTGTACGAACGGCTGGGGGGCCGAGAAGCGATACGCGCCGTGGTCGATGACTTCTACGACAGGCTCATCGCTGACGACGAGCTGGGGCCGTTCTTCGAGACGGCGAATATGGAGCGACTCAGGCGGACACAGACGGACTTCCTGTGCGAGGCGGCGGGCGGTCCGGAGACGTACGACGCCGAACCCGTCCGTGAGGCTCACCTGCACGTTCCGTTCACCCCGTCCCACATCCAGCGGGCCGTCGAGCTGCTGTACGAGAGTCTGGACGCCTTCGACGTTCCCGAGGAAGACGCGGACGCCGTTGTCCAGGCGGTCGCCGCGTACGAAGAAGACCTGCTGGCGAGACCGGAAGACCAGGGGGAGTAGCTGCCACACCGTTCCGGTGACCGCCCCGGGACCGGCCACCGATGCGCTCCCCCGCCTCTGCTGTAGAAGGCGCGTCCTGTTTCCAGCAGGGTCGCTGCGACGCATCGCACGTCGACGGTACCATACGGTCGCGGTTCCCGGTCGCGGGTGACCGCGTTCAGAACACGTCGTCGGCGTCGAGGGTGCCGTCGGAGACCGTTCCGCGGACCGTGACCTCCTGTCCGAGGTGGACGTCGGCGTCCGTCTCGACGCTCATCGTCTCCTCACCGTCGTCGAGGATGACCGGCGAGCCCGCCTGCACGACGGTGCCGGTGAACTCGACGGCTTCGCCCTGGAGCGACGCAGTCGCGGAGCCACCCGAGCCCCCCGAGTCGGCGACCGCAGCGCTTGCGTCGTCGCCGTCGGCCGCCTCGACCGCGTCGGCACCGTCCCCGTCCGCGAACGCGTCGAGACCGGTCGCCTGCTCGTTGGCCCCGTCGCCCTCGTCGCCGCCGGGGGCATCGCCCGCCCCGTCGAGGACCGTCACGCTCGACCGCCAGCCGGCGGACGCCTCGAGGTCGTCCTGCCAGCCGTCCTGAACTTCCACGTCCGCGAAGGCGACGCGGTCGCCGGGCCCGATGTCGTAGTCGGCCTTGTCGCCCCAGAGCGCGACGCGGATGTCGCCGGTCTCGTCCTGGACGCGGACGTTCCGGACCTGTCCCTCGGAGCCGTCGTCCCGGTCGAACGTCCGCTTCGGGTCCGCCGACCGGACGACCCCCGCGATGTCGACGGTGTCGCCCATCTCGAGCGCGTCGATGGCCGTGCTCTCGGGCTCGTACTGTATCTCCTCGTCCAGCTCCTCGATGGCGCCGCGCTCGCCGACGTGGAGCTCCAGACTGCCGTCGCGCTCCCGGACGTAGCCGTCGACGACCTCGACGCTGGTCCCCGCGGCGAGCGCCTCGACGGTGTCGGCCTGGCCGTCCCACATCGTCACGCGGATGCGCCCGGTCGGGTCACCCAGGGTGAGGTTCGCGACCTTGCCCTCGGAGCCGTCGTCCCGGTCGAACGTCCGGATGGACTCCGTATCGAGGATGCGCCCCTTCGTGTTCACGTCCGAGAGCCCCAGCGAGAGGTCCTCGACACGGTAGGAGTCACGGATCTGCACGTCGATCTCGGCGTCCTCGTCGACCTCGACCTCGTCGACGTTCACCTCGATGCCGTTGTAGCCCTCCTTCGGGCGGCCCTTCACGCGGAGAACCTGGCCGACCTCCAGTTCGTTCTCGGCCGCGTCGGCCTTCTCGTCCCAGAAGGCGAGCCGGAGCGAGCCCGTCTCGTCGGCCACGTCGACGTTGACGACGCGACCGTCCTCGGCGTCGTCGCCGTCGCGCTCGAACGTCCGCACGTCGCCGACGGCGGTCACCTTCGCGAGGAACTTCACCTCGTCCATCCCCGGTGCCACGTCGGCGATACCGTTGACCTCCTCGTCGCGCAGCTCGTGCGCGATGAGCATCGCCGCGGTCTCCTCGTCGGCCAGTCCCCCCATCTGCTCGACCTTGGCCTCGACGGCCTCCTCGAACTCCTCGAAGGAGACGTCGGCCTCGAGGTCCTCGTAGACGTCCTCAATCGCGCCCATTATTCTAGAATTTCGCAGGGTTGGGCGTCGCTTAAGCGTTGTCCTTGCAGTAGGAGGTCGCCTCCTGCGGGTGGTTTCCTCGCCGGTGAGCGCGTGTGCATAGCCGACGCTTGAGGCGGTATCCTACAAGAACTCCGTGCCGTGCGACACCGGTCAGTGCGGCTGGACCCGGCGCGACTCGGTCGTCACCGTCGTCGTCCCGTCCTGGCTCGCGTGCCGGACCTCGACGGTGGTCGGGAGCGCGTCGGCGAACGCGAAGCGGGCCTCGTACTGGACCTCCCCGAGACACTGCTGGCACGCGTCGGCGTCGTCCGCTTCCACATCGACGACGACCGTGAGCGCGCCGTCGGACACCGCGGCGCGCTCGACCGTCGCGACGTGGCAGGGGTCCGACGCCATGATGGAGCCGTCGACGCTCACCGTGGACGAGCCGCCGTCGAACGCCACGACGGCCTCGTTGGCCGACCCGCAGCCGGTGTCGGTCGTGGTGATGTTCCGTGACTGCACGCTAGCGCTGCTCGATCCGCCGTCCTCCGAGATATCCGAACTCGCCGAGTCGTCGTCGGTCGTGCCGTCGCTGCCGGAGTCGTCGCCGTCGGTCGTGCTGTCACTCCCTGAGCTGTCGCCGTCGGAGCCGCCACCGTCGCCGTTGGCCCCGCCTGACCCGTCGGTCGGCGTGCTCGTGTCCTCGCCCCCGCCGCCGGGCGAGTCCTCGGTCTCCAGAGAACCGATACAGCCCGCTATCGACCCGATAGCCGCCACTGTCCCCGCCTTGGTGAGTAGCTCTCGTCGCTTCATACCTGGGCAGACGGTTCCTAATTTCAAAGCCCTTTCCCACGGTGAAAATGCCCTTTCAGCTTGGCCGCCCGTGCGAACGTCGTGCCAGGTGCACCCACACGCCGCAGGCCCATGACATCGTAACCCTCTTATCCCTCTCCGCGGAAGGTGTAGTTGAGTCCGGGTAGGGTAGTGGACTATCCTCTTGGCTTGCGGAGCCAGGGACCGGAGTTCAAATCTCCGTCCGGACGTTTCTCTCGACGCAACGACGACGAGCGCAGCGAGGAGTCTGCGTCGAGGAAACTCCGCGCGGAGATTTGAGCAGGGAGCAAATCTCTGATTTGCGACCGAGTTCAAATCTCCGTCCGGACGTTCCTTCGTTCCTTCACTTCGTTCAGTCACTACGTCACGTCCGGCCTGCCCCCGCTCGCCCTGCTCGCGGGGACCCCGACCGACCGCGAGCGGTCAGTCGTGCTCTACGCTCACTGCGTTCGCGTAGAACTCCGTCCGGACGTTTCTCTCGACGCAACGACGACGAGCGCAGCGAGGAGTCTGTGTCGAGGAAACTCCGCGCGGAGATTCGACCAGGGCAGACGGCCGCAGGGAGCGAGTACTGCTGGGTGCGACGACCCGCACGACATTTCACGCCTCGCGCTCGTACATCGACACGAATGCGCGAGCATCTCCGAGCGGGCATCGCCGTCTTCAACGCGGGCGACTTCCACGACGCCCACGACGCGTGGGAGGAGCACTGGCTCGACCTCGAATCGGGCACCGACGACGAGCAGTTGCTCCACGGGCTCATCCAGTTCACCGCCGCGGTCCACCACGGCTACCGCCGCAACTGGACGGGCTGTGTGGGGCTGGCGGAGAGCGCCGAGGAGTACCTCGCCGGGCTTCCCGACGAGTACCGCGGCGTCGACGTGGCGCGCGTGCGGCGCATCCTCGCCGGGGTCGGACGGGACCCCGAGGTGCTGTACCGGCGCGGCGCGCCGCGGCTGACCCACGGGGGCGAGCACGTCCTGCTCGCGGACCTGGCGTTCGAGAGTGCGGCCGTCGCCGCGGGGGTCTACGCCGGGCGCGGGGGCTACGACGCGGCGACCATCGACCGCGGGGTCGCCTACGCACACGAGGACCTCGAGGACGGGAAGGAGAACAGCCGGTTCGTCCACCTCGTGCGGGACTTCGCCGCCGACCCCGCCGATCGGGGAATCATCCATCAGCGGCTCGCCGGTCACGTCGAACAGCGGCGGCACCGCGAGCGGGACGTAGAGGGGCTGTTCGACTGACCGGCACTACTCGGGGGTCGGCGTGTAGCCGGCACCCACCCGGAGGTCGAGCGCTCCCGCCGACACGTCGAGCGCGAGGTGTTCGTGCTCGCTCAGCTCGCCGTCGCGGCTGAAGGTGATGGGTTCGCCGTCGGTGTCGCTGACGGCCACCCTGTTGGCCTGGAAGTGCGTGACGTTCTCGCTGCCGGAGCCGAGCAGCCGGTGCTGGACGGCCTCGGCGACGAGGTTGCTCGTCGGCATCTGCTCGACGACCGCCACGTCGAACAGCCCGTCCTCGAGGTCGGCCTGCCCGCCCTGCTCGACGAACTTCCGGGCGTTGCCGACGAGCACGCAGAGCGCCTCGCCGGACCAGCGCTCGTCGCCGTCGTCGGTCGCCACCTCCATCTCGATCGAGAGCGGCTCGAACTCCAGCGCCTCCTGTGCGCCCGTGACGAGGAACGCGAGCGTCCCGAACCGTGCCTTCAGGTCGCTCGACGCCGCGACGCTCGCCTCGGCCGGGAAGCCGGCGATACAGGAGACGGCGAACGGCTGGCCGTCCGCCATCCCCACGTCGATAGTCCGCACGTCGCCCGTGTCGGCGATCTCGACGGCCTGCGCCAGGCTCTCGATGCCGATCTTCTCGGCCAGGATGTTGGCGGTGCCCGCCGGAACGACCGAGAGCGTCGTCTCGCCGAGGTGGTCTGCCGCGGAGAGCCCGCGCAGCACCTCGTTCACCGTGCCGTCGCCGCCCACGACGGCCAGCTCGGAGACGCCGTCGCGGCCGGCCTCCAGCGCGAGCTCGACGCCGTCCTCCGGCCCCTCGGTCTCGTGGACCGCGAAGCCCCGGGCTTCGAGCAGTCGTCGCGCGTAGTCCGCGTGCCCACCGCCGCCGCTGATGGGGTTCACGATGGCACGCCGGGACCCGACCTGCATACCGGGACGGAGGGCCGCCTGCTATTTAAGCACGGGCGGTCGGCGGTGTCGGCCGGTGCGTCAGTGTGTCCCGTCGACGCCCGCCTCGCGCTCGAACCGGTCGAAGAACGTCTCGACGAACTGCCAGCGTTCCCGCCCGAGCCGACGGCCGGGGTCGGTGTGGAGGGCGTCCAGCCGCTCCCGCGTCCAGTGGCGGAGGAGCGAGACGTCGCGGCCGTCTTCGGGGGCCATCCTCGCCTCCGACGCGTCGTCGATGACGGCGTGCCGTTCGCCGGCCCGCCCCGAGCGCTCGCCGACGATGCAGGCGAGCCGGACGATGCCCCGCGCACCGGCGGCGTCCAGCTTGTCCGCGTCGAACAGCAGTTCGGCCTCGACGGTCGCTGGCTCGGGCGAGCTGGCCCGGATGCTGTGCGCTCGGATGCAGTGCTCGACGGCGTCGACGGTGGCCGTCGGCACGCCCTCGGAGTCGAGCAGGTCGACGGCCTCTATCGCGCCCCACACGTCGTGGTCGTCGATGTCGCCGGTGCGCTCCAGTGGCCGGCCGATGTCGTGGAGCCACGCGGCGGCGGCGAGGACGTCCCTGTCGACGGGTCGGTCGCAGTCGTCGGCCAGCCGGAGCGCCACGTCGCGGACGCGCTCGGCGTGATAGCGGTCGTGTGCCGGGAGGGCTGCGTCGTAGTACGGGAGCGATAGCTCTCGTGCGAGGGGACCGAGGTCGGTCGTCATGGAGGGGCGCGGAAGTCGCTCCGGTGGCAGTATAGTGGTTGTGGAGTCGTCACTCGTCGGTCCAGTCCGTCGAGTCGTCCAGCGGCTCGTAGCCGAGGACCTCCTTCGCGTTCTCCAGCGAGTAGTACCTGGGGCCGTCGTCGGACGTACGCGAATTCGTGAATCGATACGTACAGAGAGTAGGCTTAACGATATTGGCGATTGGGAATTGGCCCACCCTGACCTGGATTCCGCTTTTGAAGGTACAGCATACCAACGATTACTGCACCGACAATTGGTGGAATAAACATCCCAACGAAGAACCCAACAGCCCACATATCCGCAGTCTCGATATTTCGTTTTCGGCCATCAAGAAATATCCAGACTGCACCAAGAACACCAAGAAATACTGCTAAAATTCCTGGTATTTCGATTCCGACCATGAATTATTGCTGTTCTCCTGAGTGATATTTTTTGGGTGTGTCGAACGCTAACGTTAGATAAGTACACCTACGTACCGGACGTTTCAGCCCGGACTGGTGTCGTAGCAACGACTCTCGATTGCGCCACCGAAACACACTCTCACTCCTCGTTCCAGTCGGCCGAGTTATCGAGCGGCTCGTACCCCAGCACCTCCTTCGCGTTCTCCAGCGAGTAGTACTTGCGGTCGTTGTCGGAGATGCCGTAGACGATCTCGTAGTCGTAGTCCGCCGTGAGACAGCAGTCGAACAGGTGCGCACAGTCCCGGTACGAGAGCCACATCGCCTGCCCACGCTCGTAGTCCTTCGGCGGGTGGTCCTTCGTGAGGTTGCCGATGCGGACCGCGACGAAGGAGAGGTCGTGCTCGTCGTGGTAGTACCGGCCCAGCAGTTCGCCGCTGGCCTTGGAGACGCCGTAGAGGTTGCCCGGTCGCGGCAGTTCGCTCCCGTCGAGCCGGAAGTCGTCGTGGGTGCGGTAGAGGTCGGGCTTGCGCTCGGTCTCGTAGTGCTTGACGGCGTGGTTCGAGGAGGCGAAGACGACGCGTTCGACGCCCGCGTCGATGGCGGCCGAGAGCACGTTCTGCGTGCCGTCGATGTTGTTGGCGAGGACGCTGTCCCAGGGCGCGGTCTTCCGTGGGTCGCCGGCGAGGTGGACGACGGCGCCACAGCCCTCGACGGCGTCGCGGATGGCGTCCTCGTCGGTCACGTTGGCGACGACGAACTCGCCGGGGTAGTCGTCGGGGTCCGTCGGCGGGTCGCGGTCGAGGCACCGCCACTCGTAGTCGCCGGCCAGCTCGTCGAGGATGGCGGTGCCGACGTGGCCGGACGCGCCGGTGAGGAGGACGGGGTCGTCCATTCGGTCGGAGGAACGACGGGCGACAGTAAGTAGGATGTGGTTTCGGCCGGCGGCTCAGTCGCCGGTGGTCCAGACGCTCGCGGCGCGCTCGACGGCCGCGGCGTAATCACTGATGATGCGGGCCGGGGCGGCGGCGAGAGTCGCGATGGCGTCGCGGTCGCCGGCGTCGTCGCCGGGGCCGTAGGACCGGCGGACGGTGAGGGTGTGCTCGCAGTCGGGGCAGACCAGGGCGGTGCCCCCGGCGCGGTCGGCACGGAGCCAGTCGCCGTCGACCGGGCTCTCGTGGTCGCAGGCCCCACAGAACAGCGTGGCCTTGCGACGTGTGCGTGTGCCGTCGCCGGGTGCGTCGACACGGATATCGCTCATACTCCGGATAAGGGTTTCCAGGCGTATAAGCCTCTCTTGCGTGTGTGTACCGATAGCAACGGAGCCGTTCACATCGCTCGTGAGGGTGGTGTCTCTCACCCGAGTGCGACGTCCAGCGAGAGCATCACGAGCACGCCGACCATCGTCCCGAGGGTGGCGACCCGTTCGTTCCCGCGGGCGTGGGTCTCCGGGACGATCTCGTCGCTGATGACGAACAGCATCCCGCCCGCGGCGAAGCCCATCGCGTACGGGAGGATGGGCGCGGCGACGCTCACAGCGAGCGCGCCGAACAGCGCGAGCGGAATCTCCACCAGCCCCGCCCGGATGCCCGCGAACGCGGCGTAGAACCGCTTGCCCAGTCCGGCGTTGACCGCGGCGACCGACACCGCGAACCCCTCGGGGATGTTCTGGATGCCGATGGCGAACATCAGCGAGATGGCGTTCCCGAGTGCGGACTGCCCGTCGACGGTCGCAGTCGGGTCCAGCGCCGCCGAGCCGAGGCCGACACCGACCGCCAGTCCCTCCGGCATGTTGTGGAGCGTGATGGCGACGATGAACAGCAGGACGGAGGCGACCCGGGCGTCGTCGCCCCGGCCCTCCTCACGCGTCCGTCCCGTGACGAACACGTGGACGTGTGGCACCCACTCGTCGGCCTGGTCGAGCAGGAGCACGCCGAGCCCGAAGCCGACGACGACCGGGACGAGGCTCCCCCCTGCGAGCTCGATACCGGGCAGGATGAGGCTCGTGTAGCTCGCCGACAGCATCACGCCCGCCGCGAAGCCCAGCAGCCCGTCGAGCTCGGGCTCCGAGGGGTCGGGCCAGACGAACACCAGGCACGCGCCGAGGAGGTTCATGCCCGCGATGACGAGCCCCCCGACCAGCCCCCAGACCAGCGCGTTCGTCCCGAACAGGTCGACGAACTGGGATTCGAGGCTCACGCCGCCCGGCCTCCGGGTTGCATTACGCGGACGGTTCTCCGTGCGGGCGTTTCAGTGTTGTCCCCCAGTATCACCTGCCGGCATCGTTGCGACAGGGGGCCGACGGCGAGAACAGCCCGAAAGCCTCGTCTGTCGTGGGACTCTCTGGGAGCAAGAACAGCCAGAAAGCCCCGACCCTTTCAGTCCCGCCCGCAACAGCACCGCACCTCAGGCCTCCCCAGCCGACTGCGATGCTCGCTGCGCTTCTCATCCCTCGCGCGGATGGCTCACGGTCTCGCTGGCGCTCACGGGTCGCAAGCTCCCCGTTCGCAGTCGCGGTTCTCGCTCGCTAGCGCTCACTTCGAACCGCGCACCGCTCGACACGCTCGCCAGCCGCGCGCCGGGAGCGAAACTGTGGGAATCGGAGCCGGGCCGTTACTCCTCGCCGACCGCGTCCAGTTGGGCCATCTCGTCGTCGGTCAGTTCGAGCGCCGAGGCGGCGACGTTCTCCTCGAGGTGGCCGACGCTGCCGGTGCCGGGGATGGGGAGGGTCACGTCGGAGTGGCCGAGCAGCCACGCGATGGCGACCTGTTGCTGCGAGGCGTCGTGGGCGTCGGCCACCTCGTCGACGGCTGCGGCCACGTCGTCGTTCAGCTCGCTCGCGCCGAGGGGGTACCACGGGATGAAGCCGACGCCGTGGTCCTCGCAGGCCGCGAGCACGTCTGCCTCCTCGCGGTAGCCGACGTTGAACCGGTTCTGGACGGTGGCGACGTCGACGATGTCGAGTGCGGTCTCGAGCTGGTCGACGCTGACGTTGCTCACGCCGACGTGGTCGACGACGCCGTCGTCCTTGAGTTCGGCCAGCGCGTGGATGGAGTCCTCGAACGGGGTGTCGGGGTCGGGCCGGTGGTACTGGTAGAGGTCGATGCTGTCGACGCCGAGGCGGTCGCGGCTGCAGAGCACGGCGTTCCTGAGGTAGTCCGGGTCGCCGTGGGGGAGCCACTCGCCGTCGCGGTTCCGCAGCAGGCCGCCCTTCGTCGCCACCACGAGGTCGTCGCGGGTGCAGTCGAGCGCCTCGCTGAGGATGCGCTCGGAGACGCCGGGGCCGTAGGAGTCGGCGGTGTCGACGAAATCCACGTCGAGTTCGACCGCGCGCTGGGCCACGCGTCGGGCCTCCGCCTCGTCTGCCGGCGGCCCGATGATGTCCTCGCCGGTGAGCCGCATCGCGCCGAAGCCGAGGCGGTTGACCGTCGTCTCGCCGTCGAGGTCGAACGTCTCGGACTGGTTCTGTGTCGCCATGGAGTGACGTGCGACCGCCTCCCTCAAGAGTGTCGGTGTCCCGGCCACAGCCACCGTCTCTCCGGGGCGAGCCAGGGCAGTTGGCCGTCGTCGCTGGCCGCGTCAGCGGTGCGGTCCAGCCGGCCACTCCGCGTCGACGGGCCGGACCGGCTCGTCGGGGCCGGCCGGGCGCGGTTCGGGGGCAACGGGCTCTTCGACGGCCTCCGCGGTCACGCGGTCGAACGGGAGCTCGGAGACCGGCTCCCACGTCTCCTCGTCGACGACGGTCAGCCCGTCGTTCGAGAACACGTAGAGGTAGTCACCGACGTACGCCGCGCGGGTCGCCGGCTCGTCCGTCTCGACGAACGCCTGCTGGTTCAGCTCCGTGTCGAACACGTAGCCGCCCCGGTCGGTCGGCAGGAAGAACACCTCGTGGCGCTGGTCGTAGAGGAACGCGTGGTGCGTCTGCGCGACGGCGGACCAGCGCGCGTCGAGGATGCGCGACTCCGCGACGGTCGGGTTCTGCGGGTCCGACACGTCGAACACCGTCGCCTTCACCCGCCCGTCCTCCTCGCCGATGCCGAGGACGCGGTCGCCGGACAGCGGGTGGAGGTACCGCGAGAAACCGGGGAGCTTCAGCTCGCCCTGTATCTCGGGGTTCGCCGGGTCGGAGAGGTCGAGCGTGTAGAACGGGTCTATCTGCCGGAAGGTGACGACGTACGCGGTGTCGCCCTCGAAACGGACCGAGTAGATCTCCTCCGTCTCGCCCATGTTCCGGGCCGAGCCCTGGACCTCGAGCGAGCCGTCCAGCGTGTAGACGTCGTTGACCGAGGTCGCGCCCATCGGGTCGACGGTCGTCGCGATGCGCAGCGTGCCCTCGTGCTCGTCGAGCGCCCACTGGTTCAGCGGGCGGCCGGGTACCTCGCCGGTCTCGGCGACCGAGAGGGAGTCGCCGTCGCGGTCGATGCGGACGATGCCCGACCGCAGCAGGTCGCGCTTGCGCTCGTCGACGTACTCCTCGTAGCCGGACCGGAGGTCCGAGCGGAGCTGGTCGCGCTCCTCGGCGGGCTGACGGGCGAGCCAGTCCTGGACGACCGCGCGGAGCTCGGTCATCCGCGCGTTCGCCGTGAGGTCGTACGTCGCCAGCTCGTCGAGGCGGTCGTGCGCCTGCTCGTCGAGTAGCTCGCTGCCCTGCAGGTACGCCTGGTACGTCTCCGCGTAGGGCGTGCGCTGCGTGTAGGTGAGGTACACCGAGTCGTTCGTGACGTACGTCGCGGAGTGCTGACGCGTCCCGAGGAACGTCACGCGGTCGTGCTCGTCGCCGGTGTGCGGGTCCATCGAGACGACGGTGTAGGTGACGGAGGCGTCGGCGTCCGCACCGGGGTGGTACACGTCGGTGCAGGCCGTCCCCGGCCGGTCGGTGAACGGCTCGACGGGACACGGGTCGTCGAGCGTGACGCCCTGCTGGAGCACGAGGACGAGCCGGCCCTCGGTCATGCGGGCGGTCTGGATGCGCGCGTTCAGCCCGACCGACCACACCTGCTCGGGGCTCGCCCGGTCGGCGACGTCGTAGCCCGTGACGCGGTCGTTCGAGAGGACGACGAGCGTGTCGTTCACGAGCAGGAGCTGGCCCGAGTCGTCGATACCGCCGACGAGTTCGGGCGCGGCGGGGTCGCTCGCGTCGAGTATCCTGGTCCGACCGTGGCCGTCCTCGCGGACGTAGCCGCCGCCCCAGTACCGCCCGTCGGCGTAGTACAGCGTCTGTTGGCCGGTCTGGAGCCGGTCCGGTTCGGCGACACCCCGGACCTGGACGTTCGTGTCGGAGATGCGGGTCTCGCCGCCGCCACCGCCGCTGCCGCCCGCACGCTGTCCGTTCGTCGCGGCGTCGGCGGTCTCGACAGCGACATCGACATCGCCCTGGAAGGTGACCCCGCCGCCGCCGAGGGAGACACGGCTGTCGCGCTGTGCCGCGGCGACGTACGCCTCGAACGCCGCCTCGGAGTCGAACTGTTCGACCGACGCGTCGTCACCCACGGTCGGCGGGTCCGTCGCCGAAGGGTCGGTCGTGTCGTCGGGACTGTCCGTCACGAGTGCGAATGCACCCACGCCGACCGCCACCGTCGCGATGGCGGCCAGTAACACCACTACCTGGAGGGAACGTCGCATACACGGAGCAACGACAGCGTGGATAAAGGCCGTATCGCTGGCTGAAACGCCGGTTTCAGCTTACGAGGGTAATCGTTTTCACGGTTCGGGCGGAGTGAGTGGATATGAAGGTGCTGCTGGGAATCGACGGGAGCGACGAGTCGATGAAGACGTTGCGCAAGACCATCGACCGTGCCCGGGAAGCCGGCGACGACCTGACGGTCGTCGTCGTCCCGAAGGAGGAAGCCAAGCGCTCGCAGGACGAGATGGCGGCTGCGGCCCGCGACCTCGTCACCGAGGCCGGCCTCGATGTCGACGTCCGCGTCGTCGCCGGCGACCCCGGGAGCACGCTCGTCGACATCGCGGAGCGCGAATCGTTCGACCAGCTCGCCATCGGGGGCGGCACGGAGAGCCCGATGGGGAAGATACGGCTCGGGCCGATCACCGAGTTCGTCCTGCTCAACGCGAACGTCACCGTGAGGCTCGTCCGATGACCCGCGAGCGAGTCTACCCCGAGGAGCCCGCCGGCCCGTTCCCCGAGCCGCCACAGTCGTTCGCGGACAGGGAGGACCGGGAGATATCGATCGTGACCGCCGACGAGGCGGACGTCGACGCCGTCACCGACATGTACTGCGACTTCGACCCCGCCGACCGTGCCCAGGGCATCCCTCCGACCGGCGAGACGCGCATCCGCGAGTGGCTCGACACCATCTTCGACGAGGGGATCAACGTCGTGGCGCTCGACGACGACACCGTCGTCGGCCACGCCACGCTCGTGCCCGACACCGCCAACGGCGAGGGCGACGAGTGCGCCTACGAACTCGCCATCTTCGTCCTCCAGTCCCACCAGCGCGCCGGCATCGGCCGCCAGCTGCTCACCACGCTGCTCGGCTACGGGAAACGCGAGGGTATCGAGCGCGTCTGGCTCACCGTCGAACGCTGGAACCGCGCGGCCGTCGAACTCTACCGCGACGTCGGCTTCGAGACCTGCGGCTCGGAGAGCTTCGAGCTGGAGATGTCGCTGCGGTTGAGCGGCTGACGGGTCCGGCGCCGACTCCGGCAGTATCGCCCGGACCGGCGAGATTTTTACTCCGGGAGGACCTCGCACGGGGTATGGCAGTGCACAGCGAGCCGACAAGCGGCGACGGCGGTCCGCAGCTCCCCCCGGCAGTGCCGTTCACGCTCCAGCACCTCTCCCGGCTGAGCTGGGAGCTCGGTTCCCGGGTCGTGGACGACGGCGCGGCGACACGCGAGGGCGTCTGGGAGCGAGCCGACGGGGGCTGGCGACTGTCGGTGTACCGGGTGACGAGCGCGACCGACGTCCTCTGCGTGCGGTCCCCGACCGGCCGCGAGCGCTTCTACGGGACGCCGCGGTCGTCGCTCGAGACGGCACGCCGGCGGCTGGCGGCGTCGGCCGACTGGCGACGGAGCCGGTAGTCGCCGGGCGAGAAGCGGGTCGCTGCTACACCGACAGCAGCGGCTGACTCGCGTACAGCAGCACGTACTCGGCGGCCTTCGCGAGCACGTCGCCGGCGTCGTCCGCCATCGACTCGCGCGGGACGACGATGAAGTCCGCGCCGACCTCCTCGGCCGTGTCGAGCACGACGCTGCCGGGATGCTGTGTCTTCCGGTGCGTCGAGAAGCCGTAGGCCGTCGAGGTCGACAGGTCGACGTCCTCGTCGGCCGCCACCGACACGGTGTCGTCGACGAACGACTGGGCCTCCGCCGCGACCTCCTCCTCGTCGACGGCACCCTCCTCGATGGCCCGCGAGACGTCCTGTCCGACGACGTACACCGCGTGCACCCTCGCGTCGTAGCTGCCCGCAATCGCCACCGCGTACTCGACCGCCGTGACGGATTCGTCGCTCCCGTCGACCGGCACGAGTACGAGGTCTACGTCGAGCGCCTCGGTCATGTGCGGGAGTGCGTCGGCACGCACCAAAAACGTGCCCCCTCGCGAGTCGGTGGGCTCGGGTCCCGGTGCTCCACGGCGCAGGAGTGCACGTCTGGTGTGAACTCCACGCGTGAGGGGACCGCTCTCGAACCGAGGAGGAGTGACGCCCGGCGGCGTGACGCTACGAGGCCACTCCGGGCCGGATGGGACACGGGTCCGACCAGGCAGTTCCCTGCACTCCGTCCCGGGAGTGCGTCAATCCTGCGTGACGACAGGCTGGCTACGGTCGGTGGCCCGTGTTGCGGTAACCGCATCGGGGAGCCACGTTTCGGCGGGTGGTCGCCATTCTGCCGTCGGGAGCCGGTCGAAGTTGGCCTCCGAGACGATGACCTCCTCCGCCTCGGCGACGACCTCGTGCTTCCGCAACGCGGCCTTGCTCTCGTCGAGGGAGTGACCGGCCAGATGCGCCTTCGCCTTCGTCCGCAGTTCCTCCTTCGAGTGGTTGTCGATGGTTCCGGCGAGCGCGACGGCCGAGCCACACATCGGGCAGGAGAGTATTACAGCGCGAGACATGCGCAGTAATCCGCAAGGGCGGTACAAGGCTTCTACTAGTAGCCCTATAGCGTAATAAATAATCAATATAGATTTCCTGCGTCCGTGCAGTAGACCGATGAGAGAGCGGTCCCGGCCCCGGAGCGGTCCCACGGCCCCCGATACAGCGTCGGTCGATCGGACTGCGTCCGGCGGATCGGACCGTCCGAACACAGACGAGGAAGGTATTTACCCACGACCCGCTAGCCGACGGACATGTACGACTTCGTCGTCGTCGGTGCCGGACCCGCCGGCTCCCGATTCGCCCGCCGTGCCAGCGAGGCGGGCCACGACGTGCTCGCGCTGGAGCAGGGCCGCGTCGGCGAGCCGCTGGCGTGTTCGGGCCACGTGAGCACGGACATCTGGGAGTTCACCGGGCCCGCGGCGCGCGACGAACTGCTGCAGAACGAGGTGTACGGCGCGCGATTCCACGTCGGCGGACCGGGCTCGGGTGCCCACGAGTTCTACAAGCGCGAGGTGGTCTCGAACGTCATCGACCGCGTCGGGCTGGACCGCCACCTCGCAGAGCTCGCACGCGAGGCGGGCGCGGACCTCCGCGAGGAACACACCGTCACGGCGGTCGACGAATCGCGTGACGCGGTCGCCGTCACGGCCCGCGGCCCGGACGGCGTGGAGACGCACACGGCGAAGATGGTCGTCGGCGCCGACGGCCCCACGTCGCGGGTCCGGAAGGCGCTCAACCTGCCCGAGCCGGGCGAGCTGCTCCACGGCGTGCTCGGCTTCGACCCCGACGCCGACCCGCAGGACTTCGTCGACGTCCACCTCACCGCGCCGCGCTTCTTCGCGTGGCGCATCCCGCGGGCCGACGCCGGGGTGGAGTACGGGCTGGCCTGCCCCCCGGGCGAGCAGGTGAACGAGCTGTTCGACGAGCTGGTCGCGGGCTACGGCGCCGACATCGAGAAGCGCTGCTCGGGGCTCATCCCGGTCGGCCCGCCGGACGTGGTGACCACGCGCCGGGGGCTGCTGCTCGGGGACGCCGCCGCGCAGACGAAGCCGTTCACCGGCGGGGGTATCCTCTACGGGATGACCGCAGCCGACCACGCCGTGCGCACGGTCGACCCGGACGACCCGCGCACGCTGGCGGACTACGAGGCGGCGTGGCGCGACGACCTCTCGACGGAGATCCGGCTGGGCCATCTCATCCGGAAGGCGTACTCCCTGCCGGAGCCGGTCCAGACGCTCGGGCTGGCGTCCGTCTCGGGCGAGATCGGCGTCCACATGGACCGCCCGACCAGCGTCTTCTCGCTCGACCACCTGAAGAAGATGCTCCGCCCCTGAGCAGGGCGCTTTTGTCGGATGGCGAGCAAGGCCAGGATATGAGCGACGAGCACGACGACCCGACCCGCCGCGACTCGGTCGCCGCCCTCCCCGGAACCCCGACCATCGTCAGCCTCAGCGACGTGCACGGCCACCTGGACCGGTTCCGCAGCGCACTCCTGACGCTCTCGGACCACGCCGGGGTCGACCCGGTCGTCGAGGAGCGCGCGGACGGACTGTTGCACTGGGCCGGCAACGACTACGTGCTCGTGTTCAACGGCGACGCGGTCGACCGCGGCCCCGACTCGGCGGGCTGTCTCGCGCTGCTCGAACGTCTGCGCGCCGAGGCGCCCGAGGGTCGCGTCCGGTACCACCTCGGCAACCACGAGTGGTTCTGCCTGCTCCCGAACGACCCGGACGGCGGCCGCTGGTTCTGCGACGAGGTGTCCGACCAGCGCCGTCGGGAGCTGTACGACGACATCGTCGCGGGCGACCTCGCCGTCGCCTACGAGGGCTACGGCTACACCTACAGCCACGCCGGACAGCAGGACGGCGTCGACCCGGCCGCGGTCAACGACGAGGCAGCCAGGGCGGCCGAGCGTCTGGGCCCGATGGTCGGCGACGAGGACGAGCACACCGACGCCGTCCTCGACATCTACCACGGCTATCCCATGTTCGACGCCGGTATCGACCTCCGCGGCGGCGAGGGCGACGTGAAGGGCCCCGACGCTGGCCCGCTCTGGCTCGGCTTCGACAACCTGCCGGCCGACGCCCCGCCGCAGATCGTCGGCCACAGCCGCCACGAGGAACCGACGAGAACGGGCACCGTCGTCTGCCAGGACGTGGTGTTGAAGAACAGGGAGTCGCCCGGCGGCGAGGCCGTGCTGGTCGAGACGCCCGACTCGCTGCGGGCGCTGGTCAGGCAGGGAGACGGCGATGTCGAACTGCGGGAGGTGTAGGCGAGCCGACAGTGCCGGCGCTCAGTCCTCGGGGTACGTCGGCAGCCGCGCCGAGCGGTCGGTCCCGTCGACGAACGGCAGGTCGACCACGTCGGCCGCGACCTCGTCGCCCTCGTAGCGGACGGTCAGGTCGTCGGCCACCGCGTCCCACTCGACGTAGGCCAGCGCGATTGCGCGTTCGAGCATCGGGCTCTCGACGGCCCGCGTGACCTCGCCGACGGCGGCGTCGCCCGCGAACACGGCCGCACCGGACTCGGGCACCACGTCGGGTTCGAGCCCGACCAGCCGCTTGCTCGGCCGGCCGCGGTTCTCGACCCGGGAGACGACCTCCTGGCCGACGTAGCAGCCCTTCTCGAAGTCGAGCGCGTTCCGGATGCCCGCGACGTTCGGGATGCGCCCCTCGAGTTCGGTGTCGAACGTGGGCGTCCCGGCTTCGAGCGTCAGGGCGTCCCACGTCCGGTAGCCGAAAGGTGCGGCGTTCAGCCCGTGGTTGACGAGCGTGTCGAAGACGCTGGCGGCGGCGTCGGCGCTGCAGACGACTTCATAGCCCTCGTCGCCGGTGGGGGCGTCGCTGGCGATGACGGTCACGCCGTCGTCGCCCATCGAGCCGCGGTCGAAGTGGAGGTGGCCCTCCGGGCTGCCCGGGCCGTTCAGCACGCTGGCTATCTTCTCGGTGGACTTCGGGCCGTGGACGCCGAACGTGGCGAACTCGTCCGTGGCGACGCGGATCTCGACGTCCTGGATGAACACCTTCTCCGACCAGTCCGCGACGAGCGGGTCGGCGCGCTGGGGCGGCGTGAACAGCAGGAGGCGCTCCCCAGCGTTGTAGACGTACATGTCCGTCTCGATGCCGCCCTGCGGGTCCAGCAGGAGCGCGTAACAGCCCTGGCCGTCGGTCTCGGGGACGTCGTTGGAGACCGCGTTGTCGACGAACTCGACGCGGTCGTCGCCGCCGACGACGACCACCCCGTAGCCGAGTTCGAGGACGCCGACGACCCGGCGAACCGCCTTGTGGACCCGCTCCGGGCGGCCGTAGTGGTCGACGACCCGACGGCCGCCGCGCTCGGTGAAGGTGGCTCCGTGGTCCGCGTGGACCGACTCGATGACCGTCATTCCTGACCCGTGTTTCGGGTCGTTCGCGGGTAAAGCCTGCCATTCCGGCCGGCCGGCACGCTGGTCGGTGCAGGCCGGAACGGGGAGCGCGGCGGCGAGAAGGCGTCTACGCGTCGACGTCGTGGTCGGGGTCGTCCTCGACCGCGCGCTTCATCGACTTGCGGCGGGACTTCGCGTCGCGGCCGGTCGCCTCGAGGAGGAAGTCGTTCTTCTTGTCGACGGCGTCGCCCGCGGCCTCCAGCTCGTCCGGGCCGAGGTCGGCGACGTCGCGCTCGTGGAACTCGACGGCCAGTTTGTCCTTCTTGCCGGAGTAGGCGACGGCGCCGGCGACGACGCGCTCGAAGACGGGGTTGTCGGGCTCCGCGATGACGAACAGGTCGCTTCCCTTGTACTCCTCCGTGCCCGTGATTGGGCCGAAGTACTCCTCGACGGTCGATTCGAGGTCCGGGATTCGTTCCTCGAGGTACTCGCCGCGTCGCATCTTGTACTCCTTCATGGGTGGGTCAACGACAGGGGACCGTTTACTTGTTTCGTCACTCGTCGGCCTCCGCCAGGTAGCCCCGTTTGCACTCGGGGCAGATGTCGCCGGCGCGCAGCGACGTGCGCGACCGGCTCTCGGCGTTGCCACAGGCCGGACAGGCCAGCTGGGCGTCGGGGCTCGTGCTCGTACCCTCCGAGGGCGCGGTGACCTCGCTCGCGCTGGTGATGCCGGTGACGCTCTCGCCGTCAGTCGGACGGCTCGACTGCTGTTCGGTCCGTTCCTGCTCGGGGGCGCGTCCGACGGCGTTGTCGACGAACTCGGCGTCGTGGCCCGCCTCGGCGTCGACGGTCTCGCCCTCGGCGTCCGCGTCAGCGCCGGTCTCCGGGGCGAGCCCGCCACCGAACTCCACGTCGGCTGCCTCGTCGTCCGGGACCTGTGCGTCGTAGCCGCCGTCGTCGCCCTCGTGTTCGGGCCAGGCCTTCGACTCGCTCGGGGCCTGGGCACCCGCCTGCTCGTGTTCGGGCCACTCGCCGTGGCCGCGCTCGTCCGCCTCGGACGACGGCGCTCCCTCCCCCGGGAGGATGACGCCGTCGTCCGTCTCGGCGTCCTCGTGGGGGTCGCCCGGCTCAGCCGCAGCATCGGCGGTGGTCTCGGGTGTGTCAGCAGCGGTCTCCGGTGCGCCGGCGTCGCCCGGCTCGTCGTCCGTCATCACCACCGCGTCCTCGTCGGCGGGGTCGACGGCTCCCGACCCTGCGTCCGCCGGCTCCGCGGGCGGCTCCGGGGCTCCGTCGTCGTCCCCGGTCGCTCCGTCGTCGGTACCGTCCTCGGCGTCGACGATGATGGCGGCGTCGTCGCCCTCGACGGCCGCGTCCTCGGCCCCGGAAGCTTCGACGGCATCGTCGACCGGGTCGTCGGCGGACTCGGCCGCGGGTGCTGCCGGCTCCTCGGCGGTCTCCTCCGGCTCGTCGTCGCTCTCCGCGTCGTCGCTCGTCCCGTCCCCGGTGCCCGCGACCGTCGTTACCTCCGTGTTCTCGCTGACGAGGTTCCGCGAGTCACAGCGCGAACAGACCTCGTACTCCCGGACCGTCAGCACGACCTCGTTCCCGCGCTCGTCGCGCTCGTCCTCCAGTTCCCTCTCGCTCCAGTCGTGACCGCGGAGCGAACACATGAGACCCATTGTGACCGCCTACCCTGCCCGTGCCTAAAAGGCTACTGCCGCGCCACTCGGCGTCTGACACGCGTCCGACGGGGGCCCGCCACGCAGGGACAAACATCAAATCGTATCCACGCTAACTGTGAGGTGATGAAGGCAAAGCGGGAGTACCGGGACCGGGACGAGATCGACGTTTCGGTGCTCGACGCCCTCGTCGACCGCCAGCACGACGGCATGACGGTCTTCGAACTACGGTCGCACGTCGAAGTCGAGATCGACGCACTGGAGGACGCGCTGGCAGGGCTGAAGGAGGACGACCTCATCGTCGTCGAACAGCCGTCGCGCTCGCGGACCGTCATCAAGCCGGCCGACCGGGTCGTGCCCGACCCCGAAGACCTGGCGGACGACCCCTCGCTCGTCGAGGAGCTCCGCCGCCGGCTGCCGTTCTAGTCGAGCGCCCGCTCGACGGCGGTGGCGACCTGCCGTGCCCGTTCGGCCAGCGGTTCGGGGACGTGGCCGGCCGCGACCGCGTCGTCGAGCTCGTCGTCGTCCACCCGTTCGACCGTCCCGTCCCCGTGTTTCACCACGTCCACGTGCAGGTCGACGTACCGGGCCGCGTCGGGGAACAGCTCGACCGGCGTGCAGATGTTGACGTACGTGCCCTTCGACTCGCCGTCGGCGTCGCGGTACACCGTCGGGTACCACCAGCGGCCCTCCTTCAGCTTCGTGACCGCGATGTCACCCGACTCCCGTTTCGTGCCGAGCGCGTCGTAGGTGCCCCCGCCGGTCATCGAACGCTCGACGGTGAGCGTGCCCGCGTCGGGGTCGCACTCGGTGACCTCGCCGCGGCCGAGCGTGAACGCGCGGCCCTCCGGCTTGCCGTGGTGGATGCCGAGCCTGTCGCCCAGCCGCGGGCCGAACCCCTCGCTGACGGCGCGGAACGGGAACTCGCCGTCGCCGGGGTCGTCGCAGACGGCCTCGACGAAGTCGACCGCCGTGTTGGCCGACCGCGCCGCCGCCTTCACGCGGTGGTGGCCGTGCATCGTGGATTCGACCTCGCGCCGGGCCTCGTCCAGCCCGAACCGGCTCTCGCGGCCGAACCAGACCCAGACCGTCGACTCGCCCGCGGCGACGACCAGGTCGTCGCTCCCCAGGTTGTCCTCGATGGGCGGCGCGTCGGCGACCGCCGCGTCGACGGCCTCGGCGCGCTCGACGGCCTCCGCGAGCGCGTCGCCCAGTGCACCCATCTCGGCGTCTTCGGCGGCGCGCTGCCAGCGGAGCCCCCAGCCGTCGGGCACGTCGGCCGAGAGCAGCTCGACCGTCCGCACCAGCTCGGTGGCGCGGTCGCCGGGCACGTTCGCCGACGCGCCCGAGCGGCCGCGAGAGAGCTCGACGAGCCCGGTCTGGACGGTCAGCTCGGTCGTCAGCTCGGCGCGGTCGTCGCCCCAGGGCGGCGTGGGGTCGACCACCTGCACGCGGAGCGCGTCGCCGTCCTCGACGTAACCGTCCGTCACCCCGAACGGGAGGAACCCCTCGAAGTCGCCGCAGTCCACGACCGCGCCGGAGCCAAGCGTCTCGGTGACCACGCCGTCGACGACCGCGCCGCGGCCAGCGGGGTCGGTCCACGCGAGCGCGTCGCGCCCGACACCGGTACAGACCTCGCGGACGGCGGCCACGGTGTCGTCGTCACCGTGGATGCCGACCCCCTGTCTGTCGTCGGTCGTCGCGACCGCCGCGGCGTCGGGGACGGCGGCGAGGTCGGCGTCGTGGTCGGCGAAACGACGCCGGATGGGCGGTGACGCCTGCACCACGTCGAGACCCGCGTCGAGCAGGCGCTTGGTGAGCGCGGTCGTGTAGATGCCCCTGACTCTGACCGTCATAGCGCGTCGCGGGTCGGCGCGAACCGCACCCGGTCGTTCACACTCGGGCCCAGCGTCAGCTCGACGGTGCCGTCGTCCAGCACGCGGCCGTCCTCGACGTAGACGCCCCAGGTCGAGAAGCGGAGCCAGCCGCGCATCTCGGCAGCGTGCGTCGTCAGGTCGCAGTACTCGACGGTGTGTTCGGGGAACTCGGCCGTCGAGTGCGCCTGGTCCATGTCCGAGTACACCACGTCGTTCGTCTCGAAGAACTCCTCGAGCGCGGCCGCGCTCTCGGCGACGCGCTCGACGACGCCCTCCGAGGCCGCCTGTAGCTCCTCGGTCGTCAGCCCCACGTCGCGCAGGGCGGCCTGTGTCCGCTGGTCGAAATGCATACCCGCCGGTACTCGCAGCAGCGTCTTGAACCTGGCTTCCGCTGGCCGGTCAGTCGTCGGCGGGCGTGCCGCTCCAGGCTGGTGAGTCAGTCGTCGGCGGGCGTGCCGCTCCAGGCTGGTGAGTCAGTCGAAGTCGGGCGAGAAGTAGGGGGGTCGGCGGTCGGGACGTCGGTCGGTGCGTCGGCGGCCGATGGGTTCGGGTCGTCACTGAACCCTTTTAGTGTCGGTACTGGTGTTCGAAACCCGTCGTCCTCCGCTGTGGGGAGGGGGGTGTAGAGCATTCCTCGGCTGTTCTGGTCTGCCATTGGAACGTACACAGGGTTTCTCGTTGATAAACTATCCCTAATACGGATACTGTGAATCAATGTCATACTAAGATGTACCGCGAGTCCTTAAGGACAGCGTCGAGAGTCCCAGGGGGAACCATTACGGGGCCGTTCCCCCAAGCCGGAGCCAATGAGTCCACGACGGGACCCGATAGAGCGGGCCGCCGAACGGGGGCGTGACCTGTACGAGGTCGCCACCTGGGACCAGCGCAGCGAGTTCGACGGCATCGCCGTCGCGGTCTACGAGGGGCTTCGTCCGGCCGCACGCTGGGTCGTCATCGGCGTCGCGACGATAATCACGGTCGCGCTGTTCGCCTTCGGCGGACTCGCAACGATCTCGAACCCCATCGTCGGGACGTTCGTCCTCCTCTCGCTCGTGCCCGCACTGTTGCTCGCCGGCTACGTCTACAGCAGCGACGTGACCACGCGCGAGCCCCTGCCGATGCTCGCCGGCACGTTCCTGCTCGCCATCGTGTTCTCGACGTTCGCGAGCATCGTCAACACGTTCACGAGCTCCGTCTTCACCGGTGTCGGCCTCCCCACGCAGGGGTTCATCGGTGGGGTGCTGTTCTTCGTGTTCATCGTCGGCCCCGGCGAGGAGTTCGTGAAGTGGCTCGCGGTGCGCATCTACGCCTTCCGACGCGCCGAGTTCGACGCGGTCATCGACGGCGCGGTGTACGGTGCCGTCGCCGGGCTCGGCTTCGCCACCATCGAGAACGCCTTCTACATCACCCGGTTCATCGAGGCGACCGGTACCACCGTCTCCATCGTCGAGGCGGGCTCGAACATCGCCGCCCTGCGCGCGCTCGCCGGGCCCGGCCACGTCATCTACTCGAGCATCGCCGGCTTCTATCTGGGCCTCGCGAAGTTCAACCGCGAGCACTACGGCCCCATCGTCGTCAAGGGGCTGTTGCTCGCCGCGCTGTTCCACGCCACCTACAACATCACCGTGGGCTACGTCCCCGGCATCATCTCGCTCGTCTCGCCGCTGGACGACTTCGCAGCGAGCATCGTCTACATCGTCGCCTACGACACCCTCATCGGGCTGTTCCTCTACCGGAAGCTCCGGAACTACAAGCGCGCCTACCGCGACGCGGGGGTGCTCGAACACCGCAACCGGCCGAACAACCCCGAGCTCACCGAGTTCGACGGCCCGCCGCGGCCCTGACTCAGGCCCGCTCGCCCAGCATGTTCTCGACGTACTTCGCGATGACGTCGACCTCCAGGTGGACCGGGTCGCCCGGCTCCTTCGCCGAGAGGTTCGTCAGCTCGTACGTCGTCGGCACGATGGCCACCGCGAACCCGTCCTCGTCCCGCTCCGCGACGGTGAGGCTGATGCCGTCGAGCGTCACCGACCCCTTCTCGACGACGTACCGCCCGTAGCCCGCGGGCAGGTCGAACGCGAACCGCCAGTCCTCACCCACCGACTCCACCGAGCGAACCGTCGCCGTCGTGTCGACGTGGCCCTGCACCACGTGCCCGTCGAACCGCCCGTCGGCCGGCATCGCCCGTTCGAGGTTGACGGGGTCGCCGACCGCCACGTCGCCGAGGTACGTCTTCGCGACGGTCTCCTCGGCCAGGAACACCTCGAACGTCTCCTCGTCGTACGCCTCGACGGTCAGGCAGACGCCGCTGACGCTGATGCTCGCGCCGTGGCCCACGTCCGAGAGCACCTGCTCGCCCGCGATACGGAGGCGACGACCGTCGTCGGTGTCGGTGACCCCGACGATCTCGCCCGTCTCCTCGACGATTCCCGTGAACATGGCCGGTGCTTGGGTTCGGGGACGCAAAACGCTCCCGTTCCTGGCGGCACTCCCGGCACAGACCGACTCGCCACCCACGCCCGGGACCGCGCTCGAAACTACACCCCGGCGTCCAGCTCCTCGTAGCGCTCCCGGAACCGGGCCTCGCAGGAGCCACAGCAGAACTGGTAGACGTCGTCGCCGATGCGGGCCGAGGTGCCCTCGCTGGTCACGGTGTTGTCGCACTCGGCACAGGAGAGCGCGAAGTCGACGCCGCCGACGCTGGGGGACCACTCGGAGTTCGCGACCAGCTCCACGTCGACGTCCCGCACCAGCGACGAGTCGACGACGCTGTCGAGCCAGCGGTGGACCGCGTCGTCGGGCACGCGGGCGTGGACAGTCACGTCGCCGTCGGCGGTCGTGAACACGTGCTCGACGGCCTCGGCGGCCCGGAGCGCGCCCGCGACCTCGTCGCTGGCACCGGGTTCGAGGTCGAGGCGGGCGAGGACGGGCGTGCCCTCGCGGAGCTGCGAGCGGTCGACGTCGACGGTGAACCGGCGGACGACGCCGACCGCCTCCAGCCGGGAGACGCGGTCGGAGACGGCGGGGCCGGAGAGCCCGACCTCCTCGCCGATGCTGGCGAAGGAGCGGCGGGCGTCGGCGGCGAGCAGGCGGAGGATCTCGATGTCGGTGTCGTCGAGGTCGCGCATACCGGGAGAGACGAGCCGGGTATCGAAAACTTTTGTGCGGTTTCGGCCTTGGAATCGAATGCGGAACGTGGTTCGACCCGCGTACTCGAACGTGGTCAGTAGACGATGCCGCCGCCGTAGACGATGAGCGTCGCGTCGACGAGCAGGAGCACGGCGACGACGCTCGCGGCGTAGAGGAACGGCTTCGCCTCGCGGGCGGGCGAGCGGACCTTCTGCTCGTCGAAGCCGCGGTCGAGCTTCCCGCCCGCGACCTCCACGAGACCGGTGAGGACGAACCAGAGCGCGAGCATCGTGAGGACGAGGTGGCCGCGGCCGCTACCGGTGAGCGAGTCGACGGTGTAGAGGGTACCGGCGAGGTGGCCGCCGGTGAAAAAGAGCAGTGCGGAGCAGCCACGCGAGAGCCAGCGGAGCCGCGAGACGATGGCCTGGGAGGGGCTGGCGTTGAGCGAACCGTCGAGCGCGGACGGGAGCACCCCGAACGCGACGAACAGGACGCTCCCGACCCAGACGGCCGAGGTGATGCTGTGGACCATCCGGACGACGACGTCGATGGTGGACATGCTCGTCGGTGACGGAGCAGGGGACAAAAGGGTTGCCGAAGTCGGCAGGGCGGCGGAAGCGGCCCGGTCGTTGCCCCCTCAGCTCGGCGGGGTGGGCGCGGCGACGCGCTCGGGGTGTCGCCACGCCGTGACGGCCGGGTCGACGTCGGTGCCGACGAGCAGAATCCCGACGATGCCAACGAACGTCGCCAGCGCGCTCCCCGTGGCGAGCCCGACCGCGGCGGGAAGGAGCCCCAGCAGCAGCGTCGGCGCGGCGAGGCAGAGCCAGTACGCGGTGCGGCGGACCGGCCGCGTCGGGTGGACCGAGTGGTGGACGGGGTCGAGGCCCTCGCCGAACTCGATGCCGGCCTCGACCCGTATCTCGTCCCACGAGCAGCGCCCGACCGTCGCGTAGGCGGCGGCGTGGACCGCCTCGTGGGCGACGAACACGGCCGCGATGACCGCGAACTGGAGGAGCTCACCGGCGGGGAGCGCATCCGTGTAAGTGAGGTACTGCGCGAAGCCGTGGGTCGCGACGTAGGCCCCGCCGACGGCGAGGGCGGCGGTCGCACCGACGGCGGTCGACCGCGCCGCACCCCAGCCGTCCTCCCGGCACTCGGGGTCGGGATCGACGTACATACGTGGCGGATCGTGTGACGGATTGCGTGGCGAGGGTCGTAAGCGCTCGGGCGTGGCGGGCTACGCGTCGACCTCGCAACGTCGGCGTGGCTCGCTGCCTCGGCGCCTGCGGTAGTACGCCAGCGCGAGGAGCTGGGCGTACAGCAGCGCCAGCGCGATGGGGAACAGGGCCAGCGCGTCGACTGTCTGCGACGCGTAGCCCCCCGACACGAGTAGCTCGGCGAGTTCGTTCGCCACGACGACCGTGACGGCACCGACGTACAGCAGCGGGGAGGCGGCCATGGCACGCGCCGACCGGTACAGCGAACGGAGACCGTGGTCTGACTGTCCGTTCTGCGTCATCGACTCACCGTACGATGGCCGGCCACTTGGGCGCTCGGCGAACGGATTTTCTATCCAGAATCCGTCAGTTCTCCGCGACCGCGACGACGCGTCCGTCGGCGTCGAGCGTGGCGGTGAGGCTGTCGTCGTCGATGGCGACGGTGACGACGAGTTCGCCACCGTCTGCGGTCGTGCAGCCGTCAGCGGCGTCTGTCGCACTCTCGGCGTCCCGGGCGTCGACGGCCTCGACGCTCGCGTCGTCGCCGACGAACGGGAACTCCCAGACGTGGTCCTCGCGGAGCGTGTAGCCGTGTGCGCGGCACCAGCCAGCCACGTCGGGGTCGACGAGCAGGGGGAAGGTGATGGGGCCGACGAGCCTGGCGGGGCAGGTGTCACAGGCCGCGCGGAAGCCCGGCTCCGACGGGTCGCCGACGGTCGTCTCGACGCTGTCGTAGCACTGCGTACAGACGCCGGCGAGCGCCTGCTCGATGGCCTGGAACGCGAGCAGCTCCGCGAGGTCGACCACCTCGGCCAGCGTGGCGTCGGTGGTCGCGTTGGCCGGCACGTGCCACGAGAACAGCGGGTGGTCCTCCGCACAGGAGACGACGCACTGGCCCTCGCGGACCGTCGCGACCGCGGGGGTGCCACAGAACGGGCACGTGCTGTCGAGCTCGGCCGGCCCGAGCGAGACCGACTCGGTGTAGGTGCCCGCGAGGATGGCACCGGCGACCCGCGCGCCCGTGGCGGTCAGCCGGTAGCCGTCGTCGGTCCGCTCGACGAACCGGGCGCGGAGCTGGTTGAGGTGGTAGCGAAAGCGGCCCGAATCTCGGACGCCGACGCGACGCCGCAACGCCGCGAAGCCGATGGGGTCGTGCCCCTCGTCCCGGTGGTGCTCGGTGAGCGCGTCGAGGATGTCGAGCCTGACCGGGTCGCTCAGCGCCGCGAACGCGTCGGCGGGCGCGGGCTCGTCGTCGGTGTCGGTCTCTGGGTCGGGCATCGGCCGCGGATCACTCCGCGTCGGCGGCACAGCCAGCACAGAGCAGCTCGATGGTCGCCGTCTTCGAGCCGATGACGGTCTCGAGGTCGTTGACGGGGTGGCTGTCGCCACAGCGCTCGCAGTCCGCCGTCGGCTGGGACACCTCGCCGAGGAGGTTCTCCACGTCGAAGGCGTCTTCGCCGAGGTCCTCGCTGCGCTCGTCGGCCGTCCCGCCGCGCAGGAGGGCGTCCTCGGCGGGCTCGCCGTCGGGGTCGGGCTCGTCGGGGTCCTCGTCCACGACCGACCGCATCGCCTCACCGAAGAACTCGCCAGCGAGGTCGTCCGGCAGGCCGGCGTTCCCGTACAGCGTCGAGACGAGGTCGGTCCGGAGGTCCTCAGGCGAGACACCCTCGCGGCGGGCGACAGCCGCGACGGCGTCTGCCTCGCGCTCGTCGTGACCGGCGTACTCGTTCGGGTTGTGAACGTAGCGGTCGACGACCGCGTGCAGCCGTCTGCGGACGGTCGGGTCCGCGTCCCACCGGGCCGGGAACGCCTCGTCGATACGCTCGACGAGGTCGCTCCGCGGCCCCGGCGGGCTCTCGGGCTGGCCCGTGGCCTCGGCGGTCCGCCCGTCGTCCGCGGTTGCGCGCCCGTCGGCGTCGGCCGGTGCCGGGTCGAGTCGCCCCTCGGCCAGGTCACAGAGCACGCTCAGACTCTCCTGGGCCGACGCGGGCTCGTAGCCTCGGCAGTCCACGAAGATGCGCTCGATGCGGTCGGCCACCGCCGCCGGTATCTCGACCTCGACGGCGTCGCCGTCGAGGTCGTCCCGCTGTTCCATCGTCCATTGTGTTGCCCCCGAGACGTATAAATTCCACTGAACGAAGCCGTGGGGATTGGGTGACGGGAGTTCCGAACGGTTATTGGCTGTGGTGCCCGGGCGTTAGACGGGTAGTGTTATCACCCGCGGTCCACTAGGGGAATGCAACAGCTGAGCCATGTGGACTCGCAACCGGGTACTCGTGCTGGTGTTCGCGGTAGCCATCCTGCTGCTCGGCACCACGTTCGTCTCGCCCTCGGTCCAGACGCCGCCGGACGACCCCGAAGACGACGACGCGGCGCTGGTCGAACTCGGGAACACCGAGACGGACGTCTGGCCGTACGTCAGCAGCCGCGAGGCGTTCCGGGGGCGCGCCAGCGCGCTCAACCTGCTCGTCCGTGGCAACCCCGAACAGGTGAAGGCGCGGCTCCAGGCCGGCGGCGACGGCTGGAACGAGACGGAACCGGTGTTCACGGAGGAGGCGGACGAGAACCCGCAGTTCGGCAACGACGTCCGCATCGTCTGGGCCGACGCCGCGGGGGCGAAGCGCTACGTCTACTCCGAGCACGAGGAGGGCCAGGGCGAGTGGACGCCCCAGTCCTACCAGCTCCACCGTGGCGACTACTTCGGCGGCCAGTCACACATGCGGGCGTACGAGATCGAGACCGAGAGCGGTAACTGGACGGCCGTGCAGGCCCACGCGGAGCACTTCGACTGGTTCACGCTGACCCACACCGTCGACAGCCTGGAGGAGGCCCGGACCGACATCGAACGCGACTTCATCGACTCCACCTCGCCGGGCGACGTCCAGCGGGTGTACCACGACAACGGCGACACCCACGACCACGACGGCTGGACCACCGTCGTCTACCTGCTCGCCCTCCCGCTGCTGGGTAGCGTCTCCCTCGGCTCGGCGCGGACGACCGCTCGGTCCATCTTCGACGGCGTCTGGACCTACCGGACCAGGCTCCGGGTCGCGGTGTTCGTCGGGCCGGCAGCCGTCGTGCTGGGAGTGCGCCTGGCCGGCATCGCCATCGAGAACGCGATGGCGGTCGACCCCAACACGATCGTCGCCACGCTCTACCCCGTCCTCGTCTTCGGGACCCCCGCCGCGGCCTACGTCGCCGGCCGGAACCTCGACCCCGTCGACGGCTTCATCTTCGGCACGCTCGGGTTCGGCACCGGCGTCGTCCTCGACTACGGGCTCATCGGCGTCCGCGTGCTCCCCATCGAACTCGTGCTCCACCGGGTCGGCCTCGCGGTCGGCATCGGGCTCGTCGCCGCCGGCGCGAGCGCGTTCCACGACTTCGAGCTGCGCCGGTCGCTCGTCGCCGGCGGCCTGCTCTGGTACGGGCTCGTCGTCGCCGCGCACTACGTCTGAGCGACCGGCTCCCCGCCGTCGAACCGGGATTTTCCGAGCCAGCAGCCATCGGAGCGATTTAACTGGGTCGCGGGCCACGCTCCGGGTATGCAACAGTCTCCCCGCCCCGCGAGACGGCCCGCGCCGTGGTGGTCCCGGTGAGAGTGGCCCCCAGGCACGTCCGTCGCATCGCCCGGACGGAGTTCAGGCGGACCCGCCGCAAGCTCGGCGACAGCACCGTCCAGGTCGTCGCGCTCGCCGTCGCCGGGCTGTTCTTCAGTGCCATCTCGTTCGGGGCCGCCTCCCTGTTCGCCATCCTCGGCCGCGAGCTCCGCACCGGGGAGCTCGCCGACTTCCCGATATCCGGAGGCGTCGTCGTCGGCCTCCGCGGTGCCATCGGCCTCGCGGCCGTCGGGCTCCTCGCGCTGGCGACGTTCCGGACCATCGCCCAGCGTGGTAGCGTCGACGAGCCCGAGACGCTCCTGCTTGCCGCCCGCGTCCGCGACGTCGTCCCCGGCATCCTCGTCGCCGAGACGGTGGGCTACCTCGCGTGGCTGGCCGTCCCGGTCGTACTCGCGGTCGGCGGCTTCACCTACGGCGCCCGCGCGCCGCTGGTCCTCCTCGTGCTCCCCGTCGTGCTCCTCGGCGTGCTCCTGCCCGCCATCTGGCTGGGCTTCTGCCTGGGGCTCGTCGGCCGCCACCTCGTCACCCGGTACGAGCCCATCGCCCGCAACCGGACCGCCATCGGGCTCGTCGCCTTCCTCGTCTACATGGGGCTCGTCTTCGGCAACGGCTTCGCCGTCCTCACCGAGCTGCTGTTCGAGCCGCTGCAGTCGACGCCGCTCTCTGGCTACGCGGACCTCCTGTTGCTCGGCGCGCCGAACGTCGATACCTCACCCCTGCGGGCGGGTGGGGCGGTCGCGACCACCGTCGGCCTCGTCGCCGTCGGCCACGTCGTCTCGGTGCGGCTGGCGAACTACCACTGGTTCTCCGACCCCGCGACGGAGACCGAACACGAGCGCGTCGAGGGCGAGTCGGGGGTCGCGGTCGGGGACCGGCTGCTCCGCATCGTCGACCGGCCCACCCGGAGCGTCGTCCGCGTCGTCTGGACCCGGACTCGCCGCGCACCCATCAAGCTCGTCTACGCCCTCTACCCGCTGTTCTTCCTCGTCTCGGACGTCCAGACCATCGTCCGGACCGGGGCCATCCCCTCGCACCTGCCCTGGGTGCTCGGGCTCTACGTCGCCTGGGGCGTCGCGCTCGCGTTCGCGCTCAACCCGCTCGGCGACGACGGGCCCGCGCTCGAGGCGACGCTCACCGCGCCAGTCTCCGGCCGGCAGTACGTCGTCGGGCACGTCCTCGCCGGGGCCGCCGTCGGCATCCCCGCCGCGGTCCTCGTCGTCGCGCCGGTCGCGTTCCTCAGCCCGCTCCCGGCCGCCGAGGCCGCGGCGGCCATCGGCGTCGCGGTGCTCGGCACCCTGCTCGCGCCGCTGCTGGCCATCGGCGTCGGCATGACCTTCCCGCGCTTCGGCAGCGTGCAGGTCGCCGGCAACAAGCAGGCGGTCGTCCCGAGCAAGACCGCACTCGCCGCCTTCTCCCTCGCGCTCGTCACCATCGCCGGGAACGTCGCGCTCGCGACCGACGCCGGGACCCGTCAGCTGCTGGCCGCGCTCGCCAACGGCCTCGTCGGGTTCCTCACGCCGTGGACGCTCGGGCTCGACCCCGCGTGGCTCCTCCCCGTCAGCGCCGTGGTCGTCGCGGCCGGAATCGTCGCGCCGCTCCTGTCGTACGTCTACGCTGTCCAGCGGTTCGAGCGGTTCACGCTCCCCTGACTACCGGAACCGCTCCGGCGTGATATCGGGCAGGCGCTTCCGGATCACCGTGTACGCCAGCGAGATAACCAGCCCCGCCAGCGCGGCCTGTTCGACCCAGCCGTCGAACACGGCCAGCCCCGGGAGCGCGAACGCCGCCCCCACGAGGAAGTCCTCGGGTGCGCCGTCGTACCTGACCACCCGTCTCGGCCGGAGCCAGCGCCGCTTCGGGTGGACGTACACCGCCTTCTCGCCCGTCGCCTCCCACGGGCGCAGTTCGAGTCCCCCGCCGAGCACGTCGCTCGCGGAGTGGACCGCCGCCGCGACGAGGAAGAGCGCCACGGCGACGGTGGCGGTCGTCGGGTTCAGCAGGGCGAGAAGTCCGGCGGGGACGGCGGCGGCGCTGTAGTACACCGGGAAGTGCAGCGTCTTCCGGTGCGCGGCGGCGAGGTCCAAGTCCGGGAAGACGCCCCCGGCGAGCGCGCCGGTGGCCGCGGCGACGCCGAACTCGGGGGCGACCAGCGCCACGGGCGCCGCCAGGGCGAGTCCGACGAACGCGTGCGTCGTCGCCATCATCGTTGCTTCGTGAATGGGTCCTCGTTCCGTATGAGGTTGTCGTCGGGTGGGTCTCCGAGAGCGTCCACTCTCGACGTGCGATGCGGCGGCAGACGGTCGTCCCACCCGACGCGGCGGTGCCACCAAGTCCCTCCGCGACCAACCCGGGACCATGAGCCTGACACTGTACCAGCTCGACGGCTGCCCGTGGTGCGAGACGGTCGCGGACGAGCTCGACGAGATGGGGCTCGACTATGAGAGCGTCTGGGTCGAGGCGCTGCACTCGGAGCGGGACGAGGTCAAGCGCGTCTCGGGCCAGCGCGCGGTGCCGGTCCTGGTCGACGACGAGCACGGCGTGACGATGAACGAGTCCGCGAACATCGTCGAGTACCTGGAGACGACGTACGGCGGCTGACTACTCGGTCCACTCGGCGTCCGCGAGCGTCTTCTGGACCGTCTCCTCGCCGACGGCGGCCGCGAGCGTCTCGAAGCCGGCGCGCTCGACGCGGTCGTCCGCGTCGGCGACCAGCCGGGAGACGATGAACTCCGGCGTGGAGCGTCCGAGCTGATCGAACCGTGGCTGGTAGTCGACCTCGAGCGCCAGGTCGGGCGTGAGCCCCTCGGCGAAGATGCCGTCGACCCGGGCCGCCTCGGGCAGCGGTTCGAGGTCGTCCGCGAGGTGCGTGACGAACGCGCCGACGGCGTCGCGGTCGACGGTCAGCGTGACGAGCCCGTGGAGCAGGTCCGCGGCGCTGCCGGGCTCGGTGATTGCCTCGAACTCGTCGACGAGCATGAGCGTGCGGCCCTCGCCGGTGAGCGGCGGGACGACCGACTTCAGCGTGGATTCGAGCACGCCGGCGTTGAACGAGGCGTGGCGGCGGTGGAACACGACATCGTCGAACAGCGTGAGTTCGGCCGATTCGGCGGGGACGGGCAGGCCCATGTGCGCGAGGACGACGATCTGGCACACCGTCTCCAGCAGCGTCGTCTTCCCGCCGGAGTTCGCCCCGGTGAGGACGGCCACGCGCTCGTCGCCCGGCGGCGGCGTGAGGCCGTGTTCGCCCAGCGCGTAGCGAACCGGCTGGACGTCCGCGTCGCCCGCGAGCAGGTCCAGGTTCCTGGCCCCTTCGACGGCGACGGTGGCGTCGCCCTCGCGGAAGGACGGGGGGGTGAGGTCGTACGCGGCGGCGAACCGCGCCAGCGAGAGGTCGAGCGCGATGTCGTCGACGGCCGAGACCGCGCGGTCGATGTCCTCGCGGGCGTCGCTGATGGCGTGCTGGAGGTCCACCCGGACCTCGCGCTCGCGCTCGTCGACGGCGCTGGCGAGCTCCTGGGTCAGCGCGCGCAGCGCGGAGCCCACGAAGTCGGTGGCGTCGCGTGCGTCCGTCGGCACCGCGTCGCGGATGCGCTCGGCGTCGACCGTGGCCTCGCCGCGGACGTAGTCGACGAACGCGCTGCGGAACTCGTCGGGCGAGCGCGCGCCGGCGTCCCGCACCGCCTCGATGACGTCCACCGCGTTGGCGTCCATCGTCTCCACGGCGGCGCGGGCGTCCCGCAGCCGGTCGAGGCGGTCGTCCGCGCCGGACGCGACCCGCCCGTCGGAGAGCGCGCCGAGCGCGTCCGCGGCGTCGGCCAGCCCCTCGCGGTCGAGGGTGCCGAGCGGGCCGAACGTCCCCTCGGTCAGCTCCAGGTCGAGCAGTGTGAGCGCGGTCTCGACGGCCGCGAGCTCGTCGCCGCCGGCCTCGTCGTAGTCGGCGAACGCGTCGAGGATGGCCTCGCGGTCGTCCTCGGCGAGTGCCTCCCAGGACTCCCGTGCCGTGGTCACGTCGTCGAGTCGCTCCGCCATCGCCTCGCGGTGCGCCAGCGGCGTCAGCACGCGGATGCTGTCGGCGGCGTCCTGCGTGACGGCGTGGCGGCGCGCGAGCTCGATGCACTGCTTGTACACCGAGCGCGTGTCGCCGGTCGCGAGGATACCCATGCCCTCGCCGCCGCCGGCCCGACGGAGGATCCGTGTCGCCCGGCCGCGCGAGAGCCCCGCCTCGGCCAGCGTCCGCACGTCCGCCGACTCGATGGCGTCGACGCTCCGCTCGACGCCGAGCTCCCCGACGAGCAGCTCCCGGGTCTTCGGCCCGACGCCCCAGTAGTCTTCGAGTCGCATACTCGCCGGCAGGGCCCCCGCCCCCAAGAGCCTATCCGAAGCGGCCGGGGGCGAACGCCGTCGTCTCGTCCCGCGGCGGGACCATCGTCCGGGGAGAGCAAGCCCGACGGGAGCGAGGACCGTGAACTCTCGGCCCGGAGACCGGGATAAGTTAAAATTTCGATGAACTAGACGCAAATCTGCCGAAGAAAGTGTCCTCGTGCCCGACTTTCAGAGCCTGAAACTCTGTCGGTTCATTTATTTGTTTTCCAGTCAGACGTTCGATGTATGCAGGACAGTCCCCGCAGACAGGTCCTCCGCAGTATCGGTACAGCCCTCTCCATCGCCACCCTCGGCTCCGTCTCCGCGGCCGCGAGCGACGGCCGTCCCGTCCGGTCGACCGTTCTCGACCGCACGTGGGCCGACGCCGCCGAGTTCGGCGAGCTCTTCGACTACGTTCCGGCGTCGGCCGCCGAGGACGAGTTCGTCTTCGGTGGCATCGACTACGCGGCGATGCGCGAGTCGAACCGCCAGGGGTCGACCTCGGTCCCCGTCACGGGCCTCGACGTCGACACCGACGCGCTCTCGAAGGGTGCCGTGCTCCAGAACGGCCAGAGCGGCGCCTCGGTCGACCTGCTGGTGCTGACCGGCGACGTGTCCCTCGACGGCGAGGGCGAGGTCGTCGAGGGGCCGAGCGGCACGGAGTACGAACGCTACGAACGCGGCGAGAACGTGGTCGCGGCCGTCGACGACCGGCTCGTCGTGGCCGCCTCGACCGACCTGCTGACCGACGCGCTCGCGGCGAAGGCCGGCGATACCGAGCGCCTGCTCGATGCCAACGAGGCTGTCTCGGAGGGTATCGAGGCATTCGGCGACGCCGACACCCGCGCCGTCATGGTCGGCGACGAGTTCGGGTACGGCCAGTCGGTCGACGCCGAGGTCCGCTACTCGGGCTACGCGACGACCGTCCGTGACCCCGACACGCTGGAACGCACGTTGCTGTTCGGCCTGGCGGACGAGTCCGACACCGAACAGGTCGCCGAGACGCTCCGGGCGGACGGGCTCTACGGCGACGGCGAGAACACCACCGTCGAGACCGACGGTGCGGTGGTCACCGTGACGACGGTGATCGACCTCGCCGCCCGTCGGCGTGCTCGCGAGCACGACAGTCCGGGCGGCCTCCGGGTCGACCGCGAGAACCTCCGGAGCAACGACGAGTACGTCACGGTCGAGGTGACCGACGGCGACCCGACTCCGGTCGACGAGCTCACCCTCGAGGTCGGCGGCGAGACGTACGACCGGTCCGTCTGGGCCGGCGACCAGGAGACCATCGCCGAGGGCGACACCATCCGCTTCCGGGCGGCCGACGTCGAGCCGAACCTCGAGGTCACCATCACCCACGAACGGGAGTACGGCACGCGTTCGAGCACCACCTACGTGCTCGGGTCGCTCGAGTTCGACTTCGACTACGCGTTCGACAGCCGGACGCTCGACCTCGAGTACCGCGACACGTTCGCGGTCGACGGCGACGAGCTCTCCGTCGTCGTCTTCGAGGGCCGACAGTGGTGGCGCCGCGACGACGACGACGAGACACGGACGGAGACGCCGTGGGCCGACGAGACCGTCACCGAGGGCGACGCCGCCTCGCTCGACGAGGTCGACCCGGGCGAGACCGTCGTCGTCACCTACGGCGGCACCGAACCCCAGGACGGCATCGCCTACTTCAGGCCGGAGCCCCCGGGCCAGGCGAGCCTCGAGTACGACTTCGCCGAGCGCACGGTGACGGCGACGCTCAGCCTCGACGAGCCCCGGCCCGCCACCGAGTACGAGGTCCGCGTGGACGACGAGCCCGCGGACACGCAGTGGGCAGACGCCGGCGACACCGTCGCGGATGGTGACAGCCTGACGGTCGAGGACGTGCCGGTCGGCACGAGCGTGGCCGTGGTCTGGGGCGAGCATGACGCCAGGCTCGCGGTCGAGCGCACCGTCCCCACCATCGAGCTCGACCTGGCCTTCGGCGACGAGGTCTCGCTCGAACACGTCGAGGGCGACGCGGTGCCGGCCTCGAAGCTCACCGCACACGTCTGGAACGACGACCGGACGCTCGTCGACGTCGGCGACGAGATCGACGGCGAGTTCGCCCCGGGCGACAGCGTCCCGCTCGGCGTCGAGACCCTCGAGCACGTCTCGCTGCTGTACGACGACGAGTACTACGTGGGCTACGCGTCGGCCCGGGACCGCTGACCGTCGGGGTCCGCCGAGCTGCAGGCAACCCTCAACGCCGGTACGGTTTTTTCCACGCCCCGCGTACTCCGGGGCATGACGGATGCCTTCGACGGTGCCGACCGCATCGACACCGACGCCCGGTCGTACCGCTACTACCGCAACGCGGTCGAACGTCACTGGGACCCCACCGACGTCGACCTCCAGCAGGACCGCGTGCGCGTCGCGGCCCTCGACGACGACACGTTCGACCAGCTCCGGGGGACGCTCGCGCTGTTCGGCGCGGGCGAGGAGGCAGTCACCGAGGACCTCGCGCCCCTCGGGGTCGTCCTCTCCGACCTGAACGACCAGCTGTTCGTCACCACGCAGCTCTACGAGGAGGCCAAACATGCCGACTTCTTCCAGCGCTACTGGTCGACCGTCATCGCGCGGGAGGAGGACAGCCGCGGACAGACCCGCACGAACCCCCGCGACCCGAAGTGGTACTCCGACGCCTACGTCGAGCTGTTCGAGCGCACCGAGGCCGCCATGCACCGGCTCCTGACCGAGGACACCCCACAGACCCGTGCGGAGGCGTACTGCCACTACCACCTCACCATCGAGGGCATCCTCGCACAGACCGGCTACTACGGCATCCAGACCTCGTTCGACGGCAGCGTCCCGGGCGTGCCCGAGCTTCCCGGGCTCGTCGAGGGATTCGGGAACATCCGCGCCGACGAGGGTCGCCACGTCGGCTTCGGCATGGCCAAGCTGGAGGAGCTCGTCGAGTCCGGCGCCGTCGAGGCCGAGGCGCTCCACGAGCTGACGGCCGAGCTCGCTATGCTCACCCAGGAGGCCGTATCCGAGGCCGCGACCGACGGCCAGACCGGCGTCGATCCCGACGAGCTCGCGGAGTACGCCGCGACGAAACACGCCGAACGCATGACCCAGATCACCGACGACGACGTCGAGATTCCCGACGTCGAGGAGCTCGTGGACATCGGGACCGACTGACGGCGGGAGGTCCTCGATTCTTCAGCCGGGGGCGCGCGGCCGACGGGAGAGCCGGACGCGGGACAGCGGCCCTGCGAGGGAGTCCGCGTGCCGTCGAACAGCGCACCGCTTCCACACCCCGCCTCGTTCCGGGACCACAACGAACTTCGCCCGCCCACACCACCCCCGAGTATGGACGCGACGGAGTCGGAGACAGCCTGCTTCGAGGCGGGCATCAAGTTCGGGACGCTCTACCACCAGTTCGCGGGGACACCGGTCTCCCCCGAGTCGGCGGCCAGCCTGGAGACGGCGATGGCCGACGCCATCGAGAACCAGCCGCACTGCGTCGACGTGACGGTGGACGTGCTGGAGGACGCCATCGCCGATGCCCTCGCCGAGCAGTCGGCGGACTATCTGGAGCTGACGGGGCGGTTCATGGAGGTCGAGATGGTCGTCGAGTACGAGGGCACCCGCGTCGAGACGAGCATGTCGATGGCGGGTGACTACCCGATGATGCGGGTCGACAGCGTCGAATGAGGTACTTCGAGGACCTCGAAGCGGGCGAGTCCCACGACCTGGGGACGGTCTCGCTCTCCGCCGACGAGATCCGGGAGTTCGGCGAGCAGTACGACCCGATGCCGATGCACGTCGACCCCGAGGTGACGGAGCCGTTCGGCGGACTCGTGGCGAGCGGCTACCACACGCTGGCGGCGGTGAACCGTGTCGTCGTCGACGAGTTCCGGTCCGGCGTCGCCGGCATCGCGGGCATGAGCATCGAGAACCACCGGTGGCACGCGCCGGTCTACCCGGACGAGGAGCTGACGGTGACACTGGAGCTCGCCGAGCGACGCCCGTCTGCGGGGCGGCCGGGGACGGGCATCGTCCGCGAGTGCGTCACGGTCACGCGCGACGGGGACGACGGCCCGGAACCCGTCCTGACGTACGACAGCGTCGGGCTGGTCCGCCGGCGCGAGGACTGACACCGGGCCGACACGTCGGGGCCGGGCGTTCCGGTTCGGCTGAGCTACCCGGGCGCGAGGGCGCCCAGGGCAGCCGATTTCACTTTCACTTTCAGGCAGGTACTTAACCACCTCCCGCTCGAACCGTGAGCCATGAGCCAGTCCACCCTGAACGACGACGAACTGTTCGGCGAGGCGGCCAGCGAGATGCGCGAGGACGTCGAGGACTCCCTCGCGGAGGCGTGGGACGAGCTCCCCGACCCGGACGATGTCTGGGAGACCGACGCCGACAACGTGCTGGGCGTGCTCAACGGCCTCCGCTCGGCGTTCGATGTCGGCGACGCGGAGGAGCACCTGCGGGACGCGAAGAAGTGGTTCACGATGGGCCAGCGCGCCGACGCCTTCGACGACGCCGACGACCTCGAGGCGGAGCTCGCGGAGCTCGAGGGCGTCATCGAGGATATCTCGTCCGCCGGCGAGCAGGTCGGCGAGCTCACCTCCACGGTTCCGGGCCTCCGGAGCACGCTGGAGGAGGCGGCGGGCGACGAGGACGACGACGAGTAGCGCGCCTACCGCGACCGCTCCCTGAGCCCGTCGACCAGCGCCAGCAGTTTCTCCGCCGCGTCGTCGAGCACGGCCTCGCCGCGCTCTGGGCTCGCCGCGCTCGGGTCGCCGACGTTGCCGCCCTCCGCGAACTCGCTGAAGTCGTAGGCGACGTTCACACCCGCGACCCAGTCGCCGAAGCCGTCGCCAGCGCCGGCTGCGGCCGCGTCGTACCGGTCCGGGTGGACGAGGCCGCTGTCGATGGCTGCGACGACGCTCGTCTCGACGGGACCGCCGTGGCCCAGCCCGTCGAGCAGGTCGCCGTCGACGGTGTCGAACCAGGTGAACGGGACGGCGTCCGTGGTGCCGTCGCGGGTGACACGGGCGCAGACCTCCCGCACCGCGGCGGTGTTGCCGCCGTGCCCGTTGACGACGACGACGTAGTCGACCCCGTGGTGTGCGAGACTCTCGACGGTCTCGCGGACGTACGCCCGGAACGTGTCCTCGCTGACCCAGAGCGTGCCGTCGAACTGCCGGTGCTCCTCGGCGATGCCGACCGGGACGACCGGCGCGACGAGCGGGTCGAAGTCGGCTGCCGCGGCCGCCCGTGCGGCGATCTCGGCGGCGCTCATCGCGTCGGTGCCCAGCGGCGCGTGCGGGCCGTGCTGTTCCGTGCTGCCGACGGGGAGGAAGGCGACGTCGGCGTCGGCGTCGCGCACGTCCGTCCACGCAACGTCTGTGAGCTGCATACCGGAACCGACGGCCGGTCGGCTCTTGTATCCGCCGTCTCGGTGTGGTCACACCGGGCGCGGGGTGGAACGGTCAGTTGGGGTCACTTCGAGGGCACCCGGCGAAGGTAGAGTGCAACGCCGACGAACCAGAGGCCGACAGCACCGAACACGAGCAGCACGAGCTCGAACCGTTCGGAGACGGCCGCCGATGCGACGACCAGCGCGACGAGGAGCACGAGGAGCACCATCCGGAGGAATCCGAGGGTCTTCACGACCTCACGGACCGTCCCGGGGTCGACCTGGACATCGTCGTCGCCGCGCGTCCGCGGACGGACGACGAAGGCGAAGTCCCGGAGTCCGAGCCGCGGTGCCGAGAACTTCCGCTGTCTGACTCGCCAGCCGTCCTGGAACCGCGGCGGGAGCTCGTGGAGGTACACCAGCAGGTAGTTGTAGCGGTCGCTCTGGGCGGGCAGGCGGTGGTCGAATCGTCGCATCCGCCCCCGGTTGAAGTCCGTCACGAAACGGATGCCGATCGCGCCGTTGACCACGATCTCGCACCCACCGGACTGGGTGCCGAGGGCGACGACGTCCTCCTCCCACGGCGTCTCGGCCTCGGCGTTCAGGTCCCGCTCGAGCTTCTCCTGGAGCCGTCTGACCGGGTCGCCGTCCGGGGAGCTGTCGCGGTTGGCCCACGACCGGACGCTCTCGACGACCGACTCGAACGTCGCCGGGCCCTCACCCTCCGGGGGCATGGTGGGCGAGGGACGCGCCTGCGCCGCACTCGTCGTGGAAGGTGCCGACACAGCGCCGGTGACCGGGCGCGGGAATCGCGTCGCTCGACCGCCCCTGCCTCACGAATATGAGAAGCATCACGGCATAGGTGAACGATACAAGAGAATAAGAGTTGTCCCAAACCGCTTTGGCGGCCGCCACTCGACGAGGCCACCCCGCGACCGGCTCAGGCCCCGCCGAAGTCGTCGGTGAGGTGGAAGCGCCAGGCGTCGAACCCGGAGCTGCACTCGGGGCTGGTCTTCAGGTGGTCCATGAAGCCCGCCCCCGGATTGGGGAGCGTGGCGTCACAGAAGGGGCAGGTGTTCTCGTCGGTCCAGTTCGCGGTGGGCGTGCCGACTGACATACACGGGAGTTCCCGCGCTTCACGTATGAATCCTGCCTACAAAGTAATAGGATACACTAGTGGTGGTTAAACACGTTTTAATAATCTTCGGCGACCGGGGACCCGACCGGGGTGTCCCCCGTGGCGTCGGCGAGCTGGAGTTCGACGACGAACACGGCACCGCCCTGCTCGGCGTCCTCGACCCAGACATCGCCACCGAACGCGTCGGTGAGCGTGTCGACGAGGTAGAGCCCGACCCCGGTCCCCTCGCTCTCGATGCCCTTCTCGCCGCGACCGAAGATCTCCTCGCGCTGGCCCGGCGGGACGCCGGGGCCGTCGTCGGTGATCCGGACCCGCGCAACCCAATCCGCGACCGTGCAGTCCACCCGGACCTCGGGCTCCGCGTCGTCGTTGTGGACCACCGCGTTGTTCAGCAGGTTCGTGAAGACCGAGGCGAGCATCTCGTTGCCGTCGACGCGAACCGACGGGATGTCGCCGAGGTGGAAGCTCGCGTGCGGGAAGTTCGAGCGTGCCTTCTCGACCTCCGTCGTGAGGAGGTTGCCGAGCGCGACCGGCTTGAGCGTGAGCGTGCCGTCGCTGGTGATCGTCTCCATCAGCTCGCGCACCGTCTCGGTGATCTCGATGACGTGCTCCGCGCTCTCCATGACGAGCCGGTAGTCGTCTTCGCCCGCGGGGTCGACGTGGGGCTCGAGCAGCTGGCCGCGCCCGTGGAGCACGTTCATCTCGTTGCGGATGTCGTGGCGGACGATGCGGTTCAGGATGGTTATCTCCTCCTCGCGGTTCCGGCGCTCGCTGATGTCGTGGAACACCGCCACCGCCCCCGTTCCGTCGGGGAACCGCGAGAGCTTCAGGTCGTAGTAGCGTCGCTCGCCGTCGCGCTCGAGAGTCACCTCGCGGTCCGCGATGCGCTCGCCGTCCGCATCGTTCCCCGCCTCGACGAGCGCGTCGGCGACCGGCACGCCGAGCACGTCGTCGATACTCTCGTGGGTGACGTGACGGCCGCCGACGAGCGCCTCCGCGGTGGGGTTCACGTCGACGATATGGCCGGTGTCGGTGAGCACGAACACCGCCGCCTCCATGTTGTTGAAGACGGTCGCCCGGGCGACCGGGAGCGTGTCGAGCAGCTGGAGGCGCTCGACCGCGAGGTAGAACGCGAGCACCTTGACGGCGCTCGTGAGCGCGAGCGTGTCCAGCGGGACGGCCCGGAGCCACCAGAACACCACGCCGCCCATCACCAGCGTGATGGTGCCGACGAGCACGCCCGTCTGGAGGGCAAAGCCCCGTCGCGACCGGAACAGGCCGAGCAGCAGCCCGACGCCGACGACGATGCAACCGACCATGAACGTCGCGTACGCCCAGTAGAGCGGCCCGAACGCGGGGACGAGCAGGCCGTTCTGGAGTTCGCCGGCGGTGTAGAACAGGCCGTCGGTGCCGTTGGTCCAGACCACGACCTGCACGGCCGCGACGACCGCGACGAGGCCCGCGACCACGCGACGCGTGAGCACGTGCTCGTTGTCGGTGTACTGGATCGCCATCAGCATGTAGCCGATCGACATGAACGACACCGCGAGGAACCGCCAGTTCCACCAGAACAGCTTCGTCGCTGGGTCAGTCGCGCTCACCTTCAGCGCGACGACCGCCGACAGGAGGACGACCCCGGTCACGTCGAGCAGGAAGCCCTTCGCCGCGCGCCGCTCGCGGTGTCGCCACAGTAGCACCCAGAGTCCTGCGGTGAGGACGAACGCGGCGACGTAGGGGAGGGCGAGGGATGTCAGCTCGTAGGGCACAGCGGAACACCGACGTGTGTCGTCCGGACGAACGGGCGACAGCGACTTTAGCCTACGGGCTGGTCAGTCGTCGTTCTGCGCCTCGACGCGGTTCTCGCGCTCCCTGGCCCGCTCGATGAACTCCTCGGGGAGCTCGTCGATCTCGCCGGCCTGCACGCCCCAGAGGTGCGCGTAGAGGTCGTCGTTGCCGAGCAGCTCCTCGTGGGTGCCGCGCTCGGCGACCCGACCGTCCTCGAGGACGAGGATCTGGTCGGCGTCCTTGATGGTCGAGAGGCGGTGTGCGATGGCGAACGTGGTGCGGTCCTCGGCCAGCTCGTCGATGGAGCGCTGGATGAGCATCTCCGTCTCCGTGTCGACGTCGGAGGTCGCCTCGTCGAGCACGAGGATGTCGGGGTCCTTGAGGATGGCTCGCGCGATGGAGATGCGCTGGCGCTGCCCACCCGAGAGCTTGACGCCGCGCTCGCCGACCTCGGTTTCGTAGCCGTCCGGGAGGTTCTGGATGAACTCGTGGGCCTCGGCCATCTTCGCGGCCTCGACGACGTCCTCGCGGTCGGCGTCGAAGGTGCCGTAGGTGATGTTCTCCTCGACGGTGCCGTAGAACAGGAACGTGTCCTGGCTGACGTAGCCGATGTGCCGGCGCAGGCTCGGGATGGTCACGTCCCGCAGGTCCTGCCCGTCGATCTCGATGGCACCCTCGTTCACGTCGTACATCCGGAGCAGCAGCTTGAGCACCGTCGACTTCCCGGCTCCTGTCGGGCCGACCAGCGCGAGCGTCTCGCCGCCCGAGATGTCGAAGCTGATGTCCTCGACGATGGTCTCCTCCTCGTCGTAGCCGAAGCTCACGTCGTCGTAGGTCACGTCACCGTCCGTGACGACGAGGTCGTCGGCGTCGGGGTCCTCGGCGATGCGCGAGGGCTCGTCCATCAGCCCGAAGATGCGCTCGCTGGAGGCACGGGCGCGCTGGTACATGTTGATTATCTGCCCGAACTGCGCCATCGGCCAGATGAACCGCTGGCTGAGGAGGATGAACGCGACGAACTCCCCGGGCGAGAGTGTGCCCGTGAAGAACCACGGTGCGGGCTCGCCGTTCAGCGTGTTGAACACCCAGACGCCGCCGACGAAGAACGTGACGACGAAACCGACGCCCGCGAGCACGCGCAGCGCGGGGAAGAACTTGATGCGGGTGTTGATGGCGTCCCAGTTCGCGTCGTAGTAGTCCTGTGAGACGTCGTCGACGCGCTCGGACTCGAAGTCCTCGGTGTTGTACGTCTTGATGACCTGCACGCCGCCGAGGTTGTTCTCCAGCCGGGAGTTGAGCTGGCCGACGGAGGAGCGCACGTCGGCGTACTTCGGCTGGATGATGTTGACGAACTTGTAGGTGGTGTAGCCGATGAGCGGGACGACGACGAGCGTGACGAACGCGAGCTGCCAGTTGTAGTAGAAGAGGATACCGGCGATGCCGAGCACCATCACGCTCAGGCGGAACGCCGAGTTCATCCCGTCGTTGAGGAACCGTTCGAGGCGGTTCACGTCGTTCGAGAGGATGGACATCATCTCGCCTGTCTGCTTGTCGGCGAAGAAGTCCATGTTGAGCCGCTGCATCTTGTCGTACGTGTCGGTGCGCACCTCGTGCTGGATGTGCTGGGCGAAGGAGTTCCAGCCCCAGTTCCGCGTCCAGTGGAACGCCGCACCGCCGAAGAAGGCGGCGGCGATGATCCCCGCCGAGATGAGGAGCTGTTCCTGTGGGTCCGTCGGGAGCCACGACTGGGGGACCATCCAGAGCGAGAACTGCTGCTCACCGTTCGGGTTGAAGGTCGTGTCCAGCGCCATCGCGAGGATGACCGGCGGGAGGAGGTCCAGCAGGCGGGCGACGATGCTGGAGAGCAGGCCCACCACGAAGGCGAGCTTGTTGTCTGACCCGTACTCGAGGAACAGCCGCTTCATCGGGTTCTCCGCCTGTTCCCGTTGTTCCTCGAACGGGTCGTCGTCGTCAGCGTCGATGCTCATTGTGTGAGGTGTGGTGTTTCGAACTCAAAAGAGTTGTTACGTTTCGAAACAGTTGCCGGGACCGACGAAACCAGCTTTTAATACCCCGGTTCGAAAGAAGAATTTTAAACATGAATCGGAGGGGATTCGTCGCAGCCGTGGGTATTCCAGCAGTGACACTGCTAGCAGGTTGTACATCTTCACTACCATCTCCGGATAGTTCGTCGGAAAGCAGACGGTTGGGAGCGCTGGGGGTCCGGAACGAGGACGATACGGTTCACCGGGTGCGTCTCAGCATCTACCGCGACGGTGAGCAGGTTCTATCCGATACGGTCGAACTCCGTCCACGTGGCGAACCCGGGTTCTCGGCAGCCCTAGAGCACCGATTGGACCGGCGTACAGGTCGTTTCGAGATCCAGGCGACACTCGAAGACGACGGAAGCTACATCCGGTACGACGCGACTGGGAGCACCCACGGGTCGTGCTACGGGGCCGAGATATTCGTCACCGAGGACGGTGAACTGGCGGTCCTGCAGACCAACAACGCCGGTTGTGAGTCCGAACTATACTCGCCGGGAATCAGAGTTCTCGCCGCTCGACCGCGGGGTCGATACCGGCCGCCTGCAGGTCCTCGCGGATGCGCGCCCGCAGCGGGTCGGGGACGGTGCTCCGGCCAACGGGGACCGCGGTCTCGCCGTCGCCCTTGACCTTCCAGTAGAGCACGCAGTCGCTCGGCGCGTAGAACTCGATGCTGTAGCGGTCGCCCGCCCCCTCGTAGTGGACCCGGGCAGCGAACCCTTCCGCGCGCCAGCCGTCGCGGTCGGCCAGCGCGGCAACGGCGTCGGTCATGGGGAGCACTGGGACCGGGGGTGGGGTAGGCGTTGCGGTCGCGGCTCAGGCCGAGCCGTTGTAGCGCGGTTCGACGTAGTCCCCGACCTCCATCCCGGTCTCGTTGGCGTAGCCACGGGGGACCTCCAGCACGTACTGGCCGGTGCCGGTCGCGGTGATCTCGTTGCCGTCCTCGTTCGGGCGGGGGGCGCGTCGGTGGTGGATGCTGTTGATGCGGCCGTCCGCGCCGACGAAGATGATGTCGAGCGGGAACTCCATCCGGCGCATCACGTACGTGTGCTGGCTCTCGCCGTCGTAGACGAACCACATCCCCTCGCCGTCCGCGAGCGTCTCGTGGTCGCTCAGTCCGGTGAACCGCTCCTGACGGGTGTCCGCGACCTCGACCTCGATGACCGCCTTCTCGGTGCCGTTCTCGTCGGACACCACGACCGTCGCGGGGCCGCTGTACTGGTCCTCGCCCGGGAGCTCGACGACCCCCAGGTACCAGAACATGGCGACGATGAGGAGGGCGGCAGCTCCGACCAGGGCGACCTGGAAGAGGCGTTTCCGATTCACGGTCGCCCTTCGGACCCCCAGGAAAAAAGGGAAGCGTTATTCCGACGGGTCGGCTACGGCCGATTGCGGGGTGGTGGTCTAGCCGGTTATGACATCTCCCTTACAAGGAGAAGGTCGCCAGTTCGAACCTGGCCCACCCCACTGACTGTTTTCGTGAGGCTGTGTGACGGTCCGTGCTGAGCTGTGTCTGTCCTCGTCGCGATTGCGAGCATCTCGAAAGCTCCCTGCTCGCCCTTCGGCAGCGACTCGGTGGCCTCGAACAGCCGGAAAGCCCCTGCTCGCTCTTTCACACCCGAATAACTGGACTCCAACACCCAGAAAGCCCCTGCTCGCTCGACTCCCGGGACCGCGACTGCGCTCCTCACTCCGTTGCGGTGCTTGTCGGGTCCGGGTTCGTCGAGCGAGCAGCCCCTTTCAGTCCCGGCCGACCGCAACCGCACCGCACCTCACGCCTCCCCAACCTCTTGCGCTCCTCGCTTCGCTCCGGTGCTCATCCCTCGCACGAGCGTCTGCGAGCGGCCTCGCAGGGCTCGGCACGCTCGCCAGCCGCGCGCCATCCCGTTGACGGGTATCGTCACGCCAATCCGTCACACACTTTACCCCCCGCCAAGTAGTGACGGCGACGATGGCAGAGTACTACGTCGTGGTGGACGGGCACGAGTTCGAAGGGCCGTTCGACGACCGGAAGTCGGCGAAGAAGCGGGCGGACGAGCTGAACACCAACGAGGTCGGCGGGCGCTACCGGGTCACGTCGAAGTAGCGGCCGGATGACCGACTCCGCGGCAGTTTTGTGTCGGTGGGTCGTCCGCTCGACCATGGACGAACGCATCCGCGAGCACGCCGCAGTGCTCGTGAACTGGAGCGCCCGCGTCGAGGCCGGAGACAACGTCGTCGTCAGCGTCGACGAGGGGGCGCACGACCTCGCCGTCGCGGTCGCCGAGGAGCTCGGCGACGTCGGTGCGAACATGTCGGTGCAGTACGGCTCCGACGAGGTCGGCCGCGCGTACACGAAGGCCCACGACGGCGAGTTCGAGGAGAGCACGCACGAGCTGGCGCTGTACGAGGAGAGCGACGTGGTGCTCCGCCTCGGCGGCGGGCGCAACACCAGCGCGGACGCGGACGTGCCCCCGGAGAAGCGACAGGCCGCCGCGCAGGCGAGCCAGGGCATCCGCGAGGCGCTGATGGACACCGACTGGGTGTCGACGGTCCACCCGACGCGGTCGCTCGCCCAGCAGGCCGGCATGGCCTTCGAGGAGTACCAGGAGTTCGTCTACGACGCCGTCCTCCGCGACTGGGAGACCCTCGCCGACGAGATGGCGGAGATGAAGCGTATCCTCGACGCGGGCAGCGAGGTCCGACTCGTCAAGGCCGACACGGACATCACGATGTCCATCGAGGGGCGCACGGCGGTCAACTCCGCCGCGAGCGTCGCCTACGACAGCCACAACCTCCCCAGCGGCGAGGTGTTCACCGCCCCCTACGACGTCGAGGGCGAGGTGTTCTTCGACGTGCCGATGACGCTCCGTGGCACCCGGGTCCAGAACGTCCACCTCACGTTCGAGGACGGCGAGGTCGTCGACTACAGCGCCGACCAGGGCGAGGCCGTCCTCGGCGAGATTCTGGACACGGACGCGGGCGCACGCCGGCTCGGCGAGCTCGGCATCGGCATGAACCGCGGCATCGACCGCTTCACCGACAGCATCCTCTTCGACGAGAAGATGGGCGACACCGTCCACATGGCCGTCGGCCGGGCCTACGACGCGAACCTGCCCGAGGGCGAAGCGGGGAACGACTCCGCGGTCCACGTGGACATGATAACCGACGTGAGCGCGGACTCGCGCATGGAGGTCGACGGCGAGGTCGTGCAGCGTAACGGCGTCTTCCGGTGGGAGGACGGGTTCGAGGAGTAGGGCGAATCGAGCCGGGTCACAGCGAGAGCCTCCGAAATGCGAGCGAGCCGGCGGCTCGCTCGACGAAAGGTGGTGGTTGAGAGGAGTAAGCCCCCTTCTGTTCGTCCCGGCATTCGGCTGAGCGTCCGTCGCCTCGTCCGGACTACCTAGCGGCGCGGACTTGCACCGGTGGGGATTCGCCGTTCCATCCGTTCTCGCCCGTCGACACGCGGCTGCGCCGCGTGCCCGGGCGTGGTCGCGGATGCGACCACACGCGCTCGGCGGGTCAGCTTCCTTCCCTTGCGGGTCGGTTCGCGCGCTCGCGGCTCACGCCGTTCGCGCCGGGCGGTGACTCGCGTCACCGTCCGCGCCTCATCGCTCGGGGCGAGGGGTCTCGTTTCTGTTCCAGAGCCAGCGGTCTCCCGCTCCGGACTTGCGTCCGGCCACCTGTCCGGACGGTGGGGGGACTTTCCTCACGTCGTGGCAGGGCCACGTCGCGGCGGCCGGGCTCTCTCTACCGTCAGAACGTAGCCCCGTTCCGCGTTTAAACCTCTCGGTCGGAGCGACGGTAGGAGCGTCCTACCACCGTCGAATCGAAACGAAAGCGTTCAAGAGCGTGTCCCACGATATACGTTCTATGTCGCAGGCAAAAGGCGTCCAGTTGACGTACGATGACGGGGCGCGTGCCGTCGAACTTGCGCGAGAAGCGGTCGAGGGCTTCGTCGTGAACGGTCGACGTGAGCAGCCCGGCAGCATGATCGACGCCTTCTACAACCGAACCGGAGCGTTCGTCCGGCTCGAATCGACCCGGGGTCGTGGGAGCCTCCGGGGCTGTGCCGGTGGCTACGAGTCCGACGACCAGCTCGGTCACGTCATCGTCGACGCCGCCATCGAGGCCGCCAGCGAGGACTCCTGTGGCTCCGAGGTGACGCCGACCGAGCTCTCGAGTCTCACCGTCTCGGTCTGCTGTGTCTGTAACCTCGTCCTCACCGACGACCCGGTCGCCGACATGGAGCTCGGTACACACGGCGTCGCCATCGACACCGGCAGCGAGCGCGGCTGGCTCTACCCGACCGTTCCGGTCGAGCACGGCTGGTCGAAGAAGGAGTACCTCGGCCGTGTCTGCCGGAAGGCCGGCCTCCCGCCGATGGCGTGGCAGCAGGAGGACGTGATGGTGACGCTGTTCGAGGGCCAGATCTTCCGCGAGCGCGACCCCGAAGGCAGTATCGAAGAGCTGACCGGCTAGCAGTCGACCAGCTCGGCGTCGCGGACCGCCCGTGCTGCTGCCGCGTCGATGTCGAACTCGCCGACGATCTCTCCATCCCGTAGCACCGGCTCCAGCAGCGGCTCCGCGTCGGCGGGCCCCTCGCGGTCGGCCAGCCCGACCGCGTGTGCGCCGTCTGCGGTCCGGTACACCTGCTTCGTCCCGGAGAGCTTCCCGCGCTTGGCCGCCGGCTCGCCGTCCACGGTCACGATGTCGAGCGCGAAGTCCACCGGGTCCGCGTTGGTGACGTGGCTCCCGACGCCGAAGCCGTCGGCGAGGTCGCGCAGCTCGCGGATGCGGTCGGGCGTGAGCCCGCCGCTGACGAAGATGCCCACGTCCTCGTGTCCCCGGACGTCGAGCTCCCAGCGCACCTCGCGGACGATGTGTTCGAAGTCCCCCCGTCGCGAGCCCGTCGTATCGAGGCGCACGCCGTCGAGGTCGTCGCCGAGCTCGTCGACCGCCCGCAGCACCTCGTCCACCTCGTCGCTGTAGGTGTCACAGAGCGCGATGCGGGGCACCTCGGGCGGGGCGGCCTCGTGGAAGGCCCGCCACGCGTCCTCCTGTTTCCCGCGCCCCATGCAGATGACGAGCGCGTGCGGCATCGTCCCGCCGGCCGCCCGGCCGAGCAACTCGCCCGCGGCCACGTGCGAGAAGCCGTCCAGTCCGCCGACCAGTGCGCTCCGCTCGACGACGGCGGCGATGGCGGGGTGGACGTGGCGCGCGCCGAAGGAGAGCACCTGCGACTCCGGTGCGGCCCGTTTGGCCTCCAGCGCGGCCGTCGCGAAGCCCGATGCCTGCGAGAGGAAGCCCAGAATCGAGGTCTCCTGACTGGCGAAGTCGAGATAGCGCCCCTCGATGCGCATCACCGGGCCACCGTCGAACAGCCGCCCCTCGGGTATCGCCTGCACGTCGACCGGACGACCCTCCAGCAGTCGTGCCACGCTCTCGACGCCGGCCAGTACCTCGAACTCGCCGGACGGGAACTGGTCGGCCGTCACCTCCACGACCACGCGGGGATTCACGCCGGCGTGTTCGAGCGCCTCCTCGGTCCGCTCGAAGTAGGCGTCCGTCGCGGTGCCGTCACGTATCGCCTCGGTGGGAATCACGTCGAACGAATCGTCCATACCGGGCGCTTCTCGTCCCCGGGCAAAAGTCTAGGCGGTGCCGGCTCGGTGCGCTGTCGTCGCGCCCGCGAGCGACGACGGTGCCCGTCCGGCTTCCGCGTCGGCGAGTGCGACGGGGGCGTGCACGTCGTCGAGGTCGTCAACGGTCGGCGCGTTCACGACGAGCACCGTGTCCCCGTCGCGGACCACGCGGAACGCGTCGGCGAAGCCGCCGTCGGGGACGACGTACACCCCGTCGCCCCGGGATTCGGCCCCGTTGGCGGCGAGCAGCTCGCGGTAGGCGTCTGCGAACTCGCGGGCCTCGTCGACCGACTCCCACTGCGACCGCCAGACGTACGCGCCCTGCTCCCCGTCCGTGTAGAACACCAACCGGTCGCCGGCCCAGCCGGTCGAGTACGGGTGGTCGTACCTGTACCGGTTCACGCCCTCCCCGCTGGTGTAATGCTCGCGGGGGAGCGTCTCGCCGTACCAGAACATCGAGTAGATGTGAGCCTCGCCGGCCGTTTCGAGGACGGACTCGCCGCCGACCGCGATCCGCCGCCAGCTATCGTCCGACCGGTCCGGAACCGTCACCGTGGCGGGTCGCTCGTCCGGGTACCGCTCGGGGTGGACCAGCTGTTCGGTGCTGACCGGACGGGTCTCGAACGCTGCGTCGACGGCACCCCAGCCACCACGCTCGTACAGCGCCGCGACGAACCGCTCCCCGGCCGCATAGGGCGTGTACGTCGCCACGGAGAGCCCGGCGTTCACGTCCCTGCTCCCGGCACCGCCCTCCGCCTGTGGCACCTCGACGCAGTCCCAGGTACCCGCCGCACAGCGCTGCTCGTACAGCCCTTCGACGTAGTTCGCGTCACCCTCCACGACGCCGGTCGCGGCCAGCCGGCCGTCCCGAGTCGGCGTGCTCGCGCCGAGCCCGAACTGCTGATCCTGCAGCGCGTGTTGGAGTTCGTGCACGAGCGTCCCCCGGGAGAGCCGGAGCTGTTCCGAGCCGTCGCTCACGATGACGATGTCGCCCGACGAGTAGTAGCCGAGCACCGACGAGCCGTACAGCTCGCCGAACGCCTCGTCCACCGTCGTGTCCTCGTCGACGACGAACAGCGCCTCCCAGAACTGCTCGCGCCACTCGGGCGAGGAGCCACCGCCCCCGCGTTGCTCGCGGTAGGTCTCCCGCGAGATAATCTCGACCGAGACCGACTCCTCGAACTCGTGCCCGCGGATGCGTTCGATGCGGGCCATCGCTCTGGCGGTGACCGCCTCTATCTCGGGCTTGCTCAGGCCGTCTTCGGCCGCGACGGGGAACGAGTCGTTCCACCAGTAGCCGTCCTCCCAGCCGCGGACGTCGGTGTCCGGGTCCGGACGGTTCGACTCCGGTTCGGCGAGGCGCGTCTCGCCGAACCCCAGCCCGAGACAGCCCGCCAGGAGGACCAGGGCGAGGAGACAGGTGACCGGGAGGATGCGTCTCATGGCGGGTGGTTCGGCGCCGCCGACAAAGGAGTTTGGCCTCCCTCAAGCCGCGACGATGCTCGCGTTCGTCGTGCCCGCACCGCTGCGGACGCCGCTCAGGTCGTCGACGGTCGGCGCGTTGACGACGACCACCGACGTCCCCTGCTGGACAACGTAGTACGCGTCGCCGTACGCCGCGCTGTCGTCGATGCGATACGTGTTCGGTCGGTCGCTCACCGCCTGTGCGTCGTGGTGCTCGAGCAGGTCGCGGTAGGCGTCGGCGAACTCGCTGGCGTCGCTCTCGCTGTCCCACTCGGTCTGCCAGACGTACCCCGTCTCGTTCGTGCGCATCGAGTCGTCGGTGACGTAGGGGAGGAGCCGGTCACCGGCCCACCCGTCGGTGATGGGGTGGTCGTAGTTGAACGGGTCCGTCTGGTTGAGCTGCTGGCCGTCGTAGTTCAGGTGGTTCCGGTACGGGATGACGACGTCAGTCAGCTGGCCGGTCGCCTGCGTCGTCTCGTACGACGGGTACCAGAACATCACGTACAGGCCGGCCTCGCCGAAGGACGCGTGGTCGACGCCGCCCTCGATGTCGAGCACCTGCCAGTCGTCGTTGCTCCGGTCCTCGATGGTCGGGTAGTCGGGCGCCTCGTCGGGGTAGCGGTCGGGGTGGATGGTCTGCTCGGTGCTCGCCGGCGGGGTCTCGTACACGGCGTTCACAGCGTCCCAGCCACCCCGGTCGTAGAGCTGCTGGACGAAGAGCACGCCGTCGCTGTAGGGCTGGAACGACACCTGGTACAGTCCAAGATGGATGTCGCTCGAGCCACCCCCGCCCTGCTGTCCCTGGGGCATCAGGCAGTCCCAGTCGGACTCACAGCGTTCCTGGTACAGCTGGTCGACGAAGTTGCCGTCGCCCTCGATGATGCCGTCCCGTGCGTTGTGGAGTTCTTGGGTGGACTGGTCGAAGGAGCTGATGTCGAACCGCTGGTCCTGCAGCCCGTGGAACAGCTCCTGCGAGAGCGTGATCTCGTTCATCTCCGGCGTCTCGGAGTCGGAGATGATGACGATCTGCTCCTCGCTCGGGGAGTAGTAGCCGCCGACGCTGCCCCCGAAGTTCCGGTTCTGGACGGCGACCGCGTCGGTCGACTCGTCGACCATCAGCATCGCCTCCCACTTGACGTTCTGGTGGAGCCGGCTCGTGGCGGTCGTGTTGCCGGCCGCGACCTGCTCGCGGTACTCCTCACGCGAGATTATCTCGACCGGGACGCGGGTCTCGAACTCGAGGCCACGGACCCGCTCGACGCGAGCCATCGACCGGGAGACGACCCTGTCGAGTTCGGTGTCGTTCAGCCCGTCGCTCCGGTCGACGGTGATGCTCTCGTTGTACCAGTAGCCGTCTTCCCAGCCGAGGACGTCCTCCTCGGGGTCGGACGGGGCGGCGGAGCCGTCGCCGCTTGTCGTCGTCGGTTCTGCCGTCGTCTGCATCGTCTCCGTCGGTGCCGTGGTCTCGGCGTCGGGCGCACTCGAGCCAGTGAGCGCGCTACAGCCCGCGAGGACCACCAGCAGGGCGACGAGGACACTCGCCGTTGCTCGCATACTGCACGCGACGGACTGCGCGGAAATAAACTGCGTGGTGCGACTGTCGCAACCGACTTTGGGCTACCACACGAAGGGGCCGCTATGGAGTTCGACCCGACCGACACCGCACTGGTGGTCGTGGACATGCAGAACGGCTTCTGCAAACCCGATGGAAGCCTCTACGCGCCCGGGAGCGAGGCGGTCGTCGACCCGGTCGCGTCGCTGGTCGACCGGGCACACGACGCCGGCAGCCGCGTCGTCTTCACGCGCGACGTGCACCCGCCGGAGCAGTTCGACGGCGCGCACTACTACGACGAGTTCGAGCAGTGGGGCGAGCACGTCCTCGAGGGGTCGTGGGAGGCAGATCTGGTCGCGGAGCTGGACGTACGCGAGGACGACCACGTCGTCGAGAAGCACACGTACGACGCGTTCCACGAGACGGAGCTGGACGGCTGGCTCACGGCCCGTGGCATCGACGACCTCGTCATCTGCGGGACGCTCGCGAACGTCTGCGTGCTCCACACGGCCGGGAGCGCCGGGCTGCGGGACTACAGACCGGTGCTCGTGGAGGACTGCATCGGGGCCATCGAGGCGGACCACCGGGAGTACGCGCTGGACCACGCGGACTGGCTGTTCGGCGAGGTGACCCGGGCCGAGGACGTGACGTTCGTGAGCGGGGCGTAGCGGCCGCAGCGAGTCCCGGCGACGCTGTCGCTGGCGTGGCTGTGGCGGACAGGCGACGCGGAGCTGCTCGGCCGACGGGGCGTCGCGCACCCGCGGAACCGACGGCCGACGGTGTGTCAGCGCACGCCGTCGCTGGCCGCGGCATCGTAGTTGAATCCCCGGAGCGGCCGCGCCGGACTACGTCGGGTCGACGGCGACCGTGACCGAGTCACCGACAGCGAACTCGCGGTCTGGACAGACCAGCTTCGCGCCGAACCCGGCGTCGCGAGCGAGGAACAGCGAGAGGCCGTGTACCGGCTCGCCGTTCGCGGTGACGGTCACGTCGTCCCAGACGACGCTTCGCCCGTCGGCGACGCCGACGCGTTCGCCGAGGAAACGGACGGGGCCGGTGCCATCGCGACGGGAGCCGCGTTCGTCGAACAGGCCGCCGCAGTCGTAGTGCCGGAACCCGCCGTCGAGTGCGACACGCGTTCCGTCGCTGTCGGTGGCTTCGAGGCCGACGAACCGGCCCGGAGCCGGATGGTCGGGCGCATCGAGCATCGCCCACGTGTCGCCGGTCGCGACGACCTCGCCGGTGCCGTCCCACGGCACCCCTTCGACGGGGATGTCGGCGACGAGCGGGAGCGAGCCCGATGCGCGCCGGAGGTGCTGGTCCGGCCGGCGGAAGCCGACGTGGAGGTGCGGGTCGACCCACGGCCCGAAGAAGCCGGGGAAGACGAGCTCGCCGAGGTCGTCGCCGACCGCGACCCTGGTACCGGGGTCGAGCGGGGAATCGACGTGCATGACACGCGCGACGACCGCAGGTGGCCCGGAGCCGTCGTTCCCGGCGACCGACAGCCCCGGCGTCGCGGAAACGTCCACGTCGACGAGCAGGAGGTGGTCCTCGTCGTCGGCGTAGTCCCGGGGCGGTGCTCTGACGGTGAGCGTCTCGCGAACCGTCCCGGCGACCGGGCTCGGTGCGGCGTCGTCGCCGGGGTAGCAGTCGACCGCGTGGCCCGCGTCGTGAGCAGGGTACGGCGAGTTGTACAGCGACAGCCGGTCGTACTGGTCGAGGACGGTCGGGCCGAGCGTGACCTCCATCGGGGACGGCTTCGGACCCGATGGATTTAGACGCGTCGCCCCCAACCCGGAGCCATGCGCGTGGTTCGCGGCCGCGGGGAGGACCCGGCGGCCGACGGCGAGGTGACGGCACGGCTGCTCGACGAGGTCGGCGAGCGCGGCGAGCCGGCGGTGCGTGTGTGGGCCCCGCATCGCATCGTCGCGTTCGGACGGCGTGACGCGAACGACCCCGGATACGATGCGGCGGCGAGTGCGGCGAGGGAGCGCGGCTTCGACCCCGTCACGCGGAGCGTCGGGGGACGCGCCGTCGCCTACGACGGCGAGACGACGCTCGCCTTCGCCCGCATCACGTCCGTCGACGACGTCCGCGGTGGGCTGGACGAACGGTACGAGGCGCTCACGGTCGACGTCCGGCGCGCGCTCCGCCGGCTCGGCGTGCCCGCCGAGCGCGGCGAACCGTCCGACTCCTTCTGTCCCGGCCAGCACTCGCTCCAGCGCGACGGCAAGCTCGTCGGCATCGCCCAGCGCGTCCGTGCCGACGCCGCCATCACCTCCGGCGTCTGTCTCGTCCGGAACCACGAGGAGCTCGCGGACGTACTCGACGCCGTCTACGGCGCGCTCGACGCACCGTTCGACCCGGATTCGGTGGGGAGCATCGAGCGAGCAGGCGGGACGAGCGACCCCGAGACGGTGCGGGCGACCATCGAGGCGGAGTTGGTCGGTGACGCGGACCCGACAGTCGAGTGTCTCGACGAGGCGTAGTTCGGGAGACTTAGGACGCCCGACGCGGGAGAGGGAGGTATGCTCATCGGCAATGCGACGCTGCCGGACGGGACGACCGCCGACGTGCGCGTCGACGGCGAGACCATCGACGCGGTCGGCGACCTCGGCGGCGAGGCGGACGTGGACGCGACCGGAAAGCTGCTCATGCCCGGCGCTATCGACGTCCACGTCCACTTCCGCCAGCCCGGCTTCTCGCACAAGGAGACGTGGGCGACGGGCTCGCGAAGCGCCGCCGCGGGCGGCGTGACGACCGTCGTCGACCAGCCCAACACCAAGCCACCGACCGTGACGGGCGACGCCTTCGACGAGAAGGCCGCCCTCGCCGGCGAGTCGCTCGTCGACTGGGGCGTCAACGGCGGCGTCACCGGGTCGTGGGACCCCGACTCTCTGTTCGACCGGCCCCTGTTCGCCCTGGGCGAGGTGTTCCTCGCCGACTCCACGGGCGACATGGGCATCGAGGCCGCCCTGTTCGACGACGCCGTCGAGCTGGCCGCGGACCACGACGTGCCGGTCACCGTCCACGCCGAGGACGCCGACCTGTTCGACGAGGCGGCGCTCGAAAACGCCGGTGACGGCGTCGGGAGAGCGGCCGACGCGGACGCCTGGTCCGCCTACCGCACGCCCGAGGCCGAAGCCGCCGCGGTCGAGCGTGCCTGCGAGGTTGCCGCCGACTCCGATGCGGACCTCCACATCGCCCACACCTCGACGCCGGAGGGCATCGACGCCGCCGCCGAGGCCGGCGCGACCTGCGAGGTCACCCCGCACCACCTGTTCCTGTCGCGCCTCGACACCGCCGAGCTCGGTACCTACGGGCGGATGAACCCGCCGCTTCGCTCCGAACCGCGCCGCGGGGCCGTCTTCGAGCGCGTCGCCGACGGCACGGTGGACGTCATCGCGACCGACCACGCCCCGCACACCATCGAGGAGAAGGAGGAGAGCGTCCGCGACGCGCCGTCGGGCGTCCCCGGCGTCGAGACGATGGTCCCGCTCCTGCTCGTCGAAGCCACCGCCACCGACGGTGCGTTCGGCTTCGAGCGCGTCCGCGACCTCGTCGCCGCGAACCCGGCCGAGATATTCGGACTCGACGGGAAGGGACGGGTCGCCGAGGGCTACGACGCGGACCTCGCGCTGTACGACCTCGACGACAGCCGCGAGATCAGCGGCGAGGAACTGCACTCGAACTGCGGGTGGACGCCGTTCGAGGGCTGGCGGGGCATCTTCCCCGAGTGGACGACGGTCCGCGGGACGGTGGTCTGGGACGGCGGGGCGTTCGGCGAGCACGACGGGCGGAACGTCCGTCGCTAACCCGGCTCAGAGGAGTGCGGTCGCGAGCGACGCCGCGAACATCACGCCGACGCCGAACCCGATGATGCGGGTCATCGCGCGCCGTGAGTCGCTCTCCGTCCAGTCCGAGCCGGTGTCCATGTACCGCTGCATGTTCTCGATTCCGCGGCCGGCCATCACGGAACCCGACCAGCCGAGCAGCCCGACGCCGAGCGCGAGCGCCCCGAACGCGAACGTGGTCTCCGTCGCCCCCCGGAGCGTGCCATCGAGCGTGAGCCCGCCGACGGCGACGAGGCCGACGGCGACGCCCGCGGCCGCGGCCGTCGCCAGGCGGCGGACGGGCGCGGCGAGCCCCGTGTCGGGAGCCACGTCAGTCGACGGCGTCCTGCATCCGCGGGTCCAGCGCGTCGCGCATCCCGTCGCCGAGCAGGTTGAACCCGAGGACGGTCAGCGCGAGGAACAGGCCGGGGAAGAACGACATCCACCAGAGACCGTTGATGAGGCCGTTCTCGACGCCCTTCGTCAGCATCCAGCCCCACGAGGGGGTCCCGGCGGTCGCCCCGAAGCCGAGGAACGACAGCGCGGCGAGGTCGATGACCGCCAGCCCGAAGTTCAGCGTGCTCTGGACCGTGATTGGTGCGAGCGAGTTCGGCAGCACGTGCCTGACGATGACCCGCCAGTCCCGTGCCCCGAGCGCGACCGTCGCGTCGACGTACTCGTCCTCGAGTACCTTCAGCGCGGCCCCCCGGACGACGCGGGCGAACCGCGGCGTGTAGACGAGCGTTAGCGCGATGACGGCCTTCCACAGCCCGGTGCCGAAGATGGCGACGACCGCGAGCGCAAGCAGCAGCGACGGGAACGACAGCAGCACGTCCATCGTCCGCATGACGACGTTGTCCAGCCAGCCGCCGTAGTACGCCGCGAGCGTCCCGAGGCCGACACCCAGCACCGTCGAGGCGGCGACCGTGACGGTGCCGTACTTCAGCGCGAGCCACGCGCCGTACATCGTCCGGAGGAACACGTCGCGGCGCTGTGCGTCGGTCCCGAACGGGTGCTGGCACGACCCGACCGAGCCGAGCCAGCCGGTGATTGTCGGGTTCCCACACGGCGGGTGCTTCCGCGGCTGGGCGAACTGCGTGTCGAGGATGGTGCCGAAGTCCAGCACACCGACGAACACGGCGAGCCGGGTGAGCACGCCCATGAGCGTGATGAGCAGTATCAGCGACAGTCCGAGTATCGCGAGGCGGTTCGACAGCAGGTCCGAGAGGAACGGCGACGCCAGGAGCCGGTCGAGGAAGCCCCTGTCCTCGTGGGTCGTCGAGGCGGTCTCCGTGCTCATTGTTCGATCCTCGGGTCGAGGTAGGTGTAGGTCAGGTCCACGAACAGGTTCACCATGGTGAAGACGACGGCGAACAGCAGGACGATGCCCTGCACGACCGGGTAGTCACCGTCCGTGATGGCGTCGACGAGCAGCATCCCGATACCACGGATGTTGAACACGGTCTCGGTCAGCACCGCACCGCCGAGCAGGCTGCCGAACTGGATGCCGATGACGGTCACGACGGGGATGAGCGCGTTCCGGAGGCCGTGTTTCAGCAGGGTTATCTTCTCGCCCTGCCCCTTCGCCCGGGCAGTCCGGATGTAGTCCTGCCGGACGACCTCGAGCATCGACGAACGCATCATCCGGGAGATGAGCGCCATCGAGTAGATGCCGATGACCATCGAGGGCAGGAACAGGTGCCAGGCGGCGTCGACGAACATCACGATGTCCCCCTTGATGATGGAGTCGATGAGCAACACCCCGGTTATCTTGGGCAGCGGCCCGTTCGAGAGGAGTCCGTTCGTCGGGAACCAGTCGAGATGCACCGCGAAGAGCAGGATGATCAACGGGCCGCTCCAGAAGATCGGCACGCTGATTCCGGTGAGTGCCCCGATTCTGCTGATGTGGTCGGTGATGGTGTCCTGCTTGACCGCACTGATGATGCCGATGGGGATGCCGAAGACGATACCCGCGATCTGCCCGAGAACGGCGAGCTGAAGCGTGATCGGGAACTTCCAGCGCAGGATGTCAGTGACGGGCTCTCCCTTGTTGTGGACCCAGGACTCACCGAGGTCGAACTGGACGACCTCGACCATGAACCGGACGTACTGCACCCAGATCGGGTCGTCGAGCCCGAGCCGTTCCTCGATTCGTTGGATTTCAGCTGCGTCGGCCTGTTGTGTCGCGATGACTGTGGCCGGGTTGCCGGGCGAGAGGTGGAGGATAGAGAACACCAGCGTCGCCACTCCGAACAGCACGGGGATCAACAGCACCAACCGCTTGATTACGTATCTCGTACTTATCATGAGGGCGGTGACGAGACGTTACTCGAGCTCCACCCGGTTCAGGAACGGCCCACCGATGACGCCGACGGTGAAGTTCGAGACGTCGGGGCCGATGCCACGGACCTCCTCCGTGTGTACCAGGGGGACCCACGGACACTCCTCGTGGAAGATCGCGCCGGCCTCCCGGTAGAGCGACTGTCGCTCGCTGGTCTCGTAGGTGGACTGCCCCTGCTCGACGAGCTCCATGAACTCGTTGTTCGCCCAGGCGGCACGGTTTGTCTTGTTTATCCCTTCCGTGCTCCACTCGACGTAGTCCTGGTCGGGGTCGGACTCCACCTGCGGGTGGAGCAGCGCGTAGTAGAAGTTGTCGGGGTCGCCGTTGTCGGTCATCCAGCCGAGGAAGCAGGCATCGTGGCTCCCCTGGGCCGTGTAGTTGAGGTAGGTCTCCCACGTCTTCTGCTCCAGGTTCGCGGTGATGCCGACCTCGCCGAGGTACGAGCGGACCGTCTCTGCGGCCTCACCGGGCGACGGGTTGTAGGCCCGAGGGTTCTGGAACGTCGCCAGCTCGAACTCGAAGCCGTCGCCGTAGCCGGCCTCCTCGAGCAGCGTCTGGGCCTGGTCGGGGTCGTACGGGTACGGGTCGAGCTCCTCGTTGTATCCGGTGACCAAGTCGGGGATCGGCTGGCTCGCAGGGGTTGCGATCCCCTGGTAGACGGTGCTGGCCAGCTCCTCCGTGTCGATGGCGTAGTTCATCGCCTGCCGGACCTTCTTGTTGCGGAACGGCTCGAACGTCGCCATGTTCATCGCGAGGTAGCCGACGTTGATACCACCTCGTCGCTTGATCTCGCCCTCGCCGTCCTCGACCTGCGTGATGGTCTGCGGGCTGAGCCCGTCGATGATGTCGAGTTCACCCGCGTTGAGCGACGACGCGCGAGTCCCGTTCTCGCCGATGACCTCGAACGTCACCTCTTCGACGTGAGGGCCCTCGCCGTAGTAGTCGTCGTACGCCGAGAGCCGGATGGTGCCGGTCCCCTGGTCCGCGCTCTCGAACTGGAACGCGCTCGTCCCGATCATCTCCGAGGAGAAGTCGGTCCCGGACTCTATCTCGGACTTCGGCAGGACGGCCATCGCGAACGCCCCGAGATTCGCCAGGAATGGGGCGTACTTCTTCGCGATGCTGAACTCGACGGTGTAGTCGTCGGGCGCCGAGACGTCCTCGACCGCGCCGAGGAGGTACGGGCCGTAGCCCGAGCGGTCCTCGAAGTGGTACTCGTACTCGGGGTCGACGAAGCGTCGGTACGTCGCGATGAAGTCCTCGGCGGTGAACTCGTCGCCGTTGTGGAACGTCGCGTCCTCACGTAGCTGGATGGTCGCGGTCGTCCCCTCGATGGTGAAGTCCGTCGCGAGCGACTCTACCAGCGCCGACCCACCCGGCTCGAACCCCATGAGCTTGTCGTAGACCTGGTTCGTCACCTTGGCAACCTCGCCGCTGGTGGACGCCTGGGGGTCTAGCGTCGCCGAGGGTGCCCCTCGGCCGTACGTGAGTGTCCCGCTCCCACCACTACCCACGAAGTCGCCGACGCAGCCGGCCGTCATCGTGGTCGTCGCCGTCGCTGCGCCTGCCGCCTTCAGGAAGTTCCGCCTGTCCATGTCGCGTGCCATAGGATGCCGTGCATGGTAATGACCAATAAATATAACGAAAGTACGTAAAACGGTAACAAACGGTCAGCGCGGAACAGGCTGTCAGTCCTCCCGCTCCAGATGGCAGGCAGACTGGTGGACGCCGGCGCCGAGGGCCGGCTCCTCGCGCTCGCAGACGCTCCCGAACTCCTTGGCGAGCAGTTCCTCCGCCGTCTCGTACTCGCCGTCTGCGACGAGGCGGAGCGACTCGTCGACGACCTGTCGCACCTCCGGTGGGAGCGTCGTGTCGAAGAGCTCCTCGCGTGCGTCCGTGACCGCCACGCCGCCGTCCGTCGCTGCTTGTGCGTTCTCCTGGCCCGTGGCCATCAGCAGGGTCTCGGGGACAGAGCGCTCGGCGACGCGCTGTCGGAAGTCGATCAGCTCCCGGTACGCCGCCTGCACGATGTCGAGGTCGTCCGGTGGGATGACCTTCGGGCAGCGCGTCCGGAACCGACAGCCGCTCGGCGGGTCGATGGGGCTTGGGACGCTGCCGGACAGGAGTATCCGGTCGTCGGTCTCCGCGGCCGGGTCGGGGTCGGGGATAGACGAGAGCAGCGCCTCGGTGTAGGGGTGGCGCGGGTCCGCGAACAGTTCGCCGGTCTCTGCAATCTCCACGACCTTCCCGAGGTACATCACCGCGACGCGGTCGGAGATGTGCCGGACGACGCTCAGGTCGTGTGCGATGAACAGGTAGGTGAGCCCGAACTCCTCCTGGAGGTCCTCCAGCAGGTTCAGGATCTGTGCCTGGACACTCACGTCGAGCGCGGACACCGGCTCGTCGGCGACGATGAAGTCCGGGTCCACCGCCAGTGCCCGGGCAATGCCGACGCGCTGGCGCTGGCCCCCGGAGAGCTCGTGCGGGTAGCGGTCGCGCTGGTCGACCTCCAGTCCGACGGCCTCGATGAGCTCGTCGACCCGCTCGCGCGTCAAGGCACCGTCGCCCTCCGGGAGGCCGTGTATCTTGAGCGGCTCGCGGATGGTCTGGGCGACGGTCATCCGCGGGTCGAGCGACGACATCGGGTCCTGGAAGATCATCTGGATGTCCCGGCGGCGCTCGCGCAGGTCGTCGTCGTCCAGCGAGGCGAGGTCCTCGCCCGCGAACAGGACCCTGCCGTCGGTCGGTTCGAGCAGGCGGAGCAGGGTGCGTCCGGTGGTCGACTTCCCGCAGCCGGACTCGCCGACCAGTCCGAGCGTCTCGCCCTCGTACAGCTCGAGGTCGACGCCGTCGACCGCCCTGACGGGGCGCTGTTCGTCAGCCAGCAGCCGGTCGAGGAAGTCGTCCGCCTGCGAGAAGTGCTTCCTGAGCCCGTCAACCTCGAGCAGCGGCTCGCCGTCGAATCGCTCCGTCTCGGCGGCCATCGCGTCCTCGTCGGTCCCGTACACCGACGTGTCGAAGTCGTCGAGGATGCACCTCGAGCGGTGGTCCACGTCGTCGGGACCGTGCTGTCGGTACTCGATTTCGCCCTCGCGGCACTCGGGTTCCGCCCACGGACATCGCGGTGCGAAGTGACAGCCCGAGGGCATGTCGACGAGGTCGGGCACGTTCCCCTCGATGGGGGTGAGCCGGTCCGTCTCGTCGGTCGGGATGGACTCGAGCAACGTGTACGTGTACGGATGGCTCGGGTTCTCGAAGATCTCCTCGACGGGGCCCTCCTCGACGATCTCGCCGGCGTACATCACCGCGACCCGGTCGCACGTCTCCGCGATGACGCCGAGGTCGTGCGTGATGAAGAGCACGGACATGCCGATGTCCGCCTGCAGCTCGTTGATGAGCTCGAGTATCTGCGCCTGGATCGTCACGTCGAGCGCCGTCGTCGGCTCGTCCGCGATGAGCAGCTGTGGCTGGCAGGCCAGCGCGATGGCGATGAGGACCCGCTGGCGCATCCCGCCGGAGAACTCGTTGGGGTAGTCGTCGATCCGCTCGCCGGGGTCGGGGATACCGACCTGCTCGAGGATGTCGACGGCCGACTGCAGCACCTCCTCGTCGATGCCGCCGCCACGCAGCGACGGCAACACCTCGCGGACCGCGTTCCACCAGGTGTCCTCCTTCCGCCCGCCGTACTGGTGCAGCTGCAGGCTCTCGGCGACCTGCTCGCCGACGGTCAGGGCGGGGTTGAGCGAGGTCATCGGGTCCTGGAATATCATGCTCATCTCGCCGCCGCGGATGGAGCGCATCGCCGGCTCGGGGGCGGCGGTCAGGTCCACGACACCCCTGTCCGGGTCGACGAAGTCGCCGTCCGGGTACCGGTCGGCGAGGTCCGAGGCGAACGCCGCGTCGTGGAACTCGACGGTGCCGTCGACGACCTCTCCCGGGTCGTCGACCAGCCCCATCGTCGACAGCGCGGTGACGCTCTTGCCGGAGCCGCTCTCGCCGACGAGTCCGACCGTCTCGCCCTCGCGGACCGTCAGGTCGATGCCGTCGACGGCCTTCACCTGCCCGCGGTCGGTCGAGAACTGCGTCCTGAGACCGGAGATGGAGAGTACGTCGTTCACTATCTCCGTAGGCGATGGCCAGGGGTAAAATAAGTTTCCACACGAGTCGAGGGAACACCCCACACGACTGCGCGGTGCGTCCGGGACTCCCCCGTCGAACGGGAACCCTTTTCACAACTCCTGCACCCACGTACCGGCATGGAGCAGCCCGGTGTCAGCGACGCAGCAGTCGAGTCCTGGGAGCGCGTCGTCGAGGATATGGAGGCCACGGCCGCCGAGTACCGCGACGACGGGTGGGAGGTCGTCGAGCTCCACCCCGGCGACGTGACCGCCCTGCCGCCGGACCACGACCGCTTCGGCCTCGACGTCCTCGTCGGCGGCGACGAGTTCGAGACGGTCAGCGAGATGGTGACCGACGAGGGCGCGGCCTTCGACGAGTTCGAGGTGTTCCGCGCGGTCCACGCCGGCCACGTGTTCCTCGTCGTCGCCGTCGAGGACGCCGCGCGCGAACAGGTCGTCCTCGTCCCGGCGTACTACGGCATCAAGGACGCCGAGGAGACCATCGAGGCGGTGCTGGAGCAAGGGCGATTCCCGATTCACATCCGCCCGCTCACCATCGAGGACGTCGTCACGGTCGAGCCCTCGGAGCCCGAGCTGTTGCTGCCGCCGACGGAGTGACCGGCGCTACTGGCTCTCCTCTTCCTCCCGCAGCTCCGCGCTCGCCTCGCGCACCTCGCGCATGACCGAGGAGATGCGCTCCTCGGCCTCCAGCTCCTCCTCGACGCTCAGGTCGACGCCCTCGACCTCCAGCAGGAACTTCGCGACCTCGGTCGACTCGTACATCACGTCGTCCAGCTCCTCGGCGGTGAAGAAGTCGCACATCGCGCCGTAGAGGAACGTCGCGCCCGCGGTCCGTATCTTGTCCTCGAAGGCCGCGCGGGCCTGGTTGACCGCCTGCGGCGTGTACGTGTCGGTCATGAACGGGACAAGCTCGGGGAGGTTCTCGCCGATCTTCGTCATCTCGACGCCGGTCTCCGTGCGGAAGTCCGAACAGAGCCGCGCGATGGCCCACTCCCGGGCCGTGATGTAGGTGCGGTCGCGCAGGAACTCGTTGACCCGCTCGTACTGCGCGCCGTCCATCTTCTTGAAGCGGTCGTAGGTGGCGACGTCCTCGGGGACGTCCAGCGTCTCCTCGTCGGGGACCCCCGGCGTCGGCTCCGCGCCCTCGTCCACGGTGGCGTCGGCCGGCGACGCGTCCCGGTCCTCGGCCGCGGTGTCGTCCGCTGGGTCCGTCTCCGAGACCGGTGTCTCGCTCCGTGCGTCGTCCCCATCCGTGCCCGGCGACTGCTCGGTCATGCCCTGCCCTACCTCGCTCTCGGCTAAAAAGGTTCGGCGGCGACCGCGCTCAGACCGCGGTCCGCCGGAGCACGGCGGCGAAGCCTCCGATAGAGAGCAGGAACGCCGCCGTCGCGACCGGGTACTGCGCGGTGCTGAGCGTCGCCGCCAGCGAGCCGGCACCGAGCGAGCCGGCGAGGGTGGCGACCAGCGGCGCGGTGCAGCTCACGCAGGCGAGCAGGCCGACCGCGCCGGGCATCGTCGCGTTCCACGACCGGTCGACGGCGACGGCCGCGAGCAGTCCGAGCGTCGCGTAGCCGCCGACGAGGAACGGGACGACCGTGAGCGCGACCACCGGGCCGACGTAGTGCACGGCCGGCCCCCAGCCCGGAATCGCGAGATGGACCGAGAGCTCGGGCGCTGACGCGGCCGGTGCCAGCAGCCCCGCGGTCCACAGCAGCGCGACGGTGTACGCCGCGCCGCCGAGCGCCGGAAGCGGCGAGAGCGAGCGTACCCCGGCGTCGACGGCCACCCGGACGCCGACCGCGCTGGCCGCCAGCCACAGCAGCGGGTAGCCGACCTGCGCGGCCGACTGGACGACCGGGTCGACCGCCAGCCAGTAGCCGACCGTCACGCCCGCGACCACGGCGAGCGCGACCCACGACAGCGGCAGCCGGGGCCGGCCATCCACGACGGACATCTCAGGCCTCGCCCTGCGCCGACGTGCGCTGGAAGTCCGCCAGCACGGCGAATAAGGTCAGCACCACCGCCAGCGTGCCCAGATACGGGACCGCCGGCACGTCGATGCCCAGGAACAGCCCGAGCGCCGTCCGGAGCTCGAACCCGAACACGAGCAGGAACGCCCAGGCCACGAGCAGTCCCCCGCGGGTCTTGACGATGGGACCGCGGCCGCTCATCGTCCCACCCCCAGGAGCTCGAGGACGGCGTCGAGCCCGTCGAACGTCCCGAGCACCGACACCGGGTAGGCGTCACCGCCGGTGCCGAACAGGCCGCCGTTCTGGATGATCGCCCCGAGCGGCAGCACGTACGCGAGCACGACGAGTACCAGCGCGATGCCCGCCCAGAGCCGCATGTTGTCCAGCACGCGCGGGCTGTCCTCCGCGCCGGAGAGCGGTTCCGGGAGCGACTGGCCCAGCCCCTCGACCTTCGGGTTGCCCAGCGAGAGCGTGAGGTTCCCGAGGAACAGGAGCGTCGAGACGAACAGCAGCGTGCCGCCGACGGCGAGCTGGATGTTCAGCTCCGCCATGCTCCCGAACGCCGTGTTGAAGTCGAAGCCCGCGTACTGCGGCTCCGCGGTCCGGCGCGGCACGCCGTACAGGCCGGCGACGTGCATCGAGTTGGACATCAGCGCCATCCCGCCGAACCACATGACGACCTGCAGCAGCCCGATGGGCCGGGAGTAGAGCCGCCGGTTCGTGAGCTGGGGCCAGAGCCAGTACGTCCCCGCCATCATCGTCAGCGCGACCGCCGTGCCGACGGTGAGGTGGAAGTGGCCGGGCACCCAGAGCGTGTTGTGGATGAGGTAGTTGATGTTCATCCCGGCGTTTATCATGCCGGAGAAGCCGCCGGCGGCGAACATCAGGCCGGCGAGCGCCATCCCGGTGAACGCGGGGTCGCGCCACGGGAGGGCGGTGAGCCAGCCGAACAGACCCTCACCGCCGCGCTGGCGCGCCCCGTGTTCCATGCTCGCGACGACGGTGAACGCGGTCAGCAGGCTCGGCAACAGCAGGAACATCGTGTTCGTCATCGCGATGAACTTGAACCCTTCCGCGATACCGGGATCGACGTACTGGTGGTGGATGCCGACCGGGGTCGACAGCAGCACGAACAGCACGAAGACGACCCGTGCGAGTGGGTCGCTGAATAGCCGCCCGCCGGCGAGCTTCGGCAGCACCGTGTACCAGAGCATGTACGCCGGCAGCAGCCAGAAGTAGACGACCGGGTGTCCGAAGAACCAGAACAGCGTCCGGGTCAGCAGCGGGTTCACCGTGTCGATGAGCCCGAGCGACCACGGCAGCAGGAAGAAGAGCACGGCGATGGCGACGCCGATAGTGGCGATGTACCACATTATCATGGTCGTCAGCACCATGAACGTCTGCAGCGGGATGCGCTCGTCGGGGTTGTCCTGCTTCCAGTGCAGCCACGTGCGGAACCAGTCGACGCCCGCGAGCCAGGTCCCGATGATGAACACGACGAGGCCCGTGTAGAACAGCGGGTGGGCCTGCAGCGGCGCGTAGAACGTAAAGAGCACGTCCGCGCTGATGCCGATCTGGTCGACGAACCCGAGCAGGATGGTGACGCCGGTGATGGCCGACCCGACGGTCATCAGCGTGAGCCACGCCCGGGTGAAGTTGATGTTCGTCGGCGACCGGTCGAGGCTACGCGTGACGGCCCACTGGTACAGCCCGACGAGGTAGAAGATGGTGAAGACGATCGCCAGCAGCACGCCGTGTGCGGTCAGTGCCGTGTAGTAGTCGGTCGACGGGATGATCCGCAGGACGTTCGTCCGGTGGAGCGCCTGGAAGATGCCGAACAGTGCGCCCAGTCCGAGCGCGGTGAACGCGACCAGGAACGCACGCCGGACGAGCTCTGCCTCCTGCGGGTACCGGTCCGCGAAGGTCTCCTGGTCGACGCTCATTGCTCACCTCCGTCGCTGCTGTTGTACTCGCCCTCGGGCACCACCCGGAGCATGCCCTCCATGCTGTGGTGGCCGGCGCCGCAGTACTCGTGACAGACGATGCCGTACTCGCCCGGCTCGCCCACCTCGACGGTGACCTCGGCGACCTCACCCGGGATGACCATCGTGTTGGCGTTGGTCCCCACGACCGAGAAGCCGTGGACGACGTCCGCCGACGTCACGTAGAACGTCACCGTACTGTTGGCGGGGACGACGATGGGGTCGGGCTGGAAGATGAACTGCCTGGCGACGACGTACGCCTCGTACTCGTTCTCACCGACCTTCTCGACGCCGGGGTCGCTGAACTCGGGGTGCTCGTCGAGGGCGTTCGGGTCGACGTTCCCGCCGCTGTCGTCTATCATCGTCACGCCGACGCCGACCGCGCCGTACGTGATTGTCGCGATGAACCCCACGATGAGCAGCAGCGACATGCCGAGCCAGAGTTTCTCGTACTGGTGAATATGCATCCGTGATCACCCCACGACGATGAGATCGTTGCCCAGGAACTCGACGAAGTACATGAACACCCACATGATAGCGAGCACCGCGAAGTACGTCAGTATCAGCGCGAGCGTTCCCTTCGGGTCGAACTCCTCGTGGGTGAGCTCCCGTTCCGGTTCCTCCTGCGTCACAGGTGCCGAGACGCTCTGTTCGCTCCCCGGCACTTCCTCCTCGTCTTCGACTGCTGGTACACCCCTACTCATGAGCGTCACTTCTGTATTCTCGTGTCTTAACTCCCTGGGTCGGTGCCGTGAGGCGAGAATCGGACCAGCATTTATACTCACGCACTTCCACACCCCTCACCATGGACGTTACACCGCGAACGGTCGGGTTCATCTCCCTGGGCGCTCTGGCTCCGGCGGTGGCTTTCATCGCGTTGAAAGGCGAGACCATCGCAGCCATCACACTCCTCAACGTGCTCATCATCACCGGCTGTCTGGCACTCGCGCTCTCGCCACACGAGGACGAGCACCACGACGAGGCGAGCGCGAACGGGGTGTGATAGGTGAACGGGTGGGTCGAGCCCGTCGCGCGAGGCCTACAGACCGGCGGCGTCACCGCGAACGCCGACTTGCTTCTGTTCCTCGTCATCGGCGCGCTCGGCGGCGCGCACTGCCTCGGGATGTGCGGGCCGCTGGTGTCGACGTACGCCGACCGCATCACCGCGAGCGGCGACGACCGCCGGCGGGACCAGCTCACGATGCGCGACGTCCGCCAGCACGGCCTGTTCAACCTCGGCCGGACCGCGGGCTACGCGTTCGTCGGTGCGGTCCTCGGACTCGCCGGGAGCCTCGTCGTCGGGAGCGTCACGGCCGTCACGTCGCTCTCGGATGTCGTACGCGGGAGCATGGGCATCCTCGTCGGCCTGTTCATCCTCGCCGCAGGCGTCGGCTACCTGTTCCGTGGCACCGCCGGGGGTGCGGCCGTCGGGAACTCCATCCCCGTTCTCTCGGGGGTGTTCCGACGGGTCAGTGGCGTGTTGACGGGCCACCTCGACCGCGCGACGAACTCGACGGGCATCGTCGGACTGGGGGCGGTCCACGCGGTACTCCCCTGCCCGATCACCTACCCCGCGTACCTGTACGCGTTCGTCATCGGCGACCCGTTCCGGGGGGCGCTCGCGCTCGCCCTGCTCGGTGTCGGGACCGTCCCGACGCTGCTGGCGTACGGGCTCGCCATCGGCTCGCTGTCGGTGCGGCACCGGACGCTCCTGCACCGCACGATGGGCGTCGCCTTCCTCGCACTGGGCTACCTGCCGCTGGCCCACGGCCTGATGCTGTTCGGCGTCCACCTGCCGCACCCGCCCGTGCCGTACTACCAGCCGCTGTGAGTGAGCTATGACCGGCTGCACGCTCTGTGACCTGGACCTGCCCGCCGAGCCCGTGACCGACCCCGAGGTGGAGGGCGAGTTCTGCTGTCGGGGGTGCCTCGCCGTCGCGCGCTCGCTGGACGACGTCGAGGACATCGACGCGGCCTCGCCCGAGGAGCTACTCGACGCGGGCGACGACGACGCGGACGGCGAGGTCTGCTACCTCTCGGTCGACGGGATGCACTGTGCGACCTGCGAGCTGTTCCTCGAGTCGACCGCGACCGACAACCCGGGCGTCGAGGGGGCGTCGGCGAGCTACGCGACGGACACGATGAAGCTCGTCTACGACCCCGCCGCCGTCGACGCCGCCGACCTGCCCGACCTCGTCTCGACGGCGGGCTACGAGGCGCGCGAGCGGGCCGTCGCCGAGGAGCACGAACCCGACTCGCCGACGGCGACGTTCCTCGTCGGGGGCGGCTTCTTCGGCATGATGACGATGCTGTGGTATGTGCTGTTCATCTACCCGCAGCACTTCGGCTTCGCGCCGGTCGTCGACTTCGGCTCGTTCGGCCGGCTCTACCTGCTCGCACAGATCTGGCTGTTCACGACCGTCGTGCTGTTCTACAGCGGCTTCACCCTCCTCCGTGGGGCCTACGTGAGCCTCCGGGCGGGCCAGCCGAACATGGACCTGCTCGTCTCGCTCGCGGCGACGAGCGCGTACGTCTACAGCACCGCCGTGATGCTGACCGGCGGCATCGACGTCTACTTCGACGTGACCGTCGCCATCGTGCTCGTCGTCAGCGCGGGCAACTACTACGAGGACCGCGTGAAGCGCAACGCCGTCTCGCTGCTGTCGGACCTCACCGCGGCGTCGGTCGAGGAGGCCCGGCTCCGCGACGGCCGCACGCTCCCGGTCGAGGACGTGGCCCCGGGCTCCGAACTGCTCGTCCGGCCGGGCGAGCGCGTCCCGCTCGACGGCACCGTCGTCGAGGGCGTCGCGGCCGTCGACGAGGCGCTCGTGACCGGCGAGTCACTCCCGGTGACGAAGCGCCCGGGCGACGCGGTCGTGGGCGGCTCTGTCGTCACCGACACCCCGCTCGTCGTCGCGGTGAGCGAGGACGCGACGAGCACGCTCGACCGCATCGTCGGCCTGCTCTGGGAGGTCCAGAGCGCCCGCCCCGGCGTCCAGCGCCTCGCGGACCGGCTCGCGACGGTGTTCGTTCCGACCGTGACGACCGTCGCACTGCTGGTCGCCACCGGGACGCTCGTCCTCGGTGGGGGCCCGACCGGCGCGCTGCTCGTCGGGCTGACCGTCCTCGTCGTCGCCTGCCCGTGTGCGCTCGGCCTCGCCACGCCGCTGGCAGTCGCCGCGGGCATCCAGCGCGCCGCCGAGTCCGGCGTCGTCGTCGCCTCGGAGACGGTGTTCGAGGTGCTGCCCGACGTCGACACCGTCGCGCTCGACAAGACCGGGACGCTGACCAGCGGCGAGATGACCGTGACCGACGTCGCGGTCGCGGACGGCGACGAGACGCGGCTCCTCGCCCGCGCCGCCGCGCTGGAACGGTACTCGAACCACCCCATCGCCGACGCCGTCGTCGCGTTCGCCGGCGGTGAGGGCGTTCGACCCGTCCCTGGCGGGGAACCCGCGACCGACGGCGGCGAACCGGCGGGGGCCACCGCGACGGGCCGCGACGCGGCCGCCTGGGACGACCCCGCGGCGTCGGTCGACGTGCGCCCGACGGGCGTCGTCGGCGACGTCGACGGCGAGCGGACCGTCGTGGGGAACCACGACCTCCTCGACGCCGAGGGAATCGCGGTCCCGGAGCCGTTCCGCGAGCGGGCAGACGCGGTCGCGGCCGACGGCGGCGTCCCCGTCCTCGTCGGCTGGGACGGTCAGTTTCGGGGACTCCTCGCCGTCACCGACCGGCCCCGCGACGACTGGGACGAGACGGTCCGGGCGCTCGCCGACGACGGGCGCTCGGTCGTCGTCCTGACCGGCGACGAGGGCGCTGCCGCCGAACGGTTCCGGGACCACCCGGCCGTCGACGAGGTGTTCGCCGGCGTCCCGCCGGACGGGAAGGTCGCTGCGATCCAGCGACTCCGCGCACAGGGGACCGTCGCGATGGTCGGCGACGGCGACAACGACGCGCCCGCGCTCGCTGCGGCGGACGTCGGGGTCGCCATCGCCGGCAGCGGCGGACTGGCTGCGGAGGCGGCCGACGCGGTCGTGACCGACGGTCGGCTCGACGCGGTCCCCGTCCTGTTCGACGTGGCCACCGCGACCAGACGGCGCGTCCGCGAGAACCTGACCTGGGCGTTCGGCTACAACGCCGTGGCCATCCCGCTGGCGGCCACGGGGCTCCTGAACCCGCTGTTCGCCGCGCTGGCGATGGGCACCAGCAGCGCCCTCGTGGTGCTGAACTCGGCGCGGTCCCTCGTTCCCACGGAGTGAAAATCTGGAGACCGGGTTTATATGTAGCACGCGTATCCACTGGTATGACTCAGTACCCGAAGCAGACGAACGATGGACTCCCGACCGAAGAGCGCATCCTCTGGGTCTCCGGTGCACTCGGCCTCCTCGTGGCGTTCCTGCTGACGGCCGCCGTGGTGTTCGCGACCGTCGGAACCGGCACGCTCACGACTGGCTACGTCCCGGTGGCGCTCGTGTTCACCGCCCTGCTGGCCGTCGTCGTGTTCGCGATGCGCCGGCTGGGAACCAAGCGCTCGCGCCCGCGCTGACTGACAGCTCTTCCTGCGAAACCGGTAGTTTCAGCGTCGAGACGGTTCTTGAGGATAGCTATGCGCGTGAGACCAGCGGAGTCCGGCGACGCCGAGGCGATTCTGGCGGTCCACGAGGCAGCCATCGCCGAGCGGGGACCGCGCGCGTACGACGACGGCGTCGTCGACGCGTGGCACGACGGCCGGAGCGTGGACGACTACGAGTTCGACGGCGACGGCACGTTCCTGGTCGCGACGACCGACGGCGGCAGCGTCGTCGGGTTCGGCACCGCCCTCCCCGAGTGCCGCAACCACCTCGACGCCGACGTCGACGCCGAGGTGACGGCCCTGTACGTGGACCCGGACCGGGCGGGCGAAGGCGTCGGGACAGCACTGCTCGAGGCGCTCCACGAGCACCTCCGTGCGGCGGGCGCGGCCTCGGCGGCGTGCTGGTCCTCGGCGAACGCCGCTGGGTTCTACGAGCGCCGGGGCTACGAGCGGGTGGCCACCCACCGCCACGAGTTCGCCGACGGCGTGACCGGCGACGTGGTCGAGATGCAGACCCGGCTGTGACCGACCGTGCCGACCCCGACGCGGGCCCCCTCGACAGTCACGTGACACGAGTGTAACCTGCCGACACGGGGGTCCACACGCTATTTCCTCGCCGGGCCCCTACGACCGGTATGACCGATACGGACAGACTGCACGGCATCCACCACGTGACCGCCGTCGCGGCGGACCCGACCGAGAACGTCGCGTTCTACACCGACGTCCTCGGCCTGCGACTGGTCAAGCAGACCGTCAACTTCGACGACGTGACGACGTACCACCTCTACTACGGCGACGAGACGGGCACACCGGGCACGGCGATGACCTTCTTCCCCTTCGGCGGGACACGCCAGGGCCGAGTCGGCAAGGGCATGGCGAGCGCGACGGCGTTCCGCGCGCCCGACGGCTCGCTGCCGTACTGGCAGGACCGACTGACGGAGAGCGACGCCGACGTGACCCAGCCGGTCGAGCGCTTCGGCGAGACCGTGCTCCCGTTCCGCGACCCGGACGGCCAGCCGCTCGAACTCGTCTTCGGCGACGACCCGCACGACGACGGTGCGGTCGAGCCGTGGAGCGACGGCCCGGTTCCTGCCGAGCACGCCCTGCGCGGCTTCGCCGGCGTGACGCTGCTGCCGACGGACCCCGAGGCGACCGCGGACGTGCTGGCGACGATGGGCTACGAGGCGGGGGAGACCGTCGGCGACCGCACCCGCTACGAGGTGCCCGACCGCGCCGGCGTCGTCGACGTGCTCGACCGACCCGACGCACCCGCCGCCCGGCCCGGTGCCGGCACCGTCCACCACGTCGCCTTCCGGACGCCCGACTCGGAGACGGAGCTCGCGTGGCGCGAGACCCTGCTCGACGCCGGTCAGCGCGTCACCGAGCAGAAGGACCGCCGCTACTTCCAGTCCATCTACTACCGCGAGCCCGGCGGCGTCCTGTTCGAGATCGCGACCGAGGAGCCCGGCTTCACCGCCGACGAACCCGTCGAGGAGCTCGGCAGCGAGCTCCAGCTCCCCCCGTGGCTCGCGGACGACCGCGAGGGCATCGAGGCGAACCTCCCGCCGCTGGCGACCGACGCGAGGGCCCAGCTGCCGGACGGCGGCGTCGCCGGCGAGGCCAGCGGTGACACCGACCCAGACGACGACCGGGCGGGTGAGCGGTGACCATGCTCGACGGCCCCCACGCCGACGCGCAGGTACTCACGGCCGGTGCATCCCTCGACGAGGCCCGTGCCGCTGTCGTCGCGCTCCACGGTCGGGGTGCGACGGCCCGGAGCGTGCTCGGCCTCGCGAGCGAACTCGACGTGGACGACGTCGCGTGGCTCGGGCCACAGGCCACCGGCAACACCTGGTACCCGTACTCGTTCATGGCCGACACGGCGGACAACGAGCCCCACCTCTCGTCGGCGCTCGAACTCGTCGACGAGACGGTCGCACGGGCCGTCGACGCCGGCATCCCGCGCGAGCGGGTCGTCCTGCTCGGCTTCTCGCAGGGGGCCTGCCTCGCCAGCGAGTACGTCGCGCGGAACGCGACCCGGTTCGGCGGCCTCGTCGCCTTCAGCGGCGGCCTCATCGGTCCCGAGGGCACGCCTCGGGAGTACGACGGCGACCTCGACGGCACCCCCGTCTACCTCGGCTGTGACGCGAAGGACCCGCACATCCCGAAGGAACGCGTCCACGAGACACGCGACGTGCTCACCGACCTCGGCGCGGACGTGACCGCACAGATATTCGAGGGGATGGGCCACACCATCATCCCCGAGGAGGTCGAGGGCGCGCGGGACGTGCTCAAACGTGCTGTCGGCGACGGGGAGTAGCCCAGCCCGCGAAATCCTCTTTGTCTCGCTCCGTGAAGCTGTCACCATGAGCGACTCCGACATCGTCGTGGAGCAGCTCCCGCCGGACGAGGCGTTCGGACTGGTGGCCCACGAGACCCGGGTCCGCGTGCTCGAGGCGCTACTCGACGCCGACGAACCGCTCTCGTTCAGCGAGCTCAACGACCGCGTCGGGATGCGCGACACCGGCCAGTTCAACTACCACCTCGGGAAGCTCACCGACCGGTTCGTCGCGGAGCACGACGAGGGGTACGTACTCACCCGCGAGGGCGCCCAGGTCGCCGGCGCTGTCCTCTCGGGCGGCTACACGAAGGCCATCGACGCCGACCCCGTCCAGATGGACGCCACCTGTCTCGACTGCGGGTCGCGGATGACGGCGACGTTCGAGGATACCAGGGTCGACATCACCTGCCGCGACTGCGGTGAGGACTTCGCACAGGTCGCGGTCCCGCCGGGTGCGCTCTACGACTGCACGCCCGAGGAGGCCATCGACGTCGCCCACCGCTGGGCGATCCGGAACCACAACACCGCGGAGCTCGGCTTCTGCACGCGCTGCGACGGCCGCATGGACCGCTGGGTCATCGACGCCACGGCCGACGACTCGCCGGACTGGCTCGTCGAGGGACCGTTCGAGGCGTTCGTCCGCTACGGCTGTGAACGCTGCAACGCCGGCTGGTTCACCGACGTCGGGCTCGCACTCATGTCACACCCTGCTGTCGTCGCCTTCCACTACGACCACGGCATCAACACGCGAGAGACGCCGCTCTGGGAGCTGGAGTGGGTGAGCGCCGACGCCTCGACGGTCGTCGACCGCGACCCGCTCCGGGTCGCCATCTCGGTGACGCTCGACGACGAGACGCTGACGCTCACCGTGGACGACGAGCTAGCCGTCCTCGACGAGGAGCGGACGCCCGCCTGAGCGCGGACCACTGGCGGCTCGCCCGCCGCGTCAGTGCACAGCGAGCCCCCGCACCGGCCCCGTCTCGTCCCACGCGACGACCCGGTTCCACGAGCGCCCGGCGTCCGTGCTCCGGTAGAGTCCGTCGTCGGCCGCCGCGAGGAACGTTCCGGGACCGGCAGGTGCGAGGACGGGCCGACGGAACCCCTCGGGGTCGGGCAGGCCGTCCATCGCGACCTCCCACGGGTCGTCACCGTGCTTCCGGTAGACGTAGCTCTCGGCGGTCCCGAGGCGATGGGCCCGGGACGCGCCGCTGGCGGCCGACACGACGCGAAGGTCAGGGTTCTCCGGGTCGACTGCGACGCTCCAGCAGTAGCGATGGTCGAGTCCCGACTGTGGCTGGTCCCAGGTCCGGCCGTGGTCGGTGCTCTCGGCGTAGCCGTCGCCGGCCGCGCTGTACACCCGACCGACCGCCTCGGGATGCGTCGCCAGCTGGTGGTTGTCGCGACGGCTCCCGTCGGGTCGCTCGGTCCACGTCTCGCCGCCGTCGTCGGTGACGACGAGCGCGCCGGCCTCGATGCCGACGTAGCACCGACCCGCCCGGTGCGGGTCCGGTTCGAGCCAGCGGACGTGGTGGGTGTCGGGTCGCGGCGGGAAGTACCACTCGTCGGCCGACGGCAGCTCGGCGAGGCCGGAGCGCTCGGTCCAGCTGTCGCCCCCATCGGCGGAGTAGAAGACGCGGCTCGGCTCCGTGCCGACCCAGACGCCGTCGGGTTCGTGCGGGTCGAGCGCGACCGCCGTCACCGAGTCCGGCAGGGACTCGCCGACGCGGTGCCAGTCGTCGTCGCTGCCGGTGACGTCGCGGCGGGACAGCCCGGCGTCGAACGTCCCGACGAATGCCCGGTCCGGCCCGACGGCCACGCACTCGAACTCGTGGCCCTCGTCCCGGTCGCTCACCGTGTCGTCGTCGACGGTCAGGAGCGCGTCGTCCAGTGCGACGAACTGCATGGCTCCGGATACGCGCTCCCGAACAAAAACCTCGGGTGCCGGCTGGCCGACGGCGTCTAGCGGTAGCCCAGCGCGCTGAGGCGGTCCTCCAGCTCCTCCGGGACCTCCTCCTCGTCCTCGTCGTCGTGCTCGCCGGCGACGGTCGCCAGCGCGTCGAGCCGTCGCTCGGCGGCCCGGCAGAGCGCCGCGACGCCAGCCTCGTCGGCTGCCTCGTCCCACCGGTTCTCCCGTTCCTCCGGGTCGACGGTCCGGTCGTAGAGCTCGCGCTCGTCGGCGGCCGGGCACTCGATGTACGTCCAGCGCTCGTCCCGGACGCTGACGACCGTGTCGCCGTCCCCCAGGTTGCGGGGAATCGGCTGCTGGGTGACGGAGTCGCCACGGACGGTCACGGAGACGATGGGCCCGGCGTCCGGGTCCTCGCCGTCGCGGAGCGTCGGCACGAGGCTGTCCGCGGTGAACCCCTCGGGGCGCTGGACGCCGTGGAGGTCGCACAGCGTCGGCGGGATGGCGTCGAGCGCGACCGGCGACGCCACCCGCTGGCTCGGCGTGTCCGGTGCGTCTACGATGAACGGCACGTGCGTCAGCTCGCGGTAGAGCTTCGGGTAGTGCGAGAGGTGGCCGTGCTCCATGAACTCCTCGCCGTGGTCCCCGGCGACGACGACCGTCGTCTCGTCGCGGATGCCCGCGCGTTCGAGCGCGTCGAGCACCCGGCCGATGCTCTGGTCGACCTGATGGGCTGCCGCACGGTACAGCGTCCGCAGGTCCGCGAGCGTCTCGGACCCGACCTCGCGCCCCAGCCCAGTGCGCAGGTGGGGGCTGAGCATCCGCAGCGTGCCGTAGTCCTCGCCGGTGACGGCGCGGACGTTCACCGGTGCGGGGACGTACGGCGTGTGGGTGTCCATGTAGTGTATCCAGCAGAAGAACTCGCCGTCCTGGCCCTCGATGAACGAGACCGCCGCGTTCTCCACGTCGCGCATCCGCGAGGTGTTCTCGGCGGGATAGCTCTCCTGCCCGCGCAGGCGTCGCGCAGCAGCCCGGAACGGCTGGGTGGCGAACTGGGTCCACGCCTGCCAGGTCGGGTGCGCCGAGAGGAACTTGCTCACCGGATTCGAGGCCTCGGCGTGGTACGTCTCGAACTGCTCGAACCCGCGGTCGTAGCCCCAGTACGCGGTGAGGAACCCGTTCGAGGCGTTGAACCCACCCGTGGCCATGCCGGACCGGCCGAGCGTCTCCGCGAGCGTCGGGCCGTTCCCGACGCCGATGCGTGGCCCGTCAGCGAACACCGGTGCGCCGCCGAGGATGCTCGGGAAGGAAAAGGGGGTCCAGTTCCCCTGCGCGAAGGCGTTCTCGAACACGGTCGCCTCGCCGGCCAGGTCCCGCAGTGCCGGGGTATGTGACGAATCGGATGTCAGGTCGAGTGCGTCCGCTCGCAGCGAATCGACGGTTATCAGAACGGTGGCTCGTGCGTCCTCACTCATACGTGTGCGGCCGGGTACACCCCGGCTTCTCGCCTACTCCTAGCGCTGGTGCCCCAAAATAGCTATCGGGGGGAATATATATAGTTGTCCGGAGCTGGCGTGGTGGCGAGCAGGCGACACTCGACAGCCCTCCGACGACGTGTCGCACACCCGCTCCCCGTCGGAGGCGACGGTCAGCGCATCGCCGACACTGACCTCGTCCCCGTACGTAAACCCTGGCCGGTGCCGCCGGTCAGCGCGCCCGCTCGACGAGGTTGCCCAACCGTTCGTACGGCAGTTGGTGCGTGCGCTCCTTCTCGCGCGGCGACGCGGCGCTCGGCGGCGCTCGTCAGCTCGCGGGTCTCCAAACCCGACTCCACTGCCCCGCGAGAACAATCCCGTCCGGCGCGGGCTCAGTCGTCGTCCGTCGGCGTCGCCATCTCGCGCGTCTCGGGCTCGACGCGCTGGCCGCGTGGCCCCTCGACGTCGACGTCGGGGAGCAGGTCACGCAGGTAGCGGCCGGTGTGGGAGGCGTCGACCTGCGCCACTTCCTCCGGCGTGCCGGTGGCGACGACCTCGCCGCCGTGTTCGCCGCCCTCGGGGCCGAGGTCGAGGACGTGGTCGGCGTTCTTCACGAGGTCGAGCTCGTGCTCGATGACGACGACGGTGTTGTCGTTGTCGACCAGGCGGTGCAGCACGTCGATGAGCTTCTTCTCGTCCGCGGAGTGCAGGCCCGTCGTGGGCTCGTCGAGCAGGTAGAGCGTGTTGCCGGTGTCGCGCTTGCCCAGCTCCTCGGCGAGCTTGATGCGCTGGGCCTCGCCGCCGGAGAGCGTCGTCGACGGCTGGCCGAGGGTCATGTAGTCCAGCCCCACGTCCTTCAGGAGCTTGAGCCGGCGACGAAGGCGCGAGGAGGACTCGAAGAAGTCGTGGGCCTCCTCGACGCTCATGTCGAGCACGTCCGCGATGGTCTTGCCCTTGTAGGTCACGTCGAGCGTGGCGTCGTTGTAGCGCGCCCCCTCGCACTCCTCGCAGGGGACGTACACGTCCGAGAGGAAGTTCATCTCTATCTTCACCGTCCCCTGCCCGCCGCACTCCTCGCAACGGCCGCCCTTGACGTTGAACGAGAAGCGGCCCTTCTCGTAGCCGCGCTGCTTCGAGAGCTTCGTCTCGGCGAACAGCTCGCGGACGTAGTCGAAGATGCCGGTGTACGTGGCGGGATTCGACCGCGGCGTCCGGCCGATGGGGCTCTGGTCGATGAGCCGCACCGTCTCGACCCCATCGATGCCCTCGATGTCGTCGTGCTCGCCGGGGTTGACGGAGGTGTTGTCGTTCATCCGGCGTGCGAGCCCCTTGTACAGCACGTCGTGCATCAGCGTCGACTTGCCGGAGCCGGAGACGCCGGTGATGGCCGTAAAGCTGCCCAGCGGGAGGTCGACATCGACATCCTTCAGGTTGTGCTGGCGTGCGCCGAGGACCGACAGATGGTCGTCCGCGGTGCGGCGCGTATCGGGTACGGGAATCTGCCTGCGCCCGGCGAGGAAGTCACCGGTGACGCTCTCGTCGGCGTCGACGACGTCGTCGAAGTCACCCTGGACGACGACCTCGCCGCCGCGCTTTCCCGGCCCGGGGCCCATGTCGATGACGTTGTCCGCCCGACGCATCGTCTCCTCGTCGTGCTCGACGACGATGAGGGTGTTCCCGAGGTCGCGCAGCCCCTCCAGCGTGTCGAGCAGCTTGTCGTTGTCGCGCTGGTGCAGGCCGATGGAGGGCTCGTCCAGCACGTACAGCACGCCGACGAGCCCGGAGCCGACCTGCGTCGCGAGCCGGATGCGCTGCGATTCGCCGCCGGAGAGGGTCGAGGCCTCGCGGTCGAGCGTGAGGTACTCCAGCCCGACCTCGGTCATGAAGCCGAGGCGCGCGCGGATCTCCTTCAGTATCTCCTCGGCGATGGTCGTCTGGCGCTCGTCGAGCTGGGCCTCCATCCCCTCGAAGTGCGCCAGCGCGTCGCCGATGCTCATCCGGTTGACCTCGCTGATGGCGGTGCCGGCGACGTAGACGGAGCGCGAGGCGGGCTTGAGTCGGGTGCCGTCACAGGCGGGACACTCGGTGACGGACATGTAGTCCTCGATGTGGTCGCGGGTGCCCTGCGAGTCCGTCTCGACGTAGCGCCGTTCGAGGTTCGGGATGATGCCCTCGAACCGCTTCTGCTTGCGCCGGGTGCCGTTCTTCGTCTGTCTCTTGAAGACGACCTCGTCGTCCGTGCCGTAGAGGAACTGGCGCTGGACGTCCTCGGCCACCTCCTCGAACGGCGTGTCGAGGCTCACGTCGAAGTGCGCCGCGACCGCGTCGAGGCGCGTCTGGTAGTACGACCGGTTGTAGCTCCAGGGCTCGAACACGTGCTTCAGCGGCTTCGACTCGTCGACGACGACGCGCTTCTCGCTGACCTCCTTCGTCTCGCCGATGCCCTCGCACTCGGGACACGCGCCGTGGGGCGAGTTGAACGAGAACGAGCGCGTCTCTATCTCGGTGAAGTCGATGCCGCAGTGGGTGCAGGCGAGCTCCTCGGAGAACTCCAGCACGAGGCGGTCCTGGCTCGCGTCCTCGTCCCCGTCACCCGCCACGGCCGCGAGGTCGCCCGTCGAACGGGCCTCGCTGCCACCGATGTCCGGCTCCTCGGGCGGGTCGGGCAGTATCAGCTTCATGACGCCGCCGGCCTCCTCGAGTGCGGTCTCGACGGAGTCCGTGATGCGCGGGCGGGCGTCGCTGCTGAGCTTCACGCGGTCGACGACCACGTCGATGGTGTGGTCGTAGTTCTCGTCGAGGTCCGGCCGGTCGACGGTCAGGTCGTACTCCTCGCCGTCGACCTCGACGCGGGCGTACCCCTCGCTCACGAGCTCGTCGAAGCGGTCCTCGAACGCGCCCTTCTGGTCGCGGACGACCGGCGCGGCGATCTTCGCGCGGGTGCCCTCGGGGAGGTCGAGGACCCTGGAGACCATCGTGTCCGCCGACTGCTCGCCGACCTCCCGGCCGCACTCCGGGCAGTGCGGCGTGCCGACGCGGGCGTACAGCAGGCGGAGGTAGTCGTGCAGCTCGGTCACCGTCCCGACGGTCGAGCGGGGGTTGTTCGCCGCGTTCTTCTGGTCGATGGAGATCGCAGGTGAAAGCCCCTCGACGGTCTCGACCTGCGGCTTGTCCATCTGCCCCAGGAAGTTCCGGGCGTACGCCGACAGCGACTCGATGTACCGTCGCTGCCCCTCGGCGTACACCGTCTCGAACGCGAGCGAGGACTTGCCCGACCCGGACAGCCCCGTCACCACGTTGAACTGCTCGCGTGGGATGCGAACGTCGAGGTCTTTCAGGTTGTGCTCCTCGGCACCTTTGACCTCGATGAAGTCCTTGCTCATCTGGTCGTAGCCTGGGGCGGGACGACCCTTAGGGTGTCGGTTCCGGGTGGTCCGCGTGGACACGGGCCGGCGGATGTCCGGGTTTAAAGGCCAGGCGGCGGGCAGTGAGGGTGATGAGCACACCAGCACGCTACGACATCTCCGGCGTCGAACTCACGGACGACCGATACACGGTCATCCAGAGCCTCATCCGGAACAAGTACAGAGCCGAGGACGCGGCCGGTAACACGGTGCTGAAGGGGAAACAGAAGCTGTTCAAGATGAAGGAGGAGTTCCCGTTCACCGACGCGAACGGACAGGAGGTGTTCACCGTCAAGGCCGGCGGCATCATCGACGTGGCTGGCAACTACATGCTGTCCGACGCCCGGACCGGCGAGGACATCGTCGTGCTGGACAACGACTTCTCGCTGCTGCAGGACACCTGGCGGATTCGGGACGCGAGGACCGAGGAGGTCCTCGCCCGCATCGACTCGCGCGGCGCGGCGGTCACGCTCGCCCGGAACTTCCTGCCGTTCGGCGAGCTCATCCCGCACAAGTACGAGATCACGGACGCGAACGGGGACCACGTCGGCAAGATAAGCGGCCAGTTCTCGCTGAAGGACACGTACGACATCGTCATCGACGACGCCGACAGCGTGCCGAAGGAACCCATCATCGCGGCCGCGATGGTCATCGACGCCATCCAGGGGAACTGAGCGTCCTCGCGGGAGGCCTCAGGCCGGGCGAAGGTGGACGACGACCTCGGTGCCGACCTCGGGGTCGCCGAAGCTGACCTCGCCGCCCAGCGACCGCACCACCCAGTTGACGACCCACAGCCCGAGTCCGTCACCGTGTTCGACCTGCGAGACGTCCCGGTCGCCCGTGAGGAACGCCCGCTCGTGGGCCGGGATTCCCGGGCCCTCGTCGGTGACGTGGATGTCGACACCGGCTCCGTCGGCCACGACGCGGACGCCGACCCTCGGGGCGGGGACGTGCGTGTGCTGGATGCCGTTCTCCACGAGGTTCTCGACCGCGAGGTCGAGCCGCTCGTCGGCGTGGGCGACCGCCGTCCCGGGCGCGTCGACCTCGATGGTCGCCCGCGGGTAGCGGTCGCGGAGGCCGTCGACGAGCGGTTCGAGCCGCTCGACCACGTCCGTCGGTCCGGGCGTCAGGTCGGTGTCCTGCTGGATGACCTGCTCGAGCTGATGGACCTTGTCGGCGAGCCGGGCCACGTCCTCGGCACGGCCCGTGACGCGCTCGATGAGCGCGTGGTCGTCCGGGTCGTCGAGCCGGTCGTCGAGCTGGTCGAGGTAACCGATGACGACGCCCATGTCGGTGCGGAGGTTGTGCCGGAGGACACGGTGCAGCACCTGGAGGTGCCGTTCGCGGTCGTGCTGGTCGGTGATGTCCGTGTAGATGCCGAAGGCGTGGGTGCCCCGCTCGTCGGCACGGTACGGGATGCCGCGGAACAGGAAGTACCGGTCACCATCGGCGGTCTCCCGGCGTACCTCGGCCGAGACGGGACCGCCGTCCCCGGCGAAGGTCCGGCGGTCGAGCTCGCGGCCGGTTCCCTCGTCGTCGGCCGGCACGAGCACGTCGTTGACCGACTCTCCGACGATCGCGTTCCTATCGTGGCCGAAGACGCGCTCGAACGCCGGGTTCACCGTGTCGATGACCGGCTCATCCCCCTCGAAGCGGGCATCCACGATGGGGTCCGGGAGGTGTTCGAACAGCGAGCGGAAGCGGTCGCGCTCCTGGGCCAGCCGCTCCTCTGTCTCGACGAGGTCGGAGATGTCCCGCACCGCGCCGATGGTGCCGCGGAACTCGCCGTCGTCGCTCGGGAGCAGCGAGACCTCGACCTCGATGGGGACGTTCGTGCCGTCGGCCCGGACGCCCACCGTCCGATACGTTCGGCTCCCGTCGTCCCCGGAGTCGTGCAGCTCGGCGACGAGTTCGGTGCCGCGTTCGAACCCGCCCTCGTCGAGGAACCTCGAGACGTGTTCGCCGACGAGCTCGTCGCGTTCGTAGCCGGTCGCCTCGACGATCTGGCGACTGACGAGGACGATGCGAGCGCTCTCGTCGAGGACGTACACCATCTCGCGGACGTTGTCGACGACGGTGCGGTACAGCTCCAGCGTCTCCTCGCGGGCGGTGCGCTCGAAGGCCGCGGAGGCGTTCGCCGTGAGTATCTCCGCGAGCTGGACGTCCGACTCCTCGACGTCGGTGACGCTGCCGGTCCCGACCGCGAGGACGCCGTGGTCCCCGAGCGGGAAGTACAGCGCGGCGTCGTCGTCACGGCGCTGCACGGTCGGCTGGCCGGTCTCGAACACGCGCCCGACCGGCGGCTCGCCCACATCGTACGCAGGGTCGTCGCCGCCCGCCGCAGGGGTCAGACGCTCCTCGTGGTCGTCGACGAGCCAGACCGTCGTCCACTCGAAGTCGAGCGTCTCGACGGCGGCGTCGACGATCACGTCGGCGATCTCGTCCGGCGAGTGGATGGTGAGCAGCTGTCGCGCGGTCGCGAGCAGTCCGCTGAGCGTCCGCTCGTCGGGTCTCGTCGGGTCCTGCTCCTGTGAGAGGACCGTGACCCGCTCGGCGAGCCGGCTCGGGGGGTCGTCCCAGATGGCGAGCGGGAGGTACTCCGACGCAGTCCCGTCGGCGACCGCGGCGGCGACCTCGTCGCTGGGCTCGTCGGTGACGAGGATACTGGGGACGTGTGGGTACGCGCCACGCAACCGGCCGAGGAGTTCGAGCCCGGACAGCCCGTCACGCTCGTTCGGGCAGACGACACAGTCGACGGGGTCGGTCGCGAGGTGGTCGGCGGCGTCGGCGTGGTCGTCGACGACCGTGGCGGCGACGTCCGGATGGTCCGACAGGAGCGGCTCCTCGCCGGAACCACGGACCGACAGGACCACCGGACGCGAGCTCATGCGGGTGAAGTCACTCGGACGATGGGCAGGCGCCTACATGAAACTGTCTCCCCTCACACACCAACGGGGGCAGCAGTACTCGAACACGAGTAAATCTAACCGCTTAAGTGCCAGCCCGTCCGTGTCACTCGTAGCATGGCCACCTACGCGGGCGTCGACCTCGGCGCGACGAACGTCCGGGCGGTCGTCGGCGACGGCGACGCCCGTATCCTGGGGTCGCACCGAACGAGCACGCCACAGGGTCCGACCGGAATCGCTGTGACCGAGGCGGTCCTGGACACGCTGAAGAACGCCTGCGCGGACGCCGGCCTCGACCCAACCGACGTCCGCGCCTGCGGTATCGGCTCCATCGGTCCCCTCGACCTCGCCGAGGGTGCGGTCGAGGACCCGGCGAACCTCCCCGTAACGGTCGAGCGCATCCCGCTCTCGGGCCCCATCGGGAAGCTCATCGCCAGCGACCAGGTGTACCTCCACAACGACACCGCCGCCGGCGTCATCGGCGAGCGCTACCACGCCGACCGAAACCCCGACGACATGGCGTACATCACCATCTCGTCGGGTATCGGCGCGGGCGTCTGCGTCGACGGCGACGTCATCGCCGGCTGGGACGGCAACGCCGGCGAGGTCGGCCACTACGTCGTCGATCCACGGGGCCGACTCACCTGCGGCTGCGGGAAGGACGGCCACTGGGAGGCCTACTGCTCCGGCAACAACATCCCGAACTACGCACGGCTGCTGGCCGAGGACGACCCCGAGGTCGACACCAGCCTGCCGCTCGAGGACCCCGATTTCACCGCGAAGGACGTGTTCGACGCCGTCGGCGAGGACGCGTTCGCCGACCACGTCGTCGACCAGCTGGCGCACTGGAACACCATCGGCGTCAGCAACGTCGTCCACTCGTTCGCCCCGATCGTCGTCTACATCGGCGGCGCGGTCGCGCTCCACAACACCGAACTCGTCCTCGACCCCATCCGCGAGCGCATCGACGAGATGGTGATGACGAACGTCCCTGACATCCAGCTCACCACGCTCGGCGACGACGTCGTGGTCAAAGGTGCGCTCGCCAGCGCCCTCACCGGCGGCACAGGTGACAGGTCACGGACACGTCACTGACACGACGGTGGAACCGGCTCGGTCGGCCCGACGACCGTCTCCCCTTTCGACGCGCGAACTAGTAACAAAAAGACATCTTTGAGCTTCCTGAAGCTTTAGTTAGGGGGGGCCGTTGGATGCGGGTATGGAGCGAAGAGATGTACTCCGTGCAGGTGCAGGCGCGCTCGCACTGGGTGCGGTCGGAGGGACAGTTTCCGCAGCAGGACAGCAGGACGCCTACGAGCCACTCGGCAGCGTCGACATCGAGGGGACGATGGAGGTCGCACCGACCGAGGACGGGCAGTTCGCCTTCGTCGCGACCGGCGACGGGTTCGTCTCGGTCGACATCTCGGACGAGGCGAATCCGAGCATCGCCTTCGAGGACCGCGACCTGCTCGCCGACCGCGACGCCGGCCCGATGCAGGCCGTCGCGGACGTGAAGGTCGACGGCGACCGCCTGCTCGTGGTCGGCCCCAACCAGGCCGGCGAGGTCATCAAGGCAGCACTCCTCTACGATATCTCCGACCCCGCGAACCCCGAACAGCTGGCGGTCCAGACCGTCGACCACGCCATCCACAACAGCATCTTCGTGGACGGCTACGCCTACCTGACCAAGGGCGACCGGTTCCGCATCATGGACACGTCGAACGACGAGTTCAGCGCGGTCTCCGAGTGGGGCATCCACCAGACGGCGGACATCTGGAGCGAGGTCAACGCCGCGTTCCGGAACGTCCACGACCTGTGGGTGCAGGGCGACTACGCCTACCTCGCGAACTGGGACGCCGGCACCGTCATCGTCGACATCGCCGACAAGGCGAACCCGTCGATGGTCAGCCGGCTGGGGGGCGCGGACCCCCAGAAGCTGGCACAGGTCCAGCAACAGGACCTCACGAGCATCTTCTACCAGCCGCCCGGTAACGACCACTACGTCACCGTCGACGAGAACGCGGAGACCCTGTACGTCGGCGCGGAGTCCTGGGACGCCAACCCCGAGGACGACCGTCGCGGCGCGAGCGGCATCGACGTCTGGGACATCTCCGACAAGACCAGTCCCGAGAAGCTCACCACCATCCACGCGCCCGGCGCGGAGGACGAAGGCTTCCAGGGACAGTTCACCACCTCGCACAACTTCGCTCTCAGCCGAGACCGCCTCTACACCTCCTGGTACTACGGCGGCGTGATGATCCACGACGTCTCGGACCCCGCCAGCCCGGAGCGCATCGCCTGGTGGCGCGACCCCAGCAACACCCAGTTCTGGGGCGCGAAGTACGCCCGCTCCAACGGTCCGGACGCCACGGGCATCTTCGTCGCCGGTAACATGGGGCCCGGCCAGGACAACACCGGTGGGCTCTACGTCTTCCCCGACACCGACGGCGAGATGGCGGAGCCGCCGGGCGTGTTCACCCCGCCGGAGGAGACCAGCATCGTCACGAGCGTCGACTGGCCGGACTACGTCGACGCGGAGAGTCCGAACACGCAGACCCCGACCGAGACCCCCACCGAGACGCCGACCGCGACCCCCACCGAGACGCCGACCGCGACGCCGACCGAGAGCGGGACGACCGCGATGGACGGCACCACCGCCGGCACGACCGAGAGCGGCGACGACGGTGGCTCGCCCGGCTTCGGCGCAGTCACCGCCCTCGCAGGCCTCGGCCTCGGTGCCGCGCGCTTCCTCCGCAGCAACGACGGGGAGTAGCGAGAGTTCGAGCGCCAGCGAGAACCCTCGAACCGAAACGGCGAGTCTCGTGAGTCGCGGAGCTCCGGAACGTCCTTCGGTCTACGTTCCGGCAGTCTTTTTTCGATTCGAGCGTTTCAGGAGTGTATGCAACGACGAACCCTCCTTCGCGCCGGTGCCGGCGCGGTCGCAGCCAGTACGCTCTCCCGTGCCGTGGCCGCCCGCGGGACCACCGCGTACGAGCCGTCCGGTGAACTCCAGATCGACGGCGCGGCCGAGGTCGTCCTCGGCGACGACGGCTCGACGGCGTACGTCGCCGCGAGCACCGGGTTCGCGACCGTCGACGTCACGGACCCGACCGACCCGACCCTGCTGGCCGAGGAGCGCCCGATACAGACCAGTGGCGGGAGCGCGGCCCGCGAGATCCTCGACATCAAGGTCGACGGAGACAGGCTGCTCGTCCCGACCGCCGCACAGGGTGGCGGGCCGCTGGGATTCTTCCTCTACGATATCTCCGCCCCGACCGACCCGACGCAGATCGGCGACTTCTTCGATACGCCCCACGGCAACCACAACTCGTTCATCGAGGACGACGTCGTCTACCTGACCGGCAACACCCAGCGGGCAGCCTACCTCAGCATGATCGACGTCTCGGGCGATGAGTTCGAGCAGCTCGGCCGCTGGTCGCCGAGCCAGGACCTCGATGCGGGCTGGAGCGAGGTGCTCGGCAAGGTCCTCCACGACATGTACGTCCAGGACGGCATCGCCTACTGTGCGTACTGGGACGCGGGCACCTTCCTCGTCGACGTCTCGGACCCGGCGAACCCGGAGTTCCTGGTCCGCATCGGCGACTACCAGTTCCAGGAGCTGCGCGAGTGGAGCCGGTCCCGCGCGAGCACCGACTACACGGAGCCGCGTGGCAACTCACACTACGTCGCGGTCAACGACGACGCGAGCGTCCTCGGCGTCGGCCGCGAGACGTGGGACTCACAGACCGACGACGACCACGGCGGGCCGGGCGGCATCTCCCTGTACGACATCTCCGACCCGACGGACCCCACGCACCTGTCGAGCATCGAGCCGCCCATGCCGACCGACGGCGACACGACGCAGGCAGGAACCTGGACCACATCGCACAACTTCCAGTTCGTGGGCGACCGCCTCTACACCTCGTGGTACCAGGGCGGCGTGAAGGTGTTCGACATCGCCGACCCGACGAGCCCGGAGCAGCTCTCGTGGTGGCGTGACCCGTCCTACGCGTTCTGGACGGCGGTGACGACGCCCGACATCGACTTCTACGCCGCGACGAGCTACAGCAGCGTGCCCGGCGCGGAGAACGACGCCCTGGTGCTGTTCCCGGACGAGGCTGGCGAGCAGTCCTCGGCGCCGTCCAGTCTCGTCGATGCGGACCCGCTGGTCCGCGCCGAGAACGAGTTCTCCGTCGACCTCCCGGGCGCGTTCGACGGGAGCGACGACGGCACGACGACGCAGCCCCCGACGGCCACGCCCGAGCCCACGGCAACGCCCGAGTCGACACCCTCGTCCGAGCCGACCGCCACCCCGATGTCGACCGAGAGCGGTGACGACGGTGGCTCGCCGGGCTTCGGCGCGGTCACCGCCCTCGCAGGCCTCGGCCTCGGTGCCGCGCGCTTCCTCCGCAGCGACGACGGGAAGTAGCGAGGGTTCGAACGCCAGCGACTCGAACCGAAACGGCGAGCGCAGCGAGCCGTGAAGGAGTAGGGGGATTCGGAGCGAGCGCAGCGAGCACCGCCGCAGGAACCACCGTGGCCCGTGGTGCGGGAACGTGGTTCCTCACGGTCGTTCCTGTCGAATCGTGCGACAGAGACCCAAAGCTTTCTCACCGTCGGAGTGCCTAACAGTGAATGATGAGTACCGACGCGGCCGAGACGGACGACGCGCTCGCCGAGCGGGTAGAGCAGTGGCTGGTGCGGGAGATGCCGATAATCCAGATGCACGGCGGGACCAGTTCCGTGCGGCGGGCCGACCTCGAGACCGGTGAGGTCGTCGTCGAACTCGGCGGCGGCTGTTCGGGCTGTGGCGTCGCCGATATCACCACGGGTAACATCGAGGCGGAGCTGCTCCAGTGGCCGGAGATCGAGGAAGTGACGGTGCGCGTGCCCGAGAGCGGTGAGTCACTCGGCGTCGACCAGGCCGAGTCCATCATGGGCGTCGACCGGACCGAGGGTGGCCGTGGCGACTGGGGCTCCTCGAACCCCGGCAAGGACCACCTCTGAACTGCGCAGCCGCTGTCAGCAGTGGCGAACAGGCGGTGCATCGGCTCCCGCGCGGGGCGCACCGCACTCCCGCCCAGACCGCCGCGCGGCCGAGTCGTGGCTGACGCTGGCTCTGGGTGCGGCTTCGGCGATAAAGGCTGGTTCCGCTCAGTCGCGGCCGAGCTTCTCGCGGCTGATCTTCACGCCCGTCGGCGTGACGATGAGCTGGTCGTCCCCCTTCTGAACGATGTCGCCGTCGACCTCCTGGGCGACCTGTCTCAGTTCGTCGACGATGTGTTCGACCGTCCTGTCCTCCGTGCGCAGGCGTGTGATGTCCGCGATGACGAGGTCGCCGTCGTAGACGGCGTCCTTGATGTCGATCGCGTCGGCCTGCCCGGCGACCTCGGCGATGTGAACCTGCATCGCCGCGTCGCCCGAGACCGTGTCGAAGTCGTCGAGGTCGAGTTCGAGATAGTCCTCGGTGCTGTGAGAGTTGTTTCCGCCGAGGATCTTGCTCATGAGGCCCATGAGTGTCTACCTACGGTGGCGAGCGTTTAGTTCTTACGTCAGACACGGCCGGCGCCACCGGAGTTGCGGGCGAGCGCGAACCGTCAAGTCCTGTCGGGGGCAGAGAAAATTTTGGAAATTCGCAATGATTGATGGAAATTCCACCTTACCTAATGCAAGTGCCAGACATAGTTAACTATTTAAGCCATGGTGCGTGACACCTGTCCGCATGGTCAGAGACACCAATGGCGTTTCCCGGCGGAAATTGTTGAAAGGGGTCGGCGCTGGACTGGCAGCGACGACGATGGCGGGCGAAGTCGTCGCGGGCGAGGGCGCACAGGACGTAATCGTGGGCGTATCCGACGACCACGGGCTCCAGACGGCCCGGGAGCGAGCGTCGTCGGTCAGACACGAGTTCGACTTCGACGACATCGGGCAGGCCGTCGCAGGGCGGTTCCCGGCCGAGGCCATCGACGCGCTCCAGAACAACCCACACGTCCGGTACGTCGAGCGTGACGGCGAGTACCACGCGCTCGCCCAGACGCTCCCGTGGGGTGTCGACCGCGTCGACGCCGACGTGCTACACGGCAACGGCGACACAGCCAGTGGGGCAGACATCGCCATCCTCGATACGGGCATCGACAGCGACCACCCCGACCTGGCCGACAACATCCAGGGCGGGAAGTGCTTCACCGACAACTGCTGTGGCGAGGCCGGCGGGGGCGGCGGCCCGTTCGGTTGTGACACGAACACCAACGACTGTCCCAACGCCTGGGACGACGACAACGACCACGGTACACACTGCGCCGGCATCGCGGACGCGGTCGACAACACGGAGGGTGTCGTGGGCGTCTCGACGCAGGCGAACCTCTGGGCCGGGAAGGTGCTCGACGGCTGTGGCTCGGGCTCCCTGTCGGCCATCGCAGCCGGCATCGAGTGGGCGGCCGACCAGGGCTTCGACGTGGCGTCGATGTCCCTCGGTGCCTCCTCGGGCGACCAGACGCTGCAGGACGCGGTGCAGTACGCCGCGAACCAGGGGCTGCTGATGGTCGCCGCAGCGGGCAACGACGGCCCGTGCTCCGACTGCGTGGGCTACCCGGCCGCCTACCCGGAGGTCATCGCGGTCTCCTCGACGGCCAGCGACGACAGCCTCTCGGACTTCTCCTCGACCGGCCCGGAGGTCGAGCTCGCGGCACCGGGCACCGACATCTACTCCACGGTCCCGAGCGGCTACGCGACGTTCTCGGGCACCTCGATGGCCTGCCCGCACGTCTCCGGCGCGGCCGCCCAGGTGATGGCGACGGGCGCGACCGCCTCGGAGGCCCGCACGATACTCCAGGACAGCGCCGAGGACATCGGGCTCGCCGGGAACGAACAGGGCTACGGGCTCGTCGACGCCGAGAACGCCGTCGCGGCCGCCGGCGGTGGGGATGGTGGTGACGCCGCACCCAGCGTCTCCTGGGCGAACCCGGCCGGCGGCGACACCGTCAGCGACACCGTCTCCATCCAGCTCAGTGCTTCGGACGCCGAGGACAGCGACGACAGCCTGATCGTCGAGTGGAGCGTCGACGGTGGACCGGCACAGACGGCGTCGTACGACAGCACCTCGGGCTACTACGAGGCCAGCTGGGACAGCACGGGCGTCGCCGACGGCGACCACACGCTCTCGGCGACGGCGACCGACGCCGCCGGCAACACCAGCAGTTCGTCCATCACCGTGACGACGGACAACAGCAGCAGCGGCAGCACGGCGCCCGCCATCGACGAGTTCGCGGTCACCAACAACAGCAACGGTGGCTGGGCCCGCTTCGACGTGGACTGGGCCGTCTCCGACGCCGACGGCGACCTCGCGTCGGTCGACCTCGTCCTCGACCAGAACGGCACCGCCGACTCGGCGAGCGACAGCGTGAGCGGCTCCAGTGCCTCCGGCTCCACCCGGCTCCAGGACAAGAAGGGCTCGGGCAGCTACGACGTCACGCTGACCGTAATCGACGCGGCCGGCAACACGACCAGCCAGACGAAGACGGTCACGGCCTGACGGCTCCGTCGGGGCCACGGTCACGGTCCCGCCTCGACTTCCGGCACACCGGCTTTTTTGCTCGGCTCGCCCCAGCACCCGGCTATGACGTTCAGTATCTGCGTCCACGAGACGTACACCGACGAGGATGGCGAGGAACGGGACCGCTTCGGCGTGGCGGTCACTACCCGGCTCCCCGGCGTCGGGACGCTCTGTCCGTTCGCCAGCGAGTCCGGCGCGGTGGCGACACAGAGCCTCGTCAACGTCGAACTCGGCCGCAAAGGTATCGAGTACGTCGACGGCGGGCTCGCGGTCGAGGACGCGCTGCAGTCACTCCTGAACGCCGACGAGGGTGCCGAGAACCGCCAGCTCCACGGCGTCGACGCCGACGGCACCTTCGTCTTCTCCGGCGAGGAGTGCAAGGACTGGTACGGCCACGTCGAGGGCGAGCACTACACCGTCGCGGGCAACCTGCTGACCGGCGAGGCCGTCATCGACGCCGTCGCCGACGAGTACGAATCGAGCCGCGAGGCGGACCGCCCGCTCGCCGAGCGACTCGTCGACGCGCTGGCCGCGGGCCACGAGCAGGGCGGCGACAAGCGCGAGGAGCTGCACGTCCAGAGCGCCGCGCTCCTCGTCGAGTCGACCGAGGAGCGCGTCGTCGACCCCTACTACGAGGACCTGCGGGTCGACGCGACGGAGACGCCCATCGCGGACCTGCGGGAGACCTACGAGTACGCGGTCGAGGGGTACGAGATGGCGATGGAGCTGTACGAGGACGGCCTCGACTCGGTCGACGGGGACGAGGACTAGCCGGAGAACTGGAAGAGGTCGTCGCCGACGTGGTGGATGGACTCGACGACCTTGCCCGAGTCGCCGACCATGTCGTCGCCGTCGACCTTCGCGCGCCCGACCGCGAGCACCTTCCCGTGGGTCTCCTCGGCGATGACGACGAGGTCGCCCGGCGCGATGTCCGCGGTGGCCTCGACGATGCCGGGCCGCATCACGTCGGCGCCGTCCGAGACGAACGAGATGGCACCGGCGTCGACGGTGACGACGCGGCTGGTCGGTTCGGTCGCGTTCGCACCCGCGACGGTGAGGAACGGTTCGTCGTCGACGTAGAAGACGGCGGGCTCGCCGTCGACGAGGACGACGTCGAACTCGCTGTCCTCGAACTCGACCAGTTCGTACGTGTCGCCGTCGAGGTCGACGCCGAGTGCGTCGGCCACGCTGCTTTCGACCTCCCTCACGTCGTCGCTCCGGAGGTGGTGTCGGGACTTCACCTGCATATCCCAACCCTCCACCGGGAGCCGCATAAACCGGTCGTTCTCGGCGAGCGGTCCAGACGGGCGGCCGCACTTAAACAGGGTGAGAAACTCGCGGTAACGTCTTTATACGGGCCCGCCGTTGGCCAACCCATGTGGGGTTCCCGGCGAGACGGCGACGACGGCCCCGTGACGTGCATCGCGTGCGGCGACGAGGTCCCTCGCGACGACGCCCGCGAGTACGACAAACACGGCAACCGGTGGGAGCGCACGGACAAGCAGTTCGAGTACCTCTGCAAGCCCTGCGACCGGGCCTGCTGTCACCAGCCGCGGAAGGGCCTGGAGTCCATGCTCGTCGACCTCGGTGCCGGAGAGGTCTCCCGGGAGGAGTTCCTCGCCCGCTTCCACGACGCGACCGTCGAGGCACAGGAGCACTCGGACTGAGCGAGCGGTCGCCGACGCGGCCACCCCGATACGTTTTCCCGTGCCCCCGACGTAGCCCGGCCCATGACCGACGACGCCAGCGCGCAGGCCGCCGCGGGCACCGCCGAAGGACAGGGCCCGGTCGAGATCGACGAGGAGCTCGCGCGGCATCTCGAGAACAAACGGGAGGAGCTGTTCGAGAAGTTCGAGATCGCCGACGCGTTCCCACCGGAGGTGCTGGAGGAGGCCGAAGAGCGCACCGAGGGCGTCCAGCAGGAGATAGAGGACGAACTCGACGAGCGCGAGGACCTGCGGGACCTGACGACCTGGACGACCGACCCCGTCGACGCACAGGACTTCGACGACGCCATCTCCATCCGCGAGAACGAGGAGACGTTCACGCTGTGGGTCCACATCGCCGACGTGACCCACTACGTCCACCCCGAGAGCGCCATGTGGGCCGAGGCCGTCGAGCGCGGCAACACCGTCTACCTCCCGGCGTACACCATCCATATGCTGCCGCCGACGCTCGCGGAGACGGTCTGCTCGCTCGTCCCCGAGGAGGACCGCCTCGCCCACACCGTCGAGATGGAGCTCGACAAGGAACACCTGAGCTACGAGTCCATCGACATCTACAAGTCCGTCATCCACTCGAACGAGCGGCTCACCTACACGCAGACGGAGGACCGGCTCGAGGAGCCGGACGCCGACCTGCACGACGAGATCTCGCTGGTGTTCGACGTGGCCGACCGGATGCACGAGCAGCGCAAGGAGGACGGCTCGCTCGTGCTCAACCCGCGCCGCGACCGCGCCCACACCATCATCGAGGAGTGCATGCTGAAGGCGAACAAGGCGGTCACCCACGAGCTGATGTGGAACCGCGGCGTCGAGGCGATGTACCGCGTCCACCCCCAGCCGACGCCCGACGAGTGGGACAAGGCTCTCGTCGAGATCCAGGACCTGGACGGCGTGAGCATCCCCGGCGAGGCCTGGGACGACCCCCGGAAGGCGGTGAACGCGACGCTCGAACAGGCCCCCGGCCGCCAGCTCGGGAAGATACAGTGGGCGGTCATGAAGGTGATGCCCCGGGCGAAGTACATGAGCGACCCCTTCGGCGGCCACCACGCGCTCAACTTCGACATCTACGGCCACTTCACGAGCCCCATCCGTCGGCTCTCCGACCTCATCAACCACTGGATCGTCTACACGAACGACGTGCCCGAGGACCTCGCCGCGCTCTGTTCGCGCGCCTCCGACAAGCAGAAGGCCGCCGAGCAGTGCGAGCGCGAGTACAAGGGGTTCCTCCAGGAGGTCGGCCTCGACCCCGACGCGGTCAACAACCGCGGCATCGAGGTCGTCGACGACCCCGACGAGGAGTGACCTGCCCGTCGACGCGCGCTCGTGGCCCAGCTCTGCCGCCGTCGGCGGTATCCCTATCCTCGATGCGGTCGTACCGACAGCTATGTACCGTGTCGTCCTGCCGGAGGGTGTCATCGAGTGCGACGACTACGAACACGTCGAACACGGCCTCGAGTGCTACATCGACGGCACGTTCGCCGCGTTCGTCCCCTACGAGAACTGCTACGCGCTCGTCGACGAGGCGGTCGTCGACGGGGACGAGCGCTCGGTCTGGTAGACGAACGGAAGTCGGACGGCTCAGGCCGTCGGCGGACGCCGGACGGAAACCGTCCGCCGGGCCGTGACGTACGCGACGACGGCCACGACGAGGACGGACGCCGGCAACCCGAACACGAGGACGGCGACTCCGAACTCGCCCACGTCGAAGACGATGGTGGCGGTCCCGAGCGGAACGACGACCAGACAGGTCGCGACCGCGACGACCGCCGCCCGGTACGCTGCGACAGCGCCGGCGTCCAGCTCACCGACGCGGCGGCGCTCACGGTAGCGCAGCGTCGCCACTGCCGCGAGGAGCGCGGTTACTCCGACGGTGACCGCGACGGGCGCGCCGACCAACAGCGACGGCCAGATGTACGGGTCGAGCACCGCGGTGACCGCGATTCCTGTCGCGAGGAACGCGAGTAATCCGACGGCGAGGCTGACGAGGGTCTTCGAGAGTATGCTCATACCCGGCTAGACGGCTGCTCGAGCGATATACCCGGACGCTGCTTCTCGCCCCACGGGAACGAGGGCACCCCAACCGTCATGCGAACACCTCACGTAGGCAGCCGACATGGGCGCGTTCTCCTCGCTGCTGGCCCGGACGCCGAACCAGCTCCGCTCGCGAGCCATCGTGAAGACGCTGCTGTACCGGGTGCTGATGGTCGGCATCACCATCGTGGTCGCCTTCGCGGTTACCGACGACGTGCTGGCCTCGGTGAACATCGGGCTGGTGACGAACGCCGTCAAGACTGGGACGTACTACGGCTACGAACGCCTCTGGGACCGCATCGCCTGGGGTGTCTGAACGCGGGACGCACCGCTCGCTGGGCGTGCAGGTGCCCCGGAGAACGCTCCACTACGAGCCCTTGTCGCGAGAAGCACTTAAACGCCCCCCGCTGGTCGGTCCGGCTCCACGACCGACGTGGAGTCAGCGTCGCCCCCGGCGGACCGGGGCAGTGGCGGGGTCGCACGGGCACTCCGAACACGCCGCCCCACGTCGGGCCAAGGAACCGTTACCGCTCGCCGCCACCGCCACTCGTACTGGGCCGGGTACCGACTCCACTGGTGGGACCACCGAAACTACCGATTATCGCGTGACTGCGTCGGGCGTCGACCACGGTCTCAGGGTGATGCTTCGGCCGGGCGTGCCATCCTATTGGCGTATTTGAAAGTCCCGTTCGATTTAATTTCTCCGTTGAACGGTGACGTGTCGCCGTATAACTACGGGGCTACTGGTGCTCGTCTCTCCCGTCCGAACTGCCCCACGTATCGGGGGTTCGGGGGGACTACTCATGACAGACGAACACACGACCGGACTGACGCGGCGACGCATCCTCGGCGGCATCGGCGCCGTCGGTGTCGCCTCCGTCGGAGCTGGACTGGGGACGAGCGCGTACTTCAGCGACACCGAATCGTTCGAGAACAACACGCTCACCGCGGGCGAGCTGGACCTCAAGGTCGGCTGGCAGCAGGTGTACTACGGGCCGAACGGGTCGGAGCCGCCTGCGGGGCCGGTACGCCCACGGAACGAGGACCTCGGGGAGTTCGTCAACGCCCACCCGGACGAGGGTGCCGGCGACGAGGGCGACGACGGTGAACAGTCGGTCGTCGTCGACGGCGAGACCGTCACCTGGAACGACGGTGGGCCGACGGGCGGAGAGACCGACGTGACCGACGTCGTCAGCTGCGACACCATCGACGAGAACTACGCGGACGACTACGGCGACCAGGAGACGCTCGTCGCACTCGACGACGTCAAACCGGGTGACGGCGGCCAGATAACGTTCAACCTCTGTCTCTGTGACAACCCGGGCTACATCTGGCTCACGCTCGCGAACTTCACCGAAGGCGAGAACGGCATCACCGAACCCGAGGGCGAGGTCGACGACACAGGCGACGACGGCGAGCTCGCCGAGAACATGAACGTCTACGTCTCCCTCGACGAGAACTGCGACTCGCGGTTCAACGACGAGGACACGACAGTCTGGTCGGGCACCCTCGCCGAAGCGCGCGAACTCGTCGAGGCCGGCTCGAACGGGCTACTCCTCTCCGAGGACTGCTTCGAGGGCGGCGAGTGCCACTGCGTCAACGTCGGCTGGGAGGTGCCCGAGGATGTCGGCAACGTCATCCAGACCGACTCCGTCGGCTTCGACATCGGCTTCTACACCGAGCAGTGCCGGCACAACCCCGACCCGTGCCCGTGCCTGACCGACGAGTTCGTCGTGGAAGCCGGCGGCGAGCAGCACTGCGTGACCGCCGTCGAGGGAGACATGTCGGTCGAGGAGTTCTACAACTACAGTCCGCATCAGGCCGGCGAGCCGGCCATCGGCTACACCGAGAGCGACCGCAGCCAGCTGTTCCTCTACCGGAACACCGACTCGGGCGAGACGCACCTCGTCATGATCCACGACACCGTGAGCGACGGCACCGGTGGCGCGGTCACCTTCGAGTTCGACTTCGAGGGCATCGCCCCGGGCAGCTGGGCCGTCCAGGACGACCCCGAGGACGTCTACACGACCGACAGTGGCGTCATCTCGCAGGCCGACTGGACCTGGGCCGGCGGTCCCACCGACGGCGGAGTCATCCCCGTCGACGGCGACCCGTTCAAGATCGACATCACGCCCGCGTTCAACGACGACGCCAAGCGTGATCCGCTCACCGACGGCGACATCACCTCGTGGGTCGCCCTCTCGGGCGACGACGCCGCCGTGGAACTGCCGATGGACGGGTCCGTCAGCATCTACCCGTGCGACGGGAGTGACCTCTGACGGAGCGGTAGCCATCCGTCACCGGGTGACCCACCGTCGACATCCCCGTCACGCTTTAAGTACTTCTCGCGACAACGGCTCGTAGTGAGGAGTTCTGCGGGGACTACGACGGCGAGCGACAGTTCTGTTCCGGGAAGTAGTCCACCACCGGAGTCCGTGGCTCGCAACGTAGTCCGTCGAGAATCGGGATGGACTCGCTGGGGTTCGGTCAGCGAGACCGCTATAGGAGGGCCGATTTTCCTCAGACATTGTTCTTCACCTCCCGCATGATGCGGCGACGGACCTCCATCCGCTCCCGCTCCGTCCGCGTATCGTAGTGCTTGTCGAGCACGTCGGGCGACACATCCATGCGGTCACTGGTCACCTCGACCGGAACCCCGTCGGCCAGGGCTTCCGTAATCGCACCGCGACGAAGCGGGTGCGCGCTCGTCGACGACGGGCACTTGCTCGCCGTCTTCTGCGACTGCATCGCCTCGCAGTCCTTCGGATCACGGTCATGGGGGCAGTCCGCCCACACGCAGGGCCGCGTCACCCGGTAGATCGTCTCGCGGATGCTCGTCTTGCTCAGTCGCCCGCCGTGGGCCGACGTGAAGAACGGTTTCCGGCCGTAGTCGTCAGTCCCACCGTGGCGCGAGTGCGCCAGGTAGTCGTCGAGGACCGCCGCGACCTCGGGCGCGAGGGCCACGTCCCGCTCCCCGCGCTCCTCGTTCTTCAGCGGCGTCCCCTGGTCGGGACGATGCCGGAGGCACAGACACGGCTCGCTCTGGTCGTAGTCCGACACGTCGAGCGAGTAGAGCGCGCCCATCCGCATTCCGGTCTCCCAGAGAATCAGGAACATCGCGTGGTCCCGGCTCGCGTACCGGAAGGTGTCGAGGAAGTCGAGCACCTCGTTCGCGCGCTCGGCGCGGAGCACGTCGTCACGCACGTCCTCGCCCACGCTGATGTTCGGCATCGGTACCGACTCGCGCAGGCCTTCCTCGACGGCGTCGATATCCGCCCAGTGGTCGAGCGCGACGCGGAGGGTAGCGAGGTGGTTCTTCAGCGTGACCGCCTTGACCACGCCCTTGCGCTTGTTGTAGAACTGGTACAGGTGCCGGCCCGTCAGTTCGTTCAGGTTCTCAATCTCCCGCTCCTCGCAGAATTCGAGGAACGGCTTCAGTCGGTACTCGTGGTTCGCCAGCGTCTGCTCGCTCACGTTCCCCTTCCGGACCTCCAAGTACAGCTCGACACCCTCCTCGGGCGACAGCGGTTGCAGCTCGTCGCTCATCGCGCCACCTCGGGGGAGACAGCCGAATGGAGGGCTCTAACAGCAGTCGAGACAGCCGATACTCCAGCATCGTGCGGGGATTTATCCCCCGCGTCATCGTTCGCGTACATGGTTTCCGTACTCAGGCTACGGAAGCCCGCGCGGACCGGTGTGCCAGCACCGGGTCCGCTCGTTTTCATGCAGGGACCCATCGGCCAGCGACGGGTCCGCGAGTAGCTTCCGTTACAGCCACTATCTAATGCGTTGTAGTTAACTATTGTGCTATAACCAGCTATTCCGCTGGCGTCTTTGACAGACAGATTATAGTCCGGTCGGACTGAACCGCGTCCATATCCATGGGAGGCCGAAAGCCGACGGTGTCGGACAGGGAGATACTCGGTATCTTTGCCGAGACGACCGAGCCCGTTCTTTCGGCCAGCGAGGTAGCCGACCAGCTCCCAATCGGTCAGACGGGGACCTACCAGCGGCTCCGTGAACTCCACGACCGGGGCCTGCTCGACACGAAGAAGGTCGGGCAGGGGCGGGCATGGTGGATCACCGACGAGGGCCGCACGTTCGTCGACGAGGAATCGGACTGAGTGCATCATGGCGCACCCTCCTCGCCGTACACGTCGTGGTACGGTCCCCACTCGGTGACCAGCTCTAACTCGTCGCGGTCGTAGTTCTCACCCGTCCGCTTGTCGTGGAGTTCCTGGAAGACTGCTTCCTGATCTCCTCGGGCGCACGCTTGACACCAGAAGTGGTTGTTCGTCGGCTCCCAGTTCCGGTGTCCGTTCGGGCAGGTCCATCGCCAGCGATCCAACTTTTCGTCGAGATTGATTCGAAATCCCATCCGACCGGGACTGAGGGGAGTTTATGTAAAAGTCCGAATCCTTGCGTACAGTGAAAGTGAAACTGTAATCGAGAGCCCGTAGACTCCTTGATATTCGGTAGAGTAGACATGAGACTGCAGTCTGGCAATTTTATCCCCAGGTGAAAGTGATGCCAGGGTCTAATAGTTGAAACTCAATCCTGTGTACTCAAGCCAACAACTAAGTCAAGATAGGAATAAGTTGCCAGGAGACATGACCGACGAAAAAGAGTGTTTTATAATATGCCCTCTGGGATCGAAAGACTCTGATGAGAGAACTCGATCTAATAAATTGCTGGAGTATATTGTTGAAGAGCCGGTGGCCGACCATGGCTACACTATAGAGCGAGCTGACGAAATTTCCCAACCCGGGAGTATTACTTCACAGATAATAGAGAAGACCATTGAAAGTGAACTCGTTATTGCGGATTTGACGGATCACAACCCGAACGTCTTCTACGAACTCGCAATACGTCACGCCACCGGAGAACCGTACATACAGTTGATTGACTCGTCTCAAAGTATACCATTCGACATTGCAGACGAGCGGACGATTCACTACGAATTCGATGTTAAAGCAGCAGAGGAAGCCTCTGACGAACTGAGATCCCAAATAGAAACAATTGAGGACGGTACTGAGATAGATAACCCGATCTCCAGAGCAGCGAATATCCAATCTTGGAGGGAAAGCGATGACCCAGCACAACAAAATCTTGCCGAGTTATTCGAGAGCGTGACCTCAATGCACAAGCGACTAGAATCTATTGAGCGACGCATGGAAAGTAGCGGCATCTATTATCCAGAACAAGCGACTCTCGACGAAGTAGCAGCAGCAGAAAAAAGCGGAGTGAGAGTTGGGAATTTGAAAGAAAGACAAAATGAAGTGAACCAAGCAGTCGAATCGAGAACAGAGAACAACGAAGACTAATAATAATCGACGAATCGTTGTTTCTTTTCCTCACATCGGACCACTACCATTCTAGACGGCTATTTGATTGTGGGAGTTAAGTTCCATTTCCTAGACTGCTGGCGTGCAGCATGTCGAGAAACCAGATCGACCTCGTCGACGTTGTCGCGCTGATCCTGGTCCCGTTCATGGGCGCTATCGCGCTCGGGACCATCGGGATGCAAGTAAACGTGTTCGGGAACTTCGCGTTCTCGGACGTTCTCTGGTCGGCCTCCAGCGTGGAGCTGACCGCCGCCGCCCTCCTCTCCATCGCAGGCACCGGCTGGATCGTCGCCACCAACGAGATCGACGGCAGTAGCTACGAGAACTACGAACTCGTCATCCTCGCCGTCACCCTCGGCATCGTTCCCGCGTACGTACTGATTCCGGCTGTTCGGGCCTTCGCTGGCATCGACGCCATCTCGTTCATCCTCGCGATGGTCCAGTCCGGCGGTGCCATCCTCGTCAGCTACGTCGAGTAACCCCGCTTTCCCATCCCATTCATGAGTACCCATCAACCGCCTGAACCCGGCAGAATCGTGCTCCGTGGCTTCGACCCGGAAACCACCCAGCAGCTCGAACGCATCATCACCAAGGCGGGCATCCGCCAGCGCGTCATCGACCGCCAACCCGACAGGGGTGAGAGCCGTGAGTGACCCGACCGCCCGACTCGCGGGATTCGCGTTCCTCCTAGTCGTGCTCGTCGGCTCGCTCGTCTGGTTCGGAGGCGCGATGCTCGCATGAAAGCGCGGGTCATGGTCATGGCCGCGTTGCTGCTCTCGACAGCCCTCGTCGGGCCAGCGATGGCGGCCTCCGCGCCCGCGGCCGGCTCGACCGGAGCCGAGCCCGTCGACCGAACCACTGCCCAGCCCGAGCCCCCAGAGGACCCTGTCGGCGGCTGCAACGCCTCAGTCGCAGAGCGCGCGATGGACTTCGGCCTGAAGATCGCCGTTCCAGCCTACGCCGCCTACGACATCGCCGACTCCTCCGACGAGTGCAACGTCGGCGAAATCCTCCAGGGCAACAAAGAACAGGAAAAAGGTGACATCCACTCCGAGGCCGAGAAGATTCGAGCCAACCAGGAGGCGGCAGTCACCGGCGTCCACAACAGCCTGAACGACGCCCGCACTATCGCCTGGACCAAAGCCGAATGCGCGACGCTCGACGCGCTCGAAGCCAACGCGACGCAGGCTGAAACCCGCGTGCAGGCCCGTGCTGCCGTCGAAGACTACTACAGCCGGATGCTCCACAACTTCGTCCAGGAGCGCAACCAGCTCATGTACGAAATGAGCTACCTGCATCGGGTCCAGAACAGCGAGGACCTCGCCTCGAACGTCTCCGAATGGGAGTTCGACTGGGCCCGCAACGACATCTCCGTGCAGAACAGAAACCGAACTGCGACCGAACGCCTGAACTACACGCTCCCGAACGGCTCGACCGTCGCTGTCGTCACGCCCGAATGGGTCGTTCACTACAACGACTTCGCCAACCCTGACGACATCACAGTTCACTTCTGGTGGGATTCCTCGAGCCAACACCACCCAGACGGCTTCCGCTATCAGAGCCACTACAACGGCGATGTCGTCACCGCCTACAACTCCACCAGAATCGACCAGATCGTCGACCGCATCGAAAGCCAGAACCAGCAGATGCTCGACAACCTGAACTACACCGTCAACGGCCTCTACGGCAGCTATCTCCGCGGCAACCTCAACATCTCCGACTACCGAAGCGTGCAGTGTACCGCCGACGAAGTCGGCCGCGGCGTCGAGGGCACCTACTACAGCATCTACGCCGTCACCGCACTCGCGAAAGCCGGTGCCGAAACGCCGAACCTCTCGACGACTGGCTCGATGACTATCGCCACGTCGCAGTTCAACTCCCACGTTAACAACAGCACCGAGGAGTTCACGGGGCTGCTCGTCGGCACGACCGCGCCTGACGGGGGCTGGCAGGTCGGCGAAACCTACGACCCCGCCACCATCAACGGGTCGGTGTCGTTCCACGTGTCGGACAGTAACCGGTCGTTCTACCTGACCGAGCCGTTCACGCTCGTCGGTGCCGAGGACGAGAGCGGCGGCGACATCTCGTCGGTGAACACGACCCAGTACCAGTATCGCACCTCGAACTTCTCGGAGCTGGGCGACAAGCTCGACCGGCTCATCCAGCTCCGGATGGAGGAACAAGAAGAGATCGAGGAAGCAGCGAACCCCGGCGACGGTGGAACCATCGGCTGGCCCGGTCTCGGCGGCGCTGGCGGCCTCGCTCTCGGCGGCAGTCTCGCCACCCTCGCCATCGCCGCTATCCTCGTCGGCATCGGCGTGAAACTTTACATCGAGGTGATGACGCCGTGAGAGCCGCGGCGGTCATGGTCATCGCGCTCGCGCTGGTCTCGGCTGGCGTCGCCCCTGGGGTAACCTCCGCACAAGACGGGGACAACGCCAGCACGACCACCGCGACGGCGGTGCCCGACAGCGGGAACGCCTCGACGATGCGCGCGGATCTCGGCGCGGGCGTCACCCTCGTCGATCTGGAGAAGCAACCCGGCCAGATCGTGCTCGTGCTGCACGCCGAACAGCCCGCGACGATGCTGAACTGGCAGGACAGCATGGGCGCGATGAAAGCCGCCAACGAACGCGGCGGCGACGACCTCAGCGCGGTCGACATGGACGCCTACCAGTACCGAATCTGGCTCGACCGTGGCCGTCAGCGCGTCGTGCTCGACGTCGAGACCTGGCGCGGGGCCTCCACCATCAGCGTCTGGACGACCCAGAAACAGTTCGTCATCTCGACGGACCTGCCCTCGAGGAACCCGTTCGGCGCGACCTCGTCGACCGGCGGCTGGCTCGGCGGCTTCGGCGTCGCCGTCTGCATGGTGTCGCTCGCTGCATGGAAGCACAAGCGCAACCCGCCCCAGGGGGTGCGGGACCTTGAGTGACCGCTACCGCCCCACCTTCGCCAGCCGGTGGGACTACGCCTTCTACCTGCTCGCCGAGTACAAAGTCCCCATCACCCTGACCGTGCTCGCGGTCGGTGTGTGGGCCGCGTGGGCCGTCGAGACCGTGCCCTCGCCACCGCCGGCACTCGTGAACTTTGCCGCGCCCGTCGCCATCCTCGCCATCCCGGCCTACGCGGTCGGGGACCGGCTGGCGAAGTGGCTCGATCCCCACGAGTGGATCAAGGTCGGTGTCGCCGACCCCGGTACGGTCGACGGGGACAACTTCGAGCACAGTACCTACGACGGGAAGGGCGTCGCGCCCGATCTCTGGCAGGAGAAAACCGTCACGGGCTACCGGCCGCTCCGGCCCGACGATGGGACGTTCGACGCCGTCGTGACCGCCTTCGAGTACTACGACGACATCGACGAACTCGAAGTCCGCGGCTGCGAACAGGCGGAACTCGAACCGTCCGAGGCGTGGGAGTCGGCGACCCGCGTCGATGAGATCTACGAGCACCACCACCGGGTGAAGCGAGCCTACAGTCAGCTCAAGTCCACGGTCCACAGCTACGCGACGCAGGTTCACGACGCGACGCTGCTACTGGCGGCAGCCGAAGACGAGAAAGCGAATGTCGCGCCGGAGGTAGAGATTCAGGAACTCATCGACGAGATGGAGCGCGAAGTCGAAGATCTACCCGAAGCCCCTGCCCCGGACGACGACGGCCAGTGGCTCCGCGAAGCCAAGGGCGACCTCGGCGATCTGGACCCGCTCGATGACCATGACCAGATGACCGACGCCGTCGCCGACGGTGGTGAGAATCCGTGAGCCACGACGAGGGCGGCTCCGGCGAGTGGGCGAGCAGTGAGGCGAAGGACTGGAAGGACGGCCGTCACAAGCGCGAGAACAGCCACGTCCTCCCCCACGCTGGCGAAGTCGGAGACACGAAGACCCGGCAGGCACTCACCGCGCTGCACGGCGTCTACGAGCGCGCATACAAGCGCGGCTGGATCGACGGGGACTGGCCCGACAGCGTCACCGAACTATCGACGTACCGGCGGTGGCGGGGCACCCAGCAGACCGAGGCGTTCGCCCGCGCGGTCGACCAGGGCGACGCGGTCGATCTCCGGCAACAGGTCGGCAGTCAGAACGACGAGATCGACGTTTCGGGCTGGCGGGACATCGAGCACATCCGCGAGATAGCCGTCCAGCGCCACCTGCGACTCTACATCTACGGCGAACCCGGCACCGGCAAGACCCGGTCGGGCTCGCTCGTCGCCCGCCACTGGGTCGAGGAGCGCGTCGAGGAAGGCCACCAAGACGCCATCGTACTCACCAACATCCGGACGCTGGCCGACGAAAGCAACCGCGTGCGCTGGGTATCCAACTGGGCACAGTTGAAAGACGTGATGCACTCCGAGATGGATGACATTCTCGCCGAGAACACCCGACCCGTGCTGTTCCTGTTCGACGAAGCGTCCTCGCAGGCGGCAGGTCGGGGCAAGCAGGGCCACGAGGCGAGTACGAAGCTCGCGACACTGGTCTACAAGATTCGGAAGTTCGCCGGGGCTATCGTCATCATCGGCCACGACGGGAAAGACCTCCACCCCGCCGTTCGGGAGCTGTGTACGGTGTGCGAGAAGGAGTCGAAGAAGGTCGCACGATTCTACGAGACGGTCAAGAACCGGGACGGTGTCGGCCCGCTCACGCCGACCATCACCGGCTGGCCAGACTCGATGTGGCAGCCCAACGACAAGGACCCCGCGCCGTGGTCGTGGGACGACGGTCAAGACGGTGAATCGAGCGAATCCGAGTCGCACATCTCCCGAGAAGACGCATATCGGGAGTTGGCGATTTGGACTGTCGTCGAGGAAAGAACTGGGAATCCCGACGATCCACCATCGTTCGAAGAAATCGCCCAAAACCGGCTGAACGGTCTGTATTCGGGCGAATGGTGCCGCCAGCGGTGGAACGAATACGACGACGGCCAGCACGCAGACACGGTTGCCACCGTGCAAGAGGCAATCGCATGATGGGACGAACTCAGCCGCCAACCAACAACAACAATCTCCCCGACGTGGTCATACGTGCGGGCCCGCTCTCGCTTCGCGTCGAGCGTGACCATGACCGCGCGCGGCCCCGGCGGCTCGGCGATATATATCAGTCGCGCCCGCGAGGTGCGTTCGCGTGAGTCGGTCGAGCAACGCGAGCCGGTACGGGTCGCTCGCGGAGAAGCACCTCGCCGACGAGCGAGGGCTGGTGCTCGACGGCCAGCACACGAGCTGGTGCGATGCCCGCTTCCAGAACGGAACGCCGGTCGAGATCAAGAGCGCGATGGTCTCGACCGGCTACTTCCAGATCTACCGCAAGTACCACGAGAAGCTACGGGACGCGGGCGGCTGGTATGGATTCGTCGTTTACCGCGAGCACGGTGACCGTATCCGGGTGCTCAAAACAAGGATAACACGGCCGGAGCGGCTACCACTTCGGTCACTGTGGTCGCCCACTGGGGGGCATAGAAATAGTAAGAAAGCAAAAATATATCTTGATAGCATCTTCAAATAGAAACAGAGCCGTAAAGATAGTATAAAAATATCTTAGCTTATAACAGTGGGTATGTCCACCGAATAGTAACTAATTCCTGTCGATTTCCCCCCTTTTGTTTCGGAACCATCGTTTCTTCAGTTAAAATATAGCAGGGGATGCTCGTTTGTAGTTGAAAGTCCTTCCCCTCACTCACTGGTTCAGTAGTAGGATACGGCAACTGCAGCTCGTGTGAACGCCCTAATTCCATGAAGAATTTTGCGTACCAAGTGTCATCTGCATTAACGCTGTGACGGTAGATGTTACCAGCCTCATCGAGAATTTCTTTAAATTCTTCTACTACTTGGACACACTGAGGACCGGTCACCTCATTCAATAATTCGGGGTCTGTGCTGGGTGATATACGAATAAATTCAACGTGACAACTGGTGTCCTCATTATCCACAGGCGGAGGCTCATAATCGCCTGGTGCACGAATGTCGAACTTTGATTGGTCACCGAGGGCGCTCTTTACTACCTCCTTTACTCTGTCAATCCCCCTTCCATCATCAAGCGTGATGAGTATTGGGAATAAATTCGATAGGGTATCAATTTGGTATCCGTATTTTAGATACTGTATTCTTAGACCCTCAACCCTAGTTTCTCCCGCAGTGATTTCTGGAGTAGACCCTAAATACACCTCGTCAACGTCAACTTCGTCACTCATCCATCACGACCTTTATGTCGACGATATCCATCAACTCAGCGAGCGCATCCAACTCGGATTCAGAGATGGAATACATATTACTTTCTGAAAGTGAGTGGAATAAGTCTTGAGCATCCTCACTAATATGTTCCAAAATTTGGTCTTCATTTTCTGAAATCCAGGATTCTGCTTGGATCAATGCGCTGTACAATCTTGGAAGATTTTCCTCAGCTGGAAGCTCAGTCTGCATACAACTTTGGACTTTATCAGGTGGGTCTTCCTGCAACAAGTCTTGGTAAGTAGAAAGAATCGGTTGTTTAGTAGACCATCTTTCGTCTACCACATCTTTCCAAATAGATAACTGATTGACAGCATATTGTACCGAATCCTGAAGCTGATCTAAATCGTCCGGAGGAGATCCACGCCATTCTTCAACGGTATTCATAAATTCAACATCCTTCTCTCTGAAGTCAATCATCGTAGATAAGGATTGAATATGAGATAAGGAATCATTCTCCTTTGAAATAGAAGTCACTCCATTTTTTATGTCAGTAAATACGATAGAAGGCCGTTTAAACACCTCGTCACGCCGATTAAGAAGCTCACCCTGTATTGCGTTTTCCAATGGCACTATCTCAGGTATTGTCTGAACCTCTTCGTCAATGAGTTCGAAATATTCGACAAACTCAAGTTCCGTTTCAGAATTGAGTAAAGAAATCGAGGTGTTAATCATCTCTACTTCTTCGGGTATCCAAGACCTTTCGCTAAACTCCTCAGCAATGGAATCCAATTCCTTTTGCCTGCTATGCAGTTTATCGATTTGAGAATTTATATCAGCGGGCGAAGTCACGTTGGTGGGGTTTTCAGAGAGATCATCCACAAGGGCCTCGATAACATATTGGTTAAGATCATCTATTTTTCCAAGTACATCGTTGATTTCTCTGAGAGCTCCCTCAGGGTTGGATTCAGCTGAAGCGCGTATTTTTCCTCTTATCTCATTTCTATCTTCATCAGAGACCTCAATGCCCACTTCCTCATAAAATTTTATATAATTTTCCTGAACAGAGCTTATAAGTGGGTTCTCAAATGCCGTCTTTAAATCAGATCTTGTATTCAGGACGCCAACAGGAGACGTGGAATCAGTTACTACTTCAATAATATTAGCTAGTGATAAATCAAATCCTTGTCGTTTTCCATCGGGCAGATTCGAGTATCTGTCGTCAATTGATTTTATTTCGTTCTGATACTCTTCTAGCTGGCCGGAGATTGTATCCCAGTCTGAATGAGCGGTAGTCAACTTAGATCCAAGCTTAGTGAATAGCTCTTCACGCTTTTCTTCCATCTCCTTCTGATTCATGCTTGACCACCTGAAGTCAGTTCAGCGAGCTCAAATAGCAGATCTTTTACTGCATCAGCATTGTTTTCTGCGTGGTTAGCTCGTCGTTCAATCTGATTCGTCCGCTTATTCATTTGAGACAATTGCTTTAAGTCGGAATGAACAATTTCATCAAGATTACCGAGGAGCTCGGCGCGTTCGACTGGTACCTCTGAAGAATTCAACCGAGTCGGATAATCAAAGATAATCCGACCCAATTCATCAATTATCGATTGTAACTCAGACTGATCAACTTGTGTCTGTTCAAGGAGTGAAGTCGAATTCACCCACGTTCGAAGAGAGCTATATTCATCTTTTAGCTCGTTTACGTTAGAGTATAAATCAATCTCACCCAAATGGTCCTGGAATCCTTCAATTACACCTTGCATGACGTCTTTGTACCGGTCTGTGACACTCCAGAGCACAACCACTGCCGCAGCAAGTTGTGGATGGTCTTCTACCTCACCAGCAAGTTCACTAAGACCCTCATATACATTCTGCAAGTTTTCGCGATACGAGGTAATATTTGACTCTTGAATCCTAATATTCTCAATATCCACGAAGTCAGATGGAGGCTGAAGCTTCTTATTGAGAAACTCTATTTGCTCAGTTACATCATCTATTCTGGAATCTAATCTGCTAAGTTCATTCTGTAGATCCTCAAGATCATCCAAGAATAGATTAATATCCTGCTTCAGCGCCCATTCAAGAAGTAAACCACGAAAGAGATCCTCTGTTTGGCTTTTATCAGTCGAAATACCAGTTAGCACTGCCAATTCTTTCTCTTCCGAGTATGTATCTTTATTAATATGGGCTAATCTCTCGTACACCTCCTGTGGACCCTCATTATTTAAATCTGACAGAAATGAGAGTGCCCGCTGTAGCCGTAATACAGGACGACGTAGTTTACCATCCTCAGTCATATATTTCGAACGGACGTTCCTCACGCGCTCATGGATGCCCTCATTGTTTCCCTCGAATACACGGTTAAAGAAGTATACTGAACGGAACCAGTTTGTATCTGGTGCAAAGTTTTGATTATAAGCCTGCTCTAAATTGGAAATCAGTTGTTGGTGGGGGACGTTTCGGTCAATTGTACGTTCAGCAAATACCAGACCGTATTCTAACCCATGTTTTGGTGAGTCACTCGAACTGCTGGTTCCATAATATGGTAGGCGGTTGTCTAGATCGGAGTCCTGCCAAATGAGTCCCCCTGACTCTTCTAGGGTAAATGCACTTGTGAACGAAGTTTTTGCGCTTCTAGCCGTTTGATTACCGATACGTTCAAGATCGGCGAATAAAGCATTTATTGTGTTTCTCTTCTGGTCGTCTCCAGTCTGGGGAATCACTGTATCCTCAATAAGTTCAGCGCCAAGAACGCCACTATGATTTTGTACTTGTAGGTAATTATCTAATTGAAGAATAAAGTCCCAAAGTCTTTTTCCACCCACCTTCTCTAGAGTGACTAATTTGTGGCCAATAAGACCTTCAACAAAATTCGGTGTTTGAGCTGTGAAATAGTCGTCACTATCCGGGCATAGAATCACAGTTGTCTCTGTTACATCGGATTTGGCTGAGAGCTGATCGAAAACCGATTGAAGTGCTGTGTCAGTAGGGCAAAGCCATACTCTCAGACCTCCCCCAGTGAAGGAAATATCCGGGTCAAACTCGATCGGTTCAGAGTTCTCTTTTCGTAAATCTTCAGTACTCGCAGCTGTTAATTCGCCTGGATTTAGTGCAAGCGGGGGATATGCTTCCCGAATGACTTCGGGATTCACTGTCCAAACCTCCAAGTCGTAGTCGCTGACTTTTTCGAGAGGATCGTAGAGGTTCGCCCAAGTATTTGTCAGATTTGGTATCGAGACATCACTTAAGATTTGAGTGGCGTCCTTACGGGTGTCGCCGCGCTTCTCAAACGAGGAAATGAAATCAGATACAGTATTAATCAAACCTTCCATATGCTCCTCCCTGGAGAAAGCACTAGATGGGAGAAACATAGTCTCCAACTCGTCATCTTCGTATAACCAGCCAGAGGGAGGTGAAAGACCTTCTAATACATTCTGAAGATTATTGCTAATTACATCAATCACATCGCGATTAAGCGATTGGTTTTCGCGAATTGCGTTTAGTATGGTGCTATGGGCTTTTGATACTGGGATTATAGTAGGGTTTCCTCTAATCACCCAATCCTCGTATAGTGGCTCCTCGAACAGAACAGTACGTTTGGCATCAGTCAGGTTTTCAGCAGGAACACCAGCGTCCGCCCAAACCGAAGCTATTGCATCAGCTCCATAGTACGAATGACTGGACACCTCACTAAACCATTGAAGGAATTCATCTTCACCCCACTCGTCAATATCAGGTAAATCGCTACTATGATTCGATATCCAGCCAGCTCGTCCACGCGCTAACCACCAGACACCGTTGGTAAGGGTTGTGGGTCGGTTATTCTCATTCAGTTGGGTCCAAACCGTGCTTGGTTCAGTAATCGGTATACGAGCCTCAGTAAACCTACGCCGATCTGCTTCGCCAATCAGCTCATAAGCCGAAACTAACCCAAAACTCCAGACTTGAAAAACATCTGTTAGTCCATCCAAAATATCTCGGAGAGGATTCTCATCGTCTACGCCTAAATAGTCATCCAGTTTCTCATATTTTTGCTCTACTTCATCAATCAAAAGAATTCTTTTATCAGCTACGGTGTCTGACTGATCGATAAATGATTCGTAGAACTCATTTTTCCGTTCTGTGGTCCTAAATTCCGGAAGCCACTCTGAATCATCTCCCGATATAATCTTATCGGTCTCTTCTTCAATTTTTTCTTCTAACCAACTAGTAATCGGCTGCTCGCTGGACTCATGTGCGTCCAGAATCGTTTTCAAATCCGTATAAAGAGCAGGCAAACCCTTCGTCCATCCACGCCGACAGACCTCATACAAATACTGAGTCTTTCCAGCGCCGTATGGACCAACAACAGCAACAGGATTAACTCCTCCACCCTCACTGAACGTATCCAGCATTTCGTCCAGTTCCCGATCTAATTTTTCGTGTCTTTGGCTTAAACTTACGTCCCACTCTCTTGTAGGGTCGGCACTAAATTCGTCGGGCAAGGTAGACCCTATTTCTGAGTGGGAGGTAATATATTTTTGCCTAATCTTGACCAGCTTCCTTCGGAACCGTATGATGGATCTTTCGAATCGCAAGGTCACCCTGGCGGACGTTTGGCTTTGCCCTCACCTCAATTAAATAATTCTTCTTTTCGTGGTTATCAAAAGAATCTAAAAATAGTTCTGTCTTTTTTTCACCGCCCGACTCAAGAGTGAAGCTTTCGTCACCACCAAACTCTACCCTTTCCCAGTCCTGTGTGATCCCCGACTCAGAAGAAACAACGCGGCACTTCATAGTTACCTTATCAGCGTCAGCATCTCCAGAATTTCGTAACGTTACCTGCTGTTTCAGGACGTAATCATCGTCTCGGTTAACTAAATCTGTGTCTTCTTCTTTCGACCAAGACGGATTTTCACCGAATTGAACGCTTAGCAGGGGGACTTTTTTACGGAGGGTCCCTTCGAGAAACAGTATCGTTGCGTATACTGCAGTTACGTTCACTACGAGTCGATTAGTGAATGGTAAAAATACGATAAATGAAAATACGCTCATGAATCCTATAACCCAAGTAGAATGTGAATAAGGGAACGACGGCCAAACGAGGTAGACCCGATTAATGATGAATCCAGTAATTTTTACTGCGGTTGGACACCCCCGCCTATACAGGACCCACATGACCATTATCGATACAAAAAGACATGTGAGCAGTAGCAGCCCGGTCAAGTGGCGAGAATATTGTGGAAACAAATTATTCCAAATCGTTTCGAAGGACTGGACCCACTGAAAAATCGGCATTTTTGGAGACATCATGCCAAGTATGTTAACTCGTTAATCAGAGGCGATTTAAAAAGAATTTCCGGTATGGCAGAGCTTAGATATTTATAAAAGGACCGGTGCATTTAGAAAGCGATCGAGCTCCTTTCCTACTCATCAACCCTCTCAGCTTCAAGAACTAACTCCGCTTTTTTTGTTATCCGATATACTTTCTTTCGGCCATTTTTGGAGCTTTTTATGTATCCTGAATTTTCCAATTCTTCTAAGTGCTCATACATCGTGCTCCCCTGGACACTCAACTCTTTAGCAAGGATATAGCCGTGAGCAGGCTCTTCATCAAGACGAGAGAGAATCCGACGTTTGGCGTCAGTCAATGTTAGACCCATCTACCACCAAGTTCGTTTAGGCCGGTGAAAAGAGATACATACCTAAAGACCTATGCATAGGTATCTGCCTAGCCACTGAATATGCAGCACTCAAGTACCCAGGGGCCAGATAGACTCACTAACGGAATGCAACTCATAGACTTATCCCAACTCACCCAGGACGTAGATTCACTAGAGGCACTACTAGATGCGATAGATTCGCTCTGGGAACCGCTCTACGAGCGCATGGATTCAACAGAGGTTCTGTGGGTTATCGCTCCAAACAGATACCACAATGACCGACTTTGGCCTGTTGCGATGGCCGTGGCAGATCGCGCCCGGAAAAAAGCAGGATTCACCCTAAAGAATACCATTTCTGTTCATCGTTGGTCTGAGCGAGATTCGGATTTGGACCCCGCATACGACGAAATTCTGATGCTAGTTCGGGACAAACACGACTATCAGTTCTACAAAGACGAGATACGGGTAGCTCACGTGTACGAGGGGCACGAATGGGGAGGCAAGCGGGAGAAGGGCAACAGCGCGTATCACGACACAGAGGTGACCAGATATAATGAGAACGGGAAAGATCCTGGAAACGTTTGGTTGGAGGAAGTCAGAACACACTCAGAAGATCAGTCAGTCGATGAAACAAACCCGATTTCGATGCCTGAAGCTGTGAAGAGGTTAGTTCGGGTCAGTACCACAGAAGACGAGGGAGTACACACCGTGGGCCTGGATTCGGAGCTCGTCGAAGTGATTGAGAAAATGGACCGTGAAGTTTCCGAGGCAAGTTTCGAGACTATCCCTTCCAGTGAGGTAGAGGCATGAGCTTAGATAAGTTCTCCAATCTGGAGGTCAAGTGGCAGTCTAGCGAGGATATGAGTGACGTAGAATCAGGCACCGCTCAAGCGGTGATCACATCGCCACCCTACTGGGACTTGAAAGACTACGGTCATGAGAATCAAATCGGGACCGCTGACGAATCGTATGAGATCTACCACGACCGTCTACAGGGTGTCTGGGAGGAGTGTTATCAAACCTTGTCTGAAGATGGGACCATGTGGATTGTCGTTGATACAGTCATGGGTCGGGGGGATATGCGTCTGCTACCTTATCATATAATCGAGCGTGCCGAAGAAGTCGGGTTCATTCCGCAGGACATAGTGACATGGTACAAACCGACAGCAATCGCTGGGATGACAGATAGGAACGTGGTGAACAAAAAGGAGTACGTACTCTATTTGTCGAAGAGTCAAAATCATAAGTTCAATCAAGATATTGAACACGACAACGGTAACGAGGACCCTGCAATCTCGGAAGGCCAGAAGCTCGGTAACTTGTGGAGATTCCCTGTAAAGCGAGGGACTGCAGGACAAAATGTGCTACACAAGGCGCCGTATCCTCGGTCACTAATCGAGAGAATCGTTCGCCTTTCGACGGATGAGGGTGACGTGGTACTTGACCCGTTCCTCGGATCGGGGACAACAGCCTATGTCGCTCTTGACTTAGCTCGCTCTTGTATCGGCTATGAAATCAATTCCGAGTTCAAGGAGGTAATCGACGAACGCCTGTCTGAGTTAAAGCAGTCATCTCTGGCAGAGTTCTGATTGACTCCCTGGTTTTCGTCGTCGGATTAAAGCCTGGGTATATACCTATGCATAGGTGGTCACGGATTTATGATACATCGTCCATCGGTCCGGGCATATCGATGTGCGCGATTCTGAACAACAAACTCTCGACGAGGATAGTAGTCAGGACCCGTGGACTGAAGTTCTGGGATTTACTGATTTAGCCACTACAGAGCGGGAAGAGAAAATTGAGGAAGTAAAGCGAATCATCGAAGATCTCGGTTCCGACCATCCGGAGCTATTTGAAGATGAGGCGATTTCCGCACAGGATTATCAACGAGAACTTCGAGATGCAGTCTTCTCTCTTGGCGGGAAGTATCGTCAAAGCCACGGCGCAGATAACGAGGATATTGTTCGTGAGATATTCCTTGAACCCGCACAAGACGCCGGGAAGCTATCTTTCGTGGACCAACGAGGGAGCGAGAGGATTGATTTCAAAGGAACACTGAGCGACACAGGCGAATCGTTCGCGATGGATGTCAAAGGCGGAGAAGGCCAAAGTATCGGTCACCTGCTCGTACCCTCTAATACGGACCTATTGATTCTATGGAGTGAGCGAAACGCGAGAAACACGAAATCACCGCCTTCCCGCCTGAACGAAGTGATAAACCGGGCGGTTCGCTGGGGATTCAACAATTCCGAAGAGCCCGGATTGATGGTTATTCGAGACGAGCCAGCGGGCGCCGTAACCGACGATGGAAAGGTAATACCTGATATTGTCGTGTTCCCCAGTGAGTACCCGACCCCAGAGAATCCACATCCACCAATGCCGGCTCTTGATGAATTGCCGGCCGTAGAGCTAATTTTCGAAACACTCACTGGGAATAGAGGTCTTCAAAACGAAGAGATAAAGAAACACATCTGGTGGCACGAACTTCACTACAGTTCGTCCTCAGGTAGTGGACAGATCGAGAAGGAGATTTACAACTGCTATGACGAATCCATTCGTCTCGGAACACGGTCGATAGACTACGAACGGATCTCAGACGTGGAATAAAAATTTTCGCGCGCACCCCTTCGGGTGCGTTTCCCGTGGGCTTTCGCAACGGGTAGCTGTGTACTTTCAACAGGTGCGCCTTAGCCACACATCCTAATGACAAACCGGAAGCCCCCCTTCCGGTTCGTCGACGACGACTCGCGCTCGTCGAGGCGACGACTCCGGTCATGGTCAAGGAAACTTGGCCTATACAGCTCTCGAAGGACAACGAGAGTTGCGAAAATCGGGGTGCAGGATAGTGATGCCTCTCAGCAGTCGCCCCGCTACCGGGGCGCGCTGCTCGCCTC
>NZ_FNIA01000023.1 GCF_900103505.1 Haloarchaeobius iranensis
ATGTCTCGGCGAAGAAGCGTGTTAGCGACTTGTTCGAGCCGTTCGGGCTCGAACTTCGTCCGGAGGTGGTAGAGAACCGTGTTTGCCGATGGCGAGTCTTCGCTGGAGTTGCACAGCGTCGAGATTGAGGTCCCGTCGGCGGTTGCGCCGACGAGGACCTCGTAAATGTCCTTAGCATCGGTTTCAGCGTTGTTGGCAAGGTTCAGAGAGACTTCCTCGTCAAGTCGATTGACGAGGAAGTTAAGGAGCTGGTCTTCGTGGATTTCACTGTCTGCTTGCTGCTGTTTGCTAGGCACATTCGCAGCAAGCAGACGTTCTAACTAACCGGCTTTGTGAGGTACTGAGATTTGATATGAGTTCATCATGCGGGCATGTACTGGTGAGAGCCAAAGGCCGAGTCGACGAGTAATGGAGTATCTGTTTCCAACCATCAACGAGGCCCCGATAAGATCAATCCCTAACCCAATAGCACCGGGATTCTCAAGAATCCAACTACAGATGCACATGTCATGCTAGTCTGAAGACATCTACACAGTAGCTTCGGTTTCTCTGGTTTATTCCGTGCCGCACCCACACATCGACTGACCAGGCAGCTCACGACGGCAATCTCCTGAATCAAAGGTCGCCTCTCTCGCTTCATGCTTATTCAATTCCATGCGACAGTCCTGATCTTCGCCCTCAGTAACGTCGAACCGCTATGTAATCTTCTGTGGCTGTCACTCCAAATCTATCTCACACGGCGAGAAAGAAGTTTTAGTAACTACAGACCGAGAGCATCCCGGAATTCAATCGGGTCAGCTATATCAGGGGCCTCATCTTCGAATGAATAATCAACGATATCACCCATTCTCTGTTCAGCGTCATCGAATGCCTCCCGATTTCCGTTTCTGCGGGCCTCGATCGCATCAAGACCATTCCGCGCCCAAGGAATCCAAATCTCTTCCACGTAATTCGATGCCTCAACTCCTATGCTTTGGGCCTCGCTATGTTGCGACCGCTCTGCTAGTCGGGCAGCTTCTTCGAAGTAATCTATAGCATCTTGTGATTCTTCGATAACATTGTCGAGGCGTCTTTCCGCATCGGCCCACTCCTGTTCGTTCAAAGCTCTAGTTGCTGAGTCACCGATAGAATCAATTTCTTGTTCAGTATCGTACCCAGCTCTGTATTCCCTTACTGCATCATCTTCGAGTTCTGTGTTTTCGGTCGTTGGTTCCTCAGTCGTTGTCGGTTCCTCTGTCGATGTTTGTTCCTCAGTCGGACTCTGGTCCTCAGTCGTTGGCGGTTCCTCTGTCGGTGTCTGTTCCCCTACCTCCGACGTCGGGCTCGCTTCCGGTGTACTATTTTCGTCTCCGGTACTGCTACAACCGGCTAACAAAGCGATTCCGGATGCTGAAAAACAAGTAACGAGAAGCCCCCTTCTCTTCATACCTCGAATGGTTAGGTCATCATCATATAGTTACTGGCTGACGTAGGACTGGTTCACCCACTAAGGTCAAAACCAATAACTCAGTGCTCTCTTTTTACGAATTGCTTGTAATGAGGTTCATAGATGTATTCAATCGGTATAGATCTCAACCGGGCTAACCGGTCTGATTCGGAGCTCAAAGATAGAGAGTTCGAATACCAGCTTTCATGCTTTTGTAGAAGGGTGCAACGCTATCCTTCGGGTGGGGCTGATTCGACCGAAATCCGGCTTCTCACAAGAACCCCCGGTCAACAGGGGAACACTCTAGGTGCATGAAATTCTAGAGAGGTGTGCAATGCGGAGTGAGAGAAACAAGGATGGGTCGTTCACTGTGTGGATGACCCGCGACGAGTATCACGAGTTGCCCCGCGCTGCAGATACCTTCCAGCGAGAGATCGCCATTCGACTGATGGGCGACTGTGGCCTTCGAGTCGCAGAGGTGCTCGATGTGAAGCCCGAGCACATCTCGCGGAAGTCCGACGGCACCCACTATGACCTCGAAATCGTCTCCGGCAAGGACACCACAGGCGAGTACGATGGCGGGAAGCACCGCGAGACATGGCTTCCGCGCGAGCTGGAGGCACTGGTGAACCGGTACTGCCAGCAGCACGACGTCGACGATGACCAAGTGCTCATCGACCGAGGCAAGCGCACGCTACAGTACTGGGTCGAGCAGGCCGCCGAGGGCGCGGTCAAGGAGACCGGCGACGAGGATTACCGGCGCGTGTCGACGCACGATCTTCGACGTTGCTGGGCGAATAACCTGCTCGTTGAGGAGAACGTGAGTCCACGCATCGTCATGGCCCTCGGTGGGTGGAGCAGCTACGACGCGATAGAACCGTATCTGGCCGCTCCGACCGAGGAAAACGTGATTCAAACTATGAGCAAAATCCAGTTATGAGTAGCGAAGACCCTGAAGTTCAAACGGCAGAGCGGGGCCACAGTAGCCTGAGGCACGAACAATGGACCCCAACCTACGAAGTACAAGTCTTAAGTCAGTGTTGGACCCTGAATACACCAGCCAACGACGCATGAAGGAGGAACCCAAAGTCGCGGGGCTGATGGATTCAGAGCCCTACTACACGACATCTGATGGTGCTGCGTACCACGGCGACAGCCGTGAGTTACTCGAAGAACTCCCTGACGAGAGTGTCGATCTCGTCGTTACCTCTCCCCCCTTCGCTCTGAAAAGGAAGAAGGAATACGGAAACAAGGACATCGACAGCTACAATGACTGGTTCGTCGAGGGCTTCGCCGAGCGAGTCAAACGTGTTCTCAAGCCCCACGGCAGTTTCGTTATCGACATCGGTGGTGGCTGGGAGAAGGGGAAGCCTGTTCGTTCAACGTACCACTTCGAGCTTCTGACGGAGCTCGCAGGCTCGGACGGACCGTTCAATCTCGCACAGGACTTCTACTGGTACAACCCTGCGAAGCTCCCGACCCCCGCTCAGTGGGTCACTATTGAGCGGATTCGCGTGACTGACGCGGTCAACCACGTCTGGTGGCTCTCGAAGACGGAGCGACCTGAGGCAGACAATACCCGTGTTCTCCGTGAGTATAGCGACTCTCAAAAGAAGCTCATGGAGGACGGTTACAAGGACAAAGAACGTCCATCGGGCCACGATATCAGCGACAAGTTCGATGACCCGAAGGAGAACGGATCGATTCCCCCGAACCTCATTGAAGCTGCGAATACGGCCTCAAACACGCACTATCTGAAAGCCTGCAGAAAGCTCGACATCGACCCCCACCCGGCTCGCTTCCCGCGAGACATCCCTGAATTCTTCATCCAGTTCCTCACTCCGAATCCGCCCTACGACGAAGATGAAGAGGAGCCGGTCGTTCTCGACATCTTCGGCGGCTCGAACATGACCGGTGAAATTGCGGAGCGATTCGGTCGTAACTGGCTAGCATTCGAGCAGCAAGAAAAGTATATCCAGACATCCGAACTCCGCTTCCTCTCGATGGAGGAGATCGACAAGGCGCTCGATGAAGACCAGAGTGGCCTCGAAGATTTTGCGGAGATTGAGCCGACCGACGACTAACCGTCGGTATCGAACTCAGTTAGCGTCGTGTCTGTGGGTTCACTTCTCGCTTCTTCGATCTCGTCACTGAACTTTTCCAACGCTTCATCTTCTCGCTCTTGGAGCGTCGTTTCCTCATCTTCCTCGACACCCTCCCGGCCCCCGAGACGCTTGATACGCCTGATTCGGGCCGATTCGCTTTCCAGGGCGTCAATCAAGTGACTCGGGTCTTGGTCCAGTCGCTCAATATCTTTCCCTTCAATAAACACGATTGCCAGATTCTCATGCTGCATGACCCGGTTAGCAAACTGCCGGGCATCATTGCTGAGGCCCTCACGGGCGATCATAAGAATCGTGTTCGTCTGGAGCATCCGCGAGATTCCGACTTCCCTGGCGACGTGTTTCGAACTCAGTTGCTTTTGTACGTTCTTACACTGAATCTGAACCCGGTTGTAGAGCGGACCGAGATCGTCGAAAATCACGTCTACCTCAGAACCGCCCGTTTTTCTCCCACGGACGCGCCAGCCGACGAACTCCAGCCCAAGCGTCCGCCCGAGTTTCACGGCCAGCGTTTCGAGCGCAACACCCTTGTCGTAGGTGTTGTCGCTATCCATCTCGTCGAGTAGTTCTGTGTAGGACTTCCTGAGAACACTCCGAGGCGCACCGGTCCGTTCTGCAAGGTCATCCAAGATGGGTTTCAGAACTTCAGCCTCGAACTTGTCGGTCGGTTCAATCAGGTTCGGTTTCCCGGAGACGTGTTCCCACTCGATATAGCCCGCTTCTTCGAGTGGTTCGAGCATACTGTTCTTGATGCCGCTTTGAGTAATTTCGACCCCGTAGGCTTCCTCAGCGATTTCCCGTATGTAGACGTTCTTGATCGGCTTGTTCGGGTCTACGATGGCAAGGGCACGAAGGAATGCCTGTTGTTCGTCTTCTAGGTCATCGAGTTCAAGAATAGTCTCTGAATCGGCCCCGGTAAGCTCGTTGATTCGACCGTGGTCAATCTCGTAGTGGTGGGTTCCTGTGTTGACAACACCGGCTTTCGACAACCAGCCCCGCATCTGCGACCAGTGGTTCGACGTTCGGTCAATGTGGAACCCGTACTGGTCACGAAACTCTTGCTTGAGATTCTTGTTCACCGGACTCTTACCCTGCGCACGGAGATCTTCGACGATCTCGATTCCCTTCTGCCCGTGAAGGTTTCGAAGGATGTGGCGTGCAAATCGGTCATAGAGCTTCTGAGGCTCATCTCGAAGTTTGTAGAGTTCCTCGCCGAGATCTGTGAACTTGAAATCCTCGTCGGTGATACCGTAGCCACTAGGCTTTACACCGAGACGTACGTTTTTCGCTCGTGTTCCATCATCGTCCGGAAAGAACGTTTCAATAATCGCCTCGTCGAACCCGTCTTCATCACCCTCGTATTTCTCAATCAGTTCGAGAACGACAGCAAGTTCCTCCCTCTCGTCACCTGTCTCGAGCTGGTTCGGTCCGAAGGCATCTCCGAAGGGTAGGTCAGTATCTTCCCGTGCCATCTAGCGCGCTAGCGCTCTAGTCTGGCAGTATAAATATGTCTAGCAGAGAAATATTTGGCCGGCTCAGGCACTTACTACGTTATCCTTTCAGGGCGCTATCCGGAGTTGGAGATGGCTGGTGTGCAGCATCAATCTCGCCCTCAAGATACAGCTGACCCCAAGTTGTGACTTCGTAGAGATCCTTGTGAGTCGGTGCGATGAATCCGGCATACGTCAGCAACTTACAGCGTTCTCTGATTCGATTTTCGCTGGCATCGAAATTCATCTCCTTTTCCATCAAGCTGGGATTCGCTAGTCGCTCAGCGTCGAGGTATTCGATAATCCGTTCATCCAGAGGGACCATCCAGTGGGCGGGGAGGCGTTGACTCATCCGTTAGTTTTCTCTTGACCGCTAGCCGTCGGACCATTCTGCTCACCTGCGTTCATATACGCTCCTGCTTCTGCATCGTACTCTTCATCGAGGTACGCTATTCCTTCGTCAGTGATGACGTAGACCCCGTTTCCGAGGGGAGTCAGAAGCCCATGTTCTGCGAGCTTCTGGCATCGTCGGGAAACCGTCGGCTGGGAAACACGGACCCCCTCGGAGTCGCTGATTTCCCCAACCGCTGCTCCTTCCTTCTCACGAATGTACTCCAATATTCGGTCGTCCCACACGGTCATCCAGGTCCCCGAGTGACGCATTAATAGGCTATACACTCTTGCATAAGTAATGGGTTCGTGTATATTCATTTGTTCATCTTTGAGTTGTTAGAGAATCAGCGATACATTTTTGAATAGCGCATACATTGTTCGAGTCGCGGGACCATCGCAGGACGTTGATGACTCTATTGGACGTGTGAAGACCGGGCCGCGTTGCAGCGCGGCCCGAAGATGGTTCCAGAGCGACCATGCAAGCTGGAACCCTTACGGGGCCTAGACCCCGCACGAGCGACGATGTACCGGCCGCCGAAAACAGTACCGACAACCGACTAGCTGACGCTCTCGTCGGGGGTGACGAGCAAACCGGCGAGTCGTGTTACTTCTGCGGCGCACCGGCTGAAGGCCACGCCGCGCTCTACAGCCCCAATGCGGTCCGCAGGTACATCGACAATGCTGGTCACCCACCAGCCCAGAGCGAACCAGTCTGTCGTGACTGTGGTGAGCGACTAAACGCGCACCGACGAGGTGAAGGTATTCTATCCACCATCCAGTCCGGCAATGGTTGGAGAAATACAGAGGTTGCTCCGGCGGAAGTCCACGCTGACCCGGACGCTCAGAGAGGGCCGACGTTCATCTGCACGGGCTGTGACGAACTCCAACCGATTACAACGGCGACGTTCCAACGGGTGAACGCACACGGAGCCTGTCTCCCGTTCTGTCCCGACTGCGTGTCGACAGGCGAAGGTGAGGAAAAGTGAGTCGGAGAGACCGACCCGACCCGTCGGAACTCCCAGCGCGGGAAGCCGCCGAGCGGTACCTTCGTCGTCGACGCCCCGACTCGACGGACAAGAGCATCAAGGGCTGGCGGTACCGCCTGAAGCTCTTCGTCGAGTGGTGCGAGAGCGTCGGCATCACCGAAGTCGGTCAACTCAGGGGGTACGACATCGACGAGTACTACGAGCTACGCAGCTCGGAGATCGCCCCGGCCACCCTGGAAGGCGAGATGCACACGCTTCGGAAGTTCGTCGAGTTCCTCGAGAACATCGAGGCGGTCGATGAGGACCTTCACGAGAAGGTCCGTGTGCCGAACCTCGACCCCGAGGACCGCACGAACGATACGAAGCTGGCGACCGACGACGCGCTCGCGCTGCTGGAGTACTACCGGAACAGCGAGAAGGACTACGGCACCCGCGCCCACGCCTACCTAGAACTCGCCTGGACCACGGGCGCGCGACAGGGCGGACTCCGCGCGCTCGACATCCGCGACGTGTACCTCGACGATGACCCGTGGATTCACTTCCTCCACCGACCCGAGTCGGGGACCCCGCTGAAGAACAAGCGCGCGGGCCAGCGTCCGGTCGTCATCCCGCGCGAGACGGCCGAGGTGCTCCAGACGTACATCGACGACTACCGGTACGACGTACACGACGAGAGCGGCCGCCAGCCCCTCCTGGCGAGCGCGGCGGGCCGTCCGACGACGAACACCATCCGGGTCTGGAGCTACATGGCGACCCAACCGTGCCTACACACGGTTTGCCCGCACGGAAAGGAGCGGCCCACCTGCGGATGGGTGGAGCGCAACCACGCGAGCAAGTGCCCGTCGAGCCGGTCACCGCACCAGATACGGACGGGAGCCATCACGCACATGCTGAACCTCGGTTGGCCGCCCGAGGACGTGGCCGAGCGGGTCAACGCGGCGGTGAAGACGATAGAACAGCACTACGACCATGCCGACCCCCGAGAGCGACAGCGGCGACTCCGTGACCGCATGGAGAAGCGTCGTCGCCCGCTCGTCGAGGACCTCAACCCCACCGATGAAATCGAAGAGAGAGACTACTGAGATGATTCGCCCGATAGACACCCACGAGACCCCGCAAATCCGGCGAGAATCCACGTCGCGCCGGCCCACTTTTCCCGCATTCTCCGCCACAGAGCGACGCGTTTCGCGCTGGTGCCACGGCAGTGAGAGCGAGCGCACGCCAAACAACGACCGATGGACGTGACGGCGTGCCTCAGCAGTCAAGCCCGTCACAGCGAGTCTCGTACACCATCTCGAACGGCCCGACGGCGTTCACCCGTTCGTAACGGTACAGGAAGCTCGGCACTGCTTCGCCACGGAGAACGGGGAATGAGTCCGCGTTGTCCGGCGGTGTGGCCGCGAGCGTCACGCTGTCGTCGGTGTCGGCATAGAGGTACGCGGTCTGTCCGGGATCGAGCCGCTCCATCGACTGCCAGTCGACCTGGAAGCCCCACGCTGGCGGGTTCTCCAACCCCAGCTCCATCGCGTTCAGGATGCCGTACGGCCGCTCCCCGTCGACCGGAGAGCCGCCGGTGTTCGTCACCGCGAGCACCCGGTCGTCGTTTCGCCAGTCCACGTCGAACGTGGGGTACTCCTGGACGACGGCCGGGCGGCCGGACCGCTCCGGCGGGGGTTCAGTCCCCCGTTCGAGGCTGAACTCGTAGACCCTGTGGACGCTACCACCATCGTGGTAGTCGGCGTCGATCCGTCTGATGACGCCGTCGGTGTCGATGGCGAGTTCGAGGTGGCCGACGCTGGAGACGTTCGGGGCCAGTCGCTCCCCGACGTCCTCCAGCCGGAAGACCGCCACCTCCGGCCCCCGGTCGGTCTGTACCTCGACGTTCGCCTCACCCCACGGCAGGTCGAGTACCTCGTAGAACGGGATTCCCACGGTGTCGCCGAGGTGGTCCGTGACCAGACTTTCCCGGCCGCCGACGGCCAGTCGAGACTGTTCATCTGTCCCCTCGTCCGTGCCAGCGAAGAACAGGTCGTCCTCCATGTAGAACGTCGAGTACAGCGTTTGCGGCAGGTCGAGTTCCCACCGCTGGAACTGGTCGGTGCCGCCACCGTACATCACGCCCTCGTTGATGCCGATCTGTTCGCGGAACTCCGACGTATAGGTGGTCCCCGCCAGTGCGACGACGTGCCCTTCGAACACGTCATTCGGTGCGGTGACGCCGTCGGCGTCGATGCCGTCCGGGAACTCGAAGTTCACTGATGCCTGCGCCCCGTTCAGTCCCGCCTGAATCGTCGCACAGCCGGCGGTCGCACCGAGCGGGGTGAGCCCAAGGGTGGCGAGGTAGGTCCGTCGATTCACGGTCGATAACGTTGACGTGGGTGATTCAACCTTGTGCCCAGCGTGCGTCGATACCTGGAGCCGAACGTTTTACTCCCTCCGCCCGCCCACGGCGTGCATGGACGATTCAGCCGACGACGACGCCACGCCAGCCGAGCGACTCGGGGACAGCCTGTTCGGCCGTTTCAGTGACGCCGACATCGACGCGGTCGAGGCGGTCGGGGAGGAGCGACGATGACAGTCGTCGTCGACACGGACGTGTTCCTCGCCGCGCTCGTCGCCGACGGCGAACACGGTGAGGTGGCCCGCGAGTTCCTGAACCGGGACGAGGAGTTCGCCACGTCGACGCTGACGATGCTGGAACTGCAGGCCATCCTCGTCGACGAGGCGGGAATGGACGCGGCGGCCGTGCGTGACGCCTGCGAGGACATCGTGGACGGCGCGGACGTGTACGAGGCAGACATGGACGACTTCGGGCTGGCGAAGGCGATGCGGGACGGCACGGACCGTGGCGAGGAGCTGTCGAACAACGACTGGACGCTGCTCGCGATGGCGGCGGACCTCGGGGCAGACCTGGTGACGTTCGACGAGCGGAAGCAGGCCCAGGGTGCGGTCGCGCCCCATGCCTGAGGACCGAACGGCCAGTACGCCCAAGTGACCGCTTCGCGCAGTGGCAATCAGTTGCGAATGTCACCGAGCGAGAACAACGGGGAGCGTCGGACGGACGGGGGGCGTCGCGAATGTACGAACTGTGGTGCGAGTCTCGACCCGTCCACGGACGTCTGTCCCCGCTGTGGGGTCGAACAGGCGGCCGGCGGGCGCGGACGGACGAGCGACAGACCGTCGGGGACGACCGGCCGCGAGCGTGGCGGCGACGGGCGGGACGGGACGACACGGTCGACCCGTCGGCAGGCGGGCGACGGGCGCTCGCAGGACGCCGGCGGAGGCCAGCGCGACTGCCGCAACTGCGGCGTGAGCCTCGACCCGTCGACGGACATCTGTCCACGCTGTGGGGTCGACCAGACCGGGAAGACGTCGCCGGACTCGAAACGCAGCCGGCGAGAACGGGATGACGGTCGGTCGTCGGCCGCCACGGACCGGCGGCGGGCAGGTCGGGACGGGTCGTCGCGGCGGCGCGGCACCGACGACGGGTCGGACCAGTCGGAGCGACGGTCACGGAGTCGACCCGCTGACGGTCGGGACGGGCCGGGGAACGAGCGGTCGGACTCTCGCGGCCGCGGGGCCGACGCACGGTCCGAGCGAGGCGGGACGGCTGACCGGGGCCGCCGCGGCGACGACCGGGGACGACAGCCCGACGGGCGACCCGAGGGCGAGCGGCGCGACGACCGGTACGCTCCCCACGACGGCGGTTCCCCTGACGACGGCCCCAGTGGTCGGCAGCGGGGAGACGACCGCAGTCGTGACGACCGCCGCCGCGACGACGACCGTCGAGGGCGAGACCGCGGTGCCGACGGCCACCCGCGCGAGGACGACGCCCGGTCGGGCCGCCGCGACCCGGAGCCGGCCCCGAGCCAGGGTGAGCGGGACCCACGCGACGAGCCGCCTCGCCGCGACGAGCGGCGTGACCAGCGCTCCGACAGGCGGCCGGCATCGACCGGTGGTGGCCACCCGGAGACCGACCGCCGAGGCCAACGCGGGCCACCACCCGGTGAGGAGACGAGCGCTGGCGGGACGACGACGCGAGCGGAGCCCGCGGTCGACGACCGGGGGCCAGCGCGCGAACACGGTACCGCGACGGGCGCGGGACCGCGTAACGGCGACCCGTCACGTCCGGACCGCGGCGGCGGGTCGAACGTCCGGGCGGCGACCGGCGGTGTGGAGGACTCGGGGGGCCACCACCCAGACACGCGGGGGCCGGACAGCCTCGGCACCGACATGAAGTATCCGATGAACGAGGAGGGGTGGTGGAAGACCATCGCGGTCGGGACGGTGCTGGAGTACCTGACGTTCCTCGTCGTCCCGGGCTGGCTGCTGACGGGGTACTACGTCCGCGTGATGCGGCAACGACTCGAGGGCGACCCCGAGCCTCCGTCGTTCGCGGACCCCGGCGACCTCCTGGTCGACGGCATCAAGGGCTCCGTCATCGGCACCGTCTACGGCATCATCCCCATCATCGCCTTCGTCGTGTTCGTGCTGGGCAGCATCTCAGCGATCCTGAACGGGAACTTCCAGGAGGGGCTCGGGAGCCTGCTCACCGGGCTCGTCATCTGGTTCGCGCTGACCGCGCTGTTCGGCTACGCGGGCTCGGCGGGGCTGGCGCGATTCGCCGAGACCGGGTCGATGCTGTCCGGGTTCTCCCCGAAGCTGGCGCGCGTGCTCGTCAGTGGCACGTGGTTCGTCGCCTGGGTGAAGGTGACCATCGTCGGGGGAATCGCCTTCGCCATCTCGGTGGTCATCGCGCTCATCCCGGTCGTCCAGCTCATCACCGTCGTCGTCACGCCGGTGAAGATCAAGTACCTCGGCACGGTGTTCTCGAAGCAGTTCGCGGACGCCTACGCCAGTATCTACAGCGCCTGAACGCCCCCTCCCGCGACGGATTCCACAGTTTCATGTGCGCTCGGTGTCGTCTGTCTCCCAATGACGGCCGGGCACGGGGCGACCGCCGGACACGGATGGGCCGACCGACGAACCGACGTACGCTCGCGGGCGACCACCGCGGCCACACGACGGAACGGTGGCCGATGTTGTTAGTCGTCTGTGGCCTGCCCGGTGCGGGCAAGACGACCATCGCCGAGGCGGTGGCCGACCGCGTCGATGGCCGGCTCGTCCGGACCGACGTGGTGCGCAAGGACCTCTTCCCCGACCCCGACTACACCGAAGCCGAGAAGCTCGCGGTGTACGGCGAACTGCTCGGCCGCGGCCGCGAGGTCGTCGAAGCCGGCGGGACAGCGGTGCTCGACGGGACGTTCAAGGAGGCACGCTTCCGCGGGGACGTCGTCGACCTCGCGGCGGAGCTCGGCGTCGACTTCCGGCTCGTGAAGGTCGAGTGCGACGAGGCCGTCGCCCGCCGGCGCATCCGCGAGCGCACCGACGACGAGAGCGACGCCGACCCGGACCTGCACTCGCGGTTCCGCGAGCTGTTCGACCCCATCGAGTGCGAGCACGCCGTGGTCGACAACTCGGGCGACCTCGACGCGACCCTCGCACGTGTCGACGAGCTGTTCCCCGTCGCGGACCCGTCGAGCGTCCCGGCGGGCGAGTGACTCAGACCGTCCGCAGCAGGAACGCCGACACCGCGTCGCCGACCTTCTCGTGCTGCCCGACGAAGAAGTGGTCCGCGCCGAAACGGACCGTCTCGACGCCCAGTTCCTCGGCACGCTCGACGATTCGCTCCCAGTTCACGACGTCGTCCCGCTCGCCGTAACAGATCTGGGCAGGGGAGTCGAGGTCCTCCAGGGCTGCGACCGCGTCGAGGTCGTCGGCGAGCCGGTCGGCGGGTGCGAGCGCGCTGACCGCGGTGACGGGCGCGTCGACGCTCGCGGCGGCGAGGATGGCGAGACAGCCGCCGAAGCTGAAGCCGAAGAGGCCGACGCGGTCGTATCGCTCGGCCGCCCAGCGCACCGCGTTGCGCACGTCCTCGCGCTCGCCGTAGCCCTCGTCCCAGTCGCCGTAGTCGATGCGCAGGCAGTCGACGCCGCCCGCTGTCAGTGCGTCGGCGACGGTGACGAGGCGCTTGTCGCCGCGGTGGCCGCGATGCTGTGGGTGTGGCGGACACGCGACGACGCAGGCGTCGGCGTCCCGTTGCGATTCGTCGAGACTCGCGCGGACGTCCCTGACCCCCGGTACGAGAACTGTATCGGCTGTCACACGTACACCTTCGGAGAGTGACGTTTTTAAGTTCACGGAGTGAAATAATGCAACATGGGAATACTATCGCGGACGTCGTACGTCCTCAAGTCGAAGATCAACTCGTTGTTGAACCGGGCCGAGGACCCGACGGAGACGCTCGATTACTCCTACGAGCAGATGCGCGACCAGCTCCAGAAGGTCAAGCGCGGCATCGCCGACCTGACGACACAGAAGAAGCGTCTGGAGATGCAGAAGCGCCGGCTCGAGGAGGACGTCGAGAAGCACAACCGGCAGGCCCGCGAGGCCGTCCGGCAGGACCGCGAGGACCTCGCGCGCCGTGCGCTCGAGAAGAAGAAGACGAAGATGCGCCAGATGGAGGAGCTCGACGCACAGATCGAGCGCCTCCAGGGCACCCAGGACCAGCTGGTCGACAAGAAGGAGACCCTCCAGCAGCGCATCGAGGAGTTCCGCACGAAGAAGGAGTCGATGAAGGCACGCTACGAGGCCGCCGAGGCGAGCAACCGCGTCTCCGAGGCCATGACCGGCGTCGGCGACGAGATGGACGACGTCGGGATGGCCATCGAGCGCGCCGAGGAGCGCACGCAGGACATGGAGGCCCGCGCGGCCGCCATGGACGAGCTCTACGACGATGGCGCGTTCGACGACGTGCTCTCGGACAAGGACTCCATCGACCGAGAGCTCGAGGAGCTCGGCGCGTCCAGCGGCGTCGAAGCCGAACTCGACACCCTCAAGACCGACATGGGCAAGGGCGGCGGCTCCGCCGAGGCCGAGTCCGCCGAGGAGACGAGCAGTAACGAGGAGGTGTCCGCGGACTTAGAGGAGCTCGAGGCCGAGATGGACGCCGCCGAGGCCGGCGGCTCCGGCGACGAGGCCGTCGAGGCCGACCTGGAGGAGCTCGAGGAGGAAGAGGGGAAGAACTCGGACGCGTAACGGCCCACCGACAGTTCCCATTCTGCGGCCGCGTTCCCGGACCCACAGCCCTGCCAGCCCGGGACAGGGCAGCCTACGGGGTTCGGCCACACGTTTTTCACCGTCTTCACCGTCGCTCGCGGTATGGACGAAGCCGACGGCGCGAGCGACGACACCATGCGCAGCCGCGCCCAGGAGTCGAGCTGGAAGCTGCGACTCCTGCTCGACGCGAACCGGTGGCTCGTCGCGGCGGGCATCCTGACGTTCGTGTTCCTGGGCACGCTCGCCGCCGGCCTCGCCGTCGACGGGGTGGCACGCCTCACCGCGGGTGACCCCGTCGAGACGCTGTTCCAGGCGCACGTCACCGCCATCGTCACCGGCGTCACGCTCGTGCTGACGCTCAACCAGCTCGTGCTCTCACAGGAGCTGGGCCCGGCGGGCGACCAGCGCGAGCGCATGGCGGGCGCGACGACGTTCCGGGAGGACGTCGCCGACGTGGTCGGCGTCCCCGTCGCACCGGCGGACCCCGCCGCGTTCCTGAAGGCGATGCTCGACGCCGCCGACGAGCGTGCGGCCGACCTCGCCGAGAGCGCAGCGGCGGACGGCGAGGCGGTTGGTCACATCGAGTCACTGACGGACGCGGTGCAGACGAACGCCGCCGTGAGCGACGAGCTGTCGGGCACCGAGTTCGGTGACTTCGACGTCGTCGCTGCCGCGCTCGACTTCAACTACTCCTGGAAGCTCTACGCGGCGAAGCGCCTCCGTGCGGAGCACGGTGAGGAGCTGTCGGACGACGCGGCGGCGACACTCGACGAGCTCGTCGACCTCCTCTCGCTGTTCGGCCCCGCCCGGGAGCACGTCAAGACGCTGTACTTCCAGTGGGAGCTCGTCGACCTCTCGCGGGCCATCAGCTACACCGCGGTGCCAGCCCTGCTCGTCGCCATCGCGATGCTCTCCTTCTTCGACCCCACCTCGCCCGCGTTCGCCGGGTCGACCTTCGGCGTCGCCCACGTCCTGCTCGTCTACGCCCTCGCCAGCACCCTCTCCGTCGCGCCCTTCGCCATCCTGCTCGCCTACGTGCTGCGCGTCGCGACCGTCGCGAAGCGCACCCTCTCCATCGGCCCGTTCATCCTCCGCGACACCGACCGCTCGTTCGACTACGACGACGACTGACCCGGCGACGGGACGGCCGGGCATCACCGGTGGCCACGGCCACAAGCGTATAGTCCCAGTAGCGCGACCGGATAGCCGTGATGTGGGTGCCGGTCGTCGCTGCGGGACTGTGTGGCCTGCTCGCCGTCGGCCTCGTCCAGCTCTGGCGCGGCCGACTCACCGCGACGGGCGGCCACGACCAGCTGGTCACCGACGCTCGGTTCCGGACCCCGGGCGGGCCGCTCGACCGTGACACCGCCGCCAACCTCGCCATCGTCGCGCTCGAACTCCTCGCGCTCGTGCTGGCCGCGGTGCTGACCGGCTACCTCGTCGTCGAGACCGCGCTCGCCCCCTCCCTGAAGGCCCTCTTCGCCGGCACCTACGGCGTCGCCGCGGTGCTCATCGCCCGCGCCGCCTACGTCCGCCTCGGGCTGCCGGTCCCCGGACGCACCGCCGTCGACGACCCGGAGACGCTGGCCGACCTGACCGACTCGCTCGTGGCGTGCCTCGGCGAGCCGACCGCCGCGGAGTTCGAATCCCTCTACGACGCGATGACGACCGTCCGCGGCGACGGCCCCGGCCCCGACGTGGTCACGGTCGCGCTCGTCGCCGCCGCCCGCGCCGACATGGACGTCGCCACCGTCGAGTACTGGGCGGCGACCAACGGCATCGCCAGCCCCGCGACGGTCGCGAACCGCCGCGACGAACTCGCCGCCGCCGGCGTGCTGAAGGCCGACTGCTTCGAGCTCGCCCGGCCCGAGTTCGCCGACGCGCCCGCGCCCGACGTGGCGTCGATGACGACGACGCTGCTGAGCTGAGCACGCTCGCGGCTGTCGTCGGTCGAGAAGAAGGAACCGGGTCTGAGAGCTACCGACCGATCACTCGAGGTCGAAGCGGTCGAGCCGCATGACCTTGCTCCACGCGTCGACGAAGTCCTCGACGAACTGCTCCTCGCCGTCGTCGGCACCGTAGAACTCCGAGAGCGCGCGGAGCCGGGCGTTCGAGCCGAAGACGAGGTCGACGCGGCTCGCCGTCCACTCCAGCTCGCCGGTCTCGCGGTCGTAGCCCTCGAACGCCAGCCGTTCATCGGAGACGGGCTCCCAGTCGACGTCCTCGCCCAGCAGGGTGGCGAAGAAGTCGTTGGTCAGCGTCTCCGTCTGGTCGGTGAACACGCCGTGGTCGGTGTCCTGGTAGGTCGCCCCGAGCGTGCGCAGGCCGCCGACGAGCACCGTCATCTCGGGCGCCGTCAGGTTCAGCAGGTCCGCCCTGTCGACCAGGATGTCCTCCGGGTCGCGCTCGGCCTCGTCGCCGTAGTAGTTGCGGAACCCGTCGGCCTTCGGCTTGAGCGCCTGGAACGACTCGACGTCGGTCTGCTCGGGCCGGGCGTCCGTCCGGCCGGGGTCGAACGGGACCTCGACGTCGTAGCCGGCGTCGGCCGCGGCCTGCTCGACCGCCGCGTTGCCGCCGAGCACGATGAGGTCGGCCAGGGAGACACGCGTACCGTCCGAGCGCGAGTCGTTGAACTCGGCCTGTATCCCCTCGAGGGTCTCCAGCACGGTCTCGAGCGCCTCGGGCTCGTTGACCGCCCAGCTCCTCTGGGGTTCGAGGCGGATGCGCGCGCCGTTCGCGCCGCCGCGCTTGTCGCTGTCGCGGTACGTCGACGCCGACGCCCACGCGGTCTTGACCAGCTGCGAGACGGAGAGGTCGGAGTCGAGTAGCTCCGTCTTGAGCTGGGCGGCCTCCTCGTCGCCGATCGGCTCGTGGTCGGCCTCGGGGAGGGGGTCCTGCCAGAGCATCTCCTCGTCCGGCACCTCCGGGCCGAGCAGTCGCTGCGGCGGGCCCATGTCGCGGTGGATGAGCTTGTACCAGGCCTTCGCGAAGGCCTCCTGGAACTCCTGGGGGTTCTCGTGGAACCGCTCGATTATCTCCAGGTAGTCCGGGTCCCGCTTGAGGGCGACGTCCGTCGTCAGCATCATCGGCGTGTCCGTCTCGGACGGGTCGTGGGCGGCCGGGACGGTGTCCTCGAGCTCCTCGTCGACCGGCTTCCACTGCCAGGCACCGCCGGGGCCCTTGTGGGGCTCCCACTCGTAGTTCAGCAGGTTGTCGAGGTAGCCCATGTCCCAGGAGATTGGGTTCTGCGTCCAGGGACCCTCGATACCGCTGGTGATCATCTCGCTCCCCTTGACGGGGCCGTCGGCACCCTCGACCTGCCAGCCGAGCCCCTGCTGCTCGATGGGCGCGTCGGCGGGCGGCGAGCCGTGCTCGTCCTCGGGGTCGTCGGCCCCGTGGACCTTCCCGAAGGTGTGGCCGCCGGCGATGAGGGCGGCGGTCTCCTCGTCGTTCATCGCCATCCGGCTGAACGTCTGGCGGATGCGGTCGGCGGACCACTCGGGGTCGGGCTCACCCTCGGGGCCCTCGGGGTTGACGTAGATGAGGCCCATGACCGAGGCACCGAGTGGCTCCTGCAGGAAGTCGTCCTCGTCGAAGCGGTCCCAGGTCTCCATCTCCTCCTCGGGCCCCCAGTCGATGGCCTCGTCCGCCTTCCAGGCGTCCTCGCGGCCGCCGCCGAAGCCGAACGTCTCGAAGCCCATCGACTCCAGGGAGACGTTGCCCGCCAGCACGAGCAGGTCAGCCCACGAGAGCTTCCGGCCGTACTTCTGCTTCACCGGCCAGAGCAGCCTGCGGGCCTTGTCGAGGTTCGCGTTGTCCGGCCAACTGTCCAGCGGTGGGAACCGCTGTCGGCCGCCGGCCGCGCCGCCGCGGCCGTCGACGGTTCGGTACGTGCCGGCGCTGTGCCAGGCCATCCGGATCATCAGCGGCCCGTAGTGTCCGTAGTCGGCGGGCCACCAGTCCTTGGAGTCCGTCAGTACGGCCTCGATGTCGGCTTTCACCTCGTCGAAGTCCAGCGATTCGAACGCCTCCGCGTAGTCGAACTCCTCGGCGGGCCCGAGCTCACGGGCGTTGTCGTCGAGGATGTCCACGTCGAGCAGGGTCGGCCACCAGTCCTGGTTTGTCTTACTCATCGATGAGAAATTGTTGCTTTTGCCAGTTAAGGGTACCTAATTCGGAAACGAAGCCTTTGCAGTCACAAAATTATCTACAGGAATGCTGAACTCTGACAGGACGCCACGGACCGCGTTCGCACCGGCCGACGGGCGTCGCCGCACCACGAACTGGTTCAGTCCGTCCCGGTGACGTACGTCTGGTCGTGGTCGGGGAACACCTCGCCGACGGCGTCCGGCCCGGCGACGTCGGCGAGCAACGGCCGCAGTTCGGCCTCGTAGTCGGCGCGGCGGATCTCTTCGCTCGGCCCCACCGTCACGGCGAGCTTGGACTCGACGATCCTGTCGACGGCGGTGCGGCCGAAGCCCGAGAGTGGCGCGACGTAGTCCACGTCGTGGCGGTCCTCCAGGCTCTGGGCCTGCGCGCGGGAGATGGTCGGGACGCGGTCGTCACGGCGGGTGCCGTCGGCGATGGCGTCGAAGCCCTGGGCTGCGAGGCGCTCGAGCGCGTGCTCGTGGACCTGCTGGATGCCGTTGCGGGGGAAGCCGTCGGCGCGCATCCGGGTGACGGCGTCTTCCGCGGCCGCGCGGTCGAGCTCGAGCCGCTCGAAGGGAAAGCCAACCGCCTCGGCGGCGTCGCGGGCGTGTTTCCAGTCGTCGGTCACGCCGAAGTGGCCGGTCACGAGGGTGACGTCGTAGAACTCGTCACAGAGCAGCGCGGCGAGCGTGGAGTCCTTGCCACCGCTGTAGAGCAGCCCCAGTTGCATCAGCGCCGACGGATATCGAAGCTCTGGGAGTCCGGCTTGAGTTCGCGGAGCAGGTCCTTCATCTTCTCCTCGTCGATCTGACCCTGGATACGGCCCGACCGTGCGAGGGCGACGACCTGCTGTTCGACCTGCTCGGCGAAGTCGGGTTTGGACATCCGGACGGAGTTGAGTCGCTTGCGGGCGCCGTCGGTGAGGTACTGCCGGAGGAGGGCCTGCTTCTGTGCCTCGGCCTGCTCCCGTCTGGCGTCCTGGGCTTCGGCGTCGGCACCGCCGCCCTGCTGTTCGCGCAGCTGCTCCATCTTCTTCTCTCGAAGCTTCTCGAGTTCGTCGTCGTCGGGACTGCCGCTCATACTACCCGTTTGTCGATTGCGGAGGAAAATCGTTTCGACTGTTCGCAGTCGTTACGCGTAGCGCTCGAGCTCCGGCCGGTCGAGCTCTTCCATCACGTCGGCGGCGATGTTGTCGAGGAGGCTGCGCCCCTCGGCGGTGATGCGGCGACCCTCACCGTCGGCGGTCTCGACGAGGTCCTCCTCCTCGAGCTGCTGGAGGGCGACGCGGATGACCTTCTTCGAGCCGTTGGTGCGGTGGGCGGTGGCGACGCGGTAGCGGTTCGAACCGTTCTTCGATCCACCGTACTCGGTGGAGAGGCGGTCGACGCCGACGGGGCCGGTGTCGGCGACCTTGCGGAGGAGCGAGGCCGAGCGGACGGCCCAGAAGTCCTCCTGCTCCGGCGGGAGCTCGCGGTTGACGCCTGTCTTGCTGAATTCGAGCCACTCGGGCTCGTCGAGTCGATCCTCGAGTTCGGCGGCGACGGCCTCGATGAGGTCGTCGGCCGGAACGTCGTACATCGTCGTCATTGCATCTTGGTTCCCTCGCGCAGGTTAAAAGGGCATCGTCTTCCTGCCGGGGCGTCGCAGCCGGAGACGGGCGTCGTCGAGGGCTCTCAACCCCGCTGGGCGGTGCCGAGCACGGCCGTCGCGCCACCGCCGACGATGTCCGGAACGCGAGAGATAGCAAGGCACTAACGCACCGCGCCGCTTTCGTGGGGCATGGACGACTTCGACGACGCGGTCAGGGCCATCCTGGCGACCGGCCCGGTCTGTGACGCCTGTCTCGGGCGACCGTTCGCGGACCGCAGCTTCGGGCTGACGAACGACGAACGGGGCAAGGGACTGCGGGTCTCGCTCGCGCTGGCCGAGGACGAGCCCTACGAGCGCGTCGAGCCGGACGAGTGCTGGGTGTGCGAGGGGCTCTGTGGTCGCTTCGACGAGTACGCCGAACTCGTCGCCGACGGGCTCGCGGACATCGAGTTCGAGACGTACCAGGTCGGCACCCGCGCCCCGCCGCTGGTCGAGGAGAACGACCGGCTCCTGCGCGAGGACGCCGGCCTCGAGCCCGACGCCGGCGAGCTGTTCAAGAGCGAGTTCAACCGCGAGGTCGGCAAGCGCGTCGGCCGCCTTACCGACACCGAGGTCGACTTCGAGCGCCCCGACGTGCTCGCGCTGGTGAACCTCGACGCGGCCGCCGAGGAGCCCTCCAGCCACGCGGTCGAGGTGCAGGTCAATCCCGCGTTCGTCTACGGCCGCTACCGGAAGCTCGAGCGCGACATCCCCCAGACGGAGTGGCCCTGTCGCGAGTGCGGCGGCTCCGGCGTCCAGCTCGGCGACGACGGCGAGGAGCCCTGTGACCACTGCGGCGGCTCCGGCTACCTCTACGACATGAGCGTCGAGGAGCACGTCACGCCGCACGTCCGCGACGCCATGGACGGCGACGAGGCGCTGTTCCACGGCGCGGGCCGCGAGGACGTCGACGCGCTCATGCTCGGCACCGGGCGGCCGTTCGTCGCCGAGGTGAAACGGCCCCGGAGCCGGGACCCCGACGTCGAGGCGCTCCAGGGACGCATCAACGCGGACGCCGCTGGCGCGGTCGAGGTCGAGGGGCTCCGGCTGGCAACCCACGAGATGGTCGAGCGCGTGAAGGAGCTCGACGCCTCGAAGACCTACCGCGCCGAGGTCGAGTTCGACGACGCCGTCGACGGCGACGCGCTCGACGACGCCGTCGCCACGCTCTCGGGGACGACCGTCCGCCAGCACACCCCGCATCGGGTGGACCACCGACGGGCCAAGCTCGACCGCGAGCGTACCGTCTACGAGATATCGGCCGACCGGACGGACGACCGCCACGCCACCGTCGACGTCCACGGCGAGGGCGGCCTCTACATCAAGGAGCTCATCAGCGGCGACGAGGGCCGGACCGAACCGTCGCTGGCCGGCCTGCTCGGCGTCGAGGCGACGGTCACCGCGCTCGACGTGCTGGCGGTCGAGGGCGAGGACGAGCCGTTCGACGACCCCGACTACCTGCGGTAGCGGGGGAACTGTTTTTGTCGTGTGCCACGTTGGCATTGGACGAGGGGTAACCCAATGTGCCACCATGATATCGAGATAGAACACACCGCAATCGAGGACGACAGCACCGACGAGTCCGCAGACGACGAGTTCGCGGAGATGCCCACCGCTGCCGACGACTGAGTACATCTGTCCTTCTTTCGAGCCGCGACTCCCGGGAGCGACGGCCAACAGCCACGACCACCAACGGAAACGACCAAGACGCCCCGCACGGAACGCCAGTCCAGATGCGATTCGGTGTCGACGAGGCCGGCAAGGGACCGGTGTTCGGCTCGATGTGGGCGGCCGCCGTGGTCGTCCCGCGAGCGAGCGTGCTCCCCGACGGCGTGGACGACTCGAAGCGACTCAGTCCGGCGTGCCGCGAGACCCTCGCGAGCACCATCCACGACGACGGCCGCGTCCGGGTCGGTGTCGCCGAGATACCCCCTGCAAGAATCGACGACCCCGAGACGGACATGAACTCGCTGACGGTCGCGGCACAGGCCGAGGCGCTGGACGACGCGGGAGTCGACGGGGCGCGAGGCGTCGTCGACGCGGGCGACACGGACGCCGCGCGGTTCGGACGGCGGGTCGGGGACGCGGCCGATGGCGAGGTGACGGTCATCCCGGCGCACCGAGCGGACGAATCCGACGCCGTCGTCGCGGCGGCGAGCATCGTGGCGAAGGTCGCCCGCGACGCCCAGATGGCCGCGCTCGCAGACGAGTACGGCCCCGTGGGGTCGGGATACCCGAGCGACGGCACCACCCGCGAGTTCCTCGCCGACTACGTCGAGCGGACCGGTGAGCTTCCGCCCTTCGCCCGCGAGTCGTGGTCGACGTGTGCGGACGCGCTGGCCGCCGCCGAGCAGCGCGGCCTCGACGAGTTCTGAGCAACCCCTTTCACCCTGGCCGGCGAACCGCCCGGTATGTACGACGACATCCTCTTCCCGACCGACGGCAGCGAGCCGAGCGTGGCGGCGTTCGAGTACGCCGTCGACCTCGCCGGAACCTACGGCGCGACGCTGCACGTGCTGTACGTCGCCGACACGAACCGCGACAGCGTCACGACCATCGGCGGCGAGGTGGTCGACGCGCTCGAATCGGAGGGAGACCGTGTCGTCGCCGACGTCGAAGACCGCGCCAGAGAGCACGGCGTCGAGATGGTCACCGAGGTGCTCCAGGGCGACCCCTCGGCGACGATCCTCGACTACGCCGACGAGTTCGGCGTCGACTGTATCGTCATGGCCACCCGCGGACGGTCGGGCGTCACCGACCTGCTGCTCGGCAGCACCACCGAACGGGTCGTCCGCCAGTCGTCGATGCCGGTGCTGGCGGTCAGCGACGAGGAGTAGGAGACGGGCCGGTCAGTCGTCGACCGAGAGCGAGCGCAGGATGTCACCGTAGGCGGGCCGGGTGACGAGCACCCCGATGAGCACGCCGAGGATGGTGACGATGGCGAACCCGCGCAGGTCGCCGAGGCTCAGCACCGCCAGCGGCGACATCGCGATGATGGTCGTCGCCGCCGCCGCGCCGATGACCCAGAACGCCTTGCGGAAGCGCGACTGGAACACCCGCGCCGAGTTCACGTCGCCCTCCGCCAGCACCTCGTCGGCGATGATGATGAGGTCGTCCACCCCCGTCCCGATGACGGCGATGAACCCGGCGATGTGCGAGAGGTCGAGCGGCAGTCTGACCACGGCGACGAACGCGAGCAGGAGGACGACCTCCGCCAGCGCCGTCAACACCATCGGCACCGCGACGCGCGGCTCGCCGTAGCGCAGGTAGACGACGCCGCTGACCGCGAGCACGGCGACGATACCCGTGATGAGCGAGTTCGTCTTGAAGCGGTCGGCGAGCGCGGGCTCGAGCGTGTACACCTGGCGACCGTCGGTGTCGAGCGGGGCGCGCAGCGAACCGGCGCGGAGGCTGACCGCGATGGTCTCGGCCTCGCTACGGCTCTGTGCACCCATCACGAAGCGGGGGTCGTCCGAGAACTCGTTCGCCCGGATGATGTCGGCGAAGCTCGGGGCGAGCGAGTGCGAGGACGCGACCTCGCCGTCGACCTTGGTGAGCAGACAGTAGCCACGGTCGTTCTTCTCCGCACCGCCACAGGCCGTCGAGCCGGCACCCGACGTGGTGAAGTCGTTCTCGTTCAGCACGCGGGTGAACCGCTCGGCACCCTCCTGGTTCAGCACGACGGGGACCTGATAGGGGCTGCTGTCGCCCGTCTCCGGACTCCCGATGCTGTCGATTCCCTCGCGGGTGACCAGCGTCGTCTCGGCCATCGTGCCGTTGTCGCCCGGATACCGCGCGACAAGCTCGACCGAGCCGCGCTGGGAGACCAGCCGCTCCAGCTCCTCGGCGCCCTGGTTCGGCGCCTCGACGACGATGTAGTTCTGTCCCTGTGCCGTCGTCGCGACGCGTGCCGACCCGGCGGTGAGGCCGGACTCGGCCAGCTTCTGGTCGAGCGTATCGACGATCTGCTGGCGGGTGGCGGCCGTCACGCCGTCACGGATGTCGTCCTCGCTGAACTGCCCACCGTCGCTGGTCCGGAAGCCGACCTGGTTCAACGCGGTCGCGACCTCGGACTGCTCGACGGACTTGTTGAACACCTCGACGGTGCCGACGCCCGTCTCCCGGTCCACCTGGAAGTAGATGTCACGGGTCGGGACGCTCAGGTTGTCGGCCATCGCCTGTCTGGCCTGGCCCTGCTCCTGGCCCGCGAAGTCGACGTCCTCCGCGGTCATTCCGACGACCGGGGCGCGCAGTCGCGTCCCGCCGTCGAGCTGGATGCCGTACTGGAGGTTCGACATCTGGTTGCCGCCGCCGTCGGAGCCGCCGCCGACGACGCCCGGCACGAAGAGGACGATGCCACTGGAGACGAGCATGATGGCGAGCAGTATCACCCGCCAGTTCTCGCGGGCGTTCATTCCGGCGTCACCTCTCCGAGCTCGTACCAGCGAAGCAGACTCAGGTTCAACATGTACGTGTTCATCAGGTCGGTCGCCAGCCCGAGCACCAGCACCAGCCCGATGGAGGCCATCAGCTCGATGCCGAACAGCGTCGCGGTCACGGCCATCACGGCCATCGCGGACATCGACGTGACCGTCATCGTCACACCGGTGTCCATCGCGCGCTTCGTGCTCTCGTAGAACCCCCCGGAGCGCCGGAGGATGTGGTTGTTCAGGAGGATGTCGGAGTCGACGGAGTAGCCGACGAGCATCAGGAGTGCGGCGACGGTCCCCAGCGAGAGCTCGATGCCGACGAGGTTCATGACGGCGAGGGGGACGACGATGTCGGAGAACGCCGAGATGACGATCGCCGCCGAGGGGACGAACGTCCGGAACAGCCCGAACGCGAGCAGGCTCATGCCGGCGAAGGCGACGAAGAGACCGAGAATCGCCGTGTCCTGGGCACCGGACGCGAACGCCGGCGACACGGTCTGTCTGGAGAGCACTATCTCGCAGTCCTCCGGGTTCGAGCACGCCGGCTCCAGGTTGTTATTGGCCTGCTGGTTGAGCGTGGAGCCGTTCGTCTCCGGCCCGAAGGTGACGACGTAGGTCGGGTTGTTCGAGGTCGGGTCGCGGACCTGCTGTGTCGACAGCACTTCGGCCTCGAACGCCTGGTCGATCTCGCCTCTCGGCGTATCCGTCTGTACCGTGAGTTCGGTCCCGCCGGTAAAGTCGGTCCCCAGCGACACCGGTGTTCCGAACATGACGTACCATCCGGCGAGAACCACCAGCGCGACGGCGAGGACGGCGAGGGGCACCGCCGCAAGCTGGCGGTTCGAGTACCGGGTGTAGTCGACTTCCGGTACCTCGAACTTGCTCATGCAGGCGGCTCTGGCATCAGCCCACCTAAGCCTTCTTATCTTTGGCCGCTCCGCCGGTCGAAAAGACCGCGTTACGCCGCCCGTAACCGCCGTCGTTCGGCGACTGTCGGACTGGCGCGCGCCGCACCGACCCGGGTCACGCTTTTGACCCGCTGGCACCTGTGCTCAGGTATGAGCACACACGCTACTCGGGTCGTCCTCTCGTACCCGACGAACCTCTCCGACTGGAGCCGTCGACAGGTCGACACCGACCACTACCACGCCTGGCTGCGCCGGACCCACGACGCGGTCGAGGTCGGCGACGTGTGGAAGGAGTTCGTCGACGTCGGCTGCTGTGGCAGCACCTACGACGTCCCCCTGCGCGTCGAGGCGGTCGAGGGCGGCTCCACCATGGGACCGGACACGGAGATCGAGTACACGGTCCGCGAGTCCTGCGAGCTCGGCGGCGGCTGGGAGGTCCAGAGCGCCGCCGGCCCCGCCGGCGAGTAGACCGAATCCGGCAGTAGCGCGTCAGTCAGGCAGGTACCGCACGTTCAGCACGCCCGCGTCGGGGTCGCTCCGCACCTCGACTCGCACCGCGCCCACTCGGGCGGCGCGAGCGACCGTCTCCTGGTCCTCGAGCACGTCGTCGACCGCGTCGTCCACCTGCTCGGGCGGCACCGAGAGCACGTGTATCTCGCCAGTCCCGGCGCGCTCGACCCGCTCGACCTCGCCGACGGACTGCGATTCGGCTATCTCCATGGCCTGCTGCGTGGGCGAGAGGTCGCTGTCGACCAGCTCGACGGTCCGGCGGGAGGACTCCTCGACGACCGTCCAGACGACCTCCATCGGCGGCTCCGCCGCGATGGTCGCGCCGACGACATCCCACTGCTCGTAGCCGTCGTGCTCGGACAGCGTGTGAATCTGGCCCGTCTCCACGTCCTGCAGGACGGCCGACTCCGCGTCGGCCTCCGTCACGAGGAACGTCCCCGTCTTCTCGGTCATGCCCACCGGTAGTCGGTCGAGCCATTTCCGGATTTCGTCACGGGCTCACCGCGCCAGCCGCTCCACCGCCACGATGACGACCACGCCCACAACCGGCGGGGCGAACGCGTAGACCGGGTCCAGCGCGTAGCAGAACTCGACGAACGCGCCCAGCAGCGGCACGTCCGGCGCGGGGTCGCGGTACTCCGCCGGCGCCGATACCAGCAGGGTCACGTACAGCGACGCGAGGAACGCGAACCCGGAGAGCGCGAGCAGGAAATCCGTCCGGCGGCTGCTGGTGCCCCGCCCGGCGCGCCGCGCAGCGTAGAACGGCGGCGCGAGGAGCGGGGCGACCAGGAGCATCCCCAGCCACGGCAGCATCGCTCGCGAGAACGTGTTCAGCTCCCCCTGTCCCAGCGTCCACTTCACCCACTGCGGGATGGCGAGGACCAGGAGGAGCGCGATGAACGCCGACGCGAGCACCCCGATGACGGTGTAGGCCCGCAGGAGGTACGATTCGCTCCGCACGCCCTTCGCGACAGAGCGCCTGATGACGCTGTACCTGCCGGCCGACTGCTCGCTCATTACCGGAGTTTTGGACCGTGGTGAGATAAGCCCCGCGACACTTACCGGGAGCTGTGCGCTGTCTTGTCGTCGTTCGGAGTGCTGGCGCGGTGGTGTGAGATAGTAACGGACTTGAAACTCGGGCGACCTGGGAATCGTTTGAACCGACATCAGCCAGAAAGCCCCTGCTCGCTCGACGGCTACAACTCGCTGCGTCCCCGGAAATCTCCGATTTCCGGTGTCTCGGAAACCGGAGGTTTCCGACGAGTCCGCAGAAGCTTCGCTTCTGCGAGATGCTCACGAGACGCTCCGCGTCTCGTGACCGCTCCTCGTGCCTGCGGTGCTTGCTTCGCCTCGAACGTCGAGCAGTCGACCCCTTTCGGTCCCACCCCACACAGCTCCGCACCTCGACCCTCCCCAGCCGACTGCGCTCCTCACTGCGTTGCGGTGCTCGCCCCTCGCGCGCTGAGAGGCTCGCGGCCTCCGGCACGCTCGCCAGCCGCGCGCCGTGCCGGCTGGGTCGACGACGACGCCACCAACCACACGGCCGAGACACCCCGCGCCGGCAGGCGCGTGGGTGTCGAGGGGGAGGGCTGGCGCGGTGCGGTTGCGGTGCGGTGGTGGGCGGACTGAAAGGGGCGAGGTTCTCGGGGCTTTCTGGCTGTTCGTGTCGCCAGTCGGACCCCCACTCACGTAACAGTCGCACTCACGTCACGAAGGACGGGGAAACAGAACGAAAACGAGTTACTCGGACACGAACTCGGCACCGCAGTCGCCACAGCGCGAGCCGTTCCCGGGGCGGGTCCGCTGGGCGAACACGGCGCCGCAGTCGTCACAGACCATGAACAGGCGGTGTTCGGGGTCGACGCCGGCCTCGAACGACATCTCGACCCAGGCGTCGGGGTTGTCGGGGTCGAAGATGCGGACGCCATCGTCGGTCCGGCACCAGTCGTAGTCGGCGTCGCCCTCGGTCTGGACGGGGTCTGCGCCCTGATTTGCCATCACGGCTAGCTCCGGCACCGCGAAACATAAGGCCGTTGATAAATTTGAACACGGAACCGAGTTAACCGTCGGTTTTTACCGGTTGGGGGCGAACCCCGCTGGTATGACGCTCGACCCGGTGCACTTCGACGGCATCGCGGAGCTGGCCCGCCGCATCCGGTACGACGTCGACGAGTCGGACCACCGGGCGTTCGCCGAGACCGTCTGGCACGAGTTCCTCGACCCGCTGGTCCACGACGGCCGGACGGTGCTCGAACCGCTCGACGGGGTGGCGAGACACTCGGCCCCGGTCGAGGACGTGGCGCTGACGGAGACGGCGTTCGACACCGTCCACGGGCTGGACTCGGGCACCATCAACCCGACCACGTTCACGAACGGGCTGGTGCTGGACATCGCCCAGGCCGCCATGTCCGCGACGCCGTCGGACCTCGACCTGCACCGGGCGCGCACCCTCGTGATGACCGTCCACACGAACGACGCGACCGTCGACGTGGACGAGTCCGCCTGGTCGATGGGCGACGAGGGGTTCATCCGGTCGCAGATCCGCCACGCCCCGCACGTCAACCGGTTCGAGGAGGGCGTCGTCCACGCGCTGGCGCTCTACCTCGCCGAGTCGAGCCACGCGCTCACCCAGGCCGAGGTCGTCGACGACCTCCTCGTGCTCGACGGGCCGCTCTACCCGAAGGGGCTGCTGAAGTGGGCCGACCGCCACCCGGAGCTGGCGACGCTGCTCGCCGAGGAGGAGCAGCCACGAGAGGTCGTCGCGAACTACGTCGAACTCGTCGAGAGATTCGTCCAGCGCGACGTGCCGCTCGTCGGCTTCGTCAAGAACCCCGCCTCGAAGGTCGTCACGCAGGTCGTCCGGAAGTCCGGCGGGCAGGCCCCCTGGGTCGGCGACTCGGCGTTCTTCTCACGGGTGCTCGAACGACGCGACCCCGGCGAGTACGAGCGCGACACGGACCGGCTCACCTGCACGAACTGGTTCCGGTCGCGGGGTGGCGTCGACCGCCCGCTCTCGACCGACGGCGACGCCCTCGGCGTGGCGCGCGGACTCGACGCCAGCGAGTACGAGGTCACGTTCTGCATGGTGTACGACCCCCGGGAGGACATCGTCTACCGGCTCGAAGCCCCCCACGCGTTCACGAAGGACGCCGACCTGCGCGACGACCTGCGACTGTTCGCGATGCAGGAGGTCGCCGCCGAGTCCGGCCCGCCGCGGGCCGTCTCGAAGGCCGACGAGCTGGCGCGCATCAGCCGCGACGAGAAACGCGCGCTCCGCGAGACGCTGGAGGAGAGCTTCGACGCCCGGCGCGCGCGGAACTACGACGACCTTCGCTGGGGCGACAGCGGGTAGGTCCCGGGTCGGCCGTCGTCAGGCGGGCTCGGCCTTCGTCGTCGTCACCTCGACGTCGGCCGGGTCGACGCCGATGCGGGCGAACTGCGTGCGGACGTGCTCCTCGGCCGCCGCGACGGCCTGGTCCTTCGTCTCGAAGCCGCGCGGCATCGGCGACTCGAAGGCGACGTTGACCGTCTCGCCGCCGACCTCCTGTGCGGTGCCGCCGCTCTCGACCGCGTAGAACTCGTCGCAGACCCAGACGTAGGGTGCGTCCTCGTCGGGCGCACCCTGGAACTGCGGGGCGTCCTCGCCGCGTTCGTAGATGGTCCCCGTCAGGTCGGTGCCGGCCGCGCTTCCGCGTACGAGCAACATGACCCGCCGGTATGTTCCGGGGCCGGATAAGAGCGCGGGCTACAGTTCTCCCCGTCGGTCACGACTCCTCGGCCTCGTAGACGAACTGGTACTTCTCGGGACGGTGCAGCTTGCGGGCCGCCAGAAACGCGCCGGTGAGTGCGACACCCAGATTGAGACCGACGAGGAAGGTAATTGCGTTCGCGTCGTTGGCGAGGAACCAGCCGAGCACGACGAGTACGTAGCCAGCGTACAGGAGGAGCTGTAACAGGGCCTTTCGCATCTTCGTGTCACGCTCGGCGTCGTAGGCGGAAAAAGGTAGGCCACCGGCGAACGGCCGCTGCAGACGACGCCACTGGATGGGAAACGGGTTTGACCCCTGACCACCTTGCCCCGGACATGACCGACCTCGGCGATTTCGGCGACTTCGACGGCGGCGACGACGGGGACGGGTCGTCGGCCGGCGCGAGCGGTGGCTCCGAAGCGGCAGCGGACGACGCTGGAGGCGACGAATCGGCCGCCCGCGAGGACGAGTTCGAACCGCTCGACGTCTCCCCACGGGGGAGCGACCGCGGCATCGGTACCATCGCGGTCTCCGAGGGCCTGCAGATCTGCGAGCGCGAGGAGGACACCCAGCTCCGGGCGTACGTGACGACGGGTAACCGGCCGAGCGTCCGCATCGGCTCGTACCTGCTCGTCCCGTACCCCGACGGCGAACGCCTGTTCTGTCGCATCACCGGACTGGAGTACGCGCAGGCGTTCCACGCCGACGACGCGACCGAGATCCACGCCCGGCGGGCGATGCGCCGCGACGGTATCGACGAGGCCGACTACAAGTTCATGGCGACGCTGGAGCCGATGGCAGTGCTGTTCGAGCAGGACGGCGAGCTCACCCGGCGGATGGTCGACCGCGTCCCGAAGCCCGAGACCGTGGTCCGCGAGGCCGCCGACACCTCCGAGATCAAGACCGGGTTGAAGATGCCCGAGGACGGCGTCTTCATCGGCCATCTCTCCGTCGGCGGCGAGACGGTGACGACGAACGCGGAGCCGCCGACCATCGACTACCGGCTGAAGGACGACTACGACTCGGGCGACCCGCTCGTCTTCCGGCACACGCTCGTCGCCGGCGGGACCGGCTCGGGGAAGACCCACGGGGCGAAGAACATCCTCCGGCAGTACGTCGCCGACGAGCGCACGTACCCCATGGAGGACGGGCGCTCCGTGACGCCGGCGCTCGTGATGTTCGACCCGCAGGACGAGTACGCCCAGATGCACGACGACAACTCCGAGATGTCCGAGGCGTTCGCCCGCCGGCTCGAACGCGAGGGCATCGCCCACGGCGGTGTCCCGGACACGACGGCGTTCGTCCCGAAGGTCGGACAGGCGACCTACGCGGCGGACCACCACCGCGCCGAGCAGGTCGAGTTCACCGTGCCCTTCTCGATGGTGCGCTCGCGCCCCTGGCTCGTCGCCAGCGCGGGGCTGAACGACAACCAGTACCCGGCGCTGAAGTACCTCCTCAAGCGCTTCTTCGACCAGCACGGCGACGAGGGGACGTACGAGGGGTTCCGCCGGTTCCTCGACGACCCCGCGCTGAAGGAGGAGCTCGACGAATCCGGGCGGGTCCACGAGGCGACCTTCGACGCCGTCAAGCGACGGACCTACGGCTTCGGCGACGTGTTCGACCGGGCCGCCCGGCCCATCACCGACCTCGTCCACGAGTTCGTCCGCCCCGGCGGCGTCTCGGTCGTCCCGACGTACCACGTCAACGACAGCCGGGCGACGACGACGGTCGTGCTCGCGCTCGCCAGCCTGCTCGTCGACGAGAAGCTCTCGAACGACCCGACCCACGACCGCATCAAGGAGACGCCGCTCGTCCTGGGCATGGACGAGGCGCACAACTTCCTCACCGACGCCGACAACGTGCAGGCCCGGAAGGTCATCTCGAAGTTCACCGACGCCGCCAAGCAGGGCCGAAAGGAGCGGCTGGGGCTGTTCCTCATCACGCAGGACCCCCAGGACATCGCCGACCCGGTGTTCAAGCAGGTGAACACGAAGGTCGTGCTCAACCTCGGCGACGAGGACGCCATCAAGTCCGTCAACATCCCGCCGAACCTGGAGAGCAAGGTGCCGTACATGGAGAAGGGCCAGATGGTCGTCTACTCGCCGGACAACTCCGAGCCGGTGGAGTGTATCGGGCTGTCGACGTGTGTGACCGAACACGGGCGGTAGCTCGGTGGAAGCTTTACGTCGCGTGCCGTGGTATTCTCCCGCATGTTGGAACGCGTCCTCGTTGCCTACGACGACTCCGAGCAGTCGACCGGGGCGCTCGAGTTCGCCCTGCGCGAGTTCGACGACGCGACCCTGCTGGTGCTGACCATCGTCGACCCCGGCGAGGCCAACACGAAGCGGCTGTTCTCGATGCCGACGTTCGCGAGCGAGTGGTACGAGGACGCCCGCGAGGAGGCCCGGGACCGACTCGCGGAGGCGACCGAACTGGCGACCGCGGCGGGCGTCGACGTGGAGACGGACGTGGTCGTCGGCCGGCCCGCGAAGACGATCGTCGACTACGCGAACGAGCAGGACTGCGACCACATCGTCACCGGCAGCCACGGACGCTCGGGTGTCTCACGCATCGTGCTCGGGAGCGTCGCGGAGACGGTCGTCCGGCGGTCGCCGGTGCCCGTGACGGTCGTGCGGTAGCTCAGAAGATGTTCGCCTGCCGGTGGACCGAGATGCCATTGTCCGTTATCTCGTAGGGCTTCGTCTCGCGGGAGTGGTTGGCGTCGCGGATCTTCTGGATCTCCACGGCGAGGCGGGTCTCCCTGAAATCGGACGGACGGACGTACTGGAGGATGAACACGGCGTCGGTGAGGTACTCGACGATGCCGTGGCGGGAGACGAACGGCGAGTCCTCGCTGGCCTCGCTCGTCAGCATCGTCGTGATGCCGGAGTCCTTCAGGCTCTGGGTGAAGTCGTACACCTCGGTGCGGCGCTTGGCGCGCGAGTCGTACATCATCTCCAGCAGCGAGACGGAGTCGAGCACGAGCCGGGTCGCCCCGAACTGCTCGATGAGGCGGGGCAGGTCAGACCGGATGGAGGCGAGGCTGTTCGCCATCTCGATGGGGTCGATGTCGACGACCGCGAGCCGGTCGTCCTCGACGTACTCGTCGAACGGCATCCCCTTCTCGACCGCGGAGTTGACGACGCGCTCGCTGCTCTCCTCGAGCGTGATGAAGATGGCCCGCTCGCCGTTCTCCAGGGCCTCGTTCAGGAACTGCAGCCCGAAGGTCGTCTTCCCGGTCCCGGCCGAGCCGATGGTGACCATCAGCGAGCGCTCGGGCACGCCGCCCTGTATCATCTCGTCGAGGCCCTTGATGCCGAGGTCGATGCGCGGCATGTCCGACTCGAACTCGTCGTCGTCGAAGCTGGTGCCGCCCAGGCCGCCCCCACCGCCCATACCGAACTGGCCGCCGCCGTCCCCCATGTCGAACTCGCCGGGGTCGAAGTCGCCGACGTTGCCGTCCATCTCACCGATGTCCGCGTCCATTCCGCCGCCCATCCCGCTGCCGCCCATCCCGCTGCCGCCCATCCCGTCATCGGGGTCGCCCGCGCTGTCGGGCAGCTGGATGTCGCCCATCGCCGCGCCGAAGTCGTCGTCGAACAGCCCACCGCCGTCGGTGCCGTCGTCGCCATCGTCGCTGCGGGTCGGGTCGTCCGGTTCGGGGTCGTCGTCGCTGTCGTCGCTGTCGTTGCCGGTCGCGTCGTCCGGTTCGGGGTCGGCGACCTCGGCGGTTTCGAGGGCCTCCCAGGCGTCTGTCGCCGTGGGGTCGTCGGGCGTGTCCGCCGGGGCCGAGCCATCCTCGGCCGTCGCCGCTTCCTGCTCGTCGGTGTCCCCGTTGTCGGGCTCGTCGGCGTGCGCGTCGTCGGTGTCGTCGCTGGGCTGCTGCCCGCGGCGCTCCTGGACGGCCCGCTCGAACCAGTCCAGTTCGTCGTCGTCACTCATGCCACGCCAGCTCCGTTTTGACAGTCGGTCCGGCACGCCGTCGTGGGGTCCGGGGCGATGCCGGCGACCTGGTCGTCGAGGGGGAACATCTGGGTGTGACCCCGGCCGGTCGGCACGCTGCCGCCGGACGGTTCGTACAGCCGATGTAAAGCCCTACATATAAATTAACCTTGTTGCCATCCGGAGGGTTTTATCCCTCGACCGCGCTACCGTCGAGTATGAAGGTCGGCCTGGTCGCACAGAAGGAGAACGCTCGTGCCGCCAGCCTGGCGGGGCGCCTCCGCGAGATGCTCCACGGGCAGGACGTGACGGTCGTCGTCGACACCGCCACCGCGACGGCGCTCGACGTCCCCGGCGTGGACCCGTCGGCGATGGACGACGCCGACCTGGCGGTGAGCATCGGCGGCGACGGGACGTTCCTCTTCACCGCTCGCGGCGTCGGCACGGTCCCCATCGTCGGCGTCAACCTCGGCGAGGTCGGGTTCCTGAACGCCGTCTCCCCCGAGGACGCCGTCGACGTGGTCCGCGAGGAGGTCGACCGATTCGAGTCGACCGGCGCGGTCCGAACCCGCGAGATGAGCCGGCTCCGTGCTCGCGGGGACGGCTGGGACCTCGACCCGGCGGTCAACGAGATCGTCGTGCAGGGCCCCCAGCGCGGCCACGGCAACGGCGGCGAGTTCGAGGTGCGCGTCGACGGCGAGCTGTACAGCGGCTCCGCGGCCGACGGCGTGCTCGTCGCCACGCCCGCCGGCAGCACCGCCTACAACATGAGCGAGGGCGGGCCGCTCGTCCGCCCGGAGGTCGACGCCGTCGTCGTCACGGAGATGTGTGCGGGCGAGCCGATGCCGTCGCTCGTCTCCGCCGCCGACAGCACCGTCACCGTGCGTATCGACGACGCCGAGATGGGCTACGTCATCAGCGACGGCCGCGCCCAGCAGGAGCTCGAGCCACCGACGACGGTCACCGTCGAACGCGCCAGCGAGCCGGTCCGGCTGGCCGGGCCGCCAAGCGAGTTCTTCAAAGCGCTCAACAAGCTCGACTGAGCCGGAGTACGGGCAAACCCCCCGACTTTCGAAAGCACTAATCAACTCACGACCCTACCCGGGGGCAATGAGTGAACAACTCCCCGACGTGCAGGCGTCGAGCCCCGACGTGACCGTCGGGCTGAGTCAGGTCGGCGTGACGGGCGTCGAGAAGCTCGTCAAGCTGGCCCGCCCGGACAAGCGCCCCATCGTGCTGACCGCCGAGTTCGAGGTGTTCGTGGACCTCCCGTCGTGGCGCAAGGGCGCGGATATGTCCCGGAACATGGAGGTCATCGACGAGACGCTGGAGGCCGCCACCCGCGAGGAGGCCTACCGCGTCGAGGACGTCTGTGGCGACGCCGCCGAGCGCCTGCTCGCCAAGCACGACTACACGACCAAGGCCGAGGTCCGGATGGAGGCCGAGCTGATGACCCGGGAGAAGACCCCGGAGTCGGACAAGGAGACCCAGTCGACTATCGACGTCATCGCCTCCGCGACCGCGACCGAGGAGGGAACCCGCGAGGAGATCGGCGCCCGCGTCGTCGGGATGACCGTCTGTCCCTGCTCGCAAGGGATGTCCGCGGCGCGCGCGCGGCGCGTGCTCGACGACCTCGGCGTCGACGACGACACCGCCGAGGCGTTCCTCGACGAGGTGCCCCAGCCGGGCCACTCCCAGCGCGGCCACGCCACGCTGACCGTCGAGAGCGAGGACGCCCCCGAGGTCGACCTGATGAACCTCGTCGACGTCGCCCGCGACTCGATGTCCGCCCGCATCTACAACCTCGCGAAGCGCCCCGACGAGGACCACATGACCTACCACTCCCACGCCAACGCGAAGTTCGTCGAGGACTGCGTGCGCTCGATGGCCGAGGACGTGGTGACGGAGTTCCCCGACCTCCCCGACACCGCCGTGGTGACGATGAAGCAGTCGAACGACGAGTCCATCCACCAGCACAACGCCCACGCCGAGCGCATCGTCGACATGGCGACGCTGCGCGACGAAGTGGACGGGACGCACTGAGGTCCGTCACGCGGGGCTCGCGCTTCTGGCGAACGCCCATCCTGCCACGACGCCGACCCCGAGCAGGTACACCAGCCCCCAGCCGATGCTCTCGACGGGCAGGTCGCCCGCGAACGCCGCCGCGACGACCAGCTCGCCGGCGTAGTGGCCGGGGAGCAGGGCGGGGAGCTCGCCGGCCGAATCCGTCATGGGATTCTGGAAGAGGAACACGTCGAGCGTCGGCCCGAACAGCATGACGTACACGCCCGCGAGCCTGTCGAGGACGACACCGACGGCGACGCCGACCGCGCCGTAGGTCGCGCCGGCGAGCAGGACGCCGAGGGCGAAGCCGACGAGGTGGCCGGGCGAGACGAACACCAGCGCGACCGCCACCGTGACGACGGTCTCGACGATGGCGACAACGGCGAGCACGCCGAAGCGGGCGAGGACGACCGAGCGAACGTCGTAGCCGGCGATGACGAGCCGCGAGTCGGCGTCGGCGGTCGCCCGGAGGACGAACAGCCCGGTGATGCCGACGACGAGCGCGGTGACGATGGGGGCGACGAGCACGACGACGGCGTCGGCGGTGGCGTGGGTCGCGGTGCCGCCGCCGGGCAGGTGCACCGGGACGGGCGTCGACGGTGCGACGCCGGCGAACACGGCGACGAAGTACACCGGGAGGAACGCAAAGAGCGCCAGCAGGACCGGGGTCCGGGCGTACTCGCGGAGGCCGAGGCGCAGCGCGGTCGCGGTGTGGCTCACGCGGCACCACCTCGCGTGAGGCGAGCGTAGGCGAGCGTCGCGGCGGCCGCCAGCACGAGTGCGTAGCCGACCGCACCGGCCGCGTCGGCGAGCGCAACGTCGCCGCCGAGCACCGCAGTCTCGACGAGCGTGTGGACGTGCGAGAGCGGGAACACCCACGCGATGCCGTCGAGCTCGCCGACGATACCGGTCGCCATGGCGGCGTCGATGTCGGCGACGAACACGAGCACGAGCGAGCCCTCGAGCTCGCGGGGGAGCAGGGCACCGACGAGGACGCCCAGCGCGCCGTAGGTCAGCCCCGCGAGCGCGAGTGCGGCGAGTGCGAGGGCCGGCCGTTCGGGCGCGGTGTCGTACCAGACCGAGGCCAGCGAGACGCTCGCGCCGACGAGCGCGACCAGTGCGACCGTGGCGAACCGGCCGGCGAGCAGGTGCGTACGGGGGAAGCCGGCGAGCCCGAGCCGCCCGTCGGCCCGGCGCGCGCTGATGACCTGGAACAGCCCGACGAGGCCGGCGAGGAACGCGGCGGCGAACGTCGCGCCGCTGATGCGACCGAGCGCACGCGGCGGCGCGGAGAGCCCCGGGAGCTGCGGGAAGGCGGCCATGGCCTCCCCGTAGCCGACGACGACCGCGGGGGGGAGCACGAGGAGGACGGCGAGGTGGAACGGGTCGCGCGCGAACGCCCGGGTGCTCGCCAGCACGGCCGTTCGGAGCCGGCTCGCAGTCGCGCTCACGCCGTCTCGCCTCCGTCGCGGGGCGCCAGTTCGAGTTCGCCGTCGCGTAGCTCGTAGAGCCGGTCGAACCGCTCGTGCTCGTTGACGAGGTGGGAGATGATGCCGATGCTCGTCCCGTCGGCGGTCAGCTCCTCGGTCAGCGACCAGAACGTCTGGTAGGTGTCCCAGTCGAAGCCGGTGTAGGGCTCGTCGAGCAGCAGGACGTCGGGGTCGTGCAGCAGGGAGACGCCGAGGTTCACCTTCTGACGGTTGCCCCCGGAGAGGTGGTCGACGCGGTAGTCCAGGAAGCGCTCGAAGTCCAGGCGCTCGGCCAGCTCGTCCCGAGCGTCGACGACCGCGTCCGCGTCCATCCCGTACGCCTCGCCGAACAGCTCGAACGTCTCGCGCACGGTCAGCCGGTCGTACAGCAGCGTCTCCTGTGGACACCAGCCGACGCTCCCGCCGCGGGTTATCTCGCCCGCGTCGGGGTCGAGCGCGCCGACCAGGAGCTTCAGTAGCGTCGACTTCCCGCTGCCGTTCTCGCCGACGATACCGACGATCTCGCCGCGGCGGAGTTCCAGGCTGGCGCCGGTCAGCACCTCGACCGAGCGCGTGAACGGGAGCCGCGAGCCGTACGTCTTCTCGAGGCCGTCGCCCCGGAGGACGACGTCCCTCGCCAGGTCGAGGGACCCCGTCGAGTTCCCGGGGTCGGATGCACGCTGTTCGAGTATATTTGGCATATGCCGAATATTCTGAACCAAGTGATTTATAGATTGTCCCTCCCAACCGTCGGGCATGACCACTGACGCGGAGCGTGGCCGGGAACGCGTCATCGACGCACTGGCCCGGTCGGCGGACATCTACGGACTGAAGCAGAGCTACGGACGACTGTACGGGACCCTCTACTTCGCGGAGGAGCCGCTGTCGCTGGACGAGCTGGCCGAGCGGTCGGGCTACGCGAAGTCCACGGTCAGTACGGCGATGAGCACCCTCCGGCGGTTCCACCTGGTCCGTCGCCTGTCGATGCCCGGCGAGGGGAAGCGTGCCTTCTTCGAGGCCGAGCGCGACCTCTGGCGGGTCAGCCGTGAGTTCCTCGCCCAAGAAGTGTCACGAGAGGTGAACGTGATGGTCGACGCACTCGACGAGGCAGAGACCATCCTCGACGGAGCGGAGGGGGAGCGTGCCGAGCAGGACCTCGAACGGGTCCGGCAGCTCAAGCGCACGTACGAGCACGCGGACCGGCTCGTGTCGGCACTCAGCCGTGCCCCGCTGGACCGTCTCACCGATGCCATCGACCGTTTCACTCCCGAGTAGCGGTCGTATTTTCCGCGTCGACTCTGCGATAGACTAGCTGTATCGACGAGCTAGTTTCTGGCCGCCTGGCGTATTTTTTACACCCTAGACAATAGATTTAATATGTCTTCGGGAGTAGTATCTCGGAACGAGGTCACACATGAGGGGTCAAGGCACGTCGACGGCTCGGGCGCGTGGTGTATCTGAAATTACAGGATTGGTGCTGTTGATCGGCATCGTCATCGCTGGGGCAGCGATCCTGTTCGTCTCCGGGTCGGCCGTGACGGAGACCATCCAGGACAACAACGAGGTCGAATCGGCGGAGGTCGCCATGTCGAACGTCGACAGCGAGCTCGGTTCGCTCTCGATGGCCGACTCGGGCACCGGACAGCAGCTCGACCTCGGGAGCATGTCGGCCAACGACGCCATGATCAACCGGACGGGCGAGATCCGGGTCAGCGTGAACGACAGGAGCGCCTGTGCGGCGACGGTTCCGTTGACGGCGCTCGAATACCACCACGAGAGCGGCACGACCATCGTCTACGAGTCCGGCGCGGTCTGGCGTGCCGACGAGAACGGCGGTGTCTCCCAGCTCAGCGAGCCGGGCGTGCGCTTTCAGGACCAGACCCTCCAGCTGAACCTGGTCAACCTCTCCGGGACCGTCGACGACTCGACCGTCGAGGTCCAGAAGAACAGTTCGCGCTCCGCGGCGATGACCAGCTCGGTCCGGTCCCAGCTCTTCGACGGTGCCTGTGGCGACCCCGACACCTTCCGGAACCTCACGCTCTCGGTGACCAGCACGTACCACGAGGCGTGGCAGCGCCACCTCGAAGCCGAGTTCGGCGCGAGCCAGGTCAGTCGGGTCGGTTCCGAGACGGTCGAGGTCGAGATCCCCCGCTCGATGCTCCCGCCGGAGTACGACAACCGGCGCAACACCGTCGTCAACTTCGACGACCGGCTCCTCACCGGGAAGGTCGTCTCCGAAGGGACGCTCGCTCTGGCCGCGGCCGGTGCCGGTAGCGGCGACGACGATGTGTTCGCCATCGACAAAGGCGAGGGCAACACCTACGAGAGCTCGCTCACCCTGCTCGGCGCAGCCAACGCGAACGCGACCACACAGGAGGTCGAGCAGAACAGCCCCGGAGACCCCATCGTGGGCTGGAACAACTCCACGGTGACGCTCACCGACGGGTCGACCGTCGAGCTCACCCACGAGGAACCCGTCTACGAGCAGCAGCAGCGGTGGAACAACTGGACCGAGGAGGTCCCCACGAACGAGACGCTCGAGATAGTCTTCGTGATGGACGAGTCCGGCTCGATGGGGGAGGACTCGAAGATGGAGAACGCGCAGGACGCGGCCAACGAGTTCATCGACGTGGTCGAGACGACCACCAACGGGACGGAGCCGCGGTACAGCGTCGTCGGATACACCGCGGAGGCGAACTGCCAGTGGCCGGAGGACTGGTACGAGGACTACCACCGGGGCGAGAATCGCTGGGTCTGCGAGTCCGAAGACCCCGCGGACGTCGTCCAGCACCATCCGCTGAACACCGACGAACAGGGTGCACACGACGCCATCGCCGGGCTCGAACCGCAGGCCAGCACGCCAATCAGCCAGTCCATCGAGGAGGCCTCGGAGATCCTCCAGAACCAGGGCAACAGCTCGAACGAGCAGTTCATCGTGCTGCTGACCGACGGCAAGCACAACATCGACGACGACCCGAACGGCGACGTCCGCTGGCCCGACGAGGCGGCCGCCCAGGATGTCCCGGACGGGGTGACCCTGCACAGCGTCGGCTTCGGTAACCCGGACGACACGATACTCGAGGCGACAGCCGACGCGACCACCGACGGCGAGTACTATCCGGTCTCCGACTCGGACGACCTCAGCGAGACGTTCGAGGAGATCGCGGAGAACGTCAGCACGCGGACCGTGTACCACAACGAGAGCTACAACGAGACGGTCCTCGTGGGCGTCGAGGAGACGACCGAGACGGTCTCGGTCAGCGAGAGCGGCGAGTTCGACGTGAACCTCTCGACGACGCGCTCGCTCACCGAGGCGGAAGCGGAGAACCACTCAGTCGGCGACACGGTCTGGGTCAACGGCACCGAATCGCTCGTGATCGACGAGAACGAGACCGTCTCGATGGACTTCACCGTCCAGCGGTTCAGCAACGCGTCGAACTCGACGTACACGACGACGGTGTCCCGGTCCGTCGAGTTCTCCTATCAGTCCAACGTCACAGGTGACGTGAACGACACGGTTGTCCTCGAGGACCGCCACCTCGACACCGACACGGCGTACCAGCGGTACCTGCTGCACCCGCAGGCGACGCTCACCGTCGAAACGGGTGGTGACGCCGCCACGCTCTGGGACGGACGGAACCTGAACAACTGGACCGCCGACGGCGTCACGCTCGACGCCTTCGAGAGCGAGGACTTCTCGCTCGCGGACGGCGAGGAGACCAGCTTCGAGCCGACGTTCCGCGAGTGCATCGCGAACGAGACGACCGGCGGCACGGTCACCATCGGCGGGGCGGACTACCAGCAGACGTACTGTACGGCTGCCGGGAGCACGATGCTGGGCGACTCGGAGACGGAGGTCCACATCTACGCCAACAACACGCAGATCCTCGCCAACAGCAGCCTCGCGTGGCAGGAGTCGCTCAGGGAGATGCTCGATACGCCGGACGGGCAGTACTACCGCGAGACGCCGACCGGCGAGCTGTACGCTGACCTCCCCTGTGAGAACCAGGCGCTCGTCGTGGTGGAGGCGACGGACAACGAGAGCCAGACCGACGCGAACAACATGGTGTTCCTCGCCGACGTGGGCCAGTGCTCGGAGAACGTCGAGATGAGCTACCTGGTCGGCGTGGACGTGAGCGTGGTATCGACCACGGAGAACAGCACGCGGGTACTCGCGGGGCCGCCGGTGCCCAGCGTGGACGCGAGTGCGCTGCTGTCGGCCGACGCGTCCGTCTCGGCGACGGCGTCGGTGCACGCGCCGGCCCGCGAACGCGCGGCCTGAACCGACAACCGTTAAGCGGTATCGGGTGCGAGTGCCGGTATGACAGACCCGGCGACGCTCGCCGACCGCGTCCGAGCGGGCGAACTGCGGTTCCACGAACTCGAAGCGCACGCCGACCACGACACCGCCGCGGAGGCACGCCGTCTCGTTCTCGAAGCCGAGACCGACGCCGACCTCTCGACGACCGGTAGCTACGCCTTCGACGCCGAGGTCGCGGATTCGGCCATCGAGAACATGACCGGTGCGACCCAGGTCCCCTTCGGCGTCGCGGGGCCGGTGACGGTCGACGGCGGGGCGGCCGACGGCGAGTACTACCTGCCGCTGGCGACTGCCGAGGGCGCGCTCGTCGCCTCGGTGAACCGCGGCCTGTCGGTCGTCGAGTCGGCCGGTGGCGCGAACGCCAGGGTGACGAAGTCGGGTATGACGCGCGCACCGGTGTTCCGGACGGCTGGTGTCGTCGAGTCCGCCGAGGTCGTCGAGTGGGTGCGCGAGCACGAGGCCGACCTCGCCGAGGCGGCGGAGGCGACGACGAGCCACGGCGAACTGCTGGACGTGACGCCGTACGTCGTTGGCGACGGGGTGTACCTCCGGTTCCGCTACGACACGAAGGACGCGATGGGGATGAATATGGCGACCATCGCGACGGAGGCGGCCTGCGAGGTCGTCGAGGCGGAGACGCCGGCGTCGCTCGTCGCGCTCTCGGGCAACCTCTGTACCGACAAGAAGCCGGCCGCCATCAACGCCGTCGAGGGTCGCGGCCGGTCGGTCACCGCTGACGTCGTCATCCCGGACGAGGTTGTCGAGGAGCGCCTGCACACGACGGCGGCGGCTATCGCCGAGGCGAACACGCGCAAGAACCTCGTCGGCAGCGCGAAGGCGGGTTCGCTCGGGTTCAACGCGCAGGCGGCGAACATCGTCGCGGCGGCGTTCATCGCGACCGGGCAGGACCCGGCGCAGGTCGTCGAAGGGTCGAACGCGATCACGACGGCCGAGGAGCGCGCGGACGGGCTCTACCTCTCGGTGTCGCTCGCCTCGCTGGAGGTCGGTACCGTCGGTGGCGGCACGAAGCTGCCGACGCAGTCCGAGGCGCTCGACGTCCTCGGGCTCGGTGGCGGCGGCGAGCCGGCGGGCGCGAACGCAGACGCCCTGGCGGAGGTCGTCGCGACCGGCGCGCTCGCGGGGGAGCTATCGCTGCTGGCGGCGCTGGCGTCGGACCACCTCGCGTCGGCCCACGAGGAGCTCGGGCGGTAGTCGCCCCCGCCCGAGCGTCCGGCGGGTGTCGACCCGACCGACGAGGACCGCCGCGCCGGCGAGGCCGACCGTCCGGTCGTTCATGGCCGCACGCCGTCGGCTGTCGGCAAGACGCTGCTGGCAGGGGATGGCATCAGCGCTGCCGACGCAGCCCGTCGGCCAGTGCGAGGCACGCGCCGAGGACGACGGCGACGCCGAACAGGAGCCCGGTCTCGCTCCCGAGCGCGGTCGCGCCGAAGACGACCGCGAAGCCGACCCCGGGGACGGCGTGGGCGGCCCCGACGAACCACCGCCCACGGGAGAGGAACAGGACGCCCCCGAGTGAGAGCCCCAGCGCGAGGACGCCGACCGACAGCGCGACGGGCCGGACGGCGACGGAGCCGAGGGCGATGGGGCCGACCAGCGGCTCGGCGAACAGCAGGACGCCGGCCAGTCCGACGAGCGTCCCGACGGCGTACCGTGGGAGGTCGTGACTCACAGCAGCCGGTACTGCCCGCGGCTCTCGCTGACCTCGCCCCGTCGGACCAGCTTGGCCAGCGCGCGCTCGACGTAGCCGGCGGGGACGCCGCGTTCGTCGGCGTAGGCGACGACCTCCTCCTCGGTCGGTGCGTCGAGGTCGCGGAGGGCGTTCTCGACCGTCTCCTTCCGGCTGGTCGAGCCGCGTGTCTCGGTGGCGCGGTCGCCGGCCTCGTTGACCCGGTCGACGTCGAGTCCCGACGCCTCGAGGAACGCGTCGTCGTCGAGGACGCCGTCGGCGACGTCCGCCTCGAGCTCGGCGAAGGAGTCCATCGCGGCGAACGCCTCGCCCTCGCCCTGACGGTTCGCGAGCATCGAGGCGCGGACCTCGCGGGCGTGGTCGAGCTCGTCCGTCTCGACGAAGGATTTGACCTTCGAGAACTGCTTTCGAGTGCCACACGTGCCACAGCGTGTGGTCTCGGGCCGTCCCTCGACGATGCGCAACGCGCCGCAGTCGCTACACCCGACCACGTGGTACATACCCGGGACTGAGGCCTCGTCCGATTTGTACCTTCGTCTCGGGGGCAGAGCGCTCAAGGTCTCCCCGGTTCTGTTTCCAGTATGCACAGGCCGTCGTTCTCGACCCGCGATCCATCGTGGACACCGAAGCCGGACGCGACGGACGCGTCTCTGGTGCTGGTGGTCGCCGCCGACGGTGACGAGGACGTGGCGGCCGTCACGGAAACCGACGGGGTCGACGTCCGCCACGCCCGGGATGTCGAGGCGGTGTCGAAGACGCTTGCGGACCGCCTCGTGGACTGTGTGGTCCACGCGCCGGGTTCGGGGGTGCCCGACGTACTCGAGACGCTCCGGGCGACCAGGGACGTGAGCGCCACTCCGTACGTGCTCTACGCTCGCGACCCCGGGCTGGCGACGGTCGACGAGGTCCTGATGCAGTCGGGCACCGCGTACGTCCCGCGTCGAGGGGACGACGCGGTCGAACGGCTGCTCTCGCAGATCCGACGGCTGACGTCCGAGCGGGGGCTGCGGCAGGCGCTCGAACTGCGCGAGCGGGCGCTTGACCAGGCGACCGTCGGCATCACCGTGGCTGACGCCGACGAGGACCTGGTGTTCGTCAACGACGGGTTCGAGCGAATAACCGGCTACGATGCCGACGAGGCGCTCGGCGACAACTGCCGGTTCCTCCAGGGTGGAGGGACGGACGAGGAGACGGTCGCGGAGATACGGGCGGCCATCGAATCCGAGGAGCCCATCTCGACGGTCATCAGGAACTACCGGAGGGACGGGACCCCGTTCTGGAACCAGCTGGAGATAACGCCGGTCGAGGACGGTTCTGGAACGGTTACGCACTACTTCGGGTTCCAGAAGGACGTGACCGAGCGGACCGAGCTCGAGGGGCGCCTGCGCGACCGCAACGAGCGGCTGGACGAGTTCGCCGAGGTCGTCAGCCACGACCTCCGCGGGCCGCTGTCGGTGGCGCAGGGCTACCTGGAGGACGTCGAAGGCGAACAGGTCGACGCGGCCGTGCACGCACTCGACCGGATGGAGCGGCTCATCGAGGACGTGCTGACGCTCGCACGCGAGGGGCGCTCGCGGGCGAAGACGGAGTCAGTTGCGCTCGAGACGGCCGTAACGCGCGCCTGGCGGACCGCGAAGACGGGCGACCTCGAGGTTGACCTCGGCGACGACCCCGGGACGGTGCAGGCGGACCCGGAGCGGCTCCAGACGCTGTTCGAGAACCTGTTCCGGAACGTGGCCGACCACGCGGAGGGCGCGACGACGGTCCGGGTCGAGGCAACCGGCACCGGCTTCGCGGTGGTCGACGACGGTCCGGGCATCGACCCGACCGTCGCGGACTCGCTGTTCGACCAGGGCATCACGACGCACGAGGACGGGACCGGCTTCGGGCTGGCAATCGTCGCGACGGTCGCGGAAGCACACGGCTGGTCGGTGTCGGTCGGCGAGAGCGAGAACGGCGGGGCACGGTTCGAGGTGGACTGCACCGGCGGTGCCTGACGCCGGCAGTCACCCGAACATCGGCCCGGTCCCGAACGACGGGCCGCCGTCGCTGTCGTCGTCCGTCGACTGCTCCGACTCGGTCGCCTGGGGCTCGCCGCCGTCGGCGGCCGTCTCCGCGTCCGCCCGACGCGCCTCGGCGCGCGCTTCGGCGCGTTGCTCCTTGTGTGCGGCGAGGTCGCGAGCGTAGGACGCGATGGCACGTTTCGTCTCCGAGCTCTGCATCACGAACACTTCGGTGATGTACTTCGGAACCGCCGTCGAGCGGGCGCGCTGTGCCTCGTACGCCACGATGTCGTGCAACGTTTCCGCGTCGTGCTCCTCGAAGTGCTCGACGACGAAGTCGGGCACCTGGGTCGGTGGAGAGGGGGGAGATACCATACCACGCGAATGTGGTAGCTAGTAGAAATAAGTTCTAGTTATTTACTAGAACTCGGACAAGATGTTGGCGTGGGCGGAGGGACCCCGTCACTGCGCTGGGAGGGTCCTGAAACGGTCTGTCGATGGGTTCTCCGGTGACGTCCGGGGCTGCTGTCGTGTTGCACTGCCAACAATTGTCGGATGTCGGAGCATCGTCTAGCGGTTTCGGTGCAGGTCGCCACCGCGGCGATAAAAGTAAGTCCGGGATACCGAGTGCCGCGACCGGCGCTCTACGAGAGCTTCTCGATGTTCGCGATGATCTCGTCGGCGTACTCCGTGGTCGAGAGCTTCTCGCCGCCCTCGATCTGGCGTTCGAGGTCGTAGGTGACCTTGCCGTCGGAGATGGTCTGCTCGACGGCGTCACGGATGAGCTGTCCGGTCTCCTCCCAGCCCATGTACTCGAACATCAGGCGACCGGAGAGGATGAGCGCGGTCGGGTTGGCCTTGTTCTGGCCGGCGCGCTTCGGTGCGCTCCCGTGGACTGGCTCCGCGAGACAGCGCCCCTCGCCGAAGTTCGCGCCGGGCGCGATGCCGAGGCCGCCGATCTGGGCGCCCGCGGCGTCGGAGAGGTAGTCCCCGTTGAGGTTCGGCATCGCGAGCACGTCGAACTCGTCGGTGCGGAGCTGCATCCACTGGAGCATCGCGTCGGCGAGGCGCTCCTCGACCATGACGGCGTCCTCCGGGATGTCGACCTCGTCCTGCTCCTCCCAGAGCGAGTCGGGTGCGGCGAAGACCTCGTCGTCGGGGTACTCCTCGTCGGCGACCTCCATGCCCCAGGTGCCGAACTGCCCCTCGGTGAACTTCATGATGTTCCCCTTGTGGACGAGGGTGACCTTGTCGCGGTCGTTCTCGATGGCGTAGTCGATGGCCTCGCGGACGAGGCGCTTGCTGCCCTTCTCGGAGATAGGCTTGAGGCCGAGGCCGATGGGGCCGTCGTGCATGATGTCGTCCATGCCCATCTCGTCCTCGACGAACTCCTTGACCTGCTGGACCTCCTCGGTACCCTGCTCCCACTCGATGCCGGCGTAGACGTCCTCGGTGTTCTCCCGGAACGTCACCATGTCCATCTCCTCGGGCGCCTTCATCGGGGACGGGACGCCGTCGAGGTAGTACGTCGGACGGACGTTCGCGTAGAGGTCGAGCGTCTGGCGGAGCGCGACGTTCAGGCTGCGGAAGCCGGCACCGACAGGCGTCGTGAGCGGGCCCTTGATGGCGACGCGGTGCTCGCGGATGGCGTCGACGGTCTCGTCGGGGAGGTTGACGTCCTCGCCGTAGATCTCTCGTGCGGACTCGCCGGCGTACACCTCCATCCAGTGGACCTTGCGTCCGGTCGCTGCAGCGGCGGCGTCGAGTACCTTCTGTGCGGCTGGGCCGACGTCCTTCCCGATGCCGTCACCGTGGAGAATCGGGATGACGGGCTCGTCCGGAACGGACAGCTCGTCGCCGTCGGCCGTGATCTTCTCGCCGCTGTCGGGTACCTCGATATGCTCGTAGTCGGAGCTCATTGTCACCTGAAGCGACGAACAGTGCGGGTAAAAGGCCTGCCATTTGCCGCTACGCGGCAAGTATCGCGGCCCGACCGACGGTCGGGTCCCCCGTCACCGGAACGCGCCCAGCATCGCGCGCAGTTCACCGGGGAGGTTCGTCACCAGCGCCCGCGGGAACCGACGCCGCGCGCCCGACAGCGAGTCCGCGAGCCTGGTCCCGGCGTCCTCGAACACACCCTCGCCGTGCCCGAACAGGATGCGCTCGGGAGTCATCCCGTCGAACACCGATTTCGGTGGGGAGAGGCGGGTGAACGTCGGAAACCCCAGTCGCTCGTCGCCCACGGTGAACTTCGCGTGCGAGGAGCAGTAGTCCGGCACGTACAGCGTCCCGTCGCGCTCGCGGTACGCGACGGTCTCGTTCCAGGCGTGCAGCGGCCGGACGTGGGTGAACTCGAAGCCGGCGACGGCGGCGTCGACGGACGCGACTGGTGCCGTGGTGCGCTCGGCGACCCTGTCTAGACAGTCCGGGACGTGGACGGCAACCTCGTGCCGGTCGGCCAGCGCGTCGGCGTCCCGGGCGTGGTAGTCCGAGCAGACCACGACGCCGGCCACCGCGCCCAGCTCCGCGAGCAGGTCGTCCACGCCCGGAGCGTCCAGCGGGTCGAACACCCAGACATCGCCCGCGTCGTCGCGGACGGCGTGGCTCGCACGCTGGCCCCCCTCGTCCGGGTACGCGACCCAGCCGACGCCCCCGTCCCACTGGTCGACGACCCGGAGGTCGGTCGCCGTCTCACGGCTGTACATCGCCATGGTTCGACTGGCGGAGGGGGTTCGTATCGGCGTTTCGGTTCCCGAACGAGTGCCGGGGTCCGGCGTCGCTTGCCGACGAGGCGGTGGGACCGATTCGCCTGCTGGCCCGTCCACCGGGACACCGCGAGAGAGCCAGACGCCGCTGCCGAAGCACACGCACTTTTGGGGCACCCCGCGGAACGGCCGTCCATGCAGGTCATCGTACACGGCGGTGCGGGCGGGGTGCCCGACGACCCGGACCCGCGACAGGCGGTGCTCGACGAGGCGGCAGGACGCGGCGCGTCGGCGGCGACGCCGCTCGACGCGGTCGAGAGCGCGGTGCGCGTGCTGGAGTCGTCGCCCCGGTTCAACGCGGGCGTCGGCTCCTGTGCACAGTCCGACGGTATCCTCCGGACGGACGCGGGCGTGATGACCGACGACCGGTCGGTCGGCGCGGCCAGTTCGATGCCGGGCGTCGAGGCGGCGGTCAGCGTCGCGCGCTCGGTGCTCGAGGAGACGCCGCACATCCTGCTGTCGGGCGTCCACGCGGTCGACTTCGCCGCGGCGCAGGACATCGACTGCGAGGTCGACCTCTGGACCGACAGCACGCGGGAGCGGTTCGCCGATGCGGACGTGCCCGAGGGGGACATGGCGGCGCAGGCCCGCTGGGTGCAGGAGACGTTCGGTGGCGCGACGGCCGACCCCGACGCCGAGCAGGAGGACGCCGGCGCGCCCGCCGGGAAGGACCACGACACGGTGGGTGCGGTCGCCCGTGACGGCGAGAACTTCGCGGCCGCGACCTCGACGGGCGGGCGCTGGCTCGCGCTCGCCGGGCGGGTCGGCGACGTGCCACAGGTCGGCAGCGGCTTCTACTGCTCCCCGGCCGGCGGCGCGAGCGCGACCGGTGCCGGCGAGGACATCGCCCGGGTCACCCTCTCACGGCGCGCGGTGCGCTATCTCGAGGACGGGATGGACGCGCAAGCGGCCGCGGACCGCGCCATCGACGAGCTCGGCGAGCTGACGGGCTCCTCGGCCGGTATCATCGTCGCCGACAGCGACGGGACGGGCGCGGCGTTCAACAGCGATGGGATGCAGACGGCGGTCGTGCGGAACTGACTACTCGGTCGCGTCGTCGGTCGAGAGGCAGACGACCCCCTGGCGACCGAAGTGGAGGAGGCGGTCTTCGGTGACGATCGGCTTCGACGCAGCCGCCCCCTCGCGGTCCCATCGCCGTTCACCGTCGGCCGAGACCACGAGCAGTGCTCCACCCCTGGTACAGACGAACACACCCGCGTCGGTCGCGACGTGGCCCGGGTCCGGCTTCGAGAAGAGGTCGTTCGTCCACCGGCGCTCGCCCGTCGCGGTGTCGAGCGCGACGAGCTGCTGGTTCCTCGTCCCGACGTACAGCGTATCGTCGGTGACGGTGAGTGGTGACCCCGAAGGGAGGACGGTTTCGGGGACGGTCGCCCGCCACCGCCGTTCGGCGGTCTCGGGGTCGTGTGCGTAGACGAACGACCGGTCGGAGCTGGTGCCTTCCCGCTCGGTCGTGAAGACCGCGTCACCGTTGTACACGGGGCTGGCGCCGACGTCGCTCGTCCGCCACTCCACCGTCCCCGAGGCGGCGTCGACGCGCGCGAGTCTCGTGGTCGACGAGTCGAAGGAGACGAACAGCGATTCGGGGGTCCCGACCACGTCGTTGGTGACGGTGAGCGGCTCGGACAGTTCGGTTCGACCGGCTACCGTGCCGGTCCTCGTGTCGCCTCTGAGGACCTCGCGCTCGGTGACCGAGACGAGTTCGTCCCCATCGACGACTGGATGCCAGGCCCGGAACGCCTCCGTCGGATCGTTCTCGAGCCAGAGGCGCTCGCCGGTCTCGATATCGACCGCGAAGGCCGGGTCACCGTAGCCGACGATGGTCGACGCTGTCGCGATGATCTCGTCGGGGAGAGTCCCGTTCGGTTCGAACGACCACTCCTCCTCGCCCGAGACCATGTCGAACCGGTGGACGCCGTCGTGCTTCGCGAAGAGCGATCCGTCTTTGACCACCCGGCACCCGCTGCCGAGCGTGAGGTCCTGCTTGGCCCACGCCCTCGTTGGCGACGTGGTCGGTCCCGTAACGTCGGTGTTCGCGCTGGTCCGCCCCGAGTCGTGGCCGTACATGGGCCACTCACCGGTGACCGAGGAGCCGCTGTCGGACCCGTCCCCGGTGTTGGCCTCGGTACTGGTGGGTCCACTCGATTCGTTCGGGCCCGCCGCGGGTTCGTCAGCGGACTCATCCCCCAGACAGCCGGCAGAGAGGACCGTCGCCCCGACACTCGTGGCGAGGAACTCCCGCCGCCCAGTTCCATCCATATCGTCGTGTAACATTCCAAAAACAGTATTAATTTTGAGGGTGTCATAGAACGATTACCACACCAAGGAGCAGGGTGAACGCTGAGGTGGAATGAGTTCAGCGACCCTGCAAGATGCTCCTTCGGTAGAGACGTTCTTCAATGTCGCGGAGACCGAGACACTAGCGTTGTTTGAGCATCTCTCCTTCGAGTTTCTCGAAGAGTTCGACGTGTTCGCCCCGGCGGAGACGGGGCGAACACGAGATCACGAACCACCAGAGCTGATGCGTGGGTTCCTTCATTGCTACTACCACGATATCTACGGGATTCGCCCGGTTGAGCGGGAGCTTCGGAACACGGTTGTCTGGCTGAGCTGTGGCTTCGATCGACCGCCGTCGAGAGACGCGGTC
>NZ_FNIA01000024.1 GCF_900103505.1 Haloarchaeobius iranensis
GCCGGTCGAACGATTTGTAGAGTGTGGTGAAGTCAGGCATATCGTCCGGATCTAGGCCAAGTCCGTCACAAATCTCGGTCATGTACTGTAGCCGATTCGGTGTTTCACGGTAGCTGTGGCCGTCTTCGAGCCGGAAACAATGGAGAACGACGTGCTTCCAGCGGGCGAACCCGCCGCTGGCGGGCTCGCCCGCGTGCTTTCCCAACGCTTGTTTGACTAGCTGCCGACACTGCTCAACGAAGTCGAGGAGATCAACTTCCATAGCCAGAATCGATTTCCTCGGCTTCGCCCTTCTAACCCGTGACAACCGTCGATTAGATCGCTATTCAACACGGCACGTGAATCTCGAATCGAGCCGACAGCAGTGCCGGACCCTGCGACGAGCCCTATTCCAGTGACCGTCCCACTGGTGGCTTTCAGAATGTCACGTCGATTGGTTTCGATACCTGCTCTTTCGGTCTGTGCTTCGCCATCTTCTGACTTGTACTCTGTCATAATTTGAGTACACTCAGAAGTTTGTCGTAGTATATAATTTATATTTTTATTATAGAAATTAACAATTTTATAGAGTGTAATATTATACGGGAGCATTGGAGAGACAACACATAAACAGTAAATGTGTATTAATGTACGCCCCCTAACGAAAACAAATATATCTCAAGCAACAATGCTAGAATTATTATTATATTTCTCTCTTTGCGTTCTTTTGATACTCCTGGGTATCTCGCTGGGTAAGCAAATCCAATACCGGCCGATCTGGACGCAACTAATCACACCAAGCGAACCGAGATTAGCGCAGCAATCAACGGGCAACGAACAGGTTCGAATCTTCTGAGCCGACAGAATCATGGGTCGCCTGGAACGACCAGCTTCAGAGCTTCCAGCTGGCACCGATTCCGTCGACCTCGAACGGCCGTGGCAGCTTCCGACGAGTACCACGACCGGGTTGCCCAGCTCTTCCAGCAGGCCAGCGGGCTCGAGGACGGTATCACGTTGACGAGCCATATGCTAAAACACAGCCGGGACGCCGTCGGCGCCATCCTCCACGACGAATCTTAACCACCGGGGCAGGTATCGGTTAAGACGGCACTGGTGAATCGCCATACTGCGAGTGGTTTTACTGTGTCACGGCTCGCTTGGTGTTGTGAACGACACACTTCAGTACGAGTTCACGAAATTCTCGGTACCGGGTTCGCGCACGCACGGCGTCACTGTGCGTGCGCTTGATCGTCGAGAAGACCGTCTCACATATCGAGCTCTGTCGGTAGCGAGGTCCATCGACCGGCGCGTTGTGCGCGTGGTCGATGGGAAGAAAAATGCGGTGCTTAATCAGCGGTCTCACGTCTTCTTCTCTGAGTCCCCTGGAAGACCCCGATTCAGCTTCGGCCCTCCGGCAGGGGTACCAGTGCGCGCAGTACGGGCTCAGGACCGTCGGGTTCTGGGCTGCAGTGAGCCTCCCGTTCGTCCACCTGCCCCTGCTTCTCACCGGTCTCGACTCGACTGCCGACCTGCTTGCCTTCGGCGTCCTGCTACTGTCGAACCTGGTCGCCCTCTTTGTCGGTCACCCGCACGATTCCCCCTGAACGGTTCCACCCACGTCATCTGCTCGGGTTCTCACGACGACGGCAGGGCGAGGATGACGGCTGCACCCCCGAGCTCGCTCTCGTCGAACGAGAGTTCACCGCCGAGCGCCTGCACTGCCCAGCTTGTCCCCCACAGCCCCAGACTGCTCGCGTGGTCGTGTGGTTCCTCCCCGCCGCCCTCGATGGCGGATCGCTCCGCCGCCGGAATCCCCGGGCCGTCGTCGGCGACGACGACGCGGATGCCCTCCGGGGTTTCGGTGCCCCGCACCTCGACCGTCGGTCGCTCGGCATCGTTGTGTTCGACGGCGTTCTCCACCAGGTTGCTGACTGCGTATCGCAGCAGTGCCGGGTCCAGCGAGACCGATACCCCCGGGACTGAGACGGTCGTGTCCACCCGGTCTGGCCCCGGGATGGCTTCCTCGACGACGGACGTGACGATGCCATCGAGCGCCTGCGGTTCTGTCGGCGACTCTCGTTCGTCCATGAGCGTCTCGATCCGCCTTGCGTTCGTGCTCAGTGCTTCGAGCTCGGCGGCGATGTCGACGATGGTGTCGAGATGCTCGTGGTCGGAGGTATCGGCCTCGATGGCGGCCTCGGCACGGGCCCCGATGACGCTGAGGTCGTTCCGGATGTTGTGCCGCAGAATCCGGTTGAGGACCTCGATACGTTGGCGTTTGATCTCGCGGCCCGTGACGTCCAGTAGTGTTACCGTCCGCCCGAGTTCGTGGCCACGCCTGTCCGTCAGCGTCGACACACGTGGGTCGAACCGCCTGTACCCCTGGTCGGTCCACTGTTCGACAGTCTCCCGTTCACGCAACGTGTCGAGACCGACGTCGAGCACATCGTCGAGTTCCATGCCCACGATGTCGGCACCGAACAGGTGTTCGCCCTGCTGGTTGGTCCGGATGACCGACCCGTCGCGGTCGACGACGAGGAACGCCTCGCTCATCGTGTCGACGACTGCTCGTTCGCCGAGCGCGCCGGTCGCCGGTCGCCTGGTCAACACGTCGTACCGACGGACGGAGAGGGGAAAGAGGGCCGCGGTGGCCAACAGGGTGAGACTGGTGAGCCCCGCAGTGGAGAGGAGGTTCAGAATCGCGTTCGCCTGGCTCCCCAACAGCAAGAAGACGATCGGTGAGACGACGCTTCCCCCGTTCGTCAGCGAGGTCCCGCCGTGGCGATACGTCGATACGAGGACGATCCCGCCCGCGGTGAGAACGGCGGCGAGAATACCGAGCACCAGGAGTGACCCGACGAAGCTCGTGACTGACAGCCAGCCCTCGGGGATGATTCCGGTCAGTTCGGAGCCGAAGACGCCGAGCATCGAGGCGGCCAGAAGAATCGCGACTGACACCCGCGGCGGCGTGACGACCGCCCCGCGCCCGGCGTAACGGAGGGCGAACACTGTCCACGGGACCGAGACGGCGACGAGTGCCATCAACGGGACACCCCCCACCGCCGCCGTCGAACCGATCCGTTCCACGATAGGGTAGGCGAGGGCGACGGCCGTGAACGTGACCGTCGTCCCGAGGAACGGCACCACCAGATCAGAGAACTCCTCGCCGGAACGCAGACCGCTCGAACGGGCCACCACGACTGCGGTCCATCCGCTCACGGCGGCGGCGAGAACCGCGATGAGGGCCGTCGGGCTGACGCCGAGAACGGTCACTGTCATACCGCCTCCCTCGAAACCCTGAGTTAAACCATCCACGATACCGGTCGTCGTAGCTCCGTCGTCCGTTCCTCGCCGCAGTTCCGGCTATCAGAGACACTGGGGAACGCTGGCCGGACAACCGACGCACGGAGCGTCAGCCGTCCCCTGACACCGGAGATCGAACCGCCGTGACTGCGGCCGGCAATCGAGGGACGCTCGCGGCGTATCTGGCGTCGGCAGCCGGCAGTCGCTCCGGTGGCGAGGCCGGTCCTCGTCCGTGCGCGCAATCGAGCCCACAGATAGCGGGGAGAAACTACTCCGGTACCGCTCTAGGGCGGGACTCGTTGTTACTAGAAGGAACTTCTATCAAGGTACGGGAACATGCTCGGTGTACGGATGAACCTTTCAGCCGATCGCCCTGGAACTCGCCCGACATGGCGGTCGTCGTACAGGTGGGCTCGACACGGCCGGCGAGGAGGGAGATAACTCGTGGACGGCCCACCCGGCGACGCTGACGGCAGGGTGTCGGTGCCTCTCGACGCCGTTCCCGACCCGTCGCTCCGGTACGAGGTTCGTGAGGACGGCCCCGTGGTGACGCACACGAACCGGGCCTTCGATGCGACGTTCGGACAGCCTCAGGCCGGAACGCCGCTCCGGGAGTGTCTGAACGAGGAGCCCGTCGGGCTCGACGCCGATGTCGCGAGTGGCATCTGTTCGGCCCTGGCCGAAACTGGGACCGTCGACGTGACTAGCCAGTCGTCGGCCGAGGGCGCGTTGCGGCTCCGGGCCGTCGATTCGGCTGATTCGAACGACGACGAGGGGCTCCTCACGCTGGCGGCGGTCGAATCGGACGCGGAGAACTCCATCGGTGTCGAGAACATCGCGACGGTCGTCAGTCACGACCTCCGGAACCCGCTCGATGTCGCCAAGGCACACCTCCGTGCTGCCCGCGAACGCGGCGACGCGGAGCACTTCGACCGCGTCGACGAAGCCCACGACAGGATGGAGCGAATCATCGAGGACGTGCTCACGCTGGCACGCGGCGACGGGACCATCACTCCCTCAGAACCCGTCGCCCTCGATGACGTCGCGCGGGACGCCTGGTCGACAGTCGACACGAACGACGCGTCGCTCGGCGTGTCGTCCGACCTGCCGACCGTGGAAGCCGACCAGTCGCGACTCCAGCGGTTGTTCGAGAACCTGTTTCGGAACGCCATGGAGCATGGCTCGACGGGCCCTCGTGCGACCGAGTCGAACGAGGAAAGCCCGGCGGGGTCTTCACTCGCCGTCCGGGTCGGTACGACGGCCGACGGCGGGTTCTTCGTCGCCGACGACGGCGTCGGCATCCCCGAGGGGGACCGCCACCGCGTGTTCGAACCGGGCTACAGTTCGAGCGACAGGGGTGCCGGTCTGGGCCTCACTATCGTCGAACGCATCGCCGAGGCCCACGGCTGGGCGGTCTCGATTCCCGCGGCGTCGGACGGTGGAGCGCGGTTCGAGTTCCACACGAACAGCACGGAGTGAGAGAGGACCGGGAACTAACGCGCCAGCACGAGGCGCGGCGTACGCGGAGCGAACACGGATTCAGCATGAAGGAACACCTGCGAAACGCACCGATAGGCGTCCTCGAAACGACAACCGACGGAGTCGTGCAGGCGGCCAACGACGTTGCCACGACGCTCCTGGAGCTCGACGGTTCGGCCCTCGAATCACCGATTCAGTCGGTGTTTCCGAAATCGGCCACCGGGTCACTGCGGGACGGATTCGGCGGCGACAGCCCCGACGAACAGTCGTTCGAGGAGTACTATCCCCGGATCGACCGCTGGCTGGCTGTCGACGTAGTTCCGGCCGACGAGCACGTCCACGTGTACGTCCGCGACCGGAACAGTCACCACGAGCGTCGCCAACGGGTCGAGGCGCTGGAACGGCGACTGGAGCGGATGGAAACCATCGACGACCTCGTCGGAACAGTGCTCAGACAGGTCATCGAGGCGTCCGGACGCGAGGAGGTCTCACGAACGATCTGTGAGGGACTCGGGACGACAGACCTGTACGAGTTCGCCTGGCTCGGCGAACGGGACCTGACCGACGGCCACCTGCAGGTCGTCGCCGCTGCCGGCGAGGCCCCCGAGGTCCGGGACCAGCTCGTCGAGCATCTCGGGACCGACGCCGGGCTCCCGGAACAGGCGGCCGTGCGGACGGAGGAGACGCAGGTCGTACAGACGCTCGCGGACGACGACGACATTCCCCGGCAGGTCCGACGCGCCGCGTTCGGCCGGGGGCTGCAGTCCTGTATCGTGGTGCCGCTCGCGTATCGCGACACGGTGTACGGTGTGCTCGGCGTGTACGCCGCTCGCGAGGATGGGTTCAACGAACAGGAACAGGCGAGCCTGGAGACACTGGGTGCCGTCGGCGGGTTCGCAATCAACGCGATTCGGCAGGAGGAACTCCTGTTCGCCGACACCGTCACGGAGCTGACGCTCGAGGTCCGCGACGACGACCTCCCCCTGGCCAGCGTCGCTGACGAGGAGCGGTCGGTCGCGCTCTCCGGCGCCGTACACCGCGACGACGACACGGTGGTGTGTTACGTTCGCGTGGCGGGCGGTGGCGACACCGTCGAGGAACTCGCCGGCCACGACGAGGTGTTCGATGCACGGGTCGTCAGCGACGAGGACGACCTCCTGGAGGTCGAACTGAGTGGCCAGACAGCCGTCGCACGACTCGTCGCACAGGGGGCGACCGTCACGAGTGCCACGTACAGCGCAGGCGGTGCCCGCATCGTCGCAGAGGTCCCCTCGGACGTGGAACTCAGGCGACTCGTCGGCGGCGTCGACAGCGTGGTCGCAGGCACGGACGTCGTCGGGAAGGCCGAGACACAGCGCGACCCGGAGAGCGTGGACGCGTTCCGGAGTGACCTGAAGGAGGCCCTCACCGACAGGCAACTCCAGGTGCTCCGGACTGCATACCTCTCCGACTACTTCACGTCGCCCCGTGGGAGCTCGTCCGAGGAGATCGCCGACGCTCTCGACGTGACCGGGCCGACCATCCTCTACCACCTGCGGCGCGGCCAGCGGAAGCTTCTGGAATCCTTCTTCGAGACGGACCCGGAGACGCCGACCGACCGATGAGTTCACCGGCTGCTTCCCGTGTTGGACTCTCCAGCGCCTCGCAGCAGCGGGGGGCTCGACGCCCCAATCTGTATTACTAGAGCCCGGTTCGCACGGCGGTTCCGATTGATAGCGTCTCCCTACACGGCGGAGTCCGCCAAAGTGAGAGGCACGACGATGTCGAACTCCGCACTCGAGAAGCGACCGAAGAAGAACGCGAAGCCGTCGAACAGCCGCCCCGGGCTCAGCCGCGAGAAGGAGCCGAGCGTCGACCCGGACGAACTCCTCTCCCTGCTGAGCGACGACCACGCCCGAGCCATCCTGAAGGTGATCAGCGAGCAGGGGCGACCGGCGAGGACCATCGCGGAACGACTCGACCTGTCGCGGGCGACGGTCTACCGCCGTCTCAACCGGCTCGAGGACGCCGGGCTCGTCGACACGACGATGGCCTATCATTCGGAGGGCCACCACCGCAAACACTACTTCGCGGAGCTGAACGAGTTCCGGCTGTCGTTCGACGGTGGCGACGTCGCCGTCGAGACGACCACCGTCTGAGCTCCCCCGACGTCGAGCTGGCTGCGCACGTGGGAGGGACTCGCCCGTTGAGGGCGGCCCCGAAACTCCGGGGTAGTCTGCTCAGCTGACGGCCCGCCGTGCGACGAGGGCGACGGCGAATACGGCGACTGCCACGCCGATGACTGTCGGAACTGTCTGTCCGGAGCCCCACTCCCACCCGAGGAACTGGGTACCGACGATGGCGACGACGGCAACGAGTACTCCGAGTGCCGTTCCGCTGACCGACCGTGACCGTAGCATGCACCGAACTTCGGTGGCTGGAGGCATCAAAGGTGAGGCCGCGTCTCGTCGGTGGAAACGGTGGACGGGTGCTCCCTCCCTCCCCCGAATGGGTGCTCTGGTCGAAAACTGTCGTATCGAGCTTCACTACCGAGCCCGGGACAGAAAGCTGCCCCTGTCACAGTCGAGCGACCCGTAGTCCGCCAACGCAGGCGGAGTCTCCTGAACTCGTCCGCTGGCTGTTCGGCACAGAAGTCACTCGCTCGGTAGCTGTCTGAAAGAACGAAAGCCGACTATCGCTACGAACGACAGGCGGACGGTGTCGTTACTTGCGGGTGAGGTTCGATGCGCGGGGTCCCTTCGGGGACGATTCGATGTCGAACTCGACTTCCTGCCCCTCCTCGAGGTCGGGACCGCCGACGTCCTCCATGTGGAAGAACACGTCTTCGTCGTCGTCAACAGCGTCGTCGTCAGTCGATATGAACCCGTAGCCGCCTGTGTCGTTGAAGAAGTCAACTTTGCCGGTTGCCATTACAACCATACGTTGAGTGGTCAGAGGGATAACCCTTGCGAGTGTGGCGTTACCACGATTGGACTCCAAGCGCCGGCGCTGTTGCTCGGCACCGTATCTTGCAGTGGCAGACAGGTATTTAACGGGCCGCCCCAAGGTGTGACATGCATCGCCATGAAACCGTGCCACAACTGCCAGACGGTCATCGACGAGTATCTCCTGGACAAAAAACTCGAACCTCTTCGCGAGCTCACGGCCGACGACTTCAACATCTGTGCGGACTGCGTCACAATCGACATCGATTCGTGCGTGGCGTGTGGCGGCGCGGTGTACGTCCCCGAGACCGTTTCCCCGGACTACTGCCCTGCGTGCCGGTCAGACATCATCGAGCAGACCGGCCAGGACCCGGGCTGGACGCGCGACCACGTGTCGACCTGAACGGCACACCGACTCGTCCGACCTTTTATCCAGTCACCTGACCGAGGCGTAGCATCATATAACGGGATTTCCGGGGGTCAGAACCCGAAAATCGGTACGAACCGGAAGCAGAGATACGCGCCGAGCGTCGCGATAGCGGGCACGATGTTCTGCATCAGGACGACCCGTGCCGTCGTCGCCGGGTTGAACAGGCTCGCCGCACTCGGGATGTCTTCCGGTTCCTCTTCGCCGATCGGGGGTAGCTCCTCGCCCTCCTCGTCGGCCGCCAGCGCATTCACGGTTACCGGCGGGGCCTCATCGCTGGAGACGGCCTCGGGGACGGTCATCGGTCTGGTCGCCCGTCCCCAGCCGAGGCCGACGATGGACATCGTCGCGATGATGACGAAGCTCGCCGGAATCCCCAGCGCCGAGAGGAAGATCACGAGCGTCGAACTGACGGACGCGACGACGATGGCGGCCGTCAGCGGGAGCTCCGTGATGTCGCTCCCCATCGTCTCCAGGGTCCGTCTCGCGATGGTGAACGCCCCGATGGTGACGGCGACACCGCCGAAGATGATCGCCGGGTTCATCGACAGTTCACCGCTGCCCACCAGCGGCGCGACGGCGTTGGCGATGTTCGAGGTGCCGGAGCTGAACGCCATCAGACAGCCGATCGCGACGACGGTTATCGTTCCGACCAGCTCGCGGCGGTTCGTGGTCCGGTGGAGGCGTGGAATCGGCACCAGCCCCGAGTGGTCGACGTCGAACAGCGGGCCGCTGCTGCGTTCCATCGCCACGAACCGGTTGAGTCGCGCGTAGAAGTAGCGGCCGATGATAAGCGACACCCAGAACCCGATGATCGGCGAGACGATCCACCAGGTGAGTATCTCGGCCATGACGGCGAGGTCCAGGACGCCGCCAGCGAGGCCCAGTCCAGCGATGGCGCCGACGGCGGTCATCGACGTCGAGGCTGGCACGCCGAAGAGGTTGCCCATGAGCAGCGCGACGCCGATGAAGAACAGCACCGCGATGGAGGATTCGAGCGTGAAGACGCTCGTGTTGACGACGAGTTCCCTCCCGAGCTTCGTCACGACGTTCCGGCCGACGGTCCAGGCACCGATGAAGAAGAACACCCCCATCAGCGCTGCGGCGGCCGTCTTCGATATTGCGTCTGCGCCGACGGCTGGCCCGAAGGCCGGGCCCGTCGTCGAGCCACCGATGTTGTAGGCCACGAACATCGCGACGAGGACGCCGACGACGAGGAGTGCCTCGACCATCAGTCAGCTTCCTCAGCTGGGTCGGCGTCCTTCGTGTCCGATTTCTCTGCGTCTTCGGCGTCCTCGTCCTCCCAGACCTCAGTCGCGTCCTCGTCTTCCCACTCCTCCTCCGAGGTCGCATCCCCGGACTGACCGGCAGCCACGACGTCGTCCCGCTCCGCGGATTCTCCCGCCCCATCGTCGTGTGCTTCGAGTTCCCGCTCCAGCGTCTCTTCGACGGTCTTCTCGACCGTCTCGCCGACGGTCTCCTCGACGGTTTCACCCACGGTTTCCTCGACCGTCTCGCTGACTTTCTCCTCGACTGTCTCGCCGACGGTCTCCTCGACGGTTTCACCGACCTTCTCCTCGACGGTTTCTTCGACTGTCTCTCCAACTGTCTTCTCGACGGTCTCGCCCACTGTCTCCTCGACAGTTTCCTCGACGGTCTCGCCGACCTTCTCCTCGACGGTTTCACCGACCTTCGCCTCGACTGTCTCGTTCACGGTCTCGCCGACGGTTTCCTCGACGGTTTCCTCGACCGTCTTCTCGACCGTCTCGCCGACCTTCGCTTCCACGGTCTCCTCGACACTATCGTTCACCGTCTTCTCGACAGTCTCGCCGACGGTCTTCTCGACGGTTTCCTCGACCGAGCTCCCGACCGTCTCCTCGACAGTGTCCTTGACGGTTTCGTCGACGGTCTTCTCGACCGTCTCACCGACCTTCTCGTCGACGGTTTCGTCGACCGTCTCCTCGACGGTCTCCTTGACGGCCGTGGTCATCCAGTCGGGGTCGAACCGTGCCATCTTCCACACGACGTGGATGACGTACGATATCAGGACCCCGAAGCCGAAGGCCAGCCCGATGGCGTTGCCTGCGACCACGATCAGCCCGACCGAAACCGCTATCAGAAGTCCGTAGACGAGATCGACGATGGAGTCGACCCGACTTGGGTTCACAGCCCACCCGGGAGTGCCCCGGGTCGGTCAGATGCGAGCGTAGTCCGTCGGCGATCGAATACTGAAAAATTCACGTACACATTGTAGCTGCCTGCGAGTCAAGTAGTTTCGCAAAGCAGGACAGTGGTGCACGGAGCAGTCGCGGCCGGGAATCGCGAGCGGACCACGTGCGGAAGACGGTTCGACGCGAGATGCCCGCTCTCGCCACAATTGCAGTGTCGCTGTATTCCTTCAAAACGAAGGCGAGGACTCCCCAGTTTCGAGTTCGGCCTCGACGCGCCCGAGCACATCTTCGAGGGAGACACCCTCTCGCTCGACTCGTCTGAGCTGTGCTTCGACGGCTGGCTCGAGCTGTGGACTCAGGATGAACAGGGCCGCGCCGGTCGCAGTCGCCCGGAGCACCCACTGCGTGAGCGAGGGGACCGGTGGTGTGGTGACGTCGGTCCGGACCGCTGCCACCCGCCACGCCTGTTCCCGACCTTCGGTCATCGAGCGCAGCGTCAGTGATTCGTCGAGTCGGCCGAACAGTTCGTCGACGTCGTCGACGCCAGGGGCGTACAGGCCGGCGAGGGCCCGCTGTTGAGCGTCCACGACCCCGGCGAGGATGGCGTCGATGGCGCGGTGGTCGTCGTACTTCCGGTGCCTGTCGGGGTCGATACCCACCGCTTCGAGGCTGAGTGCGAGGTCGTAGTTGATGTGGGCGTTCACGCCGAGGAACGCGTCCTGCATGATGAGGGTCTCGTCGTTGACCGCTGCCCCGAAGGCGACACGCCAGGGGTCGGGGACCGCCGTGACGTCGCCGCGTTCGAAGGCGAGGAACGCCCGGCGATAGTAGTCGGCGAAGGTGACCAGATACCGGCGCATCCACTCGGGGTCGGCGAACCGGCCTTCTTCGATGCCTTCGCGGACTCGCCCCGTCATCCTGACGTAGATGGTCAGGAAGACGGCCCTGCGGTCGTCGCGCTGGCGGAGCCGCGACTCCAGTCGCCCGAGCCGCTGTTCGGCATCGCCGACCGACTCGAACGGTGTCTCGACGAGTTCGACCAGTGATGGGTCCGGAGAGGGAGGCGGGGCGAACCGTCCCGGGTCACCCCGGAACGCGTGCCAGATGGCTCTGAGCTCTGTCGGTCCGACGAGTCGCGCGGTCGTCGAGAGGCCTGCCATCCGGGATTCCTGCGCGAGGGTTCTCGTCCCCGGGGCAAAAAGGTCGACCCGGCTGTGGCTCACGTGACACTTCCGGCTACGAGGGGCCGGGATCACCTGCTTCGGTCGCGGGACGCCTGCGATCTCCTTCGAGCCCCGGTAGCTCGTTCCCATCGACGGGCCAGAGTTCACGGAGTTGCAAGCGACGGCCTACCGCCGCAGGCGTGAGAGGGAGACAGCTACATCGACGGCGGTGAGGGACGCACGCAGTGGCCACCGCTGGGTCTGCCAGCTTCGCCCGGTATCCCAAACCCGAGCGATTATTCGGGCCGGGCTCTAAATCCCTCGCAATATGCTGTTCGACTCCACCTCGCTTGGCGACCTGACGCTGGACAACCGTGTTGGCCTGGCTCCGATGACGAGAGTGAGTGCGATGGCTGACGGCTGCGCGAACGACAGGATGGCCCAGTACTACGCGAAGTTCGCCGAGGGCGGGTTCTCGTTTCTCGTGACTGAGGGCACGTACACCGACAACGCCTACAGCAAGGGCTATCGGAAGCAGCCCGGGCTCGTCACCGATGATCACGTCGACGCCTGGACACAGGTCACTGATGCCGTGCACGACGCCGGCGGGGCGATCTTCGCGCAACTGATGCACAGCGGTGCCCAGAACCAGGGGATGCCACAGGATTCCGACCAGGAAACCATCGCGCCCTCGGCAGTCCAGCCGGAGGGCGAGAAGAACCCGGCCTACGGTGGTGACGGGCCGTATCCCGAGCCGAAGAAGGCCACCAAGGAAGACCTCGAAACTGCACGCGAGGGCTTCGTCGCGTCGGCGCTGAACGCTCACGAGGCCGGCTTCGACGGGGTGGAACTGCACGCCGCGAACGGCTACCTGCTCAACGAGTTCCTCTCGGACAAGATGAACCGGCGTGACGACGAGTACGGGGGTGCGCCGGAAGCGCGCGTGCGGTATCCCGCCGAAGTCGTCGAGGCGGTCGCTGCGGCGGTCCCCGACGACTTCGTCGTGGGCGTCCGTGTATCGCAGTCGATGGTGACCGACTACGGCTACGTCTGGCCCGAAGGCGAAGCGGCAGCGGCCGTGTTCTTCGAGGCGCTCTCGTCTGCCGGGGCGGACTACATCCACACGACCGAACGCTACGCCACGGAGCCGACGTTCGGGGACGACGGGCCGTCCCTCGCGGAAGCCGCAGTCGAGTACGTCACCGACGACACGGTCGTCATCGCCAACGGTAACCTGGGCACGCCCGAGGCGGCACGCCAGGTACTCGACGACGGGGCAGACCTCCTGACCCTCGGGACGAGTGCGCTCGCGAACCCCGACTGGCCGACGCGGGTCGCGGCGGGCGAGGAGCTCGCACAGTTCGACCGGTCGCGGCTGCTGGAACCGAAGGCGACGATCGGCGACGAGGAACTCCTGATAGACGCCTCGGCCGTCGACGACTGAGCCGTCGAAGCGGAGTCCACCGTACAGAGCCCGAGGAATCGCGTTCCGGTCTCGCCACCACGCCAGTTGTGCGCGCGAGTCCGTTCGTCGCTGTCTAGCCGATATTCGCTCGTGGCGCGTCACCGGCTGTCGACAGTCTCACCGGTACCGACCCAGCTCGCTGTCGGAGTCAGAGGGTCACGACGAACTTCCCGATGTAGCCGCCCGTCACCTCGAAGAACGCCCTCGGCGACTGGGGCATGCTCCGGTCGATAAGGCCGCCATGCCAGCGGGACAGAGTCGGCTGTGGGGAACTTTGAAAAATACCGCACACGACGTGCTTGTATGGCAAGCGATGGCGGCAGGCGTCTCCAGCTGCTGGTCGCTGATGGCGATGCCGCGTTCGTCGATGCCACGGAAGATGCTATCGGAGAAGCGTATCCGGGGGTCGACGTCGAAACGGTCACGACCGGTGAAGGGGCGATACGACGGGCTAGGAACGGTGACGCGCTTGATGGAGTCCTCGTCGGCGAGACGCTGGAGCGGCCCATCGGCGTTATCGAACACCTCGACACAGTGACCGACCTCCCGGTCGTGTACCTCACCGACGGGTTCGACGACTGGAGGGCCGTCGCAGACGCCGTCGAGGCAGGCGCGGACGACTACTTTCCCCGGACCACGTCGAGCGCACAGTACGAGGTCGTCATTGGAGTCCTCGCGAACGATCCCCGGACGGATTCCGCTCCGACCGACATCCAGGGGGAGTCTCGAGCCTCTGGCCACTTGGAGCGCTCTTCGGTCCGAGATGAGTCGTTCGACCGGACTTCCCGCGCGGTGTTCGAGCACGTCAGCGACGGCCTGATCGTCCACGACGCCGCCACTGGTGAGATTCTCGACGTCAACCAGCGGTTCTGCGAGTTGAACGGCTACGACCGCGCGGAACTGGTCGGCCAGGACATCGGACTCGTGACCCCGCCCGACGAGGAGTACAGTTACGAGGCCGCCCAGGAGAAGATCGAGGCCGCCCGCGAGGAGGGCCCGCAACTGTTCGAGTGGCGCAACCAACGCAAGGACGGTGAGACCTTCCCCGTCGAGGTCCACCTCTCGGTCGTCCATTTCGGTGACGAGGCGCGTGTACTCGGTTCCGTGCGGGACATCTCCGAGCGCAAGCAGCGCGAACGCGAGTTCGAACAAATCTTCAACGCAGTTCAAGACGCTATCGGGGTGTTCGATCCGGAGACGCTGGACCTCCTGGACGCCAACGAAGCGTACCTCGACATGCTGGGATACGAGGAGCTCGAGAGCCTCCGAGATGCGGGCGTGGAAGGACTCAGTGTTGCCGAAGAGGGATACACGCTCGAGCGGGGTCGAGAGATTCACCAGCGGGTCGCCGACTCCGGCGAACCGGCGGTGCTCGAGTGGCGGGGGGAAACGAAAGACGGGGAACGACGCTGGCTCGAGGTGAAGGTCGCTCCGGCCAGGATCCGTGGCGAGTCGGTCACGATCGCGATCAACCGCGACGTAACCGAGCGCAAGGAACGTGAACGGGAACTCAGGGAGAACGAGCGCCGGCTCGGGCTGATCGCAGAGCACATCGACGAGATCATCTACCTCGCGTCGGGCGATTACTCCGAGATTCTGTACGTCAACCCGGCCTACGAAGAGATCTACGGCCGCTCCGTCGAGGAGCTCTACGAGGACCCCCGGTCGTTCGTCGAGGCTGCCCACCCGGCGGACCGGGAGCGGTACGAGGCTGACGTCCGGACGCTCATCGAGGATATCGAGACGGGTGATACGGAGGACGCATACGGGGGCGAGTACCGGATCGAACGGGATGGGGAGGTCCGGTGGGTGACCGTCACCCGGTTCCCGATCGAAGACGAGCTGGGTACCGTCGATCGGATCGTCGGGCGAGTACGGGATATCACCGAGCGAAAGCGGCGCGAGCGTGAGTACGAGCAGATCTTCAACGGTGTCAACGACGGGGTCACGATCCACGACCCGGACACCGGCGAGATACTCGACGCCAACGAGACGTACCTCGACATCTTCGCGTACGATACCGTCGAAACGGTTCAGGAACTCGGTATCGAGGGACTCAGCGTCACCGAGGAGGGGTACACCGCGGAGCGGGCGCGGGCGCTCGTCACCGGCGTCGCGTCGAGCGGGGAGCCGAGGACCGTCGAGTGGCGGATCGAAACGGCGGACGGCGAACAGCGCTGGTTCGAATCGACGATGGCACCTGCGGAAATCAGCGGGGAGACACGAGTGCTCGCCATCCAGCGGGACATCACGGAACGGAAGCGCCGCGAGCGCGAGTACGAGCAGATATTCAACGGTGTCAACGACGGAATCGCCATCCAGGACCCCGAGACCGCCGAGGTGCTCGATGTCAACCGGACGTACGTCGAGCGGCTCGGCTACGGGAGCGCCGAGGAAGCCCTGGAACAGGGATACGAAGGGCTGACTGCGACCGGGGCCGGCTACACGAAGGCGACGGCGCGGGAACTGTGTCACCGAGTCATGGAGACGGGCGAGCCTGAGACGGTGGAGTGGCAACTCGAAACCAAGGCGGGCGACAGGCTGTGGATCGAAGCGACGGTGAGCCCGGCGGTCATCGGCGGCGAGGACCGCATCATCTCGATCCAGCGGGATATCACGGAACAGCGCCAGCTCGAACGACGGCTGCGGACCATCGCGGAGCGCATCGACGAGGTCGTCTACCTGACGAACGGCGACCTATCCGAAGCGCTCTACGTCAATTCGGCGTACGCAGATGTCTTCGGCCGTTCGGTCGACGAACTCTACGAGGACCCGGAGACGTACTTCGAGCCCGTCGTCCCCGAGGACAGGGACGCGTTCGAGTCCGTGGTGGCCGAGATGAGGGACGGCATCGAATCAGGTGAGCCCGCCGAAAGATACGAATTCGAGTACCGGATCCGACGTCCCGACGGCGAGGTACGGCGGGTAGAAACGACCAGCTATCCAGTCCTCGGTGAAACGAGCGATTCCCACCGGTACGTGAACGTCACGGAGGACGTCACCGGGCGTCGCGCCCGCGAGCAACGACTGTCGGTCCTCAATCGGGTTCTCCGGCACAACGTACGCAACGGCCTCGATGTCGTCCTCGCGCACGCCGACCGCATCGGGGACGACGACGTCCGGGCCGAAATCCGTGACCAGGCGAGGGACCTCCTCGAACTGAGCATGAAAGCCAGGGAGGCAGAGGAGGTCATGGCGGCAACCACCGACACGCCGGACACGATCGACCTCACGGCGGTGGCCGAACGCGTCGTCGACCGGTTCCAGTCCAGTGACCACTCCGGCGAAATAACGCTTGATTGCCCTCGCGAGCTGCGGACTCCATCCCATCGGACGGTGATTCGACGGGTCCTCATAGAACTGCTCGAAAACGCGCTCACGCACAGCGATAAGGACACGCCGCAAGTCGAAATCAGTGTTCGACGACACGCGAAAGCGGGGGTCGAGATCGCGATCGCCGACGACGGGCCGGGAATCCCCGAGCAGGAACGGCAGATCCTGACGAACGGGACCGAGACCCAACTCGAACACGGGCGGGGAATCGGGCTCTGGTTCGTCAACTGGGCCGTCACACAGTTGGGCGGCGATCTGTACTACCGGCCGAACACCCCGGAAGGCAGCGTCGTCACGATTCGCCTCTAGGGAGGCTCGAGGAGCCGGGGGCCTGCTCCCAGCGCAGTCGCACCACGGGCTCGACGCCCGGACCGAGTTTCCGTCGACCACCGCGATTCGAGCCGGGTCCACCACTGGCGGCTACGCGCCCGAACGTCTCTCGGATACGACGGTCTCGCGGGTGTTTCAGGCGATGCAACGGTGGCTTCCACTATTTGTCACGTGAACTGCTCTTCCCGTCTATGAGGGCCCACACCACAGGACGAACCAGCAGTTCGCTACTCGGTCGGATCTTCGGGGTCGCTGTCGACCGTCAGACCTACAGGAACGCACTGTACCTCCTGCTACGGTTCCCCCTCGGCATCGTCTACCTGACCGTTTTCGTCACGTTGCTCTCGGTGGGCGTATCGCTCGTGCCACTGCTCGTTGGCGTTCCGATCCTCGCGGGTGTGCTCGCAGTCGCCGGCTACGTCGGTGTCATCGAGGCCGCACTCCTACGAACCTTGGTCGGACGGGAGGCCGCGTGGACACCGACGAGCCCGAACGACACCCCGATCGTCCCGTACCTCAAACAGGTCGCGACAGAGCCGCACAATTACCTGTTCCTGATTCTGGCGTTCGTCTCTTTCGTGACCGGAAATACCCTGTTCGTGGCTCTCGTGGTCTGGTTTGCGCTCTCGCTCAGTTTCGTTATCGCGCCGGCGGTCTACCGGGTCGAGGGCGTCCAGTACTTCAACGTCGCTGGACCGGTCGACCTCGGTATCGTCACGGTCACTGAATCACAACTGATCGTCGATACCCTGCCGGAGGCGCTGTTGGTCTCACTGGTTGGCATCGTCAGCACGGTCATCGGTCTCCACCTCGTCAACCTCACGACACGGGTCTACGCCGACATCACCGCGGCAGTGCTGTCCACCTCAGAGTGATTGAGTGAACGGCCAGAGCCGCTGCGACCACTGCAGCTTCTTGCTGGGGACCGTTGCTCGTTTCACGTCCTGACACACGCGGTCCATGTTTAAAGGGACGCATCGTCTCAGATGAACTGCTACTGCCATATGAGTCCAGAGGAACGCCGCACACACAGGTCGATTGCGAGACGGCAGGTCCTCGCGGCTGGCGGGGCCGCGATCCTGACCGCTACCGCCGGATGCTCGACGGTCCTCGACTTCGTCGGCGACCGGATACTCGAGGAAGTCAACATCCTGAATCAACTGAACCGGGAGATCAGCGGGTCGATCGAGGTTGTCGGCCCTACGGGAGCGACCCTTCTCGATACTGCATTCACAGCTCCCTCGACGGAAGCCGATAACGAGAGCAACATCGTCGCGTATTCCGACGTATGGACCGACGCGGGGAGTTACGCGGTGAGCATCGTGCTCACCGATATCGAACTCGAGGGCGTTTCACAGGCGAGTCGCGAGATAACCATCGACGATACCGAAGCGGATATGCTCGCCATCTCTATCGGGTCCGGCGACGAAACCGAGCCCATCGCTTTCCGCGTGGGCGAGTCGTTCTCCGAGTTCGGTCAGACGAGCGAGAACGGGAGTCAGTGAAGCACTCGACGGGGGAGCCGGTTGGCTACCTGACTCTGAACCGGGTCGGGGGCACGCCCCGAAGCCCTCTGCCTGCTCGGCCTGGAGATATCTGCGGGGGCGTGGGTTACTCACTCCCCCGGTTCTGGCTCCCCCTGGACAGTTCGGTCTCGTCCAGTCTTTCGAACCCGTGGAACGCAACGACGACGGCCGTCCCCTCCGAGTTTGCGCGCTCGAATTGGAGTTCGGCCCCAAGTTGGCTGACAGCCCAGTTGACGAACCACAGTCCGACACCGAGCCCGTGTCGATGCTGTGACTCACCAGTTCCTGTCAGGAGGTCACGTTCCCGGTCCGGAATCCCGGGACCGTCGTCGACGACCCGAAGCTGTGGTGTTCCGTCGGTGGCCGTGTCCACTTCGATTTCGACCCTGGCGGGAGCGGCCGAATGAACGAGAGCGTTTTCGACGAGTTCCGTCGCAAGCCGCTGAACGACGGTCCGATGAGAGACGAGCCGGAGCCGTTCCGGTGCGGAAACTGAGATCTCGGCGTCGGGGTGTTCTTCGCGGGCATTCGTCGCCACAGTTCGGACCACGGCCACCAGGTCGATCGGTGACGGGGACCCAACGGTGTCGGTCATCACCGCTTCGGCGTCCCGCGCTTTCTGACTGATCGAAAGAAGGTCGTGGGCACTCTCCTGAATCGCGGTTCGATGTGCGTCAGCTTCGATACAGTCGGCGTGTGCAAGGATCACGTCCAACTTGTTCTGCACGTTGTGCCGGAGGACGCGGTTGAGGACGGAGAGACGCTGCTCTCGCGTGCGCTCGTCCGTGATGTCTCGAAGGAGAACCGTCCTCGCGACTGGCGCGCTGTCGCTGTCAGCGCCTTCCCCGTCGACAGCTGAGACGGTGTACTGAAATCGCCGACGTCCCTTCGCAGTTCGAAGCGTTACTGTCTCGGTCGTTCCAGGCGACAGGTCCGCCCCGCTCATCCCCTCGATGACTGACGGTATCGGCGTGCCTATCATCGACTGCGTCGAGCGATCGAACAGGTCCGCTGCCGTCGCGTTTGTATCCAGGATGTGGCCGTCCCAGTCGACGACGACTACAGCTTCCTGTAGCTCTTCGAAGACCCGGGACCGAGCCACGTAATCCGCCTTCGGGAACCCGATCAACACAGGGTACCGTCGGAGTGTAACCCCCAACAACAGCCCGGACAGCAACAGCCCACCGGTTACCCCGTCGAGGATCTGGTTCCCGTCGATCCACAGACCGACGACGTACGGTGCGGAGACGGCCCCGAGCTGAGCGACGAGTTGCATCTTCGAGATCCGGTCGTGATCCCACGCGTATCTGAGAAAGAGGGCAGCTGCGTACACGTATACGAGGAACAGCAGGAGAAGTTCGGTGCCGATAAACGATGCAATCGAACGTTCTACGGTTTCCTGAGAGCCCCCACGGCCGACGGTGACGGCCGCGCCGACCAGCGGCAGCGCGAGCAGCACGAACATCCCTATCCTGCCGCGGGTCAAGTTGGTCCCGCGACCCGTGTATCCGAGCACGTACACGAGCCAGAGTGCGGGGACGAAGACGAGGGGGAGAATCTGTGCAAGACCAGCGAGACCCCCGCCGACGGGCCACGAATGTGGGAATTCAGAAACGAACGACAGGGTTGCCCACAGTAGTAGTCCCCCGGACATAGCGGCGAAGGCCGTCGCATTCGGTCGGTCTCGCTTCGCTACTGCACGCCACGTCACCACTGCTAGCAGGACGACAGCGACACTATCGAGTGCGAGCGAGGCTACAAGAGTTGAAGGTATCATATCGTTGTTTGGCGTCTGTGGGGTTACTCGAGTACTAGTTTCCAGATTATGCATTCCCGTCGCAGGACCTGTCGGAAGTTCTCTGATAGCTAGCTTCCCCGGTGTGAACTTAAAAACACAGCCGGTGTTTCTGATAGAGAAGGTCACTGCAACACCGAACGGGGTTCGGGGTCGACGGCATCATTCGATCCGGTCGTCGGCTGGCCGGTACCATGAGTACGAACTTGATGTCCCTCTAGATGCGGTTCTCGAGGTTCTACTTTCGACCAACCGGTTCGAAGACGTCGCGAACATTATCCAGTCTACAGCTACCGACTCCTCGGGGCGGGTCTCTCGTTCCTTGTGCTCGGCGAGCGCTTCGGCGTATGTCGAAACGTCTCGGAGCTGCTCCGGGCTCGACTCGTTGAGCGTGTTGACGATCTCCGTCGGGAGATTCGCCGGTGGGTCGGTGGTTCGGAGGAAATCGGTTGCTCCCTTTAACACAGGCACTGATTCCAGAGTACTGTTGGGTAAGACGTTGTCGCCGGTTTCCATATCCGCTGGCTGTACCACTACTCGAGATTTCGAAGACGAGAATCGAGACCTTGTCGAGTCAATTTCCCAATGCGGACCGAATACGACCTCTCATCTGGAGCGGTGTACGTACTAAGGCGACGACGTGGAACGCGGCGTCTCCAAACAACCTGCCAAGATGCTCTGGTAGCTGACCTGTGGCCAGGGTCTCGAAAACTGAAACGCTGCTAGTGGAGACCAACACCGATAGCGCTGGAGCTGAACGACGCCTCTACGCGCTCACTGCTGGCCCAGGGACTCGTCATCCGACCGCACCTGCTGGTTGATCTCTTCGAGGGCGGTAAGGAAGTCCACTTGTTGGATCTCCGTTCGGCCGGAACGAAGTGCAGCGTACCCGGCTTCGGTGCAGACGGCGGCAATGTCCGCGCCGCTCAAGTCGCTCGATCTTTCGGCTAACCCATTGAGATCGATATCATCGGTGGTCACGAGGTCATCCATCCTGGCCCTGAATATTTCCCGTCGTGCCTCCAGTCCCGGTAGCGGCACCTCGATTTTCCGGTCGAAGCGCCCGGGTCGTAAAATTGCATCATCAAGGCGGTTGATTCGGTTCGTCGCCGCCATCACCCGGACATCTGATTGCTCCTCAAACCCATCCATTTCCGACAGAAGCTGGAGCATCGTTCGATAGATCTCCTCAGTGCCTTCGTTGGCGCCTGCAGCGCGTTTAGCCGCGATGGCGTCAATCTCGTCGATGAATATGATGGCAGGACGCTGCCGTCTGGCGTACTCGAAGCAGTCTCGTACTAGCTCGGCCCCCTCTCCGAGGTATGCCCTGGCGAGTTCCGGCCCCGCGAGCTTGATGAACGTCGCGCCAGTATCGTTCGCCACTGCGCGAGCAAGCATCGTCTTCCCCGTGCCCGGGGGACCATACAGCAGCACGCCGTCGGGGGGAGTAATACCAATCTCCTCGAACTGTCCAGGATCGATGAGGGGATCACGGACGGCCTCGCGGACTTTCCGCTTCTGATCATCCAGACCACCTATATCATCGAAACAGGTATCTGGGGAGTCATCCACGACCATTGCAGTGATACGATCGTCGATGTCCGAGTCTTCATCCGTCTCGCCGACTGTGACTTTGTCCTGGTCGAACTCCTCGTATGAAACCGTTAGTCTCTCCCAGAGGTCTCCGCCGATCTCAATCCCGTAGGTCTCACCCGAGTAATCGTAGAACACGCGCTCGAGTCGCTCGTCTGGATCGAGAGCTACGTCAGTGACACACCGGGAGGTCGCTCCAGGTTGAATCTCAGGTTTGGGTTTATAACCCTCGATCGAAACATCCGCGTCGGTTATGAAACCACCACTGACTGTTCCGACCTCTGTATGCTGGTAGCCCTGTGTATCGACAAAGGTGTGCTCATCGTACCACCACTGGGTCGTCTGGTGTCCGATGTTCTCGACATCAAATGTCAGTAGCATAATCTCTTTCTCCGGGATGTCAGTAATAATGTTAGTCAGGGTAACCTCGAAGTTCTCACTAGAGGCTGTTGGGTCTGCCTCGGAGTTCTCGGTTGTACTATCCGTCTCATCGCTCTCCTCGTCTCCTGGTTTAGTCGGGGTAGAAAGTCCGATGGCCGCTGGATCGAGTTCTAAATCACCCACGTCTGCGTCTTGGAGGTCAAGCTCGTACTCAGCGTCGCCATACTGGTAATGAATACGGGCTGGCTCCCGTCCAGCTGGGATCTGAACGTCGGTTACGCAACGGACTCGTGCATCGGGAACTATCTCAGGCTTTGTTCGCAAATCACCTTCGACTTCCAAGTCCGGATCACCGTACCCTCCATAGGTGAGTTCGCTGGGCGGATGCTGGTACCCCTCGTCGTCGATAAAGACGCTTTCGTCGTACCACCACTGGAGGATTTGATCGGTGCTGTTCGTAACTTCAAGCACGAACACGAATGCGTCTCTGTCTCCTTCCAGCCGATCCGTCCTGACGAACCCTTCGAGTTCAACGCGAAAACAATTACCCTCCACCGTTGGCCGTATACACATCTCGAATTCTAATTTGTCACCGTGGCTAAAATAACTAATCTCTCGACTCCAGCACCACGCGACGGGTCGGCGCTACTCCTCGGACACCTCGACTCACCACTGTGGGCCCACCTAAACGAAGCAATCCCTGCCCCAGAGGGACCCCTTCCGGGCTTGCGCTCGCGCTTCAGGCCCCGCGACTAAGAAGCCTCAGGACTGTTTCTGTCGCGCTTGTTCTTCGGCGTTGATCGACTGTACGGCGCCGACGAGATCGATCTGCGTCACGGACTTGCGGCTCTCCCGGATGGCCGTATATCCAGCTTCGGTGCAAGTCGCCTCGATGTCAGCCCCGGTGAACCCGTCGGTGATACTGGCCAACTCCTCGTAGTCAATGTCGCTTGTGGTTTCGACGCCGCGAAGATGCACCTGGAAGATCTGTTCTCGAGCCGCCGTGTCTGGCTTGGGGACCTCAACGAGCCGGTCGAAACGACCCGGTCGCAAAATGGCTTGATCAAGCACGTCGAACCGGTTCGTGGCAGCGACAACCCGAACATTGCCATAGTTGTCGAAGCCGTCCATCACGGACAGTAACTGCATCAGCGTCCGCTGGACCTCCTCACTCCCGGAACTCTCCCCCGCACTCCGTTGTCGTGCAATGGCGTCAATCTCGTCGATGAACACGACCGCGGGACTCCGCCGGTCGGCAACATCAAACACCTCCCGGACCATCTGAGCGCCCTCACCGACGTACTTCCGGACGAGCTCGGACCCGGCCATCCGTATAAACGACGCATCCGTGCTGGCGGCGACCGCCTTCGCGAGCATCGTCTTCCCCGTCCCCGGCGGGCCGTGCAACAGGACGCCATTCGGTGGCTCGATTCCAATCTCTGTGAACCGGTCGGGATTCGCCAACGGCTCCTCGATAACTTCACGGACCCGCTGGGTCACGTCCTCGAGACCACCGACATCCTCGAAGCCAACCGACGGCCTGCTCTCGGTTTCCATTGACCGAATACGAGTATCGACCTTCTCAGTCAGCACCTTCGCAATGACGCCGTCATCGAGTGCGACCCGCGACCCGGGCTCCAAGTCTGCGGAGAGGCGGGATGGGGCGGCGACGAGCGTGCCATGACCTCCGGCCCCCTGATCGATAATGACGCCGTCTCGTGTAACCGTCTCCACTACCGCGATATCGTAGGGGCCGTCGAAGTCAGTAGCCTCCATATCTCCCTCGACGAAATCCTTCGGGTGCGTGCGGAGGAACTCGATCTGTTTGGGCGAGAGCTCGAACGTGAACCGCTCGCCCTTGTAATCGTGCCGTATCTCGAGTGGTGCCATCTCCGAATCAAGTTGACCGATGTCGGTGACACACCGGGACGTCCAGTATCGAGGGATTTTGGGACTCGTCCACCAGTCCGTGGGTAGGTGACCCGCATCTCCAGTCTCACCAGAGACCACGTCACCGAGTTCGTGCTCGGTGCCGTCAGCGTCAATCAACACCATTTCGTCATACCGCCAGACGTGCTCCTCGTCGCCGTGGTTCTCGGCCTCGAAGACCAGCAACGAAACCTCGACGTGGCCGATGGTCCGGTCGAGGATTCCTGCAAACGTTACTTCTAAGTTCTCGCTCTTCGCGACGGGATACTCCATCTGTCAACCTATCTGAGTCTATCGGAGGTGGTAATTAAAACATGTGTCCGACGAACATTCCCTGCCGTCTCGCCATCGCAACCAACAGCCACCACGGGAGCTAGTGCCAGCTGATGGCCTCAGCCCGTACCGCTGGGCCGCTCACAGCTTCGGCATGTCGTCGTCGATACTGCTCTTCTCGTCCGACGACCCACCAATCCCGGGCGTTCCAAGGTTCTCCTCCGAACCGTCCTCTTCGGTTTCTCCGGAGTCCTCCTCGGGTTCGGCAACCTCGTTCTTCACCGACGATTCGAGCCGGTCGAGTTCGGTGAGGGCGACGGAATCGTCGACACGTCTGCGAGCCCGGGAGAACGCTGGCTCAATCGCGTCCCACGACACCGATTGCGGCCGCCTGAAGTAGACGATGGTAGCTCCTAGGACAGTCCCCGTAAGCCCGACGAGACTCAAGACTGTCGGGTTGGCAAACGGCCCGGTATCGCCTGCCGGCTGTGCACGCTCGTGCCACGGATTCGCCGCAATGTCAGCCGTCGGTTCGTAGCGCTGGGAGAGCCGTTGTCCCCGCTGCGTGTAGGTGACCGAAATCCACGCGGCGTCGACTGTGGTCGGCTCGAGCGTCTCCAGCGCCACCTGGAACTGGATGGTGATGGTCTCACCGGGGTCCAAGCGGTCGGTCTCGAAACCACCCCTCCCGACGGGCGTCACGTTCACCTCCTGGTTGCTCGGTATAATCGTTGTCCTGAAACTGTCCGGAACGACGAGTGTCTCGTCGGCCCGACCGACATCAATCTGGACGTCACGGAGCGCACTGTCTGTGGCTGCCACGGTCACGTTCACGGTGGCGGTCTGAGCCGGGGACGAGGGGTCGTACTGTGCCGAGACGTTCACCTCCTCCATTGACGTGACCGACCGATTCTCTGTGGTATCGGCCGCGACGATACCGCCGGCCAGGATGACGACCAATAGCCCAACTACCACCGTGAGGCGAGTGGCAACTCCGCTCATTGCTCGCCTCCGTCCTCGACGAGCGGCCCCGAACCGGGGCGTTCGCCCGCGATACCTTTCGAGGGCGAGGCGTTCAGCGAGCGGTTCGACGCGAAGAGTTCCGGATAGGCGATGCGAGAGTCCAGGTCGACCGGTTCGCCGAACAGGTCCTGGAGACTGCCATCCTGCCACTCTCTCGTGATGTGGTGGTACTCGGACGCGTTGTCCAGTCGGATCTCATCGAAGAGCGTCACCAGCGTGATCGAGAACGGGGAATCGACCTCGTCGATGGTCAACCGGCCCCGGATATCTCGTCCGGCCAGCGTGGTCCTGACGGCGGACTCGGAGAGGAACTGTCGATTCTGGGCATTCGAGATGGTCGCCAGGGTCTCACCCGGATGGTTGTGGCGCTCGATATTGTCCTCGAGTGGTTCTTCGAGTCGGTTCTCGAGTGCGTAGCGGAGGTGCTCGACCAGGGACTGGCGGTCGATCACCCGTGCCTCAACGAGCTCCGTGAGGTCCGAGGCCGTGGTGATGGTTTCACGGCTGACCTCGTCGAGTGCGTCGACATTGAGGGGGAGCTGTGCGATTCGACCGTACGATCCGTCGAGCACGGTCTCGGAGATGCTCTCGATTGCCTGCTCGCGGTCGGTGATCCGGTTTTGGATCTCCGACTGCCGAGATTCCTGTTCTTCCAGGTCGTCCTCCAGGGTCTCGACATGGGTGGTGAGCTTTTCCTCGATGTCGGCGAGGCATTGGTTCGTCAGCGTCTCCATCGCGTTCTGCTGGGCGACGTACCGATCACGGAGTGCTCGCAGCTCCGCCAGCACGTCTTCGAGTTCCTCTTTGCTTTGCTTGAGGGACCGACGCTTCCTGAAATGGTAGGACTTGGTGTCCTCTATTCGTGCTTCGATTGCCTGGAGCGAGTCGGCGAGATACGGTTCCAGGGACTGTTCGAACACCTGGACGGGCGCATCACTCACTCGGTCGAGGGAGACATCCACGTCGTCTGCGTTCTTCTCACAGATGTCTTCGACGCGACTCTGGAAGTCATTCTCGGCGATGCGGTCGCGCAGCTTCGACCGGGCGAGGGTGAAGAAGACGAACTGTGCGAGGATCTCCTGTGGCGTCTCGTCGTCCGCGGCAGCACTCGACTCGGAGACACTGGACGCGTAGGTCTTCGCTTCGCTGGTCAGCGTCGCCGCCTCGCCCTGCTCGAGGCGCACTGCATCGAGACGTTGGCGTGCCCGGTCGAATGCCGAGGCGACTCGTGAACTGACGACCGTAACGTCCTCCGGGCTGGGTTCCTCAGTCACCGGCATCTCGTCGAGGGCTTGGTAAGCCTGGATTCGCTGCTCGAGGCTGTCGATTCGGTTCTCGACCTCGGTCAGAGTCTCGCGGAGTTGGTCGAGTTGCTCAGTGATGTCGAAGTACCGCTTGGCGTCGTCGATCGGGGCGCGGACGTCGACTGTGTCGAACGTGTAGAGGCGTTCGGTGAGCACGTCCTCGAAGAGGTTCTCGATGCCATCGTCGACGAGCGTGCATCCCACCACGACCGACGAGATGGCGTAGTTGACGCCCTCGATGTAGCTGTTCGTCTCTTCGCCCCCGGGAGTGGATGCGTCGCTCCGCTCCTCGTCGACGGGCATCACGAACAGCGCATCCAGCGGGGGAGAGTCGCAGGTGAAGGTGTTGGTGCGGAGTGCGGACACCTTCGTTGGGTCAGGGGCCGCTGGCATGTTGACCTCCATCGGATACGAGGCTTGCATGTCCTGTTGGAGGGTATCGAGGTCCAACAGCGACGCCATCTCTCGGAGGACGATGTTCGAGTTGAGGTAGTAGGCTGGGTTGGGACCAGGGACCGTCCGCTGTGGGAGGCTGAGTTCGGATACACAGGCGATGCCGAGGAGACGCGCGTCGACCTCGACACTATCGGATATATCTGACACTATCTGGTCGAGCATGACGCTCATCAGTGGATACATGCCAGCCCCTGTACCTCCTGCGACCGACGCACAGAGCCAGACGGTCAGCTCGTCGTCCTGCGTCGTATCGATTGCTGAGCGGATGGTCGAAGTCAACTGGCGGTAGATTCGGTGACTGTGGTACTCGAAGTAGAACCGACCGTTCTTCGGGTCTCGGACTGACCCCTGGTTTGCGAGCTCGAGGTCCTCGGATAACCACTTGATCGACCCGTTCTTCTTGAGGCGGTTGAATATCTGCCCCATCCGGTTGTCCTTCTGGAGTTGCAGTACCTCGAAGTCCCGTGGGAACTCGTCGGTGGGTATCGAGCCGCTGTCGATGACTGCGAACTTCCAGCGTTCGCCGACGCCAGCGTTCGAGACCCGTCTATCGACGGTCTGTGCGGCACGGTAGCCACCGGTGCCGACGGACACGAACACGTGCTTCCTCGTTGTTTCACTGGGCATCTTCGGATACTCCTATCTCAACAGACTCCCCAAGGTCTGACTCCCACCAGTTGCCGACTCGGGCGGGTTTGGTTCCGGGCGCTGTTGCAGTCTGTAGCGGCCCGCTCAGATAGAAGCGGCTAGAGCGTGCTGTATCGAAATGATGGGTACTCTGGGCCGAGCGACTTGGTATGTTGCCAGCAGACGTAGTCCGGAGTCGGTGTCCTGGCTGCGTACGTGGGACTGAAACGGTGTGTTTGGTGCCCGCTGGGGAGTTCTGAGTTGAGTCAGATTCCGGTCGATGTCGAACTGGTTGATTCTCTGCCATTATGGTTCGTGCGTATCGATGAGAAACAGTAGCAGGCCACTCTGCTGTGGCGTGCGAAAACCAGACTGAATGGTACTGTCGGTAAGGGTATCGCCCACAGGGCTGGTCGCCAAAACAGTGGCCGACCCTACACGTCCCAAACGCTTATTTCAGTTCGATTGATGGTCCCCACCATGCTGTTTAGAGTCTCTCAGAACGATGTCGGTCACGCGCCATCCCGTACCGGATGGGAGCTGCCGCGGGCGTTCTGCATCGTACATGCAGAGTGACCAAGCACCCTATCTCGACTCCGATCCTGACCCGCTGGCTGTGTTGTCTCACCTCGAAGCGGCGATCGAACACACTGCCCCCGAAGTCTTCGACCGTGAGACGGATGACGTCTCCGCGAGCGACCGGATGGCGGCCACCGGAGCAGTTGCTACCACGGCCGCGGAGCATCCGCTTGCAGCTTCACAATGCGCCCCCCAGCTTCTCACAGTTCTCACCCACGTTACCACCGCCACGGAAACCGAAGCCTCGCTCACCCAAGGGGAGCGCCAGCGATTAGTACGAGAACTCTGTGGTGCCCTCCGTGACATCGCTACTGAGACCCCATCAGCGGTCTACGACCATCTCACCGACCTCCAAACGCTCCTAGCAGCCGACGCCCTCGAAGCGAGAGCTGTCGCAGCAGAGGTCCTCGCACAGGCGGCCGACGAGTATCCCGCCCAATTCCAGCACCCCGACGCCGTTCTCAGTGCTACACTCGGCGACTCGCTTGTCTCGATACAGAGACACGGCGCAGACATCGCCGCCACGCTTTGCGCGGAATGGCCAGCCGAGGTATCCGCGAACATCCCAACACTCATCGACCTGCTCGACGCTGCCGACGACGACCTTCGACAGAAAGCAGCAAACGCAATCCACGAGATCAGCATCGTCACTCCCAGTCGCGTCGCAGAAGACACAGACGTCTTGGGCGCTCACTTACGCGATAGCGACGGCCACTTTCGCTCCCTCATCATACTCGTCTTTCTCGAACTCGCAGAGGTCGACCACGAGGCCATCTGGAACTACGCAGACGATATCAGATGGAATCTGACGCAGAGCCACGAATCAGCCCGAGAGCGAGCAGGCGTGTTGCTCGCTCGACTCTCGATTCTGTCGACAGAGAAACTACCAACACTCGTGGATATCCTCGAGACTGCGCTCAAAGTCGAAACCACCGAAAGTCTCTCTATTCCCGTACAGCAGTTGGCGAACATTCATCCGGCACCCGCCACGGAGCTGTACGACCTGCTCCTCCAGGAAGCCACAGGCGAAGATTGGGAACTCGACACACGGGAAGACTTCATCATCGCTGCCTACTGGATTACCGAAGCCACTGACGCTGTCCCAGCCGAGGAGACACTAGAGCGACTGAAACCTGTCCTTTCGTCCGAGCACGCAGCCCTCCGTGCGGCCGTCGCACTACTATACTTGGAAGTACACGAAATCGCGCCAACGAAGGTAGAGAACACCCTGCGCGCTCCTGGTGAAGCGGCGTCCGAAGATCTTACCGAACTCGCTTGGATCGATACCGATGCGTTCGACGAGCAGGCCACGGCGCCAGTACTGAAACAGATACAATCACAGGCCGAATCCAAGGTCGGTGAAGTCGACACTACACCGCCAGATACAGCTGACCTGATCGAACCGACGTACACCTGGGCACGAAAGGAGAACCCTTCGGTGGTGCTACAACGTGCAGTGGACGCGATGCAGCGTGAGGACCGAACGGTGCTTGCTGAGATTGATGAGGTCGTTTCGTATCTCAGCCGGAACTCGAGAGTCACGCAGCGTGTAGCCATCCGTGTCTTCTACCTGGCGAGCCTGAAACACCCCCAGCAGGCTGCTCGGCATCTCGATGAGGTGTTGGACCTTACCACCAGTCCGTTTACACAGATCCGGCGATCCGCCCTCTGGATCGTCTTGACTCTCGTTGATAATAACCCAAAGCCTGTCGTTGAAAACCCCGAGCCGTTCCTCGATGGGCTCACGCACGAGGATAGACTCACCCGTCAAGCAGCGGCGTGGACCCTGGTAGAGATCAGTTCACGCGAGACGTCCGGCCTCGCGGCAGTTGTCGACCAGTTGATCGCAGCAATCGAGACGGAGCACGTGCTGAGTAGTTTCGCCGTTGAGGTTGTCCTAGCGGACATCGTCGCCACGAATCCAGAAAGCCTTCAACCACACACCGGGCCGCTGCTAGAGAAGTTACAGTTGGGGCTTCGAGCCGACCCTGACGAATTCAAGACGGTCGATTCACTGGTTGACTTAGAGACTACAGAGGCCGAAGACGAAATCTCACTGTCACTGTTTCCCATGAAGGAATTCCTAAACGACCAGAACCGCATTGATGAACGTCCACTGATGTCTGCCCTCCTGTCCCTGTTCTTGTTCGACTCATCACTCAGCGTAAAACACAGTGACGGCATTCGTGACCTTCTGGGCGGGGCTGCCAGAGATACGAAACAGGGGTTGTGGCTGCTCGGGCTCACGGCCAGAGCAGGCGAACCGGGCGTAGCGGAATTCGCTGAGGACATCTCTACGCTTTTGCTGACCGAAAAGGCCCTCAACCCACAAGTGACCGAAGAGCTCGCAGACTGTCTCGTTTCAGTTACTGACGTCATCCCTGCTGCATTCGTTCCGTGGGTGGATGAACTGATATCGAGACTGTTAGAGATCGAAGAGACAGCAGCGACGGATGCAGACCACCACGGTCTCGTAACCGCGCTCCTTGGACTTATCTCGGCGTGTCTCACAGAGATGGACCCGGAGAGATATCCAACACCAGATCGGTTCCTCGCGTTTCTCAAGTATGATGACGATGCTGGGAAACACGCAACCAGTATCCTCGGACGATTAGTCGACACGTATCCGTCAGAAGGTGGCGAGGCACGGGAAGCAATCGTCGAATGGTGTGCCAGTAGTCAAGACACTGCGGACTTGGTTGGGGCCGTCGAGTTTCTAACCAGGACTGGCTCGGTATCGACGCTCAACGAGACCTTCGAAACGGCCCATGAAGACTGAAAACCCGCGTCGAACGGCAAGAGAGCTCGCACTGCAAGCTTCGCGGAATCCCGACCTCTCCCAAGCGGAGCTGCGAGAAGCATTTGACCTGCTCGAAACCGACCTACGCGGTGATTCAGCGTTCGAGGCCGTTGAAATCCGGAAATATGCCGCGGAGACGATTCTCGCAGTTAGCTTCGAGCAGACAGCGGCCGTCACGGAGTACACTGACCGACTCATTACACAGATTAAGACCCAACAGGAGGTTCTGACACAGTCTCCCGTCGTGTACGAATCGACGAGTCTCATCAGTACCCTCATCAACGTACAGGAGTCCTTGCTGCAGGCGATGAAAGAGGTTGCTCGGACAACGCCGGCTGCAGTACGGGAGTCTATCGAGGCTCTCGTCCCGGTGTTCGCAGAGGATGGAATGTACCCTGAGCTCACCTCGGCGTTCCTCAATCTGGTTGACGTCTTCGTTATCAGTGAGAAGAACGCGGTCGACATCGACCCGTCGCGATTCTGGGGTCTCGTCGGCGCAGGCGACGAGTCACTGACTGCAAGCGCTCTCGGCCTCCTCCAATCCCTGCACAAACATGGCCGTATGAGTGTCCTCTCGGACAAGCAGACACTCGTCGAGGAGCTCGAGACAGGGTCGCCGTCAGGGCGACGTGCTGCAGCCGAGTTAGTCAAAGTCGCCGTCGTCGAGTCTGGTCCAGACGGACTGCGGGACCTGCAAGAAGCGCTTGAGTCGCAACTCGAAGCCTCGAACGTCGAGGTACGGCTGTCCGCGCTTTTCGCGCTGTTTGTCTTCCCGAACATCAAGAAATCAGCGTACGAACCAGAGGTCGAGAGTGGGCTGGCGGCGATTGCTGACTCAGACCCGGAAGCACAGAAGGCAGCCGTGGACGTGTTCTCGGACTTCGCGGATGTCGCTCCAATCACACGAGTCCCAATCGAGGCGTTGGTCTCGTTGCTCAATTCCGACGATCAGGTAACCACGATATCGGTGAGGATACTCCTGGGAGAAATTGCGGAACGGCAGCCCGAGAAGGTAGCTGAGTATCTTGGCGCGTTCGCCGAACCGATCGGGAACAGTGGCTACAGCGAGCGCAGTAAATTCACGTCGCTCTCGATTATCTACCAGCTGGCGATGCAGGACCCTGGGTTGGTCGTGCCAGTCGTTCCGACAGTTGCGAATGAAATCGGCGGGAGCAGTGCTATGCACCAGGGGCATCAGCGACGCGTGAAGTCCCAAACCGAACTGTATTCGCACGCAACCGACGCCGATCCACATCTTAAACACAGCAGTGAAACCATCCGCTCGTCACGCGTCTTCTCCTCCTTAGTCGGCCGGTCGGGGTTCGATGTCGAGTGGGAGTTGCTCCCGGAGTATCTTGCCGTGCTAATCTTGCTACGGGTCTCCCAAGACGAAATTCGACCGGTTGCGGAGGTGTCCTCGGAGATCGTGTCCGGGGTTAACTCCCCTTCCGAGAAAGTCCGGAGCACGACGATCTCGATCCTCAGTTCGATCACCGAGTCCCATTCGCATCAGGTCTCCCCCCATCTTGGATTTATCCTCGATTCGATCACGCAATCTGGAGGCGACAGCCAGACGTTGGACCAGACGGACCTTCGTGGACTCTTCGTCATCTTCAGGACCGTCATCGACTCGTCTGAGGCGTGGTGGTTGTCCTCCCGCGACCTCGACAAGTTCTTCATACTACTTGACGCCGAGTTCGACGACAGTGTCGCATACCCGAGCCTTGGCAGACGACTTGCGCTCCGTATCCTGACGAGTCTGCTCTTTCGGTTGCTCATTGAATCATCGACGCTTGGAAGTAGTCCCGGCGACGGGGGCGACGCAGAACACGACCTCGAGGAGTCGAACAGCACCGACACTCCGTCATTGAACCCAGACACGATCCGAGAGGAGATCAGTGAGAAGCGCATTCAGGACCTGGTTGCCCTCGGCGAGGCAGGCTCACTGTACGAACGAGAGAAAGTCCTCAAAATCCTCTTTCTGGTCACTCCCAGCAGCTGCGAGCAGATTGTCCCCCACGTGTCGACCTGTGCAGAGTGGGGACGCGAGACAGCACCCGACCGCGCCTTGGACCCCGACAAAGACGTGGCACTGGATGCGGATGTTACGGCCGAGCAGGTCGAAGACACCGACGGGAATGCCAACCTCCGCAGGCTCGGGCCGCACCTGAGCAGTGACATTGACACTGTTCGAGCGAAATTGGGCAATCTCTACATGGCCGTCGGCAATGCACAACCAACCGCACTCGTCCCAGTACTCGACACCCTCCTCGACCTGGCAGCGGACACTGATCCAGAGGTGTCCCAGACTGCGCTGTCTGCACTTGAGGAGGCTCTCGTTGCCCACCGAGCACTCAGCACGGACCTCATGGAGACGGTAACGTCACAACTGATACATGGTGACCCGGAGGTCGAAGAAGAAGCTGCGCACCTCCTTTCTGTCGCCGTCTCGGAGGCGACCGAACCGGCCACAGCCGAGATGTCCGTCATCACGGTCGCATTCAAGCAAGCATCGTCTGTTGCTGCCCGCCTGTTCCTCGCACGCTCGATATCGATCATCGCTGAAAGCCATCCAAGCGAAGTCATCTCCATAAGCTCTCATCTCACCACCGAGCTCGAAGCCGCCATCCCAGACACACTCCAGCAGCGCGACACCGATTACAAGACGGGCGGTGCGGACTTGCTGGGAGCCGACCGCACCCACAACATGGTGCTCGTCCGTCGATACCTCTACCGTGCATTGGAACACTGCCTCTCGGTCCCTGAACTCACGGACCAGTGGTCCCCACAAGTGTTACAGGACATCATCAGGGCTGCTCCCGAGATAGCCCCCACCGCTGCCCGACGCTACGTCGCATACCACGAGGATGCGTCCGGGGACCTGATGACTCCCGACGAACTCGCCTCTAGTCTCGAAACCGACATCCAAGAACGAACCAAAGCAATCCTCCAGAACGAACTCTAACCCCGGACTCGGAGTCCTGGATTCGCTTGCCTAGACGGCGTGGCGTGCACCGAGTAACCGAGCGTTGTCGATGTACATACTCGCGCCACAGCCATCGACGCCGCAGTTCCCACCGGTCGTCTGCCTGCACAGTGGGCATTCTATCCGCGTCGGGGTCGAGACGAGCTGGCGGATGATACTATCGAGGACGTACGCGTGCTGCCACACTCGATGGTACTGCCACGTGTCCCCCCGCCATTCTACAGGCTGATTCCGGATTGCTGGGTTCACCAGCCACCGTCTCGCCCCATCGGGGAGTTGATACACTGCGCCACCGAATCCTCCCGGGAACGAGAACCCACCGTGGACGAGCCGACTCAACGGGTCGCTGTGCTCTTCCCATAGCTGCCAACTCCGTTGTTCGCCATCGTCCGACTGCGTCGCCCTGAGCGGCAGGTCGAGCAGCGGAAGTGCTATCTCACGGAGGGTGCGTGCCTGCCCTAGTGCCGACGGTTCGTTCATTACGCTCTTTAGTTCGCCAAAGAGGCGAGAGCGCGTGGTCGATGCCGGGTTCGAGAGCCGGTCCCGTGTCTCCAACTCCGAGAGTGCTTCCACCGCCTGGTCCAGCCTGCTATCGATATCTATCTCCTCGACCGGTCGCGTCTCGAACGCCGCCCGCGTGACTGGGGCGACGAGATACGGGATATCTAACGCCGCGTTCGCAACTGCCTCTGCCGTCAGCCGGTTGTACTCGCTTGCAATCGACACCAACTCCGCATAGATGTGGTCCGCCGAGTCTGGTGTCTGTGCGTCGAGGTCGACGGAGTCGACAGCTTGCTCGATCGTCCGTCGCGCGCTGGCCGGAGCGTCCCTATCAGCCACCAGGACATCGATCTCGTCCTGAATGTGGGCGTCGTCTTCCAACAGGGAGTACGCGAGGAACTTATCCACCTGCTCGAGAGGATACCGGACCTGGCCGAACAGCGTCTCGATGGTATCGTAGTACGCCCGTGCCGTCGCGAGTGCATCGTCGGGGTCGTGTCTGCCCTTGAGTGCATCGTACACTAATCGGCCAGCTTCTCGTTTGAGGAGCCGGACGTTCCGCATCAAACCGAACCGTTGTCGGCGACCGTGGAGTAACTCCTCTCGGAACGATACGACCTGGAGCCGCGCCATCGACTCGAGATTTCCGGGGTCGATTGTGATCTGGAACGTGCTGTCACTCGGCCGAGCGAGCGCCGCGAACTGCTGGTTCTCGAACCAGTGTTCGTAGCCGCTGCCTGATCCACTATCGCTGTCGGCGACCGAGGTCGCTGCAAGCCCGAATCGATACCTCTCCCGCCCGTAGTCGCTCATCTGTCCTCGGCGTTCTTGAGGTCGGCCAGGACGGCTTCGACATCGTCGATGGCGAGCTCCGACTCCTGGATGAACTCGTAGAGTTCAACAGCGTTCGACGGTCGCTGGGTGTCCGATGATTCTGTCGCCGTGGCCGTGCTCCCGAGAGCTCCCGTTCTGCTGGGCTGGGCCGTCACCGACGTATCCTGTTCTCCGTCGTCGGTCATTCGTTGTTCGATGTCTGCCCGAAGGGTCGTCGTGAGCTCCGCTCGGAGAGCCGGTTCGTCTTCGGTCGCCGCAAGCGGCCCCGTCAGGTCGAGCTCTTCGATGACTGACCCAGCGACGTCGATGACATCGTCGACGTCGTTTGCCGTTGTCACCCGCATGGTGTCGAGTTCCGGGTCGCCCGCGATTCTCGTGGCCAGCATCCGCGCCTCGGATTCGCCGATGCCGTCGTAGCTCTGGATGATCGCTGTCCAGGTCCGTACGAGTCCCGGGGCAATTGATCGGATCATTCACGATCACCGTCCCCTGAGGGCCTCCTTTGTGTTGCAGCGGGGCCGGGAGAGTGTGGGGTGTGCGTTGGTTGCATTGGTGTATACTCGTGTTCGGAGACTTGTGAAAGTGCATGTAACACCATCACATACTCACCCGTGGCTTGAGCTCGTACTCGAATCGAATCACCGTCTCGGACGTACTGGTCTCATCCGTGTATACCGGCGTCCAGTCGACATCCCCTCCCTCGCTCACGTCGGTGAAGTCCACCGTGTTCGTGGGCTTTCGATCGGTCGACTCAACCGCGACATTCGAGCACAACATGAGCAACGCGTTGTTGAGCCCATATTCGTTCGTGACGGTCAGGTCGCCACGGATACTGGCTTTGATTGTGAAGCCTTTCATCGTCCCGGAGAGTTCCTCGGCTTCATATGGTCCGAACTCCTCGAATTCGACCGTCGGAAGGCCATTCAGAGGGATTTCGTCCGTGAATCGTTCATCCTCACTCGAGTCCACCTCCAGGTCGTAGAAATCAGCGGTCTTTGCGTACCAGTACGCCTTCAGCGGCCGATTGGTCACCTTGAACCCGGGGTCGTACGACCAGTCGCTGGTCTTGTCGTTGATATACGCGACGACCCGGGCGACAATCGGATCGACCGGGGCGTGGAATGGGTCCACGAGCCAATCGAGCACAGCGGGAACCCGAACGAGTAGCGGATCGCCCGGTCGATTGACCTTCGGAACCGTGTACGCGCCGCCATGCTGGAGTGTGGGTTCGAAGTGGCCGGCATCCGAGAGGTCGCCGCCTGTCACGTCTTCCCGATCTTGGAAACTGGGGAACGAGAGCACTCTATCCGCAACCTCACCTTTGCGGAGCACAACCTTCCGTGCGGCTTGAAGCGAGAGGTACGTATCCCGTTTCTTTGGGTTCCCGAACGTTCGCTTCCAGAACTGGTTCCGGTAGGGACTCGGCGTGAACCTCTGCCAGTCCCAGAGTGCGCCACCTGGAGTGAGAAGAGAGTGGTCGCTCGACTCAGTCATCGGCCCGATCACACGTACGAACGATTCCCATGACATCTCCCGCAAGTGGCTGGAATAAGTAACTTATGAAAATGCACGTACACTACCGGGACGGTGCGACAGCGCTGGCAGCTCTGCACGTGGGCGAGCGGTCGGATTTGAATCGAGGTCAGAATAATACCACACGAAACCCAATTATCCGGGCTGATACGCCCGACCGCTTGTACTGGTGAAGCGAGTGATATCACACCGCAGGTTGTCAATTTCCGTCAGTCCACGTAAAAACAACCTGTGTTCGTCGCACCGAAGAACACTCAGTCCCCCTCATTCGGTCGGCTCACGGTCGGAAACACATCCAGTACCTGGCCCGTGCCTAGAGCATTCGTGACGGCCAACAGCAACCTGACACCCACCAGTTGGCTGTTCACAGGGCAGTGGAGCAACAGATCCTGCTGTCTCTCCCTACCCAAACCACCAACACACCCGACCGATGAGATCATGAAAGTCCCAATATCGATCGACGACGAGACGTTCAACATCACCGATGACACGACCGTCGCAGACCTCAAACGGCGAGTCGGTTGCAACGATGACTATGCACTCGTGTACAGAGATGACCAGACAGTACTGGTTCTCGACGACGACGCCATCGTGGCTGACCACGTCGAACCGCAAACCACCCTAGAAGTCCACCCGCTCTCAGACAACTATGTCTTCCGCTGATGACTTCCGGACGTGTCCTCGCGGACATCGCCGAGCTTGCGAGCGTGTTGCGAGAGCGATCCAACACGCAACTCACCTACGATGTCCAAGACTCCAGCTTCGTAGAGATCGGGCACTTCAGATTTCCCGATGGCTGGCAAACGACGGACGGAACCCGGGTCGGCGCAATCCGGTTCGAGCTTCCAGCATCGTATCCAAACATGCCACCGTCAGTCGCTGTTCCAGCGGGCATGCGTTACCAGGGTCAACGGACCCAGGCCATGCAACCTACCCGAGCGTGGCCGCCCGAGAACTGGGTTGCCTTCGAGCCGGACTACGGCCAGTGGAATCCGGCAGCCGATGGCCTTTTAACGGCGCTTGCGGCCATCGAACGACGGCTGCGCGACCCTCAACCGAAAACACTGTGACACCCATCTGGCGATCGAACCGGGCGCTCGACTACTCTCGCCTCTTCGCCAGCAAACAGGAACATAGCAGGGAGGCCAAGGCAAGGTATAGTTAGTTCAACTGTCGCCCTCGTGCGACGTCACTTGGGTCGTAACCACATCGACCCAACCACCTTGCTATCGCACTACCTTCATCGCGAACGGAATCGCATGTCACTCGACTGGCCCGAAACTTTCGACCGAACACCACCCGACAACCGCGAACCGTATCCACACCATTTCCAAGTCTCGTTGGAGCGCGCCTTCGGGAACGTCGTCACCCAAGTCGACCGATTGGAAGGCGCGGAGTTAATCGCTATCGAGACCGCTTCCGGAGCAACTGCCGGTCCACCAGCCACGACGGGCGATATCGAGAACCCGGGCGTCGTGGTGCGGTTCAGGAACGACGGTGTCGTGTATGCCGTCCCCTGTGACCGGTGGGCTGCACTTCGCGACAACGTCCAGGCGGTCGCCAAGTACCTCGAAGCGAAGCGCGCCCTCGACAGATACGGGGTCGAAACGCTCACCGACGAGTTCGCAACCCAGAAGGTCAGACTCGACTGATGCCTGACAACGCTCCGAGCAACGATCCGCGAAATCACCCCTCGCCGCAGCACGGCTACGAGCGTACTGCCTGTCGAGCGGACGGTGGGCGGTCGACTCGTGGCTGGGCAGACGGGTTCGACGGCTGGGCCGCCGCAGCGAAACCGGAGTCGACCGACGCCGAGTACAGTCGAAGCTTCCACTGGTGTCACGCCGGCGAGCGTCGAGAGCTGACGCTCTCGATCCCCGTTGGCACGTACGACTACTGCGTGAATCGCGCGCGCACCGGCGACTACAGACAGTACGTCGTCGACCCGCTCCAGGAGCCGTTCATCGCCACTGTCGCCGAGGATATCGAGGAGACCATGCCCGGAGGGACCGCGCGAGACACGGTCACCAGCTGTGTGCGATTCGTTCAGAGCCTCGAGTACATCCGCGACCGCGAGGACACGGGTCACGAGGCCTACCCGAAGTACCCGGTCGAGACGCTGGTGCATCAACGCGGCGACTGTGAGGACGGGACGTTACTGCTGTGTGCCCTCCTGGAGACACTCGGCTACGACACGGCGGTGCTGGTCCTCCCAGCCCACCACCACATGGTTGCTGGCGTCGCGTGTGACTGGGGTCACGGGGCCAGCGTCACCCATCAAGGCACCCAGTTCTTCACCGTCGAGACGACCACCAGTGGCTGGGATATCGGCGAGCTTGACCCACAGTTCCAGGGGTCGCCCGTGGACGTGCACCGCCCGGACGATACGCCGATACTCGTCCACCAGTGGGACGCCACCCCGACAACGGAGACCGGTGTGACCGTCACCGTCCACGCTGCAAACTTCGGAAGTGCACCCGTCGAGGATGTCCAAGTCCGCTTCCTGTTCGAACGTCGGAACGGAACCATAGCAGAGCGTGTCTGGTTGGGCGACGGTAGTCGAACGCTCGCGGCCGGCGAGTCCACGCAGTTCATCCGTGATATCGTGCCGCCACCGGACTTGCAACTCCGTGGGCGATGTCGCCTCATCGCTGCTGGCGCGCTCCACGACGAAAGCGAGAGCGAGTGGCACTGACTGACCGACCACGCGATACCACAATTCGAAACGAGAGATACAATGTCCGAAAATCGACGAAACCAGACCGACCCTGACGGGGCCGAATCGATGACCGACGACGACGAAAACGAACAAGCCGACACCCAGGCACCGGAATCCACAGAACGCGTCGACCAGCAGGCACCGCTCGGTGACGTGGGGGAGCGGAGCATCGACGGCGACAAATGGCGACAGCGACTCGCCCAACTGAAAGTCGACAGGGCTATCGCCACATCCGACGAACAGAAGAAAGCGCTCACTGACAAGATCGAAGACCTCAGAGCGCGGATGCACGACGCTGGCGTGCCTACTGACGCCCCCGATGGAGAACCCAGTACGGACACCGAATCACCCGACAAGTCCACCGATTCACAATACCAACCCACCGAGCAACATCCCATCGACGCCGATGACGACAACGAGGAGGGAGCGACGGACTCGACGGGAGCTGCCGGCTCGGACTCACCCGGGTCGTCGAGCGACGCGGACTCCGTCCCCGGGAAGTCGCAACACCAGATGGGAGCTGAGGGGACGGCCAGTGCCGACTCGCCGAGCGAACTCACGTCGGACAGCAACACCACCTCACAGGCCCAGTCTGAGGAGGCACAACAGCCCGACCAGTCACCCGAAGACGGCATTGACCGGGAACGTGCTACGGACTCGGAGCAAGAACCAACCGAAGCGCGCTCTCCTCGGGACCAGGACGTTAGCCAGACGCCCGAGCCCGATGCCTCACCAACTAATCCCACGCCCGACCCAAACGAGTCCACTCCTGAACGTGCTCCGAGCCCGACATCCACTCCAACCGAGAACACGCAGGAAACGGATTTCGAGGACACGCAGGACACCGATTCCGACCCGGACCCCGACTCGGGACCGAAACTCGAGTCACTCGAAGAGTCCGATGCCGGGGCAGATGACCGCGCGGATTCACATCCCACGTCGAATGCACACCTGTCACTCCGTGACGACCGTGGGGGAGAGTCGACACCATCCAACGACCAGCGGAACGACGCGACCAGCAGAACCGAAACTCTCGCTGAGGAGGTCTCGGTGCTCCAGACTCAGCTCGAGACCCTCGGGACGACAGTCGACGAGTATCGCCAGAAGAACGAGCGCGAACACGAAATCCTCCAGAAAGAAGCTGTCGAACAACTCGGTGAGCGCATGCTTCGGGTCCGCGACACGTTGAACCGTGCTATCGAGTACAACGAGTTCGACGACGACCAGGCCGCGATGCTCGAAGCAGTCGTCACGAAGTTCGACCAACAGTTCACCGCTGGTGCCATCGACAAAATCGATCCGGACCCTGGCGACGAGGTCGACGACCTCCGCCATGCACTGGCGGGACCGCGCGAAGAGACGACTACCGTTCCCCCAGGCTGTATCATCCGTGTCGAATCCCCCGGCTTCGAGATCGACGGCTACCCGTTACAGGAAGCGGAAGTCATCGCCGCAAAGCGGAAGTAATCACGGTATCAGCGCCCTGGGGCGAACGGTTGTCGTCGTACTCGGTCCGGGGTTCGCTGAACGGATCGACACTACTTGTTGGTCGGACGCTGGGTGACTGGTACGCGGGATTCGACGCTGGCGTCGTATACGGTATTTAAACTCGACTCTGGGTGGGATGTGAGCAGTCACCTTGCATAAGCAGTCCGAACACCAGCATGCATGAGCGTGGAAATAGACGCCGAACTGAGTCAAGCACTTCCGGCCGGCAGCGGCCGGACGACGCTCGCGGCAACGATCATCCCTACTGACAAACAACAGCCGACGAAACGACACATCGCTGTCGTGGTCGACGTGAGCGGGTCGATGTCGAAGGACGTCGCGTTCGTCGACGACACGCCCGCAAAGATCGAACTGGCCCGCCAAGGCGTCGCGAAGCTCCTGACCGAGATGCACGAGGACGACCAGCTCAGCATCATCGCGTTCGACTCTACCCCTGACGTCTTGGTGCCGATGACCGAGTGGGGAAACGCAGACCACGACCAGATTGAGACCACGGTCACCGGCACGCCGGGCTCGGGGTACGACGGTGCCCTGGACGCCGGCGGCGGGACGAACATCAAGCGCGCAATCCAGACCGCAGCCCAGCAGTTCACGGCGGACGGCGACGGCGTCGTGAGCAAGGATATCGTCCTCCTGTCCGACGGGATGGACCGCCGTGACCTCGACGAGTTCAGACAGCAGGCCGATACGCTGGATTCGAAGGGTATTACCGTCAGTGCAGGCGGAATCGGCCGGTCTTACAACGAAGACGTCCTCCTGGCGCTCACGAATGGGACTGGTGGGTCGGCCGAGCATCTGGAAGCGCCACGTGACATCGAGTCGTTCCTCCACGACAAAGCCCAAGATGCCCGAGACACCGTGGCACCTAACCCCCAGCTCCGCTTCGAGTTCGCCGACGGCTTCAGAATCGCCCCCGGCGAGCCGGCGTACCTCACCGAACCGCAGGCGACTTCGGAACCGGTCTCGACTGACGGCAGCACCGCTGTTGTCGACCTCCCGAAACTCACCGCCGGAGAACGCATCCGCCTCACCGTCGAGGTGCTCGGCGGTCACAAGTCCACGGGCATGATTTATCCGATGGCCGAACTCTTCGTGGAGGACGACGCCGTGTTGGCCTCGACGGCAGTCGAGGTCCGATACGAGGATGACCCGACGAAGCGTCTGGACATCGAGAAGGAGCGCCTGAGTGGCGACATCACGACAGACATCATCGACCCGGAGGTCGAGAAAGCAACCATCGAGTCCCGCATCGACAGCATCGAACACGACCGCAGCTGGAAACACCTCGCGGCCGTCCTCCGTAAGCGACTGGCGGACGCCGAAGCCACGGGCGGGAACATCGCCGTCTCGAAAGCGAAGTACGACCCCGACGACTAGACCTTCCCTGTCGCGGTTTATCGTCCTCGAATCACTCGGATATCAGTCGGAGTCAGACCGTTGATGTCCCTGTCCCATTGTTCGATTGCCGATGAGCTACTTAGGAATCGACCTCGGGACGACTCGCAGTGGTGTCGCGGTTGTCGAAGCCGACGACCCAACGCTGTTACAGAACAACGCTGGTGACCGACTGACCCCGTCAGTCGTGTACTATCGAGACGACGACGACGACGTTCTCGTGGGGAAGCCAGCGAAGAACAAGCAGAAAGAGCAGAACGACCGCATCGTCACCGACGCGAAGCGTCGGATGGGCGACGACCACGTGTACGCAATCGACGGAGAGGAGTACACGCCAGCAGCGGTCTCGTCAGAGGTGCTCAAGCAGCTGAAGGACGACGCAGAGGAGTTCGAGGATGACATCTCGGGTGCCCACATCACGGTGCCGGCGTACTTCACGGTCGACCAGAAGGGAGCCGTCAGGGAGGCCGCCGAAATCGCCGGGTTCGATGAGATTGACCTCCTCCACGAACCGACTGCTGCCGCCATCGGTCACGGGTTCGACCAGGAGATGAACGAGACGGTATTCGTCTACGACTTCGGTGGTGGAACCCTCGACATCTCGCTGATGGATGTCGAGGGTAACAGCTTCGACATCCTCGCGACCAGCGGCGACACCACCCTCGGTGGCATCGACTTCACCGAGGCAATCATGGACCTGTTGGCCGACGAGTTCGAACAGAACAACGGCATCGACCTGCGCTCGGACCCAGAAGCTAGAGAGAGCCTCCGCGCCGAAGCGGAGCAGGCCAAGATCGACCTCTCCGGGCGCGAGGAGACAGAGATTAGCGCACCGCTCCTCGGTCAGATCGACGACGAGGTCGTCGGGATCACCGAACGTGTCCTGCGTCGCTCCGAGTTCGAGTCTGCCGCCTCCGGACTGCTGGACCGCGCCATCGATCCCGTCGAGGATGCGCTCAAGAAGGCCGATATGGATGCCGAAGACGTCGACACGGTCCTCCTCGTCGGTGGGTCGTCGAAGATTCCAGCGGTGCAGGAACAGCTCACTGACTTCTTCGGTTTCGAGCCGACGAAGACCAACGACCTCGCCAAGGTGGTCGCGAAGGGCGCAGCCATCGTGGCCGACCTCGAGGACGGCATCGATGAGAAGTACGTCTGCCCCGAGTGCCCGCAAGGGTTCGACTACTTCGACGACCTCAACGATCACCTCTCGACGCACGACCCGGACGACGGCATCGCGTGCCCGTACTGTGATGAGGTCTTGGATACGAAGGGCGACCGCGAGGACCACATCGGCCTTGAGCACCCCGGAGAACTCGGTAGCGGCGGTGAAGAAGGCGGGAAGTATCCCACTGGAAAGAAGAAGATTCTATCGCGGTCGCTCGGCACTGACCTGGTCGGTGCACGCATGGATATCCTCATCGAGGAGGGGTCCGAACTGCCTGCCACTGCAACAGAACGGTACGTGCCGACCGCCGACGACCCTGAACAGATTCCGGTCCACGTCTACCAGGGCGAGGACGTGGAGAACCTCTACTCGAATGAGAAGCTGAAGGACTGGTACGTTGAGGATATCCCGGAGACGGAGAGTGGCCGTCCGACCATCGCTGTGACGTTCGAAATCGACGACGACGGCCTGCTCGAGGTGAGTGCAGAACTTGTCGACAGCGATAAGAGCGTGTCTACGACGGTCGACAGAATCACTGGCAGCCGGTCAAACGGTACGTCGAAGGGCCCCGCTGACGACGACTAGAGTACGTCCTCGTCGAACGTTGTCGTGTAGATGTCACTACCAGGCATCTGAGTACGCTCCGAGGCGGTCGCCTGCTTGACGAACCCCTCACCCGACAGGGGTCAATAAACTCACAGTAGTGGCACCACACTTAACCAACTGCCTCGGAGCGGATTAACCAACATGTAGCTAATTTAGGGTTGAGCGGCGGGAAGTTCGGGGACGCCACTGTACTAAGAAAACCCCCAACGCAGGTTAGCCCGTGATTCTGAGTTCGTCGTCGACTCGGTAGAGGTAGCCCCGCATCTCGAGAACTTCGAGTGCTTCCTTGGCATCAGCAGTAGTAAATCCTTCAGCCTCGAGTATCTTGAGCGCTGATTGCTCTCCGAATTCCTGAGACTCATCTGTTCTGTCTTTGATCACAGCGAGGGCCTCCTCTGCGAACGGGGGAATCGGAGTAGAACCGCCGTCCATGTTCCTATTTCCCCCGACGTTGTGACTGCAATGTAGTAGTGATACCGACTCCGGAACGTTTCTGGAGTACTTGTTCTATGACTGTGAGTTCCATCTCGAACGACAAAATGACGGACAAGTTGGTGAGCTATAATCTAGTACCTTGACAACGACGAGGAGTTCAACCGGTGCTACGATTCACAGTGACACCTGAACTCAATGTGGGACGCGGCTTCGCTCGACTGATAGGACAGACAGTGCTGGGAGCTAGCTATCCTGTGCGGGCACGTCACCGATGGCACCAAGAGCATCTATGCGGTTCGATGTGAAGAATACGGCCCCGTCAACCAGTACCGGTTGTGAAGTCACACTGTTATGAAAGCCCGGATCGAATCCGTAGTACCATCGCATCTCGCCCGATTCGCGATCGAACGCGCTGATCGTTTTCTTATCGGGTGCGAATTCGGGTGTCTTGACCGGGAAAACAACCGTCTCGGTTCCAACGCAGAGGCCTGCTTCGTCTGCTTGAGTATCGCGATGCCATCGTTCTGTTCCAGTTTCACTGTCGATTGCGACGGCACCGGAGTCGCCGCTAACGAAGACGGTCCCGTCGTCGACAGCAACGGTCCGGTAGACGTCGTAGCTGTCGTTGTCGAATGAATAGAGTTGGCGTAACTGGTCGCCGGTCTCCCTGTCGTATATGATTAGCGTTCGGTTATCGTCTACGAAGATTCCATCCTCCGTTACGACAGGTGCGGCCGACTCGGGTGCGGCCGTGAGTTCGGTCCGCCAGTGCTCAGAACCATCCTCCATTGAGAGCGCAACGAGATACGGTGCTTCATCTACTTCCCCCACGGCGAACACGCGGCCATCGTATACTGCGGGGGCGGGAAAGATATCACGTACTGTGTTTGTTTCCCAGCGTTTCTCTCCGGTCGCTGCCTCGAAGGCTTCAATAGCGGTGTCGGAAGCAATCAGGACGGTCCCGGTTGATTCTTCCGCGACGAGAAGTTCCGGGTGATCAAGTCCGTTCGTCGTTTTTGTCCAGACTTGCTCGCCCGTCTGGGAATCGAGCGCGACGAGTTCCGTCTCGTACGCCACAATAAACAAATCGTCGACGAAAACACTTCCTGGGGACTCGCTTCCACCGAGGGTGGTCCGCCATTGTTCAGTCCCGTCCTGTGCATCAAGCGCGATCGCACTTCCATCGCGGCTGGAGTCGAAGTTCGTCATGTACACTGTCCCGTCGGAGACCACCGGCTGCCAGCGTGTGAAAGCGTCCGATGTCCAAGCGAGGTTTCCGTTTGCTGGAGCGGAGACATCCGGTGAGAACGTATTGGCACCGTCAACTCCGTACTGTGTCCACTCCCCAGTTGGTTCCTCCGGCAGAGGCCTGTCCGAGTGTGACGATAGGAACATCGACAGACAACCCGAGAGTGTACTCGCGCCAACAACCACCGTCGACAGGAGAGCCCTTCGTTTCACGGACAGGACTAAAAATTGTTGATATATATATATATGTTTTCTGGATGGCAGCACAATCAAATCCCAACGACGAACTTCGGAGGTCAGTCAGGGGTGTTCTCGAATTGAATCGTTACTCTATCTCCATGGTTCAGGCTCTGCGCTACGTCGTCTGGGTTGCAAAGACGGAGGAACAGACACCCGTCGCCGGCGTCGACGACACGAACCTGATGAGTCCCGAAACCTGACTCCTCTCTGTCGGTGAGAGTCTCCTCGAAGCGGGAAAGCCGTGACTCGAGCTCGTCGACGTGGTCGAGAATATCCGTATCCTCGCTTTCGACAGGCGAATCAGTATACTGGGACGCAGATTCTGACTTCGATAGTTCTGGGGCTGATTGCTGAAACCGGGTCCTGAGCGAGGAGACATCGAGACCCTCTGCCTCGAGCCTGATTTCACTCCGTTCGACGTCGGGGAATGCTCTCTCAGTGTCGATGAACGAGCCGAGGCTACTCCCGCACCCACTCTTGGGGGCGAAAAACTGACGCGAGAGGTCGCTCCCATCGCTCGTCGACGTCCGCCGGCTCGGGGGGCCACGTGTCGCCGCTGCGTTAGCGTCGCCAGTGTCGTCCGGCACTGAATTGGGATCGTCCTCCGGAGCGAGATGTTCGCTGTACACCTCCACGAGAGTCGCCTGCCGGGCATAGACATCCGCCGGCGGCGCCTCGACACGGTCCGGTTCACGTCCGGTGATGACAGTTTCGAGGGGCTGTGTTGAATCGCCATAAGGCGGTGGATTTCACTGTTTGACGGCACGCTTGATGTTGTAGACGACACACATCAGAGCGATTTCTCGGAACTCGCGGAACCAGGAACGCGCTCGCACGGCGAAGCCGAGCGAGCGCTTGACAGCCGAGTTCACGGTCTCGGTCATAGAGCGCTGATTGTAGCGCTGTTCGTCGATTCTGGCGTTATGCGCGTGATCAGACGGTGCGAAGATGCGATGTTTGATGAGCGGGCGAATCCCGAGGTCACGAAGGGATTCGCGGAGCGACTGCTTGTCATAGCCTTTATCGGCGGCAAG
>NZ_FNIA01000001.1 GCF_900103505.1 Haloarchaeobius iranensis
CGTTGAGTCCAATTAAACCGCAGGCTCCTCCGGTTGTAGTGCTCCCCCGCCAATTCCTTTAAGTTTCATCCTTGCGGACGTACTTCCCAGGCGGCTCACTTCACGGCTTCCCTACGGCACAGCACTGGCTCGTAGCCAGTGCCACACCTAGTGAGCATCGTTTACAGCTGGGACTACCCGGGTATCTAATCCGGTTCGTGACCCCAGCTTTCGTCCCTCACTGTCGGATCCGTCTTCCTGAGGCGCTTTCGCCACCGGTGGTCCGTCCAGGATTACGGGATTTCACTCCTACCCCAGACGTACCCCTCAGGTCTTCCGGTCCCAAGCCGATTGGTTTCCGCCGGACGCCTGCTCGTTGAGCGAGCAGATTTCCCGACGGACCCTCTCGGCCAGCTACGGACGCTTTAGGCCCAATAATATCGGTCATCACTCGAGCTGCCGGTGTTACCGCGGCGGCTGGCACCGGTCTTGCCCAGCTCTTATTCCTGTACCACCCTACGGTACAGAAAAGCGAGGGCTCTATGCCCTCGCACTTGGAGTTCCCTTATCGCACTGTCGTGCAGTGTAAAGTTTTCGCGCCTGCTGCGCCCCGTAGGGCCCGGAATCTTGTCTCAGATTCCGTCTCCGGGCTCTTGCTCTCACAACCCGTACCGATTATTGGCACGGTGGGCCGTTACCCCACCGTCTACCTAATCGGCCGCAGCCACATCCTATGGCGCCGTAGCGTTTCGAGCTCAACCCAGTTCCAGGGAGAGAGCCGTATGAACTATTAGCCTCAGTTTCCCGAGGTTATCGTTCTCCATAGGGTAGTTTGGCCACGTGTTACTGAGCTATCTGCCACGAGTATGAACTCGTGCGACTAGCATGGCTAAATCGAACTCCAATAGCAATGACCTCCGGCAGGATCAACCGGAATGCTCCCAAGCGTAAGCTCGGGGGGCTTGGCGGGTGCACCGTGTGAACGGTGCATCCATATCACATTGCGTGGTCCGAGTCCGGTGAGCCAATCGGCGTGGCCGATCGAGCGTCACCGAACTACCAAGGCTAACATCAGATTCCATCGTGTACGGCGGACCGCAGGGGTGGAATCCTCATTTCCTTACGGACCTGAACGTTGTCGAGAAGGCCCCTTAAACCCATCGGAGTCGTTCTCCGAGGGCGGCCCCTCGAACGCCAGTCCGTGACTGAGGCACGAGTTGAACGTGCCCCAAATCGCGTCGTCTTTCGCGTTTGTATCCCAATGCCCTGTTACGTATAAGGGCGTCGGTTCGTGCCAACGCCGACGACCGTGTCGGCGGGCGGTTGCATTAGTATCGGAGGCCTCGAGTAGTACATAAGGCCTTCGAACCGAGTCGAACCGTCGCCCGGAGAGCATCGGAGAGTTCCTGCCTCCGAGCCGGATCGCGGCCAGAGGGAGTGGCGCGTCGCGCCACGTTGTTTGCATTCTATCGAAGAGGGATGATACACTTAAGGCCGTCGAACCGTCGGTAGCGTGTGAATAACGTGACGTGAGACGGACTCCCGTGCCGAACGCGCGACCCGCAGCTGGGCGAGAGTGGTACAGGAAGATGTCGCGCGGGCGGAGGCCGACCGGTCATCCCTCGCGTGTGCGTCCGGTCTGGTCGGGATAGTACCGCGCACTCGCCACTCGACGCTCCGGTCACAAACCCCTTTCGAGCCCGCAGGCGACCCGCTCACGAGACACGATAAATAGAGTAGCGTGGTTACGCACGTGCGAGCGCACGTGCGTGAAAGAAGCGATTCAGTCCTCGAGGTGCTCGATGCCCTTCTTCGAGACGTTCGCTTCCGTGATCTCTTCGGGCATCCAGTCCGGTTTGTCGTCCGGGGCCGTCTCGTTCCAGGCCCACCCATCGTAGATGTGGACCTTGTCGGTTCCTTTCTCGCGGAGCCGGATCTCGGTTCGATCCGCTGCATCCTCGCTCGACGCGGGGTCGAGACGACGGGCCGCCTTCAGTGCGGCCTGCCGTGGGGTGTTGCCTGAGAAGACGCTCTCCTCACCACTGTCCTCGCGCAGCGCAAAGTTTCGCTTACCATCTTCACGTACCATGATTGTCCCTCCATGCTCATTGAGCGCATGACCCACCATAAATATATCCCAAAAAACGGGGGACGGCGACGATGTGTTTATAAATCCCGTCCGATGCCGGGTGGATTCCGTCGGTCGAACCCCCCGATTTTCGGCGGTTTCGCGCCGTCGAAACTCTCGCCCGCGGTGCCCTCTGCCGCCAAGGCGTAGAAAACACTTAAGTATATCCTATGGCGAACACACGAGATAGACTACCGCGATGGTACGGAAAAAGAAGTTGAGTCCGAGTGGCGCCAAAGACGAGAACGGCGAATACCACAACGTCCACATCAATCTCCACGAGGACGAGCTCGCAGTCGCAGGCATGGATATCGGCGACGAAGTGTTCGTCCGCGTGCGCGAGGACAAGATAATCATCCAGAAGGCAGACCAAGACGAAGTCGAACACGAGTTCTAACGCCGTACCATCCCCGACGGTTGTTCCGAGAGATTTACCCGCAGCCGCGCCGCTTTGTCCCACATGGACGCGTACGACGTCGCGAGGCCACTCCTGTTCCGTCTTGACGCCGAGACCGCCCACGATATCGTCCACCGGGGCCTGTCGGCCGTCCAGCGGACGCCGGTCGAGCGGCTGCTCGCGCGCCGCTACACCGTCACCGACGACAGGCTCGCTGTCGACGCGTTCGGTCAGTCGTTCCCGAATCCCGTCGGCGTCGCCGCGGGGTTCGACAAGAACGCGGAGGTGCCACGCGCGGTGGCCGCGCTGGGCTTCGGCCACGTCGAGGTCGGGGGCGTCACCGCAGAGGCCCAGCCCGGGAACCCCCGGCCACGCATGTTCCGCCTGGCGAGCGACCGTGCCATAATCAACCGCATGGGCCTGAACAACCAGGGCGCGGACCGCGTCGGCCGCCGCCTCCGCGAGTCCGCCCTCCCCGACGTGCCCGTGGGCGTGAACCTCGCCAAGTCCGAGCACACGCCCACCGAGGAGGCGCCGGCGGACTACCGCTACACCTACGAGCGCGTCGCCGACGGAGCGGACTTCTTCGTGGTCAACGTCTCCTGCCCGAACTCGGAGGGCTTCCGCGACCTCCAGAACCGCGACGAGATGGCGGCCATCCTCGGCGAACTCGTCGACGCGGGCGCGGAGCCCCTCCTGGTCAAGCTCTCGCCGGACCTGCCCGAACCCGCCATCGAGACGGCGCTCGACCTCGTCGACGAACTCGACCTCGACGGCGTCGTCGCGACGAACACCACCACCGAGCGCCCGGACTCGCTCGCGCACCCGAGCGCGGGCGAGGCGGGCGGGCTCTCGGGCGCGCCCATCGAGGACCGCGCCACGGAGATGGTCCGGTTCGTCGCCGAGCGCGTGGACGTCCCCGTCGTCGGGGTCGGCGGCGTCGGCACCGCCGAGGACGCCTACCGGAAGATCCGTGCCGGCGCCTCCCTCGTCCAGCTCTACACCGCGCTCGTCTACGAGGGCCCGGCCCTCGCCCGCGACATCAACGAGGGTCTGCTCGAACTGCTGGAGCGCGACGGCTTCGACTCGGTGGAGGATGCCGTCGGTGCGGACCGGTGACGGTCGGCGGTCGGTGCCGCCCGGATATCAGTAGTCGTCCCTGACGAACGTCTTGACCGTCCGCGCGTTGTCGTCGGAGAACCGCTGTGCGATGCCCTCGATACCGTCACAGCTCGGGTAGATGTAGACGTCATCTTCCTCCTGTAGCATCAGGCTGGCCTTGCAGTCCGTCCCCTGCAGCTCCGCGTCACCGTGGCTAGCGCCGTGGAGGTGACCGAGTTCGTGCGCCATGATCTTGGGAACGGTCTTCGGACTCCAGTACGACGGGAGGTCCTGACAGGCGGCGGCATTCACGCTCGCCGTCTTGTTGTCCGTGCCGACCGCTCCGGGGGCGATTCCGGTGTTGCCGTCGTCCTCGTCCCAGTCGAGGACGACCGCGGCGTCGAGCAGGTCCCAGTTGATCTCGTTCTGGAGCCACTCGTTGAAGTCGGTGTTGCGGCCGTAGACGTCGGAGGCGTCCGACTCGGGGTTCTTGTACCTGTAGTTGAACTGCCAGTCGATCTGGATGTCCGAGCCGTTGACCGCCGTGTTGCTGATCTGCGTCTGGGGCCAGACGGTCTGGAGGTCGTCAGTGTGGTCGGAGAGTTTTCCGAGGTGTTTCCAGCCGTGCTCGTCGTAGTACGCCTGGCTGGCGAACGTCTCGACGGAGATGGTCTCCGACGTGTTCGTCGCGGAGACGCCGGACGACAGGAGGGCGACCGAGCCCAGGGTGCCGGCGCCCGTAGCGAGCAGTCGACGACGCGATACGTCCGTGGAGTGCTGTCGCTCGCGCATGGTGCACCCCCACCAACATATCCAATGGGTATAATTATTGGCTTTTGTCCGGGGCTGCGGAGAGGGCCGGGTGAGACGGGTGACAGCCGCTCGGGAGTACCGCCTCCTTCACCGAAGCGCCTCGAGCTCGAACTCGAACGCGACCACGGGCAGCTCCAGGTCGTGTTCGACGAGCACGGCGGGATGCAGCTCGCCGACCACGCCCACATCCTCGCCGTCCAGCACGACGCTCGCTGTCCGGCCGTCGATGAACGACGGATGGTCGGTCGGCGGCGTCTCCAGTTCGACGTCGAAGTCGCGTGCGAGCGACTGCAGGACGGCCTTGGCGTCCTCGTAGGAGGCGTCGTGGCGGGCGAGGGCCCCCGCGACCGTCTGGCGCTCGGCGACGTAGCTGTCCTCGTCGGCGTCGTACTCGGCGGCGAAGCCGACCTCGGCGATGTCCTGCGGGTACGAGCGGTGGGTGTTGTTCTCGAGCACCATCGCGAGCGACGGGAGCGCCCAGGACCGGATCATCGTGTAGTCCTCGCTGTAGGGCTCGGTGATGGTGACGGGCTCGCCCGCGCCGACGCAGTCGTGTTCGTCGGGGTCGACCCGCATGCGCTCGTAGTTCTCCGCCTCGTTGGTCATGTGGAAGTTGAGCAGGTCGGTGAAGCCCAGGCCCACGAGCTGGTCGCGCACGGCGTCCTCCAGGGTCGAGCGGGCGTGGCGGCCGCCGACCGTGCCCACCTCGGGGTACTGGGGGTCCAGCTCGTTGAAGCCGTAGGCGCGGCCCACGTCGTCGACGAGGTCGAGCGGGTGGAGCACGTCGACGCGGTACGGGGGCACGGCGACCCGGTACCTGAGCGCGCCGTCGTCGCTCTCGTCGGTGACGGCGTCGAGCCCGGAGCGTTCGAGTAGGTCGACGACCTCGTCGGGGTCGAGGTTGACGCCGAGCAGCCCCTCGATGCGGTCGTGGGCGACGTGCTTCTCGCTGGTCGAGAGGTCCGGACGGACGACGTCGACGCCGGGGTCGACGCGCTCGACGCTCTCGTCGGCGTAGACGGGGTCGTCGGGGTAGTCGACGGTGACCTCCTCGATGGTCGCGCCGCGGGCGTCGAGCGCGTAGCAGACGACGTTCAGCATCTTGTCGATGGTCCACTGGTCCGTCCCGGTCATCTCGACGAACAGGTCCCGCGAGTCGGTGCTGACCTCGGTCCGGCGGCCGTTGATGACCGGCGGGAACGAGAACAGCCCGATGTCGTCGTAGATGGCAGGGTAGCGCCCGTAGTCGGCGACGATGTCGGCGTACTCCCGGCCGGTCTGGTGCTCGGTGAGCACCTCGCCCGGGGTGAGCTCGCGGTCGCTGTCCAGCGGGACGAACCGGTCCTCGTCGGCCTCGACGCCGACGTACCGGATGCTGTTGCCGCGCTCGTCGCTGGCGAGCCGACCCTTGAGCATCGTCAGGTCGTGGATGCCGATGGCGCCCTTCACACGCTTGCGGCCCATCGTCGCGTGGAGCTTCTCCTGCAGCTGGATGAGCGAGTCGAGCGCGGCCTCGTCGAGGTTCACGTCCCGGACGACCGCGCCGGTGACGAACGGCCGCTCGTCTGGCACGGACGAGTCGACCTCGATGGTCCAGTCGGCGTCGTTCGTGTTCGGGACGTAGACGCCGCGGTCGTCGCCGTACTGGTAGCGCAGGCTGCGCGCGACGCCCTCGACGGAGAGCCGGTCGAGCCGGTCCGGTGCGAACTCGAGCTGGAACTCGCCGTCCTCGGTCTCGCCCTCGAACTCGAGTCCGAGACCGAACAGGTCCTGCTTCAGCTCCTCGTCGTCTTTCTCGTCGTGGCCGGTGAGCCGGCGCAGCGCGTCGGGGTCGACGTCGACGACGGGCATCAGTGGACCACCTCCTCGGTGCGGAGGAAATCAAGGTCGACGAGCGTCCCGTGGACGTCGCGGATGTCCTCGAAGCCGTGGGTGAGCATCAGCAGCCGCTCCAGCGCGAGCCCCCAGGCCATCACGTCGCAGTCGACGCCGAGCGGGCGGAGCACCTCCTCGCGGAAGATGCCCGAGTTGCCGATCTCGACGATCTCGCCCGTCTCGGGGTGCTCGCCGAACAGCTCGAAGCTCGGCTCCGTGTACGGGTTGTAGTGGGGCTTGAACTGCAGGTCGGTGATGCCGAACTGCTCGTAGAACTCCGTGAACGTGCCCATCAGGTCACGCACCGAGAGGTCCTCGGCCATCACCCAGCCCTCGATCTGGAAGAACTCCAGCAGGTGGGTCGCGTCGAGCGTGTCGTTCCGGTACACCTTCTCCACGCTGAAGTACCGCTGTGGCGGCTCCAGCTCGCCCTGGGCGTGCCCGGAGAGGTAGCGCATCGACAGCGACGTGGTGTGCCCGCGCAGGTCGACGCCGCGAGCCACGTCCTCGGTCCACGGCGAGTGGTAGCCGTCGCCGTCCGCGCCGACGCCGTTGCGGTGGGCGTCCTCGACCCGGTCGACGAGCTCCGCGGGGAGGTCCTGCATCGGCGGCACGTCCAGCGCGAACTGGTCCCAGTGCGTGCGCGCCGGGTGGTCCTGTGGCATGAACAGACAGTCGTTGATCCAGAACTCCGCGTCCGCGTGCGGGCCCTCCATCTCCTGGAAGCCCATCCCGACAAGCACGTCCTTCACGCGGTCCGCGGTCTGGCGCAGGATGTGCTTCTTGCCGCCGTAGCGCGTCTCAGCGTCGGCCTCGACGTTGTACTCGGTGAACTCGACGTCCTGCCACTCGCCGCTCGTGAGCAGTTCGGGCGTGAGCTGGCCGACCGTCTCGCTCTCCTCGACGCCCTCCATCAGCGCCGTCACGCCCTCGTCGGTCAGCGTGACTAGCCGCTCGGTCGACTCCGGAACGGTGACGAGGTCGCGGCTCACGAGCTGCTCGCGCACCGACGCCTCGATGTCGCCGGCGTCCACGCGCCCGTCGGCGAGTGCTGCCAGCACCGTCGCCTCCCCGTCCGCGTCGGGGTCGGCGTCCGGGTCCGCCGTCAGCTCGCCCGACTCGATGCTGCCGTAGCCCTTCCGGGCGTAGTTCGCCAGCGCGATGTCGACCGCGCCGCCTTCGAGGCCGGACGCACCGATGACCTGGCCCATCGAGACCGCGCCGTCGTCGGCCCCGGCCTCGACCGCGGCCCGGTACAGCCGGACCTCCGGCAGCCCCGACTCGACGTACGTCTCGCCCTCGTCGGTGAGTTCGACTCGCTCCTCGGTTCGCTCCTCGACCGTGAGGAGGCCGCTATCCGCCAGCTCGAACACCGCGCCGACGACCGTCTCGGGCTTCTCCCCGAGCTCGTCGGCCAGCGCCGTCACCGACGTCGCGTCGGTGGCGCTCGCGGCTTCGAGCACCGAAACCTGTGTCCCTGGTAGTTGCATTGGTAGTGGATGCTCGCGTCTCTCAGTTAGCTATTCCGGACGAGTGCGCGATTTCGTCGGCCGACAGCGGGTTCGTCGCCGTCTGCCGAGTCCGCCGCGCTCACGCCGACGCAAAAAAGCCGAACCCCAGGGTGTCGCGACGACCGCGCTTGCCTGCGATGCCTCGATGGCGGGATCCGGCTGCCATACCTGTGCTATTCTCTTGCCCCGGCAAAAGCCTTCGGTCGACGTGTGAGTTCGTGTGTGGTAGTCGCGCAGTACTTTGGGTTCGAGGTAACGACGACGACCAGAAACCCCCCTCCCGCTCGACCCGCCGCGACTTGCTGCGCTCCGCATCCGTCGTATGAGCGTCTGCTCGCGGGGCGCGCGCCACCCGGTTGGTCAGTCATCGCTGTGAACTCGAAAACTGCGGGGCGTGAGAACGAACGTGGTTACAGCCGGTCGAGCACGGCCTCGCGGTCGTACTCCAGCGTCAGCTCTCGCGAACGCCCCCGACCCTCGACCTCGGCGTACTCGGTCTCGACGATGCCGAGGTCGTCGAGCTTGTTGACGATCTCGGAGTACCGGGTGTAGCCGAGGCCGGTCCGCTCGTGGAACGTCTCGTAGACGTCGCCGGCGCGTTCTCCCTCGCACTCGGCGATGACCTCGACGAGCGCGAGTTCGGACTCGCTCAGGCCCTCCAGCGAGCGCCGGAGGTGGACGTACTTCGACTTCTCGTAGGCGGCTTTGACGTCCTCCCTCTCGACAGTTCGGGAGGCGCGCATCTCGGCGTGGAGGCCGGCCCGGCGGAGCAGGTCGATGCCGACGCGCAGGTCGCCGGTCTCGGCGGTGAAGTCGGCGACGAGGTCGAGGATCGGTGCCGGAATCACGTCGTCCTGGAAGCCGCGCTTGACGCGCTCGCGGAGTATCTCGACGATCTCGCCCTCGTCGTACGGTGGGAAGTAGATGTCCTCGGGGCGGAAGACGGACTGCACGCGGGAGTCGAGCTCGTCCATCACGTTCAGGTTCGGGTCCGAGGAGACGACGATGACGCCGATGCGCGCACCGGAGTGCTCCTCGTGAGCCCGGAGCAGCGAGTACAGCGTGTCGGAGGCCTCGCTCTCGTAGAACAGGTAGTTCACGTCGTCGAGCGCGACGACGAGCACCTCGTCCTCGTCGACGAGGCGTTCGGTCACCTGCGAGAACAGCTTCTTGAACGAGATACCCGAGGCGGGCGGCTCGTAGTCGAACATCCCCTCGAACAGCCGGGAGAACACCGAGTACCGCGTCGCGTTCATCTGGCAGTTCACCCGGACGGTTCGCACGTCGTTGGTCTCCGCCTGGAGCTCCGAGAAGAGCTTCTGGACGGCCGTGGTCTTCCCGGTGCCGGGCGGACCGCGGACGACGGCGTTGAGCGGACGGGACCCTCTGACGGCGGGACGAAGGACGTACTGCAGGCTCTGGGTCTGCGTCTCCCGATGTTTGAACGTCTCGGGGACGTAGTCGATCTCGAACACCCGCTCGTTGCGGAAGACCGACTCGTCCCACCCCAACATTCCCTCGTCTGGGGGGTCCTCAGCCATCACTTTCACCACGCTACGCCGAGTACTTAGTCCTTCGGCAGACTCGCGTCAGACGCACGAATTCGGCCGAGACGGCTGACGTGAGGTCGCCCCCTCGTCAGTGCAGCTCCGTCACGTTGCTCTCGATGTCGCCCTCGTCTTTCGAGTGTGCTTCGAACGAACAGTCCGCCAGGCTACATCGGAATGCGTTCGCCGTGGACGGGACGATGCGAGCCGGCCCCTCGGACAGACACGGCCGACCCGACCGGTAGCGCGCGCTGACCCGGACCGAAGGCCGATAAGCCGGGGATACCGTCGCCGTCCCTCTACTCGAACTTCTCCAGCAACCGGTCGTAGAACGTCGCCTCGGACTCGCCGGCGAGCTTCTCGACGATGAGTTCCGGCGTCGAGCGCGCGAGGTGGTCCTTCACGGGCGACCGGTTCACGACGAGCTCCCCGTCGACCAGCCCGACGGCCTCGATACCGTCGACAGTCACCTCGAAGTTCGCCGTCTCGCGTATCTCGCCCGCGAGGTGCGAGACGAACACCGCGGACGCGCCGTTCTCGTCGAGCGCCTCGAGGATGCCCGCGATTATCTTCGCCGACGCCCCCGGCTCCGTGATGGACTCCAGTTCGTCGACGAGCACCAGCGAGTCCGCGCCGCCGTCGGCGACATCGGCGAACTCCCGCACCGTCGACTCGAACGCGCCCGCGTCGAGTGTCCCCTGTGTCTTCGCGTGGTAGTGCAGCGACGAGAACCGCTGGAGCCGCACCGACTCCGCCGGCACCGGCAGCCCCATCTGCGCGAGGACGACCACGCTCGCGACGAGGTCGAGCGTCGACGTCTTCCCGCCGGAGTTCACCCCCGAGAGCAGCGCGACGCCCTCGATGCCGTAGTCCACCGGGTCGGCCTCGTCGTGGGGGACGTCGAGCAGGAGCGAGCGCCCGCCCTCGATGGCGACGCCCTCGTCCGCGAACGTCGGCAGCGTGCAGTCGTAGTCGTCCGCGAACCGCGCGACGGCGAGCGCCACGTCGAGTTCGAGCGCCGCACCGACCAGCGCCTCGGCGTCCCCGCGCCGGTCGGCCAGCTCGTCGGCCAGCTCCCGCTTCAGCCGGGTCTCGCGTCGTTCCTTCGCGGCCGTGAGGTCCTCGCGGAGCCGGGAGACGACGGACTCGTCGTGGTCCACCGGGTACGTCGGCTCGTCGCCGAACGCCCGCCGTGCGACCTCGGCCTCGCCCGTGTCGAGGTCGAGGCTCTCGACGAGATGGTCCCGCGCGGCGTCGACCGCGTCGGCGTACTCGTCGGCGAGTTCGCGCGAGAGCAGCGAGTCCACGCCAGCACCGCGTTCGACCAGCGAGAGCAGGTCCGCGCCCTCGATGGTCACGTCGCGCTCCTCGATGGCCTCGCGCAGCCGGTCGTTGGCGACGTTCTCGGCCATCCCGACGGCCGCGTCGAGGTCGTCGAGGGCAGTCGCGAGCCGGTCGACCTCCGCGTCGCCCGCGATGCCGCCGTCCCCGGTCAGCCCCGAGAGTGCGTCCTCGAGCGCGTCGAGGTCACACGGCGCGTCGAGGTCGGTCGCGCGGTGGACCGCGATGGCCGCCCGGATGCGGTCCCGGTTCGTCGCGAAGAACGCCAAGGCACGCTCCGGGACGACCTCCACGGGGTTCGACAGCGCGTTCGGTTCGACCCGCACGTCGCCATCGACCTCGACGCCGGCGAACGTCTCGTCCAGCGCGATGACCGTCGAGTACCCGCGCGCGAGGTCCGCCAGTCCCCGGGCGTCGTCGACGACCTCGACCGGCAGTTCCGGGATCGCCTCGCGAGCCGTCGCGTACGTCTCCCCGTTCGTCGTCGCCAGACAGCGGTCCCGAACCGACACGTCCCGTGGGTCGGTGAGCGGCTCGACGCCCGCCAGCGCGTCGAGCACCGCCTCCGAGACCGTCCGGTCCATCGCGCGCTCGGCGAACGTCCGCACCTCCTCGATGCGTGACTGCGCAGCGCTCGGGTAGAACGTCTCCATGCGCTTGGCCCCGTAGTCGGTGACGGTCCGGGCCTTGAGTTCGTCGAGCATCGCCCGGTACACCTCGCGGGCGCGGTCCGTCGCGAGGAAGCCGCCGGGGTCGTCGTGTTCGGTCCGGATGGCGGCCCGCGCGATGCGTGCGGCCCGCCCCTCGGAGACGCCCGGTGCGCGCGAGAGCGTCGCCACGTCACCCGCCCGCAACGCCGCTTCGGGGTCGTCGAGTTCGGCCAGCGCGTCGGCCGTCTTCGCGCCGACGCCCGGTATCGCCGACAGTTCCATTGCAGGGGTCTATCCGGGGCGAGGCGAAAAAGCTCCCGCCGTCGAGCGCCCGGTATCGTCGCGGCTCCTGCGAGCGAGGGGCGCGGTTTGGAGCGAACGGAAACTAGAACGTGAACGAATAGGCACGTCGAGTGTCGTGCGTGGAATAGTTAAAATATTATATTAAAAAAAATAAATTTCTGTCCAACCCCAGCGTTGACAGTTGTTTTAGATATCACCATTGGCTCCAAAAAGATTTCTTCTATTTCTAGACCCATGGATTATCAAACTTCGACGGGAACGTGTTCAATATTTATATTCCAATTAGTAGCAATTATAACCATAGCAAACCCCCACTATCTATATTCTTAAGTACCAACCCAAAATACAATATCGTTTAGATATATTAAATTGTCCAATATATAAAATTTTATATTTTGTGGTTCAGAATGACCATCCGCCCTCTCATGGATTCGAATAGAAGACGATTCATCCAGGCAATGGTTGCCACCGGCCTGGCAGTGACTGGACTCAGTTTCAGTAGTACCGCGACGAGAACTACCAGGGAGAATCCGACGCTGCTCGTCGGGTCTCTCTCAGACCCAATCAGCCAGTCGGAACGGCTCGAGGCGCGGAATTCCGTGCTCGAATCGACGGATTCCTCCGGTTCTGCCGTTGGATACGCGTCCAACGATGAACCGGTCGTCGCCTATGCGTTCGGTCTCAAAGATGGCGTGCCACAGGAATTCGTCGGAACCGCGAAAACTGAGGCCGAAGCGACCCATCAGATACGGGAAGCCCGGTCGTTCGTCGAAGAGTTCGACAGGCGAACTGTCTTGAACGCATCGGATAGTCCGGTTTCCGTCGAGACCGACGGCCAGTGGTCGTGGCTGTCGAACACCTACTCGTCAGCTGAGGGCAAGTACGGCTCCGTCGACTTCACAGCCCACTTCTGGCGACTGGATGTCGACACCGGGTTCACCGAAATCGCAACCGTAACCGAGGTCAAGGCTGGGGCTTGGCAGGGCTTTACCGACATTCCGTCCTACGCGAAACACGACTGGAACGACGGCACCGTCACCGCTCACTCACCGCATAGTTTTGACTCAGACGGAGCCGGCGAGACGTGGGAATCCAGCATGTACGTCGCCGCAGACGGCACTCAGCACGACATCGACTGGAACTACCAGACGAAGTGGAAGACGATCGAGCAGCAGTACAGTTCCAGTGAAATACAGAACAAGACCGCAACACGGTGGGAACTCAAAGATCGCTGGTCCAGCAACTTCTCCCCGGTTCACGCGACAGGCAGTATCTGTTCATTCGCGGACGAACCCAATAACGCCGAGGTAGTCGGTACAGTCAGTCACGACACCAAATTCCGCACCGGGTTCAGGACCGACCGTGTTCAGGACAACATCGAATTAGAATATTTCAACTACGAATAATGAGTGACGAGAACGAGGCCCCGGAGTTGCAGCGTCGAACCGCCCTCTCAGCAATCGCCGCGACGTCGAGTGCCGCCCTCGTCGGGACGGCGACCGCCAGCCGCGGAGTCACCAGCCGAACCGGCGTTGGTCAGGGCGACGTCGCCGTCTACGTCGACGAGGCGCTCTCGGTCTCCCTGCCCGGACGAGCCGTCACCACCGTTTCCTCGCTGGACGAGGCCGAGTTCGTCCTCCTGGCCACGGAGCCCGGCCTGGACCGGAGCGCGGTCCTCGACCAGCTGGCCGCCGGCACCCCGGTCGGGATGGCCGGTAACGACGCGAACGGTGGCCTGATCCGCTTGCTCTACGACGCCGACGAGGAGGTGGAGGCGATCTTCGACGCCGGGACGCCCCTGCCGGACGACGTGCCGGTCTCCGTCACACTCGGCTACTTCGGCCCGTCCCCCTTCGCGGTCATCGACCCGGTCGAGGACATCTCACAGATGCGTGAGTTCAGTCTCGAAGCGGTGACCGGGCGGCGTCTCGAGACCACTATCAGCACGCAGTACGGCGGCCCATCGGCGAACTTCGACCCTATCGAGGGCCCCTGCAGTGCGCTCGGACGGACCGCGTTCCCGGACGACTTCAACTGTCTCGGTGGCTACCAGATCGACTTCGCCTCGTGTCCGCACGGTGACGTTCGCGTCCGTGTCTTCTGTGGCTACGTCGACGACACCGACGGTAACCGGTACTTCGGCATCGACCAGCAAATAGATCTCTGGCCAGGGACCTCGAACGGCCGCAATGTCGGTGATGCCTGCGGGACGGACTGGCAGAACAACGAACTCGTTGCCTCTAACGACTACATAAATATCTCAAACGCTTCGGCCGAGGTAATTAAATCCAAGCCCCAGTCGACGGAGAGTACTGTCAGCAACGGTACGGAGCTCTCGCTGGGTGTATCCGGAGATGCGGGCGGGATCGGTGGCGAAGCGGCCGCGGCCTGGTCGAGAACCGTCACCGTCAGCGGTGTAAATGTGACCCGTTCCGACGGCAACGACTACTCTGAGCACACCGTGGAGTACAACTCCGGCGGCGACGTGACATCGTCCGCAAAGTTTGACCGGACTGATCTCATCCAGAGCGTAGGCACCGACCTCGGACAGGTGTACATGAGCTCCGACATCGATGTCGAGTTCAAAAAGCCCGGAGGTATCTTGCCGTGGGATGACCCATCCTACGAGACCTTCACCGAGAGCGGCGTCCTGAACTTCACCGTCTAATCGCCGCCGGATGACTCCGCGGGGGTTCCTGGCCGCAGCGTACGTCCCCCACGAAGTATTTCAACCTGGAACAGAAATTACCAATATCATCCCAACCGCCGTTGTTCACACCCATCCTCCGAACATATATGCCCGACGACAGTACACTTCTTACGACCCGACGAAAGCTCCTCGCTGGTAGCGCAGTCACCGCGGGTGCGGTCGCGCTCGGCGTCCGAGCGTCCGACGATGCCCCGCCCCGCTGTCGGGGAGACACCGATCCCCCACACTCCCGCATCGGACCGACGTACAGTACGAGCGGCTGTGGGCCCGCCTACACATTCGGAGAGGGCTGGGAGTGCCTCGTGAACGACAGGGCCGACCTCGGCTCGCGCCCAGACGCCGAGGCCACCCTGGCCACTGCGGTCGCACGCTACGCCGGTGAGTCCACGACGTACCTCGGGGTCGAACAGCAGCTCACCGTCTGGCCCGGGCCGGCCCGCAAACGAATCGCCGACCCGACCAGCGACTGGCCGCTCGACGCGTTCTCGCTCACCACGGAGCTCGGTGGCGACGCCGCGGATTCGACTCGTCTCGTCGCCCGGAACCCCGGAACGACGGGCTGCCGGACGACCTTCAGGACCTGGCTCGGGATCGGGGTCGTCGGCACCGCCGCCGACGCGTACGACGACCTTCCGCCCTGGCGCGGGAGCTACCGCTTCGACAAAGCGACGGTCACGCACACCCCGACCGAGACGGACCGACCCGGCTCGACCCTCGATGTGCGCGTGTACGGCGATGACTTCCGCCGGACCAATCGGACGGTCCGCTACTCGGCGCTGTTCGAGGCCACCGACGCAGCGGTCGAGACGGTCGAGGTCGACTCCGAACTCGTCGTCGACCTCGCGAAATCGGAGCTTGGGGGCCTCCGGACGGAGCGGAAGACCATGACCGACGGGGCGACCGTCACGGCCACGGTATCGAACTCGGACGCGGGCGAGCAGTGACGACCCGTCCCGGCCGGCGGTCACCGCGGGCCGTTCACACCCCGCCGGGACCGTTTTTGAGTGCCCGTCCGTCGGCCCGGGTATGACCGACGCCACCCGCGACACCGACGCCCTCGAAGCCCTCCTCGCCGCCGAACTCGCCACCGAGGCCACGGGCGTCGAGACGCTCTCGGACGGGCTCAACCTCGTGCTCGCGGTCGCGACGACCGACGGCGAGTACGTCGTCCGCCGGCCGAACAAGCTGCGGGACCGGCAGTACATCAACCCGCTCCGGGACGAGTACCGCGTGATGGAGCACCTGCACGAAACGGCGCTGCCGACGCCCGAGCCGACCCTGTACTGCGACGACGAGACCGTCCTCGACGGGGCATTCTTCGTCGTCCCGCGCGTGGACGGCGCGGTGGTCCCGCTGGGCTCGGACCTGCCGGAGCGGTTCCGGCACCCCGAGGCCCGGTGCGACCTGGCCCATCAACTGGTCGACACCCTCGCGGACGTCCACGCGCTCGACACCGGAGCGTTCGCGGCGTGCTGCGACCGCCGGACCCCGCGCGAGCAGGTCGCCGACGGCCTGCGACGGCTCGACGCCGCCGCCGAGGTGACCGGCCGCGAGTTCGCCCGCCTCCGCGCGGTCGGCGAGTGGCTCGTCGAGCACGCGCCCGAGGCCACCGAGACGACGCTCGTCCACGGCGACTACCGTCCCGGGAACGTCCTGTTCGCGGGCGACGAAGTTCCCGAGATAACCGGCGTCATCGACTGGGAGACCGCGCTGCTGGGCGACCCGCTCGTCGAACTCGGCTACCTGCTGCTGCGCTGGGGCGACCCCGACGACCGGCCGGTACCGCTCGACGGCATCGCGGCGCGCTACCCCGAGCACGGGGACGCGGTCGCGGAGCTGCGCGAGCGGAACGAGCGTGGCCTCGCGCCGTTCACGACCGACACCGGCAGCCCGAGCCGGCGGGCGCTGGTGGCACGGTACGAGGAGCAGACAGGGAGGGAATTCGACCACGAGCGGTTCTACCGAGCCAACGCGGCGTTCTCGCTCGCGTCGGTCTGGGTCGACCTGCATCGCCACCGGGTCGAACGGGGTGCGGACTCGGATCTCGAGCCGTACATCGACCACGTGACGCTGCTCGCGGAGCGAATCGTCGACGGGGAGCGGCCGCTGTGACTCAGACGGGGACCGTCGCGTCCGCGTCGGTCCCGTTCCACCGCGCCGAGCCGGTGGCGGGCCACGTCTCGGCGCTGCCGGCGAGCTCGTCGTGGTGCACCTCGTAGACGGTCACCTTGTCGTTCTCGAAGGCGACCGAAATGCCGTCGTGGTGGTGGAACTGCCGGATGTCGCCGCCGTACAGCTCGGTGGCCCGCGGTCCGACGTAGATGTACTGCACGTCGTGCTCGCGGAGGGCGGCGGTCGCGTTCGCCCAGGTGCCGGTGTAGATGTCGTCGACCTGCTCCATGCGGTGGAGGTACGCCTCGCCGCCGCGGTAGTTGACCTGGTGGTCCCAGCCGAGGACGGTCGGGAGCCCGGTCAGCGTGGCCGCCGGCGTGATCCAGTCGTACTCGACGTAGATGTCCTCGGGGTCGTCGGGCACCGGCGTGTCGACGGGTTCGACGATGACGGGGCGGCCCTCCCGGTCATCGAGCCAGTGGATGGCCGCGATCTCCTCGGCCTTCCAGCGCTCGTGGGTGCCGAGCCCGTCGATGGTCGCCGGTGCGCCCTCGTCGTAGGGTGACTTCACCTCGTCGGCGAACGCCAGCGCGACGAACGGCGTGCTCGTCAGGACCACACCGAGCGCGAGGACGGCGACGGCGAGCGTGGCGAGCGACGACCGTGCCCGGGAGCCGCCGTCGGTCGCCGCCGTGTCGACGTGGGTGTGCGGACCGGCGTCGTCGACGGCGGTCGTCTCCGGTGCGTCGGTGTCGGCTGTCGAGTCGCTCGCGAGCACGTCGAACGCCTCCGAGAGCACGAGCGCGGTGATGCCCCCGGCCCCGGCGGCGGCGAGCGTCCAGCCCTGCACCGCCACCTTCAGCGTCGTGTTCCAGCGCGGCAGGTCGTACGGCGCGACGCGGGCGTGGAGCACCTCGAACGAGAGCAGGAGCCCGACGCCCGCGACGACGAGGACGCCCTCGAAGCCCACGCGGTCGGTGCGGACGAGCCACCACATCCCGAGGAGGATGGGGCCGACGACCGCGAACACCGCGAAGTCGACGACGTGGACGAGCACCGCACCGACGACGAGCAGGGCGACCGCCCCGCCGGTGGACACCCAGGTCGACAACGCGCGGATTTCGGGCCAGCTCCGGTAGACGACGAACCCGGCGAACAGCGCCATGATGCCGCCGTAGATGACGAGGAACGGCGCGAGGCCCGTCCGCGGCGGGAGGAAGCCGATGCCGTCGTTCGTCGGGACGTGGCCGAATATCAGGAACGGCGAGGCGAGCGCGACGCCGACGACGCCGACGAGCGCCGCGAACACGCCGGCGAGGACGACCCGCCAGGTCTCGGCGGCGAGCCGACGGCCGACTGCGGCGCCGACCGCGGTGTCGGGCGCGGCGTCCTCCGGGACCGAGTCGTCGCTCGCACCTGCTGCCGTGGCCGGCTCGAACCGCAGTCGCTCGCCGAGTTCGCCGGGCAGCAGCGTCGCCGGGTGCGCGTCCGCGGCGGCCATCGCCAGCCACGCCAGCCCGACCGCCGTGGGCAGCGACCAGGTGTTCATGAAGCCGAAGACGCCCGCGATGAGGCCGATACCGCCGTAGACGAGGCCGACTCTGCGGAGCCGGTGCTCGGCGGGCGTGAGGTAGTACGCCAGCGCGAGCGCGGCGGCGACGAGGATGTAGCCGTTCGCGAGCGCGTGCCCGTGGAGGTCGGACTTGATGAACGAGTACAGCGGGAACTCCTGGAGCGTGCCGGGGACGACGTAGCGGGTGAACCACCAGCCCCAGCTCTCCAAGTGGCCGCCCTCCCGGACGGCGGCCCGCATCGCCTGGTCCATCGTCTCGATGCCGTCGTCGCCGAGGTAGAAGCGGCGGGCGACGAAGCCGAAGGCGGGCTGGCCGTACTCGACGGCCACGTCGATCGGGAGCGCACCCAGCACCAGCCGGACGAACGTCGTGAGCGCGCCCGCGACGGCGACGAAGAAGACGCCGAACGCACCGCCGAGGCGGTACGAGCGGTCACGCAGCGAGGTGACCGTGCCGACCAGCCCGTACGCGGCGACGACCAGCATCGCGTAGAACGCGGGGATGCCGAGGTTGAACGCGTAGCGGGCCGGCGTGTCGGTGAGGAGGGCCATCATCGCGACCTGGAGCTGCGTGCCGTAGTAGTACCGCAGCGGCTCGCCGGCGAACCAGAAGTCCTCCGGCGGGAGCGAGCCGGCCCGGAGCAGCGACTTCACCAGCCCGAAGTGGAGGAACTGCTCCCCGCCGACGGGCGTGATACCGGCGTTGTACGCGCGGAACGCGGTCAGGAACAGGAAGCCGAGCGCGAAGACGACGTAGCTGCCCGCCACGCCGCGCCAGTCCGGCTCGACCCCGCGGTAGAGGGCGAGCCCGGAGGCCACGACGACGACCAGCAGGCTCGCGTACACCGTCAGGAAGCCGAACGTCGCCTGGCCGAGCCAGAAGACGAGGAGGACTGTCGGGAGCAGTGCGGCGGGGATCGCGAACGCCGCCCCGCGTCGGGGGAACCGGCGGAAGACGACCGCCGCGAGGGGGGCACCGACGACGGCGAGGGCGGCGAACACGAGGAGCCACTTGGCGACGACGAACACCTCGAACATACCTACGAACCCGCCACTCGTCGGGCGTAAACTTTCTGGAGTGGGCCACGAACCGCGGTCGCCTACTCCGGATTCCTGGCGGCGGTCGCGCCCGACTCCCGGTAGGCCGTGTCGCCGTCGCAGACGACGACCGGGCCCTCGTCGGTCAGCCGGACCGTCGACACCGCACAGTTGCCCTGGTCGTGCTCGGTGAGTGCTGTGACGAGGTCCTGCCCGCGGAGGTGCCCGAGCAGGACGTACAGCGGCCCGCCGTGGGTGACCACCACCACCGTCTCGCCGTCGTCGAGGGCGGCGACGAGCCGGTTCCACGCGTCGAGCACCCGCTCGCGCGCCGCGAGCAGCGACTCGCCGCCTTCGGGCTCGGTCCGAGCGGCCTCGATACCGATTTCGTGGACCGCGAACTCGGGGTGCCTCTCGAACACCTCCTCGTAGGTGAGCCCCTGGTACACCCCGAAACTCCGCTCGCGCCAGCCGTGCTCGTACTCGACCGGGCAGTCGAGCAGCCGGGCGACGGGACGCGCCGTCTCGCGGGTCCGCCGGAGGTCGGAGGCGACCACCCGACCCACGTCGTAGGCGTCGGTGAGGTGGCGACCGAGTGCAGTTGCCTGTTCGCGTCCCGTGTCTGTCAGCGAGGTCGGTGCCCAGCCCTGGATGCGCCGCTCGCGGTTCCAGGTCGTCTCACCGTGGCGTGCTAGCACCACCGTCGCGTCGTGGAGACCAGACCCCATACGACACAGTTGTCGGGCGCGACAAAGTGTGTACCGCCTCGTCCGCAGGGGGTCTCAGGCGTCGCCGCCGTCCCCGTCGCTCCCGCCCCGCCAGCGAGCGACGAGCAGTCCGACCTCGAAGGCGGCGACGAGCCCGAGGGCCAGTCCGCCGGCCTCGACCTGCGTCAGCGACACCCGCTCGACGACCTCGACCGCACGCGGGTCGGGGGTGCCGAGGTAGCCGACGACGATGGCACCCAGCCACACCGGGACGCGCACCGCCTGGACGGCGTCCCACACCCGGAGGCTCCCGTAGTAGTTCTTGTTCACGTAGGCGGCCAGCTCGAACGCGAAGACGATGGCGGCCCCGAGCAGCAGCGACGTGGCGTCGCCGAGCCCGAGCGTCGCCAGCGTGTCGGTCACCGCGGGCGGCAGCTCGCCGTAGTAGCCCGTCGGGATGGGCCACGGCCCGAGCGCGTAGCCGACCAGTCCCGCCAGCACGTACACCTTCGGGCGGCTGTTCCCGAGCTCCTCGACCGTCGGCACGGGCGAGGTCTCGCGCGTCCACTTCAGCAGCAGCAGCGTCCCCTCGAACAGGCCGATCATCGACGCGGCGACGATGAACGGCGCGACACCCGTCGGGTCGGGCGAGAACAGGAACGAGATGCCCATGAACGCGCCCCAGAACAGCAGCCGCCGGTCCTGGAGCCACTGGCGGGTCGTGATGCCCATCATGATGGCGAGCATGATGAACAGCGGAATCTGGAAGACGATGGCCTGGAACGCCATCAGCGTGATGATGAGGTTGAACGTGTCGGAGAGCGCGAACGCGATGTTCGCCGAGCCCTCCGTGTAGTAGAGGAAGTACTCGAACAGCGCCGGGAGGACGAGGAAGTACGCGAAGGCCATCCCGGCCGCGGCGAGCACGAGGCTCACCGGGACCGAGGCGAGGTAGTAGCGGCGCTCCTTGGGGTAGAGCCCGGGTCGCATGAACAGGTAGGACTCGTAGACGAACAGCGGGAGCGCGACGAGGATGCCCGCCAGGCTCGCCACCTTGATCTTCGTCAGGATGAACTCGAGCGGCGAGTACACGTGCGGTCGGGTTATCTCCGTGGTCGCCGGCAGCAGGTCGTACCACATCGTCGTGATGATCTGCTCGGACGCCGGGATGCCGAGCGCGCTCGCCGCCGCCGCCGCGAGCAGGACGATACCCAGGCGGCGGACCATCTCCTCGATGTGGACCGCCAGCGGCAGCTCCTCGTCGTCTGGCGGCCCCTCGAACTCTTCGTCGTCCTCGTCGAACGGGTCGCTCGGCTCGCCCGCGGGCACGGATTCGCCCCCGATGGCCTCGCTGGGCCTGGTCGCGCCGGCAGCGTGGCCGACCGGGACCTCCTCCCCACCGTCGGCGTCCGCGATGGGCCCGTCATCGGTGTCGGCACGGCGTGGGCCTTCGACGTCTCCCGCCGACCCGTCTCCGGCCGGCGCGGGGTCGTGTGGCCCCATATGGATGTCATCGCCGGTCGCCGGGGACTCGACGGGAACGTCGGCCGTATCGTCGGCCGCGTCCGCCACCGCTCTGGCGGCTGCCTCCTCATCCGACACCTCGGGCTCGTCGCCCCCTGAGTCGGGGTCGTCCGTCGCGTCGGACAGCGACCTGGCGGCGGCCTCTTCCACCGACTCCGCGGAGTCGTCGGCCACGGGATCACCGGTGGAGTCGCCACCGGGGAGGTCGGGTTCGCGTGGCGGCTGCTCGTCGTCCTTCGAGAGCCCCGTGTCGTCCGAATCCTCCGGCATCTACCAGAGGTAGAAGCCGCGCGCGTTATAGACCTTTTCTTACCCCCGTCGGCACCTCGGAGAAGAAGATTGATGTGAAAGAGGTGGAAAGCTACCCCAACGAATGAGTTCCGTCATCGGTGAGGACACCGCCCGAAGCATCAACAGCGGGCGGGAGACAGCCGGCGTGATGCTTCGGGCGCTCCAGAAGCATCTCCAGAAGGTGTTCATCGTGTTCCTCGTCGGGATGCTCGGGACCATCTACTCGCTTCGACTGTTCGTCTGGGAGTTCCTCAGGCAGAACACTCAGCAGCGGATGCCTCCCGAGATCGCACTCCAGGTGGAGGTCATCGCCCGGACGCCCTTCGACGTCATCCTGCTCCAGTTCAAGATCGGGGTCATCGTCGGCGCGCTGCTCGCACTGCCGCTCCTGCTCTACTTCGCCAAGGACTCGCTGGCCCAGCGTGGCTTCCAGCCCGACATCTCGCTGTCGCGCTGGCAGGCCGGCGGTATCGTCGGCGCGATCCTCACGTTGTTCGTCCTCGGCATCATCTACGCGTACGTCGTCTTCTTCCCGTTCATGTTCGAGTTCCTGGCGACGAACGCGGTGAACGCGTCCATCAAGCCGAGCTACGACATCACGATGTGGACCGAGTTCATCGTGTTCCTCACGCTCTCGTTCGGGCTCGCGGCGCAGCTCCCCCTCGCGATGTCGTCGCTCTCCTACGTCGAGCTCGTCTCCTACGAGTTCTGGCGCGACAACTGGCGCTACGCGTTCCTCATCATCTTCGTCTTCGGCGCGATGTTCTCCCCGCCGGACCCGTTCACGCAGGTCATGTGGGCCATCCCGCTCATCTCGCTGTACGTGCTGAGCCTGGGCCTCGCGAAGGTTGTCACGAACCTGAACCGTGCGGGCGGCGCCGGGCCGAACGCCCCCGACCAGAACCTGCTCAAGAAGCGGCTGTACCAGTTCGTCGGCATCGCCGTCGCGAGCGCGGCCGGGACCGCCGCCTTCTTCGGCACCCGCGCGACCCGGGTCGTCTCCGAGCGGCTGTTCCCGGCCATCCCGTCGATGGTCCGGCCCGGCCCCCTGTTCCCGACGGGCGACCCACTCTCGCTGTTCGTCGTCGGGCTCCAGGGCGCGTTCGTCATCGCCGGCTCCGTGCTGGTCATCTACACCGTCCACATGCTCCGCCAGCCGGTCGTCCCGAAGGGCGGTACCCGGCCGGGAGACCCCGCGAGCATCGACATCTCGGGACTCGACGCCGCGGGCGTCCGGGCGGCCCCGCCCGAGGTGTTCGCGGAGATGAGCGAGGAGGAGGCCGTCGGCTACGCCCGCGAGGCGATGGACGCCGACCAGCCCGACAAGGCCGAGGCCGTCCTCGACCGCTTCGACGAGGCGGAGGCGGCCGCCGAGGCCGAGACGGCCGCCGAAGGGACCCCCCAGGAGGAGCCGAAGTCCCTCGCCGACCCCACCAGCATGGGGATGGAGCGCGAGAGCCACGAGGACCAGGTCGAGGACGAGGAGGAGGGCGGCTTCCTCTCGCGGACCACCGCCGGCATGGTCGACCCGTTCACCGAGGACGAGACGACCGAGGACGACATCGGCGGTTACTACTACGACGTGATGTTCATCTTCCAGTCCATCACGTCGAAGCTGTTCCGCGTCGTCGGCCTGTTCATGGCCGTCATGTTCGGCAGCTTCTACTGGCTGTACACGGGCGGCCTCGGAGACATCAAGCGGAACTTCATCAGCCAGGTGCCGCCGGCCGTCCGCGGCGACCCCGCGGCCGTCGGCTTCGACACGGCGTTCGAGGCAGGCAAGCCACTGATGGACGCGATGACCGTCGCGCCGGGCGTCTCGCAGGCTCCGTCGAGTGGCCCCACCAATCCGGGCGCCGTCGCCAGCGGCCAGCCCTACTCGGAGATCGTCGCCAGCATGGGCGGCCCGAGCGAGGTCGGCCTCATCGTCGCGCTGCATCCCGTCGAGGCGCTCATCTTCGAGGTGAAGGTGAGCTTCCTGCTCGGCGTCGCCGCCGCGCTCCCCGTGTTCATGTACTACGCCTGGCCCGCGATGAAGGAGCGCGGCATCGTCTCGACCGGCGAGAACTCGACGTTCCTGGTCTGGGGCGCAGCGCTGTTCGTCGGCTTCGCCATCGGGAGCGTCCTCGGCTACTTCCTCGTCGCGCCGACCATCATCTCCTACCTGGTCGCCGACGCCATCCAGGCCGACATGGTCATCTCCTACCGCCTGAAGAGCTTCTTCTGGCTCATCTTCTTCACCACCCTCGGCATCGGCATCTTCATCGACATCATCGTCACGATGCTGCTGTTCCACTGGGGGAACATCGTGAAGTACCGGACGATGCGCGAGTTCTGGCGGCCCATCGTGGTGAGCATCTTCCTCGCCGCGGCGCTCTTCTCGCCGAAGGGCGTCCTGACGATGCTCGTGCTCTCGGTACCCATCGCAATCGCGTACCTGCTCGGGCTGGGGCTGCTCGGCGTCGTCACGCTGCCCTGGCGGCTCCGCGGTGGCGGGGGCGGCGGCGAGGCCGAGGAGCCCGCCCCTGAGGAGGCGGCCTGAGTCAGTCGCGGGGCACCATCGGCGTCGAGCAGCGGAGACAGAGCGTGCTCCCGCCGGTCCAGTTCACGTCGGTCGACCCACAGTCCGGACAGCGGTGGCTCCCCTCCCCGTAGGCGGTCGTCCCGCGGGGCGCAGCCAGATGCCCGTCGTCGACCGCACGCTCGACAAGCCCCCGGAAGCGCTGTCGCTTGTGCTCCACGCGGTGGGCGAGGAACGCGCCGGGGTCGCCGGGGTCGGAGCCGTGGAGGTCGTCCCAGCCGACGGCTATCTCCCCGTTTGCGCCGCCGCGAGCGACCTGCTGGAGCGGCGTCGCAGCGGCCTCGAACAGGGGCGTCGTCGCCCACGCGCGCGGGTCGTCGACCGCAGCGGCGGCGTCCTCGTACCCGGCCGCCGCCTCGGCGTACACCGCGGCAGGGTCGTCCAGCGCGCCGACGACGTGGGCGTCGGCGACGAACTCGGTCAGACAGGCGGCCTGGACGGGGTGGTCGAGCGCGTTCCGCAGGTCACGCGCGACGGCGGCACACTCGACGCTCCGGTGTGTCGCGCGGTCGCCCCGACCCGCGACCCGGTAGGCCAGCGCGCCGGTGAGGAGGTACTGCAGGCCGGCCCCGACCCAGCCCTTCTCGTCGGCGTCGAACGGGGCCACTCCGGGGCGTGGCTCCGCGAGCGTCGCCCACGCTGCCCGGCCGTACTCGTCGCCCGCCAGCTCGTACTCGCGCCGTGCGAGCGCGGCGATAGCCGCGTCTCGGGCGTCGTCGGTGTCCATGGCATACGGTAGGGCCGACGCCGACGCGGCCGTTGCGGTCGGCGGGGCGCTGGCCGGAACCCGACCGTACTTCCGCGGGCAATGGAGTGCGCCGGCGACCGGCCCCGAACTGGTCAACTTATAAGTTCCCGATGGTGGTACGTTACGTGACATATGGTACCACTTCAGTTGGGGCTCGACCTGGGGCAGTACGTCGCACCGATCATCAGCGCCATCACGACCATCGTCATCTTCGTCTTCGTGTTCGTGGTGCTGTTCGTCGTCGGCCGACTCGTCGTGACCAGTGCGGTCGAGAAGAGTCTGCGACGCCGTGGCTTCGACGAGACCATCGTCGGCCTTGCCGAGAGCGCGACCATCGGCGTCGTGGCCGTGCTCTCCGTCGCGCTAGCCGCGACCATCGCCGGCTTCGGCGTCGTGCTCGCGGCCTTCGCGACGCTCGCCGGCGCGCTCGCGCTCGCGGTCGGCTTCGCCGCGCAGGACCTCATCGCCAACTTCGTCGCGGGCGTGTTCATCCTGCAGGACGAGCCGTTCACGACCGGTGACTGGATCGAGTGGGACGGTAACAGCGGCGTCGTTCGGGAGATAGAGCTCCGCGTGACGAAGCTCGACACGTTCGACAACGAGCTGGTGACGGTCCCGAACAGCGACCTCGCCAACGCCGCGGTGGTCAACAACGTCGCGAACGACGAGCGCCGGGTCTCCGTCGGCTTCGGAATCGGCTACGACGACGACATCGAGCAGGCACGCGAGGCCATCATCGACGAGGCATCGAACATCGAGGCCGCGTTCGACGACCCCGCGCCGTCGGCACCGGTCGTGTCGCTGGGTGACTCCGCCGTCGTGCTCTCCGGCCGGCTCTGGATCGACCCGCGCGAGCACGGCTACAAGCCGGTCCGTGCGGAGTTCCTGGAGGCGGTCAAGGAGCGCTTCGACGCGGAGGGCATCGACATGCCGTACCCGAACACCGAGCTGTCCGGCGACATCGAGGTCAGGAACGTCGACGGGGCGGTCGGGGACGACTGAGCGCGGCGGCTCGCCGTCGCCGACACCACCGGAATATTTACCGCGGATACACCAATCACGCCGCATGCCAAAGATCAGCGTCGAGATTCCGCAGGAGTTACTCGACGACCTCGACGACCACGTCGGCGAGGACGGGAAGTTCGTCAATCGCTCGGACGCCATCCGGTCGTCCATCCGGAAGAACCTCGACATCCTCGACGAGATAGACGCACGGCACGACCGCCTCGAGGACGACGACGAGTAAGAGACGGCAGAAAACCGGGAGAAACCCTACAGCGGCTCCGCGAAGCCGAACCTGGGCTTCACTTCGGTCACCTCGACCTCGACGGTCTCGCCCTCGTCGGCCCCGTCGACGAACAGCGTAAACCCCTCGACCTTGGCGATGCCGTCGCCCTCGCTGCCCACGTCCTCGATACTCACCTCGATGGTGTCGCCGGGACGGACCGGCGCTGTCAGGCGGTGCTTGGCGACGAGGTACACCTCGGAGGACTCGTCGCGGGAGGCCTCGGGCGTCGTGGTCCGGACGTACTGGAACTCGGCCTCGATGTCCTCGCGGAGGCGGTCGAGGTCCTTCCCCTCGAACACCTTCACGGCGAAGTCGCCGCCGGTGTCGAGCACGTCCAGCGCGGTCTCGAACGCCTGCCGCGCGAGGTGGACCGAGCGGGCGTGGTCGAGCTGGTACTCGCCGGTCATGTTCGGGGCCATGTCCGAGAGCACCACGTCGACCTCGTTCCCGGCGGCCTCGCGGACCTGCTCCTTCGTGTCCTCCTCGGTCATGTCGCCGCGGATCGTCTCTATCCAGTCGTCGTACTCCTCGTCGAAGTCCGTGATGCGCTGGAAGTCGACGCCGATGACCGTTCCCTCGGAGCCGACCTCCTCGGCGGCGACCTGGAGCCAGCCGCCGGGAGCGGCCCCGAGGTCGACGACCGTGTTTCCGGGGCCGAACAGCCCCTCCTTCCGGTCGAGCTGTTTCAGCTTGTACGACGCTCGCGTGCGGTACCCCTCCTGTTTCGACTTGTTGTACCAGTGGTCCTTGCGCGCCATAGGTGGTCAGTTGCCGGTATTAGCCGGCGAGCGCGGTTAGGGGCTTCGTTCCGTCGCCGCGACGTGCCGCCAACTCACCGCTACGAGATGCGCGGCGAGATGGAGTACTCGACCGATCCCGTCCCCGAGAACCAGTGGCTCCTCGGTCCCGAGTTCGAGCGTCACGTCGGTCCGCGGCGGGACCTCCCACGGTGACGAACTTCTGAGCGGCTGGCGACGGGCGATTCGCACGCGCTCGCGCGACCGAAAGGGTGTTTTTTTAGTGCCCGGTTTCGTAGCGTGATTCAACATGTTCAAGGCCATCGTGAGCGCCGAGACGCTCAAGACGACGCTCGACTCCGTGAGCGTCCTGGTGGACGAGTGTAAGGTCCACCTCGACGAAGACGGCATCGAGATACGCGCCGTCGACCCCGCCAACGTCGGCATGGTCGACCTGCGGCTCTCCGCCGAGGCGTTCGAGTCCTACGAGGCCGACGGCGGCGTCATCGGCGTCAACCTCTCCCGGCTCGAAGACATCGCCGGGATGGCCGACTCCGGACAGCTCGTCGAGCTCGAACTCGACGAGGAGACGCGCAAGCTCCACATCCAGATCGACGGGCTGGAGTATACGCTCGCGCTCATCGACCCCGACAGCATCCGCCAGGAGCCCGACATCCCTGACCTGGACCTCTCCGCCGAGGTCGTCATCGAGGGCAAGGACATCAACCGCGCCGTCAAGGCCTCCGACATGGTCTCGGACCACATCGCACTCGGCGTCGACGCGAGCGACGAGCTGTTCTACGTCGACGCGGAGGGCGACACCGACGACGTCCACCTCGAGCTCACGACCGAGCAGCTCATCGACCTCCAGGCCGGCGACGCCCGCTCGCTGTTCAGCCTCGACTACCTGAAGGACATGAACAAGGCCATCCCCGCCGACGCCGAGGTCACGCTCGAGCTCGGCGAGGAGTTCCCCCTCAAGATCAAGTTCCCGATCGCCGAGGGGCAGGGCTCGGTCCTGTTCGTGCTCGCGCCGCGCATCCAGAGCGACTGAGCGTCTCGCGCTCTCTTCTACAGAGAAACCAAGGGAGTGCCTCGGGGCTTGACCCCGAGGCGGTTCACGCTCGCTGCCACGCCGCGTGCCCGAGCGCCGCGGCCGGCAGGCAGACCATCGTCCCGAACAGGAACACCACCGCGGCGAGGTCGACGAGCGCGACGGCGCTCACGGCGACGACGACCGCGGTCATCGACCCGACGCCGAGCGCGACGTTCCGGTCACCGCGCCCGAGGGCGATGCCGACGACGAACGCGTGGGCCGCCGCCAGCCCGGTCGCGGCCATGGCGAGCGCCAGCGTCAGCTGCCCCGTGAGCGTGAAGTAGGCGAGAAACGGGACGAGCGAGACGAGTGCGACCGGCCAGTGCGCCGCGGTGACTTCGCCGACCACGTCCCGGTAGCCCGGCGACGATGCTGTCATGCGCCGGTGTTCGGTTCGCGTCGGCAAAAGGACAGCGTCGTCGCCCGGAAGGACGGGGAAGCGTCAGCGGGAACGAAGTAAGGCTCCATTAGCGAGAGCCGTGGCGGAGGTCGCCGTGGCGGCACGGCCGGTCGGGCGCGTCCCGGACCGGTTCCCAAACCGTTCCTGGGGAACGTACACCTGTGCCCTCGAACAGCGTATCTGGAGGTAGTTCTCGACCCGGAATTGAGGAGTCAGGGACCGTCACCTCGCACGAGAAGCAACAGCTATGGAAACACCGTTCACCACGATAGACGACCGACAGACGACGACTTCGGCATCTCGCGCCGCCGCGTACTCCCGAGCACCGCCCTGACGACCGGCGTCTTCGGTCTGGGACTGCCGCTGTCGACCACCGGCGTGCTCGCGCTCGACTACTCCGGTTCCATCGGCTCCGCCCTCTGGAGCGACATCGAGTCCGGTGCCGAGAGCTTCCCGTCGAACCGTGGCGGCGGCTCCCGGGCCCGGTAACACTGCCGGAGAACGGCCGCGTCATTTTTTCGAATCCTCACCGATAGCGGTCGATGACCGCCTTCGCCTCCCGCGCCGCCTGCTTCCAGCCGTAGCCCGCCTCGTAGACGTGCCGCTTCGCGTCGACCAGCTCCTCCGGTGAGTCCTCGGCGAAGCCGCCGCGCTCCCACGTGCCCGTCTCGTGCAGCCACTCGATGACCTGCTCTCTGGTCTCCGGCCACGACAGGCCCACCATCTCGTAGTAGGCGACCAGCGCGAACACGCTGTTGTCGTGACAGCCGGGCACCGAGCCGTACTCGTACACCGTCTTCACCGGCTCGTACTGGGGCGTCGTCAGCAGCTCGCGGTACTCGTCGGGCGAGCGCAGCTCCAGCCGGCCGTCGTGCTCGTCGACCCGCTGGACCGTCCGCAGGTGCTCCAGCGCGGCCTGCTGGAGCGCACCCCAGTCCGCCGCGACCGACGGCAGCTCGTCCTCGTGTTTGACCCCGCCCGACAGCGCCGCCAGCACGTCCGCGTACGCCTTCTCGACCGCGTGCCACTCGACGCCCGCGAACCGACACTCCGGGTCGTGGAGGTCGTTCGTGCTCCGACAGTCGGGACAGGGATACTCGAAGTGGCGCGCCACGTCCACAGTGAGGGCAGTGCTCGTCTAAGAGTGTACCGTTCCGTTATTGGTGTGGTCCGTTCGCGAGAGAGGTACCGGTAGAGAGACTGTAGCGGGAGCCGAGCCCGACACCAGCCACAAAGCCCCGTCTGTCGTGGGACTTGCTGCAACCACAAACAGCTAGAAAGCCCCGGCGTGCTACGCTCCCGCGGCTCGCTGTCGTTCGAAAGAGCGCGGAGCGCTCTTTCGTGATGACGAAAGACGCCGGAGGCGTCTTTCGAACCACGCTCCTCGTTCCTGCGGTGCTTGCTTCGCCGGAGTTCGCGTAGCCCGCCGCCCCTTTCAGTCCCGCCCACCGCAACCGCGAACGCACCGCACCAGCCCTCCCCCTCGACAACCACGCGCCTAGCGGCACGGGTTGTCTTGGCCGTGTGGCTGGTGGCGGCGTAGTCGAGTCGTTCAGAGTTTACAAGTGTTGTAAACTTTCACCGTGGCGCGCGACTGGCGAGCGTGCCGAACGGAGTGAGGCCGCGAGCCATTCCGCGCGAGAGCTTCGCTCTCGCGAGTCTGAACGCGTAGCGCTCAGGCACCGCAGGGAGCGCAAGCGACTGAGGAGCGTAAGAGGCTGGGGAGGTTCGAGGTGCGGTCGCGGTCAGGTGGGACTGAAAGGGGCGAGTCGCTGGAGGAAGGCGGGCGACGCAAGGACCGCAGGTACGAGGACCGCAGCGAGCCCCCCGACTCCAGCGACTCGGGGCTTTCTGGCTGTTCTCGCCAGCAGCAGTTGGTAGCGAACGAACGAACGAGAACCGAGGCGCACTAGCCTCATTCGGAGACTTTACACCGGCCCGAAGCCACGGACTGTACAGAGTGGACCCGTCGCGAATCTTCGAGGAGTTCCCCGCGCCCTCCTACCGTGGAGCCCAGGAGCAGGCGCTGAGAGACATCCAGCGGGCGTTCGACGCGGGCAACGAGGTCGTCCTCGTCCGCGCACCGACGGGGAGCGGAAAATCCCTGCTGGCGAGAGCAATCGCGGGCTGTGCGGCGGCGGTGGACGAGGTGGCCCCGAGCGAGGCCAGCGGAGCGTACTACACGACCCCGCAGGTATCACAGCTGGACGACGTGGCCGCCGACTCGCTGCTGGAGGACCTGAACGTCATCCGGGGGAAGTCGAACTACGACTGCATCCTCCCGGGGGAACGGGACACCCCGGTCAACCGAGCGCCGTGCGTCCGTGAGTCGGGCTACGACTGCTCGGTCCGCCATCGGTGTCCGTACTTCTCGGACCGGGCCATCGCGTCGAACCGCGAGATCGCGGCGATGACGCTGGCGTACTTCATGCAGACCGCGGGCTCGGAGGTGTTCAGAACGCGGGACGTGGTCGTGGTCGACGAGGCGCACGGGCTGGCGGAGTGGGCGGAGATGTACGCGACCATCGAGCTGAGCCCGCAGACGCTGCCGAACTGGGACGACCTGCGCGTGCCCGAAGTCGACTCCCCGGACAGGGCCGTCGACTACGCCGACGCGCTGCTGGGCACGCTGAAGCGGCGGAAGGACGAGCTGCTCGGCAGGCCGGAGCTGTCGGCGGCGGAGGTGTCGCTGCGGGACCGGCTGCAGGAGCGCATCGGCGAGCTGGACTGGTTCGTCAGCGACTACCGCGACCCCGAGAGCGCGACGGAGTGGCTGGTCGACCAGGAGCCCGACGACGGCTCCAACGACGGCGACGGCGGCCCGCTGACCATCAAGCCGATGAACCCCGAGAAGTACCTGAAACACACCGTCTGGGACCGGGGGAACCGCTTCGCGCTGCTGTCGGCGACCATCCTGAACAAGGACGCGTTCTGCCGGCAGGTCGGGCTCCCGCCGGAGCGCACCGCACTCGTCGACGTCGAGCACACCTTCCCCGTGGAGCACCGGCCGCTGTACGACGTGACCCAGGGGAAGATGACCTACGAGCACAGGGACGAGACGCTGCCGAAGGTCGCCCGCGTCGTCACGCGGGTGATGCAGCACCACCCCGGCGAGAAGGGGCTGGTCCACTGCCACTCCTACGGCATCCAGGAGCGACTCGCCGAGTTGCTCCGGGACTTCGGCGTCGGCGCGCGGGTCCGCACCCACTCGCGGGACAACCGCGACGGCGAGCTCGACAGCTGGAAGGCCACCGACGAGCCGGAGGTGTTCCTCTCGGTGAAGATGGAGGAGGCGCTCGATCTGAAGGGCGACCTCTGTCGCTGGCAGGTGCTCTGCAAGGCCCCGTTCCTGAACACCGGCGACTCCCGTGTCGCCCACCGCCTCGAACAGGGGCAGTGGGCGTGGTACTACCGCTCGGCGCTCCGGACGGTCATCCAGGCCTGCGGCCGGGTCGTCCGTGCCCCCGACGACTGGGGCCACACCTACCTCGCGGATTCGAGCCTCGTCGACCTGTTCGACCGGGCGAGGAGCGACACGCCGCCGTGGTTCACCGAGCAGGTCACCCGACTCTCGACGCCGGACCTCCCGACCTTCGACCCGAGCGCCGCACTCGCGGAGATGGACGAGGGCGCCGCGGCGGGCCGGCGGTACCAGCGCGGAAGTGGGAGCGAGAGCAACGGTGGCGACGGCGGGTCCAGTGGAAGCGGCGGGGGGAGCGGCTACAGCCGGTCCCGCAGCGGCCGCAGCGGTCGCTCGGGGTCGTCGAAGTCACCGATGGCCGACGTGTGGGACACCGACGGCTGAGGGAGGGTCGACCCCGCCGAGACGACGGCGGTCAGAACGCGGCGAGGACGCCGACGACCGACGAGCCGATCATCAGCACGACGAAGAATATCGCGATGATCTGCTGGCGGTTGAACTCGGGCATACCCCCGTGTTCTGCCTCCGGAGGCTTCAAACTCTCGGCTGACGGCCAGCGTGTCGCCGCGCCTCCTCGACCGTCTCGTCGCCGCCATCCCGACCTTTTTGCCAGTTCCACCCGAAGCTCGGGCATGACGAACGCGCCATCCCCGCTCGCGCTCTGGTCCCGCCTCGCCCGCCCGGTCGGCGCGCTGCTCTCGCTCGCCGGACTGGTCCACCTGCTCGTCCCGGCCCGACTGCTCTCGCTCGCCAGCACCGGCTACGACATCGCACTCGACGTGGCGTTCTCACCACGCGACGGCGCGACGACGCGGGTTCGACTCCTCGGGCTGGCGATGCTCGCGACGGGGGCGCACCTGCTCTACTACGGCGGCGTGTTGCCGACCCGGGAGTGAAGGTGCGTGTCAGGCCGTCGCGCGGCGGACGACGTACGCACCGAGCGCGAACAGGCCGGTCCAGCGGACGACCGCCGTCGCCAGATCGACCCCGTCAAGGAGCAGTCCGTAGAGCTCGTACGACAGGGCGAGCCCGAGCCCGTGGACGAACACCGACTCGAAGATGTCGAGGAGGAGGTGGCCGACCGTCTCGACGAACCAGGTCGCGGTCAGCACCGCCAGCACGCCGAGCAGTATCCGGGGCAGTTCACCGAGCAGCCAGCGGCGGTCCGCGTCGCGTGTGGAGGGCATTCACCGGAGTGGTCCACCCGACGGGAAAGTGTCTTCTGATTCGGAACACGCCGACGGCCCGATGCGGAACCCGGCGATGACCCCTATCAGTCCACCCGCGCGTCGACGACGACGTGGACGACGCCCTCGCTGTGGCTCTTGACCTCGCGACGGTCCAGCACCGTCACGTCGCGGCCGTGGTCGTCGGCGACGGCCTCCAGCCGGGCGACGGGGTGGCTCCAGGGGTCGTCGGCGGGTTCGGTCGCGTGGACGTGGAGCGTTCCACCCGAAACGGCGGCGTCGAAGGCGGCGTCGAGGTAGCTCCGCCCACCACCGTCGGCGTCCGGGTCGCCGCTGTCCGCGTCGCCAGGTGCCGGCTCGACCGCGTCGTAGTAGCCCATGACGACCCGGTCGGCCGTCGCCTCGACGTCGCGGCAGTCGCCGAGGACGAGCTCCATCCGGTCGAGGACCGCGTTGTTCACGGCGTTCTCGCCGAGGTAGCGGAACGCGTCGGGGTTCTTCTCGACGGCCGTGACGGTCGCCCCGGCGCGGGCCATCGGCAGCGCGAAGTAGCCGATGCCGGCGAACATGTCGAGCACGCGCTCGCCCTCGTCGGTGACCTCGCCCATGTGGACGCGCTCGGCCTGGTTGCCGGGCGAGAACATGACTCGCGAGAGGTCCAGCGCGTACCGGGTGCCGTGTTCGACGTGGACCGTCTCGGTGTCGCCGAGGCCGGCGACGACGCGCACGTCCGGCTCGCGGAGTTCGCCGTCGACGCCCTCCCGGGCGCAGACGGTGTCGGCCTCGCCGTGGAGTTCGAGCAGCGCCTCGCCGACGGCTTCCGCCTCGTCCTCGTCGAGGTCGGTCAGCGAGACGAGGACGACGGCACCCACGACGGCCCACGACGACGGCGCGCGCTCGACCGCCTCGTCGTCCCAGCCGCGTTCGCGCAGGAGCGTCGCGAGGTCGGGCGCACGGGGCTCGGGGTCGGTCTGGCGCACGACGCGGCGGACATCCGTCTCAGTCGGCGGTGCCGTCACTGGGAGCGCGACCAGTCCATCGGGGAACGGTTTGACCCGTCGGTCGTCGTCGTAGACGCCCTCGGCGCGCAGGCTGGCGATGGCGACCTCGGCGCGGTCCTGGGAGACGACGGCGGCGAGTGGACCGTCGGCCGTGGCGTCGGCGACCTCGGGGAGATGCGTCTCCGGCTGGTCGTCGCCAGGTCCCGTCATCGCGTCACCACCAGTCGTCCTCGTCGTCCTCCTCGGGCGGGAGGACGTGCAGGCCGGCACGGCTCTTCAGCACCCGGACCGTGTCGCCGTCGCCCTCGAAGTAGTCCGGGCGGGCGATGGTCTTGGCCTGGTAGGTCTCGGGGTCGAGCACCTGCACCGAGTGCTCGTCCTCGACGGTGACCAGCGAGGTCTCGACGCCGTCGTCGACGGTGCCGAGCTTCCTGGCGTCCGGGGCGTCCCCCTCCTCGTAGCTGGCCTCGTAGCGCTCGCCGGTCGTCACGCGCACCCCCTTCAGGTTGCCGCGGGCGCTGCTGACGAGTATCGGCCCGTCGTCGTCCTCCTCGTCGTCGAGTTCGATGACGTCGCCGGGGCGGTACGGCGGCAGGCGGACGGCGTAGGTGACGCGGTACACCTCGTTGCCGTCCTCGTCCTCGGTGACCAGCGTCTCGTGGTCGGTCCAGCCCCCGCCGAACTCCTCGACCACCTTCGCGGCGATCTGCTTGCCGATGTTGTTCGTCGAGACCTTCACGTCGAGTCCGTCGTCGGTCTCGCCCATCTCGGTGACGAACGCGTTCCGGTCGCCCGTCGCCTCCATCCGGTCGACGACCATGTTCGATATCTCCTTGGCACGCTCGATCTCCTCGCTGTCGGGGGTCCGGTCGAGCGCCCGGACCTGCACGATGGAGGCGTAGTAGTCGCCCGCGATGCGGCCACACCGGGTGCAGGTCTGTCGGGCGATGCGAACCGGCACCGTGACCTCCGACTCGCGGTACTGGCCGCGTACGACGCCCGAGAACAGGCAGTGCATCCGGATGTTGTTCTGGTCGACCTGCTCGGGTTGGACCTGCCACGACACGTCCTCGGCGTCGACGTGGACCGCGAGCGCCTCGGACACCTCCTCTATCGCCACGTCGGTGTAGTCCTCGGCGCCGACGTCGACCCAGCGACGGCCCCGGAAGACGGCACCGCAGGTCGCACAGACGCGCACCTCGATGCGCTCGGGCGCGTCGACGAGTTCGAACTGGTCGAAGTAGCAGTCGTCGCAGACGCCCACGTCGGATTTGCCCAGCGGGTCGCTGGCGGCCGCGTCGGACATCGCCTCCCCGCAGCGGGGGCAGAACGAGCGCTGGTCGGTCATGGCCGACTCGTAGGCCGTTCTGCCGTATAAAGCGCAGGATTCGACGGAGGTGACAGAACAGACAGTAAATCGACTGGTCAGCAGAAAGTTAATTTCGGGGGGCCGCCTACTCGACGACATGGGCCTGCAACGACTCGTCCCGCTGTTCGTCAGGTACACGCTCGTCGGTGGCGCCCTCTGCACCGCCCTCCTGCTCGGTGGAACGGCCGCCATCGTCGCGAACAACGGCGGCGACGTCACCGCGACGCTCCCGAACGTCGCCCTCGCGTCGGCGGCCATCGGAATCAGCCTCGGCGCTATCAGCTTCTCGACGAGCAACAGCGGCACCGAGACCATCGAGGCCGGCGTAGCGGGGGGCTTCGACGTGACCGACCCCTCGCTGTTCCGGGCCAGTACGAGCGGGCTGCCGAGACGGTTCCGGTTGGGGGCGCTCTCCCTCGGCGTCGGGCTGTTCTCGGCCGCCTTCCTCGCCGCCGTGTCGACGTTCGGGTGACCACCGGACGGCGACGAACTTTAGACCGCTCGACCCCTCCGTGCGAATATGCAATGGAAAGCGGACTGGGGGCTCCGGCTCCGCATGTTCGTCACGATGTTCCTGTTGACAGCGGTGTATCTCATCTTCATCGGGGCGCTGTCGGTGTACCTGGGGATCGGGTTCACCGGCATCGTCCTCATGTTCGCGCTGTTCTCCGGCGCGCAGTGGTTCTTCAGCGACAAGCTCACGCTGTGGAGCATGGGCGCGAAGGAGGTGAGCGAGGACGAGTACCCCGAGCTGCACGGGATGGTCCGCCGGCTCTCCCAGCAGGCGGACGTGCCGACGCCGAAGGTCGCGGTCGTCGACTCGCAGGTGCCCAACGCGTTCGCGACCGGGCGCTCGCAGAAACACTCGGCCGTCGCCGTGACGACCGGGCTGATGCGAACGCTGAACCGGGAGGAGCTGGAGGGCGTCATCGCCCACGAACTCGCTCACGTGAAGAACCGTGACGTGATGGTCATGACCATCGCGTCGTTCCTCTCGACCATCGCGTTCCTCGTCGTCCGCTTCGGCTTCTTCTTCGGCGGGGGCCGCGACCGGAACAACGGTGGCGTCTTCGTCGCCATCGCCGTCTCGCTGGTCGTCTGGGTCATCTCCTACCTGCTCATCCGGGCGCTCTCGCGCTACCGCGAGTTCGCCGCCGACCGCGGCGCTGCCGTCATCACCGGCAAGCCCGCTGCGCTGGCGTCCGCGCTCAACAGCATCTCCGGCGGGATGGACCGGGCCCCGAAGGAGGACATGCGCGAGCAGGCCGAGATGAACGCGTTCTTCATCTTCCCGGTCAGCGGCGGCACCATCACCCGCCTGTTCAGCACGCACCCCTCGATGGAGCGCCGCATCGAGCGTCTCCAGCAGCTCGAACGCGAGATGGAGGCGACCTGAACCGATGGACCGGGCCCGCGTCGGGGCGGTACTGCTCGTCGTCGGCCTCCTCGTCGCGGCCCACCCGGTCTACCTCGACCTGAATCCGGGTGACACGACCGTCGAGGTGGCCGCCGAACCCGCGGACGGGGGGATCGCCGAGGACGAGGTGACGAACGCCTCGAGCCTCGACGAACCTGCCAAGACGACACTGCAGGAGGCTGCAGACGGCGACCGGGCGACGCGCTGGCGCGGGGCAGACAGCGCCGCCGTCGTCCCGCTCATCGAGGCGGACTGCGTCCGGCTCGACGGCCAGGTGTACCGCGTCCAGGTGTTCCCCACCCAGGGCCTGTTCGACCGCGTCGACACCGTCGTCTCGCCGTTCGTCGCCCTCGTCGGCGTCCTCGCGGCGCTCATCGGCGGGCGGACCATCTGGGACGTCGGCGTGCCGACGACGGGACGCCGCGATAGGGAGGCCTAAGGCGGTCCCGGCCGTCCCGTCGGGTATGGGGCTGTTCGATTCTATCCGCGAGATGCTCGGCACCCGCGCCGAGGCCGACGCCGCCAGCGACGCCGACCCCGAGGACCTGTTCGGGATGAGCACGGCGTACATCACGATGGCCACCGAACTCGGCTACTCGTCGACCGGCGACGCGGCGCTCTGTTTCTCCGGCGTCGACAGCACGGACTTCGCCGACGCCGTCCGCGAGGTCGAGGACATCCTCCACGCCGGCTCGGAGGAGACCGGCACCGACTTCGACCTGCGCGAGGACGACCACGGCTACCAGTGGGTCGTCCTCCACGACGACGACCCCGAGGACCTCGTCACCAGCATCCACTTCGCCGCCGACACGTTCATCGAGCGCGACTACGGCTCCCGGCTGCTCGCCGCCGTCTTCGGGTTCTCGAACGACGACCGCACGGCCTACTGGATCTACTCGTTCCGCCGCGGTGCGTACTACCCGTTCGTCCCCCGCAGCGGGCAGGAGCGCGACGACGCCCTGGAGTTCAAGCTGGAGAGCAACCTCGACGGCGAGCTCGACATCGAGAACGACAAGCAGTACTGGTACCCGCTGTGGCCGAGCAGTCGCGGGACGCACCCCTGGGAGTGAGACGCATCGGATGACTGGTCACGGCCCTCGGCGGCCGTGACACCGACGGGACCCCGGACACTTTTCTCGCCTCGTCGTGTCACTCCGACCCACGATGCGACGCGACGCCCTCCACCCGACCGACCCGTGGCGCTACCTCGCCGCCCGGCTCGCCGTCGCCGCGACCAGCCTGTGCGCCGCCGTGGGGCTGTCCGTCGGTGCCCTCTGGTTCGGGCCGCTGGATACGATCGGCGGACTCCCAGCGATCCCGCTCGCCAGAGTCCGAAACGAACTCGGCATCACCGCCTCGATCGGCGAGCAGTACGTCCGCACCGTCCAACGGGTCCTCTCGTTCGACTTCGGACAGTCGTGGGTCGTCGGTCCCGGGTTTCCAGCACCAGTACGCCCGCTCGTCGTCGAGGCCGCTCCGTACACGCTGCTCGTCGCCGTCGGGACGCTCTGTCTCGTCACCGTCGTCGCGGTACCGGTCGGTCTCGTCGTCGGCCACCTCGACGGCCGTCTCGGTGACGGACTGGAGGAGTTCGCGACGGTCGGCCGTGCGGTCCCTACGTTCCTGCTGGCCGCCGTCGGGTTCGCCGTGGTCTGGTCGGGGACGGCAACGGCGACCAGCAAGTTACTGGCGGTGGCCGTCCTCGCGGCCGCTCCAGCGCTCGTCGGCAGCCGAATCAGGACCGTCGCACGCGCCGTGCGCAGGGCGAGGCGCGACGGCCACGTCGACGCCGCCCGCGCGAAGGGGCTCTCCAGGCGCACCGTGTTCTGGCGGCACCTCGCCCCCGTCGCACTGCTGGCCCACCTCCGTCAGGTCGCCGACGACGTGGCGTACGTCGCCGGCGCGGTCGTCGTCGTCGAGATGGTGGTCCCGGTCGCACCCAACGTCGAAAAAACCGGGCTCGGGTATCTGTTCTACCAGGCCATCGTCCAGAGCGACCTGCCACTGGTCGCGACCCTCGTCGGGTTGTTCGCGACGGGCGTCGTCGCCGTCCGCCTGCTCGGCGACCTCGTGCTCGCACTGGTCGACCCCCGCGTCGGGCCGCGAGCCGGCCGTCGGTAGCCCGACATTTTTGTCCGAGGACTGCGAGTTCCTCGCACGATGCACCGCGACGCCCTCCACCCCACCGGCCCGTGGCGCTACCTCGCCGCTCGAATCGCCGTCGCCGCGCTCGGGCTCCTCACGGCCGTGAGTATCTGCTTCGCCGCGTTCCGGCTCGGGCCGCTCTCCACCGCCCAGGCCATCGTCGGCCCGGTCGACCTCGGGCCCGTCCGCAGGCAGCGGTACCACCGGCTGCTCGGCGTCGACGACGACCCCGTCGAGGCGTTCCTGACCTACGTCGACGGCCCCCTCACGTTCGACCTCGGCAAGGCGTGGGTGCTCGACCGGGGCCCCGCCGGCCCGCTCCTCGCCGACGCGCTTCCGAACACCGCGCTGGTCGCCGTCGGGGCGTTCTGCCTCGTCACCGTCGTCGCCGTTCCGGTCGGTCTCGCCGCGGGCCTGCGCGACGGTCGCCTCGGGGCCGCCGTCGAGTACGGCTCGGTCCTCGGTCGGAGCAGCTCGAACCTCGTACCCGCTGTCCTCGCGGTGGCACTGCTCTGGCCCGGCGGGGAACCGGCGCGGCCCCCGGTGCTCGTGCTCACCACCGTCGTCGTCGCGTCAACGCTGGTCGGCACCCGCATCAGGGCCGTCTCGCGCGCGGTGCGCGAGGCGAGGCACGACGGTCACGTTGACGCTGCCCGCGCGAAAGGAATCTCTCGAAGCGCCGTGTTCTGGCGACACCTCGCGCCCGTCGCGCTGCTGACTCACCTCCGGCGGGTCGCCGACGACGCGGCGTACCTCGTGGGCGCGGTCGTCGTCGTCGAGGCAGTGCTCCCGCGAGCCACCCCTCCTGTCGGGGAGGCGTACGGGCTCGGCCGGCTGTTCTTCCAGGCGAGCATCCAGGGCGACTTCCCACTCGCGGCGACGCTGGTGGTACTGTTCACCGCGGCCGTCCTCGCCGTCCGCCTGCTCGGCGACCTCGTGCTCGCACTGGTCGACCCCCGCGTCGGGCCGCGAGCCGGCCGTCGGTAACCCGACCTTTTTGCTCGCGGCGTGCGACTGTCCCACACGATGCGACGCGACGCCCTCCACCCGACTGACCCGTGGCGCTACCTCGCCGCCCGCTTCGCCGTCGCCGGGCTGGGCCTCTTCACCGTCGTCACCGTCTGCTTCGCGGCGATTCGACTCGGGCCGAACGAGCCAGCAGCGCTCGTCGCCGGTCCGGGCCTGCCGCCGGTTCCGCTCCCCGAGATTCGCGCCGAACTGGGCACCAACGCCCCGCTCGGCGAGCAGTACGTCCGCTACGTCGGCGACCTGCTCGCGCTCGAGTTCGGCCGGACGTGGGTGCTCGGTCCCGAGTTCCCGTCGCCAGCACGCCCGCTCCTCGTCGAGGCCGCACCGTTCACCCTGGCCGTCGCCGTCGGCGTGCTCTGTCTCGTCACCGCGGTGGCCGTTCCGGTCGGCCTCGCCGCCGGTCACCTCGACGGCCGTCGTGGCACCGGAGTGGAAGCCCTCGCGACCCTCGGCAGGGCCGTCCCGAACTTCTGGCTGGCCCTCGTCCTCGTCGCGCTCCTCGGAGCCAGCAGGGTCACCTCGACCCGGGCTCTGCTCCTGCTGTCGGTCGTGGCAGTCGCGGCCACCCTCGTCGCCTCGCGGGTCAGGACCGTCTCACGGGCGGTTCGCGAGGCCCGGCAGGACGGCCACGTCGACGCCGCCCGCGCGAAGGGGCTCTCCAGGAGCACCGTGTTCTGGCGGCACCTCGCCCCCGTCGCACTGCTGGCCCACCTCCGACGGATAGCGGACGACGTGACCTACGTCGCCGGCGCGGTCGTCGTCGTCGAGACGGTCGTGCTCATCCGGTCCGACGTGACGGACGCGGGCCTCGGCGACCTGTTCTTCCAGGCTGCCGTGCAAGGTGACCTCCCACTCGCCGCGACGCTGGTGGTACTGTTCACGGCGGCGGTCGTCGCCGTCCGCCTGCTCGGCGACCTCGTGCTCGCACTGGTCGACCCCCGCGTCGGGTCGCGAGCCGGCCGTCACTGACCAGCTCGCCGCCCGTCTTCCGGTTTAATACCTCGCTCCGCCAACGGTTCCACCCCGCCGCCACGCTCCACTTTCACTTTCACTCCCCTGTTTACGGGGCTTTATACCCCATCGGGACTCACGGACTGGTATGGCAGACGTAGACCTCGAGAAACTCCCCGGCGTGGGACCGGCAACGGCAGACAAGCTCCGCGACGCAGGCTTCGACTCCTTCCAGGGCATCGCGGTCGCCTCCCCCTCGGAACTATCGAACACGGCGGACGTCGGCGAGTCCAGCGCGGCCGACATCGTCCAGGCCGCCCGCGAGGAGGCCGACATCGGCGGCTTCGAGACCGGCTCGCAGGTGCTCGAACGACGCAACGAGATCGGCAAGCTCAGCTGGCAGATCGACGAGGTGGACGACCTCCTCGGCGGCGGCATCGAGACCCAGTCCATCAGCGAGGTGTACGGCGAGTTCGGGGCCGGCAAGTCCCAGGTCACACACCAGCTCTCCGTGAACGTCCAGCTTCCCAAGGAGGTCGGCGGGCTGCGGGGCTCGACCATCTTCATCGACACCGAGGACACGTTCCGTCCCGAGCGCGTCGACGACATGGTCCGGGGACTCCCCGAGGAGGCCATCGAGGCCACCCTCGACGACCGCGGCATCGAGGGCTCGGCCGACGACGAGGAGACGATGGACGAACTCGTCGACGACGTCCTCGACAAGATCCACGTCGCGAAGGGGTTCAACTCCAACCACCAGATGCTGCTGGCCGAGAAGGCCCAGGAGCTCGCCGGCGAGAACGAGGACGGCGAGTGGCCCGTCCGCCTGCTCTGTGTCGACTCGCTGACCGCCCACTTCCGTGCCGAGTACGTCGGCCGTGGCGAGCTCGCAGAGCGCCAGCAGAAGCTCAACAAGCACCTCCACGACCTCGACAAGGTCGGCAACCTGTTCAACTGCGCCGTCGTCGTGACGAACCAGGTCGCCTCGAACCCCGACTCGTTCTTCGGCGACCCCACCCAGCCCATCGGGGGCAACATCCTCGGCCACAAGTCCACCTTCCGGATGTACCTCCGCAAGTCCAAGGGTGACAAGCGTATCGTCCGCCTCGTGGACGCGCCGAACCTCGCCGACGGCGAGGCCGTGATGCGCGTGCAGGACGGCGGCCTGCGCCCCGAGTAACGCCGCCTCCACCGCGACGCTGGCTTTTCCTTTCGACTCCTGCCCGCGTACTGACGAGTATGAACTGGCGACGCCGCCTTCGCGTACGTCTTCCTCGGCAGCTGTGTCCCGCGGTACGGGCACTTCCTCGACGGGGTCGGCCTCCGGGGCCAACTCGTCGCCAGCGTCGTGCTCGCGGTGGTGCTCGTGGGCCAGTTCGGGACGCGGCAGCGGCTGTCGGCGGACTGAGGACCCGAGCGCGCCCCGGAGACGTGCAGCAAGCTGTTTCCCATAGTCTTGGAATTGCAGTGCAATACTATATCCGTCGCTGGCGAACCCTCAACTGTGAAGACATCATGAACGGCTATGCACTCGTCATCGCGACGGACGAATTCGAGAAGATCACCGCAGCGAGCATCATCGGCTCCATCGCCGCAGCCTCGGAGATCCCGGTCGACGTGTTCGTGACGATGAACGGGCTCCGCCCGTTCGAACACGAGGTCGTCGAGACGCGGGACTTCGCGACGGGACCGCTCGGCGAGGCGATGCTGACGAGCGAGGAGACGGAGATCCCCCTGTTCACGGAGCAGTTCCGTGACGCCAAGGAGATGGGCCCGATGAACCTCTACGCCTGCACGATGGCCATGGAGATGTGGGGCCACGAGCTCGACGACTACGTCGACATCTTCGACGGCGAACTCGGCGTCTCCGGCTTCCTGACGAAGGCCAGCGACAAGCAGGTGATATTCGTCTGAGCCAGCCCGGTCGCCAGCCGCATCGCCAACCGAACACCACGACACGACGACGAGACATCCAACAATGAGCGAACAACTCACCGCCGACGTAACGATCGATTCCCGCGGTGCCGGCTGCCCCGGCCCCCTGATGGACCTCATCGGGAAGGTCAAGACGGCAGACAGCGGCACCGTCTTCGAACTACAGACCTCCGACCGTGGCTCGGTCACGGACGTCCCCGAGTGGGTCGAGAAGGCCGGCCACGAGCTGGTCGAGACCGTCGAGCACGACGACTACTGGAGCATCTACGTCCAGAAGTCCTGAACCATGACCCGAATCGTCATCGTCGGGGGCGGCACCGGCGGCACCGTACTGGCCAACCGGCTCGTCGAGAACCTCGAACACGAGGTCGACGCCGGCGAGGTCGAGGTGACGCTGGTCAACGACTCCCCCGACCACGTCTACAAGCCGACGTACCTGTACGTCCCGTTCGGGAAGAAGACCGCCGAGGACGCGGTCCGCCCGCTCGCGGACCTCGTCGACCGGCGGGTCGACCTGGAGATCAACCGCGTCCTCGACATCGACACGGACGGGGAGACCATCGAGCTGCAGGACGGCCACGACAAGCTGTCGTACGACCACCTCGTGCTCGCGACCGGGGCGAAGCTGGTCCCAGAGGAAGTGCCCGGGCTCGTCGAGGGCGGGCACCACTTCTACGGCCGCGAGGGTGCCGAACAGCTCCGTGACGCGCTCGCCGACTTCGACGGAGGCCACCTCGTGCTGAGCGTCGTCGGCGTCCCGCACATGTGCCCGGCCGCACCGGTCGAGTTCACGCTCATGGCCGACGAGTGGTTCCGCCAGCGCGGCATCCGCGACGAGGTCGAGATCACGTACACCTACCCGATTATGCGCCTGCACGGGCTCGAACCCGTCTCCGACTGGATGGAGCCCCGGTTCGCGGAGCGGGACATCAACACGGAGACGTTCTTCAACGCCGAGGCGGTCGACCCCGAAGCGGGCGTCGTCAGGTCGATGGAGGGCGAGGCGCTCGACTACGACCTGCTCGTCGCCATCCCGCCCCACGCGGGCGACGACCTCGTCGCCGACTCCGGCCTCGGCGACGACGGCTGGGTCGCCGTCGACAGGTACACCCTCGAAGCCGACCACGCCGAGAACGTGTACGCGATGGGTGACGCCGCCGACGTGCCGACCAGCAAGGCCGGCTCCGTCGCCCACTACGAGGCCGACGTCATCGCGGACCGCATCGCCAGCGAGGTCCGCGGTCAGCCCCCGACGGCGACGTTCGACGGGAAGACCGTCTGCTTCATCGAGGCTGGCATGGACGAGGCGACGTTCATCGAGTTCGACTACGAGCACTCGCCGGCGATGCGCGACGAGTCGCGTCCCGTCCACTGGGCCAAGCTCGCGTACAACGAGACCTACTGGCTGACCGCCAGGGGGCTGCTCTGAGGTGAGAGAGATGGCAGAATCCCCACAGGAGCTCGAGGCCGAGGAGCTCACCGACGCCATCGAACAGAACCCCGAGGCCGTCGCCGAGTTCGTCAGCCGGCTCGACCGGGTGAACGAGCTGCTCGACGTGCTCGAACTCGGGACGAGCGCGATGGACGACGAGATGGTGATGCGCCTCGCCGGCACCGGCTCGACGCTCGCCGAGTCCGCCGACGCGATGGCGACCGACGAGACCGTCCGGCTCGCCGAGGCGGTCGGCCGCGACGGCGACGAACTCGCCGACGCCATGGCCACGGTCGCGGAGCTCCAGCGCGACGGCACGCTCGACGACCTCGCCGCGCTGTCGGACCTGCTCGCGCTCGCGAACGGCGCGCTCGACGACGAGATGGTGATGCGCCTCGCCGGCACCGGCACCGCGCTGGGCGAGGTCGCCGACACCGCCGCAGAGCCCGACACGGTCCGCGGCCTGGACCGCATGCTGAACGCGGTCGGCGACGCCAGCACCGAGGACGCAGACCCCGTCGGCGCGCTCGGGCTCGTGAAGGCGACGCGGGACCCCGAGGTGAAGCGCGGACTGGGCTATCTGGTCGCCATCGCGCGGGCGCTGGGGTCCGCGTGAAAACGAGTCCTGCGGTCGCCGGTACGCTTCTACGGTTCCTGTCGTTCCAACGTCGAGGACTCGTGCGCTACGCTTACTCGCCCTCGCTCTCTCCCGCCTCGACGGGTCGTCCCTCCCCGCCTCGGTTTCGAGGACTCGTGCGCTACGCTTACTCGTCCTCGCTGTCCTCTTCCGTCGTCGTCTTCTCCAGGTCGAGTTCGCCGCGGTAGATGTCGGCCCCGTCCTGTGCCACCTTCTCCGCGAGCACCGCACACTTGACACGCATCGGCGAGATGTCCACGCCGAGCATGTCGATCACGTCGTCCCGGTCCATCTCCGCGAGTTCGTCGAGGGTCTTCCCGCGGAGCTCCTGCGAGAACATGCTCGCGGCGGCCTGCGAGATGGCGCAGCCGTCGCCGCGGAAGGCCGCGCCCGCGATGGTCTCCTCGTCGTCCTCGAGCTTCACGTCGATTCGGATCTCGTCGCCGCACATCGGGTTCTCGCCGACGTGCGAGAACGTCGCGTCCTCGATCTCCCCGTAGTTCCGGGGGTTCTTGTAGTGGTCGAGGATCTGCTGTCGGTACATGTCCGAGCCAGGTCCCATTGTCGTCCCCGAATAGGGGAGTTCGGTGGAAAAGGGTTCCGCAGCGGGCCAGGAGAGTCAAACGCGTGTTTGAGGCTGGGGCACACACTTGGGGCCGTCGGCTGTCTGTGCACGTATGGTCCTCCACCCGACCGACGACTCCGCCGACCGCGTCGGCCGTCGTGGCGTCCTCGCCGGCCTGGCTGGCGTCGCTGCCGCCGGCGTCGCCGGGACGACCGTGACCGCGTCGCGACCGACCGAGCGGGCGACATCGCTCGAACCGACCGCAGAACTCGCCATCGAGGGCCTCTGCGAGGCCGTCGTGAGCGAGGACGGCGAGACGGTGTTCGCGGCGACCCGCGACGGCTTCGCGACCGTCGACGTGAGCGACCCCGCGAACCCGGCACTGCTGTACGAGGAACGCGGACTCACCCACGACGGACAGGGGCCGATGCAGCGGGTCTACGACGTGAAGTACGCCGACGACCGGCTCGTCGTCGCCGGGCCGAACGCCGGCGGCCGCGGCGAACTCTCCGGGTTCTTCCTCTACGACGTGGAGGACCCCGCCAACCCCGAGCGGCTCGCCTTCCAGCCGACGAACCACGCCATCCACAACTGCTTCTTCGACGGCACGCACGCCTACCTCACCGGCAGCGGCGTGCCGAACGAGCCGACGATGATCTACGACGTGACCGGCGACGCGCCGGAGCAGGTCGGCGAGTGGACCGCCGTCGACGAGGACGACGCGTGGCGCGACGCCGGCCGGAACTACCTCTCGTGTCACGACGTGTACGTGCAGGACGACAGGCTGTACGTCGCCTACTGGGACGCGGGCACCTGGGTCGTCGACATTGCCGACCGCGCGAACCCGACCGCGGTCGCGAAGCTCGGCGGCCACACCGCCGAGTACCTGGCGGGGGTCGAGAACGGGTTCACCGCCGAGTTCGTCGAGCTGCCCGGGAACTCGCACTACGTCCAGCCGAACGCCGACGCCTCGGCGGTGTACGTCGGCAAGGAGGCCTGGGACCGCGAGGACACGTCCGACCACGACGGCGGCCCCGGCGGCATCGAGCTCTGGTCGATGGGCGACGAGCCGACCCGCGAGACCATCCTCGCACCCCCTGAGGACAACGACGGGGCGACCTCGCACAACTTCGGCGTCCGCGACGACCGGCTCTACACCTCCTGGTACGGCGGCGGGGTCCAGGTGTACGACGTTGCCGACCGCACCGCACCGCGACTCCTCGGCGGCTGGCGCGCGGACGAGACGACGAGCTTCTGGACGGCCGAGCCCATCCACGAAGGGTTCGTCGGCGCGAGCTACCAGAACCCCGAGAACGACCGCGAGGAGCGCCGGCAGGGCGTCGGTGCGCGCCTGCTGCTGTTCCCGGAACCCGAGGGCGAGGGCGAGCCCGCACCGACGATGGAGCCCCGACCGGTGCCCGAAACGGGCTCGGCCGGCGACACCGACACGCCGACTACTCGCCCGCCGGACTCCGGCGGCAGTGAGGGCGGGACGGCGGGGCGGACCACGACGACCGGGAACGACGACACGGCCGGAACCACCGACGGCGGCTCGCCCGGGTTCGGCGTGCTCGCGGCGCTCGCGGGCGTCGGCGCGGCGGCGGGGCTGGCGAGGCGGCGACCGCAGGAAGAGGAGTAGCTGGCGGTTGGATGGCCGCCGGTGATGGCCTCACCGCTCGCCGGCGACCTCCCCCTCGAACTGCTCGACGAACGTCTCGAGGAACGCGTGGCGGTCGGCCGCCAGCGCCCGACCGGCGTCCGTGTACATCCGGTCCTGGATGCGGAGCAGCTTCTTGTGGACGTGGTTGAACGACGTCTCGCCAGCGGGCGAGTCGTCGGCCTCGGGGGGCAGCTCGGGGTCGTGGAGCGTTCGGCCGTGCTCGCCGGCGTAGGCGAACGTCCGTGCGAGCCCGACCGCGCCGATGGCGTCGAGGTTGTCCGCGTCGGCGAGCAGCTTCGCCTCGCGGCTCTCCGGCTCGACGTCGTTCGAGAACCGATGGGCGCGGATGCAGTGCGCGACCGCGTCGGCGGTCTCCGGGTCGGTCCCCTCCGCCTCGAGGATACGTCGAGCCTCCGCGGCACCCCACTCGGCGTGGTCCGCTATCTCGCCGTCGCTCTCGCGCTTGCGTCCGATGTCGTGGAGCCAGGCAGCCGCCAGGAGCACGTCCTCGTCGACCGCCGGCTCGGTTCGGTCGGCGAGCGTCTCGGCGTTCTCGACCATGCGCTCGACGTGGTGCCAGTCGTGCGTCGGTGCGAGTCCGCCGAAGTACGTCTCGGCGCGCTCGCTGAGGGCGGGGACGTCCATGGGTGCTGGCACCGATGCCAGTCGCAAAAACGGTTCGGAGCTACGCGAACAGCTCCCGCGCGTCGTCGATGGCGTCGACGAGCACGTCGATCTCGGCCTCGGTGTTGTAGACGTAGAACGACGCGCGGGCGGAGGCAGCGACGCCCAGCGTGTCGTGCAGCGGCTGGGTGCAGTGGTCGCCGGCACGGATGGCGACGCCGTAGTCGTTGACGATGCTCGCCAGGTCGTGGGCGTGGACGCTCCCGACGTTGAACGCGACGAGCCCGCCGCGGCCCTGGTCCGGCGACGGGCCGTATATCTCGACGTCGTCGAACTCGCTCAGGCGCTCGTAGGCGTAGCGCGAGAGGCGCTCCTCGTGGCGCTGCACCCGCTCCATCCCGATGTCCTCGAGGTAGTCGATAGCCGCGTCGAGCCCGACTGCCTGCGCGATGAGGGGAGTGCCCGCCTCGAACTTCCAGGGCAGGTCGTTCCACGTCGAGTCCTCGAACGTCACCTTCCGTATCATGTCGCCGCCGTAGAGGTACGGCTGCATCGCCTCGAGGATGTGCTCCTTGCCGTAGAGCACGCCGATGCCGGTCGGCCCGGCCATCTTGTGCCCCGAGAAGGCGTAGAAGTCGGCGTCGATGTCGCCCACGTCGACCGGCCGGGTCGGCACCGCCTGCGCGCCGTCGATGAACGCGTAGGCGTCGTGCTCGTGGGCCAGGTCCGCCAGTTCGGAGACGGGGTTGACGGTCCCGAGCGTGTTCGAGACGTGGACCGCGCTGACCATCTTCGTGTCGTCGGTGACGAGGTCGCCCGCGGCGTCCATGTCCAGCTGGCCGTCCCCGTCGATGGGGATGTACTCCACCGTCGCGCCGGTGCGCTTGGCGACCTGCTGCCAGGTGACCAGCGAGGCGTGGTGCTCCATCTCGGTGAGGACGACCTCGTCGCCCGGCCCCAGCTCCGCGAGGCCCCAGGCGTAGGCGACGAGGTTCATCGCCTCGGTCGTGTTCTTCGTGAAGACGATCTCCTCGCGCCCGTCCGCGCCGATGAACTCCGCGACGCGGTCGTGGGCCTCCTCGTAGGCGATCGAGGCTTCCTGGCTCAGCTGGTGCACGCCACGGTGGACGTTCGCGTTGTAGCCGTGGTAGTAGTCGACGATGGCGTCGACGACCTGTTCGGGTGTCTGGCTCGTCGCCCCGTTGTCGAGGTAGACCAGCGGGACGTCGTCGCCGACGGTCCGCTCGAGGATCGGGAAGTCCTCGCGGATGCGCTCGATGTCGAGTGGTTCGATGTCCTGCGTGCTCATTACGTTGTTTTGGGTGCCCTAGACCCAATTGTCCTTCGGTCGTGGCGATTCACCTGCCGTTCGAACGCGACGTTCGACCCCGGGTTCAGAGCACGGCGACGGCACCGATGCCGACGAAGAAGAGGGCGAGGACGGTCACGCTGGGACCGTCGTACGACGACTGCGGGAGCATCCCGTACAGCTGGAGGGAGAGCGCGAGCAGCACCGCGGCGAGGACGAACACCGAGACCGTATCGAGTGCCACGAACGAGAGCGCACCGAGAGCGAGGATACCGAGGACGACGAGGACATCCCCGAACTGGCCGTCGAAGCGGGCTCCTATCAAGCCGACCGCCGACTGTTCGGACTCCATGTCCGGCCGTGCGATCGGCATCGCCATAGGTACTTCGGTCCGGCTATCGCGACCGGAGAGAACACGTGCCCGGACGTGGAGACGGCCTCCGCCCCCTCCGTGGCGACCGTGCAGCACCGCGAGACCACCGAGACGCACGCTGCCGAAGTCTTAAACGCGTCCACGTGCTACGCCGTTCTATGCAGCAGCACGTGAAGATTCCGCAGGACCGCATCGGCGTGCTGATCGGCGAGGGCGGTGAGACGATGCGACGGATCGAGAATCGAGCCGGTGTCAGGCTGGACATCGACTCCGAGAACGGCTCCGTCGCGATCGAGCAGGTCGGTGACCCCGTAGACGCGCTGAAGGGGCCCGACATCGTCCAGGCGATCGGCCGCGGCTTCCCCCCGGAGGATGCCCTGACGCTACTCGACGACGAGATGCGGATGTTCGACCTCATCGACATCGACGCGGCGGCGCGCAACAAGCGCGACCGCAAGCGAAAGAAGGGTCGCCTCATCGGCGAGGACGGTCGGACCAGAGAGCTGATGGAGGAGCTGACGGGCGCGAGCGTCGTCATCTACGGCTCCACGCTCGGGGTCATCGGCGGGCCGGAGCAGGTCCAGATCGTCCGGGAGGCCGCGGAGCGACTCCTCGACGGTGCACCGCACGGGTCGGTGTACGCCTTCCTCGAACGCAAGCACAACGAGCTGAAGCGCAAGGGCATGGACTACCACCGCTACCCCGGCGGGACGTAGGGCAGCGACGACAGTCACCGACCGTTTCTTCGGTCTCGACAGCGCCGAGCGACGGGTCCGTTCCCCCGCCGAGTTGGTATATAAACCACCAGCCATGACAACGTTTACCAATCCCGTAGAGGGTAGCGTCTTGCGGTTTTGAGAACAGCCAACAAAAGCTTTATATAGAATGCCAATCAATCATTCAGACGACCATGGCTCAGCAAATGGGTAATCAGCCCCTCATCGTTCTCTCCGAGGACAGTCAGCGAACGTCCGGTAAGGACGCGCAGTCGATGAACATCACGGCCGGGAAGGCCGTCGCCGAGTCCGTACGCACCACACTCGGACCGAAAGGGATGGACAAGATGCTCGTCGACTCGACGGGCGGCGTCGTCGTCACGAACGACGGCGTGACCATCCTGAAGGAGATGGACATCGAGCACCCGGCGGCCAACATGATCGTCGAGGTCGCCCAGACCCAGGAGGACGAGGTCGGCGACGGCACGACGAGCGCCGTCGTCGTCTCCGGTGAGCTCCTGAAGAAGGCCGAGGACCTCCTCGAACAGGACGTCCACGCGACGACCATCGCGAACGGCTACCGCCAGGCCGCAGAGAAGGCCAAGGAACTCCTCGAGGACGCCGCCATCGACGTCGACGAGGACGACCGCGACTACCTCGAGCAGATCGCCGCGACCGCGATGACCGGCAAGGGCGCGGAGTCCTCGAAGGAGCTCCTCGCCGAGCTCGTCGTCGACGCCGTCCTCGCGGTCCAGGACGACGACGGCATCGACGCCGAGAACATCAAGATCGAGAAGATCGTCGGCGGCTCCGTCGACGACTCCGAGCTCGTTGACGGCGTCCTCCTCGACAAGGTCCGCGCACACGACAACATGCCGTTCTTCGTCGAGGACGCGAACGTCGCCGTCATCGACGACGCACTCGAGGTCCGCGAGACCGAGATCGACGCCGAGGTCAACGTCACGGACCCCGACCAGCTCCAGCAGTTCCTCGACCAGGAGGAGAAGCAGCTCAAGGAGATGGTCGACACGCTCGTCGAGGCCGGCACTGACGCCGTCTTCGTCGACGACGGCATCGACGACATGGCCCAGCACTACCTCGCACAGGAGGGCATCCTCGCGGTCCGCCGCGTGAAGGACTCCGACGCGAAGCGCATCGCCCGCGCGACCGGCGCTCGCGTCGTCGCCAACGTCGACGACGTCGAGGAGGACGACCTCGGCTTCGCCGGCCGCATCAGCCAGCAGGACGTCGGCGGCGACGAGCAGATCCTCATCGAGGACGTCGAGGACGCCAAGTCCGTCACGCTCCTCCTCCGCGGCGGCACCGAGCACGTCGTCGACGAGGTCGAGCGCGCCATCGACGACTCGCTCGGCGTGGTCCGCGCGACCATCGAGGACGGCACCGTCCTCCCCGGCGGCGGCGCACCCGAGGTCGAGGTCGCCCTCGCCCTGCGCGACTTCGCCGACTCCGTCGGCGGCCGCGAGCAGCTGGCCGTCGAGGCCTTCGCCGACGCACTGGAAGTCATCCCGCGCACGCTCGCCGAGAACGCGGGTCTCGACTCCATCGACAGCCTCGTCGAGCTCCGCTCCCGCCACGACGGCGGCGAGTACGCGGCCGGTCTCGACGCCTACACCGGCGACGTCATCGACATGGAGGATGAAGGCGTCGTCGAGCCGCTCCGCGTGAAGACCCAGGCCATCGAGAGCGCCACCGAGGCGGCCGTCATGCTCCTTCGCATCGACGACGTCATCGCCGCGGGCGACCTCTCCGGTGGTCAGGTCGACCCCGACGACGGCGGCGACGCCGGCGGCCCGCCCGCAGGCGGCGGCATGGGCGGCGGCATGGGCGGCATGGGCGGCATGGGTGGCATGGGCGGCGCGATGTAAGCCCGGCCGACGCCACACCATCCACCGTCTGACCCAGGTACCGCCTCCCGACCGAACTCCCGATTTCTTTCGACGCATCGCCCGTAGCTGCCGCTACACGGACGACACGGCACTCGGTCGATAGCCGAACGTTACTTGCCACCACATACTCGATGTTCGGCCATGCAGGTCCGCGAGATCATGTCCAACCACCCGGTCAGCGTCGACGAGGACGAGCCGGTGCGGACCGCAGTCGAGCTGATGGTCGACGGACACATCGGGAGCGTCGTCGTGACCCGCCAGGGGGACGCAAAGCCCTACAAGGTCGGCATCCTCACGCGGAGCGACGTGCTCGCACTCGAGTGCGAGGACCTCGACGAGCCAGCACCGAGTGGCGCTCTCACGCGGTTGGTCGACCGCCTTCGGAGTTCGAGCCGGTCGCAGCTGGACGAGGTGACCGTTGGCGAGGTGATGAGCTCGCCGCTCGTGACCGTCTCGCCGAAGACCGCCGTGGAGGAGGCGATACGGCTGATGGAGGCCGAGGACGTCCGCCACGTCGTCGTCACCGAGCAGCTCCGGGCCATCGGCGTCGTGACGCCGACGGACGTCATGGAGCACCACCCGGAGGCCGTCGAGCTTGCACGCCGCCACGGCGCGCGCGGGCCGGAGTGGGACGACCGGTGAACTCGTCGCCGGTTTCCGCCGGTGGTCGGGTTCCGATTTAACTAAGTGTAGCGGTTCAGTAGCGCTACGCATGCACACACTCCTTCTTGGGAGCGACGACGTCGACGAGAACGCGCAGATGCCGGACGTCATCGGCGCGGTCGAAGACGCATTCGCGGCCTACGAACACGGGAACGCACAGATGCCGGCGAAATCGTACATCGACCTCCCGCAGTACAACGGCGACTTCCGGTCGATGCCGGCGTACCTCAACGCCGAGTCGTGGGACGCGGCGGGCATCAAGTGGGTGAACGTGCACCCGGACAACCCCGACGACCACGACCTCCCGACAGTGATGGGGACCATGATCTACTCCGACCCCGAGACCGCCTTCCCCCTCGCCATCATGGACGGCACCGAGCTGACGATGAAGCGCACGGGCGCGGCCGCCGCCGTCGCCACCGACTACCTCGCCGTCGAGGACGCGACGAGCCTCGGCATCGTCGGCGCCGGCGTCCAGTCCTACACGCAGCTCGACGCTATCGCCGAGGTCCGCCCCATCGAGGAGGTCGTCGTCAGCGACGTGCGCGACGAGGCCGTCGAACGGTTCATCGACCGGTACGACGACGAGTTCGACGTCCGCGGCGGCTCCATCAGCGAGGCCGGCCACTGCGACGTGCTCTCCACCGTGACCCCGGTCGAGGACCCGCTCGTCTCCGCCGACGACCTCGGCGAGCACACCCACATCAACGCCATGGGTGCCGACGCCGAGGGCAAGCACGAGATAGCCGACGAGGTGCTGCTGGCCGCCAAGCTCGTCATCGACGACTACAAGCAGTGCACCCACTCCGGCGAGATCAACGTCCCGTGGCACGAGGGCGTCCTCGACGACGACGACATCGACGGCGAAATCGGCCAGATCGTGGCGGGCGAGCGTCCGGGCCGCACCGACGACGACGGCGTCACCGTCTTCGACTCCACCGGCCTCGCCATCCAGGACGTCGCGACCGCCCACGTCGTGTTCGAGCACGCCGACGAGAACGACAACGGCACGCCCTTCGACCTGCTCGGCCTCGGGAACTAATCCTCGGCCGCGTACGCTTCTAGCGTCTCCATCTCCACCGTCTCAAGCACCGCCTCGTTCGTCGCCGACAGGTCCACCGGCGGGGCGACGCCCTCCTCCTTCGCCTCCAGCCACCGGCCGATGCAGAGACACCAGCGGTCGCCGGGATGGAGCCCCGGGAACTCCAGTTCCGGGCGGGGCGTCACGAGGTCGTTACCCTGCTCGCGGCTGTACTCCAGGAACTCCTGCGTGACGACCGCACAGACCTCGTGCCGGCCCAGGTCCTCCTCGACGTGGCGACAGCAGCCGTCGCGCAGGTAGCCCGTCGGCGGTTCCGAACAGCAGGGCGAGAGCGGTTCGCCGCGGACGTTCCGGTCGTCGTGGTCGTCGCTCATACCCGGGCTTCGGACGGGAGGGAGAAAGGCCTGTTCGACGGCGGCCGCGACTACTCGATGTGGACGGCCGGCCGGAACGGGATCGCCTGTCCCGCCTTCCCGCCGGGGTCGACCACGTCCTCGTCGTCCTCGCGGTAGAGCTCGACGGTGGCGTCGTACTCTCGTTCGAGGGCGTCGAGCGCCTCGGCGTACACCGCCGCCTCGTCCAGGGTCACGAGCGTCTCGAGGGTCTCGTCGTCGCGCTCGCGGACGACCCCGACGAGGTCCTGTACGAGGTCGTTGACCGCGTCGCCCCGCTCGCGGAGGTCCGGGTCGGACATGACCTGGCCCATCACCGCGCCCACGTCCGGGCCGGTCTCGACGACCTGCTCGAACACCCGGTGCTTCCAGTCGGCGGCGACGTAGACGCGGACGGTCTCCGGGTCCGTCTCGGTGACGTCGACGATGTCGCGCACGTCGTCGGTGAGGTCAGCGACCAGGGACTCCTCGACCTCGACCTGCGGATCGACCAGGGCCGCGTCGACTTCGGGCCACGGCGCGTCCTCGGCGGGCTCGCCGGTCAGCTGCTCGTGCAGGTCGTTCGCCATGTAGGGGACGAACGGGGCGAGCATCCGCAGGCGGGCCTCGAGCACCGTCCGGAGGGTGCGCCGTGCGCCCTCGCGCCCGGTGTCGGTGCGCCGGCGGTACCAGCGCAGATTCTCCTGGAAGTCGTAGAACGCGGCCTGGCTCGCCGACCGCGTCTCGAAGTTCTCCATCGCCTCGGTGACGGTCCCGATGGTGTCCTGCAGCTTCGAGAGCAGCCAGCGGTCGACCCGCTGGAGGTCGTCGGCGTCGTCCGCGCCGACGGGGTCGGGCACGTCGCCGTCGCCGACGAGCTCCTCGGCGCGTCGCCAGAAGCGGTCGAGCTGGTCGCGCGTGCTCGTCACCTGGTCGGCGCGCCAGTCGAAGTCCTGCCACGGCTCCGCGGAGTTCATCAGGAAGAACCGGACGGTGTCCGCACCGTAGCGGTCGATGGCCTCGCCCGGGAGGACGACGTGGCCCTTCGAGGAGGACATCTTCTCGCCCTCCAGCAGTCCCATCCCCATGACGGTGATTCCCTGGGGCCACTTGGGCTGGTCGAACAGCTCCGCGTGGTGGAACAGGTAGAACGTCAGGTGGTTGTTCACCAGGTCGTTCGCCGAGCAGCGGTAGTCGACGGGGTACCAGTAGTCCCACTCCTCGCGCAGGGAGAGGGCGGTCTCGTCGGGGTCGTCGACGGCCTCGGGGCCGTAGAACAGCGTGTCGAAGAACTCCCGGTCCATCGCCTCGGGGTCGACCTCGTCGATGCGGTGGGCGATGGTGTAGTACGACATGTACAGCGTCGAGTCCGACAGCGGCTCGATGACGAAGTCCTGGTCCCACGGCAGCCGCGTTCCCAGCCCGTAGTTCCGGATGCAGGGCCACTCGTTGAGCCAGTCGATGGTGTGGTCGTACTGCTCGCTGGTGTTCTCGGGGATGGCGTCGAGGTTCGCGACCGCCTCGTGGGTCGTCTCCTTCCAGTCGGGGTCGTTGTAGCGGAGGAACCACGTGTCCTGCTTGGCGACCTCGACATCGCCGCCACAGCGACAGACGACCTCCTCGGAGAACTCCTGCATCGTGCCGAATGCAGTGCCCAGGTACGACTGCTTGAACTCGTCGCGCACGTCCTCGACGACGCCACCGGCGAACTCGCCGTACGCCTCGAGCAGCTCGCCGGAGTGGAACTCGGCGTTGTAGAGGTCCTGTGTCACCTGCTTCAGCTCGGGGTCCTCCGAGGAGTCGATGCCCGCCGACTCGACGGCGTCCTTCGCGGGGACGTCGCCGTAGCCCTCGATGGTGAGGATGGGGACCGGCTCGAGCCCACGGACCTCGTCGGGGTCGATGCCGTACTCGGCCATCTCGTCGGCCGCTTCCTTCGCCTCCTGCAGCGCGAGGTAGTCGTCGGGCGAGTGCGCCGGGACGGACATGACGACGCCAGTCGCGTTGTCCGCGTCGACGAACCCGGCGGGGAGGACGAGCACGTCGTCGCCGGTGACGGGGTTCGTCACCCGCTTGCCGACGAGGTCACGTCCCTCGTACTCGTAGCGAACGTCGACCTCGTGACCCTGGAGTCGGAGCTTCTCGGCCGCGCTCGCGGAGACGAACCAGAACTCGCCGTCGACCTCCGCGACCACGTAGTCCGCCGCGGGGTCGACGAAGGCGTTCGTCACCCCGCGAACCGTCTCCGGGCGCAGGGTCGCCATCGGCGCGGTCACGTCCGCGCCGTCGATCTCCGTCTCGAACTTGACGAGCGTGTACTCCTGGAACTCCGCCTCCTCGCCCTCCAGGATGTCGTGGGTCGTCACCGGCTGGTCCTCGTTCGTGCAGTACTTCACCGGGTGCAGCCCCTTCTCCAGCAGGCCGCGCTCCTTCAGCGTCTCGTACTGCCAGGTGATGAACTTCGAGTAGCGCTCGTCGTTCGTGGTGAACTCGCGACGCCAGTCGACGGAGATGCCCAGCCGCTTCATCCCCTTCTTGTAGTGCTCCTCGATGAAGTGCCGGGCGAAGCCCATCGGCGTCTCCATCTCCGAGAGCGTCTCCTCGGGGACGTTGTACGTGTTCTGCAGGACGTCCATCTGCTCGGGTTCGCGCTTCTTCAGGCGCTCGACCGCGCCGATGATGGGCGTCCCGGTGACGTGCCACGCGATGGGGAACAGGACGTTGTCACCCTGCTGGCGTCGGTACCTGGCGTACACGTCCGGCACGGTGTACGTCCGGGCGTGGCCGATGTGCATCCCGCCGCTGGGGTACGGGTAGGGAACCGTGACGAACGTGGGGTCCTCGTCCGCGCCGGCGTCGGGGTCCGCCTCGTAGCGACCCTCGCTCCGCCAGCGGTCCCGCCACTCCGACTCGAGTGTCTGCGGGTCGTAGGTCATGGGGAACCGTTCACTCGGAGTCGTTAAAAGGACTATCAATCCCGTCTGGCGGGACGTGACGGAGGCGTCCGCACGGGTCCCACCTACTCCAGCACGAACTCGGACGGGTCCACGTCGCGAGCCGCCTCGACCGCGTCGTCACCCGAGAGCTCCGCCGTCGCGCAGTCCAGACAGTAGTGGGTGAACCGCTCCGAGCGCGTGACCAGCGGCACGCCGAACAGTACGTACTCCTCGCGCCGGCGACGGACCAGTCCCGCCTCGACGCGGTCCCCGCAGGCCGTACAGCGCTCGGTGCACCGCTCCTCGGGGCGGACGACACGCTCGTCGACGGTTCTGGCGCGGCCGACGGTCGACGGGGCGTGGAGTCGGTCCAGCCGGCGCTTCGTCCACGGGTTGACGAGGATGCCCGTGCCGACGAGGACGAACGAGACGACCGCGGCGAACAGGGTCAGCAGCGACGCGCCGACGCTCGGGTACCGGAGCAGGTTGTCGAAGGCGGCCCAGATGAACAGCAGTCCGAGCACCATCAGCCCCGTCCCGAGGAAGGCGTAGATGACGTCGCCGATGAGGTCCGCGAGGACAGCGGAGTTCGGTCTGTCGTTCGACATCTATTCGGTCTGTTGTGTTCCACGAGGTATCAAAGTTGACCACTCCGGCCTCGGACCCGATGGCTGTACGTCACCGCGACACGCCAGCGCCAATTGTTGCCGCAACCAGACACACCGGAATGTCAGATGGATACGACTTGGAGGACGGTCCGTCTACCGTGAGCCAAGAGCCCCCACGATGTCGAGACAGACACGGGAACCAGCGTTCGAGCAGACACGAATCGAACCACGATGGCAGGACCGGTGGGACGGCGCCGACGTCTTCCGCGCCCCGGACGACGCGACCTGCTCGTGCTCGTCGAACTGGAGATGCGCCGTGCCGACCCGGCGAACAACACCGTGAAGCTGCTCCGTTCGCTGGAGACGGGCGGCCTCGACGAGGACGACACGGTCGTCGTCTGCCAGGCGTTCAGCGCGTACTACGACCTCGCCACCGGCGGGGTGAGCACGAAACGCGAGAACGCGGCGTTCGTCGGGCGACTCGCGGCCGACGCGTTCGACCGCGTGACGTTCCACGCCGTCGAGTTCCCGGTCGAACCGCCGAAACGCGGGGCGTCGTGGCCGGACGCCTGGCCCGACGCGCTCGCGACGACCGTCGACGCGGTCATCGAGGCGACGCCGTAGCGACGGGTACCGATTTGGGTCCCGGTCAGTCGATGTCGATCCGGTGGCCCTCCTCGACGTCGGCCTTCGGCGCGGTGACGGTGAGCGTCCCGTTCGTGTAGCTCGCGCTGATGGCGTCCTCGTCGACGGCCTCGGGGAGACGGATGCTGCGGCTGACCGACGTCTGGCGCTCGCGGTGGACGTAGTGGTCGTCGCCCTCTTCCTCGGTCTCCTCCTCGCGGCTCGCGTCGATGGTGATGGTCCCATCTGCGAAGGTGAGCTCGATGTCCCCGGTGTCGTAGCCCGGGACGTCCGCGACGATCTCGTACTCGTCGCCGTGGTCCTGCATGTCGACCGGCACCGATTCGACCGTCGGCATGCCGCGGTGCTCGAACTGCCGGCCCATACGGTCGAACATCTCCTCGAGTTCTTCGAACGGATTTCGTCGCATTGTATCCGACAGATACGGCGGGTGGACACTTAAACTCCTCGCGTAAGCGGGTCGCTCGGTGGGGGGCGAACAGGCGGACGGTCAGCCGGACGGCGCGTGTCCGCACACCCGCGAGACGCCGCCCGTCGGTACTCAGCGCACGGCGGGACTGGCCCCGGCTTCGGGTAAAAGAGGACGGGTGGGTCGCGGCTACTCGTCGGTCTCGTCCTCGTCGAGAGCGGCGGCGGCGATGCCGAACGCCGCCGCACGGGTCCGCCAGAACTCCTCGTACCCCTCCTCGTGCTCGCTGACGGTGGTCTCGCCGGAGTGGACGCGGTCGAGCTTGAGGTCGACCTCCTCCATCAGCCGGTTGCCGACGTCGTCCGAGATGACGCCCGACCGCGTGGCGTCCATGATGGCGCTCTTCTCCCGCTGGAGCACCTGCCGCTCGCCGGCGAGGACCTCCTGCTGCCGTATCTCGGGGTGTTCGTCCAACAGCTCTCGGATGGCGCTGTTGAGGTCCGCCTTCTCGCGCTCGTACTCCGTGGTGAAGCCCTCGTACGTCGCGGTCGAGACCTCGCCGGCCGCTTCGAGCTCCTCGGCCGCCTCGAGCGCGCTGTCGACCGCCCGTGCACGGCCGACCAGCAGTTCGTACAGTTCGGCGGCCGGGGAGCGCGTGACGATGCCGAGCCCGTTCAGCAGCCGCCCCATCGAGAGCCCCTGCGCGATGAGGCTGAACGCGGCGACGCCGAACACCATCGCCCGGAGCTCCTCGCGGAAGGGAAACGGCGCGCCTGACGGCAGCGTCGACGGCAGCCCGAGCACCAGCGCGATGGGGATTGAGCCGTGCAGCCCGCCCCAGACCATCACGTGCTGGTAGTCGAGACTCACCGGGTTCGACTGGAACTGGTTCACGAGCGCCGTGATGGGGTAGACGACGACGCCCCGGACGACCACCACGAGCACGATGGCGACGAGGATGAGCCGACCGTGTTCGAGCAGCTGGTGCACCGGCGTCGCCGTGCCGATGGCGACGAAGATGAACGTGTTGACGATGAACGCCGCTGTCTCCCACGTATTGAAGATGGAGATCTTCGTCTGCGGGCTCATCGCGTACTCCGCGCCCTTGTTGCCGATGAACAGCCCGGCCACGACGGTCGCGATGACACCGGAGACGCCGACGTAGTGCTCGGCCAGCAGGAAGCTCCCGTACGCGAGGATGGCCGTGAGCACGATCTCGGTCATGTGCTCGTCGAGGTTGACCATCACGCGGTAGACGAGGTAACCCGCCACCAGCCCGACGACGGTGCCGCCGACGCTGGAGACGACGATGCCGAGGCCCACGTCGACGACGAGGTCGGTCGTGAAGGCGATGTCCCCGCTCTGTCCCGCCTCGTTCACCAGCGCGAGCAGCGCGGAGAAGACGACGACGCCGACCCCGTCGTTCAGCAGGCTCTCGCCCTCGACGAGGGTCGCGAGGCGCTCCGGCGCACCGAGCTCCTCGAACAGCGCGAGCACCGAGACCGGGTCGGTCGGCAGTATCATCGACGCAAAGAGCAGCGCGATGAGCAGGGGGAAGCCGAAGGCTGCCTGTCCGACGACGCCCAGAATCAGCACCGAGATGACCAGTCCGGGGACCGCCAGCGCGAGGATCGAGGGAAGGTTCCGCCGGAACTGTTCGAGGTCCGTCGTCGCGGCACCCTCGAACAGCAGCGGCGGGAGCAGGACGAGCAGGATGATGTCGTGCGAGAGCTCGATGCCGAACTGCACCCCGAGGACGGACGCCGCCAGCCCGGCGAGCAGCAGCGCGATGGTGTAGGGGAAGTTCCCGACCTTGGCGACGACGATGCCGACGCCGGCAGCGAGGATGAAGACGCTGAGGAGGTTCAGCAGTTCCGTCTCGATACCGGTAGCCATGGTTGCGGTACCGAGGGGGTGGCAATTAAGTGTGGTGTGTCGGGTGTGGTCGGTGGTCGATCAGGTTTTGCTCACTTCGCAGACTGGCTCAACTGGATAGCGCCTTCCCGACCGATCTCCGAATCCCTCTGTATTAGTCCAGCACGTGCTCTACGTCGTACGACCCGAGCACGCGCACCCAGCCCGCACTCGCCAGTTCCTTCACATCTTCGACGGCGGCCTGCGTGCGCTCCTCGAACAGCCCGGCGTCCACGTCGACGTGGAAGGCGTAGTCCCCGAGACGCTCCCCCGAGGGCCGGGATTCGAGCCGGCTGAGGTTGATGTCGCGGTCGGCGAACGGTTCGAGCAGTTCGAGCAGGAGCCCGGGGTAGTTCGCGCCGGGGTAGACGACGAGCGTCGTCTTGCCGCCGGCGTCGGACCGGTCGGCGGGCGGCGCGACGACGAAGAACCGGGTCGCGTTCGACGTGCGGTCCTGGATGTCCTCCGCGAGCAGCGAGACGGTGTCGTCGGCGGTTCCGGGGTGGGCGATGGCCGCGACGGCCTCGTCTTCGCGGGCCTGCTCGACGCCTCGGGCCGTACTCGCGACGGCTTCGCGGTCGACCGCGGGGTAGTGGTCGTCGAGGAATCCCCGGCACTGCGCGAGCGCCTGCGGGTGGCTCGCGACGGTGTCGAACGCGTCACCCTGGGCGAGCAGCGCGTGCCGGATCGGCGTGACGACCTCACCCGTGACGGCCACGTCGAACTCGGCGAGGGCGTCAAGCGTCTCGGTGACGCTGCCCTCGATGCTGTTCTCGATGGGGACGACGCCGCGCGCTGCGTCACCGTCGGCGACGGCCTCGACGATGCTCGTCACGGACTCGCGGAACTCGACCCCGTCGGCGACGGCGCTGGCGGCGCGGTGCGAGTACGTCCCGGCGGGCCCGAGCGTGACGACTGTCATGGCTCCCCGTACATCGGTGGCGGGCAAAAGGGCGTCGGGGCGACAGTCGGCGTCGCTGGTCCGCCTCCGCGTCGACGCTGCCGTGAGACGTGCCGGTGGCTCGGCTGGCACTGGAGTGTCGTGGACCAGGGAGACACTGCACAGGATGGACGACGACCCAGCGCCCGGGACCCGCCGCGTGGAGCGGTGGCCGGCCGCCGGGTCGGTCCCCCATCGCGAGCAGTCGACCCGTCGGCTCCGAGCCGCCGCGGCCCGGACAGCCGCCGGGCGACCGCTACAGCATCCTGCTGTCGCTCTCCCCCGGCTACACCCGACACGCCGCTGGTACATTGTTAGAAGCCGCCTACCGGACCGACCGGACACCCGGCCACGGGAAGTGTCCGTCGGAGCCGTCTGTCGGTCCTACCGGTTCAGCGTGTGGATGGCGTGGCCGAGCGCGTTCTCGGCGGCCTCCATCGTCGACTCGGCGAGCGTCGGGTGCGTGTGGACCGTCGAGGCGATGTCCTCCAGGGTCGCACCCATCTCGATTGCCAGCCCGAGCTCGGCGACGAGTTCGCTGGCCTCCGGCCCGACGATCTGTGCGCCCAGCACGAAGCCGCTGGGTTCGTCGGCGACGATGCGGACGAAGCCGTCGGTCTCGTTGGCGGTCATCGCGCGACCGCTGGCGTTGAACGGGAACTTGCCGGTGACCGGCTCGAAGCCCTGTTCTGCGGCCTCGTCCTCGGTCAGGCCGACGGTGCCGATCTCGGGCGAGGTGAAGACGGCGGCGGGCATCGCCTGGTAGTCGACGGCCGACGGCTCGCCGGCGATGACCTCGGCGGCGACCTGTCCCTCCGTGCTGGCCTTGTGCGCGAGCATCGGCTCGCCGGCAACGTCGCCGACCGCGAAGATGTGGTCCTTCTCGGTGCGGGCGCGGTCGTCCGTCTGGATGAAGCCGTTCTCGTCGGTCTCGATGCCGGCCGCTTCGAGGCTCATCGTGTCGGTGACGGGCTGGCGGCCGACCGCGACGAGCACCTTGTCGGCCGGGAGCTCGAGGACCTCCTGCTCCTCGGCCTCGGCGGCCTCGCCACCGTCGGCGGCGGCGGGCGTGGCGGTGACGACGACGCCGTCGCCCGACTGCTCCCAGCCCTCGGCGGTGTAGCCGAAGTGGAACTCGACGCCGAGCTCCTCGACGTGTTTGCGGACGACCCGACTCACGTCGTCCTCGTACGGCGGCAGCACGTCGTCGAGCATCTCGATGACGGTCACGTCGGTGCCGAGACGGGCGTAGACGCCCGCGAGCTCCATGCCGATGTAGCCCGCACCGACGACCACGAGCTCGTCCGGGACGGTCTGGAGGTCCAGCGCCCCCTCGGCGGAGATGACGTGCTCGCCGTCGAACTCGAAGCCCGGCACCTGGATGGGCCGCGAGCCGGTGGCGATGATCGCGTGCTCGAAGTCGATTGACTCGCTGCCCTGCCCCTCGCCACCGTGGACGACGCGGACCGAGTTCTCGCCGGCGAACTCCGCGGTCCCCTCGACGAGGTTGACGCCGTTGGCCTTGCAGAGCTTCTCGACGCCGCCGGTCAGCCCGTCGACCACGTCGTCCTTCCAGTTCATCATCTGCGAGAGGTCCACGGCGGGGTTCGCGTGGATGCCGAGGTCCTCCGCGTTGCCCGCGTCGTGGGCGAGCTTCGAGCCCGTGATGAGCGCCTTCGACGGGATGCAGCCCCGGTTGAGGCAGGCCCCGCCGTAGGCGTCGCGCTCGACGAGCGTCACGTCGAGGTCGAGCTGTCCGGCGCGGATGGCGGCCACGTAGCCCCCCGGACCCGCGCCGATGACCAGTACGTCCGTGCCAGTAGTGACGTCTCCGACGACCATACTACACATCCCGACCAGCAGCCATAAAAAGCCGCAGGAATTGCCAGTGCGAGCAGAACCCGGGGACGCAGCGCCGATGGGGCCCGTCGCGTGTGGGCACGTGACAGGAAAAATCCGTCAGTCGAGCGGCTCGGCCCGCTCCCGGCAGGCATCGAACACACCCCGGGCCCACGCGAGCGCGTCCGGGTCCTCGGTCGTCGCCACCGCCGTGACCGCGCCGCTCTCGTCGTCGTAGCCGGGAATCACGAGCGTGTCGTCGTAGATGGCGATGTCGAGCGGCGGGTCCTCGACGAGGTAGGTCGCGGTCGTCTCCATCGCCATGAGCTCGTCGTGTCCATCGGGATGCTGGGTTCGGACGCCCTCGAACGCCGCCGGCGTGAGCACCCACTCGACGGGGACCCCGCGCTGGAGGACCTCGTAGGTCCGCTCCATCACCGTCGGCGACCCGAAGGAGGCCGTGACGCCGACCATCGCCTCGCTGGTATCCCCGACGATGGTCGCGAGCGCCTGGTCGATGCGGTACGGTGTCGACGGGTCGGCGGTGAGGACCGTCGCGTCGGTGAAGAGGTGGGTGTTCGCGACGAGTTCCGGGGCGTCGACGCGTGCAAGCACGGGGGCCAGCGTGCGTGTGCCGGTCAGCCCCTCGTCCAAGGACTCGACGTGTGCGAGAACGGCACGCCCGAGGCCGGTGAGCCGGTACCCCTCTGGTTCGCGTTCCAGGAGCCCACGCTCCGTCAGCGCGTTCGTCGCCCGGTATGCCGTCGCCCGGGAGACGCCGGCACGCTCCGCGAGGGTGGTCCGGTCGGTGGGGCCGTCCCGACAAGCCGCGAGGACGGGTGCACGCTGCAACAGGGCGACGGCGTCGTCGACAGCGTCCCGGTCCATGTGGCCGTATTCTGGGGAGGCGAGTTAACCGTTGGCAAACTGAGACGGTGTCTCACGGGTGAGACGGCGTCTCAGCGGTGCCTATAAGCTGTGTTCGTGCGTCCCGGTAATCGGGCAGACCGAATCACGTCGACGGCCCGGGGGGACCGTCGCGGCGCTGCCGAGTGTGCGACCGTCGGGGGGCGGTTGCCACGGGGGACCGGGGCGGCTCGCCCTGTCGGGGCTGCCGCCCCACTGCGACAGCGACGAGACATTTCTTACCGTGTCCGCGGCCACCACCGCACGCCGACAGAGCGAGCGGGAGGTCACCAGCACTCCGACAGAGCGTGTCGTTGACGACCACCGAGAGGACGGAGAGTGGGGACGCCCGCGCCGCCCCGTCCGCGACGACCTGCGGGGTCACGAACCGACCCGGGACCGGCTCGACAGGCTCGTCGGTGACTGGGGCGACATCGACTGTTACGGGCTTCGTCGGACCGGACGCTGTCGGGTCGTCGATACACGCCGACAGCGTGCCCTGTCCGTAGCGAGGCACGACTCCGGCGTCGCACGAAAGCAAAAAAGGCGCGGCCTGCCTACTCCAGCAGGAGCAGCTGCGGGTTCTCGAGGTACTTCATGACCTCGTTGGTGAACTGTGCGCCCTCCGCGCCGTCGATGATGCGGTGGTCGAACGAGAGCGACAGCGTCAGCACGTGGCGGATCTCGATGCTGTCCTCGCCGTTCTCGTCGGTGACGACGCGTGGCTTCTTCTTGATTTCGCCGAGCGCCAGGATGGCGGTCTCGGGGTAGTTGATGATCGGCGTGGCGTACTCGCCGCCGATGCCGCCGATGTTCGTGATGGTGAACGTGCCGCCGCGCATCTCCTCCAGCGCGATCGAGCGCTCCCGGGCCTTCGAGACCAGCTCGTTCATCTCGGAGGAGAGCTGGAGCAGGCCCTTCCGGTCGGCCTGCTTGACGACGGGGACCATCAGGCCCACGTCGGTCGCGGTCGCGACGCCGATGTTGTAGTAGTGCTTCTTGACGATCTCCTCGTTCTCCTCGTCGAGCGAGGAGTTGACGATGGGGTACTCCTTCAGCGCCGCCACACACGCCTTCATCACGAACGGCATGTAGGTCAGCTTGATGTCCTTCTCGGCGGCGTGGGGCTTGAGCTCCTTCCGGGCCTCGACGAGCGCGGTCACGTCGACCTCGTCGTGGTGGGTGACGTGCGGGGCGGTGTACTTCGACTCCGCCATCGCGTCGGCGATGGTCTGGCGGACGCCGCTGAACGGCTCCCGCTCCTCGCGCTGCTGCGGCTCACCCATCGGCTCGCCGGCGGCCATCGCCTTCGCGTCGGCCTCCTGAGCCTCCTGCTGGGCCTGCGCGTACTCGTGGACGGCCTCGGGCGTGACGAACGGCTCGCCGTCTTTCGTCTCGTCCGTCGGGACGGCGTTCAGGTCGACGCCCTCCTCCTCGGCGAGCTTGCGCGTCGCCGGCGCGGCCAGCGTCTGCTCGCGGTCCGCAGCCTCGACCTGCTGGGGTGCGGTCGTCGTCGTGCTCGCGGCCGCCTGGCCGCCAGCGGAGCCCGCGTCGGCGGACTCGGTCGCGGCCGCGGTGTCGTCGCCGCCTTCCGCGGTCGCGGGCTCGGGTTCGGCCTCGTCGCCGCCCTCGGCGTGGGCGCGCACGTCCTGGTCGGTGACGCGACCCGAGGGCCCGGTGCCCTCGACCTCGGCGATGTCGACGCCGAGCTCGCGGGCCAGCTTCCGGGCGCTCGGCGGGGCGAACACGCGACCCGAGGGTGTCTCGACCTCCTCGGTGTCGCCGGCGGGTTCGGTGTCCGCCGCTGCCTCGTCGGCGTCGGCCGCCGCGGGCTCCTCGCTCTCGGCTGCGCCCGACTGCGTCGTGTCCTCGAGGTCGTCCTCGCCCTCGACGTTGTACACCATGATGACGTCGCCGACGGGCACCATCTCGCCCTCCTCGGCGAGCAGTTCCTTCACCGTGCCGTTGTACGGCGAGGGCACGTCGACGGCGGCTTTGTCCGTCTCGACCTTCGCGACCGGCTGGTCCTCGGTGACGGTGTCGCCGGGCTCGACGAGCCACTCGAGCAGCTCGCCCTCGGCGACGCCCTCGCCGACGTCTGGAAGCTTGAATTCCTGGGGCATATCAGAAGCTCACCGCGTCGCGGATACCCTTCTTGATGCGTGCGGGCTCCGGCAGGTAGTAGTCCTCGAGCGCGTACAGCGGGAACGGCGTGTCGAAGCCGGTGATGCGCTCGACCGGTGCCTCCTGGTACAGCAGCGCCTCCTCCTGGATGATGGAGGCGATCTCGCCGCCGAGGCCGCCGGACTTCGGGGCCTCGTGGACGACCGCGGCGCGGCCGGTCTTCTTGAACGACTCGACGATGGTCTCCTCGTCGAGCGGCGAGATGGAGCGGATGTCGACGACCTCGACGTCGATGCCGTCCTCCTCCGCGAGTTCCTCGGCGGCCTCGATGGTCGGCCGGGACATCGCACCCCACGTGTACACCGAGATGTCGGTGCCCTCGCGGCGCACGGCGGCCTCACCGAGCGGGACCTCGTAGTCGTCCGTCGGGACCTCGTTGCGGAACGCGCGGTAGATGAGCTTCGGCTCGAGGAACACGACCGGGTCCGGGTCGCGGATGGCCGAGATGAGCATCCCCTTCGCGTCGTACGGGGTGCTCGGGATCTGTACCTTGAGGCCGGGCTGGTGGGCGAACATCGCCTCCGTCGACTCGGAGTGGTGCTCGGGCGCGCGGATGCCACCGCCGTACGGCGCGCGGATGACCATCGGACACGTGAACCGGCCGCGGGAGCGGGTGCGGATGCGCGCCGCGTGGCTCACGATCTGGTCGAACGCGGGGTAGATGAAGCCCATGAACTGTATCTCGGGGACGGGCTTCAGGCCGTAGGCGGCCATCCCGATGGCCGTGCCCACGATGCCGGACTCGGCCAGCGGCGTGTCGATGACGCGGTCCCCGCCGAACTCCTCGTAGAGTCCCTCGGTCGCACGGAACACGCCGCCGTTCTTCCCGACGTCCTCGCCCATGACGAGCACGTCTTCGTCGTTCTTCATCTCGGTGTACAGCCCGTCGCGGACGGACTGCACGAGCGTCAGGTTCTCCGTCTCGGATGCAGTGTCTTGCGTAGCCATGTGTTAGTCCTCCAGGAGTGCGTCGTCGCCGAACTCTTCGCGGACGCTGTTGAACCACTCCAACTGTTCGTCCAACTTCTTCGGCATGCCCGCATAAACGTGTTTGAATATCTCTTCGGGGTCGGGGCGCTCGACGGCCTCCGCGGCGGCGATGGCGTCGGCGACCTCGTCCTCGACCTCGGCCTCGATGGCGTCGACCCGCTCGTCGTCGAGCAGGCCGTGCTGGCGCAGGAACGTCTCCATGCGCGGGATGGGGTCCTTCTGCTTCCAGCGCTCGACCTCCTCGTCGTCCCGGTAGACGGAGGGGTCGTCGGCGGTGGTGTGTGCGCCGAAGCGGTACTGGACCGCCTCGATGAGCGTCGGTCGCAGGTCGTCGTCGGGGTCCTTCGCCTTCTCGACGGCGTCGCGCGTGACCTTGTACACCGCCAGCGGGTCCATCCCGTCGACCTGCACGCCCTCGAAGCCGTAGGCGGTGGCCTTCTGGGCGATGGTCTCGCTCGCGGTCTGCTTCTCGCGCGGAACCGAGATGGCCCACTGGTTGTTGTTGCAGAAGAACACGTTCGGCGTGTCGAAGACGCCGGCGAAGTTCAGCCCCTCGTGGAAGTCACCTTCCGAGGTCGCGCCGTCGCCGAAGTAGCAGAGGAACGCCCTGTTCTCGCCCTTGAGCTTCGACGCCCAGGCCGCGCCGGTCGCGTGGGGAATCTGGGTCGCGATGGGCACCGCTGTGGTGAACATGTTCACGTCGTCCGGGATGTCGTTGCCGGACTCGTGGCCCATCCAGGTCAGCAGCGTCTTCTCCAGCGAGACGCCTTGGACGAGCGCCGCGCCGTGCTCGCGGTAGGACGGGAACAGCCAGTCCTCCTCGTCCAGCGCGTGGGCGCTCCCGATCTGGGCGCCTTCCTGACCGGAGAGCGGCGGGTAGGTCCCCATACGCCCCTGGCGCTGGAGCGAGACGGCCCGCTGGTCGAAGTGGCGGGCCAGCCGCATCTGTTTGTACATTTCGACGAGTTCGTCGTCGTCGACATCCGGCACCTCCGCGTCGTCGAGCACCCGGCCCGCATCGTCGAGCACCTGTACGCGCTCGCGGGGGTCGTGCTGAATCGTGCTCACGGTAGAACCCACCTTGACATGTATCGAATGTCTCCCGCTCGCGTTATATGGTTTTCGTAAAAACGTTACTATCAACCTTATTCTTGCCATACAGTCGCACAGATTTGCGATTTTCGCCTCGAAGCTGCACGCATTTCCAGTTTCGTCCTGCAATAGCCGGGGGACCTGGGTTCCTCACGGTCTTCTATCGTCAATTCTGGACGAATGGGCGGGAGTTTATTTCGAAGGTTGCGTGCGAGTCTGTATCGATGGTGTTCCCTGGTACCGTGAGACAACCTGGCCTCGGCACCGCGGACACCGGCTCGTCGTTCCCGCAGCCGTGCTGTCGGCGGGGTCGCTCGGTAGGACTGCCAGAACGGTTAATCCACCCCGAGCCCTCCGAAGCAGTACAGTGCTCGCACTCCTGTACGGAGCCGTGCTCCTGCCCGTCGTCCTGGGACTGGGTTGGCTCGCCGTGCGACTCCGTCGCGACTACCCCGACCAGCCTGGTGCGACAGCGCTCGCCGTCGCACTCGTCGGCTGCGGCGGGTACGCGGCGATCGACGCAGCCGAGGCCCTCGCGACCACGACGACGTGGAAGTACGTCTTCGTCGTCGCACAGACGGTCCCGTACGAACTAATCGGGCCGGCGATACTGGTGTTCTCGCTCGAGTACACCGGCGTGAACCGGTACGTCAACCGGTACCTCGTCGCGGCACTCGCGGTGGTCCCGACGGTCACCATACTGACGCTCGTCGGGCACCCGCTCGCCGGCGTCGACCTCTACTTCAGCAACCTCACCGTCGAACCGTACGCCTACAGCCTGGAGACGCTCGACTACGACCCCGGACTGTGGTTCTTCGTGGACGGATTCAACACGGTCCTCCTCGCCACGCTCGGGGCCGGCCAGTTCCTGCTCCTCTCCATCCGGTCGACGGGGATGTACCGGCGCCAGGGCCGGCTCCTCTTCGTCGGCCTGCTCGTGCCTCTCGTCGCCGGGTTCGCGAACATCGTGCTGTTCCCGGACGCGCCCATGGACCTCGCACCGCCGACGTTCGCCGTCACCTGGCTCGCCATCGGGTTCGCCCTGTTCCGGTCGGAGCTCCTCGCGGTCGTCCCGGTCGACTGGCACTCGCTCATCGACCAGCTCGCCGAGGCCGTGTTCGTCGTCGACCCCCAGGGTCGAATCGTGCAGGCGAACGCGGCCGCCGCCACGCTCCTCGCCGGGAGCGGTCCCGGCACCGGAATCGCCAGCGCCGCCGGGACGCGCGTGGCGACCAGGAGCGGCGGCGCACTCGTCGGCGCGTCCGCGGCGACCACGCTGTCGGAGACGTTCGAGGTCGACCTGGCCACCGTGGACGATGGCGACGTCCTGGCCGTCGACGACCCTCACGTCGCCGACGACACCGGGACGTCCGACGGCCCCGTGAGCCGACGGTTCGAGACCCGAATCCGCACCGTCGAGGACGCACGCGGTCGCCAGCGCGGCCGGCTGTTCCTCCTATACGATGTCACCGAACGGGTCGCGCTCGAGCGCCGCATCCGGACCCAGTACGAGCAGCTCGACGTCCTCAACCGGCTGCTCCGCCACGACATCCGGAACGACGTCTCCGTGGCCATCGGCTGGGGCGAGCGGCTCCAGACCGACCTCGGCCGCGACGTTCCGGGCGACAGCGGGGGAACGGCCCCCGCCGACGGCGAGGCGGACGGCCTGACCGCCGCGGAGCGCCTCGACCACGTGGACGCGGTACTGACCGCGAACCGCCACATCGAGGAGCTCACGCTGGTCGCGCGTGACATCTCGCGGAGCGTCGCGAGCGACGACGACGTCGAACTGGAGCCGGTCGACGTCGGCGCCCGCCTCCGCGACGCGGTAGCCACCGCGACCACCTCCTACGAGGACGCCGTGTTCGACGAGCCGGCGACGTATCCGACCGTCCACGTCGAGGCGAACGAGACGCTCGGCTCCGTGTTCACGAACCTCCTCAACAACGCCGTCCAGCACAACGACAGCGACGTGCCACACGTCGCAGTGACCATCAGCGTCGACGAGGATACCGTCACGGTCGTCGTCGCCGACGACGGACCAGGCATCCCCGATTCGCGGCGGGAGGCCATCTTCGGCCGTGGCGAGAAGGGTGCGGAGAGCAGCGGGACGGGCGTCGGGCTCTACCTCGTCGACCAGCTCGTCGACGACTTCGGGGGGACCGTCCGCGTCGAGGACGCCGCCCTCGGTGGTGCCGCCTTCGTCGTCGAACTTCCGCTCGCCGACGACTGAGACGCGCTCCACGGCTCGCACCGCTCGCTGGTCAGAGGCGACACTCCGCGCCGCCTCCCTTGCCTCACGGGTCACTGCGTTCCCCGTTCGGCTAATCCGAGGCCACGCTTCGCGCGGCCCGCGCGGCTCGCGGGTCGCAGGCTCCCCGCTCGCTAATCGGAGGCGACACTCCGTGCCGCCTCCCTTGCCTCACGGGTCACTGCGTTCCCCGTTCGGCTAATCCGAGGCCACGCTTCGCGCGGCCTCGCGTGCCTCCTCCACGCTCTTGCCGTCCCGCAGCACGGCGTCGACGAACAGCTCGCCGGCCTTGTACGACGAGCGGACCATCGGCCCGGAGGCGCAGTAGAGGAACTCGAACTCCTCCTCGGCCACGTCGCGCCAGGTGTCGAACTCGTCGGGGTGGACGTACCGTTCGACGTCGAGGTGGGTGCGCGAGGGCTGGAGGTACTGGCCGAGGGTGACGATGTCGAGGTCGATCTCCGCGAGGTCCGAGAGCGTCTGCCAGATCTCGTGGTGGTACTCGCCGACGCCGAGCATCAGGCTGGTCTTCGTGTAGATGTCGGACTCGCGAGCGACCTGTTCGAGCACCGAGAGCGACTGCTCGTAGCCCGCGCGGCGGTCCCGGACCGGCCACTGGAGGCGCTCGACCGTCTCGACGTTGTGCGCGATGACGTCCGGTTCGGCGTCGATTATCTTCCGGACGAGGTCGGGCTCCCCCTGGAAGTCGGGGATGAGCACCTCCACCAGGATGCCGGGGTGACGCTGCTTGATCTCGCGGATGGTCTCGGCGAAGTGTCCCGCGCCCTGGTCGGGGAGGTCGTCGCGGTCGACCGACGTGAGGACGACGTAGTCGAGGCCGATCTCGGCGATGGCCTCGGCGACGTTCGCGGGCTCGTCGGGGTCCAGCGGCTCCATCCCGCCGGTCTCGACGTCACAGAAGTTACAGCCGCGCGAGCAGCGGTGGCCCATCAGCATGAACGTCGCCGTGCCGCCGTCTGTGCTCCCGTTGCGGCCGCTCCAGCACTCCCCGAGGTTCGGGCAGTTCGCCTCCTCGCAGACCGTGTTCAGGTCGTGGTCCCGCAGCGTCTGCTTGATGTCGGTGAACTCCCGGCCCGCCGGCGGTCGCATCTTCAGCCAGTCGGGCTTCCGCGAACGGCTCATACCGGGAACTCCGGTCCCGGGGCAGAAAAAGCGTCGGGGTTCCGGTGACGGCCGACACGTCTGACAGCTCGACCACATTATACGCCAACACTTGTCTATCGGTAATAGTCGACAGAGTTTTGTGCCCGTCGCGTTCCAGTGCACTAACGAGCAGATGTTCGATGTGTCACCGGACGACATACGAACGGGGTCCATACCGAAGGTGCTCGTCGCGCTCGCGGCACCGCTCGTGGTCCAGAACCTCGTGCAGGTCGTCCAGCAGGTGGTCGATGCCTTCTGGCTCGGTCGCATCGGCGAGGCCGAGCTCGGAGCCGTCGGTCTCGTGACGCCGCTGACCTCCGTCCTCGTCGCGCTCGCCATCGTCGGCCCGATGGTCGGCGCGCACGTCGTCGTCTCCCAGCGCGTCGGCGCGGACGAGGAGCGACCCGCTCGACGCGCCGCGTTCAACGGCGTCGTCCTCACGTTCCTGTTCGGCACCGCGGCCGCCCTCCTCGCGTTCTTCTTCGCCGACCCGCTCGTCCGCGCCATCGCGACGGTCGACCCCGACGCACGCGCGGTCGAACCCGCCATCACGTACTTCTCGGCCTACGCGCCCGTCTTCCTGTTCATGGGCCTCTCGGACTCGCTGGAGGCCGGCTTCCTCGGCTGGGGCGACACCCGGGCGACGCTGTACGTCAACGTCACCGCCGTCGCCGTCAACGTCCTCCTCGACCCCGTGCTCATCTTCGGCTACGGCGTCCCCGGCTTCGACGGGCTGGCGGTCACGGGCGCTGCACTCGCGACCGCCGCCGGCTACGCCGCCAGCTTCCTGCTGGTGCTCGCGCTCGCGCTCGGACTCCGGGACAGCTTCAGGCTCACCCGGGCCGACGCCCGGCTCTCGCTGTCCGACTGCCGGGAGCTCCTCGCGGTCGGCTGGCCCAACGCCGGCCAGCGCGTCGCCCAGGACGCCGTCCGCATCGTCGTCGTCGTCCTCGTGTTCGTCGCCGGCGGCACCGCCGGCCTCGCCGCCTACGTCATCGGTGCCCGGGTCGCCAGCGTCGCGTTCATCCCCGCCAGCGGCCTCCAGCAGGCCGCCCAGTCGATGATCGGCCAGAACCTCGGCGCGGGCCACACCGAGCGCGCCCGCTCGACCACCTGGACCGGCGTCGGTATCGCCGTCGTCGCACTCACCCTCGCCGGTGCCGTCCAGTGGGTCGTGCCCGAGGCCCTCGCGACCGTCTTCGTCCCCGACATCGCGCCGCAGGCGCTCGCGTACACCGTCGACTACCTCCAGATCCTCGCGCTCGGCTACTGGGCCATCGGCGCGGGCTACCTCCTCCGGGGCGGCTTCAACGCCGCCCGGCGGACCAAGACCAGCATGGTCGCCTCTCTCCTGCAGTACTGGGGCGTCCGCCTCCCCATCGCCGCCGCCAGTGTCTACGTGCTCGACGGCGGCGTCCAGTCCGTCTTCTGGGCGGTCACGCTGTCGAACGTCGCCGTCGCGCTCGGACTGGCGGCGTACTACTGGTACGAGACCAGCGACGGGATGCTGGAGCGCGCCGCCGCGAAGGCCTCCGACGCTGCTGCCGAATCGGCCGGGTGAAGGCCGTCGGTTCGTGTCAGTTCGCACCATCCGACCAATCAGCCGGCCGGCGCGAGCCAATCCGCACGAGGGACGAGGAGCGTGGTTCGAGAGAGCGGAGCTCTCTCGTCATTGCCGGACTACGTCCGGCAGGCAGCCAGAAATCATGGATTTCTGGCTACATCACGAAAATCTCCGATTTTCGAACGACAGCGCAGCGAGCACCGCAGGACTGGGGACGTCTGAGGTGCGGTGCGATTGCGGTCGGGTGTCCCCGTGAGCGAGCCTGCGAGCGAACGGGGGCTCGTCGGACCGCCGGTCCGACGGTGGGGCTGAAAGGGGCGAGCTTCTCGGCGAACCCCGGCGAAGCAAGGACCGGAACGGAGTGAGGACCGCAGCGAGTCGCGGGAGCCGAGAAGCTCGGGGCTTTCTGGCTGTTCGTGATACCAGCTATTCTCGTCGATGAAGGGGCTTTCTGGCCGTTCGTCACCGGACCAGAGAAACAGGAATCGAGCCGTCCACGACACGAGATAACACACACCAGTACCACTTCCGGTCCGCTACGGAAACGCCTTTGACCACCCGGCCCCCGGACACACACAGAATGGAGGTCGCCGAGGTCGTCCCCGATTTCGCAGACGCCTTCGCCTTCGACGAGTTCAACCGCATGCAGCGGGAGGCCCTGCCCGCGCTGCTGGACTCGGAGGCGAACGTCGTCGCCAGCGCGCCGACCGCGAGCGGGAAGACGGCGCTCGCCGAACTCGCCATCTGCAAGACGCTGGACGCCGGCGGCACCGCGCTGTTCATCGCGCCGCTACGGGCGCTGACCAACGAGAAGGAGGCAGACTGGGACCGCTTCGAGGAGCTGGGCTACTCGGTGTACGTCGTCACGGGCGAGCGGGACCTGAACCCCCGGCGCGCCCGCCACGCGGACATCCTCGTGATGACGCCCGAAAAGCTGGACTCGGCGACGCGCAAGCACGACACGGCCCGGTACGACTTCATCACGGACGTCGACGTCTGCATCATCGACGAGGTGCACCTGCTGGATTCGGACCGACGGGGGGCGACGCTGGAGGTGACGGTGTCGCGGCTCCGCCGGCTCTGTGACCCCCGTGTCGTCGCGCTGTCGGCGACGATGCCCAACGTCGACGACGTGGCGGCGTGGCTGGACGCCCCGCCGGAGGCGACGTTCGAGTTCGGCGACGAGTACCGGCCGGTCGACCTGAACGCGGGCGTGAAGACGTACACCCACGGCGAGAACTCCTTCGCGGACAAGTACCGCCGGCTGTACCGGGCGCTGGACCTCGCGGAGCCCCACCTGAACGAGGACGGGCAGGCGCTCGTGTTCGTCTCGTCCCGCCAGGACACGGTGCAGGCGGCGAAGAAGGCCCGCGACGAGGTCGCGGAACGCGACGTCGACATGGGCGCACGCGGCGACTACGACTTCCACACGGAGACCCAGCAGCTCGACAACGACACGCTGCGGAACTCCTGCATCGACGGCGTGGCGTTCCACCACGCCGGCCTCTCGAAGAACGACAAGGACCTCGTCGAGGAGTGGTTCAAGCAGGGCAAGCTCCAGTTGCTCTTCTCGACGTCGACGCTCGCCTGGGGCGTGAACATGCCCGCACGCTGTGTCGTCATCCGCGACACCAAGATACACGACCCACTCGAGGGCGAGGTGGATATGAGCCCGCTCGACGTGCTCCAGATGCTCGGGCGCGCGGGGCGGCCGGGATACGACGACGTGGGCTACGGCTGGGTGGTCTGTGACGGTTCGGACGCCGGGAAGTACCGTCGACTGCTGCGGGAGGGCAAGGAGATCGAGAGCAGACTGGCCGAGAACCTCGACGCGCATCTCAACGCCGAGATCGCGATGGGGACGGTGCAGGACCTGGACGACGTGATGAGCTGGCTGGAGACGACGTTCTACTTCCAGCGTGCCCGGTCGAACCCGGAGGCGTACGGCTTCGAGGACCGCCGGGAGCGCGTCCGGACGGTGCTCGAATCCCTCGTGGAGCGCGGCTTCGTCGAGACGGGCGACGACCTCGGTATCGAGGCGACGGGACTGGGCGTGCTCGCCTCGAAGTTCTACCTCAGACTCGACACCGCGGAGCGGTTCCACGGCCTCGCGACGAGCGAGGGCATCGACGAGAAGGCGGTGCTCGGCGCGGTCGCGACGGCGGCCGAGTTCGACAGCGTGAGCGCGCGCCAGTCCGAGAAGGACGCCGTCGACGACGTGCTCGCCGGTAACGACACCGGCGACATGGACGCCGGCGCGCGGAAGGTGCTCGCAATCCTCGTCGGCTCGATGAACGGGACGACGCCGAGCGACCTCCGCAGCGACGCCTGGGTCATCAAGCAGAACGCGCTGCGGCTGCTCGCGGCGTTGCAGGCGTTCCTCGACCGCTTCGCGGCCCCGCACGCAGCGAACTGCGCGCGTCGCGCCGAGGCCCGCGTCGAGAACGGCGTCGCCCCCGACGCGGTCGGCCTGACGGCCATCGATGGCGTCGGCTCCGGGCGCGCCTCGAAGCTGGCCAAGGAGGGGTTCAAGACGCCCGGCGACGTCGCCGACGCCGGCCCCGAGGCGCTCGAGGCTGCCGGGCTCTCGGCCGGCGTCGCCGAGCAGGTCCACGAGGGCGCGACGGGGCTGCCGAACGTCGTCGTCGCGTGGGGCGACTTCCCGGACACCGTCGCCCGCGGCGAGAACGAGATGTGCGAGGTGACCGTGCGCAACAGCGGGCGCGGCGCGAACGCCGGACTGCGCGTGACCGTCAACGGCGTCGAGATGACCGCGACGGAGACGTACCTCGACGGCGAGGCGACGGTGCCGGTGGGCGTCTTCGGCGCGACCGACGACCTGCTCTCCTACGAGGTGTCCGTCGCCTTCCCCGACCATCCGCTGGTACCGGTGACGGCGACGCGGACGGTCCAGGTCGAGGACTGACCGACGACCGCGGGCCCGGCTCGTCGGGCGCCATCCGAGCAACCGTTAGTATGCTCTCTCGGTGACAGCCGGGTGTGGACCCGGACGAGCCCGTCGACGTGCTGCGGTACCCGCCGGAGAGCGACTGCGACCCCGTACAGCCGGTTCCGGCCCGCGAGGGGCCGACGGTCGTCGGTGCTCGACCAATGTGAGGCCGACGAGTCGGCGGCTGCGGCAGGGTCGAGCGAGGACCGTTCGTCTCCAACGTGGACAGCGCGGGTGCTCGATCGCGAGGCGGAACGTGCCACCGAGACCCCGAACAGGGGTGAGGCCGGGCGGGGCGGTGTCGTCAGTCGACCCGCCCGAGCAGCTCGTCGACCGTCGCGAGCAGTTCCTCGGGGGAGTCGACGACGTGGTCGGCCGCGGAGTGGTCGAGGCTGTCGTCCGCGCCGGAGACGTAGCCGACGCAGGTGCAGCCGGCGGCGACGGCCGACGCGATGCCGTGCTCGGAGTCCTCGACGGCGACGCAGCGGTCGGGGGCGACATCGACGACGTCGGCGGCGTACTCGTAGATGTCGGGCGCTGGCTTGCCCGGGCCGTCGATGTCCTCGGCGCTCACGCGGGCGTCGAACGCGAGGTCGAAGCGCTCGCGGACCAGGTCTATCCAGTGGTGCGGCGACGAGGAGACGACGGCGACCGGCACGTCTCCGCGCGCAGCCGGCAGCCAGCCGTCGAAACCGGGGAGCAGGGCGGCGTGCTCGGCGTATATCTCTGCTGCCGTCTCGTCGAAGCGGGCGACCCACTCCGCCTTCGTCACGGCCACGTCGTAGTGTTCGACGAGGTAGTCGTGTATCTCGCGGTAGTTCATCCCGGTTATCTCGCTGGGTTCGACGGTCGCGTCCGGGACCGCCCACGGGAGGATGTCGCGCTCCTCGCACTCGACCCAGTAGTGTTCGGAGTCGACGAGTACACCGTCCATGTCGAAGAGGACCGCCTCGTGGTGCATGGGCACGCTCGGTCGGCGAGCCCCATCGGTCCGTCGGTCCCGCTCGGGAGCCCAACAGACACCAACGGCCAGCACCGTCCGCCCTTGTTTTGTTGCCAACAGCTTCGAGCCGATAATTTTTATAGTCGGTAGGCGGGACGACCGTGTATGGCAGCTCAACACAGGCAGACCCGCAGAGTCGGGAACACCGACACTCTGGGAGCGCGAATCGTCGCGTACTTCATCGACAGCTTCATCGCCAGCACCATCGGCGGCGTACTGGCTCTCTTCGGACTCTTCGTGGGCGGCCTCGTCGGGTCGGCGTCGGAGGGCCTCGGTGCGCTCGTCCTGTTCCTCTTCTTCGCCCTCGCGTTCGTCGGCGCGGTCGGCTACAAGGTCTACTTCGAGGCGAACGGGGGCCAGCCGTTCGGCAAGCAGATGATGGACATCAAGGTCGTCATGGACGACGGCCGCGAGTGCACGTGGGGTGCCTCCATCATCCGGAACCTGTTGCTCGGCTTCGAGGGTGGCCTCATCGCCGTCATCGTCATCGCCGTCACCGACGACAGCCAGCGCATCGGCGACCTCCTCGGCAGCACCGTCGTCGTCAAGGCGTAGGCGTCCCTGTCTCAGGGTTCAAGTACCGGAGCGCGGCCAGTGGGGGTATGTCCGATACCCTCCGCCTCTTCGTGGGCGACTGTACGGCGACGTTCGAGAACGGCGACCGCACCGAGCACCGCGGCCAAGTCGCCGTCGTCGTCAAACCCGACGACACCGTCCTCGTCCACGACGCCGACGGCTACCAGCCGGTCGCGTGGCTCACCCGCGCCGACGCGGTCGCGATCACGACCGACGACGGGCTCGACCTGACCGCCCACGACGGCGACCGGACGCTCCGAGTCCGGTCGCACCGTCTCCACCTCGTCGGCTCGTATCCCACCTCCGACGCCGGCGAGCCGGTCGGCCACTGTCCCGACTGCGACGGCGTCCTCGTCAGGACCACCCGTGCCGTCACCTGCGTCGACTGCGACCGCGAGCACGTCGTGCCCGCCGACGCGACCTGCCACGGTGGCCGCTGTGACTGCGGCCTCCCCCGCATCCGCGTCGAGCGGGGGACGCCCATCGACTGCTGTGTCGACTACACCTGCGAGTCGCTCTACGAGGCCGTCATCGACCGGTTCGACCGCGAGTGGGACTGCCCGCACTGCGGCGACGACCTCCGCGTGTTCCGCAAGGGCGGCCTGCTCGTGGGCTGCGACGACTACCCGGACTGCGACACGAGCTACAGCTTCCCGTCGGGCAGTGTCGTCGGCGACTGCGACTGCGGCCTGCCCGTCTTCGCGACGGGGGGCGGCCGACGCTGCCTCGACACCGCGTGTGGCCGGCACCACGAGCCGGTGAGCCAGGACGCCGTGTCATGAACTGGCGGGCCGTCCCCACCGGGACAGACCGTCACCGCTTTGCGGCGGGGAAGCACAGAATCCCCCATGAACGGACATATCGACGGCGACGTCGTCCGCGTGGGGGGCGACGCCCGTCAGCGGTTCCACGACTCGCGGGGGTACGGCTACCCGACCGACGGGAACGCCATCGCCCTCGCACCGGTCGAGGCCGCCCACCTGCTCTACCGGGGGGACCTCGACGAGGTGGACGGGATGGACTTCCGCGCGTTCGTCCGCGACGCCACCGGCGACGGCTTCGTCCCGCGGTTCCTCGTCTACGCGGACCTCCGGGAGCGCGGGTTCTACGTCTCGCCAGCCCGCGAGGACTGGCTCCAGCACGTCAGCGCCGGGAACGCCGACCTGATCGTCTACCCGCGGGGCAAGGGCCCGGGCGACGGCGAGGTCGCCTACCACGTCCGGGTCGTCGGCGAACGACAGTCCGTCCCGGCGGCCGCCCTCGGCGACTGCGTGCTCGCCGTCGTCGACGAGGAGAGCGAGATCACGTACTTCGAAACCGCCCGAACCGACCCCAGCGGGACGGCCGACATCGACCTGCCGTCCGGCGTGGACGCCGACCTCCTCGCCGACCGCGTGGTCTGCTGGGAACCGCCGGCGCGCCTCTACGAGTCGGGGTTCTACGGCACGCCGCTGGCTGGCCGGGACGCCGACCACGACGCGCTCCAGCTGTCGCTCGTCGAGGCGGCGTATCTGGCCGAGCGGGGGGCCATCGAACTCGCCGGGGCCACGATCCGCGACCGGGGCCGCACGGTCGAGGGCGACCGGTTCGGACGCCGGCTCCGCACGTACAGCGAGCTCCGCGAACGCGGGGTCGTCCCCAAGACCGGATTCAAGTTCGGCGCCGACTTCCGCACCTACGCGGAGTTCGAGGACATCGACGAGTTCGGCCACTCCGAACTGCTCGTGCGCGTGCTCCCGGCGGGCCACGTGTTCTCGCCGCGTGACCTCTCGCTGGACGTGCGACTCGCCAACGGCGTCCGCAAGCAGATGGTGTTCGCGGTGGCCGACGAGGACAGCGGCGAGCCGCCGACGTGGCTCCGGGTCGAGCGACTGACGCCCTGACCCAGGCCGAGAGCGTCCCGATGTCGCCGACCGGTGCGAGCCGCCGGAGCCGCCGTCGGTTGCCATCGCGGCCCCGTCGTCGTCGGCCGTGGACCTCTCAGGGGGGGACGAGTTCCTCGTCGTCGGCCGCCCAAGCGGCCGCCAGTCGTCGTCCACAGCTCGCGCAGGACGGCCATCCGTGTCTCGTTGCCCAGCGTGGCGAACGCCTCCCCGGGGGCCGGCCAGTTCGCATCGTCCCGTTCGTTCGTGTCGAACCTGACGTACCGGGAGGGCATCGCGGTATCGCTGCCGCCCGCCGTACCCGCGGGTTTCGGAGGGCTACCGGCGCAGCCCGACCGCCTGCCGGGCCCGCTCGCGCTCCGCGTCGGTCAGCCGGTATGGCGCGAGCGCCGATTCGAGGTCCCCCAGTGCCGCCCGCCGGCGCTGGTGGGCGGTCAGGAACTCGCCGATGCGGTCGGCCGCGAGCTCCTTCAGCTCGCCGCTGAGCAGTTCGCCCTCGCGGTAGGCGGTCTCGATGCGGGCCAGGTCGTCGTCGCCGCGCTCGAAGAAGAACCGGAGGTACTGGAACGGCACGTCGACAGACGGGTCGCCACCGTGCTCGCGGTGCTCGGCGACGCTCGCCCGACCGCCGGTGAACGCGTGCTTGCGGATGGTCTCGCGGACGTCGTCGGGGTCGTCGGTGAGTGCGATGGCCGGCACGTCGTCGCTGGCGGACATCTTCCCCGGCCCGTCGAGCGTCGGGAGGAACCGCCCGAGCAGCGCCCCCGGCTTCGACACCGGAAATCGCTCCTTCGCGGCCACGTCCCGGCAGACCCGGACGTGCGGGTCCTGGTCGACCGCGACGGGCACGAGCGTCGGGTGCTCGCCGTGGACGAGCTGGGGCAGGAGCAGGTGGGCCGCCTGCATCGCCGGGTAGAACGAGAGTCCGACGTTCTCCGGTTCGCCGTAGGTCGCGTCGACCGTCGACTGCGTGAGGTGCCGGGCGAAGGCGCTCGCGACCGGGTACATCACCTCAGCATCCTCGGTGTCGACGACGATGGTCGTCTTCTCCGGGTCGAAGCCGACCGCGAGCAGGTCACGCAGGTTCTCGTCGCGGTAGGTCGAGATCTCCTCGTAGGTGAGGTCCTTCGCGTAGTACTTCTCGTCGTCCGAGAGCGGGATGAGCACCTCGGCACCGGTCGCGTCCTGCAGCTCCTTCGCGAGGTAGAACACGAGCGCGTGGCCGAGGTGCATCGGTCCCGACGGGCCGACGCCGGTGACGATGGAGTGCGTCTCCCCCGCCTCGGCCGCGTCGAGGAAGCGGTCGACGCTGCGGCCGGCGTAGTAGATCCGTCGCCGAAGCATCGGGTGGTCGGGGAACCGGGCCACCTGCTCGTCGGTGAGCCGGTCCGCGCCGAAGCGTTCGAGCAATCGGTCGTAGTCGACCGTCCCCGACACGTCGTAGGGGGTGACCGTGAAGTCGTCGCCGGCGTCGTCGGCTACGTTCGTGTCGTCGGTCGTGTGCTGTGCCGCTGTCGTGGTATCGTCTGTCGTCATCTGTTGCTGGATAGCGCGCTGGCTGGCGAGCGATGCGCGAGAGAACGAGTGAGCACCGCACCGCCGGCGACCCGGTTACGCCGCGTCGACGACGAGCGCGATACTGTCCGCTCCCGAGAACTCGTGCCAGCGCCAGGCGGGAGCGGACTGCATACCAGTCCGTAGTCGGTCATCGGGTTTCATCGTTTCGGAGTTCTCGGAACGCTGCACGAGACTTATGCCGACCGGGCGAGCAGTCGTGTGATATGTCACGCCCTCCGCAGTTCGTGGCGGCCATCACCGTGCTGGTCGTCACCGCAGTCCTCCTCCCCGCCGTCAGCGTGGGTGCGCCGCCGGGCGGGTCCGGTGACTCGGTCGGCCCCACGACATCGACGGCGGCTGTCGACTCCAACGCCACACAGACGGTCGAGAACGAGACGGCGGTCAGCCTCTGGGCCGGGCCACCGGGGCTCGCAGAGCGGGTCGACGACGCCGACGAACTGCCGGACCACATCGGGGATCTCTCCCGTCAGTCGAACGTCGTTCCGCCCAACGGGTCGCTAGTCATCCGGGTCCAGCTCCCGGGACTCGATGCGCAGGTCCGGAACGCCACCGGCACGAACCGCACCGAACGGTTCCTCTCCGTCGCGGACGACCCCGCTCTGAACCTCAGGCTCTGGGTCCTTCAGGACGGGCCGATGGAGACACGGTTCGCCGCGCTGTCCCCGGCGAACGCGACGGTCGTCCGCGGCGACTCCCCGGACACGTACCACCTCGTCGTCGAGCCGCGCGACCTCCCCGCGGTCCCAGCCACCGGCGACACCGAGTTGCAGTACGTGGGCAATGACACCGGCGGGCCGCTCGCGTTCGCCCCCTCGCCCGCCGAACTGGACCACGAACCCTACGAATCCGGCTCCGGTCGGCTCTACTTCACGGCGGACTTCGCACACCACGACGGCCCGCCCGAGCACACCCGGCTCGCCCGGGCACCTCCCACGCTGACCGTCGCCCGGCCAGCGCCCGGCATCGCCCTCGTCGACCGCGAGGACGCGACCATTCACGGGACGACCTCGCTCCCGCCCGGCACCAGCGTCGACGTTCGCGTCGAGACTGCAGACGGCGACGTCGTCGCCGCGACGACCGCGACGGTCCACGCGAACAGCTCAGGACCCGACGTCTGGCCGGGGCGGCCGAACGGCTGGTCCACGGCCGTCGACGCCACCTCGCTCCCGGCTGACGCCGACCTCTCGGTCGTCGCGACCGTGGATTGGCGCGAGAACGCGGTCACCGAACGGGTCGACGCCGCGGTCGTGCCTGACGAGTCGCTCCTCGAACCGCGGCTCCGGATCCAGCGCGTCTCGAACGACACCGACCCGGCGAACCTCCCGGACTACGTCGGGCTCGACGGCCCGAGTACGCCGACGGTGCTGCTGGGCGACGACCTCGTCGTCACCGTCCAGTCGGCCGTCATCGCCGCCGAGGTCGAGGATGCACCGGGCGACAACCTGACCGAACGGTTCGCGGCGGCGTGGGACGGTGACACGCGGCTCCTGGTGGGCCACGACCACCGACCTGACCACGCGCCACCGCGGGTGTTCGACCTCGCAGATGCGGGGAACGTCACCGTCGTCGCGGGCGATGCACCGGCGACGTACCACGTGGTTCCGGACAGCTCGACGGCCGCCATCTTCCGAGGGGAACCCAGCCCCGACTCCAGGGAGCCACGGCTGGAGTACGTCTACGAGCGGTCGACGTTCCTCGTCGGGTTCAACCTGTTCGACGAGTTCGCCCCGCGCCCGTACGATCTCCCGCCGAACCAGACTGCCCAGGTCGAAACGCCCAGGGCCGCCATCGAGTACGACACCGATGGGGCCGTCCTGGGCCGGCCGTCGGGGAACGTCACCATCGACGGCGGGACATCCCTCCCGGCAGCCGCCGAGTTGACCATCGAGCTCCTCGACGCGAACTCGATGTCGGTGCTCGAACGCGTGCGGACGAATCCGGTCCCGGCCCGGGAGACAGGGACCGACTTCGACGGCCGGTTCTCCGCGACGTTCGAGCACGACACCCGGCAGGGAGTCGACTACGCCGTCCGGGCCACGTGGAACGGGCGGAACCTCACCGACCCGGTTCCACTCGAAGTCGTCCCCCGCGAGGCGAGCCTTGGGCTGGAGAACGAGACCGCCCGGTGGGGAATGTTCGTGAACGAGACCGTCCTCACCCACGGCGGCTTCGTCGTCCTCCGCGAGGGGAGCGTCGACGGGCCAGTCTTCGCCACAGAGTACGTCTACCCGGACGACACTCGCTCCGGCGTGCGGTTCGAAGAGGCCATCGAGGAGCCGACGACCGTGGTCGCGGTCGCCTACCGTGACGTGAACGACAACTACGAGTTCGACACGAGCGACGAACCCTACCGCGAGGACGGCGAGCCCGTGACTGCGACAGCAGTCATCCGACCGCCCGAGGAGACGGCGACGCCCACGGCGACCACGGCGCCGGGGTCCATCGTCGACACGCCGGCGACGACCGATCCCACGACGCCGACGCTCGGGATGTCCGACCCGAACGACACCGACGACGGCGGCTCGGTCCCCGGCTTCGGCGTCTCAGGAACTCTCGCGGCGCTCCTCGCACTCTGTGCACTGGTCGTCCGTCGCCGATAATCAGAACCGCTCGTCGTCCTCGACGACGAACTCGTAGAGCTCGTCCCCGGTCACGTCGATGCCCTGCCGCGAGAAGAACGCGGCGACGTTCCGGCAGTCGCGTTCGAGGAAGTCCCGTGCGTTGGGGTGGTGGACCGTCACCGCCTGCCCGAGGTCGATGACCACCAGCTCGCCGTCGTGGATGACCATGTTGTACTCGGAGAGGTCGCCGTGGACCAGCCCCGCAGTGTGGAGCCGCCGCATGTACTCCCGGACGACCTCGTAGGCGGTCTGGGGGTTCTCGACGTTCACCTCGGCGAGTCGCTTCGCGCGACCCTCCTCCGCGCCGATGTACTCCATGACGAGCACGTTCCGCTCGACCGCGAGCGGGTAGGGAACGCGGACGCCGGCGCGGCGGGCGCGCTGGAGGTTCGCGTACTCCTTGCGGACCCACGCGATGACGACCTGGGACTTCTTCGAGCCGATGCCCTCGAACCGGGGGTCGCCGACGAGGTAGTCGCGCATGTCCCGGAAGTCCGAGGCGTTGATGCGGTACACCTTGATGGCGACCTCGGGGGCGTCGGCACCGAGCACGTCGGCCGCGCCGTCGCCGCCGAGGGCGGTGTAGACGTTGGCCTCCTTCCCGGTCGAGATGGGGCCACCCAGCGCGTCGACCCACCCGTCCTGCACGAGCTTGTAGAGCGCGGCGTAGGTGGCGTCGTCGAACACCGACGCCTCGACCTTCAGCGACTCGTTGTCCTTGATGCGCTTTCTGAACTGGTCGAACTTGCGGTCGCGCTTGCGGGCGATGCGGTCGGCCTCGGTGTCGGTCACGTCGATGGCTTCCCACTCGTCGCCCGGCTCGTCGACGGCCTCCGGCTCCACCAGTCCGTACTCGTCGCTCATCTACGGCACGGTAACGTGACGAACGCGTAAAAGGCTGGGTATCGCGGAGCGAGACGGCTCAGATGTGTCCCTCCTCGCGGAGCTGGTCGGCGTCCTGCTTGTCGTAGCGCCAGGTGATGTCGGCCTTCTCGTCCTGCCAGTCCCACGGCTCGACGAGCACCACGTCGTCCTCCCGAATCCAGACCCGTTTCTGCATCTTGCCCGGAATCCGGGCTGTGCGCTCGACGCCGTCGGAACAGCGGACACGGACCCGGTTCGCACCGAGCATGTTCGTCACCGTCGCGAACACCTCGTCGTCCTCCGGCATGCGCAGGTTGCGTCGGCCACCGTCGTCGTTGTCACTCATGTGTCCCCGTATGGATGCCGCTACTTTTAATTCTTGTAGGATGGGCTGGAGCCCCAGTGTCGCAGCGTGGCGGGGGTCCCGGCTCGCCCGAGCGCCACCCGACGTGCGGAACGTACGCAGTGTTTTATATCCGACAGTCGAAGCGACCGTATGGAACGACGGGAAGCACTCCGGTCGCTCGCCGGCGCCGGCGTGCTCGCCGCCAGCGGTTGTCTCGGAATCGTCGGCCTCGGTTCGGAGCCCCCAGCCGCCGGTGACGTGTTCGAGGCTGACAGATACGAGGGTCGGGACCTGGTCGTCGAGCTGGCTGACGACGTGCCTGTCCAGGAGAGCACTCTCTACGACAGTGCGACGGGTACCGAGCACGAGACTGTCGACCGCCCCGGGAAGCGGGTCCGGTTCCCGGTCGTCTTCCCGGACCGGCTGGAGAGCTACGTCGACCGGGGACTGTCCGTGAAAGCGAAGGTGTCTGGCGGCTGGGTTCGTCGGTGGGTCTGGAGGCCGGTTCACGGGTCCGTCGAGAGCCTCGAGGTGCTGGCGGACGGCCGTGCGAAGCTCGACATCGAGAGCCAGGCCGAAGCACCGCTCCTCGTCAGATACGTCGGCTTCACGGGCGCCGTGGCGACCCCGACCGCCGATGCACGCGAGGGGTCGTTCGACGCCACACAGCTCGACGCTGGACCGGGCGTCGTCGGTGTCGACGAGGACCGGCCACCGTCACCGAGACGGTCCGACCTCGTCGTCCCCGGTGGGGAGACGAAGACGTTCGAGACGCTCTACGCACCGTTCGCTCCCGACGCGGCCAGGGGTGAGAGGACCAGCGGAGGTGGCGACCGGACGGTGTGGGTGTCCCTCGTCCACGGGTCGGGTGGGGTCACGTCGTACAGTTTCCCGCGCTGACACGCGTCGCTGCCGGTCCGGCGGCGAAACCACCACGTTCATTCGGCTCGGGGGTGGACTGCGTGACATGGCTGCCGACATGAGTCCGGGCGGAGGCTCGTCCGGTCCGATGAAGTACGCGAAGATGCTCGGGATCTCCGGCGCTCTCGGGTTCCTCTTCGTCCTCGCAGGTATCGGAATCATCGCAATCGAGGGGTCGCTCATCCTCGCCGCCGGCTTCGCGCTCGTCGTCGCGGGGCTCGGCCTGCTGCTCAAGGCGCTCGTGAGCAACGCGCTCGGGATGCTCGGGATGGGCGGGATGTTCTAGCGGTTTTCGAGCGGTTCTGCGACGACTACTGGACTGCCGACAACACCTCGAAAGCCCCCGCCGTCTCGGCTCCCGCGACTGGCGAGACTCCGCCGTGGTCTCGCTGCGCTCGCTCCGAACCACGCACCGCGCCCCTCCCGGCTGGTCCGGGAACGTCGCGACCGGTTCCTCGGCCGCGGTGTTTACACTGTATGTAAACTTTCGGTGCGAGGAGCGGGGCTATCGAGGTGGATTCGAGTCCCCGGCGGACACCGGAGCGGGGACAGCCACTGACAGCACGATTCCCGCCACCCAGACGGGTTAGAACGCGTTGCTGCCGGCCTCGTCGGCGCGGTGCTCGCTGATGAGGCGGTCGACCATCTCCGATTTCTGGTCCTTCTTGCGCTCCGCGGCGCGGTCCGCCCAGTCGTCGATGACGGCCTCGACGTCGTCTTCGCGGGCGACGGCGAGCTCGTCGACCTCCTGCATCGCCACGTCGTCGGCGGGGCCGACGGGAACCTCGTGCTCGAACAGCACCTCGTCGGCGACGTCCGAGAGCCCGCCCTCCTTGAGGACGACGCGGGGGTCGTGGTCGACGAGCTTCTCGGCGGTCGACCGACCCGCGCCGGAGGCGTCGCGCAGGTAGACCACGTCGTCGGGTGCGAGCCCGTAGTTGTCGTGGGCGTCGTCGATGGCGTCCCTGGTGAACTTGTCGACGGGTTTGACCGGGACGAGCCCGCGTTTCTTCTCCTCGACGTCGGCGAAGTTGGAGTGGTCGAGCTTCCAGAGCTCCTTCAGCCGGGCGAGCTTGCCCTCCAGCGCCTCGATTGTCTCCTCGCGGTCCGCGACGTCGCGTTCGAGCGCGTCGTTCCGGCGCTCCAGCCGGGTGACCGTGCGGCGTTCGCGGGCCTCGCGACGTTCCTCGCGGCGGGCATCGGAGAGCTCCGACTCCAGGTCGTCGATGCGCTCGTCCTTCTCGTCGACGGTGTCCTGCAGGTCGTCGACGTGGTCCTGCAGGCGCTCGACCTGCCGTTCGAGGTCGCGGATGCGCTTCTCCTCGGCGGTCAGCTCGCGCGGGTCGTGCTCGTGCTCCTCGGGGTCCTCCTCGTCCTCCTCCACGAGGTCGTCGACGACGGCCTCGACGCTCCCGTCACCGCCGAGCACGCGCTCGATGACGACGCCCCGGTCGAGCGTCGGCGGCGTCTTCCGGGCGATGCGCTCGAACTGGTCCGCGTGGTCGTCGAAGGCAAAGAGCGCGGCGGCGAGGGCGTCGCGCTCGTGGTCGTTGTCGTAGCCCTCCTCGCGGGTCCGGTGTTGCTTCTCGTCGACGGGGAGGTCGGAAGCGGGGACCCACGGCGCGGCGTCGAAGCTCCGGCGGACCTTCTCGACGGTCTCCGGCATCGGCTCCACGTCGGCCGCGACGATGACGGGCCGCCCGCGCTCGATTATCCACTCGATGACCGCGGCGGTGTCGGCGGTGCGCGTCGAGAGCACGTCGTGGACCTGTCCGTCGAGCGAGACGACCGCGACCGCCGTGGTGGTGCCGGGGTCCATCCCGACGATGACGTGGTCGCGGCGCTTGGCCAGCGGCTCGAACTCGATGCCGTCGCGGCGCTCCCGTTCGATCTCGACCCGCGTGTCGCCCGAGCGGCCGCGGGAGACGGGGATGTCGGCCGGGTGGGCGTCGACGGTGAAGACGGCGTTGGCGTAGCCGCCGTACTTCTCGGTCGGGTCCATCTCGTAGTCGAGCCCGGCGTCGTCGAGCGCCGAGGCGACCTCCCGGGCGCGGGCCCTGACGTTGCCGTGGATGCGCCGGGTGTAGCGGTCCTGGCTCCAGCCGCCGCTACCGGTCGAGCGGCCTCGGGACACCTTCACGGTCGTCGTGTCGGTGAAGGCGCTCACCTCGTAGCCGACGTTGGCGGCGGCGAGGCGGGCGGCGGCCTCGGCCTCCTGCATGGGGTCCTTGCCGTACGGGACGCCGTGGCGGGAGGCGACGCGGGAGAGGGGTTCGGGCTGTTCGTCGCCCGTGACCTGTACGAGCCGTGTCTCGTCCGGCAGGCTGCCGAGGAAGTGGACGAGGGCGTCCTTGTCCTCGGCGAGTTCGTACATGTTGTCCGTGGCGACGATGGTCGGCGCCTCGTCGTCGATGCGGCGGCGGAGCTTCCGGTAGGTGACGACGTCGCGCTCGAGGGATTCGCCGTCGAACACGACGAGCGCGTAGGAGGGGGCGTCCCCCCGGACGTCCCCGCTCTGGATGTCGACGCCGAACACCACCGCGTCGAGGGCCGTGGTACGGGCGCTCACAGGCAGTCGTTGGGGAGGTATCTGTATAAATTCCGCGGGGAACCGCAACGTTGCAGTCGGGATGTAACGGACGCGTTACGGTAAAGGGGAGTTTACAGGCCGATGCCAGAGACCGACACCGTCGGTCCCGCCGCCGAGACTGCGTTCCGACACCTGCACGCCGCCCTCTGGCTCTGCTCTGGGGTCGGGCTCGGGGTGTCATCGTCGCCGGCTACCCGCTGGTCGGCGTGGAGGCGTTCGCCGCCTGTGCCGTCGGCGCAGTCGTCGGCTACGGCCGGTACAGCGGCCCGCTGTTCGACGAACGCGACCAGCGGCTCCACGAGGCCGCGAGCGCCGTGAGGAACGAGGGCTGACACGGGGAGCCGCGGCGGCGCCCGACGTGACGCGACAGAGCAGCAACGCCATCGAGCGCGGCCGCTCCGACCCGAGCCTCGAACTCGCGCTCGAGCTCGCCGACGAGTTCGACTGTTCGGTCGAGGAGCTGTTCCGGCTGGAGGAGTGGCCCGACGGCGAGGTCAGTACAGGTCGCCGCGTGCGACCGGGACGACCCGACCGCCGACCTGTACCTCGATGTCGCCGTCTCCGCCGTCGCCGTCGTCCTGCTCCGCGGCCACGAGGTGGAGCAGCGACGGCCGCCCCATCTCGTAGCCCTGCTCGACGACCGCGTCGAGGGGCTCGCCCCGGTGCCGGACCAGGTAGCCGGCGAGACAGCCGTTCGAGGAACCCGTCGCCGGGTCCTCCGTCACGTCGTAATAGGGTGCGAACACGCGGTCGGCGTAGTCGTGGCCCGGGTCGCGGGGCTCCGGGCAGAACGCGAGGACGTTCTTGCCCTCGTGGTCGTCGGTCAGTTCCGCGTAGCCGGCGAGGTCGACCTCGGCGCGTTCGAGTGCGTCCCGGTGGCGGAGCGGGACGACGACGGTCGGGAGCCCGGTCGACACCCACCTGACCGGGAGGTCGTCGCGGATGTCGTCGACCGCGAGTCCGAGCGCGGCGGCAGCCGTCTCGCGGTCGAACGTCTCGCCGAACTCGGGCGGCTGCTGTGTCATCCAGTACAGCGGGTCGCCGCCGTCGCCCTCGACGCGGACCGGCACGTCGCCGACTTCGAGGTGGAGCGTGATCGGGTCCGGGTCACCCGGGGCGAGGTGCTCCCGGACGACCGCCGCCGTCCCGAGCGTCGGGTGGCCCGCGAACGGTATCTCGCTGTTGGGCGTGAAGATGCGCACGTCCCAGCCGTCGTCGTCGCGACCCGTGACGAACGTCGACTCGGAGTAGTTCATCTCGTTCGCGACCGCCTGCATCTCGTCGGTCGAGAGGTCGCCCGCGTCCGTCACCACCGCGAGCTGGTTCCCGGCGTACCGTTCCGTGGCGAACACGTCGCAGATGTGGAACTCGTGGGACACGACCGTCGATGCGACCGCGAGCGTGAAAAGCGAACCCCTCGCATGCGACCGCCCCGCACGGTCTCGGCGGTCACTCGCCGTCCGGATACGGGATCTCGACCGTGTCACCGTCGTCGGGAATCAGCACCTCGCCGTCGAACGCCTCCCGAGCCTCGGTCCGGTGCATCTTCACGTCGTTCGCGTACCGCGACGAGACGTGCGTGAGCGCCAGCCGCTTCGCCCCGGCACGCTGGGCGACTTCTCCGGCCTGCTTGGCCGTCGAGTGGCCGGTCTGACCGGCCCGGTCGCGGCGGTCCTCCGCGAACGTCGCGTCGTGGACCAGCAGGTCGGCCTGCTCGGCGGCCTCGACGGTCGCGTCGACGGGCCGGCTATCGCCGGTGAAGACGAACCGGCGACCCGGACGGGGGTCGCCGACGACCTGGTCGGGACTGATGACGGTGCCGTCGTCGAGTTCGACCGCGTTCCCCTCGTGGAGTTCGGAGAACTTCGGGCCGACTGGGACGCCCAGTTCCTCCGCGCGCTCGCGGTCGAACCGGCCCTTCCGGTCGTCCTCGACGAGCGCGTAGCCGACCGCGGTCGTCCGGTGCTCGACCTCGAACGCCCGAACCTCGTACTCCTCGCGGCGGAGCGCCACGTCGCCGGCACTGACCTCGTGGACCCGGACCGGGAACGACGGGCGCGCACCGGTCGCGTTGATGAGTCGCTCGACGAGGGGTTTCTCGCCCGGCGGACAGTGGATGGCCAGGGCGGCGTCGCGCTCGTTGAAGTCCATCGTCTGGACCAGGCCCGGGATGCCCAGCACGTGGTCGCCGTGGGTGTGCGTGACGAAGATGTGGTCCACCGAGAACCCCGTCCCGAAGCGCATCATCTGGCGCTGGGTCCCCTCGCCGCAGTCGAAGAGGAAGGCGTCACCCTCGCGCTGGCAGTAGAGAGAGGTTGGGTTGCGCTGGGTGGTCGGCACGGCCCCGCTGGTCCCGAGGAAGGTCACGCGCATCGACATGGTACACCGTCCAGCGGGGACCGGTAAACCGGTGTCGAATCGGTCGACCCACAGCTGGAACCGTTCACGACCGTTCAGAACCGCCGATTCGGTTGAATTCGGCCAAATCGTTCGTAACCGAGTTCCCGGTTTATACCCTCCGAACCCCCAGGGGTAGCTACGATGTCACGATCCACTGCACTGCTCGCAATCGCACTGGCCGCCCTCCTCGTGACCGCCGGCTGTCTCGGCGGCGTCGCCGGGACAGGGGACGGCGCGAACACCGGTGACGATGCGGACACCGGCTCCGACGACACCAGCGTGTCGTTCTACGTGAGCGACCGCCCGGGCGCTATCGACCAGTTCGAACACCTCAACGTCACCATCACGTCCGTCGGCTTCCACCAGGCCGACGAGAGCGGTGACGAGACGGACGAAGCTGACGAGGACGCCGACGAGAACGAGACCACCGCCGAACCGGAGGACGTGAACGAGACGGCCACCGAGGACGTGAACGAGACGATCAGCCAGACTGAGACGAACACGACCACGGACGCGCCGGAGACGGACTCCGAGGACTCGAGCGACGGCACCGACACCGAGAGCGACGACGAGTCCGACAGCGACGACGCCGAATCCGACGGCGACGGAGAGGCGACCGAGCCCGGCAGCGAATCCGAGGGCTGGGTCACCCACGAGGTGGACAACCGCACCGTCGACCTGACCGAGCTGCAGGGTGCGAACGCCTCCCGGCTCGCCGACTTCAACGTCAGCGCGGGCGAGTACGACAGAGTGTTCGTCCACGTCAGCGAGGTCCAGGGCACACTGGAGAACGGCGAGCAGGTCGACGTCAAGCTCCCGAGCGACAAGCTCCAGATCAACAAGCAGTTCACCGCCGAGTCCGGCTCGAACCTGAGCTTCGTGTTCGACATCATGGTCCACGAGGCCGGCAACTCCGGACAGTACATCCTTCGTCCGGTCGTGAGCGAGTCCGGCACCGGCGACCAGGTCGAGATCGACGACGTCGACGCGGACGAGCGTGAGGGCGAACGCGGCCCGCCCGAGAACGCAGGCCCCGGGAACGACGGGGAGAGCGACGATGGTGAATCGAGCGACGACGACAGCGACTCGGCCGGCACCGAGACCGAACTCGAACTCGCCGTCGACGGCCAGGTCAGAGCCGGTGAGACGGTGACGCTGACTGTCACCGGAAACGACGACGCCGCCGTCGCCAATGCGACCGTCTCCGTCGACGGCGAGACGGTCGGCACCACCGACGCCGACGGCACCATCGAACTCACTGTGCCGGACGACGCCGAGGAGCTCGAAGTGACAGCCACGAAGGACGACGCCGAGGCAGAACAGTCGTGGCCGGTCCGCGGTAACGGCGGACAGGGCCGCGTGGCAGTCACTGCGTGACCACCTGACCGCTCGGCCTCTATCTTCGTCCCGTAACGAGCCTCGTGAACCTGATTTTTCGAGCCCGTTAACGGGCTGATTAACACGGTCGAGAGCCGTTCATCCGTCGGTTCCCCCGTTTCTCAACTGATGGAAATCACTATTAGATAGTTCATGAGTGCGATTACCGGACGTTCCGTGTGACCACCACACGTGAAACCGAGGTCAGAATGGACAGAAACGGGCATCAATGAGTTAATATGATGTCCATCATCCGCGCCTTCAATTGATTACCAGTTATCTGGAAATTAACTTTGGACACGTAGAAATGAGGGAGAGGTACTGCGGGAGCGGTTCTCGCAGGGGGAAAGGATGAATCGGAAACTCCTAGCACTACTGCTCGCCAGTCTGATGGTATTCGGTTTCACGACTCCGTACGTTGCGGCCGGAGCTCCAACCGACCAGCAGGCAGGCACTTCGACAGAGATCGTACAGGCAGGCGTCAGCGGTGAGGACGTCGCATCAATCTCCGAGGACGCGTCCGCGCCCGAAACGGCGTGGGTCCAGCCTGCACTCGAACAGCAGTTCGAGCAGCAGGACGTCACACAGGTAGTCGTCCGGCTCGGAACGCCGGACCTACGGTCGTCGCTCGGCCGTGAGGCTACCATCCAGGGCCTCCAGTCCCACGCAGAGCGGACCCAGGAACCGATTCTCGACTGGGCCAGCGAGCGTGACGGCGTCGCAGTCGAGAACACGTTCTGGTTGGCCAACGCCGTCGTGCTCTCGGTCCGGTCCAGCGGCGACAGCAGCGTGACCCTCGACCGGCTCGCACAGCTCGACGGTGTCGAGGAGCTCCACGCCAACTTCGAGGTCTCGGCACCCGAGCCGGTGGACAGTCAGGAGGTACGCAGCTCCTCCGACCACCCCGCGACCTACGGGCTGAACCAGATCAACGCGACCGAGGTCTGGGACCAGTTCGGCACCATGGGTGAAGGCACGAAGGTCGCCATCCTCGACACCGGTGTCGACCCGAGCCACCCGGACATCGACCTCTACACCGAGAACGCTTCGGACCCGACCTACCCCGGCGGGTGGGCCGAGTTCGACGGTAGCGGTAACCAGGTCCCGGACAGCGAGCCCTACGACTCCGACGGCCACGGCACGCACACCTCCGGAACGGCGACCGGTGGCAACGCCAGCGGTGAGTACATCGGCGTCGCGCCGGAGTCCAACCTAATCCACGGTGGCGTCCTCACGCCCGAGGGCGGTACCTTCGCCGCCATCATCGGCGGCATGGAGTGGGCCGTCCAGGAGGACGCCGACGTCATGTCGATGAGTCTCGGCTGCACCAACGCACCGTGTTACGAAGAAGGGATGATCGAACCGACGCTGAACGCGGAGGCTGCGGGCACCGTCGTCGTCGCGTCCTCCGGGAACGACGGCGAGGGTGCGAGCAGCTCACCCGGTAACGTCTGGGACGCCGTCGCGGTCGGCGCGTCCAACGAGGGCGCCGACATCGCCGACTTCTCCAGCGGCATGGAAGTCGACACGGACAGTGCCTGGGGCGACGCCGCACCCTCGCACTGGCCCGACACCTACATCGTGCCCGACGTATCCGCGCCCGGGGTGGACGTGAAGAGCTCCGTCCCCGGCGGTGGCTACGCCGAGTACTCCGGCACGTCCATGTCCTCGCCGCACACGGCGGGCGCAGTCGCGCTGATGCGCTCCGCCTCCGGTGGCGATGCCAGCGTCTCGATGGTCAAGGACGCGCTCCGTGAGACCGCGTGGAAGCCGGACGGCGAACCGTCCGGCAACGACACGCGCTACGGTGCCGGTATCATCAACGCCCTCGAGGCGACCCAGATGGTCGCACTCGAACAGGGCGTCGAGGGAACCGTCACCGACGCTGACGGCAACGCCATCGAAGACGCTGAAGTCAACATCGCCGGCGGTGGTTCCGGAACGACCAACGCCTCTGGGTACTACAGCATCATCGCCCAGAACGGCACCTACGACGTGACCGCCAGCGCGTTCGGCTACGAGTCCGCCACGGAGACCGTCACCGTCGACGGTGACTACGTCACCCAGGACTTCTCGCTGAGCCCGACGCTGGATGTCCGGCTGCTGAGCGGACAGCCGTCCGCCATCGAGGCCGGTGAGAACGCCACCGCGGTCGCAGAGGCCGCGAACCTCGAAGCCTACACGGCCGAACTCGGCGACGGCTACAGCGAGGCGAACGCCACGCTGTACGTCAACGGCCAGGAGGTGCCGTGGGGCCAGACGGTCACCTTCGACGAGCCGACCGACGTCACCGCCACGGTGACCGTCGAGACGACCGCGGACACCAGTGGGACGGTCTCGGTCATCCACACCTTCGAGGGGCTCAACGATTCCATCGAGGTCACGACCGGTCCGACTGACGTGTTCGAGGAGTTCACCCAGGTCGGCGTCGTCGACGACGGCGGTGACTACGGGCAGGCTGTCAAGGGCACCCTCCAGGAGTACCTGCCCGCCAACTACCAGGTGTCGGTCATGACCTCCGACGAGGCCATGAACAACGTCGATACGTACGACAGCTTCGTCGTGCAGAACATCGACGATTCCAACGGCGAGGCGTTCGCCTCCGCCACGAGCGCGGTCACGACAGGCGTGGTCTGGCTCGACAACTGGGGCAGCAGCAGTAACGGTGTCCCGGTCCGCTCCTCGGCCATCGGCGACCCCGCCAACACCGACGATGCGTTCGGTGACGGTGTGGTCTCCTACGAGGTGACCAGCGACCACCCGATCTTCGAGGGTGTCGCCGAACCCGGTGAGAGCGTCCAGCTCCACACCGCCACCCTGTTCAACGACCACTCCTGGTTCACCGACACCAACGCGGCCGTCATCGGGAACCTCCACACCGCAGATGCCGGTGTGAAGGGCCCGGGCATCGCGGTCGATGCGGACCGCTGGGGCGTCATGGCGTCCACGCTCGGCCGTGAGACGTTCGTCGAGGACGGCGACTTCACCGAGGAGGCCGACCAGATCCTCGCGAACTCGGTGCTGTTCGCGTCCGACACGCCCGAACCCGTCGGGACGGTCGACGTCACGGAGACGACGGTCCAGCCCGGCGAGGACGCGACCGTCACCGTCTGGACCGGCGACATCGACAACGTCTCCGGCTACCAGGCCGAGCTGAACTTCGACCCGACCAAGCTCCAGGTCGCGGACATCAACGGCGTCGACTTCGCCGACCCCGTGACGAACATCGACAACGAGAACGGCACCATCTCCATGGCCCAGGCCGGTGCGGCCGGCGTGGACAACCCCGAGATGGCCGAGATCGAGTTCGACGTGCTCATGGACGACTTCAACCAGTCGGCTGAAGTCTCCTGGAACGTCGGCGGCTCGATGATCACCCACCCGAACGGTACCGCGCCGCTCGTTGACTGGACCGGTGGGATGGTCCAGACCGCCGACTGTACGGCTGGCGACGTCAACTCCGACGGTTCGATCACCGTCCAGGACGCGACGCTCACCCAGCAGTACATCGTCGGTGACGACCCGGCCAACTTCAACCCGAGCTGTGCCGACATGAACGGTGACGGCCAGATCACCTCCGCCGACGTGACCCTCATCCTCGAGGAGATCGTCGGGAGCAGCATCTCGGCACCGCAGCCGATGACGGCCTCCGAACTCGTCGGCCTGCAGGCCGAAGCCTGACCGGGGCAGCACATCCAGCCGTACCGTTCGCCGACCACCTCGCCTCCGTGCGGGGCTGTTTCGAAGACGACGCACGCGGCTTTGCGTACTGCCCGCTCGGCGGGCACCAGGGGCGGCCGGGGACACCCGGTCGCCGGTTTCACCACACGACCCATGACCACGAACCGCCTTCCCGACGGAACGACACTGCTGCTGGTAGCCCTCTGTCTCGCACTCGTGGCCGTCCCGATCGCGGCCACGCAGGACTCCGCGACCCTCTCGCTGTCCTCGGCCGAGGCAGAGTCGGCCAGCGACACGGTTACCGTCACGCTCGCGGCGGACGGCTCGGACGTCGCCGGCTACCAGGCCAACGTCACGTTCGACCCGTCGGTCGTCCAGGTGCAACGCGTCTCCGGAGCGGACTACTCCGACCCGGTGCAGAACGTCGACAACGAGGCGGGCTGGGTGTTCCTCACCCAGTCCCAGGCGAACGGCGTCGACGACCCGCAGCTCGCGACCATCACGTTCGAGGTCGTCGGGAGCGCGGGCGAGCGCTCGACGCTCTCGTTCGTCGAGTCCGACACCCGTGTCAACGACGCCGCCGGCGCCCACGTCGACGTGAGCCTCGACAGCGGCACCGTCAGCGTCGCCGACGGTGCCGGCGTGACGGCCCACGGCGATGGCTCGCAAGCAACGGCTGACGGCGGTGGCGAGGACCCTGCAGCCGGCACGGCGAACCAGCAGGTCGGCTCCGGCACCGCCACCCCGGGCGGTGCGGCGGGCGGGAACGGAACGGGTCTCTCGACGCCGATGCTCGTCGGCGGTGCGGCCGCACTGCTCGCCGGTGGCGTGTTGCTCGGTCGGCGCGCGTCCTGAGAACCGACCGATTCTTACCGGGCGCTCGCTTACCGGCGCGTGATGGACGCGCCGCTGTGGACCGACGCCCACGCCCCGTCGCTCGAGGAGCTACCACAGCCGGACGCACGGGAGTACCTGCAGAAGGCGGTCGACGAGCCGCTGAACCTCCTGCTGCACGGGCCGGCCGGCGTCGGCAAGACGGCTGGCGTCCGGGCGCTCGGCCGCGAGGCACACGACGACCCCGACAACGACCTCGTGGAGATCAACGTCGCCGACTTCTTCGGGCGGACGAAGACGGAGATCAAGAACGACCCCCGGTTCGCCTCGTTCCTCGACGGGAAGTCCCGGCTCTCGAAGCGGGACATGATAAACCACGTGCTGAAGGAGTCCGCGAGCTACGCGCCGGTGTCGGGGAGCTACAAGACGGTCCTGCTGGACAACGCCGAGGACGTGCGCGTGGACTTCCAGCAGGCGCTCCGCCGGGTGATGGAGCGCTACCACCGGACGACCCAGTTCGTCATCTGCACCCGCCAGCCGACGAAGCTCATCCCGCCGATCCGCTCGCGCTGTTTCCAGGTGCCGCTGCGGGCGGCGACGAACGACGAGCTGGTGACGGTGCTCCAACGCATCGTCGAGGCGGAGGACGTGGACTACGACGACGACGGGCTGGAGTACGTCGCCGGCTACGCCGACGGCGACGTCCGCGAGGCCATCCTCGCCGCACAGACCACGGTCTCGCGAGCGGACGAGCTGACGATGCAGACCGCCTACGAGACGCTCGGCGACGTCGGCACGCTCGACGAGGTCGGCGAGATGCTCGACGACGCCGAGGCTGGCGATTTCACCGACGCCCGCTCGACGCTCGACGACCTGCTCGTCGACGAGGGGTACAGCGGTGCCGAGGTACTGGCGGAGATACTCACGGTGGGGCGTAAGCGCTACGACGGCGACCGGCTGGCCCGGCTCCACCGGCTCGCGGGCGAAGTCGACCACGACATGAGCGAGGGCACGAGCGACCGTGTCCACCTCGGACACCTGCTGGCGGAGCTGGGTCGGTCGACGGCGTAGCGGCTGTCTGGCTCGGTGGGGGCCGCGAACAGGCGACGCGTGAGCTGCCGGTCCGGGGCGCGTCGCGCTCCCGCCTCGACCGCCGGACCGCGTGGGTCAGACCACGCCCCGGTTGCGGCGGCATCACTGAACAACCCTCGGCCGGTGGGGAACCCTCTTTCTCCGTGGCGTACGACTGTGCCGGTATGCAGACGCTCTCGGAGACGCGGATCACGAACCGCCAGCGGGTCCAGCCGAACCACGCGAACAACTACGAGGCGGTCCACGGCGGCAACCTGATGAAGTGGATGGACGAGGTCGGCGCGATGGCGGCGATGCGCTTCGCGGGCGAGACCTGCGTCACTGCCGCGGTCGACGAGTTCTCCTTCGAGCGGCCAATCCCGGTCGGCGAGACGGCGCTCATCGACGCGTACGTCTTCGACGCGGGCCGGACGAGCGTCCGGGTGTTCCTGCGGGCGTACCGCGAGGAGCCGCGGTCGGGCGACACCGAGCAGACGACTGCGGCGTGTTTCACCTTCGTCGCGGTCGGGGACGACGGGAAGCCGGTTCCGGTGCCGTCGGTCCGGATCGAGACCGACGCGGACGAGCGGTTGCAGGCGACGGCACGGGCTGCCGTCGACGGTGGCGACTAGTCGAGCACGAGCACGTAGCGGGTCAGCGACCGGTGCACGCGGCGCTCGAAGGCGTGCTCGACCGTCCAGCCCGCGCGTCTGGCGGCACCGGTCCAGTCGCGGTCCGCGACGACGACGGCGCGGCCGGCGACGCGGCGGGACTCCGTGAGGGCGCCGGCGACGAGGTCGTCGAGCGCGTGGGTCTCGATCTTCGACTGGCGGCCGTACGGGGCGTCGAAGACGACGGCGTCGACCGCGTCGTCGACGAGCGGGAGCCGGGTGGCGTCGCCGCGGCAGACGTGCCAGTCACCTGGGTCTGTAATCGGGTGGTTCCCCTCGCCGTCGAGGAAGTGACCGAGGTTCTCCGTCGCTCCACGGACCATCTTCGACTGGGCGTCGACGCCGACGACGTCCGCGCCGACGAGTCCCGCCTCCACGAGCACGCCGCCGGTGCCACACATCGGGTCGAGGACGCGACGGCCGGCGGCCGCACCGGCGACGTTGGCGACGGCGCGGGCGAGCAGGGGGTCCATGCTGCCGGGCTGGAAGAACGGCTTGTCCGTGGGCTTGCGGTCGCCGAAGTCGCGGGCCGACTCGGCGGTGAGCCAGCCGACGGCGCAGACCCCGGCCTCGCCGGCCGCACCGTCGCTCCCCACGTGGGGGTCGTCCTCGTCGTCGACGGTCGGGGCGAACAGCGCCCGCAGTTCGTGGTCGGGGTCGTCGAGGTCCACCGCGAACCCGCGGTCGACGAGCACCTGGCCGAGCGCGCGCTCGGCGTCACTCGTCGAGACCCCGGTGTCGCCGCGCACGTCCCGGGAACGGACGGCGACGGTTCCCTGGCGGTCGATTGGCGCGGCCTCCAGCAGGGCGACCGCGCTGTCGACGGTCGCGTCGGTCCGGCCGACGAGTTCGCTCGCGCGGTGGGTGTAGGCCAGTCCGCGGACGCGTTCGGGGAGGACGCTGTGTGCGACGGCGAGACCGTCGCCGATGCGCTCGACGCCGGTCGCCGCGCTGGCGGCCTCACAGGCGGCGAAGGCGTCGTCCTCGCCGCCGAGTTCCAGCAGGTACACGTCCAACCGTGTGCGAGGGCGGGCAATCAGCGTGTCGACTGGCGGACGCGGCGCGTGCTTACGTCGGAGCCGCCACCGGCGGGCGAGGAGCGTTCAAGCCGGCCTTTTATCGGCAGTATTGACCGATTCCGTCGCACGGGAACGACCGTCCCGTCGTTCGGTCTGTCGCCGTGCGGGCACGTGGCACCAACCTTTATAAACCTTAAATACGACTTTTAAGTCGAGTTATGACCGACCCCAAGGAGACTATAAATATCGAGAACGTCGTCGCCTCGACCGGTATCGGCCAGGAGCTCGACCTGCAGAGCGTCGCCATGGACCTCGAGGGGGCCGACTACGACCCCGAGCAGTTCCCCGGCCTCGTCTACCGCACGCAGGAGCCCAAGTCCGCCGCGCTCATCTTCCGGTCCGGGAAGATCGTCTGCACCGGCGCGAAGAGCACAGACGACGTCCACGAGAGCCTCCGTATCGTCTTCGACAAGCTCCGCGACCTCAACATCCAGGTGAACGAGGACCCGGAGATCGTCGTCCAGAACATCGTCACCTCTGCCGACCTCGGCCGCAATCTCAACCTCAACGCCATCGCCATCGGTCTCGGACTGGAGAACATCGAGTACGAGCCCGAGCAGTTCCCCGGCCTCGTCTACCGCCTCGACGAGCCGGAGGTCGTCGCACTCCTGTTCGGCTCCGGGAAGCTCGTCATCACCGGCGGGAAGAAGCCCGAGGACGCCGAACACGCCGTCGACAAGATCGTCTCGCGCCTCGAAGACCTCGGCCTGCTGGAGTAGCTCGACGGTTCTTTCCACTCCTCTTTCGCGGTGATACGCATCCCCAGAAGAGACATTGCTGTCGAACGCAAGGTGACGGGTATGTCCGCGGAGCCAGCGGCGATGACGGTCCTCCACGTCGACGACGACGGGGAGTTCATCGCCCTCACGGCCGAGTTGCTCGGGCGGCAGAGCGACCGCATCACCGTCATCTCCGCCACGAACGCCGCCGAGGCGCTCGACCTGCTCGAACGGGAGGACGTCGACTGCGTCGTCTCCGACTACGAGATGTCGGAGACCGACGGGCTGGAACTGCTCGCCGCCGTCCGCGAGCGCAACGAGGAGCTCCCGTTCATCCTCTTTACCGGCCGGGGGAGCGAGGAGATCGCCAGCGAGGCCATCTCGGCCGGTGTCACCGACTACCTCCGCAAGGGCGGTGGCAGCGACCAGTTCGCACTGCTCGCGAACCGTATCGAGAACGCCGTCGAGCAGGCCCGCTCGCGCGTGAGCTACCGGGCGGTGTTCGAGAACACCGACGTGGGGCTCACCGTTCGCGACGTCGAGACCGGGACCGTGGTCGACGTGAACCAGGAGTACTGCGACATGCTCGGCTACGACCGGGAGACGCTGAGCGACATCACGTTGGACGAGCTGACCGCCGACGTCCCGGGGTACGACGCCGAACGCGGCGTCGAACTCCTCGAACGGGCGGTCGCGGACCCCGAGTTCTCCTTCGAGTGGCCCGACGAACGCAGCGACGGGACGACCCGCTGGGTCGAGGTCGACGCCACGCAGGTCCAGATCGAAGGACGGGAACGGTCGCTCGTCACGGTCACCGACGTCCACGAGCGCCACGAGCGGGAGGCGGCGCTGGCGACCCTCCACCAGGTCGCGACGGAGATACAGGAGTGCGAGACCGTCGAAGCCGCCTGCGAACGGACCATCGACGCCGCCGAGTCCATCCTGGAGTTCGAGATGTGCAGCATCCTGGTCGCCGGCGACGGCTGGCTCGTCCCGAAGGCGCTCTCCGCCGGTGCGCCCGACGACGGAGCGCGCCGGATGCGTCCCGATCAGGGTCTGGCCGGGGAGACGTACCAGACCGGCGAGCCCACGCTCGTCGAGGACGTGCTGGACGACGAGACCGCCGAGCCCGCCAAGGCGAGCTACCGGTCCGGTATCAGCGTCCCCGTCGGCGAGAGCGCGGTGTTCCAGGCCGTCGCGACGGAGTCGAACGCCTTCTCGCAGGAGGACCTCGAACTCGCGGAGCTGCTCGTCTCGCACACCGCGCGGGCGCTCGACCGTCTCCGGTTCGAGGGCGAGCTCCGGCGACAGAACGAGCGCCTGGAGGAGTTCGCGAGCGTCGTCAGCCACGACCTCCGTAACCCCCTGACCGTCGCCCAGGGCAACCTCGAACTGCTTGCCGAGGAGTGCGACGGCAAGCACCTCGACCACGTCCGGGAAGCACTCGACCGCATGGCGAGCATCACCGAGGACACCCTGCGGCTCGCCCGACACGGCGACGCCGTGGAGGAGACCAGTCCGGTCGACATCGCGGCGTTCGCCGACCGCTGCTGGAACGTCGTCCAGACCGACGAGGCGACCCTGACCGTCACGGACTCGCCCACCATCAGCGCCGACCGTACACGGCTCCAGCACATCTTCGAGAACCTGTTCCGGAACAGTGTCGACCACGCCACACCCGCGGACGGTGCCGCCGTCGCCATCACCGTCGGCGTGCTCCCCGGCGGCTTCTACGTCGAAGACGACGGCGTGGGTATCCCCGACACCGAGCGGGACCGGGTGTTCGACCCCGGACACACGACAACCGAGCAGGGCACGGGCTTCGGGCTGGCCATCGTCGAGGAGTTCGCCACCGCCCACGGCTGGACCGTCCACGTCACCGAGGGGAGCGACGGCGGGGCGCGGTTCGAGTTCACCGGGGTCGAGGTGCTCGACTGAGGCGACGGGGCGCCTCGGACCGCGGGTGACACCGAAAAGCGGCAGGCACATGACACCGTGGCCGCTAGCCACGGCCATGGTCGGTCTCACGCCGCTGCAACTGGACCCGTCGGCCGGGGCACCCGCCGCCTACGTCGGGACGTTCGTCGTCGCCACCCTCTTCTACTCGGTGACGCTGCACATCGCGGCACGGAACGTCCTCGGCGACGTGCCGGTCAAGCTCGCATTCGTCGTCGGCCCGATGCTCGCGCTCGTCTCCCTGCTGCTCCAGCAGTACGGTCCCGCCGTCGTCCTCCCGGTGACGCTGGTGGCCGACGGGGTCGCCATCAGCCTCGTCTACCGCCTCGACGCGAAGCTCACCGCGTTCGTCTCGGTCATCCACTACACCGTCGCGGTCATCCTCGGGTTCACGCTGTTCAACCTCGTCGCCCTGCTGTCGACCGCGCCGGCCTGACGGTGGCCGGTCGGGCTCACGCATGGCCGCCTTTTTGTCGTGGCTCCGCCGAGATGGCGTATGGACGCATCGAGCCGCACCCAGGTCGCCCGGGGCGGACTGTCGCTGTTGCTCGCCGGCGCCATCGTCGGTCTCGTCGCCGCGAGCGGTATCCAGAACGCGACCGGGCTCGCCGTCACGCTCGTGGTCGTCGGGGCCCTCGCGCTGGTCGTCGGGAAGGCCGCCGAGCAGCAGGTGCTGCTCGGTGTCTGGCTCGCGCCGGTCGTCGCCGGCGTCATCGTCTACGTGTTCGAGCCGGACGCGCTGCTGACGCAGGCGTTCCTGCTCGGCGTCGTCGGGATCGCACAGCTGCTGTTCTCCCAGACAGGGACGTAACCGAACGCCGGAGGCGACTACTCGACCAGCCGCTCGATCTCGGTGACGAGGATGTCGCTCGCGCCCTCGCGCTTGACCTCGTTGATCGTCTCGAAGACGTCGCGTTCGTCGACGACGGCGTGGACCGCCAGCTTGTCCGAGCCCGCGATGTCCATCACCGTCGGGCCGCCCATGCCGGGGATGACCTCGCGGACGGCGTCGAGGTTCGACTCGGGGACGTTCATCATCAGGTAGCGCTTGCCCTCGGCCGCGATGACGGAGTCGAACGCCATGCGGATCTGCTCGGTCTTCCCGTCGTCGGCCACGTCCGGGCGGGCGACGAGCCGGACCGACGACTTGAGCACCTCGTCGATGATGGCCAGCCGGTTCACCTTCAGCGTCGTCCCCGTCGAGGTGATGTCGACGATTGCGTCCGCCATGTCCACGTGGGGCGTCAGCTCGGTCGCGCCGGTCACCTCGACGATGTCGGCGTCGATGTTGCGTTCCTCGAAGTAGTTCCGCGTGATGGTCGGGAACTCGGTGGCGACGGTCCGTCCGTCGAGGTCGAACGGCGTCTCGATGTCGCCCTCCTCCGGCGCGGCCAGCACGAGCCGGCACTGGCCGTAGCCGAGGTCGAGCAGGTCGGTCACGTCGACGTCGGCCTCGCAGACCTGGTCGTAGCCGGTGACGCCGAGGTCGGCCGCGCCGTCGGCGACGTACTCGGGGATGTCGGCGGCCCGGGCGAACAGCACGCTGACGTCGGGGTCGACGGTGTCCGCGTACAGCTTCCGGTCGGCCCCGTCGACGACGTGGAGTCCGGCCCGCTCCAGCAGGTCGATGGTCGGCTCGTGCAGTCGGCCCTTGTTCGGTACCGCGATGCGCATTTGCCGTTCCTTCGCGTCCGGACGGGAACTGCCTTTCCATCCACCCGGTGCTTGCCGGTTTGAACCGGCACCATATGCAAAATATTATCAATAAAATATGATGTGTGGGCAGAAAGCCGATGGAGGGAAAACGTATATCAATGGACGAAATATATCGAATATTGATATGGGGGTTTGAAATAATAGTTCTTATAAACGGTAAACTGTATTCTCTCACATGGTTAGACACTCACGACGAAAGTTTCTATCGATAGCGATGTCTTGTGGTATAGTAACTACGAGTGGTTGCTCTATTTTATTTGACAACGCTATTGCCCCTGGTACACTATTCTTGGAAAATCGCGATTCTATACCCCATGGAGTACAGTTTCATGCGACAAATGCTCCGACAGAAGTCCCTAACCCTGAGACAAGGCTAAGTGGTAGTTATTCAATTGCCCCGGGAAAGAAACAAAAATACACAGAGTACATAGAGTTTCCTGGGGAGTATGCATTCCAAGCTGAGTTAAGCAATGGTGATACAGCCGAGATACGGAAGTGTACATTTAACAAAAATGAAGCAGGACGATTGGACGGACCAGCAATCCAGTTTACTATTGATATCGATGGGACAGTCGGTTGGAACCTATTAACTGTTAGTTGATTTTATTTAGGCCTGCGGATCGTAGTTCACATTGTCTTCTGCCCGATACGTATCGACCCTTCCAGTCGGTCCACTTAATGTGAGGACTCCCGCGCCAGAAAGAGACCAACTGGCTCCCCAACCAGACGGAATTCCCCAGGGATACCACGTGTGAACATAGTCAGAGTACACAGTTGTCGGGTGGTTTTCTTTTCCTGGCCGAGGTTCGATGTCAAGTTCTAACCAGCACTGCTGATTATCCATTCCAACAAAGACATCATCGTATTTTACTCTATATCCATGTTGACCTATGTCATCACCGAACAACGGTCAGAGCTGCCTTCACTCTCTTCGATTGGCCTATACATACTTTCACTAAACGAAATTGCAACTCCGTCTTTTGGTCCCGGGGAGTCGTCATCGAATCCATAGGCTAAGTCTAATAACAAAAACGTGTACCGATGAGCACCTTCACCACTTTCGTAGACTCCTAAGCTCATTGTCGAATTCCCTGTTTCGGGGTTCTCTAGGAAGTCGTTGGTGCCGACGTCCCCGGAATTATCATTTCCAATGATAGACTGACTGCTATTATAATTGACGCCGTATTCGTCAGCAATATTATGTGCCTCATCTATCTTCCCTTCCTTTAATAAATTCTTTATCTCGTCTTCAGAACCAGTTTCTATCAAACCAATTCCATCTGAACCTTTTACTATTCTTGAGAATGTTGATGTACTATCCACAAGGCCACATGTAATGGCGGACTTCTTTAACACAGCTCTTCTTGAAGTCTGTTTTCTAGACATTGTTTTCTTTAAATAATCACAGAGTGGTAAACATTTCTATATTTTTATTTAAGCAATATTTTTTGTTATGCATTGCGATATAATGTCTCCCGGCAATGAAGATTATATATTTTTATTTTCCGGACGCCGTTGGTGGTTTCTAAGGATTGTGACTATCCATACACCAGGTCCAGCAGCCACGTCGTCACGTGCATCTCGACGACGGCCGCGATGGCGAGTGCGACCACCGAGACGGCGACGAGCAGCCCGGTCCGTTTCAGCTCGCCGCGGGTGTAGAAGTGGTCGCGCCGGTCGAAGACGAGCAGCACGATGTTCGCCAGGAAGCGGTACGCGATGGCGGCCCCGACGAACAGCGCCGGCAGCTCGAGGACGCCGTGGGGGAGCAGCGCGAGCAGCACGAAGCCGTAGCCCTCCTGTGCTGCCGCGGGGGTGACGACGTAGCCGACGAGCACGCCGTTGAACACCAGTCCGATGGTCGTCAGGATGCCGCCCGTCAACGCCCCGAGGACGAACACGAAGAAGGCGCGGGTGTTGTTCAGGAAGATGAACAGCGCGGTGATGTCGTCGGGGAACATCTCGCTCGGCGAGTCGAACCCCATCGCGCCGAACAGGTCGAAGCCGACCTCCCAGAGCGCGACGCCGAGCGGGATGCTCAGCAGGAACAGCGCCGCCGCGAACGCGGTGTAGCGGCTGTGCTCCCGCCAGGCGAGCGCGAACCCGTCCCACGAGAGCGTCGGCGGGTCGTCGTGCCCGGGTGGCTCCGTCTCGGTCGGGTCGGCGGGCTCGGCCGGCGACTCGGTGGACTCCTCGCGGTCGAAGGACCAGCCGACGTCGTCGTCGGTGTCGGCCAGCTCCGTCGCTGACTCCCCGTCTGGAGGGTCGTCGGGGCGGTCGGTCATGGGTTGCGCTACGGTCGCCACCGGAAAAAAGAGTCCGTCGGGCGTCGGAACTCGGCGGACAACCTCGGCTCCAGAGTTTACAACGATTGTAACCTTTGGCCCGCGATGATGGCCATCCAGCCGGGTGGCGCGCGGCTGGCGAGACGGGCGAGCGCAGTGAGCCCGTCGAGCCATCCGCGCGAGGGATGAGCGAGGGAGCCTGCGACCGAGCGAAGAGGCTGGGGAGGGGTGAGGTGCGGTGCGGTTGCTGGGTGGGACTGAAAGGGGCGAGTCGAAGGAGTCGAGCGACTCGGGGCTTTCTGGCTGTTCTCAGTACCAGCTACTCACGTCGATGAAGGGGCTTTCTGGCTGTCGTCGTCACCAGAGAGTTCCACGACCGCCCCAGTCACTCCTCACGAAACGACCCGTACCCGATGGAGTCTTGACGCACCCTGCGAAAAACACGCCCAACATGGAACTCGCAGTCACCGGTGGACGGGTGCTTCTGCCGGACCTCACAGTAGAGCGCGCCGACGTACTCGTCGACGCCGACGAGGGCGTCGTCCGCGCGGTCGGTCAGGACCTCGCCGGCGACGAGGAACTGGACGCCAGCGGCGGGCTCGTCATGCCCGGGCTGGTGAACGCCCACACGCACGTCGCGATGACGCTGCTGCGGGGCTACGCGGACGACAAGCCGCTTGACGCGTGGCTGCAGGAGGACATCTGGCCGGCGGAGGGCGAGCTGACCCCCGAGGACGTACGCGTCGGCGCGGAGCTCGGCATGCTGGAGATGATCAAGTCCGGGACGACCGCGTTCGCGGACATGTACTTCCACGTGCCCGAAATCGTGGACGCGGTGGCGGACGCCGGCCTCAGAGCTCGGCTCGGCCACGGCGTGGTCACCATCGCGAAGGAAGCCGAGACGGCCCACGACGACGCCGAAGAGAGCATCGCAGTGGCGCGGGAGTTCGACGGCGCCGCCGACGGCCGCGTCAGCACGGCGTTCATGCCGCACTCGCTGACGACCGTCGGGAGCGACTTCCTCGACGAGTACGTCCCGCAGGCCCGCGAGGCGGGCGTCCCGGTACATATCCACGCGAACGAGACGGCCGACGAGGTCGACCCAATCGTCGAGGAGCACGGGATGCGGCCGCTCGAGTACGCCCGCGAGCACGGGCTGCTCGAACCGGAGGACTTCGTGGCCCACGGCGTCCACACCACGCCCGAGGAGCACGAGCTGCTCGCGGAGACGGGCGCGGGCGTCGTCCACTGCCCGGCGTCGAACATGAAGCTCGCGAGCGGGATGGCCCCCGTACAGGTGATGCACGACGCGGGCGTCTCGGTCGGCCTGGGCACGGACGGCGCGGCCTCGAACAACGACCTCTCGCTGTTCGACGAGATGCGCGACGCGGCGATGCTCGGGAAGCTCGCGGCCGACGACGCGAGCGCGGTGCCCGCCGAAGCCGCCGTCGAGATGGCGACGCAGGGCGGTGCCGAGGTGACCGGACTCCCCGGCGGGCGCATCGAACCCGGCGCGGCGGCGGACCTCGTCGTCGTCGACCTCGACGCGCCGCACCTGACGCCGGGCCACGACCTCGTGAGCCACCTCGCCTACGCCGTGACTGGCAGCGACGTGCGCCACACGCTCTGTGACGGCGCGGTGCTCATGCGCGACCGCGAGGTGCTGACGATGGACGAGGACGCGGTGCTGGAGCGAGCGGAGAGGGCGGCGGCGGACCTGGTCCAACGTGTGTAAGACGACCCGACCACCGGCGACGCGAGCGACGCCGTACTGTCGTTCTCGTAGATGCGGACGTTGCGGAACCGCGAGTTCGCGGGCTTCTCGTCGTCGATGTTCGACGGACAGTTGGTGCTCGACGGGTCGACGTTGCCGTCGCAGTCGGTGATGAACACGAGATACCGCGTTGAAGCGTTGAACCCGTTCGAGGTGTAGTGTTCCCCGATGGGCACCTCGTAGCGAGCCCAGCCGTCTCCGGCCTGGTACCGCTCCAGTCCGTCGAAGTTGGTGACGTTGTGTCCCCAGCCCTGCGCACCGTACACCTCGACGATGCGGCCGCCCGTCTGTTGCTGGTCGTCCTCCAGCCCGATGCCGTGAATCTCGCCCCGGCTGGTGCTGTTGAACTCGAAGACGAGCGTCGTGTTCTCCGTCACGGTGTAGTTCCGCTCGACGTACTTCCACTGGTTGCCCGACTGCCGGACGGTCGCGCCACCGTCCTCGACCGTCGTCGAGCCGCTCCCGTCCTGATTGCTCTCGAACGACTGCGTGGGTGCGCTGCTCTCGAAGTCGACGACCGACGTGGCATCGTCGGACGGCAGCGTGACCCGCTGCCGGCTGACGACGCTGTCGGTCGGCCGGTGAATCAACTGGACTGTCACCGGTCCCGAGAGCAGTTGCGTCGCCCGGAGGCTGTCGCCGGCGTCGGCCACGCCGTCGCTGACACCGGACCTGTTCCGGAACGACGAGAGCGACAGCCGCGACGACGAGCCGCCGTCGCGGACGACCACGTCGAACTCGTCGATCCGGAGGTCGTCACCCCCCTGATGGCTGATGACGAGCGTCTGTGCGTTCGGGCCGTTGCTCTCGACGCCGACGTCGATGCTCGCTGACGGCGCGTTGCCGAGCAGGTCCGGCGACAGGTCGAAGATGACGACTCCGGCCGCCCCCGCCGCGACGAGCACCAGCGCGACCATCAGCAGGGTCCCGACCGGCGCTGACTGTCCACCGTCCCCACCCGTTCCCCTTCGCATGCTCGGCTGTCGGTGGGCGACGACTATCAAATCATCGGCCTGTTGACAGTGTCCATCGGCGATGGTATCGGGGTGTGTCTTCGAGAATTGAACGCCGAGAGAAATTTGTAAACGTTGAAACGGTATCTGCGCCGGTTTCACGGTTTGGTCGAACGGAATGAACCGGATGAACGTGCTCACGGGTTTATCCCCCTCTCTGTCACAGCATGGAGCGTGATGAGCACGAAGACGACGTTCGCGCTGTTCGGTGCACTGCTGCTCGTGGTCGGTGCCGCCGCTCCGGCGGCGGCGGCCGCGGGCGCGACGCCAGCACAGCCCGCAGACAGCACAGCCACGGACCTGACCCCGGACGACAACGAGACGGACGACAACGAGACCGAACTGCCCGACAACGAGTCCGACGACCAAGACGACAACGAGACCAACCAGAGCTCCGCGGACGCCCACAACGAGTTCGCCCGGATGCTCACCGACTACGTCCAGAACGTGACGAACGACTCGAACGTCTCGGCACCCGGCCTCCACATCGCGGAGTGGGTCATCGAGCACAACCCCGGTAACGCGCCGGAGCACGCCGGGCCGCCCGCCCACGCGGGCCCCGGCGGTGACAACACGACCGCCAACGAGACGAACGGCGGCCAGGGCCCCCCGGACCACGCCGGGAACGGTGACGACACCGACAACGAGACGAACGGCGGCCAGGGTCCCCCGGACCACGCCGGGAACGACGACGGCGACGACGACGATGACGAGGAAGAAGACGGCGGGAACGGAGCTGGCAACGGTCAGAACGCAAGCATCCTCGCCGCCCTCCCCTTCTTCTGACTGACGAAGCCCACACCGCGAGCTGATTTCCCCAACGCATCGGTGCGGACGGCCACGGTTCCTCGGTCGGGTCGGGGCCGCCGACCGCCACTTCCACTTACTGCGACGCCGCGACGCCGAGACAGCGGTCCACGGCGTCTGCGACGTGCAACGCGGTCGTGTCGAACAGCGGTGTCCCGGGCACGTCCGCCTGGGCGACGAGCATCTCGATCTCGGTGCACCCCAGGACGACGCCCTCGGCACCCGCGTCGACGAGCTCCTCGATGGCGGCGACGTAGCCCTCGCGGGACTCCTCGGTCACGATGCCCTTCGTCAGCTCGTCGAAGATGATGTCGTGGATCTGCTGGCGACGGCCGGCTTCGGGCACGATCACGTCGATACCGTGGTCGGCGAAGCGGTCGGCGTAGAACTCACCCTCCATCACCGGCCGGGTGCCGAGCACGCCGACCGTCTCGAGCCCGGCGTCGGCGATGGCCCCGGCGGTCGGGTCGACGATGTGGACGAACGGGACCGAGAGTGCGTCCTCGATGGCGGGGGCGACACGGTGCATCGTGTTCGTCGCCATGACCACGAAGTTCGCGCCGCCGGCTTCGAGGTCCTCCGCGGCCGCGGCGAGGTAGTCGCCGGCGGCGTCCCACCGCTCGTCCGCGATGAACCCCTCGATGTCCGCGAAGTTCACGCTCCTGACGAGCACCTGCCCGGCGGCGTGGCCGCCCCGCGCCTCGTTGATGCCCGCGTCGACGCCGCGGTAGTACTCGACCGTCGATTCGCTGCTCATACCCCCCAGGATACCGACCGTCGCGAGCGTGCCGTCGTGTGCTGTGTCCATACCGACACGTCTCGCGAACGGACCATCAACGTCTCCCTCTCATGGGAGGGTCGCCCGACCAGTCAGTGGCCGCCGCCGAGCAGCTTCGACTCGGCCGTCCGGAGGTGCTCGAGGAGCGTCGTCTTCGACACGTCCAGCTCGGCGGCCAGCTCCCGGGCGGACACCTCGCGGGGCCACTCGTAGTACCCGCGACGGCGAGCGAGGGCGAACACCTCCCGCTGGCGCGTCGTCAGCGTCCGGTCGTCGCCGCCGGTCGGCCCCGCCCGCGTCGCATCAGCTGCCGGCGAGAGGCGCTCGAGCGTGATGTCGGCGTCGCGCTCGTCGCGGATCTCGTCGAGCGAGCGCTCGAACGCCTCGCGGCTCGCGTGGACGAGAAGGTCCCACGTCTCGATGCCGTCCTCGACGCGGTACTGCCCGTCGAGGACGTAGCCACGCGAGACGAACGCCGCCCCGATGCCGTCGGTCGCGGGGTACTCGATGAACACGTCGCGGGCCCGACGGCCGACGGCCGCCGGGAGCGCCGCGCCCGTCGGGCCGTCGTCGAGGGGGTGGATGCTCCTGATGAACGGCGAGTCGTGGGCCACGGCGACCGCCTGGTCCAGGTGCTCGACCGACCCCCCGTAGATGGTGCAGCGTTCGTAGGCCGAGTCCCCGGAGACCGCCGCCCCGTGGCCGACGAGGCTGCTGCCGGTCTCCGCCGTCGAGCAGATGCCCCAGCACTCGGGGTGCCAGATGTCGAGGGTCGCCCGGAGCAACTCCCCATCCGGCTCTGTCCGGGTCATGCGTCGAGCAATTCGCCGCACCCCGATAAAACGTGCCGGCTGCTGCTCAGGCCTGCTCCCCGTCCCCCAGCCGGGGGAGCGTGACGGTGAACTTCGCCCCGCCGACCGCCCGGTTGGTCGCCTCGACGTGGCCGCCGTAGGAGTCGACTATCTCCTGGACGAGGTAGAGCCCGAAGCCGGTGCCGGGGCTCTCGAACCCCTTCTGGCCCTTCTCGAAGACGTGCGCCATCACCGACTCGTCGATACCCGGGCCGTCGTCGAGCACGCTGACGACGACCTCGTCGTCACTCACCTCGGTCTCGACCTGGACCCGGGCGGCCGGGCCGTCGTTGTGCTGGACCGCGTTCGTCAGCAGGTTCTCGAACACCTCGGGAAGCAGGTCGTCGGCGAGCACCGGCACGTCGGGGAGTTCGTCGTGTTCGAACGTCGCGTCGTCGTAGGCGCGGTTCGCCTTCGACACCTCGGCGGCCAGCACGTCGCCCAGCGGGGTCGGCTCGGGCTCGTGCTCCTCGCCCTCGACGATGGCCTTCATGAACGTCCGCATCGTCTCGATGAGGTCTGTCATGTCCTCGACGCGGTCCTGGATGGTAGCGAGGTGTGGTGCGACCTCGTCGTCGACGTGGCCCTCGACGATGTTCGCCCGTGCCTCGACCACGTTCATCCCGTTGAGGAGGTTGTGGCGGATGATGCGGTTGACGAACTCAAGCCGCTCGCGCTCGTGTTCGAGCTGTTGCTCGCGCTCGCGGCGCTCGGTCATGTCGCGGGTGACTTTCAGGAACCCCTGTAACTCGCCGTCGTCGTCGCGCAGGGCCGTGATGACGGCGTTCACCCAGATGCGCGAGCCGTCCGCCTGAACCCGCCAGCCCGTGTCGAGCGCCCGGCCTCGCTCCCGGGCCCGCTCGAGCAGCTCCTCGGCGTACCCCGTCTCACGGTCGGCCTCGGTGTGGAACGTGCGGACGTGCTCGCCGACGATCTCCTCGCGCTCGTAGCCCTTGATCGCCTCCGCGCCGCGGTTCCAGCTCTCGACGTGCCCGTCGACGTCCAGCCGGAAGATGGCGTAGTCCTCGACGTCCTGCACCAGCGACTCGAACTCGCGTCGGGCCTGCTGGAGCTGCTCCTCGGCGCGGTCCTCCCTGATGCTGTTGCCGATCTCGTGCCCGAGCGAGTTCACCGTGATGTCGAGCAGGGTGAGCTCCCAGTCGAGCCCCGCCTCCTTCGGGCTGGTCCCGGCGAACGACAGCACGCCGTACTGTTCGCCCTCGACGGCGACCGGGACGCCGACGTAGTAGTCGAGCGCCACGTCCCCGGCGACGCCGACCGGCCGGCGGCCCGGCCACCGTTCGGTCGCCCCGTCGGCCTGGACCAGCGCGTCCCGCTCGGCGACGACGCCCGCGACAGTCTCGCCCGTGTCGATCGCGTGGCCCGGCTCGACGGCCGCATCGAGGCTCGAGGTGACGTTCTCGACGAGCACGCGACCGTCGCCGAGCCGGGCGAACGCAGCGTGCTCCGCGCCCAGCATCCGGCCGGCCACGCCGAGCAGCTCGTCGAGCCGGTCGTCGAGGGGGCGCGACCGGTCGAGCAGGACATCGTGGACGGCACGGAGCGTCCGTTCCCGCCGGTCGAGCCGGTCGAGCGCGTGCTTCTGGTCGCTGACGTCCACGTAGCACTCGACCCGGCCGCCCGCGTACTCCCCGTCCTCTATCGGGTGCGTGCGACGTTCGAGCCACCGCTCCGCCGGGCCCTCGACGATGTGGAGCGCTCGGTCCGGGCCGTCGATGCCCCCCTCGGTCACCGCTTCGATGAACGCGTCGCCGTCGGCGAGCCGGGTGGCGACCCGTTCGGCGAACGCCGCCGCGGACAGCCCCTCGACAGTTGCAGCGTCGACATCGAGGTACCGCGTCGCCGCCTCGTTCGACCAGACCACGCGCGCGTCGGCGTCGAAGACGACGACACCGGTGTCCGCAGCGGCGAGCAACGCCGCACCGGTCGGCGGCTCCGTCGCTCGGACGGAGGCGTCGCCCTCGCCGCTCACTCCGAGGACACCCCGTCCGGTCCGTCACGTTCAGTCATGGGCGGGGCTAGCAGACCCGGGCCTAAAATCGTGCGCCCTACACACGTCGTCGAAGGCCGTGCGAGCGGCAGCTTCGCCAGCCGACTCCGGTAGGGTTTTCCACCAGCTACCCCTCCCAGACGGTATGAGTCAGTACCCGCCGATCAGCGAGCAACTCGACGACATCGAGGCCGCTCGCGACGAGGGACGACGGAAGATGGACTGGGCACGCCAGCACATGCCCATCCTGAACGCACTGCGCGAGGAGTTCGAGCGCGACCAGCCGTTCGCCGACCAGCGCATCGGCATGGCGATGCACGTCGAGGCGAAGACCGCGAACCTCGTCGAGCTGCTCGCCGACGGCGGGGCGGAGGTCGCAATCACCGGCTGCAACCCGCTGTCGACACACGACGACGTGAGCGCGGCGCTCGACACCCACGAGAACATCACGAGCTACGCGAAGCGCGGCGTCGGTGACGAGGAGTACTACGATGCCATCGAGGCCGTCATCGACATCGAGCCGACCATCACCGTCGACGACGGGATGGACATGGTCGCCGCCATCCACGAGGACCACCCGGAGCTCATTGACTCCATCGTCGGCGGCGCCGAGGAGACGACGACCGGCGTCCACCGCCTCCGCGCGATGGACGACGACGACGCGCTCGACTACCCAGTCTTCGCAGTCAACGACACGCCGATGAAGCGACTGTTCGACAACGTCCACGGCACCGGCGAGTCCTCGCTGGCCACCATCGCGATGACGACGAACCTCTCCTACGCCGGCAAGAACGTCGTCGTCGCGGGCTACGGGGACTGCGGCCGCGGCGTCGCGAAGAAGGCCAGCGGCCAGAACGCGGACGTCATCGTCACCGAGGTCGAGCCCCGTCGCGCCCTGGAGGCGCACATGGAGGGCTACGACGTGATGCCGATGAGCGAGGCCGCCGAGGTCGGCGACGTGTTCCTCACCGTCACCGGCAACCGCGACGTCATCACCGCCGAGCACTTCGAGCGGATGAAAGACGGCGTCCTGCTCGCGAACGCCGGCCACTTCGACATCGAGGTCGACCTCGACGCGCTCTCGGACATGGCGGTCGACCAGTACGAGGCTCGCGACGGCGTCGAGGCCTACGAGATGGACGACGGCCGACGGCTGAACGTGCTCGCCGAGGGCCGCCTCGTCAACCTCGCCTCGCCCATCGCGCTCGGCCACCCCGTCGAGGTCATGGACCAGTCCTTCGGCGTCCAGGCCGTCTGCGTGCGGGAACTCGTCGAGAACGGCGGCGCCTACGACGCCGGGGTCCACGAGGTCCCCGACGAACTCGACCGGGAGGTCGCCGAGATCAAGCTCGCGGCCGAGGGCGTCGACTACGACTCGCTGACCGATGCCCAGACAGAGTACATGGGCTCCTGGCAGCACGGAACCTAGGTCGGTACGGGCTTTTCCGGCCGCACACCTCGGTTTGCATCAATTTACCCCGTTGAACTCTTAATTTCCATGAAACCTTCCGATAGGATGAAATGGGGAGAGGATGTTGATGTACCAACGTGAGCGAGGAACACGAACTATCGGCGGACGAGGAATCAGTCGACTGGCCACCAGCGGACGGTGATGCCGTGGTGGTCGCCGAGGGGGGCGTCCGGGTTCGGAAGTGGGTGACTGACCGGGGGGCTGCAGTGCCAGTCGTGACGTACGATGTCGCGTCGATGCGCGACGAACCGGTGACACTGGCGCTTCGCGACTCGACACCGCCGTCGCTGGAGCCGGACGAGTTCGGCTTCCACGACGACTACGAGGCCGAGAACTGGCGACGGACCGGGCCACACGACATCGCGTATCGCCGCCGTCTCGACCCCGACGAGTCGGTGACGACGGTGTACGGCGTCCGACGCTCGTCGCTCGACGACCCCGAGCCGTTCCTCAACGAGCCGTCGATAGCGGTGACGGTGGACGGCGACGACGCCGGCGCCGCCGACGGCGAAGCGGTCTCCACCCTGAACGTCGACGGCGAGGAGATGAGCGTGAACGAGCCCGAGGCTGGCGACGCGGACGACGGCCCCGGGGCCGACGAAGCCGACGACGACGCAGCGGACGAGACGGTCGAGACGCTCTCGCTGGACGACCCGAACGGGGCGGCCGAGCCGGCACCCGGCGAAGCGGAGACATCGTCGGTGTTCGACGACGACGACGTCGGCGACGACTCCGAGGAGACAGAGACGCCGTCGGAGCCGGCGGCGTCCGAACCGGCTCCGGCAGCACGCGATGGCGAGCCGGTCGGCTCCGTCCTCGCCGCCGAGCTGCGCGAGGGGCGACTCCCGGAGGGTGACCGGGACGCCATCGCGTCGGCGCTGAACCTCGAGCTGTCCGAATCGACCGCGGCCTTCCTGGACCGCCTCCGCGACCGCGTCCAGCAGCGCCGCGACCAGCTCGAGGACGAGATCGAGGAGCTCGACGAGAGCATCGCCGAGCTGTACGGACTCAAGGCCGACGCGGCAGACGTCCAGCAGGCCCGCGCGGACCTGGCCGACCTGGACGAGCGGGCCGCCGCCCAGAGCGACCTCGAGACCGTCCGGGACGCCGTCGAGACGCTCGACCAGGCCAAGGCCGAGGTCGACAGACTCGCGGCGCTGGAGTCGCGACTCGACGACCTCGCGACCGATGCCGCCCGGTCCGAGACGGTCGAGCAGCTCGAGGGCCGTGTCGACGAACTCGACGAGGCCGCCGCCCGTGCCGGCGACCTCGACGCGCTCGCGGACGACGTCGACGATGTCGAGGCCCGGATGGCCACCGCAGAGTCGCTGACCGAGACCGACGAGCATCTCGCCGAACTCGACGACGAGGCGGCTCGCGCCGACGCCCTCGACGCGCTCCGCGACCGCGTCGGCGAGCACGAGGCGTCGACCAGCGACGAGTTCGAGACGGTCCGGAGCGAACTCGACAGCGCCGTCGACGCCGCCCGCTCGGACCTCGGCGACGAGGTCGAGGCGGCACGCTCCGAACTCGGGGCCGAGATAGAGTCGGTCCGAACGGACCTCGTGGCCGACGTGGAGGCGCTCCGGGCCGAACGCGAGGCCGCGACCGACACGGTGCGGGACGACCTGACCGGGCGCGTCACCGACCTCCGTACCGATACGGAGACCGATGTCGCTGCTATCGAGCAGACGCTGCAGGCGGAGTACGTCACGCAGGCCGACGTCGACGCCGTCATCGAAGAGCGCATCGAGACGAACCTCCGGGCCGTGATGCTGCTGGCGCTTGGCGCCGGCGGAATCCTCCTCTCGCTGGTGCTCGCCGCGACCGGCGCGGCGTCCATCGCGCTCAGCGCCTTCCTCCTCGGGGCGCTGCTGCTCGGCGGCTGGTGGTACCTCCAGCCCGGCGACATCCTGCCGGTCGGTGACAGCCAAGCCGACACCGGCGTTCCGGGTGCGGATGCGGTCGCCTCCGGCGGCGGCGGCGAACCCGGTGAGGGCGACGAGGGCGACGCCGTCGAGGCGCCGGACACGGACGCGGCCGCGGACGAGTCGACGGCTGACGAGCCCGAACCGTCCCCGGCTGCCGAGACGGTCGACGGGGCACCCGGTGCCGCTGCGGAGGCAGACGACACCCCCGCTGAGACTGTCACCGACGACGAAGCCGCAGCCGAGGACGAGGGCGAACCCGACGCCCCTGGGGAAGCGGGCGACGATGTCGTCTCCGAGGCCGCCACCGACGACCGGGACAGTGAAGGCGACGAGTTCGGTGCCGAGGCGGACCTCGGAGCCGGCGACATCGACCTGGGCGTGGACGAGCCAGGAGACGAGTCCGGCGACGAGACGGACGTCACAGAGATGGCGGACGACGCCAGCGCGGAGCCAGCACCCGTCGACGCGGGCGAGCGGGACGACGAGGACTCCGGGCTGTCCCGGGACGGCGAGCCGCCGGACGGCGACGACTCGGACGGCGACGAGGAAACAGCCGACGCTGCAGATGACGACATCGACGAGGCCGACGAGGCAGCTGACGCTCCCGGCGAGGATGGCGTCGCGGGCGATGCGGACACCGAGGACGTGGCCGCCGCTGCTGCTGCAGCTATCGAGGCCGTGGAGAACGACGACGGGGACCCCGAGGAACAGCGGATGGACGCGGACAGAGGCACCGAGCCGGTCGAGGACGACGCGGTGTAGTCCGACGCACCCGCAGCCGACGACGGGTCATTTTTATTCGCCGCTCGCCGAGGAATCCTCATGAGTTCCAACCGCAAGGGCGACAGGCGGGAGCGCGAGCTCGTCAACCGCCTCGACGAGTCCGGCTTCGCGGTGATGCGAGCGCCGGCGAGCGGGAGCGCGACGGAGCGGGAGCTACCGGACGTCCTCGCGGGCGACGGCGAGCGGTTCTACGCCATCGAGGCGAAGTCCTCCTCGGGGCGGCCAATCTACCTCGACGGGGAGGAGGTCGAGGCGCTGCTCTACTTCTCGCAGAACTTCGGCGCGAAGGCCAGGATCGGGGTCCGCTTCGACCGCGAGGACTGGTACTTCTTCCACCCGGCGGACCTGCACACGACCGACGGGGGGAACTACCGGGTGAAGAAGGAGACGGCGCTCGCCGACGGGACCGACTTCGAGGAGTTCGTCGGCGGGTCGCGGAAACGCGACCTCGGGGAGTACGAGTAGGCGGACAGGCGGTGCTGTGGCGCAGCGGGTGCCGGCGGCGCTCGGGGACGTCCGGCGACACACCGCGCGACCGCGTCGCGCCGGACGGAAAATCGTCAGGGCACGCCCGTGTTGGCCCCGCCTTGCTACTTGAACCCGGGCCCGGTCGGCCTCACTCGTTCCCGGTGTCGAGCCGCCGGAGCCGCGACACCGGGAACGAGTAGAGCCGGAGCGAGTCCGGCGTCGTGCCGTCGTCGAACTCGGCCCCCGCCGGGAACACGGCGGTCACGACCGGGTCGTCCCCGGGATACGAGCGGTTCGTCTCGTACTCGGCGACGGTGCAGTCGTGGCTCTCGATGCGGACCTCGTCGGCCCGGCGCGGCGAGACGCCGACGACGAGGACGGTCGCGCCCGTCTCGCGGTCCGTGGCGAGGTCGCCGCGGGAGAGCGCGTGTCGGTCGCAGAGGTGCGGTCTCGGCGCGTCCCGGTGGACGAACGTCGTCGTGCTACAGACCGCACAGCCGGCGGCGACGTGACTCGGCGGCGGCACTGCGCCCTCGGTGATCTCGATGGCGACCCGCCGGAGGTGCTTGCAGCGCTCGCCGCGGAACGCGTGGTCGGGGCAGGTACAGCGGTGCTCGGGGACATCGACGAGGTACGCACCGTGCTCGGTCGCGACGGCGTAGCGGCCGCTCCCGAGCGGGGCGACGGCCATCGGTTCGGTTCGTGCCCGCCGCGACCGTGGGTCGAGGTGGGCGTCGACGGGTACGGGACGCGTGTACCGTGACATGGTGTCTGCCGTCGGTGGGGGCGACGAGTCGGGCCGCACCGACTCGGGTGTGCTTCTGGTGTGCGCCATGGGTTTCCTTTATCGAACCGTCCGATTCAGCACGGTTCGGTTTCGAGTAGAAATAGGGGTCGTGGGTACGTAAGTCTTCCACCCGAATCGAACGATTGAGGTGTCCTGGACACCTACAGCGGTCAAATGGGCTTCCCACCGGGGGCCACACCGCTCCACGCACAGACAACCATCGTCGACCCGGTACTGCTCGCGGTCGTCGGTCTGGCCGCGCTCGGGTCGGCTATCCTGCTCGGACTCGGGCTGGCCGCCTACGTCCGCCGACGCTCGCGGCCGTATCTGCTCGTGGTGCTCGCGCTGGCCGCCATCGCGGCGCGCTCGGCCGTGGCGTGGGTCACGATGCTGGGGATGCTTCCGGACGCGACCCACCACCTCGTCGAGCACGGTCTCGACGTGGCGATGACGGCGCTCGTCGTCGGTGCGGTGTGGTACGCGCGGTCGCTCCGGCAGGGAACGGGACTGAACCAATGACAGAGACGAGAGTACTCATCGCGACCGAGATCGAGGGGACGCCGGGAATACATTTCAACGAACTCGTCCGGGAACTGCCCGTCGCGCCGGGGCAGGTCCAGTACCACGTGCGCGACCTCGTGGACACCGGGCGGGTCGTCCGCGAGGAGCTGTTCGGACGGACGCACTACTACCCACCGGGGTACGACGCCTTCGACCGCGCGGCCGTCGCGCTCATCCGCCGGGAGACGACCAGCGAGGTGCTGGTGACGCTCATCGAGGACGGACCGCTGGGGCCGGCGACGGTCGCCGAGGAGGTCGGCATCGCCCGCTCGACGCTCGAGCACCACGTGGACAACCTCGTCGAGGCGGGCCTCGTCGAGAAGCGGCGTGACGCACACAACCGCGTCACGCTGGTCCTCGCCGCCCCGGAACGCACCGGCGAACTGCTCTCGGACGTGACACCAACGATGCCCGCGCGCCTCGTGGACCGGTTCACGCTGCTGGTCGACGAGCTGCTCGCCGAGTAGTTTATAGCCGAACACGCGGCCAGTCCCGGCGTGTCCTGACCGACGCGCGCCGGCGGCCTGGACGGGTGTGCGACGACCCCCGGCGCGAGCGCTGCTCGTCGCCTGTTCGCCCTTTCGACTCGCGCACCACGCCGTTTTTTGCTGGAGAGTTCCAAATGTATCGCAATGACCCCCAGCGAGAGCCGCGGAATCGACCGCCGCGAGTTCGTCAAGGCGGCGGTCGCCATCGGCGGCATGAGTGCCCTCTCTGCCTGTCTCGGTCGGTTCGGCGACGGCGCCGAGTCCATCCCGACCGGGACGGACGACCCGACCAGCCTGCCCGACCGACAGCACGCCTGGAACGGCGCCCTCCCGAGCGACGACCACGGCAACCACGTGCTCGCCAGTCACCACGTCCTGCTGTACGCGGACTACGCCGGCGACGGGACACCCACGGCCGACGAGCGTGAGACGGTCGAATCCGCGCTCCAGAGCCTCGAACGCGCCTTCGAGTGGTCGAACGAGGGGCTGCTGTTCACCGTCGGCTACTCGCCGCGCTACTTCGACCGGTTCGACGAGTCCCTCCCCGACTCCGTGGACCTGCCCGAGCCGGCGGCGCTCACCTCGTTCGAGGACCCCGACCTCGACACGAACGACGTCGTCGTCCACCTCGCCAGCGACAGCGGCGCGGCCCTGCTCGAGGCCGAGGAGGCCCTGAAGGGCCACAGCGACACCGCCAACGGGGTCGAGATGGACGCTCACCTCGGCGACGTGCTCGACCTTCCCGACGAGTTCCCCGGCCGCCGGACCGGTTTCGTCGGGGGCGGGCTGCCGGCGGAGAACAGCGACGTGTCGGGCATCCCCGACGAGGCCGACGTGCCGGAGGAGTCCCCGCTCTACATGGGGTTCAAGTCCGGCTTCGACAAGAACCAGGCGACGGAGGAGGACGTCACCATCTCCGAGGGACCGTTCGCTGGCGCGACCACCCAACACGTCTCGCGCATCCGGCTCCGGCTCGACGACTGGTACGTCGAGCAGGACCAGGACGAACGCGTCGCGGAGATGTTCTGCCCCGCCCACGCCGACGAGGGAACCGTCGAGGGCGTCGGCGAGAACCTCGGCGACGACTCCGGCGCCGGCGACTGTGCGGAGACGGTCAGGGAGGACGCCCGCTCGGCCGGGCGCGTCGGCCACGCACAGAAGACGGCCCGGGCACGCCGTGACGGCCGGCCGATCATCCTCCGACGCGACTTCGACTCGACCGACAAGGGCGAGGCCGGCCTGCACTTCCTCGCAGTTCAGGAGGGAATCAGCGACTTCGTCGCGACGAAGACATCGATGGCGGGGGAGGACCTGACCGACACCCCGACCATCCGCCAGCGCGTCAACAACGGCATCCAGGAGTACACGTTCGTCAAGCGACGCGGGAACTTCCTCCTGCCGCCCCGCACGCACCGTGCACTCCCGACCCCGCGCCCCGAGTAGCCGCCGGAACCGCCGTTTCGACGGGTAAACCAGAAGCCGTTTTTCCGTCAGTCACCGAGACACGGGCATGAACAGACGCACGTTCCTCGCCGCCGCGGCGGGGACGACGAGCGCCGGGCTGGCCGGCTGTTTCGGGCTGCTGGAGACACGGACAGCCGGACAGCCGCCGGTCCTCTCGGACCGCCCGGACGCCGTCTACCATCCCACGCACGTCGAGGGGATGCAGATGGAGGAGATGGGACAGTCGGGCGACTTCGCCGCCGCCGTGATGTACAGCTATCCACACCGGTTCTGGACGGTCTCCGGCTCGGCGGTCACGAAGCACTCCATCCGGTCCGACGACGCGGCCCACGTCATGGTGGCGGTCTGGGACCCCGAGACCGGGGTCGTCGTGCCCGACGCCGGCGTCAGCATCGCCGTCACGAAGGATGAAGAGGTCGTCTCCGAGGAGGTCATCTACCCGATGCTCTCCCAGCCGATGGGCTTTCACTACGGTGCGAACTTCGCGCTCGACGGCACCGCGAACTACACCGTCGAGGTCGACATCGGAGGCCTGAGCGGCGTCGAGACGACCGGCTCGTTCGACGGTCGGTTCACGGAGTCGACGAGCATCGACCTCGACCTCTCCTACAGCGAGGCCGAGAAGCAAAACATCTCCTACGAGAACACGCCCGACCGGGCCGGTGACCGGACCGCCGTCGACGCGATGACGATGATGGACATGCCGCTGGGAATCGCCCCGTCGCCCGACGAGCTGCCGGGAGCGACCGTCGGTACCGCCAGCGCCGGCGACGCACAGTTCGTCGTGCAGGCGGTCGAGGCGGACCGGTTCGGCGGTGGCACCCACGTCGCCGTCTCGCCGCGGACGCCACACAACGGGATGTTGATTCCCCGGCTCGGTCTCGAGATGACCGTCGTCCGCGACGGCGAGTCCCTCTTCGACGGGGAGCTCGGCGCAGTCCTCGACCCCGAACTCGGCTACCACTACGCCGGCGGCCTCGACGCCCTGAAGTCCGGCGACGAGATCGAGCTCCGGGTGACCATCCCGCCGCAGGTGGCCCGCCACGAGGGCTACGAGACGGCGTTCCTGTCGTTCGAGCCGATGACGCTGCCGGTAGCGTGAGTACGACACGCTTTTGTCCCGGCCACTGAAACGCCGACACGAGATGGACGCTGATACCGTCAAGGAGGTCGTGGTCGCCGGCGCCTCTGTCCTGGCAGTCATCGCCGCCATGGCCTACGTCGGGATGGCCTACGGGAACGACACGGGTGTGCTGAGTACCCAGGGAGGCCAGATGCTCGCCTACGCTATCGCCGGCTTCGTCGTCCTGATGGCCATCGTCGGCTACACGCGCCAGTACTGGCTCAACCCGGACGACGAGGAGTAATCAGTCGTCGGCCGCGAGTCGCGTCTCGTAGTACGACAGCGGGTGCGCGATTGTCTCGCAGGTCTCGTCCTTGTTCACACAGTCGCCGTACGTCTGCATGGTCGCACACGATACCGGCGGGTACGCGATCTCTCCCTCCGACGTCGCGACGCGCTCGACACCGTAGCGGATGCGCTCGGCGACCGTCTCGTCGCCCGGGTCGACGATGGCGACGACCTCCTCGGCGTGCATGCCGACCGTCGCACAGAACGACAGGAGGACGAACCAGGAGTGGTCGGGGAGCTCCTCGCCGGCGCGGGCTCGCTCGAGCAACGCGTCCATGCACGGTGGGAACGCCGCCGGGTCGACATCGGCGAACTCGGTCGGAATCGCGGGGTCCGAGAGCACGTCCTCGACGGCGGCGACGGCGTGGTCGAGCTCCGCGGCGATGGCGTCCGGCACGGCGAACGGTAGCCCGGCGGCGACCCGCTCCTCGATGGCCGCCCGGAGCAGTTCGAGCAGCTCGTCGCGTGTGACCGGCACGTCGCCGGCGGCGAGACTCCGTCGCGGGAGCCGCCAGTCCGGGTCGTCGAGGTCGGCCGCGAGCTGCAGGTACCGCGTGACGGCGACCTCGTAGCCGTCCTCGGTCGGCACCACCTCGTCCTCGAGGTCGAACTCGGCGAGGAGTCGTTCGACGGTGAGGTCGGTGTCGTTGGTGGTGAACTTGAGGTCGTCCCCGCCGTCGAGGTCGGCGAGCACGCGCTCGTGGGCGGTCGCCGCCTCGGCCTTCGCGTACGTCCGGGTGACGACGGGGTCGTCGACGAGCGAGACGACCACGCGGGCGACCGGATACGAGAGGAGTTCGATGCGGTCGTCCCCGTGTGGCTCGCCGATGGTGTGGTCGGTGAGCGCCGACACCACCCGGTCGACCGCGCGGTCGACCGCCGGCTCGTCGGGCCGGGTTACCAGCTCGCCGAGGTCGACCGCCGCCGCGTCGACCGCCTCGCGGGCGGCCGCGAAGAACGGGTACCGGGCGTGGAGACGCTCCATCGGCGTCACGTTCCCGCTGTGCCCGGATAAACGCGACGGTCGGTCTTACGGACGTGTACTGGGGCGAGTGCGGCAGGGTTGAGGCCGCTGTCAATCCCCGGGACGAGCCGGCGTCGGCGAGAACAGCTGCTACCGCAAACAACCAGAAAGCCCCTGCTCGCTCGACAGGCGAAACGACGCAAGCGACGCGAGAGCGAAGCTCTCGCTAGTTGAGCGCGTCGCGCTCAGGCACCGCAGGAACGAGGAGCGCAGCGAGTTGCAGCCGTCGAGCGAGCAGCCCCTTTCAGCCCCACCCACCGCACCCGCACCTCACGCCTCCCCAGCCGATTCGCTCACCTCCGCTGCGCGCCGGTTCGCTCATCCCTCGCGCGGATGGCTCGACGTGCTCCCTGCGGTCGCACCATCTCACCAGCCGCGCGCCGGTCGGCTGGTCAGGTGTCGAGGAAACTCGGGAGTTTACGATTTTTGTGAACTTCCTCGGGTCGAGCGTCGTCAGAAGTCGTTCAGTCCGCGCCGGCCTCGGCCTCGCAGCTGCCCTCGGCGGGCTCGTGGGCGAGCGAGAGGACGACGGCCTCGCCGCAGAGGACGGTCGTGCCGTCGACGTCCGCGGTGGTCTGGACCCGGAGCTGGCCCTCCCCGAGGTCCTCGACGACCTCGACGGTGGCTGCGACGGTGTCGCCGGGGCGGACCGGCGCGCGGAACTCGAGGTCCTGCGAGACGTACACCACGTCGCCGGGGAGGTCGGCGAGTGCGGCGCTGACGAGGCCGGCGGGGAGCATCCCGTGGGCGATGCGGCCCTCGAACATCGTCTCGGCGGCGTAGCCGTCGTCCACGTGGAGCGGGTTGTCGTCGCCGACGAGCGCGGCGTAGTCCTCGATCTCGTCCGTCGATACCGTCATGCGTGCCGTGGCGGAGTCCCCGACCGTCGCAACTGTCATGTCCGAAGGGGAACGTCGTATCCGGTTCAAGCTAGGGGTTAACATGTAAAACGGGGTCTTTTCTATCCCGACAATCGTTGCCACGAACATGCCGACCGTTGACAACGACGGGGTGACTATCTCCTACGAGGTGGACGGACCGGAGGACGCGCCGGTCGTCGCCTTCTGCGAGGGGCTTGGCTACGCACGCTGGATGTGGCGGTTCCAGCGCGAACGACTCGAGGACTACCGGACCGTCGTCTTCGACAACCGGGGAACCGGTGAGTCCGAGGTCCCAGAGGAGCCGGAGGCGTACAGCATCGAGGCGTTCGCGAGCGACCTCGAGGCCGTGCTCGAAGCGGAAGACATCGACGAGGCGCACGTCGTCGGGGCGAGCATGGGCGGGATGACCGCACAGCAGTACGCCCATGACTACGACCGGGCCATCTCGCTGACGCTGCTCTGTACCTCCCACGGCGGCGAGGACGCCGTCGAGACCCCGCCGGAGACACAGGAGTACATGTTCGACGTGCCCGAGGGGTACGACGAGCGCGAGGCCATCCGCTACAAGATGACGCCCGCGATGACCGAGTCGTTCGCCGCGGAGAACGAGGAACTCGTCGAGCAGATCGTCGGCTGGCGGCTCGACTCCGACGCACCGGAGGCCGCGCGGAACGCCCAAGCCGGCGCGGTCGCGGCCTTCGACAGCACGCCGTGGCTCGACGAGCTGACGCTGCCGGCGCTGGTGCTCCACGGCACCGACGACCGCGTGCTCCCGGTCGAGAACGGCGAGCGGCTGGGCGCGGCGCTTCCCAACGCCGAACTCGAGCTGTACGAGGGGGGGTCGCACCTGTTCTTCATCGAGTCCGCGGACGAGGTGACGGCGAACATCCGGGGGCACGCGATGGTCCACGCAGGTGGCTCGCACGCGGGCGCGGAGGCACACGATGGGTAGTTCACGCGGTGACGGAACGGCCGACCGGCCGGACGGCCGAGAGGGGGTCGGTTCGGCGGCCGGGACACGAGCCGGTGGCTGGGTCGGCGCCTGGTCCGAGCGCCGGGCCGAGCTCTCGCCGGACCGCGTCGGGCTCCGGGACGCGACGACCGGCGAGTCGTACACCTACGCCGGGCTGGACCGGCGTGCGAACCGGGTCGCCCGGCTGCTCGGGCAGCACGGGGTCGACGCGAACGACCCCTCGACGATGCCGAACGTCGGCGGGGCCGGGTGCGCGACCCCGAGCGACGGCGACCCGGGGGACGTGACGGTCGGCGGGCGGGTCGCCGTCGTCTCGCGGAACCGGCCCGAGCTGGTCGACCTGTTCTTCGCGACGGGGAAGACCGGGGGCGTGCTCGCGCCGCTGTCGCACCGGCTCGCACCGCGCGAGCTGGGGGAGCTGCTCTCGGACGTCGCACCGTCGCTGCTCGTCGTCGAGGAGCCGTTCGCCGACCTGCTGGAGGAGGCGCTGGCCCACGACGCCTGCGACTACGACGGCCCGGTGCTCGGGCTCGGCGAGACGGAGCACGAGTCGTTCGCGGCGGCCGTGCCCGAGGACGGGTCGCCGGTCGAGCCCGCGGCCGTCGACGAGGACCACGCCCACCTGTTCCTGCACACCGGCGGCTCGACGGGCACGCCGAAGGAGACGGTGCTCACGCACGGCACCATCGCCTGGAACTCGGTCAACACCATCACTGCGTGGGGGCTGCGGCCCGAGGACGTGACACCGATGGTGTTCCCGATGTTCCACACGGGCGGCTGGAACGTGCTCACCGTGCCCCTGTTCCACCTCGGCGCGGAGGTCGTCATCGCGCGCGAGTTCGACCCGACCGAGGTGCTCTCCATCGTCGACGAGCGGGACGCCACGCTGCTCGTGGCGGTGCCGGCCGTCCTCCGGATGATGACGCAGGCCGACGGCTGGGACGACGCCGACCTCTCGACGCTCCGGTTCGTGAAGTCGGGTGGCGGCCCCTGCCGGGCGTCGGTGATGCAGGCGTGGTGGGACCGCGGCGTCGACCTCTCGCAGGGCTACGGGCTCACCGAGTGCGGGCCGAACAACTTCACGATGCCGACTGACTGGCCCCACGAGAAGGCCGACAGCGTCGGTCTCCCCGCGATGCACGTCGACGTGCGCATCGTCGACGACGACGGACGCCACGTCGACCCGGGCACCGTCGGCGAGCTCGAACTGGCCAGTCCACACGCCGCGGCCGGCTACTGGCGCGCCCCCGAGGAGACCGAAGCCACGTTCGGCCAGGGGTGGGTGTCGACCGGCGACCTCGCCCGCCGCGACGACGCCGGCTACGTCTACGTCGAGGGCCGCAAGAAGAACATGTACGTCTCCGGTGGGGAGAACGTCTACCCCGCCGCGGTCGAGGACGTCGTCTCCGGTCACCCGAAGGTCGAGGAGGTCGTCGTCGTCCCGGTCCCGGACGAGCAGTGGGGCCAGGTCGGGAAGGCCGTCGTCGAGGGCGACGAGTCGCTCACGCTCGACGAGCTGACCGCCTTCCTCGACGGCACGCTCGCCCGGTTCAAACGTCCGCGCCACCTCGCGTTCGTCGACGAGATGCCCACGTCGGGACCGTCGAAGATCGACCGCGAGGCCATCGCACGGGAGTTCGGTGGGGAGTAGCCGACGAGGACTACGCGGCACGATTTTCGACGAGGTGGACCGACACCCGAGACGCTCGTCGCAGAACCTGCCAGCAGACCCCCGTCATGCGACACAAGTTGTAAGTTTACTGTGTGTAAAGCAGGGAAAGATATTTTTATACAGAGTATATTCGTAGTAACTATACCGCGAATCCCGTGAATCGAACCGCTGTCGGTGGTCTGGGGGCCGTCGACGGTGCGGGGGGCGCGGTGGGGATCACGAATGACAGTACGATACCGAAAGAGCGGGGGGAGCGTCGGGCAATCGAAACTGTGGCTCGTCTGCGTCGTCGTCCTGGCGGTGCTCGCTGCACCGCTCGCTGGCGCGGCGATGGAGGGCGGGGGACACAGCACCACCCCCCAGGACAGCGCCGGCGGCGGCGCGTCGCTCGACCCGGCGGGCACCGGGACGGGCGGGGACACCGCACTGGCCGGGAACGGCTCCGCCGCGGCGGCGATGGCCATAGCGGACGTGGAAGCCGGGGCCAACGAGACTGTAACGGTGAACATCACGACGACGGGCGACAGCATCGCGGGCTACCAGGCGAACCTCTCCTGGGACCCGTCGGTGCTCCAGTTCGACTCCGTCTCCGGCGTCGACTTCGACGACCCGGTGCAGAACGTCAACGAGAGCGCCGGCTGGGTGTTCGTGACCCAGTCCCGCGCGAACGGCACCGCGTCCCCGACGGCCGCCGCGGTGACGTTCACACTCACCGGCGACCTCGGTTCGGCGTCGGCGCTGCGGTTCGAGTCCGAGGACAGTTCGGTCAACAACGAGTCGGCCCAGCTGACGACGGCCCTCGAGAACGGGTCTGTGGCCGTGACCGACACCACCGCGCCGGTGGCCGACGCGGGCGACGACCGCACCGTCGATGCGGGCACCACCGTCGCCTTCGACGCGAACGGCTCGTCGGACAACGTCGGTATCGCGGCGTACACCTGGTCGTTCGGCGATGGCACGAACGCCACCGGTGCGAACGCGACGCACACGTTCGAGGAGCCCGGCACGTACGCGGTCACGCTCACCGCGACCGACGCGGCCGGCAACGTCGGCACCGACACCACGAACGTCACGGTCGAGGAGACCGAGGGTGGTGGCGGCGGCGGTGGCGGCGGCGGTGGCGGCGGCGGCGGCGGCGGCGGCGGCGGTGGCGGTGGCGGCGGTGGCGGCGGCGACGACGGCGACGACGGCGACGACTCCGACGACGGCGACGACTCCGACGACGGCGACGACTCCGACGACGGCGACGACTCCGACGACGGCGACGATGGCGGCGAACACCCCGGCGACACGACGCCACCCGTTGCCGACGCCGGGGCGGGCTACGTCGCGAACGTGAGCGAGGCGGTCGCGTTCGACGCGACGAACTCCAGCGACGACCAGGGCATCGCGAACGTCACCTGGTCGTTCACCGACGGGGGGACCGCGAACGGAACGACGCCGACGCACGTCTTCGACGAGCCGGGCACCTACAACGCGACCGTGACCGTCACCGACCTGGCCGGCAACACCGACACCGACACGGCGACCGTGACCGTCACCGAGGTCAACGTCGTCACGACGACAGGCACGCCCGCCGACGGGCTGACGGTTCGGGTCGAGCGGGCGCAGGCGGGCGCGACGGTCGAGGTCCCGGTTCCCGCGGAGAACCGCTCGGTCTCACTGTCGAACCTGACCGTCGCCGTGGACCGCGCCGGGAGCTTCGAGCTGACGGTCCGGACCCACACCGACGACGAGCTGAACCTCTCCGCTGGCCACCGGGGGCTGGGCGGGCTCTCCGTCGGCGGTGCGATGGCCCACGTCGAGTCCGTCGACGCCGAGCTCACCGTCGACGGCGGGGCCGCGGCGGACAACATCTCGCTGCTCACCCGGACCGACGACGGCTGGGAGCGGCTGAACCGGTCCGTCCCGACGGGTGCGGCCAACGCCACCACGGCCGACGTCTCGATGGCCGAGAACGGCACCGTCGCGGTCGCCGCCCCAGCCTCGCCCGCCCCGGCAACGACGGCGGCCGACCCGGCACAACCACAGGAGCCGGGCACGCAGGCACCGGCGAACGATGGCGACGAGCCGCGAGCCCCCCTCCTGGCAATCTTCGGGACGGCGGCCCTGCTGGTCGCCTGTCTCGCGGTCGTGTCCCGGTTCGTCCGAGAGTGACGGCTGACGGGTTCGATTCTCTCGTTTCGGCGTGAAAGCCGGCTATGGGAAAGAAACGCTTATGAACGGACGTACCGATGTGTGAACACTAGGCACGAACGATTATGATAGATCTCTCGATGGACATGCAGCAGTACGACTGCCCGTTCATCGACACCACCACCGACCACGACGTGGCGTTCGCGGCGGCGCACTGGGAGTTCCACCCGGTCGCGGAGGAGCTCGAATGCCGCATGGTCGTCGAAGGGGCAGACAGAGGGGCGCTCGACAACGGGCTGCACGCCTTGCAGGAGCACGACCACATGCACGACATCGACCTGCTGGCAAAGCGTGACGACGTGGCGCACCTGAAGACCGTGATGGGCCAGACCGACGCCATGGAGACGATTCGCCGCAACGACGGCTACATCACGGGCCCGTTCTACATCGAGGACGGCAGCGAGATGTGGCACGTCGGCTTCGACGACGAGGGGCGGGCCGACGGCACGCTCTCGGAGCTGGAGAAGGCCAACGAGTTCGACGTCGTCGAGCGCGAGACGGTCACGCTGCCGTCGATGAACGACATCGTGCAGAACGCGGGCGCGGCGATGACGCTCATCGGGGGCTGTCGCGACCTCTCGGACGTGGAGCGCCAGACACTCGAGACCGCGGCGACCGAGGGCTACTTCGAGAGCCCGCGGGAGACGACGCTCGGCGACCTCGCCGACGAGTTCGGTGTCTCGAAACCGGCCGTCTCGAAGAACCTCCGCCGCGGCCAGCAGAAGATGGTCGAGCGGGTCGTCGACGCGCTGTCCGAGCTCGACGACTGAGTATTTAACATGTTAACCTCGCAATTCTTGCCCGTCTTGATTCGATAGTATCGAGTATGTCGCGCGTGAGCATTTCACGAAGACGAATGATGGCCACGTTGGGTGCACTCAGTTCCGGCGCGCTCGCCGGTTGCACGAGTGGTGGTGACGGCGAAGGTACGGATACGCAAACGAACACAGCCACTGACGGGGGCACGACCAACGCCGGTGGACAGCAGACCACGACCCAGGCGGACGTGTCGGCCTCGGGGACGGTCAAGGTCGGCATCATGCAGCCGATGTCCGGCGACCTCCAGTACTACGGGATGCAGGCCATCTGGGGCTTCCTCTCGGGGCTGGCCTACCGCACCGACTCGGACCCGCTGACGGACGTCCAGACCGGAACGCGGACCGTCGAGGACGACGACGTGACCTGGGAGCTCGTCTTCAAGGACACGCAGTTCTCGGCCGACGTGGCACAGACGGCCGCGACCGACCTCGTCCAGCAGGACGACGTCGACGTGCTCTTTGGCTGCTCCTCGTCCGGGTCGGCGACCCGGGTCGCACAGACCGTCGTGAACACGTCCGGGGTCGACGTGCCGTTCATCGCGGGGCCGGCGGCCTCGGCCGACGTCACCGCGAACGGCGATACCTGTTCGGACCAGGTGTTCCGCGCCAACGAGAACACCGCGATGGACGCCCGGTCCGGCGGCACCTACGCCGCACAGGAGACGGACATCCAGCGCGTGTTCCTGATGGGCGCGGACTACTCGTTCGGCCGCGCCGTCGTGAACAACTACCGGACGGTGCTCGAGGCGAACGGCATCGAGATCGTCGGCGAGCGGTTCGTCCCGCAGGGCTACTCCGAGTTCGAGGGGCTGTTCGAGCAGGCGGTCAGCGCGAACGCCGACGCGGTCGTCGGCGGGTTCACGGTCGCGACGCTCCCGAACTTCATGACGACGGCGGCGAACTACGACCTGCGCATCTTCGGCGGCTTCGCCACGGAGATCACGAACGCGGTCGTCGGCCAGGTCCTGACGAACCTGCTGGGCGAGCCGCTGACCGCCCAGAAGATTCGCGACGCCGAGATCGGCCCGTTCACGACCAGATACCACTGGAACCAGTACAGCAACGACATCAACACCGCGTTCGTCGACATGTACACGAACGCCTACGGGAAGGTGCCCGACCTGTTCACGTCGGGGACCTTCACGGCGGCCTCCTCGGTCCATCAGGCCGTGCAGGCGTCCGGCTCGACCGAGGGCGTCGATATCGCGAGCTCGATGAAGGGGATGACGGTCGCGGACACGCCGAAGGGCACGGACGCGTACACCTACCAGGAGTACAACAACCAGGCGCGCTCCGAGATGACCGTCGCCTACCCGGTCCCGACGACCGACGAGTTCGCGGACAGCTGGGGCGCGAGCATCATGCCGGGTGAGCCCGTCGCCCGCGTCAGCAAGGACCAGACGACCATCCCGGCTGACGACCCCGGGATGGGCTGCGACCTGTAGGCGATGGGGGACCAGGTGTTACGCACCGACGGGCTGACGAAGCACTTCGGCGGCATCACCGCCGTCGACGGTGTCTCGTTCGCCCTCGACAGCGAGGAGTGCTGCGCGCTCATCGGCCCGAACGGGGCGGGGAAGACGACGTTCTTCAACCTGCTCACCGGCGAGCTCGAGCCGAGCGAAGGCAGCGTCGAGTTCCACGACGACGACGGCTGGCACGACCTGACCGGGCTTGCGCCGCACGAGACGGCGAGCGCCGGCCTCCACCGCTCGTACCAGATAACCAACCTGTTTCCGACGACGACGGTCCGGGAGAACGTCCGCGTCGCGGCACAGGCCCACGGGAACGCGACGTCGCGCTTCTGGCGCAACGTCGACGCGTTCCCGGAGTACGTCGACGAGGCCGAATCCATCCTCGAACGGGTGGGGCTGTCCGCGAAAGCCGACGACGTCGCTCGGAACCTCAGCCACGGCGAGAAGCGCCAGCTGGAGCTCGGCGTCGCGCTCGCGGGCGATCCCGACGTGCTGCTGCTCGACGAGCCGGCGGCGGGCGTCTCCTCCGAGAGCGTCGACGAGGTCGTCGACCTCATCCGGAACGTGGCGAGGGACCACGCCGTCCTGCTCGTTGAGCACAACATGGACGTCGTGATGGACCTCGCGGACCGTATCGCGGTGCTGCATCAGGGCGAACTCATCGCCGACGGCCCGCCGACCGAGGTGCGCGACGACGACGCGGTCCAGGAGGCGTACCTCGGCGGCTACGACCCCGACGCGCCGACCGCCAGCGACGACGGCGGCGACGGCAGCGGGACGACCGGCGAGGACGGGGGTGGCGTCGCGTGAGCCACCTGCTCGAACTCGCGGACGTCCACACGTACTACGGCGAGAGCCACATCCTCGAAGGGGTCTCGCTGCACGTCGACCCCGGCGAGACCGTCGCGCTCGTCGGCCGCAACGGCGTCGGGAAGACGACGACCCTGCGGACCGCGCTCCAGCTGACACCGCCGCGGAACGGGACCGTCACCTACGACGGCGAGGACGTGACCGGCAGCGAGACCCACGAGGTCGCCCAGGCCGGCATGGGCTGGATTCCCGAGGACAGACGCATGTTCTCCCAGCTCACCGTCGATGAGAACATCCAGGTCGCGGTGAAGGACAGCGAGCGGGTCGACGCACACCTCGACCGCGCGTTCGAGGCGTTCCCCGACCTCCGCGAGTTCCGGAACCGCAAGGCCGGCAACCTCTCGGGCGGCCAGCAGCAGATGGTCGCCATCGCGCGCGGTCTCGTCGGCGAGAACGACCTCCTGCTCGTCGACGAACCCAGCGAGGGGCTCGCGCCACAGATCGTCGAGGACGTGGCGAACGCGCTGCGCGCGGTCTCCGAGGATGCCTCGCTGTTGCTCGTCGAGCAGAACTTCCCGCTCGCGATGGACCTCGCGGACCGGTTCTACCTGATGGACCACGGCGAGGTCGTCCACTCCGACACGACCGAGGGCGTCAGCGCCGACGACGAGGAGATACGGAGGTACCTGACGTGATTCCGCTCGTCTCCCTCGTCGACGCCGCCCTGCACTTTCTCGACCCGGCGGTGCTCGCACGGGTGCTGTTCGACGGCCTGGCGAAGGCCTCCATCTACGTGATGATAGCGGCGGGGCTGACGCTCATCTTCGGCCTGATGGGCGTGCTCAACTTCGCGCACGGCTCGCTGACCGCCATCGGGGCGTACCTCGGCGGCCTCGTGATGGTGACGTTCGCCGCGAGCGCGTCCGGCAACGTCGGCCGCATCGCGCTGTTCTTCGTCGCCATCGTCGTCGTGTTCGCGCTGCTGACGGCCTTCGGCGGCGCGATGGAGGTGTCGCTCATCCGGCCGCTGTACGACCGACCGCCGCTGTACCAGATACTGCTCACCTTCGGCATCACGCTCGTGTTGGAGGAGCTGTTGCGGATGATACTGCTGTTCTACGACATCCAGCCCTCGACGGACTGGCTGGCGGCCCAGGGCACCCGTCCGGAAGTCATCTCGAAGACCCACGACGTGTTCGGCCTTGGTGTCGAAGGGCTGGAGGTGTTCCAGATACTGCTCGGCGTCGCCATCACCGCCGGCGTCTGGCTCTTCCTCACGCGTACCCGGTACGGCCTCTACATCCGCGCCGGCAGCGAGGACGGCGAGATGGCACAGGCCCTCGGCGTGAACGTCCACCAGGCGTTCACCGTCGTCTTCGGCGTCGGCGTCGGTATCACCGGTGTCGCCGGGGCGCTGCTGATGTGGGACAGCGCGTGGGCGGCGAGCATCAACCTCGGTGCTGAGGTGCTCCTGCCCGCGTTCGTCGTCGTCATCGTCGGCGGCCTCGGCACGTTCCGGGGGACCGTCGTCGCCGGCGTGCTGGTCGGGTTCGTGGACGCGTTCACCACCGAGCTGTTCACCAGCGACATCGTCGGCTTCTCCGCGCTGCCGGAGCTGTTCATCTTCCTCATCCTCGTGGGGACGCTCGTCCTGCGGCCCCAAGGGCTGTTCGGCGTCGAGGAGGTGGGTGGCCATTAGCGAGCCCACCGACGCGCCCGACGACGGCGCGACCGACGCCGACGGCGGCACCGCGACCGCGGACTCGGCCGACGTGGCGAGCGAGACGGCCACCGGCGAGCACTACCTCGTCGAGTACCTCCGCGGACACGTCGCCCACGCGTTCGTCGTCGCCTTCTTCGGCCTCTACCCGTTCGCCCACACGTTCCTCACCGGCTCGCTCGTCGGTGCGGAGATGGCGATGTTCCTGCCGCGCGTGCAGACGATGATTACGGTGTTCTACTTCGGCCTGTTCGCGATGAGCTTCGACTTCATCAGCGGCTACACGGGCTACCTCTCCTTCGGCCACTCGGCGTTCTACGGTCTCGGCGCGTACTTCGTCATCCTGGTCGCGAACGGGAAGGTGCCGCTGCTCGGGAGCGGGACCCCGTTCATGGTGCTGTTGCTCCTCGCCGGCATCCTCGCCGTGGTGCTGGCGCTGCTGATGGGGAGCGTGGCGTTCCGGCTCACCGGCGTCTACTTCGCGATGATCACCCTCGGGTTCGCCCAGATACTCTACGTGTTCTTCTCGAACTGGGACTACCTCGGCTCGAACCCGCGGGACGGCATCGCCGTCCTCGGCAGACAGGACGGCTTCTCCATCGGCGTGCCGTACGTCGACTCGCTGAACATGAGCATCGGCCAGCTCCAGGGCGACACGTTCACCTGGGGGATGGACTTCGCGGCGATGACCGGCATCGACGCGCTCGCCCCCATCAGCCACACCATCGTCCTCGGGCCCGGCGAGGTGTCGTACTACATGGTCGGGCTGGTCGTGCTGGTCTGTTACTTCATGCTGCAGCGCATCGTCCACTCGCCGTTCGGGCGGGCGATGATCGCCATCCGCGAGAACGAGGAGCGCGCCCGGGCTGTCGGCTACGACACCTTCCGCGTGAAGATGGGCGCGTTCGCCATCTCTGGGTTCTTCGGGGCGGTCGCCGGCGGCCTGTTCACGGGCTACCGGACCTCCGTCGCGCCCGAGAACTCGTTCTACTTCCTCACCGCCGGCGACGCGCTGCTGGCCTCCATCATCGGCGGCTTCGGCACCGTCGCGGGCCCGCTGTTCGGCCGGCTCTTCCACGAAGGGCTCCACGAGTTCCTCACGAAGGAGGGCGGCGGGCTGCTGCCGTACCTCCGCAGCCAGCTCGGCGAGGGGACGCTGAACACGGTCATCGTCGACGGCTTCACCGTCGCCGAGGCCATCGAGGTGTTCCTCAACGGTCGCGCCGGCCTCTACATCGGCCTGCTGTTCGTCCTGTTCGTGCTGTACGTTCCCAACGGGCTGCTCGGAACGCTCCGGGGCTACCTCGGTGGGACCGTCGCCGGACAGGTCGCCGCGGCCGTGAAGCGCCGCGTCCGGGGGTGGAAACTGTGACCGGGTCCGGGCCCGACCGCGGCGGGCCCGACTCCGACGGCGGCGACGCGACCGCCACGACCGACGGCGGCGGGCCCGTCGAGGGCGATACGACCGTCGCGCTCACCGGCTACGGGACGTACGTCCCCGACGAGACGGTCTCCGGCGAAGCCATCGCCGCGGAGAGCGGCATCCCCGAGGACGTCGTCGTCGAGAAGATGGGCCTGCGCGAGAAGCACGTCTGCCCGCCCGACGGCGACCACGCCACGGAGATGTCCGTGGCCGCCGGCCGCGAGGCGCTCGCCGACGCGGGCCTTGACGCCGCCGACCTCGACCTCGTGCTGTACCACGGCAGCGAGTACAAGGACCACGTCGTCTGGTCCGCCGCGGCCGCCATCGCCGAGGCGCTCGGGGCCGAGAACGCCTACGCGAACGAGTCCTACGCGCTCTGTGCGGGGGCGCCGCTGGCCGTCCGGGGGACGAAGGCGCAGCTGCTCGCCGACCACGTCGACCGCGCGCTGCTCGTGGCCGCCAGCCGCGAGGAGGACCTCGTCGACTACGAGAACGAGCGCTCCTCGTTCATGTTCAACTTCGGCTCCGGCGCGAGCGCGATGGTGCTCGAATCGGCCCCCGACGGCGACCGCGTCCGCGCGACCGTCGGCGAGAGCGCGGCCGTCACGGACGGCTCGTTCGCCGACGACGTGGTGATGCCGGCCGGCGGCTCGAAGCGCCCGCCGAGCCACGACACGGTCGATTCGGGCCTGCACACGCTCGACGTGCCGAACCAGGAGTCGATGAAGGAGCGGCTCGCCGAGGTGAGCCTGCCGAACTTCCGCGAGGTCGCCGAGACAGCCATGGAGCGCTCCGGCGTCGAGTCGGTCGACTTCATCGCCGTGACGCACATGAAGCGGTCGTTCCACGAGGACCTCTGCGACGACCTCGGCTGTGACCCCGAGTCCGACGCCTACTACCTCGACGACTACGGCCACGTCCAGTCCGCCGACCAGATTCTGGCGCTGGACGAGGGTCTGGCTCGGGGGCGCGTCGAACCGGGCGACGACGTGCTCTTTCTCGCCGCCGGCACTGGCTACACCTGGGCCGCGACCTGCCTGACCTGGCGGGGGTAGCGGCCGGCGGTCACGGTCGACGTGGCAGATGCTGCCCGCTCCGAGAACCGCGAGAAGCGAGTGGGTGCTACTCCCGACGACCGGTCCGCGCTTCGACGCGCATCTCCACGTAGCGACCCGCCCACGTGCGGAGGTGGCGTCGAAGCGGTTCGAACGGTGCCGAGAACGGTCCGTCCGTCGGGGCAGGGTCGACCGTGTCACCACTGTCGTCTACCGGCGTCCGCTCGCTCGGGTCGGGTTGCCCCTCTGGAAAACTCATACGTTACTGTATACCACGACCCGTACAATAAATATTAGGAATTCTAGTACGTGACGGCGGCGGTGCCGCACCTCTCGTTACAGTCGCTCTCCGCCGAGTCCTTCGAAATTCGCATTCCATCCACCGGAGCCGGTCGAGAGAAAAATGCACTTATACCCCACCTCCCAACGGTGCCGGTACCCCCAATGACCGAATCGCCGTCGTCGTCCGGAAGCATCCAGAAGACCTTCCTCAAGTACCAGCACGTCTTCGTGTTCCTCGCCCCGTTGCTGTTCGTCGTCGGTGTGTACTTCTTCGCACCGACCGAGGGCTCCGGGCTGGGCTACTGGCTCAACTACTGGTGGATGTTCCTCGTGTTCGTCACGGGAGCGACCATCGTCAACACGGTCGGTATCAGCGGCTCCGCGCTGTTCGTCCCCTTCCTCATCTTCATCTACCCGCTCATCACGGGAGACGTGCTCAAATCCCAGACGCTCGTGAAGATCGGCCTCATCAGCGAGTCGTTCGGCCTGTCCAGCTCCGCGCTCGCGTTCATCCAGTACGGGCTGGTCGACCGCCGGCTGGCGACCTCGCTCGTGCTCGGGGCCGTCCCGTTCGTCGTCGCCGGCGCCTTGCTCTCCTTCGTCATCCCGGCCTGGCTGTTCCACACCCTCCTCGGTGTCGCGCTGCTCGCCGCCTCCTACCTCCTGTTCCGGGCCAACCTCGGCCACGAGGAGCCCAGCGGGAGCCCCGACGAGACCGGGCAGGTGTCCGCCGACGGTGGCGAGCTCCCGAACGACGCCGACAAGCTCGGCCCGGCCGGCGTCGCCATCGACGACGAGGGCACCGTCACCCGCGTCGACCGCGACGGCAACGACTACGAGTACTCCCGGGGCGGCTACGTCGAGCGGTTCCTCAACTACAGCATCGGCGGCGTTTTCCAGGGCCTCGCCGGCTTCGGTATCGGCGAACTCGGCATCATCTCGATGCTCCGGACGAAGGTGCCCGTGCGCGTCGCCATCGGCACGAACCACATCGTCGTCGCGACGACCGCCGTCCTCGCCTCCCTCGTCCACGTCTTCGGCGGCGGCCTCGTCGGCGGCCACACGATGGACCTCGCGTCGACCCCGTGGGACATCGTCGTCTGGACCGTCCCCGCGACGACGCTGGGCGGCCAGATCGCGCCCTACGTCTCGGCCGCGCTCGACACCAGCATCATCAAGAAAGGCGTCGGCGTGCTGTTCGCCATCATCGCCCTCGCACTGTTCATCATGGCGACCGGCGGGCTCTGAACCGGCGCTCGCAATCCCGGCTTTCAAGACGCTCCCGGCGCGCCATCCGGTATGTACGACGACATCCTCCTGCCGACGGACGGGAGCGACGGCATCGACGCCGCAGCGGAGCACGCGACCACGCTCGCCGAGCGGTTCGACGCGACCGTCCGCGTCCTCTCGGTCGTGGACACGCGCAACCGGTTCGAGAGCCCGACGAGCGGCCTCTCGCCGGAGGCGTGGACGCAGGCCGAGCGCGAGCGGGCCGACGCGGCGGTCGAGACCACGGTCGCCGCGTTGCCCGACGAACTGGCCGTGGAGACGCACCGACGCGAGGGCGTCCCCCGGAAGGAGATACTCGGCTTCGTCGAGGACGAAGCGGTCGACATGATCGTGATGGGCACCCACGGCCGGACCGGGCTCGACCACTACTTCATCGGGAGCGTCGCCGAGCAGGTGGTCCGGAAGTCGCCGGTGCCGGTCGTCACGGTCCGACTCTCCGCGGACTGAGCGGCGGGCGGGCGCTGGCGCGGGACGACCCACAAGCGAAGCTTTTTGCGCGCGCCACCGCCACCTACCGGTATCAGAATGACGCGCGATACGGATGCTCCGGCCGACGACGACGTGTTGCCCGACGGGGGCGACGCCGTCGCGGAGGGGGCCGACGACGTGGCGCTGGACCCGTGGGGCTCCTCGACCGTCGCGGACTACCGGAAGCTGTTCGAGGAGTTCGGCATCGAGGAGTTCGACCAGCTGCTGCCCGAGGTGCCGAAGCCGCACTACCTGATGCGACGCGGGGTCATCTTCGGCCATCGCGACTACCGGCCCGTGGCGGCGGCGATGCGGAACGACGAGCCGTTCGCCGTCCTGTCGGGGTTCATGCCGACGGGCGACCCCCACATCGGCCACAAGCTGGTGTTCGACGAAATCATCTGGCACCAGGAGCGCGGCGGCGACGCCTACGGCCTCATCGCCGACCTGGAGGCCCACTCGGCTCGGGGACTAACCTGGGACGAGATCGACGAGCACTCGCGGGACTACCTCCTGAGCCTGCTCGCGCTCGGGTTCGACCCGGACGAGGGCGAGCTCTACCGCCAGTCCGACAACCGCGAGCTGCAGGACCTCGCGTTCGAGCTCGGCATCGAGGCGAACTACTCCGAGCTGCAGGCCATCTACGGCTTCGACGGCGAGACGGACGTGAGCCACATGCAGAGCGTCGTCACCCAGATGGCGGACATCCTCTACCCGCAGCTCGACGAGCCGAAGCCGACGGTCATCCCGGTCGGGCCGGACCAGGACCCGCACATGCGGCTGGCCCGGGACCTGGCGACCCGGATGCGCTTCTTCAAGGTGACCGAGGCGTACGCGAGCTTCGAGGCCGACGACGCAGAGCGCGCACTCCTCCGCGAGGCGTGGGACGCGCTGGACGACCTCGCGGACGGCGGCGAGACGACGGTCCGCTGTGTCCACGCCGCACAGTACCTCGCCCACGGTGCCGACACGGTCGACTTCGAGGCCGACCGGCCGACCGTCGAGGTGCCCGAACTCGATGAGTCGGCGCGCGCGAGCGTCGTGACGAAGCTCCAGTCCGCGGGCATGGAGCCGTTCCGGCCCCGCACCCGCTTCTTCGACCGACAGGCGACCGACGAGGCGTTCGAGGGACTCATCGACGCCGTCGAGGGCGAGAAGCGCGTCTACGAGGGGCACGTCGACTCGTTCGACCTCGAGGTGGCGGCCGCCGAGGAGCTCGCCAGGCAGGTCGAGGTCGACCACGGCGGCTACGGCTTCATCCCGCCGTCGTCCATCTACCACCGCTTCATGACCGGGCTGACGGGCGGGAAGATGTCCTCCTCGGTGCCGGCGAGCCACATCAGCCTGCTCGACGACCCCGAGGACGGCTACGACAAGGTGAAGGCCGCGACCACGGGCGGCCGCGAGACCGCCGAGGAGCAGCGCGAACTCGGCGGCGAGGCCGACGACTGCCCCGTCTACGAGCTGTACGCCTACCTGCTGGCGAACGACGACGACGACCTCGCGACCGAGGTGTACGAGGAGTGCGTCGGCGGCGAGCGGCTCTGTGGCGGCTGCAAGGAGCAGGCGGCCGAGCTGATGCGGGAGTTCCTCGCGGACCACCAGGAGAAACGCGAGGAGGCGAAGACGCTGCTCGCCGAGCTGGACATCGACCTCGACACCGACCGCGCCTGACTGCGTCGAGCCGTTTTCTTCAATAGCTAGCAAGAAATATTTAACCGCGTGGTCGGCCAACTCGGGACGATGACCTCCCGGCCCGGACGCGACGGCGAGCACGATGCGATGGTCTGTGCCGACGTGCTCGGCTCGTTCGGCGTCTCCGTCACGGACGTGCGCGCCCAGACGGGCACGCCTGGTGCGTCGCTCGAGACCGCACTCGCGAGCGCGCTCGAGGCGGCCGGTCACCCGGCGGAGTTCCTGCGGGACGTGGTCGTGGCGTCGGACCGCGGTCTCGACGCGCCGGCCCGCTACTGGAGCCACGCCCCGGCGGCCCACCTCGCCGACGTCTTCGACGCGATCGACTGGGAGTTCTCGATGCGGGACGCCCACGGACGGCCGGTCTCCGCCGACGGCGAGTCGCCCGGGCCGTACACCCTCTCCGTGACCGACGCGAACGACATCACCCGCGAGGCACCGTTCGAGTACCCGGACACCCCCCTCGGCGACTACAACCTGCCAGCGCTCGTCGACGCGGTGAACGTCCGGCTGCTGTACGGGCTCGGCTGTGAGTTCGTCCAGCTCTCCGACGGCACCGACCGCTGGCGGTTCGCCCTCGTCGAGACCGAGGAACGCGCACGCCTCGACGAGTCCTACGGCCCGCGCGTCGAGGTGTTCGACAGGCCGCTCCTCGCGAAGTACCAGCCCGGGGCGTACGTCCCCGACGACGGCGAGGACGTCCCGCTCCCGGAGTGGGTCACCAGCACCGAGGGCTCCTCCCTCGCGGAGCGTGCCCCCGACCGGGCGACCGGCGTCGCGGATCTCGACGACCCGGTCGAGGCGGACCCCGACGCAGTCCTCGAAGGCGAGGACGGGGTCGTGGCGGGCGAACCGGAGGGGGACGATGGCACGGCCGACATCATCGACTTCGTCGGCGACGACTCCCCGCGCACCGAATCGGTCGACACCGTCGATGTCGTCGAGGACGGTGACCCCGTCTGGGAGGGCGGTGACGGTGAGGAGACCGACGACGATGGCGGCGTGAGTACCTGGCGGGACGACGAGGTAGAAGGCGGCGAGGCGGAAGGCGGGGCGGCGGACCGCGAGGATGCTGACGACGACCAGGCCGGACCCGTCGACGCGACGCCGTTCTGGGACGAGGACGACTGGGTACTCGACCCCGGCGGCGACGACGAGCGCACGGCCGATGCTGCGGACGGCGACGGCGACGACCACGACGGCGTCGACGACGTGGGCTGGAGCGACGGCTTCGTGCTGGACAGCGGCGTGGACGAGCCCAGCGGGGAGCCCGGCGACGCGTCCGTTTCGGCGGGCGAGCGGGCGGTAACCGCGACGGTCGACACCGCGACCGTGGACGGCCAGCGCTCCGACGAGGCCGTCGACACGGCGACCGGAAGTTCGAGTCCAGGCGAGTCGGACGACACCGGCACCGACGGCTTCGAGCTCCGCGGGGGCGGTCCCGCCGTCTCGCGGGCCGACGACGACGCGCTCGACGACGTGTTCGACGAGCTGGAGGCAGACGCTGCGACCGAGTCCGTCGGCGACCCGGCCGACGAGGGACGCGACGACGACGACGCCTTCGACGTGGGCGGCCTCGCCGGGGGCGGCGCGAACCGGAAAGCGGCCCGTATCGAGGACGACGACTTCGGCGTCGACGTCGAGTCCACCGAGGACGACCGACTCGCGGCCTACGGCGCGGCGATCCACGTCGGCGGTGGCATCTCGGTGAGAGGGTTGCTCGACGACGACGAGTTCGTACCGGAGTTCCCGGCCGCCGAGCGCAACGAGGTCCGGATCGAGTTCGAGGAGTCGTTCGACCCGGCGACGCCCTCGCCGGCGGAGCGTCGCGAGACCGACGACGGCTTCGTCTGGGTCAACGAGGGGGCGCTGGCCGAGAACCGGCAGTGAGGGCTACACCGGCTTGCGGACGTACACCGCGGGACTCGACCGGCGGGCGTAGTCGGCGTCACCCGCACCGACGGCCGACCAGTAACTCCGTGGCGTGTGCCCCAGGAGTTCACCGATGCGGTCGTACGACAGCAGGTTCTCGCCGCGCCCGACGAGTTCGAACGCCTCGCGTCGCTGGTCGTCCGTGTCCTCGGTGACCCACGCCTTCGTGTAGCGGTTCGGGTAGTTGCAGACGAGTGTCCCGCCCGGCGCGACCATGTCGTAGAGCTCGACCAGGGCACGTTCGGCGTCTGCGACGAAGTACAGCGTCGCCATGCAGTAGACGAGGTCGAACCGGCGCTCGACGCCGAGGTCGGGGAGGCCCGCGACGGCGAACTCGAGGTTGTCGAGGCCCGCTTCGGCTGCGCGCTCGCGGTTCGCCTCGACGACCGAGGGAGCCACGTCGTAGCAGTGGAACGCCGTCTCCGGATACTCCGGGGCCAGCTCGAACGGCACGAGCGCGGGGCCGCAGCCGACGTCGGCGACCGACTCGGGGACGCCGACGCGTTCGAAGAACGTCGCCAGATGGTCGGGCATCGCCTCCCCGCCGAGGTACGCACCGCGGTCCCAGTCCGTGGTCGCGTAGAAGTCCCGCTCCCAGTCGAACGACATACCCGCGAGTGGCCACCGTCGGCGGAAGTGCGTTCCGGTCGTTGCCGTGGCACGAGTTGACTAACCAACAGATTTCTGTTCGGGTCCTGTTGGGAAAGAATTAACTTGAACTGTTCCAGTATGAGACGTATGACCGTGGGCAGGTCCGATGGGCAGTCGACCGGCATCGGCGTCGTCAGTGCCGGACTCTCCGCCGTCTACGACGCGCTCGGGGTGGGCAGCGACGAGGGCGACGAGGAGGAAGCCGACGACGTCACGTTCATCGACGAGACCATCACCGACACCGACGACGAACAGACCGACGACTCGGCCGAGGACCCGTTCTCGGAGCTCGACCCGGACGCGCTCTCGCTCCCGGACGAGACAGAGGCGGACCCGAGCGAGGAGCCGGTCGCGGGCGACAGCGACGGCGTCTCCTGGGCCGACGCCGCCGACAGCGATGAGCTGGCGTGGTCCGGGGACGATGACGACGACTGGGGGTTCGACGAGAGCGACACCGAGGCGTCGTTCAGCTTCGGCGGCGAGAGCGAACCGGAGACCGTCCGCGTCGAGAACGACACGTTCGGCCTCGACGACGTGCGCTGTGACGACCCCGACGAGCACTACGAGACCGCCCACGACGAGTTCAAGGCCGTCTCCGAGGAGCTGGAGTTCTCCGGCACCGTCGACGACCTCGAGCTGGACGCGCTCACGCTCGGCGACTCGGCCGACATCGACGAGCTGGACGACGACATGGAGACGGTCGACCTCGATGACCTCACCCGCGAGGAGTCCGCGGGACCGACCCACGACGACCCGGACTGGGACCCGGGCTTCGACGGCGACGGCCCGGACATGGACGGGTTCAACTTCGGCGTCGAGGAGACCGACGGCTGGAGCTGAGCGCGTTCTATCCCCGCGTCGACCAGAACCGGTCCAGCCCCAGGTCCAGCATGTCCGGGCTGACCGGCTGGAACTCCTCGCGCTCCGTCTCGGGGAAGTACTCGCGCACCGAGTCCCACGAGCCACGGGCGTAGCGCGCGTCGACGAACACCCGGACCCCGACCTCCTCCGGGCCCCTGATGACTCGCCCGATGGCCTGTCTGGCCTTCCGGACCGCCGGCACCGTCAGCGCGTACTCGAAGCCGTCGCCGAACGTCTCGTCGTAGGCGCGCTTCAGGGCCCGCGTCCTGGGCGAGGCCGTGTTGATGAGCGGGACGCCACAGACGACCGCCGCCGAGAGCCGGTCGCCACGGTAGTCCACGCCCTCGGTGAGCGTGCCCCGCAGACTCGTCACGAGCACCTTGCCGTCGCCCGCGAAGAACTCGTCCTTCAGCGACTCCGTGGTGCTGTCGGCGCTGGACTCGTCCAGCAGCACCGGCTTGTCGAGGCGTTCGTCGCAGACGCCGGCGATCCACTCCGCCTCGCGGTAGTTCGGCATCCCGACGAGCACGTTGCCCGGCCGGCTGGCGACCGCACAGACCGCGTCGGCGTGCATCCGCCGGGTCCGGTTCTCGTCGCCCGGGTCCCCCCGGTTGTCGTAGGTGAACTTCGGCGCGTCGACCGCGAAGGATTCGCGGTTCTCCCCGGGGAAGTGCAGGCCGTAGGTTCTGGTCTCGACCGGCCGACCCTCCTCCTGGAGGTGTTTCAGCCCCGTCACCTCCGCGAAGGCGTCGAGCGGTTCGAGCGTCGCGCTCATCAGCACGCCGCCGCCGAACTCGGCGAGGTGCTCGCCGATGACGCCGGAGGGGACGCAGTTCTGGATGGCCAGCCGGGCGTTGTACGCGCGGCGCCAGGAGTCCGCGGGCTCGGTGTCGTCCCAGGTGCGTTCCAGCTCTATCTCGCGGAAGTACTCGGTGTGCCCGCGGTGGAACCACGACGCGAGCGTGCGGGCCATCCCCTCGACCGCGCGCGATTTCTCCTCGTCCTCGGCGTCGTTGAGCACCCTTGCGACGACCGCGGCCACGCTCGGGAGGTTCGTCCAGTCCGCCGGGCCGTAGCCCGCCCGTTCGGCCCACTCGGTGAGCTCGTCGGGCTGTGGCGTGTCCGGGTCGCGAAGCGGTATCTCGTCGTCGTTCAGCTCGGTGAGGTCCGCGCGCCAGGAGCGGTGCTCGCGGTCGAGGCGTGCAACGACGCGGCGGTCCAGTTCCTCGCGGAGGTCCGTGACGAACGAGCGTGCGGCCTTCAGATCGGAGAGGCCGACGTCGGCGTCCGCGAGCTGGGCCCGGACGAGCTCTGCGTCGGCGGTGGTATGTCGGCTCGCCTCCCCGCCCCCCTCGTCGAACTCGACGGGCTGGATGACCCGGGTCAGCTCGGCCTCGGCGTCGCGCAGCGTCGTGTCCGCCACCCGGTCGCTGACGAGGTCACGCACGCGGGGTTCGAGCATGTGCGCCTCGTCGCAGACGACGAACGTGGAGTCGTCGAGCAGCGCGCCGGTGAACGAGCTGGTCGTCCGCGGGTCGAACGCGTGGTAGTAGTTGCCGACGACGACCTCGGCGTGGCCGAGCAGCACGCCCATCAGCGAGTGCGGGCAGGAGCCGTACTCCATCCCCTTCGCGACGAGGTCGTCGGGGCGCAACAGCCCGGTCTCGGTCAGGTCGAACGGCACCGCCTCGGCCGGGTCGCCGTCGTCGGGCAGGTCGGCGAGGAACCGCGCGTAGAACGGGCAGAACTCCACGTCCGCGCCGCCGGTGTCGTACTCGGGCATCGTCGGCGGGTACGGCGACATCTCGCCCGCGCTCTCGAGGTACGAGGCCGACGCGCCGCCCGCCCCAGAGCCCGCGAGGTCTATCTGCTGGCTGCGGGCTTCGGCGGCGAGCGCTTCAGCCGTCGTTGCACCGCCCTCCCCGGCGAGGTCGCGGGTGCGCTCGCGGAGCGAGTCACAGCGGTCGTAGACGTTCTCGTCGTCGATGCCACCCGCGTTCTCGCGGTTGTACGGGCAGACATCGGCCTTCCCGACGAGCGTCAGCGCCGACACCGGGTCCCAGTCGTCGGGCAGGTTCGCGTTGATCGTCTCGAGGTCCGCCTCGAACTGGCGGAGCTGCTGCTTGACGCTCGTCAGCACCAGCACGCGCTCGTAGTCGCTGTCGGGGTCCCTGACCAGGTTGATGCCCGCCGTCAGCGCGAGCATCGTCTTGCCAGTCCCGCAGGCCCCCTCGACCACCGTGAACCCGCCGTCCTCGGCGGTGTCGATGGCCGTCTCGATGCCGTCGACCTGCTCGTCGTACGGCTCGGCGTGTCCGAACACGTCCCGCCAGTCGTCCATCTGGATTGCGCTCATCGTCCCCCGTGCATAGAGTTGTCGGAGCCTGGGTCGGCATCGGATAAGAAGGGTGAGATTCGGGGGTCCGAGCTTCGTCGATTTGCCGACGTTTCACCACCGGCGCGCGCTGACGAGACGCGCGACCGCAAGGGAGCGTGTCTCGTCGTGGACGCGCGAGGGATGAGCGAGGGAGCCTGCGACCGAGCGAAGAGGCTGGGGAGGTGTGAGGCGCGGTGCGGTCGCGCTCGGGCGTCCTCGTGAGCGAGCCGGCGAGCGAACCGGGGCTTTCCAGCTATCGGCGACTCCGGATAGTCCCACGAAACCCGAACCGCCGCCTCACGACCCACCAACAGCAGGAGAACACGCGAATAAGACGTTCAGCAATCGGCCCGCAGCCTCTTTTACCCCGGTTCCGTACCTGTCGACAGAATGAGGGGGGTTGCCGACCGAGTCTCCGACCGCGCAGCGACGAGCCCGATAGCGATTCTGCTCATCGTGGCGCTGACGCTGGTCGTCGCCGGGGCAGGGTTCGTCTTCCTCGGCGACGTGGTGGATATCGGCGCGACGACGCCGCAGGCACGGATGAGCGCTGACTTCGACGCGGACCGGGGCATCGTCCGCATCCAGCACGACGGCGGGGACACGCTGACGCGGGCGAACACCGAGTCGCTGACCGTCCGAGTGCGCGACGCGAGCGACGGGAGCACGGAGGAGTTCGAGTGGCTCTCGGGGACGACGGGGCGCATCTCGGCGGGCGACGGCTTCGTCCTCGACGACGCGGGTGGGCTGCCAGTCGGGGACGCGGCGTTCTCCGGCCGGTTCGAGCCGGGAGACCGGGTGCAGGTCATCTGGGAGACCGACGACCAGTCGACGGTCCTGGCCGAGTACACGGTCGACCAGGCCGCCAGACCGTATCTGGCGTGGACGCTGGAGCCGCGGCGGGGGCTGCTCGCGCACTTCCCGCTTGACGAGCGCGACCTGGTGGCCCGGGACAGCGTCGGGAACGCCGACGGCGAGCTGATGGGCGCGACCCCGGGCGCGAGCGGGCAGGTGGGGACGGCGTACAGCTTCGACGACAGCAACGACGAGTACGTCGCGCTCGACCGGCGCTTCGACACGGACGGGGCGCTGCCGCAGGTGAGCGCCTGCGCCTGGTTCAACACGGCCGAGTCGGGGACCGGGAACTTCGACAACTGGGCGCTGCTCGACTTCGACCGGTCGGAGTACTTCAACCTCTACGTGCGTGGGGACGACGGCCGCGTTGGCTTCTCCACGTCCGCCGAGGGCGGCACGGGCTCGCTGCACGACCAGTACTCGAGCGGGAGCTACAACGACGGAAACTGGCACCTCGCCTGTGGGGTGTACAACCAGAGCGAGAACGAGAAGCGCCTCTACGTCGACGGGAACCTCGAATCGAACGTCTCGGACCCCCACGACGGCAAGGCGCTCGGCAGCGGGGCGACCCGGTACGGCTTCATCGGCGACGGCAGCGAGGCCACCAGCTTCGACGGCAACCGGAACGGCTTCCACTACGACGGCCGCATCGACGACGTGCGGCTGTACGACGCCGCGCTCTCTGCCAGCCGGGTGCAGGACCTCTACGACAACGCGACCGGCGGCGCGGCGGCCGCGCCGACGAGCGACCTGGTCAACCACTGGCGGCTCGACGAGGAACCCGCCGGCGACAGCGACACCGTGCTCGGCGAGCGCGCGGACGGGAGCACCGTCGCCGCGGAGAACAACGGTGCGTTCGGCAACGCGAGCGGGGTAGACGGGACCGCCTTCGAGTTCCGCGACGGCGGCTACGTCGCCATCGACGACAGCTTCGACACCGCCGGCGAACTCCCACAGATGACCGCGTGCTCGTGGTTCCGGACGAGCGAGACCGGCACCACCGAGTTCGACAACTGGGCGCTGCTGGACTACGACCGGTCGGAGTACTTCAACCTCTACGTCCGGGGCGACACCGGCGGCGTCGGCTTCTCCACGTCGAGCCAGAGCGCCTCGATGCAGGACCTCTCGACGACCACGGACTTCGCCGACGGGAACTGGCACTTCGCCTGCGGAGTCTACGACGGGACGGAGAAGCGCATCTACGTCGACGGTACGCTCGAGGCGAATGCGAGCCAGCACGGCGGCGCCCCGCTCGGCACCGGTACGACCCGCTACGGCTTCATCGGCGACGGCAGCGAGGCCGGCAGCTTCGACGGGAACCGCAACGACGAGTACTACGACGGCCGGGTCGACGAGGTCCGGCTGTACGACCGCGCGCTCGACCAGGCGGAGATAGAGGCGCTGTACACCGCCGACGGCGGTGGCTCGGGCAACCGCACGGTGACGACGGAGGCCCGGGGCTACCCGGCGACGTTCGACGCGAGCGACCTCGTACTCACCAACGTCGACGCCACCGTGCCGTCGGGGACGAGCATCACCGTCACCGTCGAGTCGGACCCCGACGGCGACGGAACGTTCGAGGAGTCGAGCGACGCCATCGACCTGACCGGGGTGACCGACACCGTCGACGTGACTGGCCTGAGCACCGACAGCGACACGTTCCGGCTCCGTATCGAACTCGGTACCTCGACGGGCACCCTCCCGCGGTTCGGCGGGGCGGAGCTGACGACCGGCAACACGACCGCGAGCGTGCTCGCGACCCCAGCGGCGGCCTGAGTCGGCGGGACACGACTGCCGGTCCCCGGAGCGCAACATCTACCCATTTCCACACGAAATCGAGGGGCATGACCGACAGCGACGCCGACGACACAGGGACAGCCGCCGACTTCGACGTCGACGCCTGGCGCGAGGAGCTCGCGGCAAAGCGCGCGGAGAAAGACGAGTTCTTCGCGAGCCACCCCCACTCGCCCGTGCCGGAGCCGGAGCGCGACGAGTTCGACGGGCTGGCCTACTTCGAGCCCGACCCGGACTACCGCGTGACGGCGACGCTGCACCTCGTCGACGACGACGACGAGGCGATCGCCCGGATGGAGACGACGACCGGCGGCGAGCAGCGCTACCGCAAGGTCGGCGAGCTGACGTTCGAACTCGACGGCGAGACGCACGCGCTGGCCGCGTACCGCCCGACCGGCGAGGACCGCGAGACGCTGTTCGTCCCGTTCCGCGACAAGACGACCGGACAGCAGAGCTACGACGCCGGCCGGTACATGGACCTGGAGGCCGAGCAGGAGCTGTCGGACGGTGAGACCGTCGTCGTGGACTTCAACCTCGCGTACACGCCGTTCTGTGGGTTCAGCGACGCCTACGCCTGCCCGCTGCCGCCCGAGGAGAACTGGCTGGAGACCGTCGTCGAAGCCGGCGAACAGAAGCCGGAGCTGGGCGAGCACTGAGTCGACAACACGTCCCTCGCGCCGGACCGGGGGCGCTACGGGGCCACACCGACCGTCAGCAGCGTCCCGTAGGTGCGGTAGCGCTCGACCATGGCCTCGCGGCTCTCCCAGTCGTCGGTCGGGAACGCGTCGGCGTCCGGAATCTCGATGTCCCGGTCCGGGATGGTGTCCTGCTCGGCGACGTGGAGGCCCGCGTCCCGGAACTGGCTGCGGTACTCCGGCGCGCTCCAGCGGGTCATCTCGATATCGATGAACTCCTGCCACTCGTGGGAGTGGACGTTCTCCTCGTAGTAGTTCACCGCGCAGAATAGCGTGCCGCCCGGGCGAAGGATGCGTGCGACCTCCTCGAGCGTGTGTGCGGGGTCCGCGGCGTAGTAGAACGCCTCCATCGACCAGACGTGGTCGACGGAGTCGGTCGCGAACGGCAGCGAGTCGAAGTCGCCGACGAGATAGTTGACCGCGTCGTCGTCGGTGTACGACCGGGCGTTGTCGGCCATCTCCGGCGAGCCGTCGAGCCCCCAGACACGGCCCGCATCCTTGGTGTCCCGGAGCGCTCGCCCGGCGTAGCCGGAGCCACAGCCCAGGTCGACGACCGTGTCCCCGGCCTCGACCGGCATCCGTGCCAGCGCGTGCTTCGCGGTGTGCCAGTGGCGCTCCTCCATGCCGCGGTCGCGGCCGTCCTTCGCCCACGCGTCGAACTCTGCTCTGACGCTCATGGCTTCGGGTTCGGTCGCCCCGACCAAAACGGGTTCGACACGGAGCGCAACCGTTTACTCGGACGGCCGACTCAAGGGTGGGTATGGTCGGGACCCGGCGACGCTACCAGTTCGCGGACAGCGCCCAGCAGGTCGTCGGCGGCTTCCTGCTCGCTGGCCCGTTCGTCGTCACCGAGGAGGTCTGGGTGCTCGCGGCGAGCATGCGGACCCTCAACGGCGTCGCCATCGTCGCCATCGTCTTCGCCATCGGCTACGGCGCGCTGTACAAGGCCGACGACGACCGCAACCCGGAACGGGAGGCCGAGGTCGGCGGCGTCCCCCTCCGGTTCGTCTCGCTGATGATCGTCTCTTTCGGCTCCGTCCTCATCCTCGCACTGGCGTTCGACGCGCCGACCACGTTCCTGGTCGAGGGTGAGGTACTGACCGACCCAACGACCCTGGACGTGGCCGAGACGACGCTCAAGGCCACCGCCGTCGGGGCCATCTTCAGCGTCGTCGGTGCCGCGACGGCCGACTCGCTCCTGTAGCGGGGCGACGCCGGCGAGCCGGGGCCTCCGAGCGTCGTCCGGTCGGCGGCGAACTGCTCCCCCGAGACGGCCGAGTGCGCCCCGCTACCGTACCGCAATCGACCACCCGCACGCTTAAGTTTACGCCCCCGGTTCCCGCGTGTATGGACTACACGCTCGGTATCGATGGGAGCGACCGAACCGCCGCGGGTGGAACGAGCATCCTGCTGGTCCATCCCTCGACAGGGGAGACCGACCGAATCGACACCAACTTCCTCCGCGACGACACCGACCACTTTCTCGTCATCTCGACACGAACCACGGCTCGCGAGGTACGCCAGAAGCTCGACTACTACGACGTCGACGACTCCAAGGCCGTCATCCTCGACACCCTGAGCGTCGAACGCGGCTACTCCCGCCGGTCGAGCGACCGCGTCCACTACGTCTCCGCTCCCGATGATGTCGCCGGCATCGTCGAACAGGCCGAGCGCTTCTTCGACGAGCACGACGGCAAGCTCCGGGTCAGCTTCGACTCCATCACCGAACTCGCCTACTACGCCGGCGAGGACGAGGCCCGCGAGGCCGTCGAAAGTCTCGTCGACCTCGTGGCCGAACACGACGCCATCGGACTGTTCCACCTCTCCGACGAGGTTCACGACGACGACACCGAGACCGGCTACCGCGACCGCTTCGACGTGGTGGTCGACCTCGACGTCGACGGCAACGTCGATATCGTCGAGTGACTCCCCGGAGAGACAGCTCGCATGAGGGAGTACGACAAGCTCGTCCGCGACCGCATCCCCGAGGTGATTCGCGAGAACGACGAGACGCCAGTCACTCACACTGTCGAGGGCGCGGCGTACCGCGACCGACTCCGTGAGAAGCTCGTCGAGGAGGCCACGGAGTTCCGCAACGAGCCGACCGTCGAGGAGCTGGCCGACGTGCTCGACGTGGTCGCGGCGATACGCGACGCAGAGGAGTTCGACGCGGACGACCTCCAGCGGAAACGACGGGCGAAGCAGGAGGCACGTGGTGGGTTCGAAGACGGTACCGTGCTCGACCGCGTCGAGGAGTGAGTCCGGCGGAGCGGTCGCGGCGTCAGTTCTCGTCCAGTTTCTCGAACGTCTTCTCCGCCCAGCGAACCGCGTACGCTGCGCCGCGGTCACGGTAGGCGTCGGCGTCGAGCGCGCCGAACGGGGCCGGGAGTTCGAGGGCGTGCTTGATCGCGCTGCAGGCGAGTTCCGCGGCGTCCGCGAAGTCTGTCTCACCGAGCGCGACCTCGCGAGACAGTCCGTCGAGTCGACCCTCCAGCCGGCTCCCGGCGTCCTGCCACGCGTCGCCGAGCGCCGGGTCGGTCTCCAGCCAGTCCGCGAAGGTGTCCCGGGTGTGCAGCCCGACCCAGCCGTCGTACAGCGCGGCCGCGACCTGGTAGGTGGCGTTCGGGTCGAGCGAGACCGCGGCGTCGAGGTCGGCGTAGCCGTCCTGGAAGAAGCCGAGGAAGTGCTCTGTCACGTCGAGGCCGACCTCGACGAGCGCCTCGGCGACGAGGAAGTCGACGAACTCGGCCGGCGACCCCTGGACCCGCGGTTTGACGATGACGACCGGCGGGTCGGTCTGGTGGGTCCAGGCGACGCTGCCGTCACCCGGTGCACCGATGGTGAACGTGGACCCGGCCAGCCGGTCGAGTACCGCCGGCGCGTCCCCGGGGAGCCACTCGCGGGGGTACGTCTTCGGGTCGAGCGCGTCCACCAGCAGGCCGAGGTCCTCCGCCTGGGCCGGTGGGAGCGTCTCGAAATCGTTCGCGGCATCGAGGACGACCGCGTCCGGAGCGTGCTCCGCCCGGACGGCGGCGACCTGCGGAGAAAGCTCCCGTTCCTGGAACATCAGATGCCGAGGCTGGTAGCGACCAGCGCGACAGACAGTGCTCCGGCGATTCCGACCGTCGCGAGTACGATCTTCGTGGCTTCGCTCATGTTCGTCACGAACGGGTCGGAGTGCTTAAAACTATCAGTTCCGGCGTCCAGGATATTCCTTCATTTCTACTGCAACGCTTAGTTCGTCTCGACACGATTCTCAAGAGTTAATGAGCCAGGTTAGAGTGGAAGCGATGGGGTGTGGCATCCGTCCCAGTAACGGACTTCGGATCGACGGCGTCCGTCGACGTCGAGGATGAACGTGTGGGACTGGACTCGGCCGCGAGTTTGACTGCACTCGGCGGGAATGGGACTCGGCCGTGGGTCGGACGCTGGTCGGTCGTGGGAAGGACTCAGTCGTCGCCACGCCAGGAGTCCGGCACGTCGATGACGTACCGACCGTCCTCGCGCAGCGAGATGATGTACTCCTCCCGGTCGTACAGCTCCATCAGGTTCAGTTCGTACTGCCCCGGGTTGAGTATCTTGATGCTCTCGAACTGCTGGTTCAGCTCGTCGCGGAGCTCGTCGAGGTCCGGCCGGTCTTCGATCTGGGTGTCGGCCGGGTCGGCGGCCTCGTGGCGGTCGTCCGTGACATCGGGGGACGGACCTGCGACGCCGGGCGCCTCGGGGTCGGTCGCTGCACCAGACTCCGCCGCGTTGGCGTCGTCCGCCTCCGATGCGTCCGCCGGCGGCGTCGCGGTGCCCTCCGGTAGCTCGTCCGGGGAGACGACGTCCGAGCGCGCGCTCGCCTGCGCGTTGTCCTCGTCACCGGCAGTCCGCGCCTGGATGGTCCCGTCCTCGCTGTCCGGGTCGGCGTGCGTCGTCGACGCCGCCTCCGACTGGGCGTCCGCGGTCGCGGTGTCGGTCGTCGATGCGTCGGCGGTCGTGTCGGCCGTCGCCGACGCGTTGGCCCCCGCTGCGGGCTCGTCGCCGGTCCGTGCTGCCGCCTTCTCGGCGGGCGTGTCGTAGTCCTCGGTGGCCGACTTCGGCCACTCGCCGGGCGGTGACTCGCCGGACGACCGGTCGCGGTTCGACGGTCGGTCCGGCTCGTCGCTGCCACCGCCCACCCAGTCGCGGACCGTGGTGGCCGCCTTGCTCACCGCGCCAGCCGAGGAACTCCGGCCTGGGGGGTCCCCCGGCGAGTTCGCCTCGACCGATTCGTCGACGGCGTCCGCCGGGATGAACTGGAACTTGTTGCCGCCACAGTCCGGACAGCCCGACAGCATCTCCTTCGAGCCGTCCTCGAACGTGCGCCCGCAGTCAGTACACTGGTGGGGCATTATTTCCGGGAGACGAGCGCGCTGATGAGCGTTTCGTCCTTGTGCAACGTCTCGATCTGGTTCGCCGGCCCGATGACGGTGAGCTTCGCCGTCTCCTCCTTGCCCATGATGCGGTCGAGGATGCTGGCGTCGTTCGTCTGGGAGCGTGGGTAGGTCTCGATCTCGATGCCGTTGAACTCGTCGGGGCTGATCTCCGTCATCGTCACCTCGATGAGTTTCGACTCCTCGTCGGGCGAGAGCCCCTCCTCGAGGATGACGATGTTCCCATCGCGAACCCCGTCGAGGATGACGCGGATCTTCTCCATGCTCGCGAGGTTCTCCATGCGCTGCCCGCTGATGAGGTCGATCTGGACACCGCCGTCGTCTGAGGCTTTTGCTTCCGGCATCTGTATCACCCAAAGTACTCCGCTATCTTGTCGTACACTTCGTCCATGTTGTCGCCCTCGAGCGCCGAGAGCGGCACCGTCTCGTGCTGGGGGAACGCGTCCTCGATGCGCTTGATGCTCGCGTCGTCGAGGTCGATCTTGTTGGCGAAGATGAGCACCGGCAGGTCCCGCGACTCGATGATGCCGATGAGCATCGTGTTCACCTGCGTGAAGGGGTCCGTCGTGCTGTCGAGCACGTAGATGACGCCGTCGACGTCCTCCCGGAGCCAGTGCATGGCCTCGGCGACGCCCTCGGTGGCTTCGCGCGAGCGACGAACGGCTTCGTCCTGGTCGAACTCCTCGTAGTCGAGGAACTCCTCGTAGTCGACCTTCGTCGTCACGCCGGGCGTGTCGACGATGTCGATGTTGACCGAGCTGCCGTTGCGCTCGATCTCGACGTTCTCCTTCCGGCGTGCCCGTCGTGTCTCGTGTGGCACGTGGCTCTCTGGGCCGACGGCGTCGCCGGTCCAGTCCCGTGCGATCCGGTTCGCCAGCGTCGTCTTTCCTGCGTTGGGTGGGCCGTAGATTCCGATCCGTTTCTGTTCCTCTTCCGTGAACAGGCTCTCTCGTACCTGCTGTAAACTGCTTTTGAGTCCTGAAATGAGTCCCATCCTATTCTGTCCTCCCACACGCGTCTCGAACCGATGGTCCGCGTGCGTCTGGCAGTAGTACCGCACTCGATTCACTTAAGCGTACGTCAGACATGGGGTTTTGGACCCCTCACGCTGTTCGATTTCCAGTCGAAATGCGGGGGTGTAGTCAGGATGGTTAGTGCGTGCTATTGTAGATTTCGGCCGCCGAGCGCCGTGATTCACCGTCTCCGACACGAAATCCGACCGTTTCACGTGGAGGTGGATTTCCGAAGGGAATCGACGACGGCAGGTCCGAACGACCCCCGTCGAGGAGACCTCCTCGTCCTCGGGGGAGCGAGCGACGGTCCGCCTAGTGGTCGTGATGGATCCGAGCTGGCTCAGAGGCCGATGCAGTCTGGACCGGGGTGCGGCGTCAGGTCGGACCGAGACTCGACCCAACAACCGGCGGCAGATGCACTATCACCACAGGGTCGACGCTCGAGTTGTCGGCACAGACCCGAACGTTCAAACCGCAGGTGGGGGCTACACGTCGAGGGACAGCCCCGTAACCATCCAGATGCAACCCCGGTACACCACCACCCGGAAGCACGGCCCCAGGAACACGCTCCGTTCCCCGGTGCGCTGCAGTCCGACTCGGCCCGAACTGTCCGTTCTCGTGTACAGGCTCGTGCCCAGTGCTGTCATGCGTCATCCTCCGTTCGGAGCCCCCCACCCCTTCGTTTCAACTGGAACGGGTGCCGAGGGTGGGTGGGGTGGTGGACGAATCGGCGGTTTCGTTCTAGGAGACGGACAGGAATGGACGAACGTCTAGTGTACAATATAGCTAGTAACTAGTAGAAATTGATTTTTCTCTAGTTCGCGGGTACTGTTTCAAGAGTAGTGGCTTAAAGATTGTCCATACTAGACGGCCCTCCCTCCCCCCACCCCACCCCAACAGCGTTCCACCTGAAACGAAGGGGTGGGGGGGTCGACCCTACCGCGCTAGCACACAACATGACATTCGGGTCTCCCGCCGGCTGGGTCCCTGCAACGACTGCTCGGCCGCCAGCCGTCGACCCACCCAGCCGACCACCCCCCTCTCGTTCAGGTCGAACGGGAACCCACCTCCGGATACACCCGTCGCCGTCGGGGAGTTCGGCCAGCTGCTACGAGCTACCGAACCCCACCGTTTCACCTCGAAACCCCACCGCAGATGAACTCTCTCCCGCGTTTCCAACCGGTGGTACCTCTCTCCACCCAATAGGTGGTACCTCTCTCCACCCAATAGGTGGTACCTCTCTCCACCCAATAGGTGGTACCTCTCTCCACCCAATAGGTGGTACCTCTCTCCACCCAGTACCTCTCTCCACCCAGTACCTCTCTCCACCCAATAGGTGGTACCTCCCTCGTCCCGATGCTGTCACCGGGTGGTTCCCGACGGGAGGGGGACACTCGACGACGCACCTCGGGGTCGGCATCCCGAGCCCGGCTCCGCTCTCTGGGGTGGGTGTCGTCGAGTTCGACGAGGAAGTCCAGCCGAACAGTAGTGCCACACCGATGCACGGAACCGGACGGGACTCACTCCGATAAAGCACCCACCGGGACGGCCCGGTCCGAATCTCACCCGACCGAACCCCGTGTAATCTCACCCGACTGAACCCCACGTACTTACTTTCACAGAGCGGTCGGCACTACCTTGCCGAGGCAGCCGCTCGTGGACGTGAAACGGGTGGGCCCCTGTGACGTGACACCTGGTGACGCGGTCCCGTGAGCACGACGCGAGTTCGGCCATCGAGATGAAACGGCCCTACTTGCAGACTCACGAGGCGGCTCTTTCCGGTCGAGATCCACCGAGAACGCCACAGACGGTCGTCTCACACTCTATCACGGGGTGTAGCACTACTGACTGCTATTACTGAAGGGCAACTATTATTACCCTCCTATTCATCTGGTTCGTTTGCATCAACTGGACGGCGTATCGACGAGTCGTTCGTCTCATATCCGGCGTACGACCGGTACACGTCCGCTTCCACGGGACCGCGTTTCGAGTTCCAATCGAAACGAGGGGGTGCACCAAAGGGATGACAGACAACGACAACGCGGATACGGACGTATCCGGAGGCACGGAGCGGACGCCTGCGGAGACTTCACGGGACTTCGAGGTCGACCTCGACGATGTCGTACTCGACGAGTCGGACGACGAGGGGGCATCACAGGGACTGTTCGACGACCTCCTGAGCGGAGAACCCATCTTCGAGAACAAGGAAGTCCTGCGGCCGTCCTACACACCGCACGAACTGCCGCACCGGAAGGAACAGATCAACAAGATGGCGACCATCCTGGTCGCAGCGTTGCGTGGCGAGACCCCGTCGAACATCCTCATCTACGGCAAGACGGGGACCGGGAAGACCGCGAGCGCGAAGTTCGTCTCGAACGAGCTGGAGAGCACCTCGAAGAAGTACGAGGTGCCCTGTTCGGTCGAGTACATCAACTGCGAGGTGACGGACACCCAGTACCGCGTGCTCGCCCAGCTCGCGAACAAGTTCATCGACGAGAACGAGGCGTACATCGAGGACCGGGTCGACGAACTGGAGGAACTCCTCGACCGAATCGACGACGACGGGGACGAAACCCAGCCCCTCGCCGACACGGAGTTCGACTCGCGCGGGGACGTCGCCGAACGCATCGACGAGCTCGAGGCCGACGCCGAGGAGTTCGAGGATGTCCCGATGACCGGCTGGCCCACCGACCGCGTCTACAGCGTCTTCTTCGACGCGGTCGACTACGAGGAGCGCGTCGTCGTCATCATGCTCGACGAGATCGACAAGCTCGTCGAGAAGTCGGGCGACGACACCCTGTACAACCTCTCGCGGATGAACTCCGAGCTGGAGAACTCCCGCGTGAGCATCATGGGTATCTCGAACGACCTGAAGTTCACCGACTTCCTCGACCCCCGCGTCAAGTCGAGCCTCGGCGAGGAGGAGATCGTCTTCCCGCCGTACGACGCGAACCAGCTCCGGGACATCCTCCAGCACCGCTCCGACGTGGCGTTCGAGCCCGGGGCGCTCACGGAGGACGTCATCCCGCTCTGTGCTGCGTTCGCCGCCCAGGAGCACGGCGACGCCCGACGTGCGCTCGACCTGCTCCGGACGGCCGGCGAGCTCGCGGAGCGCTCGCAGTCCGAGGTCGTCGACGAGGAGCACGTCCGGCAGGCCCAGGACAAGATCGAGCTCGACCGCGTCGTCGAGGTCGTCCGCACCCTACCCACGCAAAGCAAGCTCGTCCTCTTCGCCATCATCCTGCTCGAGAAGAACGGCGTCCACAACATCAACACCGGCGAGGTGTTCAACATCTACAAGCGCCTCTGCGAGGAGATCGACGCCGACGTGCTCACCCAGCGCCGCGTCACCGACCTCATCTCCGAGCTCGACATGCTCGGCATCGTCAACGCCGTCGTCGTCTCGAAGGGTCGCTACGGCCGGACGAAGGAGATATCGCTGTCGGTCCCCATCGAGGAGACCGAGGCGGTGCTCCTCAGCGACTCCAGACTCGGCGACATCGAGGAGGTCCAGCCGTTCGTGCAGGCGCGGTTCAACAACTGACCCGGCTGTTTCTCGCGGCCGATGGACTGCGGTACGGACGTTCTCCGGACGCCAATCGACGAGAGTTCGACCCGAAGCGATGGGCTCGAGTCTCACCGACAGCGCCCGGCGAACCGAGAACGACGTTCAGAACGCTTTTAGGCCGTCACAGCACGCCGCGCCGTCGTGCCACGACCGTCCCGGCGCCGGCGAACACGACGCCGAGTTGCAGTCGAAGCATCCCGAGTGCGGTGGGTCCGGTCCCGCCGAACGTGGTCGCCAGCTGTGCGAACTGGAGGCGTATCCAGCCCAGCAGGGGAACCCGGACCTTCGCCTTCCCGCGGACCCAGTCGGGTCTGACGACGTTGCTCTGGCCGCCGATCTGGTCGTACACGTCGTTCGCGTCGCCCTTCGTGATGAAGCCGCTGTGGTTGGGTCGACAGGCCGTAATCTCGGCGCAGTCGAAGTCCTGGTCCGCCGATTCGGAACGGCTGAGGTACTGGGGATTCGCCTTTCCGGTGCCGCCTTCTGCCTCGCTGTCGACCCAGTTCTCGCCTGCATCCACCCAGAAGCGGGCGCGGTGGATTATCGGGACCCGCCTGGGGTTGTCGTTGGGCTGGTAGACGATGACGTTGCCGTAGTTACCGAAACTCCAGTAGCCGTCGTTCTGCTGTGCGGCGCGGTGGGTCACGACGCCGGTCCCGGACTGGGCGGCGTCGCCGGTGAAGCGCCCCTCCTCGACGATGAACACGAGGTCGTTCTTGTGCATGTGCGGCTCCATGCTCCCGCTCTCGACGGCGACGAGCGGGGGCCAGATACCGCTGACCGCAAAGAGCACGAGACCCAGCACCGCGACGGTGAGGAGGCTGCTGCCGATGTCCCGCACCGTCATGACGAACGAGTCGTCGGTGTGGAGGAACCAGTCGACGGGGCCGTCGAACTGCTCGTCGCGCTGGTCGTTGCCGGGAATCGGTGGCCCGTCCGGTTCCGGTGCAGGTCCGTCCGGTTCCGGTGCGGAGTCGTCTGGTGCCGGCCCGCCCGGGGCCGCAGTAGTCGCGCCCGAACGCTCCGGTTCCAGGCCATGCGTCCCGTCGTCCGCTGTCCCGTCGTCCGCCGTGCCGTCGTCTTGTCCGCCGGGCGTGGCTTCGACTGGACCCATGGCGTCCGTCTCGGAGTCGCTCGGCTCCGTCGGTGCCGAACGCTCCGGGCTATCTCGACCCGAACCGTGGGGGTCGGTACCGCCGTCGTGACCGGTCGTCGGGTCGTCACTCACCTGCGTGTCATCGGTCGAGGCCGAACGGTCGTCATCGTCGGTCCCGGGCCGGGCACGGTCCGTGTCGTGTCGCGGAGTCTCCCCCTCCTCGGAGGGGTCGTCCGACTCGTCGTCCGTGCCGGGTCCGGTCATCTGCGCGTCGGTTAGACGCCCCCACCAATCAACTTTCTGATGCCGAGACCATGGTGGCTCCCGCTGCAGTCGGTCGGTTCTGGCGTTGCCACGGTGGTCCGTTCCGGCACGCTTTTGACAGGCCGAGTGCTGTGGAGTGATGTGCCACAGGAGGCGACCGCACGCATCGTCGGCGAACTCGCGAGCCGTGGCTACAACGCCGAGCGAGAGGCGGTGACGCTCATCGCGGGCGCCGAGGACCCGGACGCGACGCTCGCGGCTGTCGTCGACGCGACGGCCGCCGACGCGCTGAAGGTGACCGCCGAGGACGTGCGTGCGGTCCAGGACGACACTGCACCGCGCGGGGAGCGCTCCGTCGGTGGTGGAGAACCGCGGGACAGGCCGGGGACGGCGACGGACGGACACCCCTCCGTTTCGACTGGAGACGACCGTTCCCAGTCGCGGTCGACTGGCGCGGATTCGAACGGGAGTTCTCCAGTCGAAACAGGGGGGTATGCAGGTGGTGGCGAGGGGGCGACCGACGGGGCCGAAGGCGACGCCGGAACGACGGACACGGAGACGGCAGAAGCAGGGGTGCCGACGGCTCCGGAGACACCTGGTGACCTGGAGACGGACCGCCAGTCCGAGACGGGCGGGGCGTCCGACACCCCGGCGGCGACCAATGGCGGCGAACTCGCCCCCCGGGACCGGAGCGCGGACCGCTCAACCGACCAGCGCTCGGTGAGCGTCGAGAACGATATGACCGGCCATAGCACCGGGACCGGCGAGTACAGCGACTTCGTCTCGGTGTTCCGCGACCGCTACGACAAGCTCGCCTCGAAGCTCCGGGGGCGGGTGAACCATCGGCCGACCGACGCCATCGAGTCGATGGCGGGAGGCAGCGAGGTCGCGCTCGTCGGTATGGTCAACGACATCCGCTCGACGGCGTCGGGCCACTGGCTCGTCGAGCTCGAGGACACGAAGGGGACGTTCCCCTGTCTGGTGATGAAGGACCGGAACATCGCCGAGCTCGTCGACGAACTGCTGTACGACGAGGTCATCGCCATCGAGGGGACCCTCGCGGACGACGCGGGTATCGTCTTCGTCGACTCGATGTACTTCCCCGACGTGCCACGGACGCACGAGCCGAGCTACGCCGACCGCCACGTGCAAGCGGCCCTCATCTCCGACGTCCACGTCGGCAGCCAGGAGTTCATGCACGAGGAGTGGGACGCGTTCGCCGACTGGCTCTACACCGAAGAGGCGGAGGCCATCGAGTACCTGCTCATCGCGGGCGACATGGTCGAGGGCGTCGGCGTCTACCCGAACCAGGACGAGGAGCTCGACGTGGTCGACATCTACGACCAGTACGAGACGTTCAACGAGAAGCTCAAGCAGATCCCCGGCGACATCGACGTGACGATGATTCCGGGCAACCACGACGCGGTCCGCCTCGCCGAACCCCAGCCCGGCTTCGACGAGGAGCTGCGGAACATCATGACGGCACACGACCCGCGCATCGTGAGCAACCCCTCGACGGTCACCCTGGAGGGGGTCTCGGTGCTGATGTACCACGGGGTCTCGCTGGACGAGGTCATCGCGGAGACGCCCGAGCACACCGCGAGCTACGAAGAGCCCCACAAGGCGATGTACCAGCTGCTGAAGAAGCGCCACATCGCCCCGCAGTACGGCGGCCACACCCGGCTCGCGCCCGAGGAGAAGGACTACCTCGTCATCGAGGACGTGCCCGACATCTTCCATACGGGTCACGTCCACAAGCTCGGCTTCGGGAAGTACCACAACGTCCTCGCCATCAACTCCGGCTGCTGGCAGCGCCAGACCGACTTCCAGAAGTCGGTCAACATCCAGCCCGACGCCGGCTACGCGCCGGTCGTCGACCTCGACACGCTGGACGTGACCGTCAGAAAGTTCTCCTGAGCGGGCTTCCTGCTCCGCCGTCGACCGTCTCAGTCACTCGTCGCGTACCGGTATCTGACGGTCTGCTGGCGGTCGAACCGCGGGCCGTGCCCGGCCTGTTCGAAACCGACGCGTTCTGCGGCGACGCCGGCGGGTTCGCCGGGGTCGGTGACGAGCAGCTCCACGTCCATGGTCTCGTTCCGGGCGAACCGCAGCGGCTCGGCGAGCAGGCGCTCGCAGGCGTCGGGCGTCCCGTCGAGCTGTGTGACGTAGACGACGTCGGTCGCGGCGTCGAAGCTGACGAACCCGAGCAGTTCGGGCGTCTCCGGCTCCTCGACGTCGACGTTCGGGTCGTTGGTCGGGGCGTCGGCCGCCTCGGCGACGCGGACCGTCCGGTCGTGGATGAGGTTTCGCATCACGTCGACGTGGCCGTCGGCGATGGCGGCCATCGCTGTGGCGTCTGCTTCGACCGCCTCACGCACGTGCATCATCCAACCGTTGGCTCTCCGTGCGTATAAATCCAGCCCGCGAGACGGCTGCAGACGGTCGTGTTTGCCGTCACGACGACCGTGCCACGGACCCCGAAGCCCGGCAGGTATTTCCACTGGGGGACATAGTTATGGCCCCGACACGGTTACGAGGGGGTATGAGTGACGCCAGTATCGGCGCGACGAGCGAGTGCAGCAGCGACCCGGTGGTAGGATGCGCGTAGTCGCCAAGTTCGGGGGGACGAGCCTCGGCAGCGGCGACCGCATCAACCGGGCCGCGGACTCGGTCGCCAGCGCGGTACGCGAGGGCCACGAGATAGCCGTGGTCGCCAGTGCGATGGGGAACACGACCGACGAACTGCTGGACGACATCACGTTCGAGGCCGACGACGCCGACCGGGCGGAGATCGTCAGCATGGGCGAGCGCACCTCCGTGCGGATGCTGAAGGCGGCACTGACCGCCAGGGGCATCGACGCGCTGTTCCTCGAACCCGGCCACCCGGAATGGCCGGTCATCACGGACGAGCACGGGGAGGTCGACGTCGAGGAGACGACGAAGCGTGCGGCCGAACTGGCCGAACAGCTCGACGGCGTCGTCCCGGTCATCACTGGGTTCCTGGCGGAGACACCCGACGGCTCCATCGCGACGCTCGGACGCGGCGGCAGCGACACCACCGCGGTGATGCTCGGCAAGTACCTGGACGCCGACGAGGTCGTCATCGTCACCGACGTCGAGGGCGTCATGACCGGTGACCCGCACGTCGTCGAGGGGGCGCGAAACGTCGGCCAGATCTCCGTCGACGAGCTCCGCAACCTCTCGTTCCGGGGGGCCGAGGTCGTCGCACCGTCGGCGCTCTCGTACAAGGACGACGAGCTGGCGGTCCGCGTCGTCCACTACCAGCACGGCGACCTGCTCTCGGGCGGAACGAGCATCACGGGCGAGTTCAGACACCTGGTCGACCTCCGCGAGGAACCGCTGGCCTGTGTCACGGTGGCCGGGCGGGCCATCCGCAACCAGTCCGGCGTCTTCCACCAGCTCGCATCGTCGCTCGCCGAGTCGGGTATCAACGTCGACGCCGTCGCCAGCGGCATGGACACCGTGACGTTCTACGTCGACGAGGACGAGTCCGAGCGCGCCGAGAACATCCTGCATCGGGAGGTCATCGACGACGAGATGCTCTCCTCGGTCACCGTCGAGGACGGCCTCGCGGTCGTCCGGGTCACCGGCGGGGAGCTCCCGAACGAGCCCGGCGTCATCAACGATATCGTCTCCCCGATGGCGGAGAACGGCATCAACATCCACGAGCTCATCACCTCCGCGACGAGCGTCGCCATCGTCGTCGCCTGGGACGACCGCGAGGCGACACTGGAGATACTCCAGGAACTGTACTGACCGGCGGTGTCGTCCGATACCGGTCGGTCACGGAACACTTTTCACCCGTTAGTGGCAACTTGTTGCCATGAACGGAACCGAACGTCTCGGACCGTTCCGTCGTGGTACCGAGCGCTTCACCATGGTCCTCGTGCTCCTCGCCGTCGCCAGCGCGTCGGTCGCCTACGAGGTCGGCAGCGTTCTGGCCGGTGCCCCGCTGGACCTCGCGTGGGTCGTCCCCGTCGTCGGCTGCTGTCTCACCTGCATCGCCGGACTCGCGGCGACGGAACGCGACGAGGAGTAAGCGAGCCCCTCGGTTTCGCCGGCTGTCGAGGCCCACCAGCGGCGCGTCCGGGGTCTCGTGGGCCCGTCGTCGTCGGTCCAGCGGATACATCTGTCTCCCGGTGCCCGTCTCCGTACACTCACCCGTCGTTCTGTCGTTCGACTCGCAGACAGCGCCAACTAGGACTTTCACGCTCTCGCTCCTCTATGTGGCCATGACAACCTACAAGTCGAAGATGGTGGAGCCGATTCACCTGCCGGCACGCGAGGAGCGAGCGGCCAACCTCGAGGACGCGGGCTACAACCTGTTCAACCTCGACGCCGACGACGTGTTCGTCGACCTGCTCACCGACTCCGGGACGGGGACGATGTCGGCCGAGCAGTGGGCGGCCATGATCCGCGGCGACGAGGCCTACGCCGGCAGTTCGAGCTTCCGGAAGCTCGAAGACGCCGTAGCGGAGGTCATGGGCTTCGACCACGTCGTCCCTGCCCACCAGGGCCGCGGCGCGGAGAACGTGCTCTACGGCACCATCCTGGAGGAGGGCGACGTGGTGCTGAACAACACGCACTTCGACACGACCAGAGCGCACGTCGCGAACCAGGGCGCGGAGGCCGTGGACTGCCCCGTCCCGGAGGCGAGCGAGTTCGACAGCGAGGGCGAGTTCAAGGGCAACTTCTCCGTCGACGAGGCCCGGCGCGTGGTCGACGAGGTCGGTGCCGAGAACGTGCCGGCGGTCATCCTCACCATCACGAACAACTCCGCCGCCGGCCAGCCGGTCTCCGTCGAGAACACCCGCGCGGTCCGCGAGTTCTGCGACGAGATAGACGCCACGTTCGTCCTCGACGCCTGCCGGTTCGCCGAGAACGCCTACTTCGTCCGGAACCGCGAGCAGGAGTTCGCCGACGCGACCGTCGCCGAGGTCGCCCGGGAACAGCTCTCATACGCCGACGTCGCGGTCATGTCCGGCAAGAAGGACGGCCTCGTCAACATCGGCGGCTTCGTCGCCTGCCGCGACGAGACGCTGTACGAGCACGCCAAGCAGCGCGGCATCCTCTACGAGGGCTTCTCCACCTACGGCGGGATGTCCGGTCGGGACATCGAGGCGATGGCGGTCGGCCTGCGCGAGGCCGTCGAGGAGGACTACATCGCCGACCGCGTCGAGCAGGTCCGCTTCCTCGGCGAGCGCATGGCCGAGCAGGGTATCCCCGTCTTCCAGCCCGTCGGCGGCCACGCGGTCTACCTCGACGCCGGCGAGTTCCTTCCCCACATCCCGGCCGAGGAGTTCCCCGGCCAGGCGCTCGCCGTCGAGATATACCGGGAGGGCGGCGTCCGCTGCGTCGAACTCGGCAGCTTCGCCTTCCCCGACAGCGACCGGCCAGAACTCATCCGGATGGCGGTCCCGCGCCGGATGTACCACAAGGAGCACATCGAGCACGTCGTCGAGACAGTCGCCGCGGTCTGGGACCGTCGCGAGGAGATCGGCGGCTACGAGGTCGTCGACGAGCCGCCGATGAAGGAAATTCGGCACTTCTCGGCCGAGTTGGCTCCTTTGGGCCGTGTTTAGACGCTCCAAACCAGCCTCGTTAACGGCAAGACTGGGGGAATACTGTGTTCGAGACGATGAAAGGAGCCAATCCGTTCGGGCGACCTCGGTGTCTGAATTGTCCTACTGAGGGATTGTCCCTTCACGAACTCCGTATTCAGCGGAGACTGTCGGTACTTAGTCGATTCACCAGCTGAGATCGCGCTTTAGTGACCCGCTCTATCGCGTCTAAACACGCCCCCGTGAACTCGTCCTGAAATGCGCCGTCAGAAACATCGAACTTAGTGTCAGCGGCTCATACCTGTGAAATCACGCGTCTGAACAAGGCCCAGTAACAGTAAACAATTATGCAGGCATGAGGGTAGTTCCAGATCGGACTTCGGACCCATCTAATCGGGTCGTGTACGCTAACTACGTACACACTTGGGAAGGGATCGAAACAAGCGCAATCGCGTTTACTTCTGCTCCTCCATATTTCGAGGTTGGGGTAACGGATACAAACTACAAGTGGAAGACCCCTGCTGAAGCATCAATTTCGGAGGATGAAACGGAGACCATCGGCTGCTGTTAATTAACCAAACTCTCCGTAATCTTTGCTCAGGCTTGGATATCCAGCTTCAGAACTCCTCACCGCCCGTCCGCCAGTCGCGCCCCGATCCGCTCGGGCAGCCCGGCCTCGCGCACCTGCTCCTGAACCATCTCGATGTCGTACGCCACCCGTCGTTCCTCGATCTCACCAGCGTCCATGTCGAGAACAGCGTAGGCCGCACGGGGGTCGCCGTCCCGCGGCTGGCCGACGCTGCCGGGGTTCATCACGATGCCCTCGTCGTAGCGTTCGTGGTGCTGGACGTGGGTGTGGCCCATGACGAGGACGGCCTCGCCCCGCAGCAGGTTCGACGAGAACTCGTGGGTCCGGGTGTAGTGGTCGGGGTCGTCGGGGTGGCCGTGGACGAGCTTGACGTCGCCGTCGCAGGCGCGACGCTCGGTCGGGAGGTCGGCGAGCCAGTCCAGCTGGGCGTCGGTGAGCTGTTCGCGGGCGTACTCGACGCCGGCGCGGGCCATGTCGTTGAACCGGAACGCGGTGTCGGTGACGACCGCGCGGTCGTGGTTCCCCGAGACGGTGGGGACGTCGCGGCCCGCGAGCTCGTCGACGCACTCGCCGGGGGCGGGACCGTAGCCGACGACGTCGCCGGCACAGAGCAGGCCGTCGACGGGCGGCATGTCGTCGAGCACGGCACGGAGCGCCACCGCGTTGGCGTGCACGTCGGAGATGACGCCGAAGCGCATACCTCCAACCGAGTGGCTCCCGGCCGTTCAATCCACCGGTGGGACCGGTTCAGGCGTCCAGGCTCGCCAGTGCGAAGCCGTCGCCGTCGCGGACGAGGCCGGCGGCACAGACGGCGTGCTCGAACTCCGCGTCGAGCACCTCGCGGGCGGCCGCCTCGGCGTCGGTCGCGTCGAGCGTGTAGGCCTCCGGCGTGTCCATCTCGTAGGTCGCGACGAGCGTCGGCTCGTCGACCGCGCGGACGAGCAGCGCGTCCCGGCGCACGATGCCGACGAAGGCGTTCTCGTCGCCGATGACCCCGGCGATGCGGGGCGTGTCGTAGTCGTCCTTCTCGTAGTCCAGCGAGAGCAGCGCGGTCGCCAGCGCGTCGCGGGCCGGGTAGCCCATCGCCAGCTTCTCGGCGACGGGGTCGACGTGCGAGCCGTTGCCCAGCACCGCGCCGGCGTCGGTCACGCGGACGCAGTTGTACGCCACGTACGGGTTGTCCGTCTCCGGGGCGTCCGCCGTGGGGCCGACGGTCAGCGTGTCGTCGTCACGGCGCGAGATGGTCCGGTTCGGGAACGAGCGCGAGGAGACACGGTACGCGCCCACGTCGGGGCCGACCACGAGGAATCGTCCGATGTACATACACGGACGTGGGTAATTCGACGGTAAGAAGCCGTCGATATATGCACGTACCGTGCCACTTCGACCCGGTCCACGGCCGGTGGCCAGCGTCGAACGGGGACGCTTCAGAGCTCGACCGGCGTGGTCGGCTCGTCGCGGTCCGGGTCGGCCCCACTGTTGGGCAGTTGCGTTGGATGAACCGAGTGGATGGGACGCGGCTCGCGCCGGGGTCCGGCGGTCGCCAGGGTGCGTCCGGAGAGCCGGCGCTTCTGGACCGATGACCACCGGCTCGGCCGTTCAGTCCTCCGAGACGCCCTCGACGACCTCGGTGCGGACCACCGCGAGGTCGCCGTCGAGTTCGACCAGACAGCTGTCGCCGTCCGCGTGGAAGCGCACGTGGACGCACCACGGGTCCCGCGAGACGTACTCGACGTGCTCGTCGGTGACGTACTGGCTCACCTCCCAGTACGGCCGCTCGCGGAGCGAGATGCCGCGCTCCCTGTGGAACGCCTCGACATCAGGATGCCGGGACGCGAGCGCTCCGAAGGAGGTCATCGTCCGGCGGCCACAGACCGTGCAGTCGAACACCGCCAGGGCGTCGTACCGGATGGACTCGTGGACGTCCTCGGTGACGGAGGGCTCGACGACGCCGCCACAGTCCCCGCAGAGGCCCTGGGCGGCCTGCTCGGTTCCGAGCCGGGACCACCGGTCGAAGGCGTCGACGACCTCCTCGGGGTCGCGCTCTCGGACGACCGTCGGCGGCATCCGGACGGCGAGGACCGTCGCGTCGCAGCCGGCGCAGGTGACGGTGAACCGCTCGTCTTCGTAGGCCGCCGACAGCGCGCTCGCCCCGCAGTCGATGCACTCGCCCGCGATGTCGAACGGCTCGAGCCGCTGTTCGTCGGTGTATCGACCGGCGGTGACCGCGCGGGCGAGCCGTCGCCCCGCGGCCGTCAGCTCGTACCCGTCGTCCGCCTTCGCGACGAACCGAGGCCGGAGCTGTTTGAGGTGGTAGTTGAACTTCGCGCTGTCGCGCACGTCGACCCGGCGGTGCAGCTCGGCGAACGCGAGCGGCGTCCCCCGCGCCTCGTGGAGCGCGTCGAGGATCGCGAGGCGGCTCGCGTCCCCGAGCAGCGAGAACGCGTCGGCGGCGTCGCGTGCACTGTCCGGCTCGTCGGCTGCCATCGCCGGAGCTAGTCGCGGAACCCACAAAAAACTCCGCCAGCGCCGCCTGCGTCGGGGGAACGGGGTCCTGTGGGGTGCTACAGCCCCGCCGTCTCGCTCTCGCCGATGGCCTCGACCACGAGTTCGGCCACGTCGACGACCTCGATGTCGTCCTCGAAGCCGCCGGTCTTCCGGCCGTCCTCGTACATCGTCATGCACATCGGGCAGGCGACGACGAACTTCTCGACCGCCTGGCCGGCGTCGGTGTCCTCCAGGGCCTCGCGGAGGCGCTCCTCGCTGGGCTTTTCCTCCTCGTCCAGCTCCATCCAGAGGCCACCGCCGCCGCCACCGCAGCAGAACGAGTCGGACCGGTTGCGCGGCATCTCGTGGAGCTCGCAGCCCGTCGCCGTCACGAGCTTGCGCGGGGCCTCGTACTCGTCATTGTACCGGCCGAGGTGGCAGGGGTCGTGGTAGGTGACGGTGTAGTCCAGCTCGTTGCCCGAGAGCCCGAGCTGCGGGACGAGCTCCTCGACGACCTGCGTCCAGTGGTAGACGTCTATCTCGCCGTCCGCGTTCCAGGTGCCCTCGTAGTCGAACGGCATCACGGGGTCGTCCGCGAACTCCTCGAAGTCGACCTCCGGGTACTCGTTCTTGATGGTGTTGTACGAGTGCGGGTCCGTGCAGACGATCTTCTCGAACTCGCAGTCCTCGAAGGACTCGACGTGGTGGCCCGCCAGCTCGATGTAGAGGAACTCCTCGCCGACGCGGCGGATGTCGTTGCCGTCGTACTTCTCGTCGTCGAACAGGATACCGAAGCTCACGTCGGCCGCGTCGAGGATGGTCGCCAGCGAGCGGGCGACCTTCTTGTTGCGGTCGTCGAAGCTCGGGTAGTCGCCGACGTACCAGAGGTACTCGACCTCCTGGTCGCGGGCGTCGGGCACGTCGACCTCGACGTCGTCGGCCCAGTCGCCGCGCTTTCTGTTGGGGTCACCGAAGGTGTTGCCCTTCTGCATCACGTTCTGGAACACCTCCTGCATCGAGGGCTGTATCTCGCCGGCGTCGGTGAGCTCGCGGTTCATCCGGGTGAAGCTCTTGAGGTGCTCGATCTCGACCGGGCAGGCGTCCATGCAGGCCATGCAGGACATGCAGGACTCCATCGTCTCGGCCTGGATGACCGAGGAGCCGCCGTCGGCGACGATGGTCTTCTCGTCGCCGCCGGCTTCGAGGTTCTCCCGGTACTGCTTCAGGTCGAGGATGACGTCACGCGGGTCGAGGTTGCGGCCGGAGGCCTTGGCCGGACAGACCGAGGAACAGCGGCCGCACTTCGTGCAGGCGTCCTGGTCGAGCATCTCCTTCCACGAGAAGTGGTCGATGCTCGCCGCGCCCGTCTCGGCGTCGAGGTCCGCCGGCACCGAGGGGAGGCGCTTGCCGGCCTTCTCGTCGCGAGTGACGACGTTCGCGAAGCTCGATATCATGTGGAACGGCTTCGCGAACGGGATGAGCGCGATGAAGCCGAACGCGAGCAGGGCGTGGCTCCACCACAGTGCGGGGTAGAGGTCGGCGGCGAGACTCGGGGAGACGCCGACGGCCTGGAACGACCGCGCGCTGAACCAGCCGACGAAGCTCACGATCTCGTACTCCGGCATCGAGGTGCTGCCCGCGCCGTCGCCGAGGATGCGCAGGCCCTCGACGACGTAGCCGCCGACGCCGAGCAGGAAGAGGGTCCAGACGAACAGGGTGTCCTCGGTGCTGGTGTGCTTGCCCCAGAGCCGCTCGTTGCGCACCCAGTAGCGCCGGTAGATGGCCATACCGACGCCGACGACGAACAGCAGCCCCATCGCGTCCATCACCAGGGAGTAGGAGAGGTAGAACGCCCCCGAGAGGAACGGCTCGTTGCCGAGTGCCTTCTGCCAGAAGTCGATGTCGATACCGATGATGATGGTCCCGATGAGCAGCGTCAGGAAGCCCCACATGATGAACGTGTGCATCAGGCCCCCGTACATGTCGCGGTTGAACTGCTTCTCGTTCGTCGCGACGATCTTCGTCGCCTCGACGACCCGACTCGCGATGTCGTCCGTCCGGTCGAACCAGTCCTCCGCGCCGCGCGTGTACCGCGTGAACCGCCGGTAGACGCCCCAGCCGAACGTCAGCAGCGCCATCGCAGCGAAGAAGTAGAACAGTATCTCCTGGACGTGCCCGATCTGCCAGAACGTCTCCCGTCCGGGGGTCTGTAACGGCGGAACTGTCATAGTCTATCACCCGGACGACGAAGGCTTAAATCTTGCCACACCTGCCCGATATCATCCCGCCGGCGTCTTGCGGGAATCTCGAACAGGTTTCCAGTTTACCGTCGGCTGACTGCCGTCCGGCGATTCCGCCCGAGGTGACCGGCGGCGGTCCGGACCCCAACCAGTTGACCGCAGTCTTTTATAGGCCGTCCGCGTAATTGTGTCGCCACGATGGACAGAAAGACGGAGGAGCTGCGCGATATCTTCATGGACGTGGCCGAGGGGGAGACGGTCACGGAGTCACAGGAGGAATCGCGCGGGTCGCTCGCGGACAGGGGTGACGTCGGCCAGCGCCTCTCCGACGTCATCACCGGGATGCGCGAGCGGTACGCGTTCCGGGCCGACTTCGACGACGAGGCGCTGTGCGCCCTGGTGCGTGGCTTCTACGACGGCGAGACCGACGCCGAACTCGCGCGCACGCTCGACGTCTCTCGACACACCGTGTTCCGGGCGCGGATGGACCTGCACCTGCTCCGCGAGAGCGACCTCGACGCGCCGTTCGACCTCGACGTCCTGCGCGAGAGGCTCGCGGACGAGGACCCGCTGACGGAGGTGGCGGACGACCTCGGCGTCAGCGCCTCGACGGTGCGCCGCTACCGGGACGCGCTCGCCGCACGGAACGAGTCCCGCGGTGCGAACGACCGGTATCGCGCCGAGTTCGACAGCATCCTCGCGGACAGCGACCTGACGGGCGGGCTCACGGACGATGTGAAGAACGACGGGCTCGACGAGGCGACGGAGGACGCCGAGGTCGACGTCTCATTTTAAGTAGCAAGCCGGGGCCAGAGCGGTCGTGCTCGCGTTCAGCGACCTCCGAGAGGCGACGTACTGTCCGCGCAAGCTCTACTACGCCCGCCGCGCCGACCGGACGGTCCCCGACGAGGTGACGGCGGTCCAGGAGCTCGCTCATCGGTACGACGACGTCCTCGAGGGCGACTGCGACGACGAACTCGCGGGGCTTGCCGCGCTGCCACCGCCAGCGTACCGCGAGCAGCTTCGGCGCACCGCCGAGCGCTGCGCCCGGTTCGACGCGCTCTGCGAACCCGCCGACCGGGACGTACTGCTGACGGGCCGGGACTGTCGCGGCATCGCCGGGAAGGTGCTCGCCGGCCCGCCCGAGCCGTCGCTGGTCTCGCCCGGCGAGCCCCCCGAGAACGGCGTCTGGGAGCCGCACTCGGTGTGGGCGGTCGCGGCGGCCAAGGCGCTCGCGTGGGAGCGCGAGATCCCCGTCGAGCGGGCGTACGTCGAGTATCCGGCCCACGGCGTCGTCCGCAGCGTCGACATCACGGCACGGCGGACGGCGGCCTACCGGCGGGCGATGCGGACGGTCGAGGGTATCGACGGTCCGCCGCCGCGACTGCGAAACAGCGCGAAATGCGAGTCCTGCGAGTACGCCGACACCTGCGGCGTGCGGACGCGGTCGCTCAGCTCGCTTCTGGGGCTGTAGCCCGGTGCCTGGCGGTCACTCCGCCACGGGGACGAACACGTCGAGCGTCTCCCCGGGGGTGGTGGGGTCGAAGTCGGGCCCGTAGTACTCGAACGCGGGGCCGTCGCCGTGCTCGTACGCCGCCGACGGGAACCACTCGTCGTACACGCGATCCATCAGCGTCCCGATCTCGTCGAGTCGGGCCGTGAACACGGCGTAGGTCCCGCCGGGTATCTCGACGTGCTCGAGCGATGCTGGGGTGTCCGTCTCGTCCGACGGCTCGACCCCGGCGAGGTACGTGAACGAGCCGGTCCCGGCGTCGAAGTCGAACAGGACGCCGAACGCCTCGTCGGAGTTGATGCGGTCGGTGTACGCGCCGTGTCGTCGCTCGAAGTCGCTCCAGTGCGCGCCCAGGTCGGCTTCGTCGGTCGCACGCGTCGTGAGCCCGACTACGGTGAACGCGTCACGGTGGACCATTCGTGGGTCGTCGATGGTGGTCATGCGGCAACTACGGGTTCAGTCGACTTGACGGTTGTCGCCTCGGCCGGGGACGCCCTCGTGGTCGTCACGTCCGGTCGAGCCACGCGTCGATGGGGTCAGCGAGCGCCCCACGCCGGTGTATCTCGCCGCGCTCGACATCGACGACGGTGCTCTCGGTGCCATCGGTCGGTCCGTCGTCGACGACGTGGTCGACGTGTTCGAGGAACGCGCCGTCGAGGTCGGCCGGGTCGGTGACGCTGGGCCGTCCGCTCAGGTTCGCGCTCGTCGCCGTGACTGGCGTCCCGGCGGTCCGGTACAGCGCCAGCGCCGTCGCGTGGTCGGGCACGCGGACGCCGACCTGTTCGCGGCCGGCGGTCAGGACGTCGGGGACGTGCTCGCGGCGCTGGCAGAGCACCGTCACCGGCCCGGGCAGGAACTCGTACATGAACTCGGTCTCGCGGTCGGTCGCCTGCACGTGCTCCGTCGCGGTCTCGACGTCGGGGACGCCCAGCGAGACGGGCTTGTCGCGGGCCCGTTCCTTCGCCTCGAACACCATCTCGACGGCCTCGGGGTCGAGCGCATCGGCACCGAGTCCGTACACCGTCTCGGTGGGATAGACGACGAGGCCGCCCTCGCGGAGGACCTCGCCCGCGTGTGTCACGTCGGTCATGGCGGGAGCTACTGGGGGGAGGCGTAAAAGCGTGTCAGAACCACGACCACCCGGGTCCTACAGCGCCTCGAGCGCGGCCTCGACGTCGTCGTAGTCGGGGAACTCCGGCCACTCCTGGCTGGCCCAGGCGTACTGGACCGTCCGGTCCGCGTCGACGAGGAAGACCGCGGGCCGGAACTCGGTGACGCCGGCCATCCCGTCGAGGTCGTGCTCGATGCCGTACTCGGCGGCGACGCCGGCCGCGGGGTCCGAGAACAGCGCGTGGTCGATGTCGCGGTCCTCGATGAGCCGCGTGTGGGCGTACGGGTCCGACACGGAGATACCGACGACCTGCACGTCGAAGCGCTCGCCCCAGTCGCGGTCGCGGATCTCGTTCCACGTGTACGTCGCCGGGAACGCGCCGTTCATCGTGTGGGCGACGAGCAGCACCGGGCCGTCGTCGGTCAGCGCGGAGAGGGAGACGTCCTCCCAGTACTCCTCGTTCACCAGCGGACGGGTGAAATCCGGGGCCGTCTCGCCGGCCTCGACGTGGTCCGTCTCCGGCAGGTCGACGACGTCGAACCCGAGGTCCATCAGGCCTCACCCCCGTAGGTCGCGTGGAGATAGTCGACGATGTTCGCGCTCTCGGTCATCGTGACGCCCGTGTTCTCGTCGACGATGGCCGGGACCGTCCGCTTGCCGGAGACACGCTTGACGACGTTACGACGGGAGTGTCGCGGTTCGACGAACCGCGAGCTGTAGTCGAGGTCGTACTCGTCGAGCACGCGGACGACGCGCTCGCAGAACGGGCACGCCTGGAGCCGGTAGAGCGTGATGGCTGGGCCGTCTGACATACCCACCGGTACGTGCGACGCGTCCGAAAGGCCTTCGCTCGCGGCAGTCACCCGGTTCGAACCGGCCGAACCGGTCAGGAAACAAGAAAAGAGTTAATCCCGGGGGCGACCAAGGCTCACTGTCGAATGGGTTCATTGCTTAGTCTCGCGTCCGTGGAGCTCCCCGCACTGTACGAGGTGCCACTGCTCGGTATCGAACTTTCGCGGGACATCATCGGGATTCTCGGCGCACTGTCGATCCTCGTCCTGCTCGGGCTGTCGGCCTTCTTCTCCTCCTCGGAGATCGCCATGTTCTCCCTGGCGAAACACCGCATCGACGCCCTGGTCGAGGACGGCAACCCCGGTGCACGGACACTGGCCGGACTCAAGAAGGACCCACACCGGCTGCTGGTGACGATTCTCGTCGGGAACAACCTCGTCAACATCGCGATGACCTCCATCGCGACGGGACTGCTCGGCATCTACCTCGACAGTCAGGCGCTGGCGGTCGCCGCGTCGACGTTCGGGATCACCGCGCTCGTCCTGCTGTTCGGCGAGAGCGCGCCGAAGAGCTACGCCGTCGAGAACACGGAGTCGTGGGCGCTGCGCATCGCCCGCCCGCTGAAGTTCTCCGAGTACCTCCTGCTCCCGCTCATCGTCCTCTTCGACTACCTCACCCGGCTGGTCAACAAGGTCACGGGTGGTCGCTCCGCCATCGAGACCTCCTACGTGACCCGCGACGAGATACAGGACATGATCGAGACGGGCGAGCGCGAGGGGGTCATCGAGGAGGACGAGCGCGAGATGCTCCAGCGCATCTTCCGGTTCAACAACACCATCGCCAAGGAGGTGATGACGCCGCGGCTGGACATGACCGGCGTGCCCAAGGACGCCGCCATCGACGAGGCCATCGAGACGGCCATCCACTCGGGCCACGCCCGGGTTCCGGTGTACGAGGGCAGCCTCGACAACGTCATCGGCGTCGTCCACATCCGCGACCTCGTCCGCGATAACAACTACGGCGAGACGGAGCCAGAGGAGATCGAGCTCGAGGACCTCATCCAGCCCACGCTGCACGTGCCCGAGTCGAAGAACGTCGACGAGCTCATGGCCGAGATGCGCGAGAACCGCATGCACATGGTCATCGTCATCGACGAGTTCGGCACCACCGAGGGACTGGTGACGATGGAGGACATGATCGAGGAGATCGTCGGCGAGATACTGGAGGGCGAGGAGGAAGAGCCAATCGAGTCCGTCGACGACGACACCTTCCTGGTCAAGGGCGAGCTCAACATCGAGGACGTCAACGAGGCGATGGACATCGAGCTCCCGGAGGGCGAGGAGTTCGAGACCATCGCCGGCTTCATCTTCAACCGCGCGGGCCGCCTCGTCGAGGAGGGCGAGCAGATAACCTACGACGGCATCCAGATCACCGTCGAGCAGGTCGAGAACACCCGCATCATGAAGGCTCGCCTCGCTCGCATCGGTACCAGCGACGGCGAGCCGGGTGACGACCCCGACGCCAAGCCGGGCGACGACCCCGACGCCGAGCCGGACGAGCTCCAGCCGGAGTAGCCGGCTCGGTCCCGACGGGCGCGCGATTCGGTGGTCAGCCGTCCCGGACCGTAGCTGTTTCCAGCAACGAACAGTTCAAACGTCGCTCTGTTCCCGGACAGGGGCCAGCGACGCGCCACCGCCCGGAAGGCGGTCCTCGGCGGTTCCGGACGGGGCGTCGTCGCGCTTCACGACTGTCCCGAGCGACGGTCCCCGCTCAGAGCAGCAGCGCGTCGACGGCCGCGAAGCCGGCGTACGCGACCGCGAACGAGAGCGCGAGCGAGCCGACCCACGCGAGCACCGTCTTCACCATCTTCTCGCGGCTGACGCCGCTCCCGCCGGCCGCGTAGCCGCTGCCGATGATGGCGCTGACGATGATCTCGTTGAACGAGACGGGGATGCCGAAGAAGATGGCGATCTGCGCGATGGCGAAGCTCGGGATGAGCGCGGCGATGGAGCGGCGCGGCCCGAGCGAGGAGTAGTCCTGCGAGAGCGCCTTGATCATCCGTGGCGCGCCCGTCCACGAGCCGACGAGCAGGCCCAGGCCGCCGCCGACGAGCACCGCAACGAGGGGGACGTCGAACTCGGAGAGCAGCGGCGCGAGCGGTCCGACGGCGAGGCCGACCTGGCTCCCGCCGGCGGAGAACGCGACGAGCCCACCGAGGGCGAGCAGGAACCGGCGCTGTGCCGCCGCCTGGTCGCGCGAGATGTCCCACGCGAGCGCCAGTGCGATGCCGGCGGCGACGAGGAGCGTGACGACCACCGTCGCGACCAGTTGCGGGCCCGGGAGCGACGGCGCGATGGCCGCCGCCAGCGAGGCGCTCTCGCCGGGCGGTCCGAGCAGGACGAACTCGACGTTCGCGAGGAGGGCACCGACGAGGCCGGCCAGCACCGGGACGAGCAAGCTCTCCTCCAGTGCGTCGCCGCGCAGCGCCCGTGCGGTCGTGTACGCCGCACCGCCGCCGAGGAACGGCGTCAGGATCCACAGTGTCGATATCTCCGCGTACTTGGCGAACTGCGGCGTCCCCCCCATCGCCAGGCCGACGCCGACGACAGCGCCGGTGACGGTGAACGCGGTGGCGATGGGGTAGCCCGTGAAGATGCCAACCGCGACGAGCACCGCGGCAACGAGCAACGCCACCGTGGCCGCCTCCGCGGAGAGTGTGGTCACCTGCCCACCGATGAGCTCCTTCCCGACTGCCTCGGTGACGCCCTGCCCCTGGAGCACCGCGCCTGCGAACCCCAGGATGCCGACGAAGAACCCCGCCCGCATCACCGAGATGGCGTTCGCGCCGACCGCCGGTGCGAACGGCGTCGAGCCCGAGGAGCCCGCGCCGATGGACCACGCCATGAACAGACTCGCCAGTCCCGCGACGAGGAACGTCGCGACCGTCGCGGTTCCTACCATTGCTCGGAGCCTCGGCTGGGTACTTTAAGACGGTGTCGCCTCCCGGCCGTCGCTGCTGGTTCGTGTGTCCGCCGCTGCTGCCGGCGTGACAGCACTCCGGCCAGGCAACCCGAACCGCGCTGCCCGCTCGCGAGTTGCGCCGCTCGCCAGGGGAACCGTCCAGAGTAGCGTCGGGGGCGGTCAGTTCGTCGAGGGCTTCGACCGGTCCTCGGACGGCGGCGGCTCGACGCCCTCGGCGGCCTCGACGTGCGTGGTGTCCTTCTCGACGTCGACGTGCCAGCGGTCGACGGTGTCCTCGTACTCGTAGAGGCGGTCGCCGACCTGCGCTTTGATCTCCTCGTCGTTGATGTTGACCTCGAAGATGAACTCGTCGTCCTCGCCGGCGGACTGCTGGAGGTTCGCGCTGACGAGCTCGTTGTCGAAGTAGTACGGGGCGAGCTGGGTCATCACGCGCTGGTAGACGGTGTCCTCGACCTTGCGGAGCGCCTTCCGACCGACGGAGTCGGCGGCGCGGGCGACGTACTCGATGGACTCGTTCCACTTGTCGACGGCCGAGTCGGTGTCACCGTTTTCCAGGTTCTCGTAGGACTGCGAGAGCTTCTCCCCGGCGGTCTGGACGTCCTCGTTGGGGTCCTTACCCGCCTTCTCGCCCTCGCCCTCGTCGACGCTGGCCTGCTCGGCGGTCTTCTCGCTGACGTCCTCGTCGATGTCCTCGGTGACCTTCGGTCGCCACTCGTTCCACTCGGCGAAGGCGTCTGCCTGTTCGCCGTCGTTCACGTCGAGGTCGCGTAGTGCTCTGGTGACGCGCTCGCCGTGTTCGACGACCTCGGGCCAGGTCCCGCGGATCTTGAACCCGGAGATGCTCTCTTCCATCGGCTTGCACCGGCCTATGCCCCCATCACTGATAAACTTTCCAGGGAGTCACGGGGTAGCAGGGCGCGAATCGAACGATTTTACAGGTTCGGCCGCGCTGGTGGGTGTATGACCATCGAAGACCGTGGCGACGCGTACCTCGTCACCCACGCACTGGCGACGGACACGCTCACGAAGCTCCGCAGCGTCGAGACGGAACAGGTCGCGTTCCGCAAGGGCCTGGTCAAGCTCGGCCGAATCTGTGGCTACGAGATCATCGACGGCCGGATGGAGACGCAGTACGTCGAGGTGCAGACGCCGCTGGAGAAGACGATGGGTGAGCGCGTGAAGGGGCTGGACGACGTGGTCATCATCAACGTCCTGCGCGCCGCGACGCCGTTCGTCGAGGGGCTGCTGAAGGCGTTCCCGCGCGCTCGCCAGGGCGTCATCTCGGCCTCGCGCGACGAGGAGGCGGGGCGCAACGAGGACGGCGAGTTCCCCATCACCATCGACTACGTGAAGCTGCCGGAGATCAACGAGGAGGACACCGTCATCGTCGCCGACCCGATGCTCGCGACGGGTTCGACGATGAACGCCGTGCTCGACCACGTCACCGAGCAGGCCCCCGACCCGGAGCACCTCATCGTGCTCTCGGCGGTCAGCGCGCCCGATGGTCTCATCCGCGTCGGCGAGCAGTTCCCCGAGGCCGACCTGCTCACCGTCGCTATCGACGACCACCTCGACGACAACGGCTTCATCGTCCCCGGGCTGGGCGACGCGGGCGACCGCGCGTTCCGGACCACGTGAGGACCTGAACGTCTTTAACCACCCGGTGCGACGGTCCGCCCATGACCGAGGACCCGTGTGACGACTGCGGCGAGCCAGTCAGCGACGCGCTCTCACGGACCGTCCAGCTGGCGGTCGACCGCACGCAGATTGACGCACAGCGGCTCTGCCCCGACTGTTTCGCGGACTGGATCGACCGCTACCAGCACGAGATGGGGACCGACGAGGGCTCGTCGGTCGACATCGACGACGACGATATCATCGTGGACTGAACCCCTTCACTTCGTGTCGAACACGCCCGCTTGCGTCGGGGGCGGCGTGGAATTTCTCCGGGCGAAACGACCCGTTAGTGTGCTCTGTAGCCGACGGAAGCGCTACTGTGTGAAAGTATAGCATCCATGTGGACGCGGATTCGAACCCCTCCGTTTCGGCTCCGAACCACACGACTGAGTGGCGGTGCCGGGTGAAATTCTCCGCGCGAAACGCACCCATGTTTGGCAATAGTTCACTTGGACGGTGGTCACGGCGGGGTCCGTGCGCCGTAGCCGGCGACGGCCGCGAGCGCGGTGTTTCCGTCGCCGCTCGAGCGCTCGCGTCGGCGGGTACACCTTTAGTCTAGCCGCTCTGAAGGTACACAAAGAAACCAGAGGACGACATGTCAGATACCGCCGACACAACCACCGTCCTCCACGTCGACGACGACCCGGCGTTCACCGAGCTCGTCGCGACGCAACTCGAACGGGAGGACGAGCGGCTGACCGTCAGGACGGCGACGAGCGCAGCCGACGGCCTGGCACTGCTCGACGACGGCGACGTGGACTGCGTCGTCTCCGACTACGACATGCCCGGACAGAACGGCATCGAGTTCCTGGCGGCGGTCCGTGAGCGTCACGGGCCGCTCCCGTTCGTCCTCTACACGGGGAAGGGCTCGGAGGAGGTCGCCAGCGAGGCTATCTCGGCCGGCGTGACGGACTACCTCCAGAAGGGCACCGGCAGCGACCAGTACACCATCCTCGCGAACCGCATCGGGAACGCCGTCTCCGCCCGTCGGTCGGCCGACGAGGCGGAGCGACGGCGGCGACGCCTCGAGGAGACGACCGCCCGGCTCGAGGTGCTGTTCGAGGACTCCCCGGACATGGTCAACGTCCACGACGCGTCCGGGTCCATCCTCGACCCGAACGCGAAGCTCTGCGAGGCGACCGGCTACGAGCACGACGAACTCACCGGGATGAAGGTCTGGGAGCTCGACCGGACGCTCACTCCCGCCCAGGCGGCCAACATCTGGGAGGAGATGGCCGTCGGGGACAGCCGTCGATTCGAGAGCACCTACGAGCGTCGCGACGGCTCGACGTTCCCGGTCGAGGTCCACCTGAAACGGCTCGACCTGGAGGGGGCCGACCGGTTCGTCGCCATCAGCCGCGACGTCTCCGAGCAGCGGGCGCGCGAACGACAGCTGGAGCGCAGCGAGCATCGGTACCGCGCTCTGGCCGGGAACCTGCCGAACGGAGCGGTCCTCGTGTTCGACACGGAGCTCCGCTACCTGAGCGCGGACGGCGGCCTGTTCTCGCGTCCGGGCGTCGACCGGGAGACCTACGTCGGCAACCGGGTCGACGAGGTGTTCGAGGGCGAGACGCGCGCGACCAAGCGGGAGATGTACGAGGCGACGCTCGACGGCGAGACCTGCCAGCGACGGGTGGCGTACGAGGACCTGGTGTTCAGGGTGTACACCATCCCCGTCCGGGACGACGGGGGAGCCGTCTTCGCGGGCATCGTGATGACCCAGGACATCACCGAGCGCGTCGAACGAGAACGGAAGCTGGAGCAGCTCCGCGAGCGCACTCAGGAGCTGATGTACACGGAGACGGTCGAGGAGAGCACCGGCTACGCCGTCGCGGCAGCGGACGAGATCATCGACGCCCCGCTGAGCGGCATCCACCTCCTGAGCGACGACGGGTCGGCACTGGAGGCGGTCGCCGTGGCCGATTCCGTGCCGGACGTCTTCCCCGACCCGCCCCGGTTCGAGCGGGGCGGCGCCCCCGGTTCGCGGGCGGCGCTCGTCTGGGAGGCCTACCGGAGTGGCGACCCGGTGTCCGTCGACTCCCTCTCGGACTCCGACCGGGTGACCGAGGAGAGCCCGGCGGAGAGCGTCGCCGTCTACCCGCTCGGCGACCACGGAGTGTTCATCATCTCGTCGAAGGCCCCGCAGGCGTTCACCGACACCGACCGGCTCCTCGCGGAGATACTCGCGAACAACCTCGAGGCGACGCTCGACCGCGTCGACCGCGAGCAGACGCTCCGGACGCGGGAGAACCGCCTCGGGCTGCTCCACGAGGCGACGCGCGACCTCATCCGCGCGGACTCGACACGGGAGGTGACCGAGCGCATCGCCGAGGCCGCCGAGGAGATACTCGGCTTCTCGCTCACGGTCGTCCGGCTGTACGACGCCGACGAGGGCGGGCTCGTCCCGGTCGCACAGACCGACCAGGTCGACGACGTGCTGCCGGAGCGCCCCCTGTATACCCCCGACGACGACAGCGTGAACTGGGAGACCTACGAGTCGGGCACGGTCCGCATCATCGACGACATCGAGACGTTCGACGACGTGGCGGACAAGGGCACCGGCCTGCGGAGCGTCATGCTGCTCCCGATGGGCGAGTTCGGGACCATCTCGGTCGGCGAGACCGTGCCGCGAGCGCTCGACGACACCGACGAGTTCCTGGCGCGTATCCTGGCTACCGCGGGGGAGACGGCGCTCCAGTCCCGGGCACAGCGGGCCGACCTCCAGTCGCGCCAGGCGGCACTCCAGCGCCAGAACGAGCGCCTGGAGGAGTTCGCGAGCGTCATCAGCCACGACCTGCGCAACCCGCTGAACGTGGCGAGCCTGAACCTCGAGCTGGTCGCCGAGGAGTGCGACAGCGAGCACCTCGACGGGGTCGAGCGTGCACACGACCGGATGGCGGCGCTCATCGAGGACCTCCTGACGCTCGCCCGGGAAGGGCAGACGCTGAGCGAGGTCACGAACGTCGAGCTGGCACCGCTCGTGGCGAACTGCTGGCGGAGCGTCGATACGCGCGGCACGTCCCTCGTCGCCGAGACGGACCGGACGATCCGGGCCGACCAGGCGCGACTCCGACAGCTGTTCGAGAACCTGTTCCGGAACGCGGTGGAACACGGGAACCCGGGCGACGGGCACGACGCCGCCGCCACCGGTTCGCAGGACGCGACGACCGACGGGGACGGGTCGGCGACCGACGCCGGGCTGACGGTGACCGTCGGGGACTTGCCGGACGGGTTCTACGTCGCCGACGACGGACGGGGTATCCCCGAGTCCGCGCGTGACCAGGTGTTCGAGACGGGGTACTCGACGAGCGCCGACGGGACGGGCTTCGGGCTCAGCATCGCCGAGCAGGTCGCAGACGCGCACGACTGGTCGATACGGGTGACAGAGAGCGAGGCCGGCGGTGCGCGGTTCGAGTTCACCGGTGTCGAGACCGCGACCGAGTAGCGCTCAGTTCCCCTCGGGTTCGTCGTCGTCACCCGCCGACAGCCCGGCGTCGGGCGCTCGCCCCAGTGCGGGTGGGGCGTCGTGGTGGTCGCTGTAGCCGTCGAACCAGCGCCGGATGCGCTCGATGCGGTCGACGACGTGGCAGGGCTCGCCCGACCGGGAGAGCTCGTGGCCCTCGCGCGGGTAGCGGACGAACCGGGTGTCGGTGCCGGTCTTCCGGAGCGCCCGGAAGAGGAACTCGGCCCCGTCGACGGGCACCCGGAAGTCGTTCTCCGCGTGGAGGACGAGCGTCGGCGCGTCGATGTCGTCGGCGTGGGCGACCGGCGAGTGCTCCCAGAGGAAAGCGGGGTCGTCCCACGGGTCGGTGCCGAAGTCGCCCTCGACGAGGTGGTACGCGATGTCGGTCGACCCGTAGAAGCCCAGCAGGTCGTAGACGCCGCGCTGGGCGACCGTCGCGTCGAACCGGTCGCTGGTCGCGGCGAGCCACGCGGTGAGGTAGCCGCCGAAGGAGCCACCGGTGAGGAACACGTTCGAGGCGTCGACGGCTCCGCTGTCGGTGACGTGGTCGACGCCGGCGAGCACGTCCGCGCCGGTCACGTCGCCCCAGTCGCCCTCGATTGCCTGCATGAACGCGGCCCCGTAGCCCGCCGAACCGCGCGGGTTGCAGAAGAAGACGGCGTAGCCCGCCGACGCGAGCGACTGGAACTCGTGCCACATCGTCCCGGAGTCGGACCACATGATGTGTGGCCCACCGTGGACGTTCACGACCAGCGGGCTCGCCCCGTCGGCGTCCGGCGGCGTCAGCAGCCAGCCCTGTATCTCGTGGCCGCCGCTCTCGAACCGCAGCGCTTCGGGCTGGGGGACTGCGACGCCGTCGAGCACGTCCGCGTTGACACGGGTGAGCCGGTTCCCCTCGCCACCACCCGGCGTGGAGACGAACACGTCGCCGGGATGGTCCCACTCGCTGGCGGTGTAGGCGAGCACGTCCCGGCCGACGTGGGCCGCGTCGACGTCCATCCCCTCGCCGGCGACGACCGTCGACGGGTCCGGCGCGCCGTCGCCGTCGTCGGCGTCCCAGGGGAACCGCCGGAGGACCACCGAGCCCTCGTCGGGTGTGGTGACGTACAGCCGCTCCTCGTCGGCCCCCCACTCCAGCACCGAGTGGTACGCCATCGTCCGGTCCACGCCCGCCGTCGGCGTCCGCGTCTCGTCGCTCGCGGGGTCGTACACCCGGACCTCTGTCTGCTGCAGGGTCGAGCGCTCCTCGGGCGTGTGGAAGTACGCGACCCGGCCGTCGCTCGCGGCCCGGACGAACCCGCCCCAGCCCTCGTCGCGCGTGACCAGTTCGCCGTCACCGGGCTCGGCCGGGTCACAGCGTCGGATCTCGATCCGGATCGCGTCGTCGGCATCCGCCTCGCCCTCGCGGGGCACCTGCCGACCGAAGTACAGCGTCTCCGCGTCCGCCCACGTCGGCGAGAAGTGGTCCGCCTCGACGTCGGTGACTCGCGTCACCGCCGCGCGTGCACGCTCCTCGTCGGCCGCCACCGCCCCCGCCTCGTCCACGTCGACGACGTACACCTGCGGCCGCTTCCGGTCGAGGTACCGCCCTTCGGCCCGGTACACCGTCCGGTCGACGACCCGCGGGTCCGGCTCCGCCGGCTCGTACTCCTCGTCGACCCACCGGTCCCGCCCCGCCTCGCGGTCGTCCGGGGCCACCTGCTGGACGAACGCGACGCGGCTCCCGTCGGGGCTCCAGACCGGCGCGGCGACCCCGCCAACGACCGAGGTGACCTGTCGCGCCTCGCCCCCGTCGGCCGGAACAACCCACAGCTGGCTCCGGTCGCCCTCGCCGCGGGTGCTCGTGAACGCCAGCCGATCACCCGACGGCGACCAGCGGGGCGCGGCGTCCTCCCCCTCGCGGACGGTGAACCGCCGCGACTCGCCGCCCCCGACCGGCGCGACGTACACCGTCGCCTCGTACTCCTCGTCGTCTTCGGGTACCGTTCGGACGTACGCCACCCGCTCGCCCCCCGGCGCGACCCGTGGCTCCGAGACGCTCGCGAGCTCGTGGAAATCGCTCGCCTCGATGGAATCCATGGCCCTGCGTTCGGTTGCACGTGGGTTAGGCGTTCGGTTCGGAGAACCGGCTGGTCGTGGCGGAGTCGGCGGACTCGCACGTCGCGCCTCGAGTCGCGCACCGTTCACGGTCGCACCGCCGCACGTCGTGCTGGTGAGTCGAGCCGCTACGACAGCTCGACGCGGCCGCTCGTCGCGCTGCGGAGTCGGTCCCGGAGCGCCTCCGCCTCCGAGACGGGGACCCGCACGTCGAAGCTGACGCGCTCGGCGTAGTCGGCGTCGAACTCGCAGTCCCAGCCCTCGAGGATGCCCCGTACGGTCCCCGAATCGTCGTAGTCGACGGTGACGCCGACGGCCTCGTGCGGGCGCTCCTCGACGACCCCCGCGGCGTCGAGCGCGTCCTTGACCGACTGGCCGTAGGCGCTGACGAGGCCACCGACGCCGAGGTTCGTGCCGCCGTAGTAGCGCGTGACCACGACGACCACGTTCTCGACCTCCTGGCCCTGGAGCACGTTGAGCGCGGGTTTGCCCGCGCTCCCGGAGGGTTCGCCGTCGTCGCTGGCCCACTCGCGGAACGGGTCGGCGCGCACCCGGTAGGCCGGGACGTTGTGCGTCGCGTCGTCGTACTCGGCGCGGATCTCGTCGACGAAGGCCTCGGCGGCGTCGACGCGCTCGACGGGCCTGATGTGGCCGATGAACTCCGAGCCCTGCACGGTGAAGGAGGTGCGCGCCGGGCCGGCGACGGTCAGGTAGGTGTCCCCGGTCACGGGGCCGCCTCCGCGTCGCCGTCGGGGGTGTCGTCGGCCGCGCCGTCGGGGGTGTCGTCGGCCGCGCCGTCGGGGGTGTCGTCGCCGAACCGTTCGTGGTAGAGCAGCACGAGCAGGATGGCGAGCAGCACCGTCTCGATGGTCTTCGTCGTCACGAGCCAGATGGAGCCGAACAGATGCTCGACGAGCGTGCCGAGCGTCGAGCCGTGGGTGTGGCCGGTTGACTCCCAGGCGTAGGCGATGACCTCGTTGCCCTCGGGGTGGCCGCCGAGCAGCAGCCAGCCGACGATGTACGTCAGCGCGATGACGATGCCGAGTCCGTAGACGTAGTCGCGGCGGAGGCCGTACGCGGCCAGCCCGATGCCGACGAGCACGGCGAGCGAGGAGAGCACGAACAGTGCCTGCCGCGGGTCGGTGAGCGGCTCGCCGACCTGCGCGTACAGGAGCAGCGGGCGCAGGCCGATCCAGAGGTGGATGCCCGCGGTCGCGGCCGCGAGCTGCGCCGCGGTGAAGCGCAGGGCGACCTCGACGTTCTCGTCCATACCAGAACTCCGGCCGCCGAGCCCAATAGCGCGTCGGTTCGGCGCTACTGGAGCTCTATCTTCCGGACGAACGCCAGCGCGCGGATCTCGTTGATGAGGTCGCCGGGGAGGGGTTGGTCGGTGACGAGGTGGAGCTTCGGGTCGTCGGTGAACTCGGGGTCCTCGCTGATGGTCTGTCGGATGGAGATGTCGTGCTCGGCGAGCAGCCCGGTCACCTGCGAGACGATGCCCTGCTGCTCGGCGTCGGAGACCTCGACGGTGAGCACGGTCAGGTCGAGCACGGGCGCGAGGTCCATCAGGCTCGGCACCTGCGAGATGTTCTGGAAGATGCGTCGCAGCTCCTCGTCGTCGAGGATGGCGTCGGTCGTGGAGTCGACCACGCGCCGGTCGACGCCGATCTCGCGGGCGATGCCCGTGTTGGGGATCTCGATGCCGCCGGAGACCACGCGCCCCTCGTCGTTCACGGAGAAGCCGCGCTCGAGCAGCAGCCGGATGACCGCCTGCTGGCTCGGAGAGCCCTCGAACTTCTCCATGATCTCGTCGAACATGCCTGTCCGAACCGACGACAGGAACCGCGAAAGAACTGTCGACTCGGGCTACAGCTCGCCCTTCGTGCTCGGCGTGCCGCTCCGGCGCTCGTCGACCCGGGTCGCGTCGTCGAGTGCTCGCGCGAGCGCCTTGAACAGCGCCTCGACCTCGTGGTGGGCGTTGTCGCCGTCGACCTCGCAGTGCAGCGTCAGTCCGGCGTTCATCGCCAGCGACATGGCGAAGTGCTCGGCCATGTGGCTGGTGAACTCGCCGACGGACGGCTGGGAGAAATCGCCGTCGAACGCGAAGTAGGGGCGTCCCGAGATGTCGACGACGACGCCCGCGACCGCCTCGTCGAGCGGGACCTGCCGGTCCGCGTAGCGGACGATGCCGCGCTTGTCGCCGAGCGCCTCCGCGAACGCCTCGCCGAGGACGATGGCGACGTCCTCGACGGTGTGGTGGTCGTCTATCTCCAGGTCGCCGTCGCAGTGGACCGTCAGGTCGAACAGGCCGTGCTTGGCGAACGACGCGAGCATGTGGTCGAAGAAGCCGACGCCGGTGTCGACCTCGCTGTCGCCGTCGCCGTCGACGACGAGGGTCAGGTCGATGTCCGTCTCGGCGGTCTCGCGCGAGACGGCCGCGCTTCGGTCGCTCATACCGCAACCCAACCACCGGGTGGGCAAAGCCGTTGCGCTCGGCGCAGGCCACAGCGTCCGCCGGGCGTGTCCCGGTCCGTACGACGGATGGGACTGCATACTGCACCGGCTCCCACAGCCGCTGGGCGCTCGCAGCCCCCGTGAACGGTGACCATCGTGCACCGAGGCAGAACTCGGGTTACGGACTCAGAGCCGGTTGTAAAACATTAAAACGTCTCTCGCCGCTTCGAAAAAGGTCAGTATTCGCGATAAAACGGGTCGAAATAGACGAAAGGCTCGCCCCGTTATATGGTGGTCCCCATTGTAGGAGTGGATGCGAACCAGGTGTCCCCGATATGGCCCCCGCAACTCCAAACCAACTCCCTTCGATTCCGAGCCCCGTCAGCGAGCGACTGAGCGTGAGCGCGGTCGTCGCACAGCTCCAGATGGCGTGCTTCTGGCTCGCCGTCGTGTTACCGTTCGCGTACCTCTCGCTGCTCGCGTCGGGTATCGACTCGACTGCAGAAGTGCAGGCGTTCCTCGTACTGCTCGGGCTGAACCTCGGGACGCTCGTCGTCGGTCACGGTCACCGCAGCGACCGGGGCGACGACTGACCGCGCATCCGTCCCGGGGACCGCCCTGAACCACCTGCCCTCCTCCCACACCAACACCACACCACCTTCTCACTGCCCCACAGCGGCGGCGCCCGCCACACTGCCTACGGAGAGTCGACCGCGGCCATCGCCTCCCGGAGCGTGAATCGGCCCTCGTACAGCGCGCTGCCGACGACGACGGCTGCAGCGCCCGCGCCACGCAGCGCGCGAACGTCGTCGAGCGTCGCGACGCCGCCGCTGGCGACGACCGGGACGTCGACGGCCGCGACGAGCCGCCGCACTGGGTCGGTCTGGACGCCGTCGAGACGACCCTCGACGTCGACGTCGGTGAACAGGATGCCCGCCGCGCCGAGGTCCTCGTACCGGCCCGCGGCCTCGGCGGGGTCGAGTCCGGTTCCCTCGGTCCACCCCGAGACGACGACCTCGCCCTCTTTCGCGTCGAGGCTCACGAGCACGCTGTCGGGGTACTCGTCGCTGATATCGGCGACGATGTCGGGGTTCTCGACGGCGGCGGTGCCGAGGATGACCCGGTCGACGCCGCGGTCGAGCAGGTCGGTGGCGTCCCGTGCGGTGCGGATGCCGCCGCCGAGCTGGACGGTCACGTCCACGGCGTCGAGGATGGCGTCGATGGCCGGCGCGTTCTCGCGCTCGCCCTCGAACGCGCCGTCGAGGTCGACCAGATGCAGGGTGCGCGCGCCCTGGTCAGCCCACCGTTCGGCCGCCGCGACGGGGTCGCCGTAGGTCTTCTCGGTGCCGCGCTCGCCCTGGACCAGCTGGACCACCTCGCCGTCCTGCACGTCGACCGCGGGGACGACCTCGAACTCGGGGAACATGGCCGAGGATGGGTGACGGCGGGAGGTAAGTGCGACGGTCCCGGGACAGCGCCCGCTGCAGTGACGCAGTCAGTGACGGACTATCACCCCTCGGCAGGGGCCCCACGGGCAAGCCGTCGGGTGTCCCGCTCGCCGAGCGGTACCGGTGTCGCCGCACTCCTGCTGTTCCTGTTCGTCCCGTCGCGCTGGCCTGCTCCGGCGGCTACCGCCGGTCGCCGCGTCGGCTGTCGACGTGAGCCATTCTTTTACCACGGGTGGTCATACGGGGAAGTAGCAATGGTCGAGCTGCTCTTCGTCGTCGGTATCGCGGTCGCGGTGTTCGTCGGCTTCAACATCGGTGGGTCGTCGACCGGCGTCGCGTTCGGTCCGGCCGTCGGCAGCGGGACGCTCTCGAAGCTGCTCGCGGCTGCCCTGATGACCGGGTTCGCGCTGCTCGGCGGGTGGACCGTCGGCCGCGAGGTCGTCAACACGATGGGCGGGCAGATCGTCCCCCAGGCGCGGTTCACGCTCGCGGCGAGCGTCGCCGTGCTCTTCTTCGTGGGCTTCGCACTGCTCATCTCGAACCTCTCCGGCGTCCCCGCCTCGACGTCGATGACGGCGGTCGGTGCCATCGCCGGCCTCGGCGCTGCCAGCGGCAGTCTGAACATGGACAAGATGGGCGAGATCATCTCGTGGTGGCTCATCGCCCCCGTGATCGCGTTCTGGTTCTGTGCCGTCATCGGCCGGTACTTCTACCCGTACCTCGTCTCGAACATCGACCTCGAACCGGACGAAGACGGGAACGTGACGACGAAACAGCGTATCGGGCAGGTACTGGTCGTCGTCATCGGCTGTTACATGGCGTTCTCGGCGGGCGCGTCGAACGTCGCGAACGCGGTCGCGCCGCTCGTCGGGAGCGGCGAACTCGGCCTCGAACCCGGCATCCTGCTCGCCGGCGGGGCCATCGGGCTGGGCGCGTTCACCATCGCACGCCGGACGCTGGACACGGTCGGGAACGACCTGACCGACCTGCCGCTCCTGGCGGCGCTCATCGTCGAGGCCGTCAGCGCGAGCATCATCACGTTCCTCTCCGCGCTCGGTATCCCCGCCTCGCTCGCCGTCTCCGCGACGATGGCCATCGTCGGGCTCGGCTGGGGCCGGGCGACCCGCACGACGAAGATCAGCGAGGCCGCCGGGAAGGCAGTCAGCGGCGAGGCTCCCGAGCAGGTGGCGCCGGAGAAGAGCGTGAGTGCGGCGCTCAGCGCCGACCAGCCCGGGGGGGAGGTCGCGCGCATCGGCGAGGAGGAGCCGAACGAACTCAAGGCGAGTGACCTGTTCAACCCCGGAACGACCGCCCGCGTCATCTCGCTGTGGATACTCACCCCGAGCCTCTCGGCGGTGGCGTCGTTCCTGTTGTTCTCCGCGTTCCCCATCTACGGGTGAGGACTGACAGCCGGGGAAGTCCTTCAGGATTAATGCGTATGTTCGAGAGGGGCAGAACAGCAAGTTCTTAGGGTAGGGGGAACCAACCGTCGGGTGATGCCCACGGTAGAATACCTCAACTACGAAGTGCTGGACGACCACGGCTGGGACATGGACGACGACGACCTCTTCGAGAACGCGGCCGACGCCGACCTCGGCGACGAGGACTACGGGACTCTCGAGGTCAACCAGGGCGAGTACATCCTGGAAGCGGCCGAGGCGCAGGGCTACGACTGGCCCTTCTCCTGCCGCGCTGGCGCGTGTGCGAACTGCGCAGCCATCGTCAAGGAGGGCGACATCGAGATGGACATGCAGCAGATCCTCTCCGACGAGGAGGTCGAGGACAAGAACGTCCGTCTGACCTGCATCGGCTCGCCGACCGCCGACGAGGTCAAGATCGTCTACAACGCGAAGCACCTCGACTACCTCCAGAACCGCGTCATCTGAGGCTCCTTCGACGTTCGAGCGTCGATCTCCGTCCTTCGAGCGTCGCATCTCACTGGTTCTCTCTCCGCATCGCCCGCCGGACGGTAGCTATAGGGTCCGTGCTGTCGACCCACCGGCAGGACAATGAGCACCGAACCGCTCCGCGTGACGCTGTCCGTCCGGCATCCCGACTGCTGGACCATCGCGACCACCGAACGGACCGACGTCGGCGTCCTCGGACGCGTCGTCGCGACGACGACGGGGGACCGGACCACGTCGCTCGTCACGCTCTACGCCGACCGGCGGCGCGCGCTCGACGACGGCGAGGAGACGATTCGGTCGTTCTCGCAGGTCCACGCCGTGACGCCCGTCCCCGCGACGACGCTCGGGTCGGCGGCACGGACCGCGAAACCGGGGAACGCGACCCGCGACCTGCTCATCGACCACGACGCGGGCGCCCAGATCAGCGGTGCGTTCCTCTCGCGGGAGTTCGTCACCGCGCGTCCGGTCGACACGCACGACGGCCGGGAGCGGTGGACGCTCCTGACGACCCGGGGGCGCGACGCGGTCCACGACGCACTGGAGCAGGTCGCAGCCGAGGAGGACGCCGACATCTCCGTCGAGAGGCTCGCACGCACCAGCGACGCGGCCGGCGAGGCGCCGTTCTCGCTCACGTCGCTCTCGGCCCGCCAGCGCGAGGTCTTCGAGCTCGCTCGCGCCAGGGGCTACTACGAGTGGCCGAAGGAGGTCACGGGCACCGAACTCGCCGAGGAGCTCGGCATCGCGACCGCGACGCTGCACGAGCACCTCCACAAGGCCGAGGCGAAGCTACTGGGGCGCTGAGCCGTCGTCGACGGCCAGCAGCTCCCGGGCCGCCGGGTCGAGCACCGCGAGCGCCGTCTCGGCCTCGTCGAGGTCGATCGGGTACTGGTCGGGGCCGTCGCGGAACGGGCTCATGCGCCCCGCCCCGTCAACGAGGAGCCGTCCGAGCCGCCATCGCCACCCGCGGCGCCGTCGTCGCCCGTGCCGTAGAGCGCCGCCACGTCGTCCAGCGACGGTGCGACCTCGGTCACGTCGCCGACGGCCTGCTTCGCGCCCTGGGTGTCCTTCAGCCCGAAGCCGGTGACGACCGCGACGACGGACTCGTCGGGGTCGATGATGCCCTGCGCGCGGGCCGCCTGGATGCCGGCGACGGGGGCCGCGCCCGACGGCTCGGCGTAGATGCCCTCGGTCCGGCCGAGGAGCGTCTCCGCGTCGAGGATGGCCTCGTCGGTGACGGTGACTGCGGTGCCGCCGCTCCCCGCCAGCGCGCGGCAGGCCTTCACCGTGTTCCGCGGTCGCCCGACCGCGACGGCGTCGGCGAGCGTCTCCGCGACCGTCTCGTGGTCCTCCGCGCCGTGGAAGGCGTCGTGGATGGCACTCGCGCCCTCGGGCTGGACGCCGAGCAGCTTCGGGGTGTCGTCGACGTAGCCCAGCTCGGCGAACTCCCGGAGGCCCTTCCAGCAGCCGGCGATGGTGCAGCCGTCGCCCATCGAGAACACGACCCAGTCGGGAATCTCGTCGCTGGTCTGCTCGGCGAGCTCGTGGCCGACGGTGCGCTTGCCCTCGATCTGGAACGGGTTGATGGCGGCGTTGCGGTTGTACCAGCCGTAGGCGTCGGTCACCTCCAGGCTCAGGTCGTACGCCTCGTCGTAGCTCCCGTCGACCGCGAGCACGTCTGCGCCGTACACCCGGGGCTGGACGAGCTTCCCCTCCGGTGCGGCGGCCGGGACGAAGATGCGACAGTCCAGTCCGGCACGGGCCGCGTAGCCGGCGAGCGAGGCCGCGGCGTTGCCCGTCGACGCGCAGGTGACGACGTCCTGTCCCCCGAACCGGGCCTTCGTGGCGGCGATGCTCGTCGCCCGGTCCTTGAAACAGCCGGTCGGGTTCAGACCGTCGTTCTTCACCCGGAGGTCGACGCCGAGTTCGTCGCCGAGCCGCGGGGCATCGAGCAGGTCGGTGCCGCCCTCGTCGAGCGTCACCGGCTCCGCGTCCGTGTCGACCGGCAGGAACGCGCGGTACTTCCACTGGTTCGGGATGTCGCCGTCGAGGGCGGCGTCGAACCGGTCGTCGACGACGTCGTAGTCGTAGACGACCTCCAGGATGCCGGCCACCCCCTCGTGGTTCGGGCAGGTGTAGACGACTCGCTCGGGGTCGAAGGTCGCACCACAGCGCGTGCATTCGAGTGTCTCGACGTGGTCGAGGGTCATGCGTCGACGTTGCACGCCGGATGGTATCAGCCCACCCCCGGCTACTGTTGGGGGTGCCGGCCCGGACGTTTACTCGTACCTGAGCGCGTCGATGGGGTCGGTTCTGGCACCGCGCCAGGCCGGGTAGAGGCCCGCGCCGACGCCGACGAGGATACCGACGGCGATGGCGATGGCGAACCACTCGACCGGGTACGTCAGCGGGATGTCGATGTACTGGGCCCCGGCCCAGCCCCCGAGGATTCCGAGCAGCGTCCCGAGTATCGAGCCGATGATGCCGACGATGACGGCCTCGGTGACGAACAGCGTCAGGATGTCCCGTCTCTGCGCGCCGACGGCCTTCATGATGCCGATCTCTCGGGTGCGCTCGGTGACGGAGACGAGCATGATGTTGGCGATGCCGATGCTCCCGACGAGCAGCGACAGCGCCGCGATGCCCACCACGAACGCCTGGAGCTGGTCGAGGACGGCCTGGAGCTGGCCGAGCAGCTCGGTGCTGGTCTGGAGCTCGTAGGTGAGGTTCGCGGCCTCGGCCTGCTCCTGTGCGTCGGAGTCGGTCTCCAGGTAGCTGCGGGTGGACTCCTTCGCGCGGTCGACTCCCTCGATGCTCTCGGCCTCGACCACGATGGCGGGGAACCGCGGGGTCTCCTGTGCCTCGGCGACCAGCTGGGTGTAGTAGGGGTCGAGCGGGAGGTACACCCGCGGGCCGGGGCCGAAGCCCTCGAACGGCGAGCGCGCCTCCGAGTCCGTCGTGATGCCGACGACCGTCGCGTTCACCGCGAAGCCGCCGACGACGGTGACCGTGATGGTGTCGCCGACGGTGACGTTCCGCTCGAAGGCGTTCGCCATCGCCGGGTTGAGCACGGCCTCGCGCTGGCCGTACTCGAAGCGACGGCCGTCGGCGATCTCGTCCTCGTCGACGTACTCCACCCCCGTCGCGACCACCGCGTCCTGCCTGGGTATCCGCTCACCACCGAAGCCGACGCTCTGTGTCGGGATCGACGTGTAGCCGTACGCCGCCCGCACGCCGGGCTGTTCGGAGAGCCCATCGACGTCGGCCTGCGTGAACACCGGCTGTGCGCCGGCGAGCGGGCCCTGGTTCGAGGACTCCTCGGGGGCGGCCCAGCCGTAGATGTTCTGCCGGTCGTCCGGGCTGATGTCGCCGATGATACCCGCCTGGAGGCTCGCGCCGAGCGTGACGAACGTGATGACGGCGGCGACGCCGATGACCACGCCGAGCGTCGTCAGCGTCGACCGGAGCTTGTGGCTGCGGATGGCCCGCCAGGACATCCGGAGGTTCGTCAGCGGCTTCACGACTCCACCTCCGCCCCCACCGCGTCGAGTTCCTCGATGCGCTCGATCCGGCCGTCGAGCAGGTGGACGACGCGCTCGGCGTGCTCGGCGACCGGCCGCTCGTGGGTGACCATCACGACGGTGTTGCCCTCGGCGTGCAGCTCCTCGAACAGTGACATGATGTTCTCGCCCGTCTCCGTGTCGAGGTTGCCGGTCGGCTCGTCGGCGAGGATGAGCGCCGGGTCGTTCACGAGCGCACGGGCGATGGCGACGCGCTGGCGCTGCCCGCCGGAGAGCTCGTTCGGGACGTGGTCGAGCCGGTCGCCGAGGCCGACACGCTCCAGGAGTTCCGTGGCGCGTTCACGGCGCTCGCCAACCGGAATTCCCCGGAAGACGAGCGGGAGCGCGACGTTCTCGACGGCGGTGAGCCGCGGCATGAGGTTGAACGTCTGGAAGACGAAGCCGACCTCCTCGCCGCGGATGCGGGTTCGCTCGCGGTCCGACATCGTGGTGACCTCCTCGCCGTCGAGGTACACCGTCCCCTTCGTCGGCGTGTCGAGGCAGCCGATGACGTTCATCAGCGTCGACTTGCCGGAGCCGCTCGGACCCATCACGGCGACGTAGGAGCCACGGGGAATCTCCAGGTCGACGCCGTCTAGCGCGTGGACCGGCTCGCCGACCATGTACGTCTTCGTGACCGTCTCGAGCGAGACGGCCGCACTGCCCCCTGTAGAATCCATACACGTCCGAAAGGTCGTGACGGACAAAAAGATGCGTCCCAACGAGTGCACCCGTCTCGAACTCCGAGGCGGCGACTCCTGGCGGTCTCGTCGCACCTCCGGGGCACGTAATCGGACCCGAACGTCGTGGCCGTCGGGCACGGGAACGCATTAGAACCAGCCCGCCGCACGTCTCCGCATGAAGAACACGGAGGGCAGTTCCGAGGCGAAGCGACGCGCGGGCGAGCACGCCGCCGACCTCGTCGACGACGGCGACGTCGTGGGGCTGGGCACCGGCTCGACGGCCGCCCACGCCATCCGCGCGCTGGGCCGGGCGGTCGATTCGGGACTCGACGTGCGGGGCATCCCCACGTCGTTCCAGTCCCGCCAGCTCGCGCTCGACGCCGGGATTCCGCTGACGAGTCTCGACGCGGTCGACGGCGTGGACATCGCAATCGACGGGGCGGACCAGGTGGCCGAGCGCAACGACGGGGGGTTCGACCTCGTCAAGGGCGGCGGCGCGGCCCACGCCAGGGAGAAGATCGTCGACGCGGCGGCGGAGCGGTTCGTCGTCGTCGCCGACCCCTCGAAGCTGGTCGACCCGCTCGACTACCCGGTGCCGGTGGAGGTGCTGCCCGACGCCCGCCCGACCGTCGCCGGGACCGTCCGTGCCCTGGGCGGCGAGCCGACGCTCCGGGCGGCCGCGCACAAGGACGGGCCGGTCGTCACCGACAACGGGAACGTCGTGCTCGACTGCGACTTCGGTCCCATCGAGGACCCGGCGACGCTCGCGAGCGAGCTGGCGGCGCTGCCGGGCGTCGTCGAGCAGGGGCTGTTCGTCGGTCTCGCCGACGCGGTCCACGTCGGAAGCGCGGACGGCGTCGAGGTGCGCGGCGAGTGACGGCGCCGTCGCTGGGCGTCGAGTGGCTCCACCCGGGCGACACGGCCGCCGCTACCGGGCGAAGAAACGATTAGAAGTGAAGGAGACGCGCTTACAGGTCGCGCGGCTGGACCGTCTTCCGGTCGTTAGCCTCCGCGCGTCGGGCGGCGTCCTCGAGGAGCTCCTCGACTTCCTCGTCGAGTGCGTCGTAGAAGTCCGATGCGACGTTCTTGTCCTGAAGCGCTTCCTTGACGGCTGCCTTGACGATGAGGTCTGCCATACGAGCGGTGATTCCCACGCACCCTTTATAATACTTGCCAAATAGTCCCGGCATAGGCCCTGAGACGGTCGTGTAGCACTGACACGCGCCGAGACGGACCGGCCGGTTCCCGGGCCCGATGACGTCGAAAACACCCGACTGCGCTACGAAGCCTCCGCTTGCTTGCGATTCTCCCCGGACTCGGGGGGTCAACGCTCCAGGCTCGGTACGGAGCGTTTCGCAGCCCGTTTTCCATCTGGCACAAGTTTTATTCCGTTCACCACAACCACCGATAGCGAGTACAAACCAGAGATTTCTATTCCACAATTTCGTTTGTCTTTGCACGAATTTGGGTGAGAATCTGGAACAGGTATTTGGTGGTCCGAATCTAAGCGAGGAGTACCGGAGGTACGTCCGACGGAACCCACCATGCCATCGTGTGACAACTGCGGTTCCCATGTTTCGGAACAGTTCGCTCGCGTGTTCGCCGACGAACACGGAGAAATACTCGCGTGCGTGAACTGCTCGGCCAACGCGGGAATCGCCGAAGAGGCAAAGCGCCGCGCACAGAAGCCCTGAAAGGAGGCGTTCGTGCGGGACGCGAAGCCTTTCAGTACTCCCCCCCGTGAACCGGCCAGTCGTGAGTGACCACCACGTCTACGTGCTGCGCTGTGCCGACGGCACGCTCTACACCGGCTACACCACCGACGTGGAGCGCCGCGTCGCCGAACACGACGCCGGCGAGGGCGCGAAGTACACCCGCGGCCGCACGCCGGTCGAACTCGTCCACGTCGAGTCCTACGACGACCGCGGCACCGCGATGTCCCGCGAGTACGAGATAAAGCAGCTCTCGCGCCGGGAGAAGGAACGACTCGTCGACGGCGACTGACTACTCGAACCGGCGGGCCGCCGCGACGATATCCTCGCCGAGCGTCGCCAGCCGGTCCGCGATGTCGGCGTCGGTGACGGCACGGCCATCGGGGCCGTCCGGGTCCAGCGCGAACTTCGAGGCGGCGCTCCGGATACCGACCTGTCGAGGGATGACGTGGCCGTGGACGCCCCTGACCGTGCTCCGCAGGTGCTCGAGCGTGCTGCCGTAGGAGCCGCCGCCGGCCGTCGCGACCAGCGCGACCGGCGTGTCCTCGTAGTCGTCGAAGCCACAGTAGTCGTGGAAGTTCTTCAGCACGCCCGAGTACGAGCCGTGGTACACCGGCGTCCCGAGCACGACCGCGTCGGCCGCCCGGACCATCCGGGTGTAGCGCTCGACGCCCTGGTCGTCCTCGTCGGGGTCGAACATCGGCACGTCGGCGGTCCGGAGGTCGAGCAGCTCGGTGTCTGCCCCCGCCGCTTCGGCCGCGCGCAGGACGTGCGCCAGTGCGCTGTGCGTGTAGCTCGTGTCGCGGAGACTCCCCGAGACCGCAAGGACCGTCGGCGAACTGGTCATTGCTCCGGACTCGGGCGTCGACGTACAAAAGCGCGTCAGTTGTCGTCGCGGGCCGGGACGGCAGTTCTCACTCGGACTGTTCCTCACGCCGGCCGGTTCTGGGCGCGAACACCGCGACGGCCAGCAGGAGCCAGCCGGACGCCATCCCCTGGGAGAGCAGGGTGACGCCGCCGGTCGCGAGTGCCACGCGGAGCTGTGTGCTGAGTGTCCTCACCTCCGCCGCTGTCGTTGTTTTGCGACGCAGTGCGGCGTGCGTCGGGAGCCGGGGACCGGAGTCTACCGACGCCAGTAGCAATCACGAACGGCAGGGTAAAAGCGGTGAGCGTAGCCCGGTGAAAGTGAAAGTGTTCGGGGGTGCGTACGGGGCGTCTCGACCACCCGAGGCGGCCGGAATCGATAGTTCCACCCGCCGGAGGGGGCGGGGAGGTCCCTCCCGCCGAGCGACCGCCGCCGCCGCCGAGACGGTCACGCGTCGGTGCCGGACCGACGGATGAGGCCGCCGAACTCGAACCGGAGCACCACCCCGTCAGCCTCGTTCCGGCAGACCCCGTCGGCGGCGACGCGGTGTCCAGCGTCCGTCGACTCGACGGTGTGGAACGTCACCGTGCAGGTGACGGTGTCGCCGGTGTGGACGGGCCGCGGGAACTCGAACGCCATGCGGTCCGCGAGCACGTCGTACTCGCCGCCGACGGCCGTCGGGAGCGTGGCGGTCAGCAGCCCGTGGACGAGCAGCCGGCCGTCCGCGTCGGTTCCGGTGGTGGCTGCCGGTGTCACGCGACACGTCGGCGAACTGCCGCACGTCGTCGGCGGTGAACTCCCGGGGAGACTGTCTCGACCTGACTCTCGTCGGGAACTGGCATGGGCGTCGCTGCGAGGGCGGTGGACAAAAGTCACTCGACGAGCCGGTCGTCGGCGCGGGGGGACTGCGTCACTCCAGCAGCGGCATGGCGATGCCGAAGCCGAACACCGAGCAGAACGCGACGACGATGCCGAGCGCCACTGAGTCGGTCAGCAGGGTCTCCTCCCACGCCGGGAGCGTGCCCCAGATGGCGAGGCCGACGAACTCGCCGCCGGCGCCGGCGACGAACAGCCCGAGACCGAGCAGGAAGCCGACCCTCGTCAGACGGGAGTAGTCGAGCGAATTTCGCTGTTGCATGGAGCCGTGTCGTCGGTGATCGTTCAAAGCTTTTTCGTGCTCGATGGCGCCGCTCCCGAAAGATAGATGTGGTACAGACGACTCCGAACAGGCATGTCGTGGACACTGCTCGAACTGCTGCCGGAACTGCTGCACATCGCCGGCTACTCGCTGGTCGCGAGCCTGTTGACGGTGCTCGGCGTCGGCGCCGAACTGGAGAGCTGGCACACCTTCGCCGTGGAGGGACTCTCGGTCATGACGCTCTGGTACGCGTTCATGGGTGCGGCCATCCTCTACGCCGCGGTCTACCTCGTCGGCTACGAGCAACTTCTGCCGCGCGTGCGCCGCGTCGTCGCCGACTGACCGGCCGGCGCTGCCCCGACCCTGACCACGAAAGGGAACCGCGAGATAGCAGCCACCACACTGATGTCAACGTACTGCAAAGCCACGCGTATGCGGGAAGGGGGACAGGAGAGCATCTTCGCCACCGACCGGGACGAACAGACACACGAGTATCCCGAGAGCATCTTCCGGGAGCCCGAGCGGGAGATGGTCGTCATCGACGGCGGCCGGTCGTACCGGCTCACCGACGACGGCTGATTCCCCTCGCTGCCGGGTGACGCGCCGCCGTCTGCAGGACCGATTGTCCTTTAATGTCGGAGCGAGACACCTCCGACATGGAACGATTCGGGGAGGTGTCGGACCAGTACGACCCGGACGCGGTCGAGGACGGGATGTTCTCGTACTGGGACGACGTCGACGCCTACGAGCAGACGAAGGAGCACCGAGCCGACGGTGAACGGTTCTTCTTCGTGGACGGCCCGCCGTACACCTCCGGTGCGGCGCACATGGGGACGACGTGGAACAAGTCCCTGAAGGACGCCTTCATCCGCTTCTACCGGATGCAGGGCTACGACGTGACCGACCGCCCGGGCTACGACATGCACGGGCTGCCCATCGAGACGAAGGTCGAGGAGCGCCTCGGCTTCGAGAACAAGAAGGACATCGAGGAGTTCGGCGAGGACGCCTTCATCGAGGAGTGCAAGGAGTTCGCGGACGAGCAGCTCCAGGGGCTCCAGGAGGACTTCCAGTCGTTCGGCGTCTGGATGGACTGGGAGAACCCGTACAAGACGGTCACGCCCGAGTACATGGAGGCCGCCTGGTGGGGCTTCGACCAGGCCCACGACCGCGGCCTCGTCGAGCAGGGCCAGCGCTCCATCAACCAGTGTCCGCGCTGCGAGACCGCCATCGCCAACAACGAGGTCGAACGGCACGACGTGCACAAGCCGGCCATCTACGTGCGGTTCCCGCTCGTCGGCGAGGAGGGCTCGCTGGTCATCTGGACGACGACCCCGTGGACCATCCCCGCGAACACGTTCGTCGCCGTCGAGGACGGCGCCGAGTACGCGAAGGTCCGCGCCGAGCGCGACGGCGAGGCGGACGTGCTGTACGTCGCCGCGAGCCAGGTCGAGACCGTCCTGAAGGCCGGTCGCTACGACGACTACGAGGTCCTCGCGGAGCTCGACAGCGCCGACCTCGTCGGCAAGCAGTACGAGCATCCGCTCGCCGACGCGGTGCCAGAACATCCGCAGGGCGAGGGCGCGGGGCAGGTGTACACCGCCGAGTACGCCGACGCCGGCGACAAGTCCGGGATGGTGCACTCCGCCCCCGGCCACGGTGAGGAGGACTTCGAGCGCGGCAGCGAGCTCGGCCTGGAGATATTCTGCCCGGTCGAGAGCGACGGCCGCTACGGCGAGGCCGGCGGGACGTACGCCGGCCAGTTCGTCCGCGACGCCAACGAGAACGTCATCGCCGACCTCGACGAGAAGGGGCTGCTGCTCGCCCACGACGAGAACTACCTGGTCGAGGGCGAGGGGAAGTGCTGGCGCTGCGACACCGACATTGTCCGGCTCGTCACCGACCAGTGGTTCATCACGGTGAGCGACATCAAGGACGAGCTGCTGGCGAACATCGAGGACAGCGAGTGGCACCCGCCCGACGCCCGGGACAACCGGTTCCGCGACTTCGTCGAGGGGTCGCCGGACTGGAACGTCTCCCGGCAGCGTTACTGGGGCATTCCCATCCCCATCTGGACCTGCGACGACGAGGGCTGCGACCATCTCAACGTCGTCGGGACCCGCGAGGAGCTCGCCGACCGCGTCCACCAGGACCTCGACCCCGAGACGGTCGACCTGCACAAGCCGACGGTCGACGACCTCACGATGGACTGTGGCGGCTGCGGTGCCGAGGCGACCCGCGTCCCCGACGTGTTCGACGTGTGGCTCGACTCCTCCGTCGCGTCGTGGGGCACGCTCGACTACCCCAGCGAGACCGAGGATTTCGAGGAGCTCTGGCCCGCCGACCTCATCATGGAGGCCCACGACCAGACCCGCGGCTGGTTCTGGTCCCAGCTCGGCATGGGTAGCGCCGCCCTCGGCGAGGTTCCCTACGAGGAGGTGCTGATGCACGGCTGGGCGCTGATGCCCGACGGCCGGACGATGTCCAAATCCAAGGGCATCCTCGTCGACCCGAAGGAGGTCATCGACGACTACGGCGTCGACCCGATGCGCCTGTTCCTGCTCTCGCGCAACCCGCAGGAGGAGGACATGCGGTTCTCCTGGGACGAGATGGAGAACATGACCCGGGACCTGAACATCCTCTGGAACGTGTTCCGGTTCCCGCTCCCGTACATGCGCATGGACGGGTTCGACCCCGAGGCCGTCGACCCCGTGGACGCCGACACCGAGCTCGTCGACGAGTGGGTGCTCGCGCGGCTCCAGTCCGTCAAGGCAGAGATGAGCGAGCAGTGGCTCGACGAACGCCGGCCCGACCGCGCGCTCGACGCGCTGCTTTCGTTCGTCGTCGAGGACGTCTCCCGGTTCTACATCCAGGTCGTCCGCGAGCGGATGTGGGAGGAGGAGGACAGCGCGTCGAAGGCGGCCGCCTACGCCACCTTCTACGCCGTCCTCTCGGACGTGGTCAAACTGCTCGCGCCGTACGCACCGTTCGTCAGCGACCGCATCTACAACGCGCTGACCGGCGACGACGGCCACGACACCGTCCACATGTGCGACTGGCCGGAGCCCGACGAGTTCTGGGCCGACGCACAGATGGAGACCGACGTGGAGCTGCTCCGTGCGGTCGAGGAAGCCGGCTCGAACGCCCGCCAGCAGGCCGACCGGAAGCTCCGCTGGCCCGTCCAGCGCGTCGTCGTCGTCCCCGACGACGAGCGTGCGTACGAGGCCGTCGAGCGCCACCGCGACCTGCTCGCCGACCGGCTGAACGCCCGCGAGGTCGAGCTCGTCTCGCCCGACACCGACTGGGGCGAACTCGCCTACGCCGCCCGCGCGGACATGGGCGAGCTCGGCCCCGCCTTCGGTGACCGCGCACCCGAGGTCATGAACGCGCTGAACGACGCCCGCATCGACGCGCCCGACCTCGACGCGCTACGGGAGGCCGTCGGCGAGCCCGACCTCACCGACGAGATGGTCGAGTTCGTCAGCGAGACGCCCGAGGACGTCACCGGCAGCCGGTTCGACGTGTCGGGCGACGAGCGCGGCGTCGTCTACGTCGACGCCACCCTCACCGAGGAGATAGAGAGCGAGGGGTACGCCCGCGAGGTCGTCCGCCGGGTCCAGGAGATGCGCAAGGACCTCGACCTCGACATCGACGCCGAGATCCGCCTCGAGGTCGACGTCGAGGACGAGCGCGTCGCCGACCTCGTGCGCCGCCACGAGGACCTCATCACCGAGGAGACCCGCGCCGAGTTCGGGGCCGTCGAGGACGGCCACCGCAAGGCGTGGGAGGTCGAGGGCGTCACGATGACGCTCGCGGTCGAACCCGTCGCCGAGGCGACCGCGGACGACTGACCCGGGCACAAGACACATCTTCTCGCCGTCCGTTCCTCGCGCCATGTACCGACGGGTGACGCTCATCTCGATTCTTCTCATCTCGCTCGCCGCCGTCCCCGCCGCGACGCCGGTGTCGGACCCCTCGGACCGTGCGTCCATGCAGGCACCGGGGTCGGCGTCGGACGCCCTCTCGACGGCCGGACCGGCCCACGCGGCGGGCCAGCAGTCCGTCCCGACGATCACGCGGACGCTCACGCTGCACCTGACGCCGGACACCGCCGGCGAGATACGGGCGGTGGTCAGCTTCGACATCCCCGACGAGGTGACCGAGCTGCGGCTGCAGCTCCAGTCCAACGCCGATGTCCAGTCGACCGAGCACTTCGAGCGCGACGGCGACGGGGAGTACGCCTGGACCGGCGAGGGTACCGGCGGCACGGTGACGTTCACCTACGACGCCAACGAGACGGACGACAGCGGTGGCCGGGCGGCGCTCGCCGACGGCCTGGGTGCCGGAATCGACACGCAGGCGGCCCAGTACGCCTTCGCGGACACCGGCGACTGGGCGATCACGCGTGTCCCCGGCCTGGGCAGCTCGTGGCGCTGGCGAGGTGCGGACGACGTGAACCTCGAGAAGCACGTCGCGGTCGCCGGCGAGGGGACGACGGGCGGCTACATGGCCTACCTCGGGCCGATGACGACCTACAGCGAGACGGTCGACGGCCAGGAGATCACGCTCGCGGTGCCCGACGCGGCGGCGATGCGCGAGTCGCCCGAGGCCGTGCTGGCGAGCCTGGCGAACGCGAGCGAGCAGCTCCGCGTGGGCCAGCGCGACGAGACCGCGCTCGTCATCGCCGCGCCGCAGGCCCTCGACTGGTCGTCCGCCGGTCTCCAGTACGGCGACACGGACGCGTGGGTCGTCGCCGACGCGCGGCTCGACCGGGCGAACAACGTCTGGCTGCACGAGTACGTCCACACGAGACAGGAGTTCCGCACGAACCGGTCGGGGCAGTGGCTGACCGAGGCGACGGCGGACTACTACGCCGCGCTGCTCGCGTACGAACAGGGCCACATCGGCTTCGATGCGTTCCGCGAGAAGCTCGAACGCGGGAGCGAGGACCCGCAGTCGACGGCGGTGCTCGCCGAGCCGGCGACGTGGAGCAACAGCGCGAACTACCTCAAGGGCTCGCTCGTCACGGGGGCCATCGACCGTCGGCTCCGGGCCGCGACCGACGGCGCGACGTTCCAGCGGGTGTTCCGGCGGCTCAACGGTCAGGAGGCGCCCGTCGACAACGCCGACATCCTGGCGGCCGTCGAGGCGGCAGCGGGCGCGGACACGCGGTCGTACGCCGACCGGTACACGTCGGGCTCGGAGGTTCCGGACGCCTGGTCCCGGGACACGCACGCCGAGCTGTTCGGACCGGTGGCCGCCTCGTTCGCGTACATGCTCGCCGAGGGCTCACCCGCGGTCGCGGGGCCGTACCGGAACACGACCGTCGGCAACTCACCGACGCTGGCGGCCGGCGAGACGCTGTCCGTGGCGGCCACCGTCGAGAACGTCGGCGGTGGCGTCGGCACGTACGAGACCCGGTTCGTCGTCGACGGCACGGTCGAGGCGACGGAGTCGGACGAGCTCGACCCCGGCGAGACGGCGACGGTCACGTTCGAGCGGACGTTCGACGAGGCCGGCACCTACGACGTTCGCGTCGCCAACCGCGAGCTGACCGTCACCGTGCGCGAGCCGGCGACCCCGCGGGTGACGAGCATCGAGGCCCCCGAGTCGGTCACGGTCGGCGAGCCGTTCACCGTCCGGGCGACCGTCGACAACGAGGCGGCCTGGCCGGCCGCGGGCGAGGTCTCGCTGTCGCTCGACGGCGAGGAGAGCCGCACGGAGACGGTCCGACTACCGCCCACGAGCAGACTCACCTACACCGGGACGGTGACCGTCGGCGAGACCGGCGACCACGTCGTCCGCGTCGGCGGCGAACAGGTGAGCGTCACCGCTGTCGAGGCGGAGACGACGGCCGGCGGACCCGGCACCGAGGACGGGAGCGCGGCCGGCAGCGACGATGGCGGTGCGGGCGGCTCCCTGCCGACGCCGGGGTTCGGTGTCACCGGTGCAGTGGCGGCGCTGGTCGGTCTACTCGCAGGGCTCGGGCTGCAGCGGCAGTAAGTGGTGCATCGGTGTGGGCCGCCCTACGCGAACTCGACGGTCAGCTCGCAGTGCCCGTCGCCGTCGTGCATACACGCGCTCTCGGAGATGGTGACCTCCTCGTCGAACTCGTCGGCGATGCCCTCGATGATGCCCTTCGCGAGGTGGCAGAGCCGGCGCTCGGACTGGTACTGGACGACGTACGTGTCCGCCGCGATGCGGTCCGTCGAGACGGTCGGGAACGCGGCGTCGTCGTCGCCGGTCTCGATCTGTCGGTAGATCTCTTCGAGGTTGGCGACGACCTCCTTCGTGCCCCAACCGCTCTTGACGTGTGCCTTGAACGTGTTGAGCAGCTCCGGCGCGAGGTACGTTCCGACGTTGCGCTGGACGACCGGCTCCGCGGTCCCCGTCTGTTCGGCGACGACCGCGATGGCGTCGGTGAACTCCTCGTCCGGATATCGCGACACCGGGAGGTAGAGTTTCGGCTCGATGCCCGCCGCTTCCAGTACCTCGTCCCAGGTCGTCCCCGGCACGTGCTCCCCGACGAACCCCTTGAGTGATTTGTGTAGTATCCCGTGCATGGCCACACCGCCGCCCCTTGCGAGGCTACGTACTGTAGGAACGCTACGAGGTATAAAGAATCCGTGTTTTTATTCCGACAATTCTCTCGCGACAACCGGTGCCACGGAGACGGCGCTGACGGGGCGTTCGAGCGTGTCGGTGCCGTAGACGGCCTCGACGCCGGTGCGGGCGAGCTTCGTCGGCGCGTTCCGCGCGAGCAGCGGGTGGACCGTCGTGACGTACACGCGCGCCGCGTCGCGGTCGTTCAGCACGCCGATGGACTCGCTCATCGTCGAGCCGGTGGCGACGATGTCGTCGACGACGACGACGTCCCGGCCGGCCACGCCGGCGTCGCTCGGGCTGACCTCGACCTCGGAGCCCGAGTGGCGGACCTTCTCGAAGTAGTCCGTCTCGCCGCGGCCGTAGGCGTCCCGAACGGCCTCGGCGAGGTCGCAGGCCCCCTCGTCCGGCGCGAGGAAGAGCGGCTCGGCCAGGTCCTCGGGGAGCGGTTCGGCGAGCCGTGGCGCGGCGTCGAGCGCGACCGCCGGCGGGTCGAAGAACTCGCAGACGCCCGCCTCGTGCGGGTTGACCGTGAGCACGCGGTCCGCGCCGGTCGAGATGGCCCGCGCGACGGCCCGCGAGGAGACCGGCTCGCCGGGGTTGAACGCCTCGTCCTGGCGCGCGTAGCCCATGTACGGCAGGACGGTGACGACCTCGCCTGCACCGGCCTCGCGGGCGGCGTCCTGGAGCTGGAGCAGTTCGACGAACGCGTCGCTCGTGACCGTCGAGGCGACCACGATGGCGCGCTCCGGCGCGGTGTCGCCGATGCGGACGAGCAGCTCCCCGTCGGGGAACCGCTCGTACTCGACGGGCGCGAGGGGCTCGCCGAGTTCGGCCGCAAGTTCGGCCGCCAGGGACTGGGAGGCCGAGCCTGGGAGTATCATGTGGGAGTGCTCGCCGGCCTGCCTAATTCCACTTTCGTTACGGCGGGGATTCTGGGGAGACGGTCCGGGCAAGGTTTCGGTTGAAGAGAGAGCGGTTTCGAACGGCCAGAAAGCCCCGGCTGTCTCGACTCGGGGGCTTCGCTGCGCTCCTCGTACCTGCGGTGCTTGCGTCAGCCGCTGTCGTCGAGACAGCCGCCCCTTTCAGTCCCGCCCCGCGACCGCACCGTACCTCACGCCTCCCCAGCCTCTTCGCTCGGTCGCAGTGCTCCACGGCTCGCTTCGCTCGCCGTTCCGCGTGGAGACGCTCGCTGGCGCTCGCGTCTCCCACTCCCTCGCTCATCCCTCGCACGAGAGAGGCGAACGGCCTCGCAGGCTCGGCACGTTCGCCAGCCGCGCGCCGGTGGTAAAAAGTTTACAATTATTGTAAACTCTGAGGCTCGCGGCCCGAATCAATCCTCACCCTCAACGCGGCCCGACAGCCGCAACACCCGCCACGTCGGGGACCCCGAGCGACTGCCCGCGCCAGCCGTCGTCGGCCGCCGCGAACACCCGTCCCTCGGCGGTCACGAGGTACGTCGTCCGGTCGTGGGCGACCCCGACGACCGTGCCGTCGGGCTGGTCCGGGTAGGCCACCCACCCGTCCCCGGAGAGCGCGACGAACTCGCCGTCGACGACGGCGTGGGCGCGCTCGGGTTCGTCGGCGTCCGCGGCACCCGTCTCGCCGCCGTCGCTCTCGACCACGGTCGCGAGGCCCGAGAGTTCGTCCAGCCAGCCGTTGCCGAGCCGGTAGAGCCCGTCGCCGGTCGCAGCGCGTGGCGCTCCGACCGCACTCACGTCGCGGGCGTCGTCCAGGCCGACGTGCGTGAGCTCGCTGCCGACGCGGTAGACGCCGTCGACGGCGGCACAGAGGTCGCCCGAGAGCGCCCGGACCTCGCTCTCGACGCTGCCGCAGTCCGTCCAGTCGTCCTCGTCGACATCGCCGCCACCGACCCCGAGCCGGGAGACGCCGTCGTCCGGAGCCGCCGCGAGAACCGCTGGCCCGTCCGCGCCGGTGTCGGCCACGGAGACGGCGACCGCCTCGCCGTGGCCCGTCGTCGCGAACTCGCCGACGTGCGTCTCCTCCTCGTGGGTGCCGACCCGGCCGACGAGCACGTCGTCGTCGGTCGCCACCGCTACCACGCCACCGCCGGCTGCCACGTCCCGGGCCGTCCCGCGCGCCACGAGCTCGAACCCGCCGACACGCTCGTCGACCACGTCGACCGCGACGCAGCCGACGCCCGAGGCCACGTACAGCGTCGCCTTCCGCTCGTCGCCGTCGTAGACCCGCTTCTCGTCGAGACTGATGTCCTTCTCGGCGCTCATGCCCGGACGTGGGTGGGCCGGGGTCGAAAACGATGCGGTCGGCGTGTGAGCGGGGACCCCCGACTCAGAGGTCGGTCGCGACGCGCAGTTCGGTGTCGGTAACGGTCTCGACGGCGTCCGCGTGGACCTCGATGTCGTCCTCGTCGGCGTCGCCGAAGCCGAAGCTCTGGACGAGCGCCTCGGAGATGCCCGCCTCGGGCTCGACGTAGGCGACCTGGGCCTCGGCGTCGACCTCGGTCACGATGCCGATCTGCTCGCCTTCGATGTCCATGAGGTACTTCCCTTCGTCTTCGGTGGAGAGCACTGTCATTCCAATCGAACGATGGTTCCCGATACGAAATAAAAGTGCGGTTCGAGCCAGGGGTCTGGAGACGACTCCCCGCCACAGCTTCGGAATCCATTTGACGCCGCCACACCCACACCTACCCGAATGAAGGTATTCGGTTCCAGCGGGACACGCGGCGTCGCCAACGAGGCGCTGACGCCGACGTTCGTCCTCCGCGTAGCCAAGGCGGCCGGCACGGCGTGGGGTGCCGACCGGGTCGCCATCGCGCGGGACACACGGGCAACGGGCGAGATGCTCGCCGACGCGGCCGCGGCCGGGCTCACGAGCGTCGGGGTCGACGTGGAGCGTCTCGGCCGTGTGCCGACACCGGGCACACAGGCATACGCCGAGCGCGAGGGCGTACCGGCGATGATGATCACGGCCAGCCACAACCCGGCGGAGTACAACGGCGTCAAACTCGTCGGCGACGACGGCGTCGAGCTCGCCGTCTCCGACCTCGAGCGCGTCGAGGACATCTTCCTCGGCGAGCGGTTCGAGCCGGCGACGTGGGACGAGGTCGGCCGGAGCACGCGCGTCGAGGACGCCGCGGACCGCTACGTCGACCGCCTGCTCGCTACGGTCGACCGGGAGAGCATCGCCGAGGCGGAGCTGACGGTCGCGCTCGACCCCGGCCACGGCGCCGGCGCGCTCACCTCGCCCGAGTTCTTCCGGCGGCTGGGCTGCCGCGTCGTCACGGTCAACGCACAGCCGGACGGCCACTTCCCCGGGCGCGACCCCGAACCCGTCCCGGAGAACCTCGGCGACCTGGGCGACCTCGTCCGCGCGACCGACGCCGACGTGGGCATCGCACACGACGGCGACGCCGACCGCGCCATCTTCTACGACGAGACCGGCGAGTACGTCGAGGGCGACGCCACGCTCGCCGCGCTCGCCGCCGCCGAACTCGGGCCCGAAGACGTCACCGTCTCCGCGGTGAACGTCTCCCAGCGTCTCGTCGACGTGGTCGAGGAGACCGGTGCGAGACTCGAGCTGACGCCCATCGGCTCGACGAACATCATCACCCGCGTCCGCGAACTGCTCGCCGCAGGGGAGCACGTCCCGCTCGCCGGCGAGGGCAACGGGGGTATCTTCTTCCCCGACTACCACATCGCCCGCGACGGGGCCTACACCGCCGCGCGCTTCCTCGAACTGCTCGCCGAGGCGCCCGTCAGCGAGGTCGTCGCGCCCTACGGCGGCTACCACAACGTCCGCCGGAACGTCGAGTACGACCGCGAGGCGGAACGCACCGCGATGCTCGCCGCCGCCGAGGAGCGCGCCGCGACCGCCGACGCCGACCTCGACACGAAGGACGGCTTCCGGCTCGACTACGGCGACGCGTGGGTGCTCGCCCGTCCCTCGGGCACGGAGCCGCTGGTGCGCGTCTACGCCGAGGCGCACGACGCCACCCGCGCGGACGAGCTCGTCGACGGGATGTACGAGGCGCTCATCGACGCCAGGGAGTCCGCCTAGAGCGCCGCCTGCAACGTCTCTCGTTCCTCCCGCAGGTCCGCCAGCTCGTCCGCGACGGAGCCGGAGGCCAGCCGCTCGCGCCCCTCGTCGTCGAGCTCGTCCAGCGCGACCGCCGCCGTCCGTAGTCGCTCGTACTCGTCGTCCCAGGTCAGCTCGCGCACCGTCCGCAGCATCGCGACCACCTCCTCGTCGGCGACCCGCGAGACCAGGGGAATGCGCTCCTCGCAGCGCCGGCGCAGCGCCGCCGCGGGCCCGGGCGGCCAGTCGAGCTGGAGCGACGACCCGTCGAGCCGGTCGAGGTAGGTCTGGCGGGTCGCCACCGCCCGCTTCAGCGCGGTGGCGTCGTCGACGTAGTGGTCCAGCTTCGACGGCGAGTAGTCAGCCAGTTCGAGCAGCCGCGGCACCGTCTCCGTGCCCGCCTCGTGGGACTCGACGTACTCGACGAGGTCCGCGGGCGGTTGCTGGACGTCCACGAGCGGGTAGTGCGCCGCGCTCGCCGCGAACTCCAGCAGCTCGCGCGCGCTCACCTCGGTCCGGTAGTCGGCGAACGCGGCGACGACCGCCTCGTTGAACGCCGCGATGGGGTCCCTGAGCCGCTCGACCGGTGCGTCCAGGTCCGCCTCGCCGAGCTCGACCAGCCGCTCGCGCTCCGCGATGGCATCCTCGATGTCCTGTAGCCGCCGCTTCGCCTCGCGCTCGGCCTCCCGGAGCTCCGCACGGGCCTCACGTTCCTCGTCGAGCAGGCCCACCAGCTCCGACGCGGGCTGGAGTGCCGCCCGGGCCGCCGCGAAGTCGGACTCGGAGAGCCGGCGCTGGTCCACCGCGTCGAGCGCCTCCTCGAAGGCGTCCCGGCGCGGCAGGTCGTCGTCCAGGCCCTCGACCGTCGTCGTGAACTCGTCCTGGAACGTGACGAACGACTGGAAGTCACCCGTCCCGGTCGCCGTGTCCTCGTAGCGGTCCAGCAGCTCCATCGCCGTGCGGTGTGCCGACTCGACGGCCTCGAGCTGATCCCGGGCGTGGCGCTCGACTGCCGCCTCGGCCGCCTCGACCCGCTCGCGCGCCGTCCGCAGGCGCTCGATGGCGTCACTCATACACGTCGTCGGGGTCGAACACCTGTTCGCCGACCGTCTCGCCCTCGACGGTCCGGTGGAAGCACGACCGGAACCCCGTGTGGCACGCGCCACCGTCCTGGTGGACGCGGTAGAGGAGGGCGTCGCCGTCGCAGTCCAGCCGGACCGACTCGACGGCCTGCGTGTGCCCGCTCGTCGCGCCCTTCTCCCACAGCTCGTCGCGCGACCGGGAGTAGTAGTGTGCTCGCCCGGTCTCGACGGTCCGTTCGACCGCCTCCTCGTTCGCGTAGGCGAGCATCAACACCGCCTCGGTATCGACGTCCTGCGCGACGACCGGGACCAGGCCGTCGTCGCCGAAGTCGAGTTCGGACAGCGCGTCTGTCATTGTCGAAGCCTCGGCCGTGGCGGATATGGGTCTTTTCCTGTGGGTAGTTCGTGGCAGAGTCGTGCGGAGGGGGCGTGTCCAGTCGGCAGCTGGACTTACAGGGCCCACGGCGAGGGCCTCGCAGAGTTCGTATCTGTATACGGTGAAACGATATCCCCCACACTGATTTCCCGTCGATAGCTGGTGAGAATCAGATGGACTCCGACCGATCGCTCCACTCCACTCCGTCTTCAGCATCGAAGCGGGCGAGTCGAAACCCGCCTACGAAGCGAGCAGCACTCGTTGGTGGGAGTGTCGGGATATGTATCGGCCTGACCTCTCATCTTCTGTTACTGGAGTATTCTGTGGTATCCATCACCGTCTGTCTCCTGTACGCCGTCGGAGTGACGCTCATGATCGACTATTTCAGGATCCTCCGACGGACCCCCTACGATGGCGGGAGTTGGTGGACGATCGCGTTCGGTGCCACCACCGGACTCGTTCTGATGGTTATTCAACTGGTCTACCGCCCAATCGTTCCAGATCAGATCGCAGTTCGGCGCCTCCCCCCGGAGGAGGTCATAACGGTTCCGTTCGACCTCATCCTTGTACTGTGGCTCCTCGTATTCGGTGTCGCGTTAGTCTCACTGACCTACGGAATCGGAATGGCAGTAACGGACATGTCCGAAGGCTAGTCCTCTCTCGGCCTCCCGCTGGCTGGTTCCGACCTGCGCCACCCTTCCAACCAACCTCCGCCGCCGTGGTGACCAGCTACCGAGTGCCGACGGTGTGATGGGACGATTAGCACACGAAAAAGCAGGGTGAACGGTGAGTTGGACGGGTTCGGAACCGTAGAAGACTGGCTCCGTGACTCTCCAGCTGGTACCGACTGGGTACGACCAGTTGCAGACCAGTAGCACACCAGGTAATATGCCGCCCCACCCGAAACGAAGGGGTTTGGGGCATACAGACACCCCGACAGAGCAGCTACGCGGGAAACCTTCTTGACGAATCCAGCAGACTCCACACGTATGGAGGACTGCATCTTCTGTCAGATCGTCGCGGGCGACATCCCGAGCCGCACCGTCTACGAGGACGAGCACGCGTTCGCGTTCCTGGACGTGAACCCGCTCGCACCGGGGCACACGCTGGTCATCCCGAAAAACCACCACGAGACGCTCGGCGACCTCCCGGCCGAGGAGAGCGCGGCGCTCGCGGCGGCAGTCCACGAGGTCGCGCCCGCGGTGGAGTCAGGGATGGACGCCGACGCGACGACGGTGGCGTGCAACAACGGCGAGGCGGCCGGCCAGGAGGTGCCCCACGTGCACTACCACGTCGTACCGCGCTACGAGGGCGACGGCTACGGCCCGATCCACGCGCTGTTCGACGGGCCGACCGACGTGAGCGACGACGAGCTCGACGACATCGCCGACGCTATCGGGACCGCACTCGAATGACCGGGGCGATTCGGATATTTTTTACGGGAAACCGAGAGAGTAATTTGTATGTTCGAACAGGACCGGTCGGCGGCCGTGATGGGCGTCACCGGCGGCGCGGGTGCGACCAGGCTGACGGTCGAGCTGGCGACGACGCTGGCGCGCGACGGCCGGGACGTGGCGGTGTTCGACGCGGCGTTCGCCACGCAGGGGCTCAGCCAGTACGTCCACGGACGTATCGACGCGGACCTGACGCGGCTGCTCACCGACGAGGCGGTGACGCCGGAGGGCGCGATGGTGGACCTGCAGGTTGACACGTCCGGCGACGTGAGCGTCTGTCCCACCCACGCGCCGTTCGAGCGCCTCGCCCGGGCGAAGTCGGGCGAGGAAGCCGAACGCTTCGGTCAGGAACTCCGCGACGCGACCGTCGCCTACGACCACGTCCTCGTGGACACGCCACCGGTGGCAGACAACCCCTCCATCGCGGCGGTCAGCGCGACCGACACCGTCGCCTGCGTCGTCCCGTCTTCGAAGCGCGGCGTGGACACGCTCGCCCGAACCCGGGACCGGCTCGCCGACCTCGGCGTCGAGCCACACCGCGTCGTCGCGAACCGGGCTGCGGCACCGGCGACGCGGGACTCGACCCCGGTCGAATCGGCGGACGTCACCGTCCCGGAGAGCGACGTCCGCGGGGTCACCGACGCCCCGGTCTGTGTCGAGGATGCGACGGGACCGTTCGCCCGCAGCGTCGCGACCGCCGCCGAGGCCGTCTTCGAGACCGAACTCGACGTGGAGTTCCCGCGGGAGGGGCTCCGAACCCGCCTCTCGTTCTGAGAGACGAAAAAACTTTACAGTAAGTTACATATCTGTTCCCGTATGGCAGTAGAACCCGCTCGCACGTCCGACGTCGGGACCGTCGGCGTGCTCTCGCGTGCGGCCGACGCCCTCTCGGCCGACCCACGCATCCTCCTCGCCGGCGTCGCGGTGGTGGCACTGGGGTTCGTCCCCTACGTCTCGAACGTCGCCTCCACGGTCGTCGGCGGCCTCGCAGTCGTACTGACCCATCAGGCGCTCGTTGGAACGCCCGCAACCGACCGCAGCTATCTCCGACGCACCCTCTCGGCCATCGGCGCGACGGTCATCGTCGCCATCATCGTCGTCTCGGCCGTCCTCGCCGGCGTCATGGCCCTCGCCATCGTTGCGCTCGCGGGCTTCGTCTTCCCGCCGTTGCTGGTGCTCGCCGTCGTCGTCGGCATCGTCGGTATCCTGCTTCCGGTGCTGTACCTGGTGCTGCGCCTCCACCTCGCGCTCCCCGCCGCGTTCATCGACGGCGAGACCGCCACCGACGCGGTGCGCCGGAGCTGGGACCGCGCCGGGGGCAACGTCGTGACCGTGTTGGGCGTCCAGCTCGTCACCGGGCTGCTCTCGGTGCTCGCCGCGCTCCTCATCGCGTACGCCTTCGGCATCCCGTTCCCGGGCGTCGTCGAGTCCGGTGGGGCCTTCTCGTTCTCCGCGGAGAACCAGGAGCTGGTCTCCCAGTCCGCGATGGTGCTCCGGTACACCGCGGTCGGCTCCTCGACCGTCTCGGCGACCGTCCCCGGCCCCGAGTTCCTGCTCGGCTACTCGGTCGTCGGCGGGCTGTTCACCGCGCTCAACTACAGCTCACAGGCCGTGATGTACCAGGTGTTCGACGACGCTGGTGTCGAGACGCCCGCCGGCGTCTGAACCGCTCAGAGGAAGTCGTCCGCACCGCTCATCGTCTCCGCGAGGGCGTCTCGCTTCGCGACCGACGCGTCGTCCGACCGCGAGAAGGCGTCCGCGACCACGTCCTCCGCACCGGGCAGTGGCTCGTGACTCTCGACGAACGCCGCCAGCGCGAACTCGCGTTCGCTCGCGCCGCTGAGCGCCCGCGCGTCGGCTCGCGACAGTTCGCCGGCGAGCCAGTCACGCACCAGCTCGCGGCCCTGCGGCGAGACCGGAGAGACGCCCTCGAGTCCGAGTAGGTGGAGCACCTTCGCGGCCGTCGTCGGCGCGACCCCGGCCTCGTGTCCGGCCGCGTCGACCGCGCTCCCACCGACGTAGGCGTCCACGACTGCCGCCGCGGTCTCAACCGGACACGGCAGGTCGTCGGCGTAGCCGGCCAGCCGGTCGGGCAGGTCGCCCGCGGTCTCGTCGGCGAGGGCGACGCCGCGGTCGCGCTGCTCCGTCGTCACACACAGTCCCTCGGCGATGTCCGCCAGCCCCATAGCTATCGCTTCGGCCGTGACTGAATAAAAGGCACGGGTCGAGCGCCGACGCCGCCAGACGACGACGGCCCGAACCTACCGGTCACCGTTAGGTTCGAGCCCCCGTTCCACCCGCTTCCATCCGCCGACCAGCCCCGTTTAAATAACCCGTCGGGACGAACCTTCAGGTATGAGCAAGGCTCAGACGAGCTGTCCCGAATGTAGCGGCCACCTCCAGCGCGAGCGCGACGAGACGGTCTGCAGCGAGTGCGGTCTGGTCGTGGGGGCCGACCGAATCGACCGCGGTCCGGAGTGGCGGTCGAGCACCGACGGCGAGGCGTCGGGGAAACGCACCGGTGCGCCGCTCACGCGCTCCCGGCACGACCGCGGGCTCTCGACCGAAATCGGCTACGGGCGCGGCGAGACGACACGGCTGACCGGTCGCAAGCGTCGCTCGGTCGCCCGGATGCGCCGCCAGCACAACCGCGCCCGAACCGGTTCCAAGCGCGACCGCAACAAGGTGTACGCCTTCACCGAGGTTCGCCGCGTCGTCGGCGCGCTGTCGCTCCCGACGCACGTCCGCGACCAGGCCTGTGCACTGTTCGAGTCCGCCCAGAACGAGGACCTCCTCCAGGGCCGCTCGCTGGAAGGGTTCGCCGCCGCGACGGTGTACGCCGTCTGCCGCGTGCAGAACATCTCGCGCACCATCGACGAGGTGACGGACCCAGCCCGCGCGACCGCCGCCGAGCTGAAGGCCGCCTACGACGCCCTCAATCGCGAGCTCGGCCTGCCGACCGGGCCGATCGACCCCCGCGAGTACCTCGCACGCTACGCCACCGAGCTCGACCTCCCGCCAGCCGTCGAGTCCCGCGCCCGCGACCTCGCCGGCGACGCGGTCGAGGACGGCACCGCGGCGGGCCGGAACCCCGGGGGCTTCGCCGCGGCGTGTCTCTACCTCGCCGCACGGGAGCAGGAGCGCGACCTCACGCAGGCCCAGGCCGCCGACGTGGCCGACGTGTCCTCGGTCACCGTCCGCGCCGGGTTCTACGCGCTCCGCGACGGGGAGGAGTGATCGCCGCCGCGAGCGCGTGGAACGCCTCGGCGGCCGCCGAATCGGGGGCCGTCGCCGTCACCGGTTGCCCCGTCGCGGTCGCCCGGGCGAGCGGGTCGGACTCGGGGACTGTCGTCACCGGTGCGCCGAGCGCGCGTTCGACGGCCGCCCGCGGCGGGTTCGTCCCCGTCCGGTTCAGCACGACCTGTGCCAGCCCGGCGTCGAGTTCCCGGGCCAGCGCTCGCGTCCGCAGGGCGTCGGGGAGCGCGAACGCGTCCGGCAGCGCGACCAGCACCGTCCGGTCTGCCGCGAGCAGCGGCATCCCGGCGTCGGCCGCGAGCCCGGCCGGGCAGTCCACGACCACGTCGCCGTAGGCGCGCTCGACGGACCGCACGGCGTCGACCAGCCCACGGACGTTCGCGGCCCGCGCGCCGGCGAGCGACCGCCCACACGGCAGCATGTCGACGGGACCGCCCTCCCGGACGGCCTCGACCGGGTCGGCCCGGTCCGCGAGCACGTCGTGGAGGTCCGGGCCCGCGCTACCGGGCAGGTCGGCCATCCCGAGGTCGCCGTCGACGACGACCGCGTCCGTCACCGCGCCGAGGTTGTACGCGACCGTCGACTTGCCGACCCCGCCCTTCCCGCCCGTCACGGCGACCCTCATCGCGGCTCCTCCTCCGTCGTCGCTGCATCCGTCCCCAGGACCGGCACCGCATCCGCCGGCGGCGTCGGGTCGCCGAGCGCGCGGACCACGTGCTCGGGCGTCGGCTCCCTGCACTCCTCGTCGCCGGCCACCGCGACCGCCTCCACGACGGTCAGCACCGGCTCGTCGGGAGCCGCAGGCGTCGCGAAGCCGACCCCGCGTTCCCGGCCCGCCGCCACGGTCAGCGTGACCCTATCCCCGCTCCAGCCCGCCGCCGGCACGCCCTGTCGACGCGGCGGCCACACCGGGTCGAGTCCCGTCCGCAGCGTCACCCGTCGCCCAGTCCGCCCGTCGTTGCGGACCGTCGCCGCCACGAACGTCACGCAGTCGCGTCGTTCCGTCTGCACGTCGAGTTCGACCATACCCCGTCTGGCTCCGTGTTCGGGCTTAAACCGTGAGAACCGGCGCGTCGAGTGCCGCCGCGGCCGCCCCCGCCGACGGGAACCGCTCGCACGACAGCACGACCGGTGCGGCCACGTCGGCGACCCCGACGACCGCCAGCGCCGCAGTCACGGCGTCACCCTCGTACGTGCCCGGCGTCTCGCCCGGTACCGCCGGGCCCGGCATCGCCGCCAGCGCCTCCACGAACTCGTCTTCGACCCGCGTCACGAGCCACGCCCGCGCCGCCCGCCGGGCGTTCGCCAGGTCGTCCTCGATGGCGAGCCGTCGCTCCCGCGCGTCCCTGGCGTCCCGGGCCGCACGCCGGGCCGCCGCCAGCGCCTCCTCGGCGGCGATGCGGTCGGTCTCCACCTCGGTCAGCTCGCGTGCCGCCTCGCGCAACTCCCGTTCCAGCGCCCCGGTCGGCTCGCCGAGTTCGCGTCGCTCGCGTAGCGCGCCCCGCAGCGACGCGACGCGCTCGCGGAGCGCTGCCTCTCTGGTGCCGACCTCCGACACGCGCTTGCGTGCCCGCTGGCGCTCGTCCGCGGCACCGTCGTCCGTGCCGACCGCCGCCAGCTCCCGTTCCAGCGCCTCGATACGGTCGGCCTGCGGTGGTGTCAGCCCCCGCTGCCGTGCCACCGTGGCCAGCGCCGACCGCGTACACACCGCCCCACCGCTTCCGACGACACCCAGGGATTCGTGGACCGGCCCGGGCGCCGGACACTCGATGCGGAGCGTCGGCCCGCGGTCCTGCGTGCTGGTCCCGGTGCCGACCGCGCCGTCGGCCCGGACCGCCCGCAGCACCGTCTCGGCGGTGAGCCCACGCTTCCGGAGGTCGACCGCCGTCCCCGTCGCGGACCACGCGCCGTAGCGGACCTTCACAGCTCCCGTGCCCGCATCTCGCCCGGTGATGGGTGGTCGGTGCCGGTCGCGAACCGCTCGTACGGCGTGTACGGCGAGTCCCGCTCCTCGTACGCCTCGGCCGCCGCACGGACGCGCTCGTAGGTCGCCTCGAACTCGTTCAGCGGGCGGGTCCGCTCGACCTGGACCTCCCCGCCGTGTTTCGCCCGGAGCCGCAGCGCACAGAACGCGCCGAACTCGGTCCGGTCGAACAGCGCCGCGCGCCCGAACTGTCGCACGACCGCGTCCTCGTGCGCCCGACAGACGTTCCGGAGCGTCGTCCGCGCCGCGGTCGAGTACGTGATGACGAGGAACACGTGGTTTCGTGCGAAACCATGTGTAAAAAAGTCATCGGTCAGTCCGAGACGCGCTCGACCGACAGCGACTCGGGGAGGCCGTCGGCGAGCTCGCGGGCCTGCGCCCGGGCCTCGTTCGGCCCCGCGGCGACGAGGACGAGACCACCGGCTTCGTCGTCCGGGGGCTCGTCACCGCCGTCCGCCGGCGCGACCCGGTACACCGCCAGCGACTCCCCCACGTCGAACTCGCTGACGTACGTCCGCAGGATGGTCTGTACGCGTCGTTCGAGGTCGGCAAGATCGCAGTCGCCGTCCTCGAACGCCGCCAGCGCGTCCTCGACGTTCCGCAGCGCGGAGATTCGGTCCATCAGGTCGTCCGGATGTGGTCTGTGCGGGGCTCGTACACCTCGCCCTTCTGTTTGAGCTTCTCGATCTCGTGTTCGGCCTTCGAGGTGTCCATCCCGATCTCGTCGGCCCGGTCGAGCACCACGTCGACCGGCGCGCCCTCGTCGTAGTCCTCCTCGATGTCGCCGATGAGCTGCTTGAGGTTCTTGATGCGGTCGCGCTGGGTCTTCGACGTGCCCGTCTCGACGACGTCCGCGTCGAACTCGCCCGTCTCCGGGTCCACGCCGATGTCCTTCAGGCAGTCACGCACGATGGTGATTGCCCGGTCCGCGTCGGACTCCTCGACCGTGTCGGAGAGTCGGACCCGCGCCGACGCCTCCGCCAGCCGCACCAGCGCCTCCAGCTGGCGCGCCGTCACCGGCACCGGTGCGTCCTCCTCCATCCCCTTCGAACGGAGGTCCACGTAGAACTGCTCGATGGCGTCCCGTGCCTCCTGGGTCATCCGGGGATAGCAGCTCTGCTTCGAGTACGCGATGTACTTCCGCATCAGCTCCGGGTCGATGACCGGGTCGACCGTCTCGGTCATCTCGTCGATCTCCGACTGGTCCACGTCGACGTTCGTCAGCTCCGTCTTCTGCGTGTTCAGCTCCCCCGCGTAGTTCGTCGTCAGGATGTGCTGGGCGAGGTCGCGGTCGTGTTCCTCGTCCGGCTTGTCCGTCACCGTGAAGATGAGGTCGAAGCGCGAGATGAGCGCCGGCTCCAGGTCGATCTGCTCGCTGATGGGCTCGTACTGGTCGAACCGGCCGTACTTCGGGTTCGCCGCGCCGAGCAGGGAACAGCGCGACTTCAGCGTCGCGTTGATGCCCGCCTTCGACACCGAGATCTCCTGCTGTTCGAGCGCCTGGTGCATCGCACTGCGGTCCTCGGAGTTGTGCACGACCATCCCGTTGGCCACGTAGTTGTGTGTCCCCTCGACGGTCAGGTCGTACACCTTCGCCCCCTGTCGGTCCCGAACCTCCGAGAGCGTGGCTCGGACCTCGTCGCGGACCGAGTCGATACGGGAGAGCGCGACGTCCCGAACCTCGTCGAACTGGTCTGTCTCGACGACCCGCCCGAACCATCGTGAGACCGTCGAGCCATCGACAGCGAGGTCGTCTGCGAGTGTCCGGAACGAGACGCCGTGGTGCGCCAGTTCGGTTCTGAGAGTCCCCCAGTCGTCAGCCTCGGCTGGCTGTCGGGCGAGGAGCGCCTCCGCCGTCGCTACCGACTCCTCCCGCGCGCAGTTCAGCGTGTTCGCGAGTTTCGAGCGGAGAATCTCGACCCTGTCGTCGGTCCGCTCGGCGGGGACCGGCTCCACCGACTCGACCCGTCGCCACTTCACGTCACCCTGAACCAGCGACCGCAGGCGCGACAGGTCCGTCTCCGAGACCGAACGGACGATTCGCTCCAGCCGTGAGCGAACCACCGACCGGACCTCGTCCGAACGACCCCACTCTCGGGCTATCTGCTGTTGGGTGTACTCGGTCCTCTCGGCCAGTTCCGACTGTGAGACGTGGTAGGTCTGTTTCAACGAGTCGAGCGTCTCCCAGTCGGCGTCCGAGAGTTCGTCCAGGTCGTCCATAGCCTGCGAGCGCCGAGTTTCGAAGGCTCGAAGGACGATTCGTGCCGCTCGGATCGAGATGTTCGCGTCGCCGTTCTCGAAGTTGCAGTACGTCGCGTCGTCGAGCCCGCACTCGGACTGGTACAACCTGAGCGATGACCGCGCCGTGTTCAGGAGGTGGCCACACTCGGGAACGACGTCCAGAATCGTCCGGTCGCCGGTGACGGTCTCGACGGCGTCCGCCAGCGCGGACTCTTTCCGTTCGAGCGTGAACCCGACCCGTCTGTGGTACCGTTCGAGGGAGTCCGCGTCGGTGATCGTCAGCGCGTACACGTCCCGCTTCGATTCGTGGGTCGTCCGCTGGATCTGCGTCGAGATTCCGAACTCCATCAGGAGGTGCTTCGTCCCCATCAGCAGTTCGTAGCTCGCGGAGTGAATCTGCACACGCCGCTCTCCGACGCTCCCTTCGCTATCGGCGAGTGCACGGACGAAGGCGGCTTTCGTCTCCCGTGACGCCTCCGTAACTGCCTCCGGCAGCCGCTTTCCGTCGTACGTTTCGAGGTTCATCCCCGCGTCGATGACGGCGTCGGCGTGGGCCTTCCCGGCCAGTCGAACCGTCTCGACTCCGTCCGACCGCCGTTCGCTCGGGGGTCGGACTGTCTCGGCATCGAACGCCTGCTCGCACGCGGTCTCGAAATCCGAGCGGAGTTCCTCCTCCGCGTTGATGAAGCGAACACCGTACGTTCCCTCGCTCTGATCGTAGTAGAGGTTCCCGTCACCGGCCAGGTACCCAAGTACTGCTCCCATGGCCGGGGGAATCGACTCTTTCACCGGAGCTTCGTCGGCCGGCGATGGCACTGTAACGCCGCCATCCGTGACCCCCGCCGGTATCTCTCTGGGGACGTACGTCCAGTCGCCGGGGCTGAGCTCCGCTGCTCCCCGTTCGACCCGTTCCCCATCTTCGAGGACGAAGAACGGGTGGTCCGCCGTTCCAGTCACCTGTTCGCCGGACTGCAACCGGACGCGGTACAGGGTGTCGGGCGCATCGTACTCGTGAATGGCCGTGACGGGCCGACGGACCAGGCCCCCGTTCGAAGCCATCGTCCAGGCCTCGAGGTCGACATCGCGAATCGTCCGGCCGTTGTCCAGTCGCTCGACCGACCCATCCGACGCTGCTTCGTGTGCGAGGTCGCGGACTCTCGATACTCGACCGTCCCCGAGGTGAACCAGCGTGTCTCCCGTCACACACCGCATCTTGTCGAGCTCGTCGACCGCCGCGATGCCCTGGTCCGCCAAGACGAGCGCGCCGGCCTCCAGGGTCCACTGCTGGCCGTCGCCGAAGTCGTCGCGGACAGCTGCCGCGGTCAGACCGGCCGAACTGGACCCCTTGCCGGAGGTGTAGACGGAACGGGGTGCGATGTGGCGGATGTAGCTGAGCATCTGGGAGTTGTGCGAGACCAGCTTGTTCGAGAGGTAGTTGTGGGTACCCGCGACTTCGAGGTCGTACACCCAGTCGTAGTCGGGCGTGACGGACTCGATGGATTCGATGCGTTCCCACTGCAGGTCGTCGCAACAACGCTGTCCGGTTCCGACCGACTTCGCTCCACCGTCGGCGAGTAGTTCACGGGAGGTCGGTGGATTCTCCGTGGTTCGGTCATCAGCGCTCGCGGATGCTGCAACGGAGTCGCCCTCGGCCAGTTTCCGCGACTCGACCGCACGGAACCCTGTGCCAGCGGGGACGAACAGCGGGTGCGACGGCGTCACCTCGATCTCCGTCCCGGTATCCGTCTGAATCCGATACATCGTCTCTGGTGCCTCCCGCTTCCAGACCTTCGTGGCCTGCTCCGTCGCTATCGTCCCGCCGGGCTGGAGCGACGGCAGTTCGATGTTGACCTCGTCCCACCAGCCATCGTCTATCTCGTTCGGGTCGTCGAGATTCGACTCGACGAGTTCGCGAATCTCCACTTCCGTGCCGTCGGCCAGCGTGACTTTCGTGTCCCCCTTGACGCACTTCCCCGTCCCGGGGTCCCCTATCAGCAGCATATGCAGGTCGCCCCGAATCCGCGACTCGTCGGGGAGGAACTTCGTGACGCCGGAGAACAGCTGGAGGATCATCGCGAGCTTCTCCTGGTCGTAGCCGAAGATGGAGGGCGCGATGGAGCCGACCATCTGCTCGTAGATGTCGGGCTCGTTCGAGAGCGCGACGATCTCCTCCTTGTCCGCCTCGGAGATCTCCATGTCCTCGAACTGCTCCTCGTCGATGCGCACTGACACCCCTTCGAGGTAGTGGTCGAACAGGGGCGACTTCTCCTGCTGGTTCCCCTGCTGTTCGAGCCGGAGGATGCCGGTTGCGGCGACGTGGTCGCCCGGCGTCACTTCGCCGGTGATGTCGTCCTCGATGTGGATGTCGATGGCCTGTGGCGTCTCGCCGCCGCGCAGGCCCTCGGGCGACTCCTGCACGCGGATCTTCTGTGCGTCCACGAACTCGCTCTGGTCGTGGTTCAGCACGAAGGGACCCTGTCGCTCACAGCCCTGGCACTCGTGGGGTTCCTGGAAGGTGCCGGTGGACTGCGGGATGCGGGTGAGGGTGCCACAGCGCTGGCACTCGAAGGCGGCGACCTGCATCTTCGACTTGACGTCGGTCGCCTTGCGGACGATGCCCCGGACGGTCACGAGCGTGTTGACGTGCCGGGAGCGGATCGCGCGGATCTCGGTCGCGTCGGGCAGGGGCTCGATGCGGACGTGTGCCTGTCCGAGGCTGACGTCGACGGGCAGGTCGTACAGCCGGAGCGCCTCCTCGGCGTACTCCTGGAGCTGCTCGGGCTGGTTGCGGTAGTCGTCGGCCAGGTCACGGTCGAACGTGAACAGGTCGTCCCAGTCGACGTACAGCGACTTGCGTTCGCTGGGGTACTCCTGTGCGAGCCTCCCGATCTCGTCGCGGTAGTAGTTCCTGTAGAACTCCAGAAAGGCGTCGACGAGCTCGGCGTTGTCCCCTGCGTCCATCGGCACGGACTAAGGCCACCATCGGGTAAGTAGCTTGGCAAAGCGAGGCGAAAGTGTTACTCGCCCGCCGCCGGAGGTGACGGTATGCGCGACCGCCTCGGGTGGCTCAGGCCGGCCGACGACGAGCGATACCGGGACTGGGCGCGCCGGCTCGCACCCTACGCCGCGGTGGTGGTCGTCCTCGCCGTCCTCCTCGCCGGTGTCGGCGCGTGGGTCTACTTCGACTACCTCGCCTACGGGCCGACGGAGCCCCCGTCCGCGGTCGAATCCGAGTACGCCGTGACCGTCGAGTCGGGCTACGGCGGCTACGTCATCCGCCCGGACGACCAGCCCCCAGCCGGCGACCGCGTCGGCCTCGTCTTCTACCCCGGCGGCCGCGTCGAGCCCGGGTCGTACGTGCACACGCTCGCGCCGCTGGCCGAGCGCGGCGTCACCATCGTCGTCCCCGGCATGCCGCTCAACCTGGCCGTCCTGGACAGCGACGCCGCACACGCACCTATCGCCAGTGAGGACGGCGTCGACGCCTGGTACGTCGGCGGCCACTCGCTGGGCGGCGCGATGGCCTGCCGGTACGCGAACGGGAACACGGACCGGGTCGACGGGCTGGTGCTCGCGGCGTCGTACTGCGACGTGAACGTCAGCGACTCGGGCCTGGCGACCGTCGCCATCACCGGCAGCCGCGACGGCGTGCTGAACCGGGAGCGCTTCGAGTCGAACCGGCGATTCCTCCCCACTGACGCGACGTTCGTCTCCGTGCAGGGGATGAACCACGGGCAGTTCGGGAGCTACGGCCGGCAGGAGGGCGACGGCGAGGCGACCATCTCGACGGCGACCGCACACGAACGGGTGGTCGCCGCGTTGGTCGACTGGCTCTGTGCCGAAGGCGAGTCGGTGGGCTGTGCGAACCAGACCGGCGGCCGGTTCGCGGGCAGCTCGTAGCTCCCGGCGAGTCTGGTGTCCGACCGTCTCGCTCGGGTTCGCTCACTCGGCGTGAGAACGAGTCCGGGACTTCGTTTGCAGCATCGCAAAGACGGTATCGAGGTCGTCACAGTAGACCAGATAGCAGTCGGTCTCTGTCTCGTCGGGATTGACCTTTATCCGTCCGTTCCGTGGAAATCCGGTTTCGGCTCGGACACGGTACAGTCTCCCCTCTATCTCGGCGACGGTGTTGCGCTCGCTCTGACCCTGGCCCTGCCGCCACACCGGCACGCCGACCGCTTCGAGTACATCGACACACGCCACCGTCGTCGGATCGGTTGTTCCGAGCGAGTGTTCGGTTGCGCCCGTATCCAGCGGCCACCTTCCGCTGGCTCGCGATACGGTTTAGACTCGCACATCTCCCGTCGACGGTATCCGCAGGACACTGTCGAGAGTGGTGGGACGCACGGCTCGCCGAAACTGGAAAATCAACCCAGGAGTGCGTTCAACTTTCGAATACGAGGAAAGTGGGCCGGCCCGGATTTGAACCGGGGGTACAGCGTCCCAAACGCTGAAGGTTACCAAGCTACCCCACCGGCCCGCGCATATAAATCAGTCCCATTACGGGTAAAACGTTTCGTTCCGCCCCGCCGGACTCACAGTGGCCACAGCACCGCGATCCCCAGCGTTGTCACCACCGCGAATACCAGCTGGAGCGGCGTCCCGACGACGGTGTAGTCCGTGAACTTGTAGCCGCCGGGGCCGTAGACGAACAGGTTGGTCTGGTAGCCGACGGGCGTCATGAACGCGGTCGAGGCGGCGAACGTGACCGCGAGGACGAACGCGTAGGGCGAGGCGTCGAGCTTGGCGGCGGTGTCGAACGCGACCGGGATCATGAGCACGACACTGGCGTTGTTGGAGACGACGTTCGTCAGCGCCGCGGTGAGCACGTAGAACAGCCCCAGCACGGCGATGGCGGGCAGGTACGGCTCGGTGGCGACGAGCAGGTCGGCGAGGTAGAGCGCCGCGCCGGTGTGTTGCATGGCGGTGCCGAGCGGGATGACGCCGGCGAGCAGGACGATGACGTCCCACTGGACGGCGTCGTACACCTCGCCGGGCTTGAGACAGCCGGTGAGCACCATGGCGACGGCGCCGCCGAGGGCGGAGACGACGATGGGGAGGAGGTCGACCGCGGCGAGGCCGACGACGGCGAGGATGACGCCGATGGCGACGGGGATCTTCTCCTCGCGGTAGTCGTGGCGCTCGATCTCCTGGGCGACGATGAAGTCGCGGTTGTCGTCGAGGCGCTGGATGCTGTCGGCGGTGCCCTGGACGAGCAGCGTGTCGCCGACCTGGAGCACGATGTGGTCCATCCGCTTCCGGATGAGCTCGCCGCCGCGGCGGAGCGCGAGCACGGTGGCGTCGTAGCGCTGCCTGAAGTTCACGGAGGCAATCGACTCGCCGACGACGTGCGAGCCGGGCGCGACGACGATCTCGACGAGGTTCTCGGCGGCGGGGTCGGCGCGCTCGAGCTCGTCCTCGGTGACCTCGAACTCGGGGACGACGTCCATCCCCTCCACGTCGAGGAGCTCGACGAGCGTCTCCCGGTCGGTCCGGACGGTGAAGAGGTCGCCGGCCTGGATGGTCTTCGGGCCGAGCGGTTCGAGGAACACCTCGTCGTCGCGGATGAGCTGGACGAGGTCGACGTCGAACTCCGTCTCGGCGAGGGCGTCGCGGACGGTCTGGCCGACGAGGGGGGAGTCCTCGCGGACGACGACCTCGGTGAGGTACTCGGAGAGGCGGAACTCCGCGGCGAGGTCGTCCTCGGGTTCGATGCGGGACGGCAGCAGGTAGCGCCCGACGACGAGGAAGTAGACGAAGCCGACGACGGTGACGATGAGGCCGAGGCTGGTGAACTCGAACATCGAGAAGCCGTCCTGGAGCGCGACGACGGCGGGGCTGGGGTCGGCCACGTCGTTGGCGACGTCTGCGGCGACCTCGCTGGCGAGGATGTTCGTCGACGTGCCGATGAGGGTGAGCGTGCCGCCGAACATCGAGGCGTACGACAGCGGGATGAGCAGCTTCGACGGCGAGGTGTTGCCCTCGTGGGCGATGTCGGTGACCATCGGGAGGAGGATGGCGACGGCCGCGGTGTTGTTGATGAAGCCCGAGAGCGGGGCGACGACGCCCATCGTCGCCCCGAGCTGGCGCGTCTCCGAGTCGCCGGTGAGCGCGGCGAGCTTGCGCCCGAGTATCTGGACGATGCCCGTGCGCTGGACGCCGTCGGAGAGGATGAACATCGCCAGCACGGTGATGGTCGCCGTCGACGCGAACCCCGCGAGCCCGTCGGCCGGACTGTCGGGCAGGAGTTCGACCGGCCCTCCGAGGAGCCCGACCGCCGAGAGCTGCTGGGAGAGCGGCCCGGCGACCATGAGCGCGACCATCAGGCCGAGTGCGGTGATGTCGACGGGCACCGGCTCCGTCGCGAACAGGACGAGGACGACGGTGACGAGCGCGAAGACGAGCAGTACCTCGGGTGTGAGCGCGGCCACAGGCTCCGAAGATGGGTGCCCGGAAGAAAAGACTACGGACTGCGGCTGGCGCTCCGCGCGCCGCGTCGGCCCGCCTCAGTCGGGTAGCGCGTCGGCGATGTCGTCGTCGGAGGCCTCGCCCGACTGGCGGGCCGCTGGCGCGGAGTCGCCCGCGGCGTCGTCGTTCGCGGCCGGAGTCTCGTCCGGGTCGTCGAGCTCGACGGTCTCGGTCTCGCGGGCCACGTCGGCGTCGCTGGCCCGGCTGCTCCCGCCGGGGACGAGGTGCTCGACGTCGATCTCCTCGACGAGCGTCTCGTCGAACATCTGCTCGAAGGTGAGCTGTAGTTGCTGGCTGTGTGCGTTCGGGTCGAGGTGGAAATGCGCCACCGCGCCCACCGATTCGAGCCGCCCCGACAGCACGTGGCAGAACTGGAAGACGACCGCCGGGTCGTTCGCCGCGAGCAGGTCGGTCAGCGAGTCGAAGCAGACGACGATATCGTAGCCGGCGTCGTCCCAGACGCTGCAGAACTGGCTGACGACCTCGCCGAGTTGCTGGAGGTCCGTCGGGTCGGCGACCGTCTGCTCGACGAGCGGGTCGGTGAAGTCCGGTCGGCCGGCGCCGGCGGCCTGCATCGTCTCGCCGACGGTGACGATGCCCCGTTTCGTCGGCTGTCGCCCGCCGGAGAGCGAGCTGAAGTCGAGCCTGTCGGTCACGTCCTCCGGAAACGAGACGACGAGCTCGGCGCGCTGGTCCGCGGCCGGTACGCCCATCAACCCGTCGCAGTGCTCGCCGGCTTCGTCTTCGGCCATCTCGTCGAGGAGAAGGACTGTTCTCGGGCCACTGTCCGTGCCGTGTTCACTCATGTGTATCCACCCCGCCCCCCGGGATTGCTAACATGTTATTTGACCACCACGTAAATCACTTTGGGTTACTCGACGGGCAGCGAGTCCGCGATGTCGTCGTCGGATGCCTCGCTGACCTCGTCGGGGCGGGCGTAGTCGTCGTCGCCGACGATGGAGTAGTTCGCCTCGGCGCTCCAGCTCTCGGTGAGGGCGGCGATGTCGTCGTCGGTGGCTTCTGCGAACGCCTCGATGGCGTCGGCCTCGGTCGTCTGGCCGACGGTCCCGTCGAAGATGGACTGGAACGTGGCGACGGTCTCGTCGCTGTGCGCGTCGGGGTCGAGGTGGAAGTGCGCGAGCGCGTCGACCGAGTCGAGGCGGCTGGTGAGCACGTGGCAGAACTGGAAGACGACTTCGGGGCTGGCGTGGTCGAGCAGCTCGGTCAGCGAGTCGAAGCAGACGACGATGTCGTAGTCTTCCTCGTCCCAGCGCTGGCAGTAGCGGCTGACCGCGGTGCCGATACCCTGCAGGTCGTCGGGCTCCTCGACGGCGTCCATCACGACGGCCGCGCCGAAGTCCGGGTCGCCCTCGGCGGCCGACCGGAGCACGTGGCCGACGGAGATGAGCCCCTTGCGTGCCGGCTGTGCGTTCACGGTACTGCCGAACCCGGTCTGTTCGGCCTGTGCCTCCGGCAGCGAGACGGTCAGTTCTGCTCGCGTGTTCGGGTCACCCGTCTCGAGCAGGTCGCTACAGTGGTCCTGGTTCGTCGATTCGGTGGTCACGAGGACGTTCCGACTGTCCTCGACTGCATCTAGGTCGGTCATGGTGGCGGGCGAGGGGTCCCCATCCCCGGTCGTTGTCTGTCGAACGACTCGTCGCGTAAAGGTAGTTTCGGCCGGTTGAAAGGTCGGTGATGAACGTTGTGGCCCCCTGCGATTTGCCGGGAAGCCCCCCGTGCCGCGACCCACCGGCGACACGGTTATGTCGGCGGGGACGGACCACCGCACATGGCCAGTCTCGGCGACCAGTTCAGGGAGGCGCCCGTACTCGTCTCGGTCTCGCTCGGCAGCCTCCTCGCCTGCGTCGGCCTCTTCTTCGGCACGATGGCGCTGCTCGCGCTCGGCTACACCGACGGCACGCGGCCGCTGTGGCTCGCCGTCGTCGTCGTCGGCATCGCGGTCACCGTCCTCTGGAACGTGCTCTACCCGGTGTACGACGAGTACGTCGCCTAGACGAGGCCGAGCGCCCGGAGCAGCCCGACGAGCAGGTCGCCGTAGGCGAACGCGGCGACCAGGCCGAGGAACACCGGCACGAGGAACGGGATGCCCGGGGTGATCCACAGCTCCTCCTCGGTCGTCAGCCGGTCGAGGCCGTCGCGCAGACGCTCGGGCGACGTGCCGTAGGCGTCGCCCTCGATGGCGTCGAGGAACGCCCCCGCGCCCCAGGGGTCGTCGGCGGGCTCATCGTCGCCGTCCACCGGGTCCGCGGCGGATTCGTCGCCGTCCACCGGTTCCCCGCCGTCGGTCGCCACGTCGAGGTCGACCGCACCGTCTGTGGGGTCGTTCGGCTCATCGGGGAGCGAGTCGGGGTCCCGGAACCGCTCGGGGTCGGCCCGGACCTCGGCGAGCGTCGCCCCGCGCCAGCGCAGGTACATCCGGACGGCGTCGAGGTCGAGGCCCGCACCACGCGGATACGCGAGCGCACGCAGTCGTTCCCCGAGACCCTTGCTCCCCGAGTCGAGGAGCTTGCCGTGGGTCTCCGGCACCGCGTCCCAGCGCACCGGGATGCCGACGAACATCCGCTTCGAGACGTGCCCCATCGCCCCGTTGCGCGCCGCGAGCAGCAGCGGGTACGCGATGCCCCAGGCCACGGCGTTGGTCAGGATGGTGAAGGAGAGCACCGCGACCGGTGCCGGCTCGGACACCGGGAGCGCGACGCCGGCGACGGAGAGCGCCTCGCCGCCGACGTAGCCCGGATAGCTCGGGTACAGCACCGCGATGGTCATCAGCGCCCGGGCGTCCGCCCCGCCGAACGCGCCGAGGAAGTGGAACACGTACGCCATCGAGACGACGAAACCGACGCTGATGGCGGTCGTGAGGACGAACACGCGCATGTCGGTCCCGCCGGCGGCGGCCGCCCGCTGCCACTCGACGCCGAGCAGGACCACGCCGAGGAGGGTGAGCGGGACCCAGGTGATGCTGTCGATGCGCCGCGTCTGGATGTCGCGGTACGCGAGCACGCCGAAGACGGGCACGGTCGCCAGTCGCAACAGGTCGGGCAGCGTCCCGGAGAGTGGACCAACGTCTACCACAACTCCCTACCCCGCGGCGAAGCAATTAGAGGTTCCGGTGGGGAGCGCGCGGCGTCGGAGTCCCGTGACGCCGTGGGTGCCAGTCTCCCGCAAACGCCGCTGTGTGCCGTCGGCGCTGGCCGGGACACCGGTGCGGGAGGCAGCCAGAGGCGGTTTACAACCGACGTAAACCCCGCGCGGGGAGGCCCCGCGTCGGTTCGGACGTCCCGACCCCGACCACCCGAACACAGTGCAGTCGGCGGGGTTTTATCGCACCGGCGGTGGATGGGTGGCGTATGGACGCGATTTCGTTCGGTACCGACGGCTGGCGTGCGACACTCGACGAGTTCACCGCTCCCCGGGTCCGGATAGTCGGGCAGGGGGTCGCGACCTACCTGCGCGACGAGGGCCACGCGGGCGGAACTGTCGCCGTCGGCTACGACGCACGGGCGTCCTCGCCGGAGTTCGCCGAGGAGCTGGCGCGCGTGCTCTGTGCCAACGGCTTCGACGTGGTGATGCCCGAGGGCCGCGACCGCCCGACGCCACTGACGGCGTGGCAGTCCCGGGAGCGGGACCTCGCCGGCGCGCTGATGATCACCGCGAGCCACAACCCGCCCGAGTACAACGGCGTGAAGTTCATCATGGGCGACGGCTCGCCGGCGCTGCCCGAGGCGACCGACGCCATCGCGGAGCGGTTGGCGGAGCCGGCCCCGCTGCCGGAGGACCAGCACGGGACGGTGTCAGAGGTCGACGAGGTGACCCCGCACGCCGAGCACGCGATGGACCTCGTCGGCGCGGACCTCGACGGCCTGCACGTCGTCTACGACGCGATGCACGGCTCCGGCCGCGACACGACCGACGCGCTGCTGGAGTCCGCCGGCGCGACCGTCGACCGCATCCGCTGCGAGCGCGACCCCGAGTTCGGCGGGTCGTCACCGGAGCCCAGCGAGGAGAACCTGCAGGAACTCATCGAGACTGTCCGCGAACGCGACGCCGACCTCGGCATCGCCAACGACGGGGACGCGGACCGACTCGCCATCGTCACGCCGGAACGGGGCTTCCTCGACGAGAACCTCTTCTTCGCGGCGACGTACGACTACCTGCTCGAATCCGACTCCGGCCCGGTCGTCCGCACGGTCTCGACGACGTTCCTGCTCGACCGGGTCGCCGAGGCCCACGGCGAGGAGGTCATCGAGACGCCCGTCGGCTTCAAGTGGGTCGCACAGGCGATGGGCGAGCACGACGCGCTGATGGTCGGCGAGGAGTCCGGCGGCTTCGCGGTCCGGGGTCACATCCGCGAGAAGGACGGCGTCCTGATGGCGCTGCTCGCTGCGGCGGTCGAGGCGGAGCGCGCCTACGACGACCGCGTCGACGCCCTGCTCGACGAGTTCGGCGAGATCCACCAGTCAAAGCTGAGTGTCGACTGCCCGGATTCGGAGAAGGCGCGGGTCGTGGACGCACTCGGCGACGACATCCCCGACGAGGTCGCCGGTGAGTCCGTCGCCGACGTGGTGACGAAGGACGGGTTCAAACTCCTCTGCGAGGACGGCTCCTGGCTGCTCGTCCGCCCGAGCGGCACCGAGCCGAAGATGCGGGTCTACGCGGAGGCGGGGAGTCCGGAGCGCGTCGACGCGATTCTGGCGGACGGGAAAGCGCTGGTCGAGGCGCACGTCTGAGCCGCCGGCGAATGCTAACCCTCTCGACAGGATTTTACGACCCGGGCGGTGATACGCCGGCATGGACGAGAACACCCTGAACGCCGTCCTGCTCTCCATCGGTGCCGTCGCTGTCGTCTGGTCGTTCGTCACCGCATCGCTCCTGTTCGGCGTCCTGATCGTCCTGTTCCTGCTCGCGATGTCGCTCCTCCACCGGCTCGTCACCGCCGTCGAGCGCATCGCGGACAACACCGAACAGCTGGCGGCGAGGCCGACCGACGGCGGCCGAACCGGTTCGCGTCGCCAGAGCAACGACGACCGCGCCGGCGAGGCCGACTGGGACGACGCTGAGCGGCCTCCGGTCGAGGAACGGAGCACGGACGAGCTGTTCGAGTAGCGTCAACTCAGCTGACGCCGAACAGCCGGCCGTCTCGCACCTCGATATCGAAGCCGAGCGACTCGTAGAACGGGCGCACGTCGGCGTCGAACGCCGCGGTCAGGCGCTCGTCCGGCCCGCACCGTGCCAGCGCGGACTCGACCAGCGCGCTCCCGATGCCCTGGCCGCGCCGGTTCGGGCGGACCGCGACGGCGTCGACGTGGCGGTGCTCTCCGCCTGCATCTTCCTCCTGCACGAGCACCAGCGCGCCGAGCAGCCGGTCCTCCGCGATGGCGACCAGCACGTCACCACGGTCGAGCGAATCGTCGAGCGCGTCGGTCCTGAGCATCGCGGCGTCGAGGACGGCCGCAACCGCGTCGTGCTGGTCCGGCCGTGCCTCGCGGACACGGACGTCGGCGGGCGTTCGGTCAGGCATCGTCGGTCGCGGTCGTCCCCGCCTCGCGCAGCCGCTCGAGCTCGGCGAGGAGGTCGTCTATCGCGGGCCGGTCGAACGTCGAACTGCCCGCGTAGGACCACGCGACCGTCGGCTCGTTGCCGCGGGTGTCGACCACGACCGCCTCGGGCATCCGGCCGAGGAAGTCGCTGAACTTCCCGAGGATGCCGAACCTCACCGGCTGGTCGTAGGCGTCGCTGGCGATGGCATCGGGGTCCGCGAGCAGGGGGTACGGCAGGTCGTAGCGCTCCTGCCACTCCGCGGCGCGGTCGCGTTCCTCCGGCAGCACCGAGGCGACGACCGCGTCGCGCGCCTCGAACTCGTCGTAGCGCTCTTTCACCGCCTGCACCTGCTTGCGGCAGTTCGTGCAGTAGAAGTCGCGCTGGAACAGCAGCACGACGAACTCGTTGTCGGCGGCCAGGGCCCCAAGCGAGCACGGGTCCGGGCCGGGTCCGACGTTCGCCAGCTCGAAGTCGGGTGCCAGCTCGGTCATCCGCCCTTGATGAGCCGCAGGACGGTCACCTCGCTCGACTCCACCGGCTGGTCCTCGGGCACGGGGCGACCGTCGACGAGCACGCTCACCTCGTGCGGGCTCAGGTCGACCGCTCTGAGCACGTCGGCGTACGTCGGCTTCGGGAGGTCGACCTCGTGGGTGGTCTCGCCTTTCACGTCGACCGTGACCTGCATGCCCCGAAGTAGTGGGTGTGTGTGCGTAAGGGTGTCGTCGCACGACGCTCTCCGGTCGGTTCGAGAGGGGGTGGCCGCTCAGGCCGCGGACGGTGCGCCCTCGGCTTCGCCGCCGGCCTCGGGCGCGGGCTCCTCGCGCGAGCCGCGGCCGTACCGGGCGTACAGCACCAGCACGAGCGCCCCGAGCCCGACCAGCGAGACGACGACGTCGACGACGCCGCCGACGAGGGGGAGCATGCCGAACAGCGTTCCGAGCAGCAGGCCGACGGTCAGGGAGATCCAGCGGTTGTCGCCGCCGGCGCGGGCGACGAGCCACGAGCCGAGCGCGAACCGGCCGTAGACGAGTGCGACCCACCCGAACAGCCCGAACAGCACCGCGCCGGCCACGGCGAACGGGATGCCGACGAGCGTGAGCACGAGCAGCACGAGCAGCACCGGCACGCCGACGACGGTCAGCAGGCCGACGCCGCCGCTGCGGAGCGGGTCGGAGACGGCCCGGTCCGCGACGGCCCGGGAGAAGCCGGGCAGGACGAGCAGGAGCGCCGCCCCGAGCAGGAGGTTGGTGACGAAGCCGTAGACGGCGAGCGCGCCGTCGATGACCCAGGGCGCGACGTCGACACCGGCGCCCCCGATGGACTCGTCGCGAACGACGCTGCCGGCGACGGCGGCGTCCTCGACGCCGCTGATGTCGCCGTCGTACCGGAGGTCGCCCCCGATGACGGCCGTCTCGGTGAGGCGGATGGTGTCCGCGCCGACCACGACGTTCCCGGCGACGTTGCCGGCGATGGTCACGTCGCTCGCACCGACACGGAACTCGCCGCCCACGACGGCGGTCTCGGCGAGCGCGATGGACGCCCCACCGGAGGACACGTCGCCGTCGACGCGGCCCGCGATGTCGATGTTCGCGGCGGCCACGTTCACGTCCCCCGTGACCACGCCGGTCTCCGCGACGGTGACGTCGGCGGCGGCCCCGCTCAGGTCACCGTCGACCGTCCCCCTGACGACGACGGTCGCGCCGACGACCTCCAGCCCGTCGACCGTCTCACCCTCCTCGACGACGTAGGAGTCCGCGCTGGCTGTCTCCGCCGCGACGAGGCCGGGCATCGAGCCGAGGACGAGCACGATAATCATAAGCAGTACGAGCAGTCTATTGCGTGGGACAGAAGCCCTCATGGTTGGAGATACGGCGCATTGGTGTTTATATTAATATGGGATTTTATGTTTCTGAGAATCGCGGGCCGCGGGCTGGTCCGTCTCGGGGGCTTTATGCACGGACGACTCCTCGATTGCTACATGAGCGAGGCCGAGGCGACCGGCGACGACGCAGGGGGTCGCAAGCAGGTCTGGATCGAGAAGTACCGGCCCGACGGGCTCGACGAGGTGGTAGGCCACGAGGACATAATTAACCGTATAAAAAGCTATGTCAATAAGCAAGACTTACCGCATCTTATGTTTGCAGGACCGGCCGGTACCGGCAAGACGGCAACCGCCGTGTCCATCGCCAAGGAGGTCTACGGCGACGACTGGCAGGAGAACTTCCTCGAACTGAACGCTTCGGACCAGCGCGGCATCGACGTGGTCCGTCAACAAATCAAGAATTTCGCGAGTACCGATTGGAGTGGGAGGAAAGGAAACAATCCCAGTATCATCTTCCTCGACGAGGCCGACGCGCTGACCCCGGACGCGCAGTCCGCGCTGCGCCGGACGATGGAGCAGTTCTCGAACAACACGCGGTTCATCCTCTCGTGTAACTACTCCAGCCAGATCATCGACCCCATCCAGTCCCGCTGTGCGGTGTTCCGGTTCTCGCCGCTGGCCGACGAGGCGGTCACCGAGCAGGTGCGGTTCATCGCGGCCGAGGAGGGCATCGAGTACACCGAGGACGGCGTCGACGCGCTCGTCTACGCGGCCGACGGCGACATGCGCAAGGCCATCAACGCGCTGCAGGCGGCGTCGGTGATGGGCGACGCCGTGGACGAGGAGACGGTGTACGCCATCACGTCGACGGCCCGTCCGGAGGAGGTCGAGGCGATGGTGACCGACGCGCTGAACGGCGACTTCGTGGCGGCGCGGGCGAAGCTCGACGAGCTCATCACCGAGCGCGGGCTGGCGGGCGGCGACATCATCGACCAGATCCACCGGTCCGCGTGGGAGTTCGAACTGGAGGAGCAGGCGGCGGTTCGGCTGCTCGACCGCCTCGGCGAGGCCGACTACCGCATCACGACCGGCGCGAACGAGCGGATACAGCTGGAGGCGCTGCTCGCCTCGCTCGCCCTGGAGTAGCTGGTTTTCGAACCCGAATATCGATAATTCGAGGCCTGAGGGCGCAAATATCAACCGATGGGACATTTTCGCGGCCGAGACATTTATGTCGACTAACACCATGGTCGGTACACGAACTACGGGGTAGCATGTCAGAAGGTACCAACGTCCTCGTCGTCGAGGACAACACGGAGTTGGCGAGCCTCTACTCGTCATGGCTGGGTGCTGAGTGGGCCGTCACGTCCGTCAGCGACGGCGACGAGGCTGTCGAGGCCGTGACGTCGGAGACGGAGATCATCGTCCTCGACCGTCGGTTGCCGGGTCGCTCCGGCGACGAGGTACTCGAACGGGTTCGCGCCGACGGCTACGACTGCCAGGTGGTCATCGTCACGGCCGTCGAACCCGACTTCGACATCATCGAGATGGGCTTCGACGACTACCTCGTCAAGCCGGTCGACCGCGAGACGCTGAACCGCTGTCTCGAACGGCTCCAGCGCCGGAGCGAGTACGACGCCGAACTCCGGGAGTACTACGCACAGGTCTCGAAGAAGGCGGTCCTGGAGGCCCGAAAGCCCGAGCCCGAGCTCCGCAACTCCGAGGAGTACCGCCAACTCGAGGAGCGGGTGGCGGCCCAGGCCGACCGCGCCGACAGTCTCCTCGACGAGCTCTTCGAGAGCGGCAGCGACGTCCAGCTGTTCCACGGCCTGCTCGGTGGGCACGCCGGCACCGCGAACTGACGCTCGCTCTCCCGTCCCGTTTCGTTCTACTCGACGACGAACTCGAAGCGGAGCCCGTCGTCGTCGACGACGTCGACCGACCAGCCGTGCGCTTCGGCTATCTCCCGGACGATGGTCAGCCCGAAGCCGGTGCCGACCTCGCTCGTCGTGAAGCCGGATTCGAGGATTCGACTGGGGTCGTCGCCGTCGTAGCCGATGCCGTCGTCGTCGACGGAGAAGCCGTGGCGGTCCGCGAGCGGGCCGACGGTGACCCGGAGCGGCTCGCCGTCCGGGCGACGACCGGACGGCCCCTCCGTGTCTGCGGGGTCGTCCTCCTCGCCGGTGCCGTGGGTCACCGCGTTCCGGAACAGGTTCTCGAGGAGTTCGACCAGTCGGTCGCGGTCGGCGTCGACGGTCGCGCTGTCGACGACGGACAGCGTCGCGTCGCCGGTCCGGACGCTGGACCAGGCCTGTGTCGCGACGGGGCCGAGGTCGACGGGCTCGGTGTCCCCGACGACGTTCCCCTGTCTGGCGAGCGCGAGCAGGTCGTCGATGAGCGTGTTCATCCGACCGTGTGCGCGGCGTATCTCGTCGAAGTGCTCGGGGTCGCCCGTCTCCTCGGCGAGGCCGACGTAGCCCTGGGCGATGGAGAGCGGGTTGCGGAGGTCGTGGCTGACGATGCTCGCGAACGCGTCGAGGCGCTCGTTCTGGCGCTCCAGCTCGCGCTGGCGCTGTTTCTCCTCGGTGATGTCGGTGTAGATGGCGAAGCCCTGGAGGCTGCGCTCGCCGCGCTCGAACGGGACGACGTGCAGCAGGAAGTCGCGGACCTCGTCCTCGGTCTTGCGTCGGGAGACGACCTGGAGGCTCTCGCCGGCGAGGAGCTTCTGGTTCAGCGACCTGGCCTCGTCCTCGAACCCCTCGGGGACGATGTACTCGTCGATGTCCTCGTCGATCACCTCCGCGGTCGACCAGCCGAACGTCGACTCGAACGCCGGGTTGACCTCCTGCACCCGGAGTTCGCCGTCGACGAGCGCGAACCGGACGACCGGGTCGGGGACGTTCTCGAACAGCGCGGAGAGGCGGTCCCGCTGGCGGCGGAGGTGGCCCTCGGCACGGAGCCGTTCGACCGTCTCGGCGACGTGGGTCACGAGCAGTTCGACCAGCTCCCTGTCCCGGTCGTCGAACGCGTCCGGCTCCGGCGAGCCGGCCTGCAGGATGCCGAAGTCGCCGACGGGGACCGAGAGGACGGAGCGGTACCCCGGGTCTGACTTGTCGACGGCCTCGTTCTCGCGCTCGCGCACGTCGTCGACGACGATGGACGCCCCCGACTGGTACGTCTCGCCAGCGATACCCTCGTCGACCGCGATCTCGCCCGCCCCCGCGTAGCCCGTCTTTTCCATGCCGCCGGACACCGCGACGGGCACGAAGTAGCCGTCCTCGACGACGTCGATGCCGACGAGGTCGAGGTCGAGGATCTCCTCGGCGGCGCGGACGGCCGACTCGTACACCGCGGTCTCGCTCTCGCAGCCGACGAGCTCCGTCGCGACGCGGTGGAGACGTGTCACTTTGGCCGTGCGTTCTCTGAGCGCCGTCGGGTAGTCGTCGCCGCTGGCGACGTGCCAGGCGACTTCGTCCGCGAGCCGGGTCGCCGCACCGTCGGTGCCGTCGTCGCGGACGAAGCCGTCGAAGGCCGCGAGCTCCCCGATGGCCGTCGGGTCGCCGTCGGCGAACACGACCGCCGGGGCGTCGACCGCGACGGCTGCTGCGCGGAGGTCGTCGGCCGTCGTCGGGTCCGTCGCGACCACGAGACAGGTGGGGTCGTGTTCGAGTTCCTCGGCGGCGGTACGGGCGTCGACCGTCCACTCGCCGCCGATGGCGGTCGCGACCGCCAGCGCGTGCTCCTCGTCGGTGGCGAGCACGGCGACCCGAACGCCGGCCATCTCGCGCCCCGTCTCGGAGCTTTTCACTGGTGAACCGATACTGCCGCGTGGGGTTTAACTCTGCGGCCGCCGGGGGCGGTCAGTTCAACGACCAGATTGCGTAGTTCAGGAGCGCCGCGAAGCCGACCCACGCGAGATACGGCACGAGCAGCGCGGCGGCGGGCCGGTCGACGCGGTCGAACGCGGCGACGGTGCCGGCGACGAGCACCCAGAGGACGGCGATGATGCCGAGCGCGAGACCGGGTCGCTGGAGCGTGAAGAACACGGGCGTCCACGCCACGTTGAACGCCATCTGGAGGGCGAACGCGCCGAGTGCGACCCGGACCGTGGCGTGCTCCGTCCCCTCGTGCCAGACCCGGTAGAGGGCGACGCCCAGCAGCGAGAAGAGAACGGTCCAGGCGACGCCGAACGCCCAGCCGGGCGGGTAGAACCACGGCTTCTCGAGCGCCTGGAACCACGCGCTGTCGGGGCCGCCCAGGGCCGCCGGCGTCGCGCCGACGACGTTCACCAGCACGACGAAGCCGAGGGCGCGGAGCAGTTCGTCGCCGTCGGGGAACCGCGAGCCGCCGGTCGCGCCGTCGTTCGCCGAGGACATGCCGTTGACTGGGACGGCCGTCCACTTAACCGGAGGCGGTACCCCCGTCGGACCGCCGGTGGAGCCCTCGAACTCGGGGGGCCGCGGCCACCGCCCCCAGCGTCGCGAATTTTGCAGGAAGGGCGGTTGCGGAACTGTTTTACCGACCGAAGGGCCACTGTGGGACAACGATGAGCGAACTTGAGGAGGAGTACCGTCTCGACTATTTCGAGACGGAGGGGTTCGTACGCCGGGAGTGCACCGGCTGCGGTGCCCACTTCTGGACACGCGACCACGACCGGGAGCTGTGCGGTGAGCCACCCTGCGAGGATTACAGCTTCATCGACAACCCCGGCTTCGACGAGGAGTACACGCTGGAGGAGATGCGCGAGGCGTTCCTCTCCTTCTTCGAGGAACACGACCACGAACGGATCGAGCCGTACCCCGTGGCGGCGAACCGCTGGCGGGACGACGTGCTGCTGACCCAGGCTTCTATCTACGACTTCCAGCCGCTCGTCACCTCCGGGCAGACGCCGCCGCCGGCGAACCCGCTGACCATCAGCCAGCCCTGCATCCGGATGCAGGACATCGACAACGTGGGCAAGACGGGCCGGCACACGATGGCGTTCGAGATGATGGCCCACCACGCGTTCAACACGCAGGAGGAGGTCGACGAGGACGCCTACGCCTACCACGGCGAGGTGTACTGGAAGGACGAGACGGTGCAGTACTGCGACGAACTCTTCGAGTCGCTGGGGGCCAACCTCGACGAGATAACCTACATCGAGGACCCGTGGGTCGGCGGCGGGAACGCCGGGCCGGCCATCGAGGTCATCTACCGCGGTGCCGAGCTCGCCACGCTCGTCTTCATGTGCATGGAGCAGGACCCCGACGGCGAGTACGAGATGAAGGACGGCAACCGGTACTCCTTCATGGACACGTACATCGTCGACACCGGCTACGGGCTGGAGCGCTGGACCTGGATGTCCCAGGGGACGCCGACGGTGTACGAGGCGGTCTACCCCGACATGATCGCGTTCCTCAAGGAGAACGCCGGCATCGACCTCGCCGAGGACGAGGCCGAACTCGTCAACCGCGCCGCGAAGCTCGCCGGCCGGATGGACATCGACGAGGCCGAGGACATGGAGACGGCCCGGGGCGACATCGCCGCGAAGCTCGACGTCGAGACCGACCGGCTGGAGTCGCTGATGGAGCCGCTGGAGGACATCTACGCCATCGCCGACCACTGCCGGACGCTCGCGTACATGTTCGGCGACGGCATCGTCCCGTCGAACGTCTCGACGGGCTACCTCGCCCGGATGGTGCTCCGGCGCACGAAGCGCCTCTGTGACAACGTCGGCGTCGACGCGCCGCTCGACGAGCTGGTCGACATGCAGGCCGACCGCCTGGGCTACGAGAACCGCGACACGGTCCGCGACATCGTCCGCACCGAGGTCGAGAAGTACCGCGAGACGCTCGACCGCGGCAGCCGTCGCGTCGAACAGCTCGCCGAGGAGTACGCCCGCAAGTCGGAGCCCATCCCGACGAGCGAGCTCATCGAGCTGTACGACAGCCACGGCATCCAGCCGGACATGGTCGAGGCCATCGCCGAGGAGGCCGGGGCGCGCGTCGACGTCCCCGACGACTTCTACTCGCTCGTCGCCGAGCGCCACGACAGCGCCGAGGCGTTCGACGAGGCGGACGAGAGCGAGGCCGAGCGCCTCGACGACCTGCCCGAGACCGAGCGGCTCTACTACGAGGACCAGCAGCGCACCGAGTTCGAGGCGGTCGTCCTCGACGTGTTCGAACGCGATGACGGCTACGATGTCGTGCTCGACCAGACGATGTTCTACCCGGAGGGCGGTGGCCAGCCCGCCGACACCGGGAGCCTCTCGACGGACGACGTCACCGTCGAGGTGACCGACGTGCAGCGCCGCGACGGCGTCGTCCTCCACCGGACCGACGAGAGCCCGGGCAAGGGCGAGTTCGTCCGCGGCCAGATCGACACGTACCGCCGCAAGCAGCTGATGCGCAACCACACGGCGACCCACGTCGTCATCCACGCCGCCCGGCAGGTGCTCGGCGAGCACATCCGGCAGGCCGGTGCCCAGAAGGGCGTCGACGCCTCCCGCATCGACGTCCACCACTACGAGCGCATCACCCGCGAGGAGGCGAAGGAGATCGAGCGCTACGCCAACGAGCTGGTGATGGAGAACACGCCAGTCAAGCAGGAGTGGCCCCACCGGAACGAGGCCGAGGAGAAGCACGGCTTCGACCTCTACCAGGGTGGCATCCCGCCGGGCACGAACATCCGGCTCATCCACGTCGCCGAGGACGTCCAGGCCTGCGGTGGCACCCACGTCGCCCGCACCGGCGACATCGGGGCCATCAAGCTCCACACCACCGAGCGCGTCCAGGACGGCGTCGAACGCATCAGCTTCGCAGCCGGTGACGCCGCCATCCAGGCGACCCAGGAGACCGAGGACGCGCTATACGACGCCGCGGACGTCCTCGACGTGACCCCGGAGGAGGTGCCCGAGACGGCGGCGCGCTTCTTCGAGGAGTGGAAGGCGCGGGGCAAGACCATCGAGGACCTCAAGGAGCAGCTCGCCGAGGTCCGTGCCTCCGGCGCGGACGGCGCGGAGGAGGTCGACGTCGGCGGCACACCCGCTGTCGTCCAGCGCGTCGACGCCGACATGGACGAGCTCCGCGCGACCGCCAACGCGCTCGTCGACGAGGGCAAGATCGCCGTGCTGGGCTCCGGGCTCGACGGCGCGCAGTTCGTCGTCGCCGTCCCCGGCGAGAGCGAGGTCAACGCCGGCGCGGTCGTGAGCGAGCTCGCGTCGAAGGTCGGCGGCGGCGGCGGCGGCCCGCCGGACTTCGCACAGGGCGGCGGCCCCGACACCGACGCGCTCGACGACGCGCTCGACGACGCGCCCGACGTGCTCCGGGCCGTCCTCGACCACTGAGGCCGACCGAACGTTTTTCCTGCCGACACGTCTGGTTCGAAGTATGTGCCGACAGCGGTGCTGCCGGCCGCACGAGGTGGGGCCGTGAGCCGCGACGACGAGCCAGAGCCGACGTGGGACGACACCGCGGCCAGCCCCCGCGATGCCGAGGGGCGGCCGTGGGACGACGAGGCTCGCTCGCCGCCGGGCCGCGGGCAGCCGGCCGCCCACGGCGGCGGTGGACCGGGGGACGCCGGCCCGGACCGATGGGTCGACCGGCTCGGCGACCCCCGGTACGAGCGACAGCCCGCGGACCCACGGTCCGACGAGGCGATGGACCCGGGTATCTTCGACGCCGGCGTGGTGACGTTCAGCCTCAGGTACCCGTTCGGGGAGGGTGGGTCGGCGGCCCTGCTCACCGGCGTCCTCGGCATCCTCTCCTTCCTCGTCGTGCCCGGCGTGCTGGCGGTCGGCTACCTCACCCGGCTCGCCGGCGCGGCCGCACGGGCCGAGGAGCCGCCCGGCTACGACGACATCTGGGGGATCGCGAAGTGCGGCGTCGTCGTCACCGTGCTCTGGTGGGGTGCCGTCGGCGGGCTGGGGACGCTGGTGTATCTGAGCGCGGGCGAGAGCACCCTGCTCGCCAGCGTGCTCGCACTCGGCGGGTCGTACCTCCTGCCCGGACTGTTCACGACGTACGCGGCGACCGAGGACCTCCGCGAGGCCGCCGTCCGCACGCCGGAGTTCGCGTTCACCCGGCGGTACGCCCTCCACTTCTTCGCCGACGCCGTGCTCCTGGTCGGACTGCTGGTCGTGGGCTTTCTCGTGTTGCTGCTCGTCACCTTCGCCGCCTTCCTCCTGCCGCTCGCGGCGCTGGTGCCGGCTGCGTACTGGGGCTACCTCTACGGCGAGGCCCTCGAGGACGGACGGGTCGAACCGCTGCCGCCCACGGACGGGTAGTGCGTGTCCTCGGCTGCCGGAAGGTTTTTTCCGACCACCCACCATCGTGTCAAATAGATGGCGTTCCACAGCGTTCGGCAGGTGACGGCTGTATGAGCCGGGACGAGGACGACCCGGACGACGGCCGCACTACCGACCATCCGCCCGGCGAGGAGGGTGGCGACCCGGCCGACGGCGACCCGGCCGACGACGAGTCCGCGTACCCGAGCTACTCGTGGGACGGCGACGAGGACGAGTGGCGTGCAGACACCGAGCCGACCACACCGCCGGAGCGCTCGACCGACGACCGTCCCGCCGCCGGAGGTGGCCCCCCGGCCGACGACAGCCACGGGCCGCGCCGGGCCGAACGGTCACCGGACGACGGGCGGCGACCGACCGACCCACCCGACGACCGACGGCGTGGCCGCCAGCGTCGTCGCCGGCCCGACGCGCAGCGCGCTCCCGGCGGCGATGCGCGGCGCGCCGGCGACCGGACGGCCGGCGAGCCAGCGTCGACAGCCGACCGTACCGGCTGGAACTTCGACAGTCCGCACCCGGACCACGGTGCACGCCGCGACGAACACGAGCGTCGCAGGGAGACCACCCGCGCCCCGCCGAACCGACCCGACGGCGACGACGGCGTGAAACACATCGACTGGCGACAGAAGGGCGCGTTCGACTTCGCGTTCTCCTACCCTACCCAGCGTGGCTGGGGGCCGCTCCTGAAGGCCGGGGCGGTCGTGCTGGTCAGCCCGCTGCTCGTGTTCCTCCCGCTCGTGTTCCTGTTCGGCTACGTGTTCCGCCTCACCCGCTACGCCGCACAGGGCCGCACGCAGCCCGAGTTCGCCGACTACGGCGACATGCTCACCGACGGGGTCGGCTACGTCGTTGCGTTCACCCTCGCATGTGCCGTCTGGGTCGGTGCGGTCGTCGCCGGCGCGATGCTCCACGATGCGGTCGCCGTAATCTTCGGCCTCGCCGGGTTCTACCTGTTCCCCGCCGCACTGACCGTCTACCCCGTCACGGGAAGCATCACGAAGACGTTCTCGTCCAGCCTCACGTTCGATTTCGCGTTCAGCACGCACTACCTCAAGTACAGCCTGCTGTACATCCTGCTGCTCGTCGTCCTCCGCATCGTCGCCTCGTTCAGCGTGCTCCTGTTCCTCGTCGGCGTCGCCTGGGGCTCGGCGTTCACCTACCTCGCCAACGGCGCCTACTGGGGGTTCGTCTACTACAGGGGCGCGGAGGAGGGCGTGCTGCCGACTGCGGAGGAGGTCGACCAGCGGAACGGCTACTGAACGGTCCGGCGCGCGTCTTCTCGACCCGGCACGTCACGGCCGAGCAGCCACAGCGGCGGCTCCGAACCGTGGTTCGCGCCACCAAAAGGATATGATAGTGGCGTATCCCAGTCCCCACTCGGTCCCGGCCGAGCAGGGCATCGATCAGGAGGCAACGACTGATCCGATCTGGGGGGTCGTAACCCCGTATACGATTCCGGGAGCCACCACTGTAAACGTATTGGCTAAACGAAGGCTTCGCGGTCGCCGGAGGGTCGGGTGCCGGACGACGGGAGGTCGAGCGTGTCGAGGGCGGCCTCGCGGACGGGCTCGACGTGCTCCTCGGGGGCGTAGACGCCGAGCCGCCACTGGACCGTGCTGGCTGCCTGGAGGCCCTGCACCAGCGGCGAGGCGTCCCGCAGCCGGCGGACCTCGCCGTTGACGACGACGCGGGTCGAGGACTCGGGCATGGCGGGGCGGCCGGGGACGTCGAGGAGGACGGCCCGCTCGGGAACGCCGGCGGCCTCGGCGACGGCGCGCTCGGCTTCGCGTTCGTCCGCGTGGCCCGCGTCCACGATTCCGTCGGGCACGTCGTCGAGTTCGGCCCAGACCGCGCGCTTGTAGAGGTCGCGCTCGGCGAGGCGGGCGGCGTCCTCGGCGGTGGGCTCGTGGTCACGCAGCGCGGCAACCAGCTCGTCGTCGGTCATCCGTGCGAAGCGCTCGGCGTCCAGGTCGGTGCCGTCGAGCAGCCGTTCGCAGGCGCTCTCCAGCATCTCGCCGGCGATGCGGGGGACGTGATGACGGTAGACGGTGGCGTTCATCAGCGCCCGGGCGACGAGCATCGACTCGGCGGTCGCGAGGTTCCCCTCGGCGAGCGCGAGGTCGCCGTCGATGAAGGTGAGCGCACGGAGGAGGCGGGCCTGGTCGATGGTGCCGTAGGGCACCCCGGAGTGGTGGGCGTCGCGCACCAGGTAGTCCATCCGGTCCGCGTCGAGCTCGCCGGAGACGAGCTGGCCGAGCTTCCCCTGGCCGTCGATGAGGTCGGCGACGACCGTCGTCGAGATGCCGTGCGATTCGAGCACGTCGGCGAGTGCCGTCTCCTCGAGCAGGTCGTGCACCTCGTCGTGGTGTCGGCCGAGGCGGCGCTCGATGATGCCCTCGGTCTGGTGGCCGTACGGCCCGTGGCCCACGTCGTGGAGGACGGCGGCGGCCTGCACCGCCTCGGCGCGGCTGCCCTCGATGTCGAGGTGGCGACAGGCCCGGCGGGCGAGATGGTAGACGCCCAGCGAGTGCTCGAAGCGCGTGTGGTTCGCGGAGGGGTAGACGAGTCGCACCGTCGAGAGCTGCTTGATGTGGCGGAGCCGCTGCATCGCCGCCGTGTCGAGCAGGTCCGCGACGACGCCCGACACCTCGATGTAGTCGTGGACGCTGTCCTTGATCGCGTGCATTGTCGATACCTCGCAGTGGCGTGGCAAAAGAAGCCCGGAACGGTCGGGGACGACGGCAGTGAGGGGAGCGGTCAGCGAGCGGTGGTCGTCGCGGTGCCCTCGCCGGTCTCGTCGTCCTCCTCGTCGGTCGTCCGGTACGGCCGGTCCGTGGTGCGGTCCGGGCGGTCGTTGTCGTCCACGGTGGCGTAGTACGTGGTGCCGTCGTAGCGGAGGACGTACCACCGGTTCGAGTGTGACCGGTCGACCGGCTCGTGGGCGCTGATGCGCTCGACGAGAGCGGCGAACGCCTCGGAGAGCTCCTTCTCCTCACTGTAGCCCTCCTCGATGGCGGTGTCGACCATCCCGCGCTGCTCCTCGGAGAGGTCGTTCCGGGCGAGGGTGAACACGTGCTCGTCGACGACGCGCTCGACGTACGTCGCCACGTCCGGCGCGAGCGGTTCGAGTTCGTACCGGAACCGACCGTTCTCGACGGTTCGCGGCCCCTGGTACTCGACGAGGAAGGTGTGGCCATCGTACCTGACCGCGTCGTACTCCTGCTCGGGGACGAACACGGAGTCGGCGTCGTCGGGGTAGTCGTCCCGGACGAACGCCGACATCGCGCTGCCGTCTCGGGCCAGCGAGCCGGGGTCTGCGGAGTCGAACATCTCCCGGTCGATGGCTGGGAGGTCGCCGTGGTCGACGATGCGGGCATCGGAGTCGACCTCGACGGTCGTGTTGTCGCCGCGGCCGGTGTAGGTCACGTCGAACGTGTCCAGTGTTCGGCGTTCGACACCGACGCGGGTAGTGCGGACGGCGAAGACGCGGTCCTCGAAGCTCACGACCCGCCCGTCGTGGACGTACGGGCCGTTCCAATCGGTGCTCGTCCGGACGTACGACCCGTTCTCGTGTGCGCGACGGACGACGGTCTGCCCCTCGGGCGAGAGGTCGCGGGCGGGCCGTACCAGCTGCTCCCCGATGTCGGCGTCGGGGAGGGCGACCAGTCGGAGGTCGACGCGGGGAGGGCGGCTGCAGCCGGCGAGGGCGACGGTGAGGGCACCGCCGGCCGCCGCGAGGAACTGACGGCGTTGCATCACGTCGTATCGTCGTCACCATCCGTGAATACTTTCCGGTGGCGACTGCTCCCCACAGCCATGCCGACCACGACGCGCGACGGGACGACGCTGCAGTACCGGACCGACGGCGACGGCGCGACGGTTGCGTTCGTGCCGGACATCGGCGTCGGCCCGTGGTTCTGGGGCTGGCAGCACGCCGGCCTCGCCGGCCCGTTCGAGACGCTGACCTGGGCGATGCGCGGCACCGACGGCTCGGACCCGCCGGCCGGACCGTGCTCGGTGGCGACGCTGGCGAACGACCTCGACGTCGTGCTTCGGGACCACGGCACCGACTCGGTCCACCTCGTCGGGAGCGGCCTCGGCGCGATGGTCGCGCTGCACTACGCCCGCAACTCGGGCCGCGTCCGGAAGCTCGCGCTGCTCGCCGGCGCGGCGACCGGCGACGCCTACGACCCGGAGCCGCTGTTCGCCGACCCCGCAGACGCCGGTGCCTGCAGGGAGACGCTCTCGCCGGCGCTCTCCGCCGATTTCCGGGCCGAACAGCCCGACGTGCTCGACGGTATCGCGGACTGGCGCGGCGACGAGGACGCGGACCGCGAGTCGTGGGAGAACCAGCGCGCGGCGCTCGACGGCTTCGACGCGGAGCCGCTGTACGAGGTCGACCACCCGACGCTGGTCGTCGTTCCCGGCGCGGACGAACTTCTCGACCCGGAAGCCGGGCGTCGACTCGCCGACGAACTCCCCCGTGGCGAGGTGGTCACGTACCCCGACGCGAGCCACTTCGTCGGTATCGAGCGGTCACGTCCGGTGAACGACGCGCTCCTGGGATTCTTCGAGAGCGAGGACTGACTCCGCTGGTCGTGGACGAGTGCTCGGAGGGAGGGATGGCAGGAGGGCCTGGGATGGCACGGCCGGGCTGTCCGGCGCGAGCGGGGGCAGACGGCGGCGGGAGCGGCTGTCGCGGTGTCGCAGTAGGTGGGGTGCGGTGTCGTGGAGTCCGATCGGTGGACTGTCGGTGGGTGCGGTGGTGGTTGGGGTCGGTTTGCGAGCGGTGCGGTCGTGGGGTCCGACGCGTCGTGGCCGATGGCACGGTCCGTCAGTCGGCCTCTCGTGGGGTGCTCCGACACGTCGACCGCAGTCTTCTGTTTGGCGCGGTCGACAGTAGAGGTGCGTCCTACAGAGTTAGGCGTGCCCGGCGTGCCCCCGTCCTCGGCAGGATTCGCCGGGGCGCAACGCCCATTAGGGGCCATGCCGTGGGTTCCGACCATGAGCCGACTCCGAATCGCGCTGTTGAACGCCGCTCACGACGGGGCGGACACCCGACGGAACTTCCGTCGGGAGCTGGACGCAGACGTGGCGGAGTTCTCCGTCACCGAGGGCGAGCTGCCCGAGACCTTCGAGTACGACGCCGTGGTCGTCACGGGGTCGCGCTCGTCGGTGTACTGGGACGAGCCGTGGATTCGTGCCGCACGCGAGTACGCCCGCGAGGCCGCCGGACGCGGCCTCCCCTGCCTGGGTGTCTGCTGGGGACACCAGCTGCTCGCCGAGGCGCTCGGCGGCGAGGTCGACGCCATGGGCGAGTACGAGATCGGCTACCGCGAGGTCGAGCGCAACGGTGATGACCCGCTGCTCGACGGGCTCTCGGACCGCTTCACCGTCTTCACCACGCACTCCGACGCGGTCGTCGAGCTCCCCGAGGGAGCCCGGGAGATCGCCACCAACGAGTACGGCAACCACGGCTTCCGGAAGGGACACGTCTTCGGCGTGCAGTTCCACCCCGAGTACGACCCCGAGACTGCCCGCACCGTCACCGAGGGCAAGGACGAACTGAGCGAGGAGCGCAAGGCGCGCGTCGTCGCCGGCATCACCGACGAGAACTACGCGAAGGCCTGCGAGGCGAAGGCGCTGTTCGACAACTTCCTGCAGTACGCCGCCGCGGTCCGCGACGAGCGACCGACCGCCGCGAGCGACTGACGTTCGGCCGGCGCGCGTTCGACCGCCTGCCGGCGGATACCCGGGAAACGAATATAACAATCGGCACCGTTCCTGTAAACAACCATGACAGCGCTGTCTCGCGTCCGAGAGCCGGAGTACACGGGGGAGAACCGTTGCTGGCCCTGTACGACCGTGAACGTACTCATCGCACTGGTGCTGGCGGGCGTCGTCGACGTCGCTCTCCTGACGCTCGCGAACGCGAGTACCACGGTCGCTGGGGGTGCCGCTCTCCTCGTCCTCGTCGTCTCCGCGGCGAGCATCTGGCTCCGGGGCTACCTGGTCCCCGGCACGCCGACGCTCACCAAGCGCTACATGCCCGAGTCCGTCCTCCGACTGTTCGGCAAGGAGCCCGAACATCCGATGCCGGCGGCCGGCGACACCCGGGAGGTCGACCCCGAGACGTACCTCTCCGACGCCGGCGCGATCGAGCCCTGCGAGGACATCGACGACGTCTGCCTCACCGAGTCCTTCGCCGAGCGCTGGGACGAGGAACTCGCCGCCGTCGAGGACCCCGGTCCGGAGGACGTCCGCACGGTCTTCGGCCTCGGCGACGGCGACTACGACCTCGACTTCCGCGCGGAGGCCGTCATCCTCGAACGCGACGGCCAGCGCGCCGGCGAGTGGCCCTCCCGCACCGCGCTGCGGGTCGACATCGCCGGCGGGCACGCACTCGCCGCCTTCGACCGCGACGCCTGGGCCGCCCTCGACCCCGTCGCCCGCGGCCGCGTGCTCAACGGGCTCCGCGTGTTCCTCGAAGAGTGCCCCGACGGCGGTGCCGTCGAGATGAAGGAGGAGACCGTCGAGTCCTGCTGTAACGCCTACGACGTCGTGGCGCTGACGTGTGCCGAGAGCGGCGACCGCGTGCTCGAACAGCGCGTCTCGTGACCGCTCCTCGTTCCTGCGGTGCTTGGCTGGCGAGACTCACTGTGTTCGTCTCGCTGCTTCCCGTTCGTTCGCTAGCGCTCACTCACGGGAACGTCGCCGGGGTTCGCCGGAAGACTCCGTCTTCCGAGCCTCCACTCGCTTCGCTCGTGGAGACGCCGAGAACCTCGCCCCTTTCAGTCCCACCGTCGGAGCAAGCTCCGACGAGCCCCCGTTCGCTCGCAGGCTCGCTCACGGGCACACCCGACCGCACAGCCCCGCACCTCACGCCTCCCCAGCCTCTTCGCTCGGTCGCAGTGCTCCACGGCTCGCTTCGCTCGCCGTTCCGCGTGGAGACGCTCGCTAGCGCTCGCGTCTCCCACTCCCTCGCTCATCCCTCGCGCGAGCGGGTGCTGCGCGTCTCGCTGTCGCTCGACACGCAGCACGGCCGCGCGCCACCCGGCTGGTCGGACGGTGCCGCCCCCCGAAGTTTACAATTCACGTGAACTTCGGTCGGGCGCGCCGTCGTCTCCCAGTCCTGAACGGAAGGACAGACAGGGTCGAGGCAACATTTAGGAGTATTTTTCAGCGTGTGGTCCGGACCAACAGTATGCTCGACTTCGTCGGCCTCGAATCCGACCTCGGCGACGAGGAGCGGCTCATCCGTGACACCGCCCGCGAGTTCGTCGAGGAGCGCGTCAGACCCGATATCGCCGACCACTACGAGGCGGGGACGTTCCCCACCGAGCTCATCACCGAGATGGGCGAGATGGGCTTCTACGCCCCGAACCTGGACGGCTACGACCTGCCGAACGTCTCCGAGACGGCGTACGGCCTGCTGATGCAGGAGCTGGAGGCGTGTGACTCCGGCCTCCGGTCGATGGCCAGCGTGCAGGGCGCGCTCGTCATGTACCCCATCCACGCCTTCGGCAGCGAGGCACAGAAGGAGCAGTGGCTGCCCGACATGGGTCGCGGCGAGAAGATCGGCTGCTTCGGCCTCACCGAGCCCGAGCACGGCTCCAACCCCTCCGCGATGGAGACGCGCGCGGAGGCCGCCGACGGCGGCTACGTCCTCAACGGCTCGAAGACGTGGATCACGAACGCGCCCATCGCCGACGTGGCGGTCGTCTGGGCGCGGGACAAGTCCAGCGACGGGAACCCGGTGCGTGGCTTCCTCGTGGAGACCGACCGCGACGGCTTCGTCGTCAACAAGATAACGGAGAAGCTCTCGCTCCGGGCCTCCATCACGGGCGAGTTCGGCCTCAACGACGTGTTCGTGCCCGAGGAGAACGTCCTCCCCGGTGTCGAGGGCATGAAGGGCCCGCTGTCGTGTCTCACGCAGGCCCGCTACGGCATCGCCTGGGGCGCGGTCGGCGCGGCGCGCGACTGCTTCGAGGTCGCCCGCGACTACGCGACGGACCGCGAGCAGTTCGACACGCCCATCGCCAGCTTCCAGCTCCAGCAGGAGAAGCTCGCCGAGATGGCCACCCAGATAACGACGAGCCAGCTGCTCGCACACCGCCTCGCCGAGCTCAAGGAGCGCGGCGACCTCCGCCCGCAGCACGTCTCGATGGCCAAGCGCAACAACGTCCGGATGGCCCGCGACCAGGCCCGCGTCGCCCGCGAGATGCTCGGCGGCAACGGCATCACCTCGGACTACTCGCCGATGCGCCACATGGCGAACATGGAGACGGTGTACACCTACGAGGGCACCCACGACATCCACACGCTCATCCTCGGACAGGACCTGACGGGCATCGCCGCGTTCGAGTAGCGAGGCGCTGAGCGTCAGCGAAGAACCTCCTGTTTGCGAGCGGGGAGCGTAGCGACCCGCGAGCAAGAGGTCCCCGGCACCACACCTACCCGTCCAGGCCGCGAAGCACGCCCATGCCCTCGACACTCGGCTGGTCGCTGCTCAGCTCCGGTCTCGTGACCCTCGTGCTCGCCGCACTGCCCGGGAGCGACGGGCTCTGGGGTGTCCTGCTGGTCGTCCTCGGCGTCGTCGTGCTGGCGCGGCGGGCGTGAAAACGGGACCGAAACGCTGAACGGAACGCGCTGCCGATTCGACCACGTCCTCAGCAGGCAACAGCCGTGGCTGGGCCACGCTGTCGCCGGCCGCCGCACGTCACGCGGCGGAGCAACCATGACAGGCACTCCAGACGACGGACCTGGACCGACGAGAAGTATCGACGCAGTGCTGTTCGACCTCGACGACACGCTGACGACGTACGAGCAGGCCGGTGCCGAGATACTGCCGCAGGCGTTCGACCGCGCAGGCGTGGAGCCGTTCTGCAGCTACGCCGACCTCGAAGCCGTCGCCGCGGCGCAGGCGTTCCCGCCGGACCGGACCCACGCCGACTTCTGGATTAGCGCGTTCGAGCGGGCCGCCGAGCGCCACGGCGGCGACCCCGGCGACGCCCGGGTGCTGTACGAGGCCTTCGGCGCGGTGCTCGCCCGCGACCGGGTCGAGTTCCGGCCCGGCGCGGCGGCCGCGCTCGAATCAGCACGGGACGGCTACCGCGTCGGGCTCGTCACGAACGGCGAGCGCGCGGTGCAGGCGGCCAAGCTCTCGACCCTGGGCATCGCCGACGCCTTCGAGACCGCGGTGTACGTCGACGAGGTGGCCGAACCGAAGCCCGCGCCCGAACCGTTCGAGACGGCGCTGGCCGAGCTCGCTGTCCCCGCCGACCGCGCGCTCTACGTCGGCGACTCGTTCCACCACGACGTCTGCGGGGCGGCCCGGGCGGGCCTGCGGGTCGCGTGGTGTCCGGACGACGGGACGACGCCGGTCGAGGCGCGGGCAGCGGCCCCCGGTGGCGAGGATGTCACGCCCGACCACACGCTCGAAAGCCTGCACGAGCTCGCCGACCTGCTCCGCTGAGCCGGACAAAGCACTTACCGGGGGCCACCCGGCGGGCGATGCCCTCCCGCAGAGCCCTCCTCCGGACCGGCGTGCTCGGACTGACGGCCGCGCTCGGTGGCTGTCTGTTCGGCGGCGGTTCGGACGGCACAGCCGACCAGACACCGGCGACGACAACACCGAACCGGACCACGACGCGGCTCACGACCGAGCCCGAACCAGTCCGGGAGCTTCAACGCGTCGACCCCCGTGGCGGTCCCCGACGATGCGACCGCCGTCCTCGGGAACGAACGCGTTCGGACGCTCGTCAGCGACGCCGTCGCGACCGACGGACGCGTCGACTACCTGCCCGAGGACGGACCCGTCGACGAAGACGCCCGGCTGGTGTTCGGCGCGTTCGACCGCATCAGGTTTCGGGGCGAGACGTACGACCCCACGTCGAGCTACGCAGGGTTCGCCGAGGAGGCGACGTACGTGGTCGAGGCGGTGGCGGCGACCGAGAGCGAGACGACCGGCGAGGTCCTCGTCTACGGCAACCTGACCGACGGCGAGCGCGACATCGCGGACGAGCTCGTCGTCGAGGGGGATACGTCGCCGGCGGCCACGAGGTGGTCCCGGAGGCGTTCCACACGTTCGAGAACGCTGACTACCTCCGGACCGAGGACGAGGTGTCCCGGCTCGAAGGCCCGGTCGTCGGCGACAACATGGGTCACCACATGCTCGCGCTCGACGCCGCCGACGTGGGCCAGAACTCGACGCTCGTGACCGTCGCAGACCGGGTGGTTCCGGCCGACCGCCGCGAGCCGATCCGGGCTGCCGTCGCGTCGGGAAGCGTCGAGCTGTCCGCCGACGAGTCCGAGCGATTCCGGAGCGTGCTCGGCGAGGCCGGCTTCGTCTGCACCGCCCACGCGGTCGTCGAGTCGTCTCCGACGATGCGCGGCGATTCGAGACGGCACAAGAACCCGCGGCCTACCGGCAACTGGTCGCGGTAGCGAAACTTGTTTTACTACACCCGTACGTAACGTAGAACGCGTCGACTTTCCACTTCCATTTCTACCCGCCCCGAGCCGGTGGCTCGCACCGCCGAAGCTTCCCGAGGACGTCCCGGTTGTTCGCCATCGTCCGGTAGAGCGGTTCACGGACGGCCGACCGTACGGCCTCGGGAAGCAGCTGGAACGCGGTCATCGGGCGGTGCTCCCAGGAGTCCATGCGGGCGACGACCTCCTCGGCGGCCGCCCCGCAGGAGTAGGTCTCGTCGCCGACGAACAGGTGCGCGCAGGACTCGTAGTCCGGCGGGAGCCGTGCCAGCTGCTCGTCCGTGAGCTCGGAGAACCCGACGAGTACGAAGGGTCCGCGGGCCGCAGCGTAGCGCGCGCTCCACGTGCAGAACCCGCAGTCGTCGTCGTAGACGATGGTCGGCCAGGCGTTCATACGTGACCGTTGGTGCCGCGCCGACATGAAGGGCGGTGGGGAGCCCGCCGACTCAGGTGAACCGGCCGGTCTCCGCACCGCAGTCGACGCAGGTGGTGGCGACCGCGTCGCGCCCGTCGGTGAGCGAGATGGTTTGCTCGGTGCGCTCGTCGCAGTCCTCGCAGTGGCGGAGCATGGTGAGCTCGCCCGCCTCCTTCGGTGCGCCCATCGCGAGGACGGCGGCGCGCTCGTCGCCCTCGTTGGTCCCGAGCTGCCACTCGCCGGGTTCGAACCGGGCAACCTCGCCCGGTTCGACGGGCACATCCCCTGACTCCGTCTCGAACGTGACGACGCCGGACTGGACGTAGAACACCTCCTCCTGGTCGGCGTGCCGGTGGTAGCCGAACCCGAGACTGTCCCCCGGCGCGAGCTCGTAGTAGTTGAGCGCGAGGTCGGTCGCGCCGAGCGCGTCGGCCAGCGGGCGCTTCTCGTCGGCGGGACCCATGCGACGGTCGCAGTCGGCGATGGTCACCTTCTCCATGAGCGATGCGACGGCGGCGGGCGGCAAATAGCTGCAGGCTGCGGGAGCTTTAGGTGTCGGCGGTGCGACCGGGCGGCCATGAGTGGTCCGTTCGACGCCACGATTCGTGTCGCCGAAATCGTCGACGCCGAGCCGTTCCCCGAGGCGCGAAAGCCCGAGCTCGTGAAGCTCACGCTCGACGTGGGCGACGAGGAGCTCCGGTCGGCCGCCCAGCTCGGCTACCACCACGACGTGGCCGACCTCCCCGGCCGGCAGGTGCTCTGTGCGACGGACATCGGCACCGTGAACATCGCGGGCTACGTCTCCGAGGCGCTGACCATCGGTGTCCCGGGCGATGACGGCAACCCCGTGCTGGTCACACCGGACGAGGACGTGCCGCTGGGCGGCGAGCTGTACTGAGTTCGTGGTGGAGTCGGGTGGTTTTTCCCGGTCGGTCGCCGACTGACAGCCATGGCTATCGACCCGAACTTCGACGAGAACCGCGAGGCCGTCGACGAGCACGACGGACACGCCGTCTGGGGCCCCGTCGACGAACCGGACCAGCTCGGCATCCACGGCACGCACGTGGCGGTGGACTTCGACATCTGCCTCGCCGATGGCGCATGTCTGGAGGACTGTCCCGTCGACGTGTTCGAGTGGGTGGACACGCCCGGCCACCCGGAGTCGGAGATCAAGGCGGACCCGGTCAGCGAGGCCCAGTGCATCGACTGCATGCTCTGTGTCGACGTCTGTCCGGTTGACGCCATCGACGTGGACGCGAGCCGGTCGGCCTGACGGCTCATCGTCGGGAAACGAGACGAGAAACGGGACGCGGACCTACGTTCGGTCCACGTCGACTTCTTCCTTGAGCTGCTGGAGTTCGTCGGCCTCCGCGAGGTCGTCGAGCCGGTCGCGGAAGTGCTCCTCGCACAGCCCGACCTTGATGCCCTGGGATTCGACCGCGAACGCGGCATCGAGGTCGCAGTAGTGGCACTTCATGCCCACATCTTGGCGGTGCAATGGTTTGAACGCTACGCTCGCGGGCGATGCCGGTCGTGGACCCGTTACGCCCGGGCACCTGCACGCGGGTTCAGGCGAGCCGCTCGGCGAGACGGTCGTACTCCGCCTCGGCGAGCCCGGTGACGCCGAGGTCGTCGTCGTGGGCGTCGCTCCCGCCGGTGACGAACAGGTCGTACTCCGCGACGGCGCGCTCGACGAGTTCGGTATCGACGGCGTGGCCGTAGTCGTAGTACCGTTCGACGGCGGGGAGGTCGGCACAGAGTTCGAGCGCGGCCTCGGGGTCCGGGTAGCGGAACGGATGTGCGAGCGAGACCAGTCCGCAGGCCGCCGAGAGCAGGTCGCGACCCTCCTCGAAGCTGGGCACGTCGCGCGGGACGAAGCAGGGGCCGTCGTCGCCGATGAGGTGCTCGAACACCTCGCCGTACTCGTAGTCCGTGTCGGGGTGGTCGGCGACGGCGCGGGCGATGTGTGGGCGGCCGAGCCCGGGCCGGCTCTCCAGCCCGAGGTCGACCCCGAGGCGGTCCTCCACGCGGGCGATGATGGCGGCACCGCGCTCCTCGCGGTCGGTCTGGAGGTGGTCGACGAGCGCTCGGAGGTCGCCGTCGCTGTCGTCGACGCCGTAGCCGAGCAGGTCGACGCGCTGGTCGCCGGCATCGACGCGGAGCTCGATGCCGTGGACGACGGTCACGCCCTCCCGCTCGACGACCGGCGCGTCGAGCGCCGGATGGGTCCGGTCGTGGTCGGTGACGGCGACGACGGAGACCCCCGAGCGCTCGGCGGCCGCCGGCAGCTCGTCGATGGTCATGGTCCCGTCGGAGTTCGTCGTGTGGACGTGGAGGTCCGCGTACACCATACGTGCCGTTCGACCGGCCGGGGGAAACCCATTCCGACACGTCGTTTCTCTCACCTTAAGGTGTACAAGGTCCCTGGGTCGGTCGAAGGTAGTTTATGGACAATGTTTATAATTATTGTTCACCCATGACGGGTATGTTCCGCAACGGAACGGACGAGCGAATCGAGAACCAGACCTACCCACTGACAGCCGACGAACTCGCCGCGGAGCTCGGCGACGCGGAACTCGACCTGACCCACGGGTCCGAGACGGTAGCCGAGGTTCTCGACGGCATCCGCTGTGAGGAGACGTTCCAGCGGCCGGAGGACGTCCGGTTCACCCTCGTCGGCGGCGTCTCGGAGGACGCCGTCGGCCGGAAGGGCTACTCGGACCGCGACCCGACACCGCCGGGCAGCCCGGAAGCTCCCGAGACGGTCTCGTTCTGAACCACCGCGGCCCCCTGTCTCACCCGTCTTCTCGACGACTAGTCACGACTACTGGAGCGTCATCGCACTGTCCAGATACAGCGGGACGTCGCCTTTCGTGTACCCCTCCGCGGAGCCGTCGGGTCGCACCCGGTAGACGACGGCCGGCTTGTGCCGGACGTCCGGCTGTTCACCTTTGACGGTGGCCCACTGCTCGTCGGTGAACCCCGAACAGTCGACGAACAGGACGACACCGCCGCCGTGGTTGGCGAGCTGGCCGGTCGTCTTGACCTCCGCCGTGTCGCGGACCGCCACGACGGGGCTGTTCGTGCTCCGGCGGTTCGGCGGCCGCGGCCGGGTGACCTCGACGAGGTAGCTCGTGCCGTCGGGCTCGGTCGCGCGGTAGTCGAGGAAGTGCCCGGTCGTCACCTCGATTTCCGGGGTGATGTCGTAGCCGGCGTCGGTCAGCAGCTTCGCCGCGACGAACTCCGAGATGGCCGCACACATCCGCCAGTAGTCGAGCGTCTCGCTCGTGCCGAGCTTGCCCGCCATCTCCTCGCGGTCGTCGTCGAGGTAGCCCGGTCTGAGCACGGATTCGAGGTACGACAGCGCCTGGTCGGGGTCGGCGTCGGGGAACCCACACGCGCGCTCGTGGAGGAACTCGCGGGAGGTCTCGCGGCCGTCCTTCGACATCAGCACGGTGAGGAAGTACCAGCGGACGTGCGGGTAGTCGTCGAGCCACGGGGCCTCCACCGAGAGGTCGGCGATCAGCTCGCGCTGGGCCCAGCGAGCGATCTCGTAGGGCACCTCCTCCCACTCGTACTTGTCCGTGCGCCAGAGTGTGCTCGGCGTCTCGGTGTTGCCGAGCCAGTACGCCACGTCGCCGTCATAGCAGAACAGCGCCATGTCGCCGTTGTCCATCTCGAACCGCCACGCCTGCCAGCCGTTCGGCGGCTTGTAGTGCGGCGAGACGAGGTCTGCACCGAGGTTCGCGTCGAGGTCCGCCAGCAGGTCCCGGCGAACGCGGTCGTCGTCCCAGCGTTCGTGCGAGCGCCGGAAGCGGAGGGGTCGTGCCACACCCGGCGATTGGTCGGCTTCGTTTAAACGGGTTCGGGTGGGGCGGTGAAACAGCTGTTGCAGCTTCCCCCGTCGTTACGGAGAGCGAGCGTCTCCGACATAGTATGCCATGGCGAGCCCTCCCGTTCGTCGTGCTCCTCGTGACCGCCGGCTGTCTCGGCGGTGTCGGGTCGGAGACGACGACGGGCACGGCCGATGAACCGGCACAGGTCACGTATCCAGAGCCACCGGCCTCGGTGTCGAACGAGTCGGCAACCGAGTTCGCGAGCGCGTACGAGCGGGCGCTGGCGACCGAACGGGCCCGGAACGTCTCGTCGGGGGAGGTACAGGACGTCGACGTGAGCGTGACCGACGTATCGGTCCACTCGAACACCGACGAGGGTGTCCTCGTCCACGTCGAGTACATGGTCGGCGTCCGGGTCGAGGAGCGGTCGGGCGCAGTCACCGTCTCGGACACCCGCTACACCGCGAACTACTACGTCACGAACGAGACTGTCCGCCGTGCGGCGACGACCGGAATCGCCCGAACCGGGCCGAACCCCCGAACGAACGGGACGACGGTCGCGTCGAGCCGCTCGGCACTCCGACTCGACACCACGTATCACATCGGCCCACCCCTCTGCCCCCGGTTTCGCCGATAGTTTGATAAGGAGCAGCGACGAACCATGGGCCGTATTGCCATGTCAATGGGTGCCTACGACGACGACGAGCACGAGCGGCGCGAGCAGCAGGCCAGTCGGGTCGATACCGACTTCGACGACGAGCGGACCATCCATCACGGGGAGGTCGAGTACGACTCGGGAGAGTCGACAGAGGACCTGCTCGAGCAGTTCGAGCAGATAAAGTCCGATTAGGCGTCGTTCTGCCGACGGACGCTCAGTCCCACCGAGAGCGACGTGGCCAGCGTGACTGCCACGACGTGGGCGACGACGACCGCCGAGAGCACCGGCCGGCCGAGGATGAACGGCACGAGCAGCAGCTGTGCGATGGCGAACCAGAGGTTCAGCAGGTCGGCCCTGGCGAACGCCCACGAGGTCTCGCGGTCGAACTCGTAGACGTACGACCGCCAGATGGCGACGACCCCGGCCCACCAGCCGGTGCCGATGCGGTAGGCAACGTCCCAGAGGATGAGCAGCATCAGGTACACCGCGAGCACCGGCGGCTCCTGGCCGAACAGGCTCTCGATGAGCGGGTCCGACGAGCGTGCGGGGTCGACGACGAACAGGTGCGTGACGACCGCGATGAACGCGAGCACGCCGAGGACGACCTCGACGCTCGACCCGAACAGGAGCCGCTGGTAGCCGTCGGGCGTCGGGAGCCGCCGGATGGAGTCGCCGAGCCGGAGCATCAGCGCGCTGCCGACGGCGGCGACCGCGACGGCGGCGGTCCCCGCCGGCACCGCCGACCAGAGGTCGTAGTACCACGCCAGCAACAGCAGTGCGGCCTCGAAGCCGAGCAGCTGGATGGTGACGGCCGCACGCTCCGAGAGCTCGATGCCGGGGAGCGCGCCCACGATGCTCTCGTACACCCACGTCTCCCCGAACTCCTCCTTCGACCCGCGGGGCGACTCCGCGGGCGTGCCTGTCGTCGCCGCGTCGCCGCCTGACTGGTCGGCCGACCCGTCGCTCATCTCGCCCCCTCCACGGGGATCGGTTCCGGTGCCTGGTCGTCGTCCCGCAGCGCTCGACGGACCGCGACCTCGAACGGCGTCAGCTCGACGCCGACGAGGTCCGTGATGCTGTCGTCGGTGGCGACGACCGGGTTCCGGAGGCCGGCGATGAGCGGCCGCGCGACGCCCTTCGGCACGCTTGTCACGAGGCCGACCCAGTACGCCGACAGCTCCGGAGAGAGGACCGGGACGGGGAGGACACGGAGCCGCTGTCCGGTGAGCCGTGCCGTCGTCTCCAGCATCTCGCGGTAGCTGAGCACGTCCGGGCCGCCGATCTCGAACGTTCGGCCGGCAGTCTCCGGGACGGCCAGTACGCCGACGAGGTAGGCGACCACGTCGTCGATGGCGATCGGCTGGCACGGGGTCGACACCCACTTCGGTGTCACCATCAGGGGGAGCTGCTTGACGAGCTGGTAGACCATCCGGAAACTGGCGCTGCCCGCACCGACGATGATCGCCGCGCGGAGCGTCGTCAGCTCGAACTCGCCCGCCTCGAGCAGGTGTTCGACCTCGCGGCGCGAGCGCAGGTGCTCGGAGAGCCGGTCACGTTCCTCGCCGAGGCCGCCGAGGTAGACGACGCGGGAGACGCCCGCCGCGTCCGCCGCGTCGACGAAGTTCCGTGCCGCGCGGCGGTCGCGGTCCTCGAAGTCGCCGCCGGACTGCATCGAGTGGACGAGGTAGTACGCCGCGTCGACGCCCTCGAACGCGGGGGGGAGCGTCTCGGGGTCGAGCAGGTCGCCGCCGACCACGGTCACGCCGTCGGGGACGTCGTACCGGTCGGGGTCACGGACGAGCGCGACCACGTCGTGGCCGGCGTCCCGCAGCGGGGGGACGAGATGGCCGCCGACGAAGCCGGTCGCACCGGTGACGAGCACGCGCATACCGTCACGAAAGGGTGGCTCCTGCATAAAGCGTCACCCCGACTCGTTCCCGGCGTGAATCACCCGACAGCGTCCCAGCCCGGTGTCCCGGGTGCGCCGGCATCGTCCTCGACGCGCTCGACGACCGAGACGGCCGGCGCAGTCTCTCCGTCGCCGGTAGCCCAGGCGGTCCAGTACTCGACCGCACTCGTCACCCAGGACTCCGCGGACAGCACCGCCTCGCGGTACGTCTCGTAGTGTGGCTCGCTGTGCTCGGTGGTTCCGGGGGCCGAGGCGGCCGCCCAGCCGACGAACGCGGCGCGGTCCGCCGGCGTCAGCGTTCCCGCGGCCGCCCGGCTCGCGATGCCAGTCAGCTCGTCCGGCTCCGGGTGGACGAACACCTTCTCGCCGAGCGCCTGCGGGCCGAGCAGCAGCCCGCCGACCGACTCGGGGGGCTCGTCGTCGACCAGCCGGTCGCCGCCGAACGCGTCCTCGACCCGCTCGCACTCGGTCTGGCGCTCCAGCAGGAGGTTGTGGCCCGGGTAGTCGGCACACTCCGACGGGTACCGGTCGTCGCCGTGGAGACGACACTGGAGCGTCCGCGGGTCGAGGAACACGCAGCTTCGGAGCCAGCAGGCCTCGTCCGTGCCGACCGGCGCGACCGGCTTCGGCGTCTTCCGCAGGCCGACGAAGAACGCCGGCTGGCCGCCGATGGCCGCGACCCGGTGCCCGTCGACGACGACGGCGTCGTCCGCGTCCGGGGGCGCGGTCCAGAGCCGGGGGACCAGTGCGTCGCCCAGGCCGTCGTCACAGAAGCGCCGGACCTCCGCCCGGGTCAGCGGCACGAGGTTGTAGACGTCGTCGAGTGGCTCGTGCAGCCCGCGGCGCTCGTGGTCGCTCGGGCGGTCCGTGAGCGGCCGCCAGTCGACACAGCAGCCCGCACAGCCCTCGCAGTCGACCTCCATGCCCAACGGGTTCGTGCGCCAGCGGCAAATCGGTGCCCCCCGACCGTCGCACGTCTCAATAGTCCTCTATATCGCACCCAAACCTATTCCATAGATGAGTGTGAAGGGCGCTCACATGGTGATGGGCAGAAACGGTGGTGTCCGGGTGGTCGCGAACCGCGAGGTGGTCGCGAGCTTCGCACTCCTGGCATCGCTGGTCGCACTCGGACGGCTCACGACACTCGGGCCGCTCGAGACACCGGGCACACTGCTGGTCGAGGGGTACCAACTGGTCGAAGCGTTCCTGACGAACGTAGTCGCCGTCTCCGCACCGACCGTCGTGCTGTTCCTGGTGTACCTCTACGTCCTCGCGGTCGGCGTCGCCTGGGTGGTCCGTAGCACGGGAAAGAGCTAACGCCGTCCGGCCTCCAGGGTCGAGCGTGAGCACGGACCCTTGCGACGGCTGTGACACCCCGGTGAAGATCCGTGGCGGTATCGGCGACTTCTGGTCGTTCTTCGGCGGCAGCGACGACGCCGAAGGGATGCTGTTGACGTTCGACAGCGACGGCTCCGAGCACCTGCTCTGCTACGACTGCATCGAGAAGCTACCGGACGAGCCAACTGCGGCCGACGTGTCGGCCCTGGAGTAATCAGCGCTCGTCGCGCGACTCGACGGGTCTGCCCTCCTCGGTCGGCGGGGCGACGTAGTCCACGAACGCCTCGACCGACGGCTCCGTGACCCGCATCCGGACGTGGATGTCCCCCAGTTCGTCGGGGTTGCCGACGGCGAAGTTGACCACACCCTGGAACGCCGCCTGCTTCTTCAGGTCGAACTCGACGACGTTCCCGTCCCGGTGCTCGAAGAACTGGCCCCGTGCGGTGTCGAGGATGGCCTGCTCGTGCAGCAGTTCGGAGAAGTGGTCGACCTGGTGGGTCGTCGCGAGCAGTTCGCCCGGGTGCTCCTCGACCGAGGCCTCGGGGAAGATGTTCCGGATGGCGTCGGCGACCCGGTCGGTAACCTCCGTGTCCGTCACCGGTGCGGTGACCTGCACCTCGACGCTGTAGATCATCTGCGCACCTCCGAGACGGCCGCTGGCCCCTCGGCGAGCAGCGCCTCGATCTGCTCGCGGAACGCCGCCAGCGTGTCGGTGTTGTCGATGACGAGGTCGGCCCGTTCCATCGCGTCGTCCATGCCGAAGCCGCGCTCGCGCTCGTCGCGCTCGCGGAGACTCTCACCGTCCTCGTCGGTCCGGTCCCGGCCGCGCTCGGCCAGTCGTTCCTTCCGGACCTCGAAGGGTGCCTCGATGCTCACGAGGACGAAGTCGTCACCGAACGCGGCCTCGAACGTGTCGAGTTCGACCCCGGAACGCAGGCCGTCCACGAGCACGGTGTCGTTGTCCACGAGGTGGTCGCGGATCATGGGTAGCGACCGCTGGGCGATGGCGTCGGGGCCGTTCTCCTCGCGCAGCGCCTGTGCGATGCGGCCGTGGTGCTCGGCCGGGTCGAGCCCGCGGTCGCGACACTCCTGCCGGATGACGTCGCCCATCGTCACGACGGGGATGCCGTGCTCGCGGGCCACGTTCGCCGCCTCGCCCTTGCCGCTCCCGGGGAGGCCGACTGTTCCGATGACGGTCATCGGCCGAGAGTTGTCGTGACGGCGGCTTAACCCCACCGCTCTCCCGCTGCCGACCGCTCGCGTCGCCGGCAACGCTTTTCGCCCGTCGGCGCATCCGTACACGTATGGCCCGCTCCCTCCTCGTCCGTGCCGTGTGGTTCCTCCTCGTCGGCTGGTGGCTCACCTTCCTCGCCATCAACGCCGCGTGGTTCCTGAACGTCACCGTCGTCGGCCTCCCCGTCGGTATCAAGCTCATCAACCGCGTCCCGACGCTGCTGACGCTGAAGGAGCGCCGCGACCCTATCGACGCCGACGCCGGTCGCAGCCAGCACTCGCTGCTCGTCCGGGCGGCCTACTTCCTGCTCGTCGGCTGGTGGCTCAGCTTCCTCTGGGCGAACCTCGCGTGGGCGCTCGCGGCGTCCATCGTCGGCCTGCCCGTCGCCATCGTGATGTTCAACTACCTGCCGTATCTGACCTCGCTCTACCGGTTCGACGGCTGAGCGAGGACGACCAGCGAGCCCGACGCGAACCGCTCGAAGCCGAGCCCCCTCGCCAGCGCGATAGACCACGGCCACGCAGCCGGCGTCGAGCGCCCGTTCCGTCGCCGGCTGCGTGGTCGTGCCGATGTCCCCCCGCGAAAACAGTTCGACCGGTGTGTGGGCCCGTCGCACCAGCCGCGCCGGTCGAATCCCGACCGTTTTTCTACGATGGCGACATAGCCGGAATCGAGGGCACGTAGCTCAGCCTGGATAGAGCGTCGGACTTCTATCCGCACGCACCTCTGGTGGTGTGGGAAGACATCCGATGGTCGTGGGTTCAAATCCCATCGTGCTCGTCTGTCGTCACGAACCGGTGAGTAACGACGACGAGCAGCCGTGGGATTTGAGCCAGGGAGCGGAACGCAGTGGAGCGACCGTGGTTCAAATCCCGTCGTACTCGCTCGCTGCGCTCGCTCGCGGGACTCCCATCGTGCTCGTCTGTCCTATCGTGCTCTCCTGTGTCGACACCCGGATGCCTGCCACGCCACGGTCGTTTAATCCGAACCGGGAGACGCTAGACTGCTAGCCTCGCTATTGATGTATGTTGACACAGTACGAGGGCGTGCGTCGTCGGGGATGTTCCCGGCGGTCCGGCCGGTCGGGTACCACCGACCGGAACCGTCGGTCCCCACAGGGGGGACGGGAGCGGCGGTGCGGTGGGCCGCCGCGGGATACGATCCGGCGATGCGAAGGGGGGGTCCAGTGCCGTCGGGCTGAGTCGGCCAGTGTGCGGACTACCCGGGCGTCGTAGGCGTTCGGTCCGTCGTCCTGATTCGGACGAAGCCGTACAGGGTACAGCCCGCCGCCACGAGGAGGGCGACCGCGTGGACGGCGGGGTGGACGCCGAGGTTGGAGAGCAGTCCGAGACCGTTCTCGAACGCGACCATCGTGACGACGAACAGCGCGCTCCCGGCCTGGAAGACGGCGAGGGCGCGCCGTCGTTCCGGGGAGACGCCGCGTCGTTGGCGGACCAGCTCCGAGCGGACGAGGACCAGCACGCTCGCGACCACGAGGCCGCCGACGAGTAGCCAGTCCGTGAGTACCGACATCGTTTCGTAGTATCGAACACCGACACAAAAACGTTGGCTCCCCGTCCACCCGTCGGTGCGATATTGGGGTTTTAGTCGACGCCAGCCGAGACTGCGGTATGGAGTACTTCGAGGACATCGCGGTCGGCGACACCGACGACTACGGCAGCTACACGGTCGACGCCGAGGAGATCATGGAGTTCGCGGGGCAGTACGACCCGCAGCCGTTCCACACCGACGAGGAGGCCGCCGCGGAGAGCCTCTTCGGCGGGCTGGTGGCGAGCGGCTGGCACACCAGCGCCATCACGATGCGGCTACTGGTCACGGGCATCTTCCCCGAGACCTCCGCGATGGGCGCGGTCGGGGTCGACGAGCTGCGCTGGCCGAACCCGGTGCGGCCGGGCGACGAACTCCACGTCGAGACGGAGGTACTGGAGACCGAGGCGGACTACCGGCCCGGCGTCGGCCTCGTCCGGAGCCGGGTGGAGACGTTCGACGCCGAGGGCGAACTGAAACAGCACTTCGTGAGCCGAGCGTTGTACGGGCAGCGGTGACGCCACAGTCGACGATAGGTCGGCTCCCCGACTACTTTACGGCGACGCCACGCCGACCCGACACCCGAGGCAGCTAGTGTCCGCTCGGCGGTCGACCGGACAGGACCTGGCCGACTATCGGCGATACTGCGCCGTTGAACTTTCTACGGCCGCCGAACGGGAGCTGCTGAACCACGCCACCGATGGTATACTGCCCATACTGGCAGCCATGGACGGGTTCCTGTGGCAATAACTATCGGCTATGTTTATATATGCCAGCTGAGAACAACGGCAGGTGTGGGGGTGCACTGCCCCGCGCAGGAGGAGACTTACATGACAGATGTGAAGACAATCGCCACGGGAATCGACGCCGCAATCGGCTGCGACTATCGGCGGACCGAACGCGCGCTGTACTTCGTCGAGTACGGCGGCAGCATCGCACGCTACGACCTCGTCCGGGACGCCGTCGGAACGGTCTCGACGGGGACGGACACCATCATGGGGACGTACCAGTACGACCTCGACACCGGCCAGCAGGGGGCCGCCGGCGACGACGACGTCTGGTGGGAGATCATCACCGACGGCGAGCGCAAGCTCGTCTCGCTGGAGGACGCCGCCATCGCGTACCTCGGGGACGTCGACTACGACGGCATCTCGTCGGCCGAGGTGCAGGACCTCGACTACGACCGGTCGCGTGACCTGAGCGGCAGCGACGACGACAACGAGCTGTTCGAGGGTGCCGTGTTCGCGGTCCGGACGAACGACGACAACTACGCGAAGGTCGAGGTGCTCGACCACGGAGACGACCTGCAGATCCGGTACCGGACCTACGAGCTGCAGGACGCGTACCAGGAGCTCGGCACGGGCTACGACCGCCCGGAGGATATCGTGCTCGGGAGCGACGGCATCCACGCCTACGTCACCGAACGCGGCGGCGACGTGCTCCGCGTCGACCTGGAGGACGCCGACCGGAGCCAGGCGACCGTGCTCACGAGCGGGCTCACGAGACCACACCAGCTCGCGCTCGACGAGGACCACAGCCAGGCGTACGTCGTGGAGTACGACGACGACGGCCGGCTGCTCCGCATCGACCTCACCTCCGGGGCCGTCGACGAACGCTACAGCGGGCTCGACGGCGCTGCCGGCCTGCTCGTCGACGACGAGCGGGAGTTCGCCTACGTGACAGAGCAGCGCGACGGTGGCGCGAGCGGCGTCCTCACCCGCATCGAGCTCGCGACCGGTGCGGACGAGGTGCTGGTCGGGAGCCTGACCGCTCCGTTCATGCTCTCGTGGGGGAGCCCGACGGAGGACCGCGTCGTGTTCACCGAGCGCGACCCCGAGAACGCCGTCTCCATGGTCGACCTCACGACGCTCGACGTTGACACGCTCGTCGACGACGTGCCGTTCCGGCCGTCGAGCGTCGCGCTCGTCAGCGAGGACGAACTACTCGTCTGCAGCGACGACGTGCTCGCGGCCGTCGACCTCGCCGCCGACCTCTACCCGGCGGACGCGCCGCTGTTCATGGGTATCGGTCACGTCCCCGTCACCGACATCTCGGCGGACGGCTACGCCACCACGCAGGGCCCGGGCTATCCGCTCCAGACCGAGAGCGCCCCGTTCGGCGGACGGCTCCCCCTCATGCTCAACCACGAACGCGCCTACCACGACACGGGGGCGCGCTACTACCGCCTGCTCGTCGACGGCGACGAGCCACGCCAGAGCTGGCGACAGCTCAAGTGGACGACCAGCACGAACCGGTTCGAACCCGAGGCCGTCTCGGCGTCCAGCGGCGGCTACTATCCGGTCCACCGCCCCGGCGAGATCTGGTACAACAGCCGGCTGGGCTACAAGCTCGGGACCGGCTGGCTCACCAACGGCGAACACACCATCACGGTGAAGTTCTACAGCGACCGGGACCGCAGCACCCTCGTCGACCAGGAGCACGTCGACGTCCACATCGACAACCAGCACCCGCGCGCCGAGATCGGGACCATCTATCACAAGCTCCCGCCCGGCGCGGCGTCCACGGAGGAGGAGATCGGGGCCTGCGGTATCGTCGACGGCGGCACCGACGAGTTCCAGCTCGGCGTCACCGCCCACGACCCCGAGGGCCACCTCCGGAGCTGGTCGCTGCGGACGCTCTGGGGCGACAACCAGAGCGCCACCATCGCGAGTGACAGCTACGACAACCACGACGCGTCGGTCAGCTGGGCCGGCATCCAGGACAGCCGCGAACCGGGAGGCTGGTGGTCGGTGTACGCCCTCGAGTCCGACTCCGCCCGTCAGTGCGCCCACACGTTCTACCTCGACGTGTGGGGTCGGACGGTGAACGGGTACCACCACGTCCACCGCTCGCGCTACCACAAGTCGATCACGATGCTGATGCCGGACCCGAGTCCCTGAGCCGGCGCCGACACCCGGCTTCCTGACGGAGGCTCCGGCAACAGCCATCCCGAGTGGGCGACGACTGCCCCCGTCTGGCTCCGATAGCGATAGTCGGAACCGGGCGCGAGCGGCGATTTCTGTCGGTTTCTCGGAATTCACGACCCGAGTTAGCACGGCTCCCGATAGACACATACCGGTTGGTCCTCTGTCACCTCCATGGTCGATGCCGCACCGCTCCTTCCGGGACTGATGCTGCTGTCGGCGGCGACGAGTGCGAGCATCGCCAGCTATCTCGTCCTCCGGCTTCGACGCTCGACGCCGGTGCCCGGGGCACGCTCGTTCCTCCTGGTCGCCGTCTCGGCCGCTGTCTGGTGCCTCGGTGTGGCGCTGGTGCTGTGGGAGCCGACGCTCGGGGGGATGGCCGCGCTGTCTACGATCTCCTGGCTGGGCATGACGGGCCTCGCCGTCGGCTGGCCAGCGTTCGTGCTGGAGTACACTCGGTCGGTCGACGCGTTCCGAGCCCGGGTGCTCGGGCCGCTGGCGGCAGTGCCCGCTGCCACCTTTCTGGGCCTCTTCGTCGCGAACGACCTGCTTGTACACGAGGTGCACAGGGAAACTGTCGGCAGCCTCTCGACGCTCGACGGAACGCCGGGGCCGCTGCTGGTCGTGTTCGTCCTCTACACCTACGTCGTGAACGTAGGGACGCTGGCGCTGCTGGCACAGCACTACCGAGAAGCCGGCGACAAGGTCCGCCCGCAGACGGGCGCGTTGCTCGTCGCCGGCGCGCTCCCGTTCACCGTCAGCATCGCCAGCCTGCTCGGCGTGACCCCGTTCCAGCCGGTCGACCTGACCCCGTTCGTGTTCTCCGTAACGAACGTCGTCGTACTCGTCGCGCTGTTCCGGTACGAACTGTTCCGGCTCGTCCCGGTCGCCCGGACGACGCTGGTCGAGGAGCTGACCGACGGGGTGCTCGTCGTCGCCCCCGAAGGCCGCATCGTCGACGCCAACCCGGCGGCGAGTGCGCTGCTCGGGACGGACGACCTCGTCGGGCGCCGCGTCGACGACCTGCGATACGACATCGGTCTCGATAGCCCCACTGACACCACGTTCTCCGTCGAAGAGGCCGACGGAACCCGCCACGTCGAGGTCACGGTCTCGAACATCCGCACGCCAGGCGAGGGCGTCACGGGCTCGCTCGTCGTGCTCCACGACGTGACCGAACAGCGCGAACGCGAGGCGTTGCTCGAGGAGACGAACGAACGTCTCGACGAGTTCGCGAGCGTCGTGAGCCACGACCTCCGGAACCCGCTCACCATCTCCCAGGGCTACGTCGACCTCCTCCGCGAGCGTCACGCCGACCCCGACCTGGAGGAGATCGCCGACGCGAACGCCCGCATGCAGGAGATCATCGACGACACGCTCCGCCTCGCCAGACTGGAGACGCAGGCCCTCGACGAGGAGTGGGTGTCGCTCCACGCGGCTGCCGTCGACGCCTGGGAGCTCGTCGAGACCGGCGACGCCACGCTCGCGGTCGACGCGGACGCCTCGGTGTACGCCGACCCCGGCCGGCTCCAGACCCTGCTCGAGAACTGCTTCCGGAACAGCGTGGAACACGGCTCACCCGACGGCGGCACCGACCTCACCGTCTCTGTCGGCGTGCTCGACGACGGCTTCTACGTCGCCGACGACGGCGTCGGCGTCCCCGATGCGGTCCGCGACGACCTCTTCGAGATGGGCGTCTCCACCGACGAGGACGGCACCGGGTTCGGGCTGGCAATCGTCCAACGGACCGCGCAGGACCACGGCTGGACCGTCGAACTCGTCGCCGACGACGGCGCCCGGTTCGAGGTGCGCGGCGTCGACGTACGCTCCTGAGGCGTCACGGCCGTCTCGCTGTTCGAACGGACTCGGGGCGAGCGGGAGAAGGCGTCGTGCCGCCGTCAGATGCGACCTGTTCCGTCGAGGTCAGAACCCGTCTTCGAACCTGAAGGTCCCGTCGCGCTGGACGACGTCGCCGTCGACCTCGATGAAGCTGTCCTCGCTCATGTCGACGATCATGTCGACGTGGACGGCGGACTCGTTCTGCTCGTTGTCCTCGCCGACGTTGGCCTCGTAGGCGCGCCCGACGGCCATGTGGACGGTGTCGCCCATCTTCTCGTCGAACAGCATGTTGTACGTGAACCGGTCGATGTCGCGGTTCATGCCGATGCCCAGTTCGCCCAGCCGCCGCGCGCCGTCGTCGGCGTTCAGTACCTCGGTCAGCACCTCCTCGTTCTTCTCCGCCGAGTGCTCGACGACCTCGCCGTCCTCGAAGACGAGGTGGACGCCGGTGACCTCCCGTCCCTGGTGGTACAGCGGCTTGTCGAACAGCACCTCGCCCTCGACCGAATCGGGCACGGGGGCGGTGAACACCTCGCCGCCGGGCAGGTTGTGCTTGCCCGTGTCGTTTATCGTCGTGTTGCCCGCGACGGACATCGTCACGTCGGTCGTGTCGCCACTGACGATGCGGACCTCCTCGGCGGGGTCCAGGAGCTCCACCATCTGTGCCTGGAACTCGCCCTGTTCGTCCCAGTCCTTGTTGACGGCGTCCCAGACGAAGTTCTCGTAGCCCTCGGTGCTCATCTCCGCGAGCTGGGCGTTCGCGCCGGCGGGGTACTGGGTGAGCACCCAGCGCTTCGAGAGCCGCTCGTCGAGCAGGGGCTTGCGCGCCGTGTCGTACTCGCGGGACGTCACCGGGTCGATGTCGGCGGTCTCGGTCACGTTCGCGTCGCCGCGGATGGCGATGTAGACGTCCATCTCCTCGAACAGCGCCATCTCGTGGCTCGGCAGCTCGAACTCGCCGTCGTGGTTGCGCAGGTACGCCCGTCGGAAGCGTGTCCCGGTGCGCTGGCTGACCGCCAGCGGGTTCGCACCGACGTCCGCACACGTCTCGAACAGGGCCGTGACGAGGTCCTCCGCGACGGGGTGGGCGTCGATGACCACGTTGTCGCCGGGCTGGAGGGACGCGGAGTGCTCGGCGACGATACGTGCGTGCTCGCGAACTCGTGGGTCCATACCGGTACTCGCGCCGGTGTTCGGTTATCGGTTTCGGTGCGAAACCCGGTGGAGAGAATCAGACCTCGGGCTTCCAGTCGTCGATACGCTCGGCGTAGGGCACGAACTTCTCGTGGGAGTCGTGCTTGAACACGCCCAGGATGGTCCCGTCGAGCTTCTGGACGTACGTGTAGAACTCGCCCGCGTCCTCGGCGTCGTGGACCATGCCGGGGGCGTGGCGCAGCTCGTACTGTGCGGCGACGAAGACGGCGGTCTCCGTCTCCTGGTCGCGGTACTCCACGACGAGGAACACGTTCCCGTCGACCTCGCGGCGGTACACCTCGTACTCGGGGAACTCCTTGTCCCCGAACACCTCGGTGAACTCCTCGCCGTGGTTCGACGGGACGACGAACACCAGCCCGAAGCGGTCGTCGTCGCCCACCCCGCGGTGCTGTGCGCCGGTGCTCCCGGCCATCATCGTGACCGTCTCCCAGCCCGCTTCCTCGCGTTCGTCCGCCAGTGCCTCCATGTCCTCGAGTGCGCCCTGCCAGGCGTTCTTCAGGACCTCTGCGTTGTTCGCGATTCGGTCGACGTACTCTTCGTCGTGTTCACTCTCGGGGACATCTGGCATATCAGCACACACGAAACGGAGCCGGATAAGCGTGTCTGACCGTCTCAGGCGGCGACACTCACACCGCAGCGATGCCGAAGACGAACTCCATCGCCATCGAGGTGCCGAGCATCAGCACTGCCGCCAGGAACTGCTTCGTGTGCGTCGAGAACCGGTCGTTCTGGTTCACCTCGACCCACCGCAGCGGCGGGAGCCAGCCGGCGAGGCGTTCGAGTCGGGTCGGCGACTGTGCGCCGACCGAGCCGGACGCCTTCTTCTGTCGGTCGTCCCCGCTGGTGACGAACTCGCCCTTCGACTCCATCTTCGACGGCGAGTCCGGCCGTAGCTGGAACGACGCGTACGCGAGCAGCGCGAAGCCGACCCAGAACAGCACGAACTTCGTCCGGAACAGCGTTCCCTCCCCCGAGAGCTCGAAGAACGCCGACGTACCCGCGACTGCGGCGGCCAACAGGACCGCGTACGCCAGAGCGTCGAGCGTCTTCCGACCGAGTCGAATCGCTCCGACTACCTCCGGGGGCCGGTCGCTCATCGCTTCTGTTTGAGCTTCTCGAACTCCGGCGCCGGGTCCTCGTACCGGTCGACGTGTCGGTGGCAGAAGCTCGTCCGTCCGTCGTCGCTGACGCTGTAGTGCTTCGGCCGGTCGGTGTCACAGATGCTGCCGAACTGGTCGAACAGGTACTCCCGGGCCTTGTTGTCGTGGCCCTTCTCGACGAAGCTCGACGCCTCGCGGACGTGCTCTGCGACCTCCGTCGGCACGTCGACGTCGCCGAACAGCTCGTCGGTGATCTCCGTCACGTCGGAGAAGCGCGTCGACCGCCCGAGCAGCTCGCGGGCGTGGTCCGTGAGCGACCGGTCCGCACGGGTCCGCTCGCGGATGACCTCCCGGAAGACCTCGATACGCTGCCAGATGTCGTCGTCGATATGCTGGTACTCGTCGGGCCGTATCTTCACCGGACAGCGCGTGCTGAACGGACAGCCGATCGGCGGGTCGCGCGGGCTCGGCGGCGTCCCGCGCAGCGTGATGCGGTCCTTCGCGGCGGACGGGTCCGGCTCCGGAATCGCCGACAGCAGCGAGTGCGTGTACGGGTTCCCGGGGTTCTCGAACAGGCCGTCCGTCGGGCCGATCTCCATCAGGTTGCCGAGGTACATCACCGCGACCCGGTCACAGATGTGCCGGACGACACTCAGGTCGTGCGCGATGAACAGGTAGGTCAGCCCGAACTCCGTCTGCAGGTCCTCCAGCAGGTTCAGGATCTTCGCTTGCACGGAGACGTCCAGCGCCGACACCGGCTCGTCGAGCACCAGGAAGTCCGGCTCGAGCGCGAGCGAGCGGGCGATACCCACGCGCTGGCGCTGCCCACCGGAGAACTGGTGCGGGTAGCGGTAGTAGTGCTCCGGTCGCAGTCCGACGGTCTCGAGCAGTTCGCGGACGCGCTCGCGGCGCTCCCGCGGCGTCCCCCAGCTGTGGACGTCGAGCGGCTCGCGGATGATCTCGCCGACGGTCATCCGGTCGTTCAGGCTCGACTCGGGGTCCTGGAACACGATGCCCAGCTGTCGACCGCGGAGCCGTTTCAGTGCGCGGGCCGGTGCCGCGGTCACGTCGATGTAGCCGCGCTCGACTTCGTAGACGCCGTTCTCGATGCGACCCTCCTGGATGAAGATGAAGTCCTTCTCGCCGAACAGGCCGAGCCTCGGGCCGAAGCCCTGGTCGATGACGTCGGAGACCGCCAGGCCGGTCTGCTGGACGAACTCGGCGGCGTCGATCTCGGACGCGCTGACGTCCTCCCAGCCGCGGTCCGGAGCGACGGCCTTCGGCTGGACGCCGTCGGCGAACAGCTTCGTCACCAGCTCGGTCGCGTCGTTGTCGGCGTACACCTCGCGGAGGTCGACGGTACGACGTCCGTAGCTGTTCGCCATCCGCTCGACGACGTCCGGCTTCTGGAAGCGGCTCGCCCCGGCCGTGGCGTCCTCGAGCTGGACGAGCGTGCGCCCGAGCGTGGACTTGCCACAGCCGGACTCGCCGACGAGGCCGAGCGTCTCGCCTTTCTTGATGTCGAAGCTCACGCCGTCGACTGCCTTCACCGGCTCGTCGTTGATGAGCCCGCCACCGGGGTAGTACGTCTTCAGGTTCCGTACCTGTATCATCGGCTCTGCCTGGACTGTCGACTGCGACTCGGACATCGCTTGCTTGCTCATTCAGGGCCACCTCCTTTTCCGCCTTTGGCTCGGTGAATCTCCAGTGCCTCTGTCTGTGGAACGTCCTCGGGATAGAGCAGACACGACGCCGTGTGGGTGGTGTCGCCCTCCCCGACGGAGACGGATTCGGGGTGTACCGCCTGGCACTCGTCGAACGCCTCGGGACAGCGTGGCGCGAAGCGGCAGTACGTCGCCTCCTCGTTCGGCGTCGGCACGTCACCCTCGATGGTGACGAGCCGGTCGCCCTCCTGTCGGCCGGGAATCGAGGAGAGCAGCCCCTGCGTGTAGGGGTGCTTCGGTCGGTCGAACAGCGACTCTGCGTCGGCCGTCTCGACGATCTCACCGGCGTACATCACGTTCACACGGTCCGAGATGTCGGCGATGACACCCATGTCGTGCGTGATGAACATGATCGAGAGGCCACGGTCCTCCTGAATCTCGGAGAGCAGCTCCAGGATCTGCGCCTGGATGGTCACGTCGAGCGCCGTCGTCGGCTCGTCGCAGATGAGCAGTTCTGGCTCACAAGCGAGTGCCATCGCGATGACCGCACGCTGGCGCATCCCACCGGAGAACTGGTGGGGGTACTCGCGGACCCGACGGCGAGCGTCGGGAATCCCGACCGCCTCGAGCAGGTTGACGGCCTCCTGGGTCGCCGCCTGGCCCTGCAGCCCGCGATGGAGCCGCAGCGCCTCCTCGATCTGGTTCCCGACGGTGTACACCGGGTTCAGCGACGAGAGCGGGTCCTGGAACACCATCGCGATGTTCCCGCCACGCAGGCGTCGGAGTTCTCGCTCGCTCGCACGCGTGACGTCGACGTAGCCGCGGTCGACGCGGACGCCGTCACCGGAGGTGTGTCCCTCCTCCACGAAGATGAAGTCGTCCGCATCGATGAGGTTGAGCTCGTCGGCGTAGCCGGCGGCGATGACGTCGTCCCAGCCGACCGCCTCGTCGGCGACCATCTGGCGCGCGTTCACCTGCTCCGGCGGCAGGTCGGCGTACTTCTCGTGGTCGGTGAGCTCGTGTGGCTGTGCACCGTGCTGGTCCATCGCGTCCTGGACCACGTTGGCGAGCTCCGACTTCTCCTCGAGCTTCCCGATGTCGACCGTCTTCCCCGCGTACGTGTTCGCGAAGCGCTCGACGGTCTCGGGGTCGCGGAACTGGATGGAGCTCCCGCGGAGCGTCCGTCCGGGGCTCTCGACGAGGCCCATGATCGAGCGCGCCGTCACCGACTTGCCCGACCCGGACTCGCCGACGATACCGACCGTCTCACCGTGGTCGATGTCGAAGCTGATGCCGTCGACCGCACGGATTACCTCCTTGTCCGTGAAGAAGGAGGTCTGGAGGTTCTTGATGCGGAGGATGGGCTCCTCCTTGTGGGTCTGCATCGACATCACCCACCACCCCCTGCGGCGGCGCTCTCACCAGCACCGCTGCCCTCGGACTGCGGGTCGATGGCGTCGCGGATGCCGTCACCCAGCGCGTTGAAGCCGGTGACGACGAAGACGACCATCAGGCCCGGAATCGTGGCGATGTGCCACGAGACGGTGGTGACGTACGGCCGACCGATGTTGACCGCACGGCCCCACTCGGGCGTCGGCGGTGCGACGCCGAGGCCGAGGAACGACAGCGCCGCGACGCTGATGATGATTCCACCGATGGTGAGCGACCCGTAGATGAGCAGGTAGCCCGCCACGTAGGGGAGCATGTGTTTTCGCATCGTGGCCGACGGTCGCTGACCGTAGGACTTGGCTGCGTCGATCCACTCCTCCTCGGACACCTGGAACGCGGGGCCACGGATGGCGCGCCACAGCGCCGGCCAGCCGGTGGCCGCGAAGATGAGCGCCAACAGGAACCCACCGCTGTAGATGTTCGAGATGGGGTGACTCGAGAACACGACCGAGAGCAGGATGTAGATCAACAGCCCCGGGAGTGCCTGTATCGAGTCACTGGTGACGACGACGATGAGGTCGGCGAGCCCCTTGTAGTACGCCGTCACCATCGCGAGGGCGGTCGCGATGAAGCCGCTCAGCGCGATGGACAGCAAGCCGATGAACAGGGATACACGGGCGCCGTCGGCCATGAACGTGAACAAGTCCTTGCCGTTGGCGCGTTCAGACAGTGTCCCGATGGGGTGGAACCGCCCGTAGTCGTCGTAGTTCATCACGCCGACGTTGTTGTCCGGTGTCCCCTGTGATGCGGACTGCAGGTTCGCCGTCCCGTGGGTGATCGTCTGGACCTCACCGTCTTCGACGTACTGGAACTCGTGCCCGTACGGGTTGTAGATGTTCTGTGCGGTGGTGGTCGGTCCCATCGCGGGGGCGAACATCGCCAGCACGAGGAACAGGAACACGACCACGAAGCCGAACTGGCCCCAGCGGTGGGTGCTCAGCCGGTCGATCATGTCGTCGCGGGGCGTCCAGTCGGCGAAGCGGTAGTGCCGCCGGAACGTCTTGTAGCCCTGCCAGACCCAGACGAGCCAGACGAAGGCGTAGAGGTAGATCGCGACCACGCGGATGGCCCACGCGACGGCCGGCGAGAGGCCGAGGAACGTGCCGTGGTACGGGCCGATGGCGATGCGTGCACCCAGAATCTCACTGCCGGCCGGGTACTCGGACGCCGCGCTCGCTGGCGGGTTGAAGCCCTGGTTCGGTATCAGGTCCCGGGAGAGCAGCGTCGGGACGTTGGCGACGACCCAGTCCGCGATGCCGGCCATCGTCTGCGCGAAGCCGTGGACCATCTGCGCGAGGGTCGGCTCGCCGATGAGCGGGAGTGCGGGCAGGAACGCGAGCGGCTCGTACAGCAGGACGAGCCACAGCACCACCAGGAACGCCCCGACGATGGACCGCTCGAGGAGGTCAGCCGAGATCGGCAGGTCCTCGAGGCCGAGCCTCTCGACGATGCTGAACGGAATGAACGCCGCCTTGACGAAGACGGAGAACACCGCGAGCACGACGAGTGCGCCCAGTGCGGACATCACTGTCCCGCCGGCGAAGCCGAGCGAGTCGTACATCGTGTCGACGTACCAGCCACCGATGTCCTTGCTGCCGCCGACGAGCGGGTTGATCTGCTCGCCGAACAGGATCAGCGCGTCGACGAAGGCGCTGAACTCCACCGAGAGGAGGAGCAGCACGCCGCCGAGCCAGATCAGTGCCGGTGTCGGGTTCGCGGCGATTCGACCGAAGAACGTTCTGTTCTGAGTTACCTCGCTCATGTTATTCGTACCCCACTCGCGGGTCGATGATCGTGTAGAGGAAGTCCTGGAAGATGTTCATGAAGACGACGATGAGGATGAAGATGTACATCAACGAGCCGACCAGTGGCATGTCGCCCTGGATGGCCGCCTGGAAGAACAGGTAGCCGATGCCGTTGATGGCGAAAATCTGTTCCATAATGACCGAGCCGCCGATCAGCAGGAACGCCTCGTTCAGGATGATCGGGACCAGCGGAATCAGAGCGTTGCGGAAGACGTGCTTCCAGACGATCTTCCGGCGCGAGAGGCCCTTGGCGCGGGCGGTCTCGACGTACTTCGAGTTGATCGTCTCCAGCACCGCCGTCCGGCCCAGTCGCATCTCGTTACCCATGGATGCGGAGCCGAGGACGATGGCCGGCGGGAGCACCATCTTCACTGCGCGCACGAACACCTCCCAGTCGAAGCTGAACAGGGAGATGGTCGTCCCACCGACGGTCAGCAGCTCTGTCCCGTTCGAGTTGTAGAAGTTCAGTGGCGGTGGCGTCCCGATGTTGTTGGTGACGATCCAGGCGTCCCACTGGAACTGGACGACGCCGAACGTCAGCATCTCGGAGTACGTGACGGACTGACTCAGCACCGAGTAGAAGATGACACCCAGCCAGAAGTTCGGCATGGCACGCCAGATGATGCCGCCGAAGGAGGCGAAGTAGTCACCCATCGTGTTCGGGTTGAGCCCGGCGTAGAAGCCCAGCGGGATACCGATGAAGAGCGGGATGAGCACCGACCAGAAGCCCAGCCAGAGCGTCCGCGGGGCGTGCTGGACGATGAGCGTCATCGCCTTGGTGTTCTCCTGGATGACGTAGGAGTTCCCCAGGTCGAACGTCAGCAGGCCGACCATGAATTCGATGTACTGTTCCCACAACGGCCGGTTCAGTCCGAGCTGCTCCTCCACCCGTGCGTACTGTGACGGCGGGGTGTTCGGACCGAGGATGGCCGCAACCGGGTCGAGTGGACCCAGTCGAAGGATTGCGAACGTGATTGTCACGCCGAACAGCACCACAGGGATTGCCAGGAGGAGCCTGCGAGCGAAGTACCCCCAGCGACTCATGGCGTGTCCCTCCGGTGAGCCACTTCCATCACCATTGTTCTACTGGGAGTATATTTCGCACCCATGGTTATGTCTTGCGTTCCTCAGCGGCTGTATTTCCGGACGTACCCGGGGCTACGCGCCCGAAAAATGAAAAATCCGAAACGGGACCGAAACCCGGTTTAGCTGCGGTCGTTCAGGTAGACGTTGTTGAGCTTCTGGCGGCTGCCGCCACCGGCGCCGACGCGCGGCATGTCGACCCAGTTGTACGCCATGCGCTCGTCTGCGCGGTGGTAGGCGGGCAGCAGGATCATGTCGTCCCACATCGCCTCCTCCATCTCGACGTAGGCCTCGTTACGGGTCTGCTGGGCCTCCTCGGTCGGGGCCGGGTTGTTGCTGATGCGGTCCCAGGCGTCGGACGCGCGCTGCGGGGCGTCGGTGTCGGAGTCGTCCCAGTCGAGGTAGAAGCCCTGCGCACCGCCCTCCTGGTCGGTGTTCGTGAGCTCCGGGACGAGCTGGCCGAGGAAGTTGTCCGGCGCGGGCCAGTCCATGACCCACCCGAGCGAGTAGGCGCCGAGGTTCCCGTTGCGGCCGCGGTTGAGCAGCGTCGAGAACGGCGCCTCCTCCAGCTGCAGGTTGACGTGGGCGTTCGCGAGCTTGTCGCGAAGGATGGTGCCCAGCCCCTGCCAGGTGTCGGACTCGTAGGTGGTCAGCGTGACCTCGTACTTGTTGTTCGGCCCGTAGCCGGCGTCCTCCATGACCTGACGTGCGGACTCGATATCGGTCGTGTTGTAGCCGTAGGGGTAGCTCTCCTCGGCGTGCTGGTTGTAACCCTCGGCCTGCCCCGGGTAGATGCCCGGCGGCGTGAGGTGGTAGGCGGGCGTCCCGCGGCCCTTGAAGACCTCGTCGACGCCCTCCTGCTGGTTGTTGACGTACGCCATCGCCTTGCGGGCGGCGGGGTCGACGTTCTTGGCGTTCAGGCCGATGTAGAACGTGTTGATGGTCGAGTACTTGAGGTACTGGACCGTCTCGCCGTTCCGCATCGGGCCGTAGGTACCGATCTCACGACCCTTGGAGTCGGTCTGCTCGACGGAGACCAGGCTCGGGTCGTACTGCGAGGTCGGCATCGACACGAGGTCGGAGTTCTGGTTCTGGCCGTAGTTGTACGCAGCGTCGGGGTCCGTGATGACCTGCCAGTGGACGCCGGCGACGTGCGGGACTGGGCCGTGGTAGTCCTCGTTGCGGGTGATGTCACACGAGGTGTTGGTCTCCCAGCTCTCGAACACGAACGGACCCGCGCCGACCGGGTTGTTCCGTGCGAAGTCCTCGTACGCCATATCGCCGTTGTAGTTCCCGTGGTCGCCGACGATGCCTTCCGGCACGGCGGAGAACGAGGTGTAGGCGAGCATCTCCAGTGTGGACGCGAACGGCTGCTGGAGGCTGAGCTCGAAGGTCTTGTCGTCGACGGCCGTCGCGCCGAGCGAACCCCACTCGTAGTTGCCATCGCTGTCCGCCGACTGCTCGATGCCCATCGCGTAGGACGTCGTGAAGTACGCACGCCGGCTGTTGGACGACCCCGCGAGACGCTCGAAGGAGTAGACGAAGTCCTGCGCGGTGACCTCGTCACCGTTGTGGAACTGGGCGTCCTCCTTGATGTTGAACGTGTACGTCGTGAAGTCGTCGGAGACCTCGAAGTCGGCGGCGAGGAGCGGCTCGACCTCTATCTCGCCGTTCGGGTAGTTCATCAGTGCGTCGAAGACGTTCTGGATAACGGTCCCGGACGCGGTGTCCGTCGCGGCCACCGGGTCGAGGGTGCTCATCGTCGAGTTGATGAGCTGGAACGTCTTGTCGAGGAGCTCGCGGTCATCACCCGTATCTCGGGTGGTCTGCTCCGTCGCGGTCTCCATCGGCTCGGTCTCGGTGTCCTCGGGCGTGTCGGTGCCGTCTCCTTCACCGCCACCGCCGAGACATCCCGCGACTGCAACTGCAGAAGCTGTGCCACCGGTCGCCTTCAGGAAGCGACGGCGGTCAATGCTGGTATTGTCTGTCATCCCACGCACCCCTTTTGGGACGATATGGTTAAAATTACCGTTTAGGCCTGTGGCTGTTTTACATACCCTAATGTTTAAGTAACTCCCGTCTCGTCGGACGGTTTCCCCACACGAGAATGTCAACTGCCAACACGGCAATGTTGCTGGTAGAGGTGCATTAAAGTACGCCGTCCGTCTGGAGCCTTGTCAAACCACGACCGACCGTGTAGACGGCTGAGACCTGCCTCGGACGGGTGCACGCGTGCAAAACGAGTAAACTGGAGTGCCGATTCGACGCGTTTATCAGTGGGCATGAGAGAGAGCCTCATATGGCAGCATCCGAGCCAGGTTCGTCGGAGTTCCCCGACGAGCGCGACGTCGTAGCGTCTGTCGATGGTGAAGGCTCCGCCCAGGAGTACGTCATCGCAGACATCACAGAGGATGGAGCCTGGCTCTCCATGCAGGCGGAGGACGCACCGGACCTCCCGGCCTGGCGATAACGCCGGTCGGTCCTTCTCGCGACGCAGCACCGACCAGCCGCGGCGCCGGCCACGGTCGATGACACTACCTTTTTGCCGTCGACCCCCCTTCACGGGGATATGCACTACCGGGAGGTCGCCACCGAGCGGGAGTTCCTGTGCCGACTGGAGACCGGCGGCGACTGGCGCGAGCAGCTCGAGACGCTGGCTGTCGACGAGGGAATCGAGGCCGCCTGGTTCACCGGACTCGGCGCGGTCCAGGACGCCGAGGTCTGGTTCTACGACCAGGCGACCTGCGAGTACGACGCGGTGACCTTCGACGAGCCCCTGGAGGTCGCCGCCTGCGTCGGGAACGTCGCCGACCTCGACGGCGAGCCGTTCGCACACACCCACGCCGTGCTCTCGCGACCCAGCGGCGGCGCGCTCGCCGGCCACCTGGACGCCGCGACGGTCTGGGCCGGCGAACTGTACGTCCGTGCGTTCGAGGACCCCCTCGTCCGCGAGCACGACGAGACCACCGACCTGGACCTCTGGCTATAATGCGGGAGGCAGACGAGCGCTACTTCGAACGGATCGAATCGCGCCTCGACGAGGCGTTCGACCTCGCCCAGCGCGCGAAGGCGTCCGGCGGGGACCCCGAACCGGAGGTCGAGATTCCGACCGCCCGCGACATGGCCGACCGCGTCGAGAACATCCTCGGCATCGACGGCGTCGCCGAGCGGGTGCGCGAACTCGAGGGCCAGATGTCCCGCGAGGAGGCCGCGCTCGAACTCGTCGAGGACTTCGTCGAGGGCACCGTCGGCGACTACGAGTCCCGCGAGGGGAAGGTCGAGGGCGCGGTCCGGACCGCCGTCGCCCTGCTGACCGAGGGCGTCGTCGCGGCCCCCATCGAGGGCATCGACCGCGTCGAACTGCTGGAGAACGACGACGGAACCGAGTTCATCAACGTCTACTACGCGGGGCCCATCCGCTCCGCGGGTGGCACCGCACAGGCGCTCTCCGTGCTCGTCGCGGACTACGCCCGTGCGCTGCTCGACATCGACCAGTACAAGGCTCGGGGTGACGAGGTCGAGCGCTACGCCGAGGAGATCGCGCTGTACGACAAGGAGACCGGCCTCCAGTACTCGCCGAAGGACGAGGAGACGAAGTTCATCGCCGAGCACATGCCCATCATGCTCGACGGCGAGGCGACCGGCGACGAGGAGGTCTCCGGCTTCCGCGACCTCGAACGCGTCGACACCAACTCCGCCCGCGGGGGGATGTGCCTCGTCCTCGCGGAGGGCATCGCGCTGAAGGCCCCGAAGATCCAGCGCTACACGAAGAACCTCGACGAGGTCGACTGGCCGTGGCTCCAGGACCTCATCGACGGCACGTACTACGACGACGAGAGCGGCGACGCGGGCGACGAGGCCGAGAGCGACGCCGGGGACGATGCCGGGGCCGACACCGGCGACGACGGCGACGGCGAGAGCGAGGCGGCCGACGGCCCGAACGGCCCGCCCCGCGTCGAGAAGAGCCAGAAGTTCCTGCGCGACCTCATCGCCGGCCGGCCAGTCTTCAGCCATCCCTGCGAGTCGGGGGGCTTCCGGCTGCGCTACGGCCGGGCGCGCAACCACGGCTTCGCGACCGCCGGCGTCCACCCTGCCACGATGCACCTCGTCGACGACTTCCTCGCGACGGGCACCCAGATCAAGACCGAACGACCCGGCAAGGCCGCCGGCGTCGTCCCCGTCGACTCCATCGAGGGGCCGACGGTCCGGCTGGCAAACGGCGACGTGCGCCAGGTCGACGACCCCGAGGAGGCACTCGAGATACGGAACGGCGTCGAGCGCATCCTCGACCTCGGCGAGTACCTGGTCAACTACGGCGAGTTCGTCGAGAACAACCACCCCCTCGCCCCTGCCTCCTACACCGTCGAGTGGTGGCGCGGCGAGTTCGACGACGCCGGCGCGGACCTCCAGGCGCTGCGTGACTCCCCACACGTCGACCTCGACGACCCCAGCGCCGAGGAGGCGCTCGAGTGGGCCACCGAGTACGACGCGCCCCTCCACCCGGCGTACACCTACGTCTGGCACGACATCTCCGTCGCTGCCTTCGACGAGCTCGCCGACGCCGTCGCCGACGGCGACGTCGAGGACGGCACCCTGCACGTCCCGCGCCGCGGCGAGGTCCGCGAGACCGTCGAGACGCTGCTGAAACCGCACCACCAGACCGACGACGAACTCCTCGTCCGCGACTACGTCCCCTTCCTCCGGAGCCTCGGCATCGACGAGGAGCTGGACCGCACCTGGACGCTCTCCGACCTCTCCGACCGGGCACTGACCTGGGGGACCAGCGACGACACGGTCGACGCCGGACAGGACGCCGAGCCGACCGACCGCGACGACGACCGGCCGCTCGGCACCAACGCCATCGAGGCCGTCAACGAGGTCGCACCGTTCACCGTCCGCGAGCGCGCTCCCACCCGGGTCGGCAACCGGATGGGCCGCCCCGAGAAGTCCGAGTCCCGGGACCTCTCGCCCGCCGTCCACACGCTGTTCCCCGTCGGCGAGGCCGGCGGCAGCCAGCGCTCGGTCGCCGAAGGCGCGAAACACGCACCCGACATGCGCTCGACCCCCGGCCGCATCGAGGCCCAGGTCGGCACCCGCGAGTGCACCGGCTGCGGCGAGCAGACCTTCGAGACGCGCTGTCCCGACTGCGGCGAGCGCACCGAGCCGTACTACTTCTGTCCCGACTGCGAGCAGGAGCTCGAACCCGACGACGCCGGCCGGGTCCACTGCGACCACTGCGAGGTCGACGGCACCAGCGTCGAGTTCCACGAGATCGACCTCAAGGCGCAGTACTGGGACGCCATGGACGAGGTCGGCGAGCGCGAGAACTCCTTCGAGATCCTCAAGGGCGTCAAGGGGCTCTCCTCGACGAACAAGACGCCCGAGCCCATGGCCAAGGGCGTCCTCCGGGCGAAACACGGCGTCACCGCGTTCAAGGACGGTACCGTCCGCTACGACATGACCGACCTCCCGGTCACCGCCGTCCGCGCCACCGAGCTCGACGTCACCGCCGACCAGCTCCGCGCGCTGGGCTACGAGACTGACGTCCACGGCGACGAGCTCCGCCACGACGACCAGCTCGTCGAGCTGAAGGTGCAGGACGTCGTCCTCTCCGACGGCGCGGCCGAGCACATGCTCAAGACCGCCGACTTCGTCGACGACCTGCTCGAGTCCTACTACGGCCTCGAACCGTTCTACGAGATGGACGAGCGCGAGGAGCTCGTCGGCGAACTCGTCTTCGGGATGGCCCCCCACACCTCCGCCGCGACCGTCGGGCGGGTCGTGGGATTCACGAGTGCGGCCGTCGGGTACGCACATCCGTACTTCCACGCGGCGAAGCGCCGGAACTGCTTCCACCCGGAGACGAAGATATGGTTCGAGGACGAGTCGGGAGCAACGCATTACGACGAGATTCGCTCGTTCGTGGAGGAACGGTTGGACCCCGAGTCCGCGGAGGAAGACGACTTCGGGACGCTCGTGCAGGAACTCGATGGGGAGGTGTCGGTCCCGTCGCTCGCCGACGACGGCACGCTCGTCCGGAAGCCGGTCGAGGCGGTGTCGAGACACCGGTCGACGGAGCACCTGGTCGAAATCGAGACTCGGGGTGGCAGAGAGATTACTGTGACTCCGGACCACGAGGTCCACGTCTTCGACGCCGGGGTAACCTCGAAGCGGGCTAACGAACTCACACCTTCGGATTCACTGGTAACACCTGCAGAAATAGACGTTGCAGGGTCCGAAATCAGGCTCGACCTCCTGGAAGAGCTCCTCGTGAGTGACGAAGTTCCGAACGAGTCGCTCATGGTGAAAGGTCTCGAAAAAGACGAACTCTACGACCTCTTCACTGCTGTACTGGAGGACGACTGGAACGGACAGTTCTATCCACTGAAGAGCACGGCGGAGTTCCTCGGTCTGACGAAGAAAGGATTGAGCAACTACGTCTACCGGGAAAGCGTACCGGCATCCCTCCTGATCGAGTTGCTGGGTTCCCCGGACGCTGTCGTCGAGAACGTTCCCGACGACGTTGCGCTCGGAATGAAACGAGACTGCGTCGACATTGACCGGTTTGTCGAGGTTGATTCGGAGTTCGCCACGCTCCTTGGTTATTACACAGCCGAGGGATTCGCTCGCGAGCAGTCAACTCCGAAGGGGACGATTCATCAGACGACTATCTCTGGTGTCGAAATGGAAGCGCGTGAGTTCTTCGAGGACACGCTCAGATCTGCACTCGGTGTCGAAGCATATCGAGAGAACCATGCGAAGGTAACCGTCTCGGGCCGCTTGCCGCGTGTGTTGTTTGAGAGTGTACTTGACTGCGGTACCGGAGCAGAGGATAAACGAGTTCCTGCCTGCATCTTCGACGCACCAGACGAACTCGTCGGTTCGTATCTCGGTGGATACTTCAGTGGCGACGGGATGGTCGACAAGAATTCGTTGATGGTTCAGGCGACGACTGTGAGTCGAGAGCTCAAAGAGGACCTACTCGCATTACTCACTCGAATCGGAATCACCGCGAAGGTTACCACTACTGAGCCCGCGCCTCTCGTCGAGAAGTTCCCGGACTTCTACAACGATGATGATGAATCAATGTCGGCTGTGTCGTTCGTAATCAACGTTAGCTCGTCTGATGCAGTTCGGTTCGCCGAGAGAGTCGACCTTCATCTGTCCCGCAAGCGAGAACGACTGGCTGGACACGTCGAGAGCATCGAGCCAAGGGCCAGACGGATTTTTGACGGAGGCTCGGGCGAATACTACATCGACGAAATCACCGAGGTTTCGTACGTCGAGTCTGACTACGAACACACGTACTGTCTGACTGTCGAGGACACTCACTCGTTGATCGCGAATGATACCTCACAGAAGCAGTGCGACGGCGACGAGGACTGCGTCATGCTTCTGCTCGACGGCCTCCTGAACTTTTCGAAGGCGTTCCTGCCGGACCAGCGGGGCGGCAAGATGGACGCGCCGCTCGTGATGTCCAGCCGCATCGACCCCTCCGAGATCGACGACGAGGCGCACAACATGGACATCATGTGGGAGTACCCGACCGAGTTCTACGAGGCGACCCGCGAGATGGCCGACCCCGAAGAAGTGGAGGACATCATGACGATCGCCGAGGAGACGCTCGGCACGGAGCGGGAGTACACCGACTTCGCCCACACGCACGACACGACGGACATTCACATGGGGCCGGCGCTGTCGGCGTACAAGACGCTGGGGTCGATGCAGGACAAGATGGACGCCCAGCTGCACCTCTCGCGGAAGCTCCGGGCGGTCGACGAGACCGACGTGGCCGAGCGCATCATCGAGTACCACTTCCTGCCGGACCTCATCGGGAACCTGCGGGCGTTCTCCAGGCAGGAGACGCGGTGTCTGGACTGCGGGGAGAAGTACCGCCGGATGCCGCTGACCGGCGACTGCCGGGAGTGCGGTGGCCGGGTGAACCTCACGGTCCACCAGGGCTCGGTGAACAAGTACATGCAGACGGCGCTGATGGTGGCCGAGGAGTTCGGCTGCCGACCGTACACCGTCCAGCGCCTGGAGAAGCTGGAGAAGGCGCTCTCGTCGGTGTTCGAGGACGACACGAACCGCCAGACGGGCATCGCTGACTTCATGTGAGCTGCTGGCACGGGGCGGGGGCGTGTGATGGCCCAACGAAGAAACAGGGCCTTTAAGCGGCTTTTGCACGTATCCCGCCGGTATGAAAGTTGCCGACGCGATGACGCCCCGTTCAGAGTTGGTCACCGTCGAGCTGCCGGGCACCCGCGACGACGTGCTCGAGTATCTCCAGGAGTACGGTTTCTCATCGGTCCCGGTCGTGAAAGAGACGGACGGCGTCGAGGCGTACCGCGGTCTCGTCTCGCGGGACCTGCTCATCGAGCGCCCCGACGAGGACCAGCTGGCGCTGCTGATGGACGAGGAAGTGCCGACGACGACCCAGGACACGGACCTCACCGAGGTCGCGCGCCTCATGGTGGAGGCTGGTGCGCGCCGGGTGCCGGTGGTCGACGGCGAGCTCGAGGGTATCGTCACCATCACCGACGTCATCCACGCCATCGCCCGCGAGAACGTCGAGACGGACGCGGTCGTCGGCGACGTGGCGACCCGCGACGTGAACACCACCTACACCGGCACGCCGCTGCCGGTCGTCGAGCGACAGCTCTACTACGCGAACGTCCCGTACGCGGTCGTGCTCGACGACGAGACCGACCTCGCGGGGATGGTCACGGAGGTCGACATCGTCGAGGTCGCTCGCATCGTCGAGGGCGAGGACGACACCGGCGACTCCATCGCCGGCCAGGACGACGAGTGGGCCTGGGAGGGAATCAAGGCCGTCGGTGGCCGCTACCTGCCGACCCGGAACGTCGAGATCCCCGCGACGCCCGTCTCCGAGTTCATGACCGAGGACATCGTCACGGTCTCCGCGAAGAAGACGATCGTCGAGGCCGCCCAGCTGATGGTCCGGCACGACATCGAGCAGGTCCCGATGGTGTCCGGCGAGCCGCTCGTCGGCATCGTCAGGGACATCGACCTGCTGGAGGCGCTGTATGACTGAGACGGCGGACGTCGTCGAGCTCGCGAAGCGACGGGGCTACTTCTTCCAGGCCAGCGGCGCGTACGGCGGTGTCTCGGGCTTCTACACGTTCGGCCCGCAGGGCGCGGCGCTCAAGCGCAACATCGAGGACGCCTGGCGCGACCGGTTCACCATCCAGGAGGGCAACCTGGAGGTCGACGCGCCGACGGTCGCCCCCGAGCCGGTGTTCGAGGCGTCCGGCCACCTCGACGGCTTCGACGACATGCTCGTCGAGTGCCCGGAGTGCGGCGAGAGCCACCGCGCGGACCACATCATCGAGGACAACACCGATATCGAGGAGGCCGAGAGCTACCCCATCCCGGAGGTCGAGGAGCTCATCGCGGAGTTCGAGCTGGTCTGCCCGAGCTGCGGTGCCGGCCTCGCGGGCCAGGCGGTGACGGCGTTCAACCTGATGTTCGAGACGAGCATCGGCCCCGGCTCCTCCCAGCCGGGCTACCTGCGGCCGGAGACGGCACAGGGCATCTTCGTGGAGTTCCCGCAGCTGAAGGAGTACGCCCGCAACCAGCTCCCCTTCGGCGTCACCCAGATCGGTCGCGCCTACCGCAACGAGATCTCGCCCCGGAAGTCGCTGCTCCGGGTCCGGGAGTTCACGCAGGCCGAGCTCGAGCTGTTCGTCGACCCCGAGGAGGACGAACCGGACCTCGACGCGGTCCGCGACGTGACCGCGCCGCTGTACTCCGCGGAGATGCAGGCGGACCCCGACGCCGCGACGACCGAGTGGACCATCGGCGAGGCGGTCGACGAGGGCGTCATCGGCGACGAGTGGGTGGCGTACTACCTCGGCGTCGCGACGGAGTGGTACGACCGCGTCGGCGTCGACATGGAGCGGTTCCGGTTCCGCCAGCACCTCCCCGGCGAGCTGGCGCACTACGCCGCGGACTGCTGGGACGCCGAGGCCGAGGTCGACGGCGACTGGATCGAGCTCGCCGGCTTCGCCTACCGGAGCGACTACGACCTCTCGAAGCACGCCGAGCACTCCGACGACGACTTCACGCTCTTCAAGCAGTACGACGAGGCGAAGACGGTCGAGCGCGCGACGGTCGACCCGGACATGAGCTACCTCGGTCCGGAGTTCGGGGGCGCGGCCGCCGGCATCGCCGAGGCGCTCCAGTCGCTCGCCGAACGCGACCGCACGGCCTTCGACGGCGACTCGGTGTCCGTCGAGGTCGACGGCGAAGCCTACGAGATCCCGACCGAGCACGTGAACTTCAGCGTCGACGAGGTGACCGAGTCCGGCGAGCACATCACGCCGCACGTCGTCGAGCCGTCGTTCGGCGTCGACCGCGCGCTCTACACGGTCGTCCACCACGCCTTCAGCGAGGACGAGGTCGAGGGCGAGCACCGCAACTACCTCTCGCTCGAACCCGAGGTCGCCCCGACGTTCGTCGGCGTGTTCCCGCTCACCGACCAGGACGGACTGCCGGAGCGCGCCCGCGAGGTGGCACAGGAGCTGCGCGACGCGGGCCTGTCGGTCACCTACGACGACTCGGGCTCCATCGGCCGGCGCTACCGCCGGCAGGACGAGGTCGGCACGCCGTTCTGTGTCACCCTCGACGGCGACCCGCAGGGCACGGCGACCATCCGCGAGCGCGACTCCACGGCCCAGACCCGGGTCGACCTCGACGACCTCGTCGAGACGCTGACCGCGCTCCGAACAGGCGACGCGACGTTCGACGACTACTGAGATGGACGACGAGGTCGCCAGACGGCTGGTCCACGCGAGCGGGTCGATACTGCCGACTGCGTGGGTCGTCGGCCAGCTCGACGCCGTCCCGGAGCTCCCCTGGCAGGTGGTCCGGTACGTGCTCGTCCTGGCGACCGTCAGTGCACTGGCCCTGGAGGTCATCCGGCTGTTCGTCGGCCTCGACTGGGCAATCTTCGAGAAGCTCACCCGCGAGTACGAACAGGACAACCTCGCGGGCTACGCCCTGTACATGTTCGGCGGGACGTTCGCGGGCCTCCTGTTCGTCCCCGCGGTCGCGGTGCCCGCGATGTACATGCTCACCCTCGGCGACCCCATCAGCGGCCTGCTCGGCTCGGGCGAGCTGCGGCGGGTCAAGCGCCTGCGCGTCCTCGCGACGATGTTCGCCGTCTCGCTCGTGTTCGCGCTGCCGTTCCTGCCGACCGTCGCGGCCGTCGGTGCCGCCGTCGCGGCCACGCTGGCCGACGGCGTCAAGCCGGTCGTCGCGACGTACGTCATCGACGACAACCTCACCATCCCCATCCTCGCGTCGGTGACGGCCGCGGCGGTGCTCGTCGGGACGGGCGAGCCCGTCGACGCGGTCGTGACGGTGTTCGCGTGACGCGGCCGCGGCGACGTACGCGCCCGCGTCGCACCGTCCCTACGCACATAGGACGAATCTTCTCAGCCGAACGGCGGGCACACTCCGGGTGCAGCATGACCACACTCGAACTCGTCATCGCGGCCGCGGTCGTCCTGCTCGTGCTCGCCGTCGTCGTCGCCGTCCTCGGCGACGAGGAGCTGCTCATCGAGCTCGTCGGTGAACTCATCGACTGACTTCCCCGGCCAGGTCACGCGTGTTGACGCGTCGCCCGGCGGAGCGTCAGCTCGAGTCGCCGGCACTGGCAGCGACGAGAGCGACGAAGCTGATGCCGACCCCGAGCAGCATCGTCCAGTAGCCGATATCGGGGGTCAGAGTGAGGTTGTCGCCGAGGAACAGGAACCCGCCGAACAGGGTTAGCGTGGCACCGAACAGTGTACGTTAAGCTGAGACATACTGCTGGTTGTCCAGCCACTCCCGCGACGTAAAAGTGTCTGAAACGAGATAGCATCCGGAACGGCGACAGGTGGATTCCGTCCGCCGTTTCACTTCCACCGCGGTCGGCGAACCCTTAACCGGGACGACGCCCAAACCCGCGGTAGATGGCGACGACGGACAGCGACGGGGAGTCCATCGAGCACGCACTGCTCACGCCCGGATTCCTCGAACGACGGCTCTACCAGCTCAGACTGGCCGGTACCGCGACCAAGGACCACACCCTCGTCTGCCTGCCGACCGGCCTCGGGAAGACGACGGTCAGCCTGCTGGTGACCGCCCGCCGGCTCGACGAGGTCGGCGGGAAGTCGCTGCTGCTCGCGCCGACGAAGCCGCTCGTCCAGCAACACGCCGAGTTCTACCGCGAGGCCCTCACCATCCCGGACGACGAGATAGTCGTGTTCACGGGCGACGTGAGCCCCGAGGACCGGGCGGCGCTCTGGGCGGATGCCACCGTGGTCATCGCGACGCCACAGGTCGTCGAGAACGACCTCGTCGGCGGCCGCGTCTCGCTGCGGGACGTGACCCACCTGACGTTCGACGAGTGCCACCGCGCCACCGGCGACTACGCGTACAACTTCATCGCCGAGCGCTACCACGGCGACGCCGCCGACCCCCTGGTCACCGGGATGAGCGCCTCGCCCGGCGGTGACGCCGAGGAGATACAGGAGGTCTGTGAGAACCTCGGCATCCGCGAGGTGGAGGTGATGACCGAGGACGACGCCGACGTCGACGAGTACACCCACGACACGGAGGTCGAGTGGGAGAAGATACAGCTCCCCGACGAGGTCATCGAGATACGCGACGCGCTCAACGACGTCATCTCGGACCGGCTGGGCAAGCTGAAGGAGCTCGGGGTCACCCGGAAGACCTCGCCTGACCTCTCCGAACGCGAGATACACGAGATACAGGGCCAGCTCCAGCAGATGATGGACAACGACCAGTCCGCGGGCTACGAGGGGATGAGCTTCCTCGCGGAGATACGCAAGCTCCGGACCGCGGTCACCTACGTGGAGACGCAGTCCGTCGAGGCGACCTGCCGGTACTTCGAGCGCCAGCAGAACGCCGCGCGGTCGTCGGGGGCGTCGAAGGCCAGTCAGCGGATGATCTCCGAGCCGAAGGTCGAGGAGGCCATCCGCCGCGCCCACTCGTTCGACGACATCCACCCGAAGTACCGGAAGGCGCGCATCCTGCTCGCGGAGACGCTCGGCATCAAGGACGGCGAGCGCGTCATCGTGTTCACCGAGTCGCGCGACACCGCCGAGGCGCTCACCGACTTCCTCTCGAACCACTTCGAGACGCGCCGGTTCGTCGGGCAGGGCGACAAGGAGGGCTCCGACGGGATGACCCAGAAGGAACAACAGGAGACCCTCTCGGCGTTCAAGGACGGCGAGTTCGAGGTGCTCGTCTCCACCAGCGTCGCCGAGGAGGGGCTGGACGTCCCCGAGGTCGACCTCGTGCTGTTCTACGAGCCGGTGCCGACGGCCATCCGATCCATCCAGCGGAAGGGTCGGACCGGCCGCCAGACCGAGGGCAGGGTCGTCGTCCTCATGGCCGAGGACACCCGCGACGAGGCGTACTTCTGGATCTCGCGGCGCAAGGAGAAGCAGATGGAGTCCGAGCTCCGCGAGCTGAAGGGCGTCGCCGACGAGGTCGCTGCCGACCTCGACGACGGGCAGACCAGCCTCGGCGAGTTCGACGAGGGCGAGGAGGAGATGCAGCCCGGGCTGCAGGAGTTCGGGGGCGACGACGGAGACGAGAGGGAGGCTGCCGCCGCCGCCGAATCCGAGACAGCGACCGAAGAGCGCGAGGCCGCTGTCGACGAGTCCGCGACCGAGGGCGACGCCAGCGACGGCGTCGTGGCCACCGCGGAGACCGACCCCGACGAGGACCTCGCCGAGGTAGTCATCGACCAGCGTGAGATGGACTCCGCCATCCCCCGCGAACTCTCGACCCGGGACGACGTGACCACCCGACTGGAGACGCTGGCGGTCGGCGACTACGTGCTCTCGGACCGCGTCGCCGTCGAGCGCAAGTCCGTCGCCGACTTCCTCGACACCCTGACCGGGAGCGACCGCTCGCTGTTCGAGCAGCTCAGGGACCTCTCGGGGCACTACGCCCGCCCCGTGCTCGTCATCGAGGGGACGGACAGCCTCGTCGGCACCCGCGACATCCACCCGAACGCGGTCCGGGGGGCGCTCGCGTCGCTCGCGGTCGACTTCGGCGTCAGCGTCCTCCGCACCGAGAGCGAGGCCGACACCCGCGACCTGCTCGCGGTCATCGCCGGGCGCGAGCAGACGAAGAACGACCGCGAGGTGTCCGTCCACGGCGAGAAGGCGAAGAAGACACTCGCCGAGCAACAGGAGTACGTCGTCGGGGCCATCGCGGATATCGGCCCGGTGACGGCCCGGTCGCTGCTCGCGCACTTCGGCACCGTCGAGGACGCGCTGTCGGCCACCGAGGACGAGCTGCTCGCCGTCGACGGCGTCGGCTCCGTCACCGCAGAACGGATTCGCGAGGTCGTCGGGAGCCAGTACGAACCCGGACGGTAGGGACGGATTCTCGTTTCAGCGACCGCGCAGCGCCGCCAGCGTGTCGCTCGCCTCGCGGACGGTCTGCAGGTACTCTCGCGCTCTGGCGGGGTCGTCGGTGTTCGCGGCGGCCGCGCTGAACCGCCGGATGGTCGCCTCGATGGCGGCGGCCGCGTCGTCGAACTCGGTGGCGTCGGTCGGCGTCGTCGGCGTTCGGTCGTCGACCCGTGGCGTCCGCTCGATGGGCTCAGGAGCGGGCGTTCGGTCCGGCGTCTCGGCTGTCCCCGTCGGGGTGGTGGTACGGGTACGAGCCGGCCCTTCCGTGGCCGGCTCGGGTGCCGGCTCCGTCCCGGGGTCCGACGCCTCGTCCAGCTCGGGTGCCGGCTCCGTCTCGGAGTCGCTGGTGGACTGCTGTTGCTGCTGTTGTCGCTGCTGCTGTTGTTGCTGGGCGGCCGCCTGTCCCCCACCCTGGCAGGACGGACAGAACTCCTGGCCGTTCTGGCGGAAGACGGGGTCGCCACAGCGGTCGCAGTGCCTGTTCGTCATCGTCGCGCCCTTCAGCAGGAGTTCGCTCATCCGACGTGTCTGCTCGCGTTCCTCCTCCTCGGTCGCGAACTGCTCGCGGAGCTTCTCTCGTTCGGCTTCCTTGTCGAACTCCTCGCTCATGGTGGGTGGAACGTGTGCGAAGTCGAAAAGGGTACTGCCATCGACTCGCCGGGTGGGCACCCATCGTCCGGGACGCGACGCTCGTCCAGCAGTACATCGTCGGGCGGAGTCCGCGAACCGCCAGGGGTCCTGGGCCGACCGTCGGCCTCGCCGCCACCGCGAAACGGCAGCCGACCACGCCTATTTTTCGCCCCGATGTATCCTGTACGTTTATCTCGCTGTAGCCGAAAGCCGAGGTAACGATGGCATCGAAACGTCACGCGTCGGGGCTCGTCGTGCTCGTGGCCCTGGCGATGGTCTGCGGGGCGCTCGCGCCGGGCGTCGTCGCGGCCGAGCAGTCCGAGGCAACGATCGCGGTCGGCGACGCGAGCGCCGAGCCGGGCGAGACGGTGACCGTGGCGGTCGCCGTCGAGGGGGAGAACGTCGCGGGCTACCAGGCGAACCTCACGTGGGACCCGTCGGTCCTGCGGTTCGAGTCCGTCGAGGGCGCCGACTTCTCGGACCCGGTGCAGAACGCGAACGAGGGCTGGGTGTTCATGACCCAGTCGCAGTCCAGCGGGACGCAGTCGCCGACGGTTGCACGCGTCACGTTCACCGTCGTCGGTGACGCTGGCGACGAGACCGACCTCGCGTTCGTCGAGGCGGACACCTCCGCGAACGACGAGTCGAGCCAGCTGGCGACCGCGGTCAAGGGCGGCACCGTCACGGTCGACGGGAGCGGCGCGGACGTCGACGCCGACGGTGACGACGCCGCCGCGGACGACGGGACGGCCGGCGGGACGAGCAGCGGCGACGGCGAGGACCCCGCCAGCGGGGGCAGTACCGACACCGGCACGTCGGACGGCGACGGCGGGACCGGTGGCCTCTCGCCGACGCTCGTCGCCGGCGGTGTCGGCGGTGCGGCCCTCGTGCTCGGTGCGGGCTACGTGCTCGGCCAGCGCAGCGGCGGGGGCGGCGAGTGACCGACGCACCGGGACCACGCGCGTGCGGTCGCCAGCAATGCCGACTTCGACACGTTTAACCGAGAATCGGGAGCAGTTTCGAGTGTTATGGCGAAAGTTAGCGTAGTCGGTGCGGCCGGCACCGTTGGGGCCGCCGCAGGCTACAACCTCGCGCTTCGTGACGTGGTCGACGAGCTCGTCTTCGTGGACATCCCGGACAAGGAAGACGAGACGGTCGGCCAGGCCGCGGACGCCAACCACGGCATCGCGTACGACTCGAACACGACCGTCCGCCAGGGCAGCTACGCGGACACGGCCGGCTCGGACGTCGTGGTCATCACGGCGGGCATCCCGCGCCAGCCGGGCCAGACCCGCATCGACCTCGCGGGCGACAACGCGCCCATCATGGAGGACATCGGCTCCTCGCTGGCCGAGCACAACGACGACTTCGTCACCGTGACGACGTCGAACCCGGTCGACCTGCTCAACCGCCACCTGTACGAGGCGGGCGACCGCGACCGGAACAAGGTCGTCGGCTTCGGTGGCCGACTCGACTCCGCGCGCTTCCGCTACGTGCTCTCCGAGCGCTTCGACACGCAGGTCGGGAACGTCGAGGCGACCATCCTGGGCGAGCACGGCGATGCGCAGGTCCCGGTCTTCTCGAAGGTCCGCGTCGACGGTGCGGACCCCGAGTTCAGCGACGACGAGAAGGAGGAGATCCTCGGCGACCTGAAGGAGTCGGCGATGAACGTCATCGAGCGCAAGGGTGCGACCGAGTGGGGCCCGGCGACGGGCGTCGCCCACATGGTCGAGGCCATCCTGCGCGACACCGGCGAGGTGCTGCCGGCGTCGGTCAAGCTCCAGGGCGAGTTCGGCCACGACGACGTCGGCCTCGGCGTCCCCGTCAAGCTGGGCAGTGACGGCGTCGAGGAGGTCGTCGAGTGGGACCTCTCGGAGTTCGAGCGCGACCAGCTCGGCGAGGCGGCCGACAAGCTCTCCGAACAGTACGAGAAGATCGCGTAACTCGGTTTCTACGTCGGTTCGTCGCCGTCACGCTGCGACGGTGGCCCGGCGACCTCGATGCGTGCGGAACGTGCCTGTGCCTCCGATACCCGAACGTCGAGCAGTTCCGCCCACTCGCGGAGACGAGCGGTGTAGTCGTCGGTCGACATGGTTATGGGATGCATCGACACCGAATATCATAACTGTTGTGTCGGAACCGTTCGGTCCGGCGTCAGGTCTCCCCCGCGGACCAGACGCCCTGGGCCCGGTCGAGCGCGCTCACGACGAGGAAATGCGGGAGCGTGAGCACGGCGAGTAGCACCAGATACGCCGCGACGGCCCCCTCGACGCCGGCGGGCGTCCGTGGCACCGTGACCCAGACGGCGGCGAGGACGGCGAGCGCGCCGACGGTGTTCGGCGCGGCGTCGCGAACGTACCGCAGGGCGGCGGTCAGCCGGTCGCCGCGGGCGAGTGCGTCGACCGACGGCTCGTCGAGCAGCACGGTGCGGACGACGTGGCGGAGCGAGTGCCAGAGCGTGAAGTAGAGCCCGACAGCCAGCAGCGGCGGGACGAGCCCGAAGAAGGCGACGAGCAGCCCGGTCTCGGCGGCGTCGAGGCGCCACGTCTCGCCGTCGACCCGGTAGCCGACGGCGAGGGTCGTCGCGAACAGCACGGCGAGGGCTCCTGCCACGACGGTGCGAGCCGCCGGCGTGAACGCCCACGCGACGGCGTCCGGGCCGACACCGAACAGGCCGACGGTCCACGCGAATACCCGCTCGTAGATGCCGGGGAACGCGACGAGCGGGACGAGCATCGGGAGGGCGCCGCGGGTCGCGACGAGCAAGGCGGTGTGGCCGCGCGACGCCGGGTAGCGCCCGTCGGAGCGTTCGGAGAGCACGTAGCAGTCACCCTGTCCCCAGTGGACGAGCGTGAGGGCGATGAAGAAGACGAACGACGCGACGGGCGCGAGGAACCACGCGACGAGGTACGCCCCGCCGAGGACGAGGTAGACGGCGGCGACGAACAGGTACGCCCGCTGCGAGAGCCCGCTGTGGGCGGCGACGACGTGGTCGGTCGCGCCGTGGGGGAGCCCGAGGACGAGCACGCTGGCGACGAGCGGCACCGCCGCGAGGGTGGGCGACACCTGCGCGCCGAGCGCGAACGCGGCCGCGACCGCGGCGAGGACGAGCCAGACGGGAGCGAACAGCACCTCGACGGTCCGCTTGCGGACGGCCGTCCCGCTCACCGCCATCGCTCGACCACCCGGTGGAAGAGGACGATTCCCTGGACGACGAGCAGGTTCGTGACGAGGAAGAAGGTCATCTCCTCGACGGGGAGCCCGAGAAGGCCGACGCCGGTGGTGTGGGTCGGCGAGATGGCCCAGATGCCGAGCTCGATCGCGAGCCAGTCGGCCGCCCAGAGGTAGCCCGTCGGGACCGCGACGAGCAGGGCCAGCCGCCGCCGGATGGTCCAGAGGAAGCCGCCGCCGATGGCCCACTGAAGCGCGAGCACCGGCGCAGCCCACGCGAGTATCGCGCCGAGGTAGTACCCCGGGCCGGTGGTGACCGCCCAGAGGCCGACGGCGGCGACGGCGAGCCACGCGAGTGCACCGCCGACGCGCGGGAACGTCATCGTCGCCGTGTCCCTCGGTACCGGCGTGGTGACGTAGCCGCCGTCGGTCGTCACGTCGGCCGCCGGGGGGTCGTTGGGGGCGGTGCCGGCGTCGGCCCAGCCGCGGTGATAGATCCAGAGCGCTGCCAGCACCGGCTGGAGCGCGATGAACAGGTACTCCTCGACGGGGGCCAGCCAGATGCGCGCGGTGACCGCGCCGTCGGCGTACCACCAGACGCCCTGTCCGATGAGGTAGTTGTCCCAGGGTGTCGTGTACACGAGCGCCGCCGCGACCATCAGGCCGGTTGCGACCCCGGCGTGGCGACGACGCTCGCGCCGACCCCTGCGGACCAGCATCGCGATAGGGATACCCACGAACACGACGAGGAACGCGGTGTACGACGGGATGCTGGTCATCGGGATGGGATGTGTTGAACGGTTACAGCGGTGTCTCGGTGGCTGTGCGGTGTGGTCGGGTGGCGATTCAGGCCGCTTCCGGGCTCTCCGCGGCACCGGTGTCGGTCTCGACGGAGTCGAGGACGGCGTGGCTCCGCAGCAGCAGGAAGCCGAAGCCGACCTTCGCGCTCAGGTCGAGCACCATGAAGATGGCCGTCTCGGGAACGATGCCGACGATGGCCAGCCCCTCGGTGCCGACGAGCCACACCACCGGGTAGGCGAACCAGAGCACCATCGTCAGGTTCCGGAGCGTTCCGAACAGGCTGCCGACCTCGCCGGGCTGCTCCTGGGCGCGGGCGGTGAGCCGCCCGACCAGGAAGTACAGCAGGACGAGGAAGAAGCCACAGCTGATGCCCCACCAGGCGATGCGGAGGGCCGCGCCCTCGGTCGCCAGTGCGCCGCCGAGCCCCGTGACGATCATCGCGATGTCGAGGCCGACGAGCGTCCCGATAGTGTTCCGGCTCGCCCCGGCGAGCAGCGCGAGGTCGAGCAGGAGCAGCGGCGTGGTGAACAGCCAGTCAGCGTACCGCGCCCAGTACACGGGGTAGTCGTGATTCGGGATGTCGATGACGCCGAACCCTGTCGCCATCGAGAAGTACGACACCGCCGCGATGGCTGGGATGAACGTCGTGACGATGTAGTACGTCTTCTTGCGCTCGTCCGTCTCGTTCCAGCCCATCGCGAGGAACGCGAGGGTGCCGAGTGTCATGCCTGCCGTGCCTATCCATAGCCAAATCGCTTCGTCTCCTGGTACTGCCATGGTACGGGTAGACGTACGATGTCCGCTTGATTATGATGAGTGCCGAACTAGTTGTGCTCTACCCACAGCACATATGTGGCTTTACTAACTGATTGGGTGTGGGATGTAAAAATTGCCTGCTATATCGTGGTGTGGTTTAACATGACCCGATTCACGCGGCCGAGGTCCGGTGACGCATTCGGCTCCTATACCGAACTGGTTGGGATTGGCGGGGGCAGGCGTTTTCTAATACCTACCTAGTTGGGCTACGGGCGGTCGAAGAACTCGCCGACGAGCTTGCGTTCGGCCGCACGGAGGTGCTGATGGTACGTCGAGCGAGCGATGCCCATCGACTCCGCGAGGTCGTCTCCGCTCGTCGGGCGCGGCCACTCGAAGAAGTCCCCGAAGTACGCCCGCTGGAGGGCGGTCAGCTGGCGGTCGGTCAGCTCGTCCTCTAGCGCGGCGATGAACTCCTGTTTCGTCGTCGCGGCGCGCTGGCGCTCGCGGTACGCACCCAGGCTGACCCCCCCGAACGCCTGCTCGACGTTGTCCACCACGGTCCGCGCGTTGGCCTCCCGGGGGAGCTCGACCTCGACGGTCGTCGTCTCCGGCGACGCCTCGATGTCGGTCACGTCGCCGCCGTACTCCGCGAGCGTCGAGAGCAGCCCGGAGCTACCGATGCTGAACTCGACGAGCGCGATGCCCTCGTTCCGGGTGATGACCTTCGCCGCGGCCACGTCGTCGTGCTCCTCGGCGATCGCGACCACCGCGTCGGGGTCGTCCGACTCGACGGTGAAGAACATCCCGAGCGTGTCGTCGTCGCGGTACACCGACCCCGCGTACGAGAGCGTCGCGTCCGCGCGCTGGGCCACGTCCACGAAGAACACCGACCGGTCGTCGACGTGGAACGAGAGCTCGACGATGTCGTCCGCGGTCAGCGTCCGGCGCGTCTCGGCCGCCGACACCGCCGTCGCGACCATCCGGCCGAGCGCGGCGAGGATGGTCGCCTCGCGTTCGTCCAGCGCGTCCGCGTCGGAGGTGTACACCGTCAGCACGCCGTAGCGGGCGTCGCGGTACACCAGCGGGATGGCCGCCAGCATCTCGCATCGGTCGTCGGTTCTCGCCTCGTGCCACGCCGCCGTCGGTAGCCCCTCGACGGCCGCGACCTGCACCTCGCCGGTCTCGATGGCGCGGGCGACCGGCCCGTCGCTCCGGCTGAGCTCGAGCGCGTCGCCCTCGCTGGGCCCGCCGACGATGGCGTTCGGGCGGATGCTGTCGTCCGCCAGGTCCGGCTCGCCGACCCACGCACAGGTGTACGGGTCGGTGTCGGCGAGCAGCTCCGTGACGTTCCGTTCGATGCCCGCCCGGGTGGTCGACTCGACCAGCGCCCGCGTCGTCTCCTGGACCACGCCGTTGACCCGGTCGAGGAGGTGTTCGAGCCCCGCGCGCTCGGTGTCCAGCATCGCGGCGCGGTGTTCGGCCGTGCGCTCGGCGTCCACGCGGTCGGTCACGTCCGTCTGGAAGCCCACGTAGTGGGTCACCTCGCCCGCGCTGTTCCGGACCGGCGCGATGTCCACGCGGTTCCAGAACCGCTCGCCGTCTTTCGTGTAGTTCACCAGCTCGACCGACTCCGACTCCTGGGCCTCGATGGCGTCGCGCATCGCCTGGATCGCCTCCGGGTCCGAGTCCTCGCCCTGGAGGAACCGACAGTTCCGGCCGATGGCGAACTCGCGCTCGTACCCCGTGAGCCGCACGAACGACTCGTTGACGTACACCAGCGGCATGTCAGGTGCGTTCGCGTCCGCGATGGTGATGCCGACCGGGGCCTCGTCCAGCGCTCGCTCCTTCAGCCGGTCCGTCCCGGTCCCAGCCTCCAGGCACGCGCTGACGCGCTCGCGCAACCGGTCCTCCCAGTCGCCGGTCTGACGGCGCACGTAGCCGTCGACGTCCGCCGCGACAGCCCGCTCGGCCACCCGCTCGCTGCCCATCGCGGAACACAGCACGACCGGTACCTGCCCGTGGACCGCGCGGACGGTCTCGAGCAGCTCCAGCCCGGTCCGCTCGCCCAGGTCCTGCTCGGTCACGACACAGTCCGGCACCGCCCGCCCGATGGCAGAGAGCGCCTCGTCGTCGCTCCCGGCGATTTCGACGTCCGCGTCGGCACCGAGGTCCGTCAGTACAGCCGCCGTCTCCGCAGCCCGGTCCTCGTCGCCGTCGACGACGAGAATCCGGGGAGTCGCACTCATGAATACTCCTATCGGACTCCCACCCTAAAGCACTTGCCAGTCCTTGGCACGCTACGGCACCAGCTGCTCCCCGTCGTCGTCGTACACGACGATGGCGTCGACGGGACACGAGCGCGCCGCGAACTTCGCGTCCAGCTCCTCCCCCTCCGGTACTTCGACGGCGAACAGGTCCTCCCCGACCTCCTCTCCGCCCACGAGGTCGGCCTTCCCGTCGTCCTCGTCCTTCTCGAACCCATCGCCCCACTCCGCCACGCACTGGAACATCCCGATACAGGTGTCCCGGTCGAACTCGACTCGCATGCGCTGGCGTTCGTCCGAGACGGGTAAATGATTGACGGGGAGCGTTCCGGGCGCCCGCCGTCACTTCTCGACGACCAGCAGCGAGACGCGCTCGCGGACCAGCTCGGAGAGGGAGGCGTCGGTCGCGGCGCGCTCCGCCTCGCAGACGTCGAAGAACTCGCAGACCCGGGCCTCGTCGGTGGCCGTTTCGAGCACCTCGTCCTCGCTCCACTCGGCGGCGAGCGCCGCTGCTGCGGCGGCTTCGCGGTCGTCCGTCTCGAACGGCTCGTCGGGGAACTCGCTCACGACGACGGCGACGACCGGCACGCCGGTCCCCTCTGGCACGCCCAGTTCGAGTGCGCGGGAGATCTGCCGGCGGCCGGCGGCGTACAGCAACACCTCGACACCGGGGTCGCGGGCGATGGCGTCGTCACGACGCCAGGCGCGGGCCGCACGGTCGACCGCAACGTGTAGGTGGGCCTCGTCGACGACGTATCGCGGGTCGAACGCCTGGACGACGCAGTCGTGCTCGGCGGCGACGGTATCGAGGAACGCGAGGAGTTCGTCCACGTCGGCGACCGGCGTCCGGCCCTGGACCACCCGCATCAGAAGTCACCCAGGCTGGTCTGGCTCTGTGGTTCGTCGTCCTGCTCGCCCGTCGCGCCGTCCCCACTGTCACCCTCGCCGTCCGCGACCACCTCGTTCGCCGGGTCGACGCCCTCGACGGACGGGTCCTCCCGACCGGCGTTCTGCATGATGGTCTCCGCGGTCTTCGGCCGGTCGCCCAGCGCGGCGAGCACGACCGACTTGTCGACCGTGCGGAGGGCCTCGCGGTCCTCGATACCGGCGTCGTGGAGCCGCCGGGCGCGCTTGCGGCCGACCTCGCGCACGGAGACGAGTTCGAGTAGCTCCTCGCGCACGCCGTCCTGCACCCGTTTCTTCGCCTCGCGCACGCCGACCGTGACCGGGCCGGGGAGGTCGAGCTCGCCGGCGACGCGCTCGGTCGCGCCGAGCAGCCACTCCGCCGTCTCGACCTTCCCGCGCAGGTCGCCCGGTCCCACGTCGTAGCGCTCGGTGATGCGGTCCTCGTCGACCTCGTCGGCCCAGTCCTCCAGCAGCCGGGCGGTCTTGAGCGCCGAGAGCCAGTCCTCGAAGCGGTCCTCCTCGTACTCCGTCGGCGCGGGGCCGAGCAGCTCCGCCTCGCGCTCGTAGAACACCTCGGTGAACTCCTCCCGGTCGCCGGATTTCAGGTACAGCTCGTACATGTCCGGTGTGCGAGAGAGCAGCTGGTAGAGCCCGAGCGGGGTGGGCTTGTCGATGTCGGTGTCCGCGACGCCCGGTGCTTCGCCATCGCCGTCGTCGGCCTCCGTCCCGTCGTCGCTCCGGCTGAACGTCTGGAAGCCCGCCGTCGTCTCCTCGGCCTCGAACTCGGTCGTCGGCTCGGTCGCGCCCGCGATGGACTCCAGCCCGTCGATGATGGTCGCCGCGCTCATCGGGTCGAGGTACAGCATCGAGACGGTGTGGCCGACGTTCGTCGCGGTCAGCTCGTCGCCGTCGCGCTCGACGAAGCCGTTCTGGACGAGGTAGTCGACGACGCTGTCGGCGACGCGCTCCAGCCGCCCCTCCTCGGTGGACTGGCTGGCGTAGAGCGTCTGCTCCAGGAACGACAGCAGCCCCTCGCGGGTCCGGGCGAAGCCGGAGGCGATGGTCGCCAGCACGTGGGTCCGCATCGCCGGTTCGGCCGCCAGCTTCGACCGGACGTCCTCTGGCTCGGCGTCGATGTACCGGTCCTGTAGCTCCTCGATGTCCTCGTGGCTGTTCGCGAGCAGCACCGCCTCGCCGTAGGGGTCCCGGCCCGGGCGGCCCGCCCGCCCCATCATCTGGTGGACCTCGAGCACCGACAGCGGCTGCATCCCGGTGCCGTCGTAGCGCCGCCAGTCCCGCACGACGACCCGGCGGCTCGGCGTGTTCACACCCGCGGCGAGCGTCGGCGTCGCGCTCACGACCTTCAGCGTGCGGTCGCGGAACGCGTCCTCGACGAGCTGACGGTGCCCCCTGGCCAGCCCGGCGTGGTGGAACGCCGCGCCCTTGGCGACGGCGTCGGCGAGGTCGTCGCTGGTCTCCGCGTCGCTCACGTCGCGGATATCGTCGGCGAGCCCGGCGAGCGTCTCCTTCGTCTCGCTGTCGAGGAACGGCTCGACCACGTCGCCGAGCCGGCGGGCGGCCGCCTCCGCGTTCCGTCGGGAGTTGACGAACACCAGCGAGGAGCCGCCCTCGGAGAGCGTATCCCGCACCAGCCCGGCGGTCTGCTTCTCGCCGTCGCGGACCGGCACCTCCCGCGTGGTGTCGTCCTCGAAGTGCAGCGCCTGGCCGTAGTGGACGCCCTTCCGGAGCTCGATGGGCCGCCAGTCCGAGTCGACGAGTTCGGCGTCGAGCCACTCGGCGATGTCCCCGGCGTTGCCGACCGTCGCGGAGAGCGCGACGACCTGGAGCCCGGGGTTCACCTGCCGGAGCTTCGCGAGGGTGACCTCCAGCGTCGGCCCGCGGTTCCGGTCGTCGATGAGATGCACCTCGTCGGCGACGACGCAGGTCAGGTCCTCCAGCCACGGCGCGCCGTTGCGCACCAGCGAGTCCACCTTCTCGCTGGTCGCGACGACGATGTCCTTCTCGGCGAGCCAGCCGCCGTCGGACTCGTAGTTGCCCGTCGAGACGCCGACGCTCACGCCGAACGACTCGAACGCCTCGAACTCCGCCTTCTTCTCCGACGCCAGCGCCCGCAGCGGGACGATGTAGAGCGCCTTGCCGCCGCGCTGGACCGCCGAGAGCATCGCCAGCTGGGCGACGAGCGTCTTGCCCGACGCGGTGGGGACCGACGCGACGAGGCTCTGGCCCTCGGTCACGCCGGCCTCGACCGCCTCGGCCTGGGGCGGGTACAGCTCCTCGATGCCCTGCTCGTGGAGCTGGTCGACGAACGCCGACGGGACCCCCGGCACGTCCGCTGTCTTCATCTACCCCCACTTGGCTCCTGGCGTGGTTTAAACTGTCGTGTTCGGGGGCGTGTGTGGGGGTCGGGGTGGGGGACTCCATCCGTTAATTCGCTATGGTCATACTGATTGGAAATACTCGTCGTTGATTTTTAATCAACAGAGCAATTCGTCGTTCGTGAGAATGGGCGTGAACTCCCACTAAAAATCCGGATCGATATACTCGACGACAAAGTGACCGGGACTGTCAAGCGACCGACTTCGGAGTACGGTTCAGTTGCGTTCTCACTCAATCCAGCAGATCAGGGATTCACGCACGCAGATGTGGGTGAAGCTCTACGACCAGGCCGGAAATCAGTAGGGGTTGTCAGCACTGCCGAAATCGACATTCCGAACGAGGGGATTCCGAAATCGAACAGCATCCAGAATGCTCCGGTTTCAGCACAGTCTAGCAGCTCAGACAGTGGCTCGCAAACGGAGAGCGACGGTGTCGGTACGAACGACCACACCGATCCGGGCGGAGGGGGTGGTGGAGGGTGTAGCTCCGATACCGTCGGATTCTTGGATGCGAACTCCCTGTCTGGCTCGATGTCGGAGGACTTCCCGAGTAGATGTAGCGATGAATCTGCTGGTTCAAGCTGGACGTACGAGTTCGGGACCTCGGCCCAAGTCCGGTACAACAGCGACTGTACCGTCGCCACGGACTACGACGAGATAGCGGGGACTGGTGGTTTCAAGCGATTCCAGATGCAGGGTCACTTCAGTGATCCCCCGGATCCGTATGCCAATAGCTGCGACCAGGAGTACGGGATACCGTATCAGACCGGCGTCGAGTTCTTTGCGAACCAGACTGGCGGGACCGAACAGAATCAGGCCTCCATGGAGCGTGTCATAGAAAGCCTCCCAAGGGAGGCCGCAGGGTTTGGAAACTGTGTCCAGCAGTACCAACGCCCTGCAAGACGTAGCTTCGGTAGACGACTTCTTGAATGCGGCGGCTACCGAGACAGTACCGTTGTTCGAGTATCTTGAGTTCGATTTTCTGCTGGAGTACGACGTGTTCGCCCCCGCTTGCCGGGGGCGAACACGAGTTCACGAGCCAGCAGACCTCTTTCGTGGCTTCCTCCACTGCTACTACGAGGATGTCTACGGCACGCGTCCGGTTACACGAGAACTTCAGAACGGCCTTGTCTGGTA
>NZ_FNIA01000041.1 GCF_900103505.1 Haloarchaeobius iranensis
CTCTGCGGAACGCAGGCGACCTGCGGAGCCTCGCCGCCGACAAGGGCTACGACGATATGGGTTTCCGCGAGGAGCTTCGCGCAGAAGGCGTTCGACCGCTGATCAAGCATCGCGTCTTCGCACCGTACGACCACGCGCACAACGCCCGGATCGACGATGACCTCTACAACCAGCGGTCGGTGTGTGAGACGGTGAATTCGGTGATTAAGCGCTCGTACGGCTCCGCCGTCCGAGCGCGAGCGTGGTATCGCCAGTTTCGTGAAATTGTGCTCGCCGCCGCAGTCTACAACGTCGAACAAGCCGTGAAACAGTGAATCCCGTCGCCCTCTGCGGATTCAATGAAGCCGTCGCAAACAGAAAGCCGTTGTTGGTGGGCATCTCGAACCCGGGGAAGCACAGGCGTTCGCCCTCGCTGACGCACACGACGGTCGGCTGCTGACAGACGACGGAGATGCCCGGTCGTTTGCGAAAGACCAGGGTGTGACCGTTGTCGGGTCGGTTGGCGTTCTGTTGGCTGCAACCGATGCTGGGAAGATCGATGAATCAACCGCTGGTGAGTGGCTGTCGACGTGGATCGACGAGATCGGCTACTACGTCCCGTATCGAACGATCTCGGAGTATCGATGACTGATTTCGAGTTCGAAACACCTGATTAGTGTGCCCGTGAACACGTCTATTACCGATGAGTGAAGCCGACAGACGGCTGTCCGAGGAGAGCGAGCAACGGTTTCTAGACCTGTACGCTCATCTGTTGGTCTATGTCAACGACCGATTCGAGGTCATCGAAGAGATCGAAACGGTCGCTGATCTTGAACAGCACTACACTGACGAGCTCCTCCCGCTCCGAAACACGCTGTACAACGAGTCGACGACGGACCTGATAGAGGACTTCGTTGAAGAGAACCCTCCCGACCTGCCGGAGGCTGATCTCGAACAGATCGCAGCGTGGACTGACTTCGTCGCCGGAGAGTTCGTCGTCGTCCGCTATCGAGAGGACGACGCGATCTTCCTCGATTGGACGGAACCGCCGAAAGCATACGCAGTCCGCCCGGCTCGACTTCCGTTCGCCGAACTGTGGGATGAATCTGCGCTTCCGGTCCCGGTCTCGAGTGTCGTCCTGTTACCGTTCGAGGACCAGATCGTCTACGACGGGTGGATCGGGGTCAAGAACATCATCTTCGGGGGTTCCCTCAGTACTGACATCGACGACGAGTACGAAGAGGCCAAACATCGCTTCGGCATCATCGACTCGCTTCCAGTACCCGAGGAAGACGAAAAGACAGACGCCGAGGAGTTGCGCTTCTACATGAAGAACAAGCGCAACCGAGAGCGTTATGCGTCTGAGATCGAGCAGTTGCGGGAGAAAACCGACGAACTGGAGCGGATCTACCACCAGGAAATGGGGAAGGCTCGAGCCCGCAGCTTGGGTCGCGAACTGCGCGAGTTGGGACTCAACGAAGCCTATGTAGCGATCTACGATGATCGGATCATCACTAGTGCCCCCTCCGAATCCGAGGTTCGCAAGCTACTCGAAGGGATTATGCCTGCTGGGAAGGCTGACCACCCCTACATCTACCACTTCGATCCCTGACCGAGAGTCCACAGCTACGACTGGAGTTGCGTGACAGTCGACGCGATTTCGCTTTTGGTCGGTACGCCGGAGAACTCGAACACGCTGTCTCCGACACCGAAGGCGTACCTCTGGTAGGAGACATCGACGTGAATCCAGCATTCGACATCGCTGTCTGTTGCCTCATACTCGGCTTCGCCTGTATTTTCTCCGTGTTTCAGCACGTTGAGCAGGTATTCTTCGATATGTCGCGCATTCGCGATTCGCAAGAGGTGGTCGGCAGCTACGTTGTCCAACACGTCTGCTGGGGTCCCGTATCCGTCGCCAACGAGATAGAACTCGCCGTCGTATTCGTGTGACTCGACCTGGACACGGAGTGCGTACGTCTCAGCCATATCGGTAGTTCCGAAGTACACCGTATCAGAGTGTCTGTTGAAGGGACGACCCGCCAGTGGTCGCGTCGTGAACAAGATTTAGTCGGAATGGCACGCAACCACTGTATATGTCTTTCACCGCCAGCTGGCACACGCTTCTCGAGGAGCTCGACGACCTCCCCGAGAGTGCGACGCTCATCACGCCGCTCTCCCATCAGCAATTTCGTATTGCTGACGTGCAGGACGCTCGCGTCATCATTCAGTTCGAAGACAGAGATGAGACGCGGCCGCTCCAGCGCGACCAGTTTGAAACGCTCTATCGACGAATCAAGGACGCTCCGGGCGGATTTGACCTTGACCGTCTCCCGGCAGATGCCGATCCATACCCGGCGGTGTGGAGTATCCATCCCCGATTCGAGGTCGATGAGGACGCTGGTGTCATCACCCAATCAGAGGTTGTGACGGCAACGCAGGTGGTGGACGCGGAACAGGAATCCACGGACGAGGAGCGAACTGAACCCGACGGATTAGATGTCTATTCGGACGCGCTCCTCCTCATCGATGCACTCGAACGCCACGATGTGACTACTTTCTCTGAACTGGAAACAGATGCGTTGGTGAATCTCTACACCTTGCTTTCGGATGTCCAGCGAGATGCGAACGAATTCCGCAAGGAGATCGCGGATGTCCTCCTCGCTCGGCTCCATCACGACCGTCCGGTTTCCGGGCAGTACGGCTCCGTCCAGCGGACGAGTCGCCGCAACCGTTCGCTCAAAGACGACGAGGAGGTGCTGGAACGCCTCGAGAACGCTGGCATCGACCGCGAACGTGTGTTGAGCGTCGACCGCTCGAAAGTCGATGAAGCGCTCGAAGTCACCATGCTCTCCGAATCCGATGTGTATGAGGTCGAAGAAAGCGAATACGTTCGCAAAGCGGAAGTCGATGAAGACGTGAAAGAATCCCGATTGCAGGGATTGAAAGACCGCCTTGCTGCCAGCGAGGACGATGAGGCGAACCAACTTCGCGAAGAAGTCGAGGAGCTCGAGCAGCGTATCGACGACCTCACTAGCTTCCGCACAGGTACGGAGATGCAAGGATGACTGCCTACCGCTTTCGCGTCAAATTCGACCCCGACCCGACATCGCTGTGGCGGGATATCGTCGTCGGCGCGGACAGAACGATAGCCGAGTTCCAGTCGACTATCAACCCTGCTGTTGGACTCGATCAGGACCACCTCTGGTTCGTCGGGGAGGATGAAGACTACTGGGACAGCACCGTCAAATACCAGTGCCCGCAGGAGTACGAGGAGTCGCTTGGTGGCGATCCGGTATTGCGTACCGAGCGGATCGAGAACGCAGGCGACGTGACGGTCGGTGAGATGACTTGTCAGCTCGGCCTCGAACAGTACGGCCGCATCTGCTATCTCTATGATTACGGCGACGAGTGGCGCTTCTACGCTATCCTGAAAGAGATTCTCAGTGAGGAATCGAGTGGCACAGAGCCAACAGTCGTGAAAGAGAAAGGCGATCCGATCGACGACCAGTACGAGCCGTCGGGGGCCGATGAGAGCGCCCCTCTTCTGCCTGATCCGCTGTATTCTGTACTTCCAGAAACCGCTGTGCCCGCTGCGGACCTCCGTGAACTGGAGGAGCACGAGGATATCGTCCACGTCCTTCCGTTACTCAGCATCGAAACCGGGTTCGGAGCGGTCTGTGAGCGGTTCGCGATTCAGTTCAAGGGGACAGGATACGTCCTCGAAAACTTTCAGCCGGGGTGGCAGATCGTTGAGGAGGTCGATGGAGCAAACAAGACCGAGGAAGAACTTCTCGCCGCGCTTGCGGACGCAGTCCGCGAGTGGCACGCTGAAATCGCGGAGGTCTCGGGAGCGATGACGGGACAGCACTTCGGCGAGGAAACTGTCGAAGCGATGCACGTCGAACTGGAAGCCGAACTCGAACGCAAGGGGTACGGCCACCTGTTGTAGTCGTCGTCCAGTCCTCTATTGCTCTGGACGAATTCTTGTGCGTGTCCTACTGACTCCCCCGTAGTGGCTTCGGCTCCTGTCTCCCGTCGGTCGGTCTTTCGAAGCATCGCTCGACGATCGTACGTCGAGTGGCCGGCGTATCATTCGACACCGCTGTACGACCGAACATCGCTTGCGGGATTGGAATCGGATATCCGAACGGTTTCGGGCGCGTGGGTCGCCACGAGAGCCACGACTCAATCGAGCAGTTCGTCTGTTCGCTACCGCTGGCCTACTTCAGATTCGATCCCCATGATCGCTACGCGAAGTCGACCCAGTATGAGATGAACACGCTCTTTCGCATCTTCGTGCTGAAAGCAGTAGTTGAGACCGGTCGTCTCAATGCATATGACTCAAGCCCTCTGTGCTCAGTCGTTCAGAGTTGGTCGATCGGCTTGTTGATGATCTGGAAGACTTCGCTCGCCCGGTAGAACCGATTCCGGTCTTTCCCGGTGATTTCTTCGAGTATTCCGTCATTTTCGAGTTGTCCGATCAGTCGGTTGGCTGTGCTGTATTCGACATCCAACCAGTCGGCCGCCGTATTCACGTCCAGATACGGATCTTCGAAGAGCCGCATCACCAGTTCGAGGATGTTCTCAGACCGCTCGCTCTGATAGCGCTGTTGATAGTCCTCTCGGAGATCGACTAGCAGGTTGGCCCGCTGATGGGCCTCATCTGCTTGCGACTGCACGCCACGCAGGAAAAACAGGAGCCACTCTTCCCAGTCACCGCGTTGACTGACAGCCAAGAGATGATCGACGTACTCTGACCGTCGTGCGTTGAAATAGGAACTCAGGTAGAGATACGGCTCGGGCAAGAGACCGTCACGTTGCAGGAGGAGACTGATCAATAGCCGCCCGAGTCGTCCGTTCCCATCGAGAAACGGGTGAATCGTCTCGAACTGGTAGTGGATCAGCCCGATTCGGAGAAGTGGATGCAGATTCGTCTCTTGATTCGCATACTCGAGCAAGTCTTCGAGAAGGTCGGTGATCTCGTTCGGTGGCGGCGGCACGTACCTGGCGTCTTGGATGTATGGCGTACTGCCGATGAAGTTCTGAGTCGTACGGAGTTCCCCTGGGTCAGCCTCATCCCCACGGACACCCGAAAGCAACTGGTCGTGCATCTCGCATAGCAATTCGACGGTGATTGGATCGCCAGCTGTGATCGCATCCAATCCGTGTGTCAGCGCGTGCAGATAGTTCACGACTTCTTGGGTACCCTGCTGTCTGTCTTCGTCGATGAGAGCTTCCTGTCCGGCCTCATAGGCGTAGATATCCGAGAGAGTAGCATGTGTCCCCTCGATTTGAGAGGATTCCAGCGCTTCTTTTCGAATGAACGGCTCGATAAGGATTTCTCTCGAGCCGACACGTGGACCAATGCCATGGAGCCGACCGAGGGCCTGTGTTGCCTCCGCTAGCGGCGTAATGAGCTGTTCAGTATCGATTGAGGGCGGAAGCGGGTCAGGTCGAAACGCCGAATACGTTCCTTTCGACGTAGTCGTGGGAACGATTTCACCGGGTGCTGCCTCGTCGAAGTCATCTCGCTCCATTAGTGGTATCCCTACGAATATGTCCATCACTATTGGTATTTTCGGTACTAAATCAAAATAATAGTCTGGCTGATTACGCTGTTACAACTACTCAGGATCTTTGGGGCAGGTTTGGAGGTACATATCGTTTCGCTGGTTTTGCGGGGGACACACCTCCTCAGTGTGTCTGCTTATTTATCTGTTGAAGATTGGCTCTCTTCTCTTGTTATGTACTCTTAACCCCTTCCACCGAGTAGCAGGCCGATAACGAACGATGTGTCCCCGCCCGACTGACCCTCCAGAAGGTGGTCCTGCAGTTTCAGTCTCGAACCTCGCAAAAGTCTATGCGGGGGAAACAGGACGTGTAACGGCCGTTGATGACGTTTCCTTTGATATCGAGTACGGGCAGATTGTCGGGCTGCTCGGCCCAAACGGCGCTGGCAAAACGACAACCGTCAAAACTATTCTCGGACTCATCACACCCACAAGTGGCACGGTTTCTATTTACGGTGTCCCTGTGCATGAGGAACGCTCACGCGCGTATAACTACCTGAGTGCTGTTCTTGAAGGCTCACGAAACGTCTATTGGCGGTTAAGCGTTCGTGAAAATCTCGCGTTTTTCGCTGGCCTCCACGGCATCGATCCCCGGGCACGTGTCGACAGACACGAGGCGATTATCGACACGCTCGGACTCACCGAAAAGGCAGACGAACCTTCCAAGAATCTCTCGCGTGGTATGAAGCAGAAAGTTGCCCTCGGCAGTACGCTCGCACGCGAAACGCCCGTCCTCTTCCTTGACGAACCGATGCTTGGCCTCGACGTCGAAACGACCCGTGACCTCCAGACCGAATTACAACGCCTCGCCCAGGAAGAGGACAAAACGATCGTGATTACGAGTCACGACATGGATATCATCGAAGCCGTCTGCGACCGCGTGATCGTCCTCAGTGACGGCGACATCGTCGCTGATGATTCCGTCGACAACTTACTTGACGTCTTCCAGTCCCAATCATACCGCGTCCAACTGACCGAGAACCCGCCAGCACACCTCCGAGAGCAACTCGACACCCGCTTCCAGCTACTCGACTGGCGGACCGACACTGACTCCGTGGAATTCGATATCGCGCTTGCAGGCAGTGAGGAGTTCTACGAGTGTGTCGATGTGCTGCGGACGGCAGAGGCGACTGTCAGGTCGTTCACTGAAATCGAGCCCGATCTGGAAGATGTCTTCGTTGAACTGACGACAGCTGCATCACTGTCGCCAGAGGAGGCGGAGTCATGAATCGGTATCTCATCTTGTTTCGCGTGATTGCGAGTAAATCAGTGACACTCTCACGTCGCTACCTCGTGAATACCGTGGTGGGGTTCGTGACGCTGTACGTGTTTTTCGCGCTCATTTTCTTCGGCGGGCAGTTCGTGGCCGGGGATTTGATTTCGCGGTCAGTGGGGCCACTCGTTGTCGGGTATTTCCTCTTCACGATAGCAGTGTCGGCGTATGCCGATCTCACGCACGACCTGACTGATGAGGCGCAGTGGGGAACGCTGGAACAGTTGTCGATGTCCCCGTTCGGCTTCACAAAGGTTGTTGCGATGAAGACCGTGGTCAATCTCTTGGGAACGTTCGCTACCGGCATCGTCCTCCTGGTGTTGATGATGGCGACGACAGGGACGTGGCTTTCTATTGCACCACTATCACTCGTCGTGCTCGGTGTGTTGACACTGCTCCCAGTGGTCGGCCTCGGATTCGTCTTTGGTGGGGCGGCGCTTGTCTACAAGCAGATTGAGAAGGTGTTTCCGCTGATCCAACTTTCGTTTGCCGGCCTGATTGCCTTACCAGTCCAAGAGTATGCACTGTCGAAACTCCTTCCAATGTCGCTGGGGAGTTACTTATTGCAACGAGTGATGACGGATGGCCTCCGCGTGTGGGAACTTCCGGTATTCGACCTTGGGGTCCTGGTCGGGCAGTCGGTTGTCTACCTAGCGATTGGACTACTGGCTTTCCGAGTTGGGACGGCAAAAGCACGCAAACAGGGTGTTCTCGGGCACTACTGAACGATGAGGCGACAGTATTCCATCGTGGTGAACGAGCGCCATCTCCACTCAACCGGGAGCAGTTGAGAGTAGGGTGTACTGGAAAGTGGACTACCTGTATTGAGCAGTTGTACGAATACTTGAGCGTGTCGCGGCCACCATCCCGCCGTAGCCCTGACACGTGAGTCCCGCCGTACTGTCTTCCGGCAGATCGCCAAGCTATCCTCCGTCGACTGGCCGACGTACAAGTCGAGCCCGCTGTTCGATCGCACGTCACTACTCGGAGTAGAATTGGATGTTCGCCTCGTTGCAGAAACATGGTTTCAGCATGACGATCACGATGGCGTCGATCCATTCATCCATGCAGTGCCGCTGGCATACGTCCAATTCGATGCTCACGACCGGTATGCAGGCTCGACGAGCTACGAGATGGAGACGCTGTTTCGCCTGTTCCTGCTGAAAGAATGCCATGGCTGGGACCATGAGACTGCGCTCGTCGAATACCTCACCCAACACCCCGATTTCTGCGAACAGACCGGGCTGGACTCTGTGCCGAATCAGTCAACTCTGTGGCGCAGCTGGCACAAACGGTTCACGGCCGATCTGCAAGACACCGTTGAGACCGCAGCGCGAACGATCCTCATCAAAGCCCAAAACGCGGGTGTCTCTGTTCCGCGTGAGCCAGACCGACAGAGCCACAGACATGATAACGAGAGGCCGAAATCAGACCCCGATGACAAGACCGTATTAGAGCAGGCCGAGACCGTAACTGATCGCGTCAGCGACGTTGTGTTCCCAGCGTTCTCATTGGGCCGAGGCGAGGGGTGTGAGATCCACGAGAACGCCTACTGGGATCTCCAAACGTACCTCGGACTCCGTGAGAATTTGGCCGTCAATGAGGGTGCTCGGAGCTTCATCCACGAGTCCAATCGGGAGCGGACGCCGCTCGGCCACGCCCATCGGGAGCATATACGCGACCTTTCCATCGAACAGATTCGGGAGATGTACCGCCAAGCCGTGGGTCGCCTCTTGGATCGAGTCGCAGAGGCAGAGAAGTTCTTCCGAGCTGGTATCGTCGCTGTCGATATTACCGAGGACGACCCGTTCACTGGCGACCGTGCGGGTCACGAAGACGAGTTCATCGGCACGAAGGAGAAGACCGACGAGTACGCTTACCAGTGGGCGACGGTCCAGTTGGTCGGGAACGCTGTCTCAATCGTCTTAGACGCACGGCCGGTACGGAAAGGCGATACGCGCAAGGGGATCGTCGAGGACCTCTTGGACTCGGCAGAGGCGGCTGTTCATGTCGATAACGTGCTGATGGATCGGGAGTTCGACACCCAGCACATCTTGGAGATGCTCAGCCAACGCGGCCGTCTTACGTCGTCCCGAATCGGATGCAGACCCGCGAGAAAACGCAGGCGAAACGGCTCCTCAAGAAGGAAAAGGACCGCTACGAAACTGATCGAAAACTGCATCTCGGCGACAACGAGTGGCATTCAACGACGCTCATCTATCGACGGAAGGAGAATTCCGGGCACACCGATTATCGGCAGTACTCGGTGTTCATGACGAATCGGAATAGCGGGCTCCTTACTGAGTACGGATACAGATGGGAGATTGAGAGCGGCTACAAGTCGATCAAGCGGTTCATAGCCGCCACAACGTCGAAGCACTTCGGCCTACGGTTCTTCTACTTCGCGTTCGCGTGTCTGCTGTACTCGGTCTGGCGGGCGGTCGATTTACTCGTGCAGGTACAGTTGACCGGCGAGTACGAACACTCGCCGATCGTGACGGCTGATAACACGTTGATACTGGTGAAGAAGGAAACCGGAATCGGATAGTAACGAGACTCAGCCCGCGGTAGGGCGGCGTCTGAGTGGCGACACTATTCGGAGTCTCAGAACTCTCCTGATTAGTTGTCTACGAGATAGGAACGGTCGTTCAGAAAGCGATCTGCAGTAGATTCCGATTGTTGATTCGGCCAAAACCCTGCATCACAGGTCCGCTATACCCACTGTAGTCTCAACTTCCAAGCGGCTCAGTTTTTGTATATCGACATATAATTTATAAATCTGGTTTCTTGGCTATTAACGCTACTACCGCCAGAATTCGGAACTTTAGGCAAATAAGAGTCTGGACGTGATTAACACAATAATCACGACCACTTTGACGTACCACGACGCCGTCGGTGAAGCACGGATGCTGCAACCGCCACACGACGGCGCTTCCCCCGGGGTAGAGCCGCCAAGACCGGGCTCCGATTTTGCTCTGGCTACCCTCAGCTGAGATCAGAACGATGGCAAAGAAGTTGATTCGATATAGGACTAATGACCTCAACCTATATTAAGATAAAGCCCGAACGATGTTGTATGACCGAAAATGAATCGAACTCCGAGGGCCTGATGGAACGCCAGACCACGGGTGAAGACCGCGTGCGGATGGTTGCTCGGCAGCTGTCGGATCCACAGACGGCCAACTGGATCGCCTCCGAAGCGGGCTGGTCACACGAACCAACTAAGCGCGTCCTCGAGCGACTCGTCGACGACGGCATCCTCCACCGTGACGAAAGCGGTACTCACACGACGTATTACCCTGATTATCGCCGCCAAGCGATGCAGGAGGCGATGCGTCTTCGAGACAGCGGACACACTGTCGAGGAGCTTACGGACCGGCTCGCGGATATGAAGACCCAGATCCGCGACTGGGAGGACGAATTCGGCGTCGAGTCACCGAACCAGCTTCGCGGAACGCTCGCTGACGAGTCCCTTGACGGTGACGAGGAAGATCGGCGCCGTGAAATCGCCCGCGAGTGGGAGCACCTTCAACGGCGTATCCAGATCGTTGGCTTCGCCATCCGGGAGTGGGACTTCCTGGCTCCGACGACAGAGCCTGCCGAGGCCAGCAGCTAACGGATGTCGGTCCCGCATCCAGGTGGTGACCCGAACGCGAACCTCTACGCCCAATTGAAGCGGGACGTCCTCGACCGTGTCCCCCAGATCACGGCCGTCGAGTACGTTCCTGATGATATCGAGGCCAAGCAGCTGCGGGCGGTTTTTGATCCAGCCCGCCTTAATCCCCCAACGGGCCCTGATTCGCCGGAACTGACCGTCAAGTGGTATCGACAGGACCCACACGATTGGTTCCGTATCAACTACACCGATCCAAACACGGGCTTTCACGCCGGCTGGCACCAGGACGAGGACCATCCCGATCTCGGACGGGTGCATTTCCAGTACTCTGCCGCCAAAACGGAGGACCGCTGGGGGATCAAATTTGAATACGAGACTCCTTCTCTGATCCTCTGGGAAATCGTCGAAACGCTCTTCGAGGACGTCCGTCCGACTTACCAGTACGCGAACGAGGAACGATGACACCTCGAGAACGCACTAATCAGTCACTCGCGAGTTCCTTCGAGCGCTACCTCCAGGACAAGGGGAAAGGCCGTGGTGGGGACGGTGGGAACTATCGACGTAACGCTGCCCGCGAGCTCGAGCGGTTCGCCGAGTGGGCCGCCGGCGACCGCGGCGACGACGACTGGACTGGGATCGTCCCCGACGACGTCGATCGGGAACCGACCTTCGACGATCTCGATGAACGGGTCTTCCGGGAGTATGCTCGGCATCTCGGGGGAGATCGGGGACTCAAGCAGAACACAGTACAAACCTATTACCGCTATATCTCTGCGTGGTGCGGGTGGTGTGTCAACGAAGGATATCTCGAAGCACACTACGCGCAGCGGGCGAGTGCGATGGCGCCGCTACCGGAGGACGACGGCCGAAAGCCCGGTGACCAGCAGGCCTGGACGTCGGAACAGCGCCACGCCCTCACCCGCCACGTCGACGAACGGGCTCGCGACGGCGTCGAGGCGTACACGACACTCCCGGAGGAACTGACCCCCTCGATAAGCAGCGAGCGCGCTACGCGGCGCTGAAGGCGGCTCGTGACCGGGCTCTGGTGTTCGTTCTCGCGTACACCGCCGTTCGGGTTGGGGAACTCCTCCGGGATCCGAACGACCCGCGCCGGCGCGGCGTCCGCTGGGAGGCCCTCTCCCTCGACGACGGGAGTATGGACGTCTATCGGAAGAAACAGCAGTGGGACGCCGCGAGTCTCCCTGACCCGGTGATCTCGCCGCTGCGAAGCTATCGCCAGCTGATGGACCCGCCGACGGACCGCTGGCCCGTTTTTCCGACGTTCGACCACCGGACGCTCGCAGGACTCATCCAGGATGAGCTAGCCGAACGAGGGGAACGCCGGAAGCAATTACTGAGCGCCGTGAAGAATACGCTCGCGACCTCTTGCTGGCGCTCGATGAGGATATTCGGCCGCCGTCAATTACGACTGACGGCGCACCGTCGATTCTCCATCGGCTCTCGGAGGCTGCGGACATCGACATCGACCATCCGAAACACGATTACCTTGCTCCGAACGGGGGTCGCCGAGGGATGGGTGAGGTGCTTGTCCGTGCGTTCGGGTATACAGTCGCTGCTCGTTACTTGGATAACTCCGAGGAGATGGTGAGAGTGCGTTATTCACATATCGAAGCTGGTGAACTTGGTGACGTCGCAACTGAAGCACTAGAAGAGACTGATACTCTCAAATAAAGAGCTGCTTCCTCTGATGGGCTACATTGCTGCGCCAGCACTAGGTTTATCCCGCTCGACGGACTCCATTCTAGTATCAGTACCTCACAAAGCATCGCCAGTTAGCCTGACCTGAGACACCTGTTCTGTTGGGATGAGTCGTCGCTACTGGTCAAGCAACGCTGATCGAA
>NZ_FNIA01000029.1 GCF_900103505.1 Haloarchaeobius iranensis
CGCAGGGGTCGTGCCAATCGCTCCATACAACCCGCGAAACACTGACCACCCGAAAGATATCGAGTACAGAGTCGAAGACCGCATCACCGAACACAGCGAGGACGTTCAGCTCAAGCAGTCAGTCTTAGACGAGACGTACAACCACCGGACAGGGGTCGAACGGACCAACGACGCAGTCAAGGACTGCGGCCTCGGGCACGTCCGCGCCCGAGGCCGCGTCCACGCACGAACAGAAGTGTTCCTGGCACTGTGTCTCCGGCTCGTCATTGCTATCACCAACTACGAGCGAGGAAACGAACCGGGCTGTGAGAAACTATGAGATGGATTCTATGACACGCTCGCAGGAGGAAGCCCGCCGGGAACGGGTCGTCGGGGTCGACAACGAACGTCTGCGTGCCCGTGATATGTGCGCTCCCCCGCACCGTCGGGACGACCGCGTCGTACCCCTCGAACGCCGTCTCCTCGTCGTACCAGCCGGTGAACCGCGAGTCGACGATGCTCTCGACCGTGAACCGCTCGCCAGGCCCGACCCGCTCGTCGGCCGCGAGGAGGGCGAGCCGGCCGCTCACACCGGTGCCCGTCGGGCAGCGGTCCACCTCGCCGTCGGCGAAGACGCAGACGTTCCGGCTGTCCGCGCCCGATTCCGGCTCGTCGTCGACGAATATCGTGCCGTAGAGGAACGAGAGGTCGTCTTCCGTCGGGTGCTGGATGGCGAGGTCGTCGGCGACCGCACGCTTGATTCGGCGGCCGACGTCCACCAGTTCCGCGGCGTCCTCCCGCCCGAGGCCGACCCCCACGTCGGCGGCCTCGACGTACGCGTAGAACGCACCGCCGAAGGCGACGTCGTACGCGACCGCGCCGAGGCCCGGGACCGCGACGTTGCGGTTCCGGGCGTAGACGAACGCCGGGACGTTCTCGAAGGCGACGTGGTCGACCCCGGACTCGTCCCCGCGTGTCGTGGCCGTGACGAGGCCGGCGGGCGTCTCGAACACGATGTCGTCCCCGGGCTCGCACGGGCCGGCCTCGACGAACGCGACGCCCAGCGCGACGATGCCGTGCCCGCACATCGTGCTGTAGCCCTCGTTGTGGGTGAACAGCACGCCCACGTCGGCGCGCTCGTCGGTGGGCTCCGTGAGAATCGCGCCGTACATGTCGGCGTGGCCGCGCGGCTCGTGCATCAACAGGCGACGGTAGTCGTCGAACTCGTCGCGCATGTACCGGCGCTTCTCCAGCAAGGTCTCGCCCTCGAGTTCCGGGAGGCCGTCGAGCACGATGCGAAGGGGCTCACCGCCGGTGTGGGCGTCGAGCGTCTCCACCCGCCGCCAGTCGTCGGGTGGGTTCCAGTCGAGCGAGGTAGCGTCCATCGACTGGGACTCGTCACGCAGCGCCAAGTAGGTTGGTCGTCGGACAGACTACTGGTCGGTGAGCTGGTTCGCCCTGACGACCACGTAGATGAGCACGAGCCCGGTACCGACGGCCAGCACGAACTGCGTCGCGAGGGTGAACACGATGCCGAGAGCCGGCGTGATACTGAGGAGTTCGATGGCCAGCCAGTGCAGTAGCTGTGGCGTGAGTGCGACCGCACCGACGAGTGCGACGAGCTTCGCGAGCGGGATGGCCTCGTACAGGAGCTGTCCGGTGTCGAACTCGCCGGAGGGCGTCGTGAAGAACGGTCTGGAGGGCGACATGCTCGCACGGACTCATCTTGCCTGTAAATGTCTTGGGAGGGCCTTCGACGCCGGGTCAGGGCAGGTAGCCGATGAACGCCCCCGCCGCCAGCGAGCCACAGACGGCGAAGCTCGCGACGTACACCGGCTTGCTCCAGTTCCAGACCTTCTTGCCGTCGAGCGGACCGTAGGGAATCATGTTGAAGCCCGCGAGGAACGCGTTGATCCAGACGCCGAGGGAGCCGACGACGCCGACGACACCCGGGAACAGGTACAGCGGGTAGAACACCGCCAGCAGGGCGACGTTCGTCGCCGGCCCTGCCAGCGCGATGAGCCCGCTCTCGCGCTCGGTGGTCTGCGGGTGGTACACCGCGCCGGGCGCGGCGAACAGGAAGCCGACCATCGCGCTGAAGACCGCGAGCAGCAGCATGTTGTAGTCGGCCTTGAACGCCGCCGGGTAGCCGAAGCGCTGCGCGGTGAACTTGTGCGCGAGCTCGTGCAGCAGGAACGCGACCCCCGCTGTTACTGCACAGATGACTATCGCTACCGGGAGACCGATGTCGAGGTTCGTCCGACTGCCGAATCCGTATACAACATAGAGAATCGCGAACGCGATGGAAATCCCAAGCCACGCAGCCACGAGGTCGCGAAGCTCGGTCTCCTTGATGGAGCGCATCGTCGTGCTCATAGCAGCCCCACGATGATCTCCGCGCTGTTCCGTGCGCCACGCAGCAGCACGTCCATCAGCTCGTTGACGGTGTCGATCTCGTCCGGCGCGAGCCACGGCAGGACGACGACCGGGAAGCTGAAGCTCGCGATGACGCTGCCGATGTTCGTCGCGGCGACGACCATGATGAGCTTGAACAGCGGCACCTCGAACATCCGCCGGACGACGTCCGCGAGCGGGCTCTCCTCGTCGCCGAGTATCTGGTTGAGCGTGGCGATGTCCCCGACGTTCACCGGGTCCTTCCGGAGCTCCATGTAGCCCGCGAACCAGCCGGGTGCGAGCACCGGGTTGAGGCTGGTGAGCCAGGCGATGGCTCCGCCGACGCCCGCGCTCGTCCAGCGTGCCCCGGCGAGCTTGGCGAAGCCGAAGGCGAAGAGGCCGTTGTAGAGGAACCACGCGGCGAAGAGCTTCAGGAGGAACAGGTCGTTCACGCCGGCCATCACGAGCAGGAAGAAGAAGGCGATGTAGCCGACGGTCAGCAGGTAGACGAACACCTTCATGATGGAGACGCGGCGCTGTTTCTCCGTGCCCCGGAGCGACGCCATCGGCGGGAGCGTGTCGGGGTTCTCGAGGTAGCCCTCGATGCCCTCGCGGTGGCCTGCGCCGACGACCGCGACGACCGAGTAGCCCTGGTTCCGGAGCGCGACGAGGTTGTGAGCGATGTAGGCGTCACGTTCGTCGATGAGCGCCTGCGCACCGCCGGGGGAGAACCGGCGGAACTCCTCCATCATCGCCGTCACCACGTCGCCGTCGGTGAGGTCGTCGATGTCGAACTCGTCGTACTCCTCGACCTCGTCGGCGTCGTACCCGGCCACAGCGAGGACGAGCCCGAGGGCGGCACCGACGCCGACGCCGGTGAGGATGCCGCCGAGCAGCCCGGCTGCGAAGGCGACGCCGAGTCCCCCACCGAGGAGGGTGGCGACGTACGGGGCGGTGAGGCCGCTGGCAGCGACGCCAGCGCCGACGGTCGCGCCGCCGATTGCGCCGAGCGCGATGGACTGGTCCTCGCGCATCGTCCGCATCCCGCCCTCCCAGAGCAGGTAGCCGGCGAGCAGGCCGACGAGGCTCCCGCCCGCGACTGACTGGACGGTCGTCGTCCCGACGCCGAACAGCGCGGGGACGGCGAAGCCGGCCAGGGGGCCGAGGAACAGCCCCACGAACAGCCCGGCGGTGACGCCGACGACGAGCGCGTCCGCGACGCCGAAGATGAGTCCCGACATCATCTTCACCTTCTCGAGCGCGGTCATCCGTCGCCAGAACCGCTGGATGGTCACCTGGATGTCCCGGTCGACCAGCGAGACGCCGAGGCCGTGCTCCTCGGCGGTCTCGACCGCCGCGAGCATGTCCGCCCCGGGCTCGATGTCGAACTGCTCGCCCATCCGCGTCTGGACGTACGAGAGCATCCAGTAGGCGATGAACTGGAAGACGGTGTTGCCCTCCAGCAGGTCGCGGGGCTCGATGTCGTCGGGCGTCTCCCCGCGCATCTGCCGGTAGCGGTCCTCGTCGAGCTCGACGGCGACGACGTCCGGCTGCTCCTCGGCGATGGTCTCGCGGACCTCCTCGACGCTCCGCTCTGACACGTGGGCCGTCCCGAGCACGCTGACCGAGCCCTCGCCGTCGCCAGGCGGGTCGGGGGGTTCAGGTGCCGGAGGGGCGGCTGAATCACTCATTGCCACCGCTTCTAACTCGGACGGTAAACGGTTGTCGGAGCGCGTTCGTCACTGTCACACTCCCCGGCCGTGGTCGAGCGGTTCGACGCGGACCGGTCAGCGGACGGCCCAGGTCGCGGCCGCCGGGGGGTGCCGAGGTCGTCGTTCCCGAACCGGTCGGCGTGGTTCGGCCGGAGCGACTCGTCGCTGCTTGCGAACGCCCCGGGCGTCCAGAGCTCGGCGTCGGCGCGTTCGACCAGCAGCAGGTGGTCCTCGTCGGCGACGAGCACACCCGTCCCCGGCACCGGGTTGTGGAATATCGGACGGTCGCAGTCGGTGCAGTAGCGGACCGTGCCGCCGTCGGAGTGGGTGACCCCGAGCTCGCTGCCGCAGTAGGGACAGAACTCCGGTGGGAAGTTGACCAGCGGGCGTCCGTACGTCGGTCCGGGTGCGTCGAACCGGTCGTTCGAAGCCGACCGAACCCGGTAGGCTATTCCATCGGGATGGGGTACGGGGAGGCATGCCCAGTCTGACCGAGACCTACGTCGAGAACCGCGTCATCGTCAACCCGAACGACGCGAACAACCTCGGCGCGGCACACGGGGGGAACGTGATGAAGTGGATGGACGAGGTCGCCGCGATGGCCGCGATGCGCTTCGCGGGCGAGACCTGCGTCACGGCCCGGATGGACCAGACGAACTTCAGACGGCCGATCCCCCAGGCCGACATCGCGCTCGTCAAGGCCTACGTGTTCGAGGCCGGAGAGACCAGCGTCAAGACCCGCGTCCGCGTGTTCCGCGAGGACCCTCACTCGGGCGAGACGGAGCTGACCACGGAGTCGTACATGGTGTTCGTCGCCATCGACGAGAACGACGAGCCCACGCCGGTGCCGGAGCTGACCGTCGACACCGAGCGCGGCCAGGAGCTCTTCGAGGCCGCGGTGAACGGCGAGGAGTAGGTCAGTCAAGTCGCGCCCGCACGCAGAGGAAAACCGGGTACCGGGACTCCTTCTCGTAGCGTTCGGGCAGTTGCTCCCGGAACCCCTCCGTCGGCTGCGGCTCGACGACCGTCTCGAGCCGGAAACCGCTCTCCAGCAGCGGGTTCACGACCGCCGAGAACGGCCGACGGTAGTACGGCACCGGCACGTCCCACTCCTTGGTGAGCCGCTCGACCTCGAAGTAGTTCTCCGCGTCGACCGGCTCGCCAGCCTCGTCCAGCGGGAACTGGTCGAGCGGGTGGCCGGTCGAGAACACGACGAAGCCGCCGGGGCGGAGCACGCGGGCGAACTCCGCAAAGAGAGCGTCCCAGTCCTCGACGTAGCCGAGCGCGAGCGCGCTCACGACCCCGTCGAAGGCGTCGTCGTCGAACGGGAGCCGTTCTCCGAGGTCGGCCTGGTGGAGCTCCGCGCGGTCGCCGACCCTCTCGCGGGCGTGGGCCAGCATCGCCTCGCTCGCGTCGAGCCCGACGACGTCGGCACCGTCGTCGAGCAGGAACTCGGTGTAGACGCCGGTGCCACAGCCCGCGTCGAGGACGCGCTGTCCGTCCACCTCGGGTATCATCGACGACGTGGCGGGAAACTCCAGGTGGGCGTTGTACGCGTTCGAGCGCACCTCCTCGGCGTAGCCGTCTGCCAGCTCGTCGTACGCGTCACTGGCGGTCGAGTCGTCGAAGGGCATGGAGTCCCGTCGTAGCGGGTCCGGGTGGAAATTTCTTGCGGAACCGGGCTACAGAAGCGTCAACGTCTCCGTTCCTGGCTCGATGCGGACCTCGCCGCCGATTGGCAGCGGGCACGTCGGGTAGGTGTGGCCGAACTCGCAGTCCATGACGACGGGCGCTTCGGGGTTGTACTCGCCGACGACCGACTCGACGACCTCGCGATGCTGCTCCCGGAACCGCTCGCGTTCGTGGGCGGGCGTGTCGCCGGCTGGCGTGTGGTTCCGGGCGGCCGGCCGACCGACGAGCACACCGGCGAACGCCTCCAGGTAGCCGGCCTCCCCCAGCGCCTGGAGCCAGCCCTCGACCATGCCCGGGTGGGGAAGCTCTTCGCTGGTCTCCATCGCGAACACGCAGCCCTCCAGGTCCGCGGGCTCGGGCAGCCACTCGTCGTGGACGAACCACTGGTCGAGCACCTCGAAGCAGCCGCCCCAGATGCGGCCCTCGACCGGCTCCTCGCCGCCGGCCCAGCTCCGGCCGTCCGACGGCTCGATGTCGCGGTGGTAGTCGAGGCTCCGGGACTCCGCCCAGTCGCCGGCCTGGTCGGTGAAGCAGTCCGCAGCCTCCCACTCGCCGATGGACTCCTCGAACAGCGCGCGACCGATGTGCTCGACCGAGTAGTCGAACATCTCGGCGTCCATCGCGTACTCCAGCAGGGTCGAGCCGCCGTAGTAGGAGACGATACCCTGGTTCCAGAGGTAGCACGCGAGGTTCGTGTTGTCGGACCAGCCGTAGAACCGGGTCGGGTGCTCGCGCAGCACGTCGGGGTCGAGGTGCGGGAGGACCCGGATCTGGTCGTTGCCCCCGATGTTGGCGATGACGGCCGAGATGTCGGGGTCCTCGAAGGCGTCCATCACGTCCCGTGCGCGCTCCTCGGGGTGGTCGGCGAGCCACTCCGGGTCCTTCGTCGCGGTCGGGTACTCGACGGGCTCGAGGTCGAACTGCTCGCGCATCCGTTCGAGCCCCAGCTCGTAGACGTGGGCGAACTCGGACGGGACGTTCGACGCCGGAGCGATTACGGCCACCCTGTCCCCGCGCTCGACGGGCGGCGGCGTGACGAACTCCTGCATGGGTGGTCCGACGAAAGCGGGCGGAAAAAGCGTTCGGTGGGCCTGTGACGCGTTCTCAGCCGAGGTCGGCGCGCTCGAACCGCCAGTAGCCCAGCGCGAGCGGGGCGACGATCCAGAACGCGAGGATGACGAACATGAACTCGGGCTGGAGGTAGAACGCGTTCGTGCCTGCACCACTCCCCCCGGTGATGCGCTCCGGGAAGATAGGCTGGATGGCGTTGAAGTACGCACCCGTCGGGCTCAGCGACCAGACGAGGTCCTTGAAGTTGTCAGACACCGAGGTGCCGAGCTTGTCCGCGACGAACTCGATGACGGTCGCGGGCTGGATGGGCAGGAAGTTCCAGAACACGTTCAGCACGAACCACGAGCCGATGGCCAGCCCCATGGCGCGGGACCGGCTGCTCGTCGCGGCGGAGATGCCGACCGCGATGGCGACGTAGCTCACCGCGTAGAGCAGCGTGACGCCGACGAAGGCGGCGAAGTCGGGCAGCTGGACCGACGGGAAGTAGTACGCGGCCATCCCGAGACCGACGACGAACGCGACGACGATGGAGACCGTCACGACGACCGCACGGGCGATGAACTTCCCGAGGACCACGTCACGGCGGCTGTTCGGGTACGAGAGCAGGAACTTCAGGTTCCCGGACTCGCGCTCGCCGGCGACGGAGAGGTACGCCGCGACCAGCGCGACCAGCGGGATGATCAGGACGCCGATGCCCGCCATGGAGAACAGCGCGTTGTAGATGTCGGTGTCGCTGCTGGAGCCGATACCCCAGAACGAGAGCACCGCGAACAGCGTGTAGAGCAGGCCGACGCCCCAGACGAGCTTCGCCCGTCGAACGTCGAGGAAGTCCTTCTTGACGACTGCCTGCAGACTCATGCTGTCACCTCGGCTTCCGCCTCGCGCTCCTCCGCGAGTTCGCGTGCGTCGTCGTCGAGGCCGTCGCGGCCGCCGCCGGTGTACTTGTTGAACAGCTCCTCGAGCGAGGTCTCGGTCGCGACGACGTTCGTCACTGTCGCGGCGCGGTCGACGTGCCGGATGACGTTCATCTTCGCCTCGCCGTTGTGGCAGTAGGCGCGGATCTCGTCGCCGTCGACCTCGACGTCGCTGACGTCGTCCATCACCTTCAGGCCGAGGTCGTTCGGGACGGTCTCGACGGTCAACTCGACCTCGCCGGCGTCGCCGGAGCGCTCGCGCAGGTTGTCGATGGTGTCGACGGTGACGAGCTCGCCCTGGCTCATGATGCCGACGCGGTCACAGACCGCCTCGACCTCGCTGAGGATGTGCGAGGAGAAGAAGACGGTCGTCCCGTCGGCGGCCTCCTCGCGGAGCAGTTCGCGCATGTGCTGGATACCGTTGGGGTCCAGCCCGGAGGAGGGCTCGTCGAGGATGATGAGGTCCGGGTCGCCGACCAGCGCCATCCCGAGCGCGAGTCGCTGGGACATCCCGGTGGAGAAGCCGCCGGCCTTCCGGTCGGCCTCCTCGGCGAGGCCGACGCGTTCGAGGACGGCCATCGGTTCGTCCGGCGCGTCCTTCATCTCGACGCAGAGCTGGAGGTGCTCGCGGGCGGTGAGTCGGTCGTACAGTTCGAGTCCTTCGGGGAGAACACCGACGCGCTCGCGGATCTCGCCGATCTCGTCCTGGGCGTCGAGGCCGAGGACGGTCGCCGAGCCGCTGGTCGGCCGGTGGAAGTCCAGCAGCATGTTGATGGTCGTCGACTTGCCGGCACCGTTCGGGCCGAGGAAACCGAATATCTCCCCCTCCCGGACGGTGAGGTCCAGCTCGTCGACGGCGAGGACGTCACCGAAGCGTTTCGTCAGGGCGGTCGTCTCGATGGCGGGCATCGTGTTCGCTTCGTGTCAGTCAGAGGTTGTATAAACAGCGATTCTACTTCACATCCAGAAAGTTTGGTTCGTTTTATAAGAAGGTCGGGCGAAAACCGGAGTGATGAGTGATGAGGTGCTTGTAGACGTCGCGGGCTTGCTCGAGGACGAGTACGCCCGCACCATCCTCATCCACACGAGCTCCCGACCGATGTCCGCGAACGAGCTGGCGGAACACTGCGACGCGTCGCCCCCCACCATCTACCGGCGCATCGACAGGCTCCGCGAGCACGACCTCGTCACGTCGGACCAGGAGCTCGACCCCGACGGACACCACTACGAGGTGTTCGAGGCGAACTTACAGCGGGTGACCATCGAACTCGACGAGGACGGCTTCGACGTACAGCTCGAGCACCAGACCGACCCGGCCGACCGGTTCACCGACCTGTTCGAGGAGTTGAGATAGATGCAAGGCGTCACCACCACAGGCGGGCCGACGATACTGGTCCTGACGCTGTTCGTCGGGGTGTTCGTCTCCATCGCGCTCGCGGGCGTCATCGCCTATCGGGCGTACAGGGGCTACCAGCGCACCCGCAGCACCCGGCTCCTGGCGCTCAGTGCGGGGCTGTTCACCGTCGTCGCCGTCCCGAAGCTGCTGAACCTCGTGCTGTCGACGCTCCAGTACCCGGCCGACACGACGAGCACCGCCGCGGCGGCGACGCGGCTGGCCGGGCTCTGCGTCGTGCTCTATGCGATCTACGCGGGTGACTGACCATGTCCGGACCAACCACAGCGACGAACGAACGCCAGGACGACCGCGAGCCGGAGGTGTCGCGCTGATGGACCCGGTCGCCGTCCGGTCGGCGGTGGCGGCGGTCGGCGTCGTCGTCAGCCTGCTCGTCGTCTATCAGGCCTACCGCGGGTACCTCCGGAACGGGAGTCGGGCGATGCGCGCCCTCGCCGTCGGCATCGCCCTGCTGGGCACCGTCCACTTCCTGCTCCTCCTGCCGGGCGGGACCTCGTCGGAGCTCGACCTCGGGCTCTCCATCGTTCGCCAGCTGGTCGACATCGCCGGGCTGGCAGTCGTGTTCTACGCGCTGACGCGGGCCTGACGGCCGGTCGTTCGGAACCGCGCTTTTACCGTCCCCGCTCCAACCACGGGTATGACCGTCTGGGTGCTGGGCGACCAGCTCGCTGCCGACGCCGGACCGCTGGCGGACGTAGAGCCCGGCGAGGAAGCGGTGCTGCTCGTCGAGGCGCGCGAGTTCGCACGCAAACTGCCGTACCATCCACACAAGCTCGTCCTGGTGTTCAGCGCGATGCGGCACTTCCGCGACCGCCTCCGCGAGGCCGGCCACGAGGTCGACTACCGACGGGCCGAGACGTTCCGCGACGGCGTCGCCGAGCACCTCGCCGGCCACGCCCCCGACCGGCTGGTGGCGATGCGGCCGCCGAGCCACGGCGCGGGCGAGCGGCTCGGTGACGTCGTCGCCGAGGCGGCCGCGGGGACGGGGGTCGACGCGGAGCTGACGATTGTCGGGAACGACCTGTTCGTCTGTTCCCCCGACGCCTTCGACGAGTGGGCCGGTGACGAGCCGGTCCACGAGCAGTTCTACCGCTGGCAGCGCCGCCGCACCGGCTACCTGCTGGACGGCGACGAGCCCGAGGGCGGCGAGTGGAACTTCGACGACGAGAACCGCGAGTTCCCCCGGCCCGAGGTCGGGTTCCCCGACCCACCGACGTTCGAGCCGGACGAGACGACCCGCGAGGTGATCGACTGGGTGACGGAGACGTTCGACACCTGGGCCGACGACGCGGCGGAACCGTTCCGCTGGCCGGTGACCCGCGAGGCCGCCCTGGAAGCCCTCGACGCGTTCGTCGCCGACCGGCTTCCGACGTTCGGGCCGTACCAGGATGCGATGGTCGAGCGGTCGTGGTCGCTGAACCACGCGCTGCTGTCGCCCGCGCTCAACCTCGGCCTGCTCCGGCCCGAGGAGTGCATCGAGGCCGCAATCGACGCGTACGAGGCCGGCGACGCCCCGCTCCCGAGCGTCGAGGGCTTCGTGCGCCAGCTGCTGGGCTGGCGCGAGTTCACCAGACACGTCTACCGCAGGGAAATGCCCGCGATGGCCGACGCGAACCAGCTGGACCACGACCGGGCGCTCCCCGACGCGTACTGGACGGGCGAGACGGAGATGCGCTGTCTCGAAGCGTGCGTCGGCCACGTCCGGAAGCGTGGCTACGCCCACCACATCGAGCGGCTGATGGTGCTGTCGAACTTCGCCACGCTGCTCGGTGTCGACCCGGCCGAACTCAACCGCTGGTTCCACTTCGGCTTCGTCGACGCCTACCACTGGGTGACGACGCCGAACGTGGTCGGGATGGGCAGCTTCGCGACCGGCGCGATGTCGACGAAGCCGTACGTCTCGTCGGCGAACTACGTCGAGAAGATGAGCGACCACTGCGACGACTGTCGCTACGACCACGACGAGACGACCGGCGCGAACGCCTGTCCGTTCAACGCGCTCTACTGGGAGTTCCTGGACCGCCACGAGGAGCAGCTCCGGGCAACCGGCCGGATGGGGCTCGTCTACCATCACCTCGACAACAAGGACGAGGACGAACTCGCGGCCATCCACGAACGGGCGGCCGCGGTTCGCGGTGCAGCCGACGACGGCAGCCTCTGAGTGGTGCCACGGCCGGCACAGCCCCGGACCTGCACCCTTATCGGACGGCGTACCCTACGGGCTCGCATGGGACTTGACGTCGACGCGCCTGCGCCGCCCGAACTCGAGTACGTCGACCCGAACGAGTACGAGGACGCATCGGTCGCCGCAGACGCCGACTACCGTCGTGAGGAACTGGAGGCGTTCCTGCACGACGGCGCGTGGGAACGAGCGTTCGAGGAGTGGGCCGACCACGCCGACATGAGCGAGGAACAGTTCCGCATCGCCGGCGAGATGGAGCTGTTCGAGGAGTTCGACTTCTTCTGGGACGACTTCGCGGACCGCGTCGGCTACCACGCACCGGGCATCCCCGAGGACTGGAAGGAGCGGACCTACCACACGGACCTCGACTCGTGGGGGACCGTCTCGGGCATCAACGCCGGACTGACCGAACTGGGACAGATCGTCTGCGAGGTGCTGAAAGACGAGTACATCGACTGGGAGGCCGACTACGAGCCGCCCGAGGACCTGCCCGACTTCTGACCGGTACTCAGCCGTCCGCTGCAACCCGGCGGACCAACCTGCGGGCGACGAACCCCGAGGAGAGCGAGGCCCCGAAGTACCAGGCCAGCCAGAGCTTGACCGGGCCGACGACGGTGGCGGTCCACGACAGCTGGCCGACCAGCGGGACGAACACCATCGCTGGCGCGATGCCGGCCGCGGGGGCGAGGAACACCCAGCGGAGCCAGAGGAACGTGGGGATGGTCACCAGCATGCTCCAGACGAGCGGCCGGAAGTTCGTCTTCAGCATCGCGACCATCGTCCGGTTCAGTTCGTGCTGTTCCTCGTCGAGATCATCGACCGTCAGGTCGTCGGCCTCGCGGGCCGCCCGGAGCCGGGCCTGGAGCTCTTCGGTCCGGGCCTGGAACCGTTCGACGCGTTCGGAGTCGCGCAGTTTCACCTGGGCGATAGCCGTGAACAGCCCGTTCACCCCGGCGAGGAGACAGAGGAGCACTGAGAACGGAAGGATGACGGCTAGTGGAGCCAGGACTGCGGACCAGGCCGTCGCCACTGCCCCCTGGATCGGGGGAAGCACGTAGCCCGTCGCGAGGACCAGAGCGAGGAGTCCCGCGACCCGGTCGGCGGTGGTCCAGCCAGCATCGTCGGTGTCGACCATGCCAGGACTTGACTGTTTGTAAGTATAAACGTTTCCGAATGTCGGGCTGCGTCGGTGTGACTGCGGCCCGCTCGCGCTCCGCGAGAACGGAATCGAGTGGTGATGACCTGGCGGTGGGCTGTACTACTCCCGCGAGACGGCGACGTTGCGGACCTCGCCGTCGCACAGCGGACTGTCACAGGTCGCACTGGGTGATTCGAGGCGTGCGCCACAGCGGACGCACTCGTACTCGGTCCGGCTCGGTGTGTATGGGTCTGTTCGCACCATCGTACTCGTATGGTACGTTTTCCCACTATAAAGTGTTATCCTGTAACACGCACTCACCCTACAGACGCACACCTATTCCTTAAACACGTACTAGCCACAGAACTGGACGTTCGTTCAGTTCGTTGTGGCGGCGACGAGCATCGTCTCCGGACGCTCGTCGGCACGCTGGACGTCGAACCCCGCAGCCTCGTGGTGTGCGACTGCCTCGGACAGGTCGTACCGCTCCCCGCGCGGTGGTCCCGTCTCCCCCTCGCCCGCCGCGGACCAGTCCACGGTGACGAGTCGCCCCCCCGGCACGAGCACTCGATGCAGTTCGTCGAGCGCGCCCTCGCCGGCGAACTCGTGGTACGTCATCGTCGAGAACGCGGCCTCGAGGGCATCGTCGTCGAGCGGCAGGTCGTCGACGGGTGCCGTCACCGGTTCGACGTTGTCCGGCAGGCCCTTCTCGCGGTAGATGTCGTGCATCTCCGCCTGCACGTCCACCGCGTACATCCGGTCGGCGAACGTCGCCACGTCGTCCGTATAGAAGCCGGTGCCCGAGCCGAGGTCGGCGACGGCCTCGGTCCCGTCGAGAGCGAGCGCGGCGACCAGTTCCTCGCGGGAGCAGTAGCGGTAGCGCGAGGGGTCCTCGAGTGCGTCGGCGCGGTCGATCGGGAACGTGTGGAAACCCATGGTACCCCTTGGCCCTGCAGCGTTGTAGCGATGATGGAAGTTAATCGGTGGCACCAACCACGGAGATTGAAGTGTATCGACCGACTCCGCCTACTAATGGTCGACCTCCACGACGACCCCGTCGAACTCGTCGACTCCCGTCACGAGACGTGGGTCGAACGGTACGAGGCCGAGCGCAGTCGGGTGCACGACGCACTCAAAGCCGCCGGCCTCGTGGACAGCCTCGTTCGAATCGAACACGTCGGCTCCACGGCCGTCCCCGGCCTCGCCGCGAAGGACATCGTCGACCTCGACGTCGTCGTCGCGGACGGCACGGTCCGCGAGGCCGCGGCGGTCCTCGTCGACCGGCTCGGTGGCACGCGCTACGACAACCACGACGGCTGGAACGTCGTGCCCCGCCGGGACGACGGGCAGCGGTTCAACGTCCACGTCTTCGCCGAGTCGGACGACGGCTGGAAGGTCAGCGTCGCCACGCGGGACGTGCTCCGGGAGCGCGACAGCCTGCGCGAGGAGTACGGAGCGGTGAAACGGCGGCTCGCCGACGAGACAGACGACCTCGGCGACTACTCGCGCGGGAAGACGGACCTCGTCGAGGCACTGCTCGAAGCCGCGAGAGACGGCGACTACGACCACGGGTTCACGGTGCCCGAGTCGGTCTGAGACGGTCTCTCGACGGTTTTCAGCGCAGTTCCGGCGCGACCTCGTTCCCGAGGCGCTCGATGCACGCCGTCATCGTCTCCGTCCCGATGCCGGGGTGGTACGTGCGGAAGATGACGTGCACGTCGTCGCCGAGCGCGTCGCGGTAGCGCTCCAGGTCGGCGACGACCTGCTCGGGCGTCCCGAAGATGGCCTGCTTCTTCAGCTCTTCCTTGCGCTCCTCGGGGAGTTCGTCGACGGGCTCGCCGGAGAATATCTCGGCGTAGCGGCGCTGGATGTAGAAGTAGCCGGGCTTCATCGCCTCCCACGCCGCCTCGCGGGAGTCGCCGACGAAGCCGTGGCGGATGACGTAGACATCGAAGTCGCCGTCGATGCCCTCCTCCTCGCGGACGGTCCGGATGTCCTCGATGCGCTTCTGCAGGCCGCCGATGGAGAGCTTCGAGGGCGCACACCACGCGTCGGCCGTGCGGGCGGCCCGGCGCACCGCCGGCTTTGCCCCGCCGCCGAGCATGATCGGCACGTCGTTGTCGACGGGCTTCGGCGTCACCGACACGTCCGGGTCGATGTCGTGGAACTCGGCGTCGTAGTCGAGCGGGCCCTCGGACCAGGCGGCGCGCAGGAGCTTCACCTGGTCAGACAGGCGCTCGACGCGCTCGTCCCGGGGCACGCCGAAGGCCTCGAACTCGCCCGGGTTGGAGCCGATGGCCAGCCCGAGGGTCGCCCGGTCGTGCGAGAGGTGGTCGAGCGTCGCGACGTCCTCGGCCAGCCGGACGCCGTCGTACAGCGGCGCGAGCGCGATGCAGGTGCCCAGCTCTATCTCCTCGGTCCTGGCAGCGATGGCCGAGAGCGACGGCATCGTCCCGGGCAGGTACTCGTCCTCGGTGAAGTGGTGCTCGGACACCCAGATGCTGTCCAGGCCCGCGTCGTCCGCGGTCTCCGCGAGCGTGAGCATCTCGTCGTATATCTCGGTCGTGCTCCGCTCGTCGTCGGGACGGCGCTGGCAGGTGAACAGGCCGGTTCCCAGTTTCATGTAATCAACCCATGGCAGGAGGGGCAAAAGCAGTTTGCCCACAGGCAGGGATGTGGGTGACCGGGTCCGCTCATCCCACACCAATAGAACTTACCATAAGATATTTAATATCCGTATTCGGATGTCGTAAATGAGTTGTCGAGAGAAAAGAAAACTACCCGAAGAACTGTTATAAAACAGGTAAGTGCAGTTGGAACTGGAATATTTGGTGTTGGCAAAGCAGCGAGCATCGCGTCAGCAGCTCCCAGAGGACCGGACGAAGACGATAACACTGATGATCCAGGTGGCGGTGGCGACGCAAACTACGGAGAACATTCGATAGCGCGGTCCGCTGAATCAAACTTCATGGATGGTTCAGGAGTTAGTTACACTGCCGCAGGGAGCAGTTACAATATTTTGACAAATATACCGGAATGGGATTCCAGTATCGGTAAATATAGAGTGAACGTTCTCACAACCTCAGTTGCGTGTACGGGTTACGAGTTGGAGAACGGATCAACCGGGCATGAACGACTCTACAGGGGACAACACAGACTGATAGTAAACCATGATTATTCTAACCAGATATCCACGCAGGCGTACGACGATGCTGAATGGGGAATCTCAACAATAAGTGATCACCAGACCGGCAGTTCACCGGGCAACGAGATCGCAGACTCGGTATATACGTTACTCTCGGGCTTTGGTGATTTTATTCCAACCTACTACGAGGCGATAGACCTCTACAACAGGCTCAATCAAGCGTATATCGACGGTGAAATAGATAAAACCTGGCTCGCAGAGAGCACCGGTCAGTCCCGGATGGGCCACATCGTGACATACAGACACGTGTATCCACCGCGGGAAGTATTGGGGACCGATTCGGTTAGCGTTTCTGTGAGGAACAAGCTTCACAATTCAATTTACGAGCCAGAAACAGACTGGACCGGGAACCGTGAACCGACGGACGTTTACGATCATACCCACGAATACGACCTGTACGTACCGTACGCACCTGCCGACAGCAGTGTATCGAAGCGGAACTAATAGGGAGAAATACCAGCTAGCAACAAGAGGTATAGAATGAGTTATAAAAGAGCAACTGTTCTCGTTTTAGTTGGTTTTGCGCTTATCCTGAATCCGTTCTATTTGTGGCCACATCATGGGGATGTTTCTTATTCTGTATCAACAAACGAGGTGCGGTCGGTCTCTGGGGACCCAATCAACGTGAGTACGCTTCCTCCCGAGACGGAAACCTTCGTGAAATCTCTGATTGAGCGCACTGAAGAGGGTGAAAGCGAACAAGTAGTGTTCAAGGAGCGCTCAAGTATCCCTACAGATGGCCTCTCAGAGGCAGAGCCCTGGCCATTAGTTTCGCATAGTGGCGAAACGTATCGAATCGTCATTGAACAGGTGGAGCGTTCCCCACCATTACTCCCGGAGAACTGGATACTTCGAACCGCAATGGGAATGACTGGCTCCTTGCTCATCGCCCTCGGCGGAATTACTGCTATTACCGGGAGTAAAGAGCTGACTGCGAAGTCCTCGTGGGGCTGTGTCGGAATATGGGTTACAGTTCTTACCGGAACAGTAGCGTACGATGGTGGAACACATGGACTCGGCCTCAGTACCGGGCTTGTGATCTTCGACCTACACGTGATTGGAGTACTCGCTCTCGTACTCCCGATGGTTGGAGTCGTCGCCGGTGTCGTCGTGCGGGGGTGGGGTACTGATATCACCTACGGTCCAGAGCAAATTCTCGTCATCGCGTTCATAGCAACAACGTTCGTATTGACTCTTCCCGGACTGTTAGTAGGCTATCTGTTCGGAGAATCAAATCAATCCGGATTGGTAGGTGGAGTAGATTAACGAATCTCGGCGGTTGAAACCCAGAGATTCTGGACGGGAGGCTACTTGACCCCCGCGTCCGAACCCCGAGCCATGACCGACGACGCCTTCGAGCGACGCACACGCGCTTGCCAGCAGCGGCTCCGCGACGGCGCGGGTCACCTCGCCGTGCTGTTCCCGAGCCGGAACCTGTTCTACGCGACCGGCTTCGACGAGGAGCCACAGGAACGGCACCTGTTCCTGTTCGTCCCCCGCGAGGGCGACCCCGTCTTCCTCGTGCCGGCCCTCTACGGCTCCCAGGTCCGGGCCGAGAGCTGGGTCGAGGACGTGCGGACGTGGAGCGACGGCGACGACCCCGTGGCGGCGGTCGAGAACGTCGTCGCAGACCTCGCCATCCCGGGCGACGGCCACGTCCTCGTCGACGACACGATGTGGGCGCTGTTCACGCAGGACCTCGAAGCCGCGCTGCCCGACGCGACGTTCGGACTGGCCAGCGCGGTGTTCGACGACCTTCGAATCCGGAAGGACGAGGCCGAACTCGACTGCCTGCGCCGGGCCGGCGAACTCGCGGACGAGGTGAGCGCCGCGGTCCGGCGCATGGGCGAGGACGCCGTCGGCTGGAGCGAGGCCGAACTCGCCGCCGAGATAGAATCACGTCTCCTCTCTGGCGGCGGGGACTCACTCGCGTTCGACGTCATCGCCGGCTCCGGGCCGAACGGGGCGATGCCACACCACGCCCACGGCGACCGCGAGATCGAACACGGGGACCCGGTCGTATTGGACTTCGGCGCGTACGTCGACGGCTACCCGGGCGACCAGACCCGGACCGTCGTGTTCGCGGGCGAGCCACCCGAGGGGTTCGCGGAGGTCCACGAGACGGTGCAGGCGGCGCTGGAGGCCGGGGTCGCGGCGGTCGAGCCGGGCGTGACCGCCGAGTCCGTCGACCGGGCCGCGCGCCAGGTCATCGACGACGCGGGCTACGGCGAGCAGTTCGTCCACCGGACCGGCCACGGCGTCGGCCTCGACGTGCACGAACCGCCGTACATCGTCGAGGGTAACGAGACGCGGCTGGAGCCCGGGATGGTGTTCTCGGTCGAGCCGGGCGTCTACATCGAGGGCGAGTTCGGCGTCCGCATCGAGGACCTCGTCGTCGTCACCGAGGACGGCTGCGAGCGGTTGAACGACTCGCCGCGGGGCTGGCGGCCGCCGGGCGAGTAGAGCCGGAGGGCGGCCCACGGGGGAACAGTAATACCCCGCGGCCACGTCATATGTTACCATGAAGTTCCGCCACGCCACCACGGACGACGTCCCGGAGATACTGCGCGTCGCGGAGCGGTCCTGGGAGCACGACTACCCGGACATCCTGACCAGAGAGAGCGCCCGGGAGGCGGTCCACGAGTGGTACGACGCGGACCGGCTGGAGCTCGACGCCGTGACGGCCGACACCGCGCTCGTCGTCGCCATCGACGAGGCGGCGGACGAGGACGTCGCCGGCCCGGTCGTCGGCTTCGTCCACGGGGTCGTCGACGACGACACGGGCACCCTCCTCCGGGTGTACGTCGACCCCGACTACCGCGGGGCGGGCACCGGCCGCGCGCTCGTCGAGTACGCGATGGACGACTTCGGCACCCGCGGCGTCGAGCGCGTCGAGGCGATGGTGCTCGTGGCGAACGAGCCCGGCAACGAGTTCTACGAGTCGCTGGGCTTCGAACTGGTCCAGCGCGCGACGACGACCATCGCCGGCGAGCCCTACGACGAGAACATCTACCTGAAGCTGCTGTAGTCAGTCGGCTGGCGTGTCGGTGTCCCCGATGCAACAGCCCCCAAACGAGACGTTCAGCTCTCCCGAGTTCCGGTAGCCGACCATCGCCTCCTGTTCGGCCGGGTCGTCGGATGCGGTCTCCGAGACCGCCGCCCCCGTCTCGACGTCCTCGACCGTCACCTCGTACGGCGCTGGCGCGGCCGACCAATGCCGGTTCAGTTCGCTGAACTCGTCGGCACCGAGGTCGAACTCGCGGTTCGCGACCTGTTCCCCGTCTCGCTCGACCCGTACCCGGAGGCGATGCTCGCGGCTGTCGTGGTTGAGGACCATGCAGTTCTGCAGAACCGTCTCTGATTCTCCTGAATCACCGAAACAGCCACTCACGAGGACACTGCTGCAGGTAGCGAGAAGAAATCCCCTTCGCGAATGAATACGAGGCATATAAAGTAACTTGATTAAGGTCTTTGGCCCTGTGGAGTAAAAAGGTTAGTTTCGATTTGTTATTCGTTTTTCGAGTCTTCCGTTCCCCTGATATCTGATATTACGAGACTCGGGTCTGCGTACTTGACAACTTTTCCATCGGCATCAGCGGAAAGTGTGGACGAGCGGGGAAGGTCTTCTTGATCGTATACTTCGAGGACAGCATCTCGACTCGGTACCCTTACTCCCTCTACTTCTGCTAATTCCACATCAGAAGAATCTTGATATGGGGGACAGGGATTTCCATCTGTCTGTAGCTCGAACTCTTGAGTCGTAATGGCAGAGTAGATTGTTGCCTCTGCATTGGCTCGGAATGTCACCTCTGAAGTTTCATTATTCGGTGCCTTCCATAGAACATGCATATAGTTCGAAGGTTCGGTCTGAGTACTCCAATAGTCCCATCCGAATCCGACGGATTTCTGTACCGGCGGTTCGGGCTTGTCGTTGCTCATTGCATTAAGAACATCTATCGCAGCCACACCGACGGATACATAATTATTGAGAGTTGTTACTGCGCCTTGAATCGCTGCAAGTGCCACATCCTCATCAATATATGGTAGTGGGCTCCCCTCAGCAGGAGTGCCACCAGCATAGACATCGTCGTCAAAATGATTAGGATGAATTTCTGAATCATTGTTTGTTTGAACGACGGCCTCAACTCCGTGGCTGGTGAGTCCCACCGAGTCAACCGAGCAATCTTTGTCCTGCAACCGCCCCTTATATGTGTTGCTCATTACGAAATCGTGGAGCCGATAATCGAAGTTTGATCCACCAAGCGTACCCTTGTATATCAGCGAACTCCCAATATCACAGAGAGCTTCGTTCTGGCAATCAGACGGTGTTGTGGGACCAGTTGGAACAGCGTGATGTTCGTGAGCATTCTCTTGCCACACATACTCAGCGTTGGATGAAGCATTTCTCCCGTTTTCGACACTGTCTGCTTCGGCAGAGGAAGCTATCATTACAGGAACACTCATGGCTGCTGTCCGGCTTAGGAACTTCCGACGGTTGGTGCGAACCATCAGCAGTATCTAATCAATACGATAGTATGAATCTTTATATATATATTAAATAAAATTTAATATTTTGCTAGATTATAAGATTTCTCCAAATAATTGCTAATATTCTATGACGGTTATCTCCTCGACGGGCCACTGGCTCAGCACCTCGACGCCGTCCTCGCGGACGACGACCATCTCCTCGACGCGGACGCCCTGGCGGTCCGCGGGCTCCATCGTCTCGACGGCCATCGTCATGCCCTCCTCTATCTCGATGGGGTGGTCGGGCGAGAGGCCGCGCCAGATGAGCGGGACCTCGTAGAGCTGCAGCCCCAGCCCGTGGGCCCAGTGGTTCGTCGTCATCTGCCAGTGGTCGGTCGCGCCGTACCAGTCGGCGTGCTCGCCCTCCATGTCGGGGAAGCCCTTGCAGATCTCGTCGGTCGTCGCGCCGGGCTCGATGCGGTCGAGCACGTCGTAGAGGTTGTCGACGGCCGTCTCGTAGGCGTCCTGCTGGGCCTGGGTCGGCTCGCCGAGGGAGAACGTGCGGTAGTAGCAGGAGCGGTAGCCGAGGTAGCCGATGTTGTAGAAGTCGGCGTAGACGATGTCACCCGGCCGCATCATCCGGTCGGTCGTGTTCGCCTGGTGCTTCGGCCAGGTGTTCGGGCCGCTCGTGACGTAGCCGCCCTGTGCCATCGCGCCGTGGCGCCAGATCTCGCGCACCGCGTCACCCCAGACCTCGGACTCGCGCTTGCCCGGTGCGGCGTTCTCGACGATCTGCTGGAAGCCGGCCTCGCAGATGGACGCGACCATGCGGAGGCACTCGATCTCGTCCTCGGTCTTGATCTTCCGGGCGTCGTGCATCAGGTCGACGCACTCCTTCGTCCGCACGTCGACGCCGTTGTTCTCGAACGCGTCGATGAGGCCCATGTTGCCCACGTCGAGGCCCATCGCCTCCTTGTGGACGCCGTACTCCTCCATCGCCTCGTAGACGAGGTCCGCCATCTTCTGCTTGAGCCAGCTCCGTGCCGAGTCCCGGCCGGACGCCCGCGGGACGTTTCCCAGACCGGGGCAGGCGTACCGGATGTCGTCGAGCCACGGACAGTTGAAGCGCTGGTTGCTCGCGTGGTCGGCGGTGTCCCAGTGGACGATGTCGCCGTCCTCGGTGAGCAGGGTGTAGTGGTCCGCGCCGGAGCCGCCGGTCATCGCCAGGCCGGTGACGTAGCGGATGTTCGGGTCCGAGACCAGCAGCATCGAGCCCATCTCCGACTCTTCGAGACGGGCGAGCGCCTTCGCGTAGCGCTCCTCCCGGAGCCGCTTCACGTCGATGCGTTCCTCCCAGTCGACCGCCTGGGTTCCCCGCGTTCCCTCCATGAACGAGCGTTCGTACATGGGAGGTGCTACCGGCAGTAGGCTTATCAAACTACGGGCGTTCCCCGGCCCCTGCTGTCATTTCCCACGGTTCGAACAAAGCTTATGTTCCAGGGTGCGAATCTCCTGAAACATGAAGCGCGTGCTCTCCAGCGTCGGCATCGGCTCCGCAACCGTCGACACCATCCTCCCCGACAGCTCGTTCGTCCCCGGCGAGACCGTCGAGGCGACCGTCGAGGTCGAGGGCGGCTCCTCCGAGCAGGAGATCGAACAGCTCAACTTCGCGCTCGTGACCAGGTACCGCGGGGACGAGGGGTACGAGCAGTCGGTGTTCGAGCGGTTCACGGTCGCCGAGGCGTTCACCATCGGCGAGGGCGAGCGGCGGGAGATCCCGGTCGAGTTCACCATCCCGTACGGGGCCCCGCTCACGAAGAGCGGTGTGAAGGTCTGGCTCAAGACCGGGCTGGACATCGACTGGGCCCTCGACCCCAAGGACAAGGACCACATCGAGGTGGGGGCCGACGAGCGCATGGCGGCCCTGTTCGAGGCCGTCGAGGACCTCGGCTTCGGCTTCCACAGCTCCGAGGTCGAACGCACCCGGTTCGGCCACTCGCACCCGTTCGCCCAGGAGTTCGAGTTCCGGCCGCGCTCCGGCCCGTTCACCGGCGACCTCGACGAACTGGAGCTCATCTGTGCGCCGACCCCCGACGCGGTGCAGGTCCACCTCGAGATCGACCGTCGCGGAGGGCTGCTCTCCGAGATGGCCGAAACCGACGAGTCCCGGGACAGCTTCCGGTTCGACGGCACCGACACGGACAGCATCCGGTCGGAGCTCCGACGCCGCATCGAACGCCACGCCTGAGGCTGCCTCGGTCGCGACGGTCCCCTGACACCCGCGACCTTGCCGACTGGAACCTTTTTCCGCCCCGGCGGCGTGTACTCCGTGTGATACCATCTACGAGCGGCATCGCTCTCCAGCCGGAGTTCGACCCCGGCCCGAGCGGCATCGAGGTCGCGTTCAACCTCGGTGGTTCGGCGGGATCGGCGTTCCTGACGACGCTCGTCGTCGGCGGCATCGTCTCCTTCGCTATCGGTGCGGCCGGCTTCGGTGCGGGACTGGCTCGACTGACCCGAACGCCTGCCGGCACCCGAATTGGTTTGTCACCGTCGCGCGTGTTTGTCGACCACATGACCCACGACGTTCCAATCCGGGTCGACCACGTCGGCATCGCCGTCGAATCCGTGGCCGACGCCGAACCCGTACTGCTCGCGCTCGGCTGCGAGAAGATGAACGACGAGACCGTCGAGGACCGCTTCAGGTGGGTGTACTACCGTCTCGGCGACGCCTCCCGGGTCGAGCTCATCGAACCAATCGAGGACGACAGCTTCCTCACGGGATTCCTCGCGGAGAACGGGCCCGGCCTGCACCACGTTACGCTGGAGGTCGCGGACCTGGACACCGTCGCGGACTCCCTCGAAGCCGAGGGGATCCGCGTCGTCGACCGCGCCGAGTTCGACACCTGGACCGAGGCGTTCGTCTCGCCCGGGAACCCCACGGGGACGCTGTTCCAGCTGATGGAGTACCACGAGGACTACCCCGAGGGACGCGACCCGCCCGAGGAGCTGTTCGTCAACGGCGGGCGCGTCGAGGAGGTGGCCGCCCATGAGTGACGACGGGGGTCGCGGTGACGGCGTCGACGGGGACGAGGAGCCGGTCCCCGAAGCGGTTCGCGAGCGCATCGCCTCCGACCCGTTCTGCGAGAACCTCGGCATCGAACTCGTGGACCTCGGCCCGGGGACGGCCACGCTCGAACTGACCATCACCGAGGAGATGCTCAACTTCCACGGGACGCCACACGGCGGGGCAGTGTACTCCCTCGCGGACGCTGCCTTCGCCGCCGCCTCGAACTCGCACGGGACGACCGCCGTCGCGCTGGAGACCAACATGAGCTACCTCGACGCCGTCGAGGTCGGCGACACGCTCCGCGCCGAGGCCCGAGAGACCCACATGGCGGGGCGGACCGCGGAGTACCAGATCCCCGTCACGGACGACGGGGAACGGGTCGCGACGTTCCGGGGACGCGTCTACCGCTTCGTCGACTGACGGGTAATTTGCAGTAGTTCGTTTGCCATGATTTATGTAGCGGCACACAACATTCCACAGTATGGGGGTAGAAATCAATCGAGTCCTCGAGGGGACGGTCCAGCGATTGCTGTCGCCGACCGGGCTCTTCGTGTTCCTCGGCTTCGCCGCCTTCCGTCTGTTCGAGATGGTGATGTACGAGACGGCGTGGGGTGCCGCGATCGAGTGGATCATCGACAACCACGGTGGACAGATCGCCCGACAGTACCTCGGCTACGAGGTGAGCGACTCGCAGGTGACCGTCGAGCGGCTGCACATGGAACTACTCCAGCACGGCTACCCGGAGGCCGCCGCGTTCCTCCAGCAGGCCACCAGCACCGGTCTCGACCTCTCGCTCCCGGTCGTGCTCGCGTTCCTCGTGGCGTTCCCGTTCGTCGCCGAGATGCTGCACGTCCTCGGCGTCCGCGCCATCGCGGCCGCCGACCCGGACACCGACGGCATCCCGACCGGTGAGCTACTCGCCGGCCTGCCGGTCGTCTACCTGCGCTCGCTCGTCGCGAACTTCGTCGCCTGGCTGTGCATCGCGCTCGGACTCGTCCTCGGGAGCGTCCTCCTGTTCGTCCCGGGGCTCCTGCTCGCGATGGCGTTCCTGTTCGTCCGCCAGCGCATCGTCCTCGACGGCGACGGCATCGTCGCGGCGCTCTCGAACAGCTACGGACTGTTCCGCGAGCAGTTCGCGACGGTCCTCGTCGTGTTCGGCATCACGCTGTTTCTCGGGGTCTTCTCGACCTGGGGCATCGCCCTCGGGTCCGGCTTCTTCGTGCCGATGCCCGGCTGGCTCTACAAGCTGTTCACCACGGGGGTCATCGTGTTCAACATGGCGCTCATCACGAGCGCGTACCTGCAGCTCCAGCGGCCGTCGGCCGTCTGAGACCGGGCCACGGCCCGGTGCGGTCACTCCGCGACGACGGCTTCCGCCTCGACCTCGACCAGCATCGCGTCGTCGACGAAGCCAGCGACCTCGACCATCGTCGCTGCCGGTTTCACGTCCGCGAAGAACTCCCCGTGGGCGCGGCCGACCTCGGCCCAGTCGTCGGCGTCGGCGACGAACATCCGCGTCCGCACCACGTCCGCAAGCGAGGCGTCCGCCTCCGCGAGCGCCGACTCGACGTTCCGGAACGCCTGCATCGCCTGGGCGTGCGGGTCGCCGTCGCCGATGACCGTCCCGTCGTCGTCCGTCGCGGTCGTGCCGGAGACGACGACCCGGTCGCCGACCCGGACCGCCCGCGAGTAGCCGACCGTCGATTCCCACTCGGTGCCGGAGGAGACGTGCGTGCGTCGCATGCCTCTCTCGAGGGGCGACGACGGCAAGAAAGTACGTGCAGCGTGCGGTTCGAAAGCGGTGCACTCCGGCTATCTCCCGCGACACCCCAGGAGCGGCACGACCGGTGGCGGGGAGCGGTTCACTCCTCCCGGTGGTCGAAGACGCGCTTGACCTTCCCGACTTCGGTGCGCTCGATGACACCGGGGCCGACGACCTCGATCTCGTCGGGCTTCACGTCGAGGACTTCGTTCAGCTTGCCCTCGATGTCGCGCTCGAGTTCCTCGTGGCTGCCCTCGTAGGACTCGTCGTGCTCGACGGTGAGCTCCATCGTGTCGAGGTTGCCCTCGCGGTAGAGGTCGATGCGGTAGTACGGCGCGACGTCGGCCATGTCGACCATTACCTCCTCGATCTGGCTCGGGTAGACGTTGACGCCACGGATGATGAGGAGGTCGTCCGCCCGCCCGGTGATGTTGTCCATCCGGACGATGGTGCGGCCGCACTCGCACTCCTCGTAGTTCAGGCGCGTCATGTCGCCGGTCCGGTACCGGATCATCGGGAAGGCCTCCTTCGTGAGCGACGTGATGACGAGCTCACCCTCCTCGCCCTCGTCGAGCACCTCGCCGGTCTGCGGGTCGACGATCTCCGGGTAGAAGTGGTCCTCCCAGAGGTGCAGGCCGTCCTGTGCCTCCTCGCACTCGATGGAGACGCCCGGACCGATGATCTCGGAGAGGCCGTACACGTCGACCGCGGTCACGCCCAGTGCCTCCTCGATCTCCTCGCGCATCGGGTCGGTGAACGGCTCGGCCCCGATGACGACGCGTTCGAGCGGGAAGTCCCTGATGTCGAGACCGCGCTCCTCGGCTGTCTCCGCGAGGTAGAGGCAGTACGACGGCGTACACGAGAGCACGTCGGAGCCCATGTCCTGGAGCATGTCGAGCTGGCGGGACGTGTTGCCGCCGCCGGTCGGGATGACGCAGGCGCCGAGCTCCTCGACGCCGTCGTGGAAGCCGAGGCCACCCGTGAACAGCCCGTAGCCGTAGGAGTTCTGGACCACGTCGCCCTCGCGGACGCCGGCGGCGTACAGCGACCGCGCCATGACCTCGTGCCAGACCCCGAGGTCGTCCTCGGTGTAGGCGACGATCTTCGGCTTGCCCGTCGTCCCGGAGGACGCGTGGACGCGGCGGAGTTCGCTGTGGTCGACGGCGAACAGGCCGTCCGGGTAGTTGTCGCGGATGTCCTCCTTCGTGGTGAACGGGAGCTTCGAGAGGTCGTCGACGCTCTCGATGTCGTCGGGCTCGATGCCCGCCTCGTCGAAGGCCTCCCGGTACCAGGGCACGTTCTCGTACACGTGCTCGACGGTGTCATGGAGGCGTTCGTTCTGCAGTTCGGTCATTTCGTCGCGTGACGCGGTTTCGATGTCGTTGTATGTCATGTGTGGTGACTCCGTGTACCGAGTTGTTTCTCGTGCGATACCGTAACGATTTGCGAGGGCGTCACATGCTGATGCCGAGATGCCTGTCGCGGACGTCCTCGTCGGCGTCCAGCTCCTCCGGCGTGCCCTCGTAGACGATGCTCCCCTTGTCGAGGATGTAGACCCGGTCCGCCAGCGCGGAGGCGACGGCCACGTTCTGCTCGACGAGCAGGACCGTGATGCCCTCCTCGTTGAGCTCGCGAACGAGGTCGGCGACGCGCTCGACGATGATGGGCGCGAGCCCCTCCGTCGGCTCGTCCAGCAGGAGCAGGTCCGCCCCGGCGACGAGCGCCCGCGCGATGGCGAGCATCTGCTGTTCGCCGCCCGAGAGGTCGGTCCCCCGACTGTCCTTGCGCTCGCGGAGGTTCTCGAAGGCGTCGAGCTCCCAGATGTCCTCGACGCTCCGACGGTGGGCGGTGTCCGCACCGCCGAACCGGCCCATCTTCAGGTTCTCGGTCACCGTGAGGCCGGGGAAGACGCGGCGCTCCTCGGGGACGAAGCCGATGCCGTCCCGCGCGACCGTCTCCGAGGACGAGCCGGTTATCTCCTCGCCGCGGAACCGGATCTCGCCGCCGGTCGGCTCGACCACGCCGACGATGCTCCGGAGCGTCGTCGTCTTGCCGACGCCGTTGCGGCCGACGAGCGTGACGACCTCGCCCTCCTCGACGTCCATCGTGACGCCGGAGAGCACCTCCGTCTCGCCGTAGCCGGCGTGGACGTCGGCCAGTTCGAGCAGGCTCACAGCACACCACCGCCGAGGTAGGCCTGCTGGACCTGTTCGTTCTCGGCGACGGCCGCCGGCGGCCCGGTCGCCAGCTCCTCCCCGCGGTTCAGCACCGTGATGCGGTCGGACGCGTTCATGACGAGTTCGATGTCGTGTTCGATGAGCAGCACCGTGCGGTCGCCGAGCACGTCGCCGATGAGCTCCATCGTCGCGCGGGTCTCCTCGGCGCTCATGCCGGCCGTCGGTTCGTCGAGCATGACGAGCTGTGGGTCGGTCGCGAGCACGAGGCCGATCTCGAGCCGGCGGCGGTCGCCGTAGGCAAGGGTGCTGGCCTGCTCGTGTCCGCGCCCGTCGAGCCCGATACGTGCGAGCACGTCGTCGGTCCGGTCGTTCAGGTCCCCGAAGGAGTCCTTGTGACGGAACGCGTTCTCAAACGGTGAACGCTCCCGGATTGCGGCCTGTGCGGCGAGCCTGACGTTCTCGCGCACGGTGAGCCCGCCGAAGACGTTCGTGATCTGGAACGACCGGCCGATGCCCCGGTGCACGCGCTGATGCGGGCGCAGCTGCGAGACGTCCTCGCCCTCGAAGACGACCGACCCCTCGCTCGGCAGCAACGCACCCGAGATGAGGTTGAACAGGGTGGTCTTCCCGGCACCGTTCGGCCCGATGATGCTCCGGAACTCGCCCTGTCCGACCTCGATGTCGAGGTCGTCGACGGCGACGAGTTCGCCGAAGCGACGGGTGAGGCCCTTCGTCTCGAGCACCGGCTCGCCGCCGCCGAACGTCGCCGTCGTGTCGTCTGCCGTCGCCATCAGTCGGACACCTCCGCGGGTTCACCCTCGGGCGGTGCCTCCGACGACGAGTCCATCCGCTGTTTGACCAGCGACGGGATGGAGACGATGCCGCGCGGGACGAAGATGACGAACAGGACGAACACGATGCCGAGGACGCCCTGCCACTGGTCGATGCCGTTGCTGAGCAGCAGCTCCTCAAGCGACAGGTAGCCGGCAGCCCCGATCATCGGGCCGTACAGGGTCCCCATGCCGCCGAGCAGGGTCATGACGATGACCTCGCCCGAGAGCAGCCAGTCGAGGAACCCCGGCGAGGCGCGCCCGAGGTTCTGCGTGGCACGCAGCCCCCCGGCGAGGCCGGCCAGCGCACCGCTGACGACGAACGCACGCCGCTTGTACATCGTCGTGTCGTAGCCGAGGAACGACGCGCGCTGTTCGGACTCGCGGATGGCCTGCAGCACGCTCCCGAACGGGGCGTCGATGAGCCGCCGGGAGACGAGGTAGGAGCCGACGACCAGCGCGAGGATGACGTAGTAGTACAGGTGGATCTCCCCGAGCAGTGAGACGTCCCCGAACTCTGGGCCGCCGGTCAAACCGTATGTTATCGCGTCGGCCCCGATGCCGTTGTCGCCGTTCGTCAGCGGCGGAATCGTCGGGAGTCCGAGCGAGTCCAGCGTCGGGTTGATCTGTGCGCGCAGGCCGGGCATCTTCAGCGCGAGGCTGGCGAACAGCTCCGCGAACGCCAGCGTGATCATCGAGAAGTAGACGCCGGACACCCGGATGGAGAGGTAGCCGACGACCCAGGCGATGAGCGCCGCGACGAGGATGCCCGCCACCAGCGCCAGCCAGATGGACGGCAGCAGGTACACCGCGAACAGCACCGTGGCGTACGCACCGAGCCCGTAGAACAGCACGTGGCCCAGCGAGACGAGTCCGGTGTACCCCATCACGAGGTCCAGGCTCAGCGCGAACAGCCCCCAGATGAGGATGTCCACGACGATGGTGTTCACGACGTAGCTGTTGTAGAGGACCCCGATTCCGAGCGGGGCGATGGCGAGCACGGCCACCATCCCCCCGCCGAGCAACCGGCGTCGTCTCGTGGAGAGGACACCGCTCCCGGCGGCGGTGAGCAGCTCACCCCCTTCACCGGGGTCGTGCCACTCGGGGCTACCGAACAGGCCCTGCGGGCGGATCAGCAGGACCCCGATCATCAGCAGGAAGACGACGAGTCCCTCGAGGAACGGGACCTGCCACCGAACGAACGACTGGACGACCCCGACGAGCAGCCCGCCGGCGACCGCACCGCGGAAGCTCCCCAGGCCGCCGAGCACGACGACGATGAACGCCGGGATGATGACCGAGCCGCCCATCCCGGGGCCGACCGACTGCCGGCCGGCGAAGACGACGCCCCCGACGGCGGCCAGGAACGCACCGAACGCGAAGACGAGCGTGTAGTACCGGTCGATGTCGATGCCGAGGTGACGGACCATGTCGCGGTCCATCGACCCGGCACGGACGACCAGCCCGAAGCGGGTCCGTTCGAGCACCAGCCACGCGCCGGCGGCCACCACGGCTCCCATCACGATGACGAAGTAGCTGTACAGCGTCTTCTGGAAGCCGAGTATCGTAATCGTCCCCGAGAGGACCCCGGTGTCGAGCGGCCTGAACGGCTGTGTGCCCCAGATGAGTTCGATGGCGTCGACGAAGATGAGCACCAGTCCGAACGTCAGCAGGATGTGGTACAGCGGGTCCCTGCCGTAGAGGGGGCGGATCGTCAACCGCTCCATCGCGCCGCCGATGATTGCGACTGCGAGCGGTGCGACGAGCAACGCGACCCAGAAGTTCCCGATCCCCGCGGTCGTGATGGCGACGGCGAAGTACGCACCAAGTGCCAGCAGCTCCCCGTGGGCGAAGTTGATGACGTCCATCACGCCGAAGATGATGGACAGCCCTGCCGCGAGGAGGACGTACACCATCCCGACCGTGAGCCCGTTGATGAACTGGTCGAGCGTCTCCCCGGCCGTGACCAAGGGCAGCTCTAACATCTTAGAGTGAGCACTCGGTCTCCTCGCACGGGATCATCGCGTCGGGGCCCTCGACCTTCTTGAGGAGCTCGACGTCGGCGACCTCGCCGGAGGACGGTTCGACGCAGCGGCCCATCCACGTGGGGTTGAGCGCCTGGTGGTCACAGGCCCGGAACTGATTGTTGCCGAGGATGGAGTCCATCTCCAGCCCCGCCAGCGCGTCGATGACGTCGTCGACGTTGGTCGAGCCGGCCTCCTTGATGCCCTCGGCGGTCATCATGATGGACTGGTAGCCGACGCGGGCGAAGTTGTCCGGCGGGCCGCTGGTCTCGTCCATGTTCATGTACGCCTCCCGGAACGTGTTGTTCAGCGGGTTGTCGAGGGTCGAGACGTAGCGGACACCGCCGTAGAGCCCGTACGCGGCCGACCCGAGCGCGCCCCGGACGACCTGGAACGTCATCGTCGGTGCCATGATGTCCTTGTCCTCGGTGAGGCCTGCCTCGACGGCCTGCGCGGTGAAGTTGATGAGGTCACCGCCGGTCATCCCGACGACCACCACTTCCGCGTCGGAGTTGTCGATCTGGCTGATGTACGTGTCGAAGTTCGAGGAGCCGAGTTCGGAGGCGGTGCTCCCGACGACGTTCAGGTCCGAGTTGGCCTGGCGCATCCGAGCCTCGACCCGGTTCCGGACCGAGGTACCGTACGCGTAGTCGGCGATGTGGAACCAGACTTCCGTGCCGAGGTTGTTTACCGTGTACTCGGAGACGGCCTCGGCGATCTGGGCGGTGTTCGTCTCCGCGCGGAAGACGTACTCATTGCAGCCGCTGCCGGTGATGGGGACGGCCGCCGCACCCGGGTTGTAGATGACCTGCTCTTCGGCCGCGAACTCGTTCATCGCCAGCGCGACCGAGCTGGAGATACAGCCCATGATGAAGTTCGCGCCGTCCTCCTGGACGAGCCGCTCGGCCGCCTGCACCGAGGCCGTGTCCTCGGTCTGGCCGTCCGCGTAGACGCCCTCGATCTCGAAGTCGAACTCGTCGTCCTCCTTGAGCGTCTCGATGGCGAGCTTCGCGCCGTTGCGCTGTCCGGGCGCGAGGCTGCTGTACGCCCCGGACATGGGACTGACGACCCCGTAGGTGATCGTGTCCGAACCGCCGCCACCACCGCCGATGTTGCTCAGACAGCCCGCAAGTCCGAGTGCACCTGCCCCCGCTGTCGCCTGCAGGAAGGTACGCCGTGAGCCGAACCTGCTAGAACTCCCCTGGTCAGTCGTGCGCTGCTTGCGATTACTGGTACCCCGTGCCATGCATGAACATTTATTAAATAGAGCCTAAATCAGTTCGCCCCCATATGTTCGGGGTATTTATGTAGTGCGTGTTCGGCACCGGTCGCCCAATCACCGTTCCGTCTGTGAGAAACGCGAAAATAGTATGGTTAGTTGAACCTACATACAGATTCAATCCCTATCTTTCAGGAAATGTATTCGCCGTTGGTTGACCGAATATAATCTCATGGTCGTCCGGGTAGGATTCGATTCTTGAATTTGGAATCGGGTATCGATTCGGTGCTCTCTTTATTTCAGATATCGTCGCACTGTGGAAGCCATTATCTCTCATCTCCGCGGTGGTCATCTGCTTAACCGTGGACGGAGAGGTACTCGGAGCAGTCACATTGATATCGTGTTGGTTTTCTAGATCGATTCTAGTGTAGTTTTCACTAAGCTCACACCCTGTCCAATTTTCGAGATCTAGGTATGCCGTCTCGTCTGGATCCATTCCAATCACCTCAAATTGTAGGAAGTAACAGACCTGTGGCTGTTGATAAATATCATATGGGCGGTTCCCGTTCAGCCAGTCCCACGTCCTGTTAATATCTCCCTGGTAGTTCTCCCCATTGTACGCGAGTGTCATCTTCCCTAATATCAGACCCGCATCCATTACCCAATTCCACCCAGGGAGAAGGCTTGCCCCTTCTTCAACCACAGTACTCGCGAAGTTGTCATAATTTTCACTACTCTCTGAATCAGAGAACCGAGAGGCACCGATCCATTCTTTTAGATTCTCAGAGGTTACTTGTCCGTTATTTGCATCACACCATATTTTCAGTTCGGTGTCTTCTATTGCATTCACGTTATGAGGGTGTCATAGAACTCTTCTCACACCGTGATGATCGTACTTCCCGGATTGTCTCCGCGTTCGTAGTTGGTGATAGCGACGACGAGGCGAAGGCACAGGGCGAGGAACACCTGCGCTCGTGCGTGGACGCGGCCTCGGGCGTGCGTTCGCCCGAGGCCGCAGTCCTTCACTGATTCGTTGGTTCGTTCGACTCCAGTACGGCGGTTGTACGTCTCATCCAACGTGGACTGCTTCAGCTGCACGTCCTCGCTGTGTTGTTCGATGCGGTCTTCAACCCTGTACTCGATGTCTTTCGGGTCGTCAGTGTTTCGCGCGTTGT
>NZ_FNIA01000026.1 GCF_900103505.1 Haloarchaeobius iranensis
TTGAACCGACACGGACGAACGTGCTCGCGCACGCGTTCTTCTCGGAGTTACGCGAGAAACACGACGTCGATGACGCCGTGTTTCTCGTCGACGGTGCGACGCCGCTGAAAGACGCTTGCAACCGTCACGGGCTCGATTTCCGCTACGAGAAACACGGAAATCGCAACAGCGTCGAACGTGTCTTTCGAGAGGTAAAACGCAGAACTAACGCTTTCTCGAACTGTTTCAGTCACGCCGAAGCTGAAACTGCTGACGAGTGGCTCAAATCATTCGCCTTCGCATGGAATCAGCTAATCTGAACGCGACCGAACTGGACGCGAACGTGCCCTCGGACCCGCCGTCGACTCAGCTGTCGGCGGCGGACACGTAGCCGTCGTCGACGCGGTCGGCCAGCCCGAGGCGGACCAGCCAGTCGAGTTCGTGCCCGACCGTCTCGGTCCAGACGTCGGTCCAGGTGGTCGGGTTCTTGTGGCGCTCCCACTCCGGGATGGCGTCGCGCACGCGCTCGAAGGTCGCTTCGGCGCTGAGCGGTTCGTCCGTGTCGCGGAGCGCATCGAGGACCGCGTCGACGCCGAAGACGCCGTCGCGGAACGCCTCACGGAGGAACTCGGGGTCGGGGTCGCGCCGGACGCGGCTGTAGCCGGACGGCCCGCGCTCGACGAGGCCCAGCCCGCGGAGGAACGTGAGCCAGGTGGCGGCCTCGTCGCGGGAGACCAGGTCGGTGCGTTCGAGGATGCGGGCACAGCAGTCGTCCTGGCTGTCGGGGACCAGCGGGACCGCACGCTGTGCGTCCGCGACGAACGCGAGGTCGTCGGGCGCGGCCGGGACGTGTTTGACCTTCACAGTCCGAACGATTCCGCCAGTACCGCCTCGTCCGTCTCGCCGTACACCGCGGTCGAGCCACCGACCACGTCGACGGTGACCTGCGCCGGCGCGAACACGCTCTCGTCGACCTCGTAGAAGTCCCAGCCGGCGTCGTCGAACACCTGCTCGAACGGCTCGCCGTACTCCTCACGCGCGGAGGACGGGATCTCGTCGAAGCGGTCGAACTCCTCGCGGACGGTGAGGTGGACCTGCCCGCCGTAGGCCAGCGCGTCGTTCGTCCGGGCCATGGCGGCCTCCTCCGAGCCGGCGATGGGAGCGACGGGTGCGGTGCCGGACGCCGAGACCACGTCCCGCGGGTCGTAGCCGAGCTCGGAGAGGCGGAACACCGCGAGCTCCGCGGCCCGGGCCGCGATGCTGACGCTGCCGGCGAGGCTGGCGGTTCGGAACCCCACGAGGAAGACGGAGGAGGGGTTCGTCTCGGTCATGTCGGCGACGTGCTCGGCGACGGCCTCGCCCGGGAGCGCGTCGGACTCGACGGTCAACACCGTCAGGTCGAAGGCGTCGTGGTAGCCGATCTTCCGGAACACGTCCTCGGTACCGACGAGTGCTCGGGCCGGGCCGCTACCCAGGCCCTCGAAGTCCTCGACGCCGACCTCCCAGCCGGCCTTCTGGGAGCACAGCAGCGCGAGGTCCGGGTGGTCGGTGGCGAGGTCGACGTACCGCAGCGGCGCGCCGGCGACCTCGTCCATGCGTGTCTGGACGGTCGCCATCCCCGCCGTCTGTATCTCGGTGAGCAGCGTGCCGGCCTCGATACCGCCGTCGAAGTCGACGCCGAAGTCGAGCACCGTCGCCTCGTTCTCCAGTTCGTACGCGCCGACGTCGAGTACCTCCGCGAAGTCGATGGCCTCGTCCACGAGCTCGATGGCCATCCGGTTGAGACTCTCCATGCTCGGCCGTTGTGCGCCTCCGCGTAAATGGTTTCAGTTCTCGCCGGAGCGCGCCTCGCGGCCGAGATGTTCCTCGACGGCGTCGACCTTCGCGTCGGCCGTCGTCTCGACCGCGCGCTTGTCGTCGATCTTGAGGAACGTCGAGACGCGGTCGCCGTCGACCGCCTCGTGGGCCGCCTGGGCGGCGGCGAAGACGGTCGCGGCGTCGTCGGCCTCGATGGTCGTCCCCATTGGCGTCGTCTCGTAGGAGACGTCGAACTCGTCGAGCGCCGCGACGGCCTCCGCCACCGCCGCGGCCATGCTCCCCTCGACGACGGGCGCGACCGAGAGGAAGGCGACGGTCGTCATTCCTCGTCGGTGAGGTGGACGGTGACCATACCGTCGAAGTTCAGCAGGATGCGCTGGGTGAGGTCACCGAACAGCGCCTTCCCGCTGGGCGAACGCCGTCGGCCCGCGATGAACAGGTGGTCGCACTCGTGGTCGTCGGCGATATCGAGGATCGTCTCCTCCTCGTGGCCCACCGCGGCGATGACGTCGTAGTCCACGTCGACGTCCGAGAGGGCGCGGCGACCGACCTCCGCGGCGAGCCGCTTCGCCTCGGTCTCGGCCTCGTCGAGCGAGTAGCCACCCGTCTTGCTCTCCAGTCGCGATGACATCCGCTCGTCGTACTCCTCGTCGGGCATCACGTGGAGCAGACGTAGCTCCGCCCCCGTTCCGGCTGCAACCTCGCCTGCTTCGTGTACGAGTTCGCGAGTCGTCGCCGATCTGTTCCGGATGACTACGAGTATTCGTTCCATGACTGACCTGTTCAGGTGGAGTTTAAAAATGATTGTCGGTGTCAGTCGACCACACCCACGTCAGTGGTACGCACGCTCCTCGTCGGATTCGAGGAGTCGGCGGAGGAGCCACTCCGCGCCCAGGCCGACGAGCATCACGGCGGACGCGACGAGGAGGTAGTAGACGACCAGCTCGACGACCACGGCGGCGGGGAGGATGACCAGCCCCAGCAGGAACGTCAGCGTCGCCAGCGCCGTCAGCGGGAGCACCAGCCAGTGCATGAGCACCGAGCGCTGTGCGAAGTCCCAGGCCGACGACAGTCCGGCTCGTGTCATAATTAATATTACATTTCTAGTGATAAAAGACTTGCCCTCAGAGCCGTCGCTCGACTGCACGGTACGTCGCCGCGAACGTCGTCGGGCCGCGGATGACCTCGCCCGCCAGCTGGAACGCGTTCAGCGTCACGTCCGTCTCAGCGCCGTCGAGGACGACCGCCCAGGTGCCGCCCTCCGGCTTCGTCCACTCGCCGTCGTGTGCCGACAGCAGCGTCTCGCCGAAGTAGCTCCCCAGTGCCAGCACCGTCGCCGTGTCGGCGTCGCTCGTCGCCGCGAGGTCGTCCGCGGCGGCGAGGGAGTCCAGCGAGCCGTCGAGGTCGGGATGTGCACCCGAAAGCGTCGCCGCCTGCTCGGCGAACGCCGCCGTCGGGTCCGGCGCCGGCTCGTCGTCGGTATCGGTGGCCTGCTGCCCGGGGGCCCCGGTGGTCGTTGCTCCCGTCTCGGTCGTCGCCCGTGACCCCGTCTCCTGCGGCCCCGCACTGGTCCTGTCCGGCCCCGCGTCGCTCGTGGCTTTCCCGTCCAGTGTTCCCGTTCCGCCACGGTCGAACAGGCCCGAGAGTCGCTCGATGAAACCCATCACTTTGATTCGACGGTTCGAGAGGTAAAAACTTGGGCCGCAGAGTGAATGTGGAACCGGCTGGTAGCGGCGCAGTATCGCGATTCGTTGGGTATCTGTGATGTCCGGGGACGTGTGGCTCCCGGTGCCGAACCGACCATGCAGCCGGGTTCTTCGGCCCCGGCAGTCTCGGTGTTGGGGCCCCCTTCGGGTGGAGTCACCTTCGGCCGGTGCCTGCATCGGCACGCGGTGCTCGTCGGGTGCGGCGGCGAGAGAACTGCGCTGGACGGGAGTCGGGTCACGGTCGCGCCACCCCGTTTCGCTCCCCGACTCGAATCCCACGGCGATTTCAGCGCGACCAGACTCGTCGCTTCGCTCCTCGTCGTCGGTCACACAGAAATGCGCTGGCCGGGATTTGAACCCTGCCAGACGCGCTCGCTCACTTCGTTCGCTGTGCGCGACTGGCAGGGTTCAAATCAGGGCGATTTTGGCATTTTGGCCGACTCGCTGCGCTCGTTGCCGTGAAATTACAAAAATGCGCTGGCTGGGATTTGAACCCAGGTTGTGACCATGGCAAGGTCACGTGATACCACTACACTACCAGCGCCCGTTCGCATTCTCAACAACTGCGGGAATAAATAAAAGGCTTCCGAATCGGTCGCCCTACGGCAGATAGAAACACACGACGGAGCCGGGACGTTTTATATTACTCTACCGCCTGCACGCGTATGGTAAAGTCCATACTGTCGGCGGCCGGGCGTCGTGTCAACGCGAAACACCCATCTTCGGGCGTGTGGAGCCGTCACAACCGAGAAAACAATCCGGCACCCTTTTATCCGATACCGGAATAACATCGGCACAGTCTAGTGACGAGGCGTCGAAGCGTCACGGCATGACAGTCAGCGTACTCGTGCCGTCGTCCCTCGTCCGGGAAGCCGAGGACAAACGCGAGGCTACTCGCAAACTCGGTTACGTCGCCCGCGCGGCGACGGTGTTCCGGACAGATCGCCTCGTCGTCTTCGACGACGAAGACGGCGAACGCAGATGGGGCGGCGGGTTCGTAAGCACGGTACTCGCCTACGCGGCAACGCCCCCGTACCTCCGAAAGGAAGCGTGGGGGCAGCGAGGCGAACTGGAGTACGCGGGCGTCCTGCCGCCGCTCCGCGCCACGTCACAGACCGGCTCCGAATCGAACGGTTCGGGGTCGTTAAGACAGGGAATCGTGACCGAGGTCGGACCTGACAGGCGCGTACGGGTCAATTGCGGCTTGCAACACCCGATCTCCCTCGTGACGCCCCCAGAAATGGGCGCACTCACGGAGGGGGAGCGCGTGACCGTCAGGGTCTCTTCGCGACGTCCGGTCCGTGCGAGACTGGTCGACGACCCCCTCCCGGGGCTGTCAGTCGAACGCATGGACCTGCAGGCGGCGCTCGGCCGTGAGGACGCCGGGTTCCGTATCGCGACCTCGCGCCACGGTGAATCGCTCACCGTGGGGCGACTCGCGAGCCTGGCCGGACGTGTCGAGGCCGATGGGGCGACCATCGCCTTCGGCGCGCCCGAGAGAGGGCTGCCTGCGATACTCGGATTCCCCGAGGCCGATGTACCGGCCGGCGGGGACGAGGACGCCACCGAACCCATCGGCGGGTTCGACCTTTGGCTCAACTCGATTCCGAACCAGGGCAGTGAGGTCGTTCGCACCGAAGAAGCGGTGTTCGCGACGCTCGGACTGCTCACGCTCACAGAGTGATACGATGCCACAACCAAGCAGACCACGCAAAGGTTCGCTCGGGTTCGGCCCGCGGAAGCGCGCCTCTTCGGAGGTTCCGCGCTTCTCGAGCTGGCCGGACGACGACGGACAGCCGACGCTGCAGGGATTCGCCGGCTACAAGGCCGGTATGACACACGTGGTGATGATCAACGACGAGTCCAACTCCCCCCGCGAAGGGATGGAGGAGACCGTCCCAGTCACCATCGTGGAGACACCGCCCATGCGGGCGGTTGCCCTGCGAGCGTACGAGGACACGCCGTACGGAAAGCGTCCGCTCACGGAGGTCTGGACCGACGAGTTCCACGACGAACTCGACCGCGTCCTGGACCTGCCGGAGGACGCAGACGACAACACCGACGAGCTCCACGAGGCGCTCGAAGCCGGTGACGTCGACGAGGTCCGGGCCATCACGCACACGGTCCCCTCCGACGTCTCCGGTGTGCCGAAGAAGAAGCCCGACGTGATGGAGACCCGCATCGGCGGGAGCTCCATCCAGGAACGGGTCGACTTCGGCCTCGAACTCGTCGAGGACGGCGGCGTCCACGAGATGAACGACACCTTCCGCGCCGGTGAGTACACCGACGTCTCCGGCGTCACGAAGGGCAAGGGCACCCAGGGCCCCGTCAAGCGCTGGGGCGTCCAGAAACGAAAGGGCAAACACGCCCGCCAGGGATGGCGCCGACGCATCGGTAACCTCGGCCCGTGGAACCCGAGCCGCGTTCGCTCGACGGTTCCCCAGCAGGGTCAGACCGGGTACCACCAGCGCACGGAGCTGAACAAGCGCCTCATCGACATCGGCGACGCGGAGGATGTCGACGACGTGAACGTCGACGGCGGCTTCGTCAACTACGGCGAGGTCAGCGGTCCGTTCACGCTCGTGAAGGGTTCGCTCCCGGGTCCGGACCAGCGTCTGCTGCGCTTCCGCCCGGCCATCCGACCGAACGACCAGCCGCGCCTCGACCCCGAGGTGCGGTTCGTCTCCACAGCATCGAACCAGGGATAAACCATGCAGGCAACCATCTACGACCTGGACGGCGAGGAGACAGGCACGCTCGACCTGCCGGAGGTCTTCGAGAGCCGGTACCGACCGGACCTCATCCGACGTGCCGTCAGCGCCGCCCAGGCCAACCGGAAGCAGGAGTACGGTGCCGACGAGTACGCCGGCATGCGTACCTCCGCTGAATCGTTCGGCTCCGGCCGCGGCATGGCACACGTGCCGCGGTCGAACGGCCAGGGTGCCCGCGTTCCCCAGGCGGTCGGGGGTCGCAAGGCACACCCGCCGAAGGCCGAGAAGAAGCAGGGCGAGGACGTCAACACCAAGGAGCGCAAGCAGGCGTTCCGCAGTGCGCTGGCCGCGACCGTCGACGCAGAGCGCGTCGCCGAGCGCGGACACGCGTTCGACGATGACCTCGCGCTGCCCGTCGTCGTCGCCGACGACTTCGAGGACCTGCTGAAGACTCAGGAGGTCGTCAGCTTCCTCGAGGGCATCGGCGCCCACGACGACGTCGAGCGCGCCGACGAGGGGCGCTCCATCCGTGCTGGCCGTGGGAAGACCCGTGGCCGCAAGTACAAGCAGCCGAAGTCGCTGCTCTTCGTCACCTCCAGCGAGGCCGGCCCGTCGAAGGCCGCACGTAACCTCGCCGGTGTCGACGTGGCGACCGCGTCGAACGTCAACGTCGAGGACCTCGCGCCCGGCGCGCACCCGGGCCGACTGACCGTGTTCACCGAGTCCGCCGTCGCAGAGGTGGCCGACCGATGAGCTCGATCATCAAGTTCCCCCTCGTGACGGAGAAGGCGATGAACGACATGGACTTCGAGAACAAGCTCCAGTTCGTCGTCACGATGGACGCGACCAAGCCGCAGATCCGCGACGCCGTCGAGTCGCAGTTCGATGTCGGCGTCGAGAAGGTCAACACGCAGAACACGATGAACGGCAACAAGAAGGCAGTCGTCCGCCTCTCCGAGGATGACGACGCCCAGGAAGTCGCCTCGCGAATCGGGGTGTTCTGACACATGGGACGCAGAATCCAGGGTCAGCGCCGTGGCCGCGGTGGGCCGACGTTCCGTGCCCCCAGCCACCGATACAAGGCTGACCTCAAGCACAAGCAGACGGAGGACTCGGACGTCGTCAGCGGCACCATCGTCGACATCGAGCACGACCCCGCCCGGTCCGCACCGGTCGTGGCGGTCGAGTTCGAGGACGGCGACCGACGCCTCGTGCTCGCGCCCGAGGGCGTCACCGTCGGCGACGAACTGCAGGTCGGTGTCTCCGCCGAGATCGCACCCGGCAACACGCTCCCGCTCGCCGAGATCCCCGAGGGGGTCCCGGTGTGCAACATCGAGCGCCAGCCCGGTGACGGCGGCAAGTTCGCCCGTGCGTCGGGCACCAGCGCCGACCTCGTCACCCACGACCGGAAAGCGACGGTCGTCCAGCTGCCCAGCGGCGAGATGAAGCGCCTCGACCCGCAGTGCCGCGCCACCATCGGCGTGGTCGCTGGCGGTGGGCGCACGGAGAAGCCGTTCGTGAAGGCAGGCAACAAGTACCACAAGATGAAAGCGCGCGGCACCAAGTGGCCGAACGTCCGCGGCGTGGCGATGAACGCCGTCGACCACCCGTTCGGTGGCGGTGGCCGCCAGCATCCCGGCCGACCGAAGTCCGTCTCGCGGGACGCACCGCCGGGACGGAAGGTCGGTGACATCGCCTCCCGGAAGACCGGTCGAGGTGGCAAAGAATGAGTTCCGAGTACCGAACCGGCCGTGAGGGTGAGGAGTTCACCTACCGCGGTCACACGCTCGACGAGTTGCAGGAGATGAGCATCGACGAAGTCGCGGAACTGCTCCCCGCTCGCCAGCGGCGAAGTATCGAGCGCGGCCTCTCCGTGGAGAAGGAGAAACTCCTCGAGAAGGCTCGCGACAAGACCGAGGAGGAGACGGCCAACGACCCGATCCGGACGCACCTGCGCGACGTGCCGGTGCTCCCGGAGTTCGTCGGCCTGACGTTCGCCGTCTACACCGGCCAGGCGTTCGAGCGCGTCAAGGTAGAACCCGAGATGATTGGGCACTACCTCGGCGAGTTCCAGCTCACACGCTCGTCCGTCACGCACGGACAGGCCGGCATCGGCGCGACCCGCTCCTCGAAGTTCGTGCCACTGAAGTGAGGTGAACAGAATGGGAATCAACTACAGCGTCGACGCGGACCCGGACACGACGGCCAAGGCCATGCTCCGGGAGCGTCACATGAGCCACAAGCACAGCAAGGCCGTCGCTCGCGCCATCAAAGGCAAGACCGTCGGCGAGGCCCGAGAGTATCTCGAGGCCGTCGTCGAGGGCGAGCGTTCGGTCCCGTTCAAGCAGCACAACAGCGGCGTCGGTCACCGCAGCGACATCGACGGCTGGGACGCGGGTCGCTACCCGGAGAAGGTCTCCAAGGCCTTCATCGACCTGCTCGGTAACGTCGTGAACAACGCGGACCAGCAGGGCTTCGACGGCGAGACGATGGAGATCGTCCACGTCGCCGCCCACAAGGTCGGCGAGTCGCCCGGCCGAAAGCCCCGCGCGATGGGGCGTGCCTCGGCGTGGAACACGCCGCAGGTCGACGTCGAACTCATCGTCGAGGAGGTCGAGAACTAATGGCAGACGAACACCAGTTCATCGAAGACGGACTGCAGAAGTCCCAGATTGACGAGTTCTTCGCCGAAGAGCTCGGTCGCGCGGGCTACGGCGGCATGGAGGTCGCCAAGACCCCGATGGGCACACAGATCGTGCTCAAGGCCGAGAAGCCCGGAATGGTCATCGGCAAGGGCGGCGAGAACATCCGGAAGGTCACCACCACGCTCGAGGAGCGCTTCGACCTGGACGACCCGCAGATCGACGTGCAGGAGGTCGACGAACCCGACCTCAACGCACGCATCGTCGCGGACCGTCTCGCGAACGCCCTCGAACGCGGCTGGTACTTCCGCAAGGCAGGCCACACCACCCTCGAGCGCATCATGGACGCCGGCGCACTCGGTGCCGAGATCGTCCTCTCGGGGAAGGTCACTGGCGCTCGCTCGCGCGTCGAGAAGTTCAACGACGGCTACATCAAGCACAACGGCGAGCCCGCCGAGACCATCGTCGACGAGGGTCAGGGCGTCGCCGTGATGAAGCTCGGTACCATCGGCGTGACGGTGAAGATCATCCCGCCGGAGGCCGAGCTGCCGGACGACTTCGAGATCTACGACGACGCGGACGTCGAGGAGCTCGCACCGGAGGCCGTCGAGGCCAACGAGTCCGTCGAGGAGCTGCTCGAGGAGCCCGAGGAGGGCGAGCTCGAGGAGCTGCAGGCCGAGGCCGCCGAGGCCGAGGCGGAGGACGAGGACAGCGAGGTCGAGGAGGAAGTCGTCGAGGAGGTCGTCGAAGAGACGCCCGACGAGTTCGACGACGAGGAGGTCGAGGTTCCCAGCGACGACGACGTCGCCGAGGAGCTCGACGAGCTCGACGAGGCTGTCGAGGAAGAGGCCGCCGCGATGGTCGAGGAGATGGACGCCGCGGACGACGAGGAGGAGGAGTAACCGATGGCGATCCTTCGACCCAGCGAGATCCGCGACCTCACCGCGCGTGAGCGCGAGGAAGAGCTCGACGAACTCGAGACGGAACTGCTGAACGCGAAGGCCGTGCAGGCCGCCGGTGGCGCCCCGGAGAACCCGGGCCGCATCGGCGAGCTCCGCAAGACCATCGCGCGCATCAAGACGATTCAGCAGGAAGAAGGCGACTTCGAGGACGACGAATAATGGCGCTGACACCCGAGACACTCCCCAGGCACGAACTCAACGGCCACTGGGTGACCGTGGTCGACGCGACGAACCCCGACCTCGTCGGGATAGCCGGGCGTGTCGTCGTCGAGACGACGAACACGCTCCACGTCGACCCGGCACCGGCCGGTTCGGCCGAGGGAGACACTCGGGTGCGCCAGGTGCCCAAACGCGGTACGACGTTCGAGTTTCGGCTCACAGATGAAACCGCCGACCCCGCGAAGGGGTCGGGGACCGCTTCCGAACCGGACCACCCTACCGGCGAGGACGCGGCCCACGTTACGGTGGATGGAGCCAGACTGCTCTCACGACCCGCACTGCGCACCGAAACGACAGGTGATTCGAAATGGCGATAGGACTTGACGTAACCAAACCTCCGGAACCTGAAGACCCGGAGACATACGACTACGAGAAGTGTCCGTTCTACGGTGACCTCTCCGTTCGAGGGCAGACCCTCGAAGGCGAGGTCGTCTCGACGGACATGGAGAAGACCGTGGTCGTCGAGCGGGAGTACGACGTTCACGTACCGAAATACGACCGGTACATGAAGCGTCGGTCGCGCGTTCCGGCACACGTGCCGGGCGTGCTCGAGCCCGAAGTCGGCGATACGGTCCGAATAGCAGAGTGCCGACCACTGTCGAAGACGAAATCGCACGTGGTCGTCGAGATAACCGATTCCGAAGGAGGTGACGCCTGATGGAGGCTCTGAAGGCCGACGTCACGCAGGGCCTCGAGAAGGGGTCGCTGATTCACTGTTCCGACAACAGCGGTGCCCGGCAGCTGAAGATCATCTCGGTCTCCGGCTACCACGGCACCAAGAATCGGCACCCCAAAGCTGGCATCGGCGACAAGGTGACCGTCTCGGTGACCAAGGGGACGCCCGAAGAGCGTCGCCAGGTCAAGGAGGCAGTCATCATCCGCCAGCGCAAGCCCATCCGCCGTCCCGACGGCACGCGCGTGAAGTTCGAGGACAACGCGGCCGTCCTCGTCAACGAGAACGAGGAACCGCAGGGCTCGGAGATCAAGGGCCCCATCGCGCGTGAGGTCGCAGAGCGCTTCGGAAGCGTCGCATCCACGGCTACGATGATAGTATGACACGACAACCACGCAAACAGCGCAACCAGACCGAGCACGCGCCCCTGCACCAGAAGGGCAAGCAGCTCAACGCGACGCTGTCGGCGGACCTCCGCGAGGAGTACGACAAGCGTCGTGCCCGCATCAACGCGGGCGACACGGTCGAGGTCATGCGCGGCGACTTCGCGGGCGAAGAGGGCGAGGTCCTCAACGTCGACGTGAAGGCCGGCACGATCTCGGTGGAGGAGGTCACGCTCGAGACCGCCGACGGCGAGGAAGTGCCGCGGCGGCTGGAGCCGTCGAACGTCCGTCTCACGGAGCTGGACCTCGAGGACGAGGTGCGGGAAGCACGTCTGGAAGGTGATGACGAATGACCAAGCACCAGAAGCGACTCTCCGTTCCGAACTCCTGGCCGGTCGAGCGAAAGACGAACACGTTCACGGTGAAGGCCGACTCCGGCCCGCACGGCGAGGCCGGCGTTCCGCTGGTCATCCTCCTGCGGGACGTGCTCGGCTACGTCGACTCGAAGAAGGAGGCCCGCTACGCGCTCAACCAGGACACCGTCCTGGTCAACGGCGTCGCGGTCTCCGACGAACAGCGCCCCATCGGCATGTTCGACATCGTCGCGTTCACCGAGCGTGACGAGTACTACCGCGTCTTCCCCGACGAGGGTGGTCGGCTCTCGCTGACCCCCATCGACGAGGCCGACGCGGGCTCGAAGCTGGGCAAGATCGTCGGCAAGCGCCAGGTCACTGGCGGCGAGACGCAGCTCACGCTGCACGACGGTCAGACCCTCCAGCTCGAGGACGCAGCCGACTACGGCGGGAACGACTCGCTCGTCGTCTCCAACGAGGGGACCGAGATCGTCGCGCACTTCCCGTACGAGGAGGGCGCGCTCGTCACGGCCGTCGCCGGCAGCCACGCCGGCGAGGTCGGCGAGATCGAGGACATCGACGTCACGCCTGGGTCGGGCTCGAACACGGTCACCGTCACGCAGGACGACGGCCAGTTCGAGACCATCGAGGAGTACGTCGTCGTCATCGACGAGAACTTCGTCGGAGGTGACGACTGATGTCGGAAGCCGAGTTCCACGAGATGCGTGAGCCCACCATCGAGAAGGTCGTCGTCCACATGGGCGTCGGCGAGGGTGGCCGCGAGCTCGCGAACGCGGAGGACATCATCGAGGCGGTCACGGGTCAGGAGTCCGTCCGGACCAAGGCCAAGTCGACGATGCCGGACTTCGGCATCCGTCAGGGCGACCCCATCGGCACGAAGGTCACACTTCGCGGCGAGGACGCCCACGAGTTCCTCGAGACAGCACTGGCGCTCGCCGACGTCGCCGAGAGCCAGTTCGACGAGACCGGCAACTTCAGCTTCGGCATCGAGGAGCACACGGACTTCCCGTCCCAGGAGTACGACCCGAACGTCGGGATCTTCGGGCTGGACGTCACGGTCAACCTCGTCCGGCCGGGCTACCGCGTCACCAAGCGCGACAAGCGGTCCCAGCAGATCCCGTCGAAACACCGCCTCGACGCGGAGGACGCAGTGACCTTCGTCGAGGCCAACTTCGACGTCGAGGTGACACGATGAGCGAAAGCGAAGAACGAGACACCGGCGAGCACGCCGCAAAGCGAACCGGTCAGATGGAGGAGTGCCAGCGCTGTGGCCGCAAGCAGGGCCTCGTAGGCAAGTACGATATCTGGCTGTGTCGGCAGTGCTTCCGAGAGATTGCCCGCGACATGGGCTTCAACAAGTACCGATAACAATGACAGGTAACGACCCATTCAGCAACGCGCTCTCCGGCATCGACAACGCCGAGGGCGTCGGGCATCTCACGCACACGGTATCGCCCGCCTCGAACGAGATCGGGAGCGTGCTCGAGGTCTTCTACGACCGCGGGTACATCGACGGCTTCGAGTTCGTCGACGACGGCAAGTCCGGTCACTTCGAGGTCGAACTGAAAGGTGCGATAAACGAATGCGGCCCCGTCAAACCGCGCTACTCCGTCGCGTCCGACGAGTTCGAGACGTGGGAGAAGCGGTTCCTGCCGGCACGCGACTACGGTGCGCTCATCGTGACGACCAGCCAGGGCGTCATGAGCCACTACGAGGCGCGCGAGCAGGGAGTCGGTGGCCAGGTTATCGCATACGTGTACTAAGACAATGCGAGTAGAACTGGACATTCCGGACGACGTAACAGCCGAGATGGACCATCTCGACCTCACGGTCGAGGGTCCGAACGGGTCGGTCACACGCCGACTCTGGTTCCCCGACATCACCGTGAGCGTCGAGGGCGACCAGGTCGTCGTCGAGTCCGACGCATCCGACGCGAAGACGAACGCAACCGTCGGCACCTTCGAGAGTCACATCACCAACATGTTCCACGGTGTGACCGACGGATGGGAGTACGAGATGGAGGTCTTCTACTCCCACTTCCCGATGAAGGTGCAGGCCGACGGCGGCGAAGTCGTCATCGAGAACTTCCTCGGCGAGAAGGCACCGCGACGAACGAACATCCACGGCGACACCGACGTGCAGGTCGACGGCGAGGAGCTGACCCTCTCCGGCCCTGACAAGGAAGCCGTCGGACAGACCGCCGCCGACATCGAGCAGTTGACCCGCGTCAGCGGGAAGGACACTCGCGTGTTCCAGGACGGCGTCTACATCACGAAGAAACCCGCCAAGGGAGGTGCCTAACGCATGGCAGACGACCCACAGGAACTCGAAGACATCAGCGGTGTCGGCGAGTCCAAGGCCGAGGCGCTCCGCGCCGCCGGCTACGAGACCGTCGAGGACGTGAAGGCCGCGTCGCAGTCCGATCTCTCGGACGTCGAGGGCATCGGCAACGCGCTCGCCGCCCGTATCAAGGCCGACGTCGGTGACCTCGAAGTCAGCGAGGACACCGAGGCCGAGATCGAGGGCGACGAGGAGGACGAGGCCGAGGAGGACGTGGAGACCGAACTCCAGCCCCGCGGCCTCGCCGACAAGACGCCCGAGCTCTCCGACGAGCACCAGCGGCTGCTCGACCAGCGACGGACGGTCGGCAAGCCCGCCTTCAGGCGGCAGGACTACCACAAGAAGAAGCGCACGCCAGAGGCGTGGCGGCGCCCCACCGGCGGCCTCTCGAAGCAGCGACGCGGTGTCAAGGGCAAGGGCCCGAAGGTCGAGGCCGGCTTCCGGACCCCGAAGGCGGTGCGCGGCAAGCACCCCTCGGGCTTCGAGGAGGTCTACGTGCACAACGTGGACGACCTCGAGGGTGTCGACGGCGACACGGAAGCGGTCCGCATCGCCTCCAAGGTCGGCGCTCGCAAGCGCGAGCGCATCGAGGAGCGTGCGGAGGAGAACGGCATTCGCGTGCTGAACCCGACCTACGTCGAAGTCGAGGTGGATTCGGATGACTGATCTGTCCGCCCAGAAGCGACTGGCCGCAGACGTCCTCGACGTCGGGCAGAACCGCGTCTGGTTCGACCCGGACGCGCAGTCCGACATCTCGGAGGCGATCACCCGAGAGGACATCCGCGAGCTGGTCGACGACGGAACGATTCGCGCGGAGGAGAAGCGCGGCAACTCCAAGGGTCGCTCCCGCGAGCGGAAGGCCAAGCGCGCCTACGGCCACCAGAAGGGCCCGGGCAAGCGCCGCGGCAAGAAGGGGGGGCGGTCCGACCCGAAGAAGGACTGGCAGAACCGCATCAGAGCGCAGCGAAAGAAGCTCCACGAACTCCGTGCTGAGGGCGAGATCGACCGCACCCAGTACCGCGAGCTCTACAACAAGGCCCGCGGTGGCGAGTTCCGGAGCGTCCAGTACCTGCTGAACTACATCGAAAACAACTACGGTGACCAATAATGGCGACAGGACCACGATATAAGGTTCCGATGCGTCGTCGCCGCGAGGTCCGGACGGACTACCATCAGAGGTTGCGCCTGCTGAAATCCGGCAAGCCACGGCTCGTCGCTCGAAAGAGCAACAAGCACGCCACGGCGCAGCTGATAGTCCCCGGTACCCAGGGCGACGAGACACTCGCGAGTGCGACCTCGGAGGACCTGGCGGACTTCGGCTGGGAGGCGCCCACGGGCAACCTGCCCGCGGCGTACCTGACCGGACTCCTCGCAGGCAAGCGCGCACTCGACGCAGGCGTCGAGGAAGCGGTACTCGACATCGGCCTCAACACGGCGACACCCGGTTCGAAGGTGTTCGCGGTGCAGGAGGGCGCTATCGACGCCGGCCTCGACATCCCGCACAACGACGACGTACTGGCCGAGTGGCCACGGAACCGCGGCGAGCACATCGCCGAGTACGCTGAGCAACTCGACGAGCCGCTCTACAGCGGTGACTTCGACGCAACAGACCTTCCCGAGCACTTCGACGAAGTGCGCGAGACCCTGATGGAGCGATAACATGAGCGGCAACAACTACAACGACGGCTGGGAACCCGTCACACGGCTCGGTAAGAAGGTACAGGAGGGCGAGATCGACACGATGGAAGCCGCCCTCAACTCCGGGCTCCCGCTGAAGGAGCCGGAGGTAACTGACCAGCTCCTGCCGGGGCTGGAGGACGAGGTGCTGGACATCAACATGGTCCAGCGGATGACCGACTCCGGTCGGCGGGTGAAGTTCCGCTGTGTCGTCGCCATCGGCAACCGCGACGGCTACGTCGGCTACGCCGAGGGGCGTGACGACCAGGTCGGGGCCGCCATCCAGAAGGCGATCGGCATCGCCAAGCTGAACATCATCGACGTGCCCCGTGGCTCGGGCTCCTGGGAGGACCGGAGCACGAAGCCGCACTCGCTGACCCACCGCACGTCGGGCAAGGCCGGCTCGGTCGAGGTCGAACTCATCCCCGCCCCGCTCGGGCTGGGGCTCGCGGCGTCCGACACCGTCCGCAAGGTGCTGGAGCTCGCGGGCATCGAGGACGCCTGGACCAAGAGCTACGGCAACACGCGCACCACGGTCAACTTCGCGAAGGCGACGTTCAACGCGCTGGAGAACGCCTCGCAGTCCCGTCGCGCGCGCCTCCAGTCCGCAGAGGAGGTGGCCGAGTGATGCAGGCCGTCATCCAGGTTCGCGGCGAGGTCGACATGTCCGGCGACATCCAGGATACGCTGGAGATGCTCAACCTGCACCGCGTGAATCACGCCACGCTGGTCCCGGAGACGGAGAGCTACCGTGGCATGCTCACGAAGGTCAACGACTACGTCGCGATGGGCGAGCCCAGCCAGGAGAGCCTGGCGACCGTGCTCGCAACGCGTGGCGAGGTCGAGGCCACCGGCGAGGCACTCACGGACGAGTGGGTCGCCGAGGAGACGGAGTACGGCAGCATCGACGAGCTCGCCGAGGCGCTGCTGGCCGAGGAGACGACCCTCAAAGCCGAGGGTGTCTCGCCGGTCCTGCGCCTGCACCCCCCGCGGAAGGGCCACGACGGCATCAAGCACCCGACGAAGGAGGGTGGCGAGCTCGGCAAGCACACGACCGAGGAGGTCGACAAGCTCCTCGAGGCAATGCGATAACAATGACGAGCAAGAAACGACGCCAGCGCGGCTCTCGCACGCACGGCGGCGGCACCCACAAGAACCGGCGTGGGGCCGGCCACCGTGGCGGCCGCGGCCGTGCTGGCCGCGACAAGCACGAGTTCCACAACTACGAACCGCTCGGCAAGCACGGCTTCAAGCGCCCGCAGGACGTCCAGGACGACGTCGTCGAGATCAACGTCCAGAAGCTCGACGAGGACGCGGTCCTCTACGCGGCAGAGGACCTCGCCGAGCAGGACGGGGACACGTACGTCATCGACGCCCGCGACGTGGTCGACGATGGCTACGACGCCGACGTGGTGAAGGTGCTGGGCGGCGGCCAGGTCCGCAACGAGCTGGCCGTCACCGCCGACGCCTTCAGCGCGAGCGCCCGCGGCCTCATCGAGGAGGCCGGTGGCGAGGCCGTCCTCTCCGAGCGCGCAGAGAGCGCCGAGGAGGACGACGCCGACGACGCGGCCGAGGAGTAACCCGTCGACGCCGTCCGACGCTTTCTTTCGCGTACTCGAACGACGAGTGGCATCGCTGTCGGTGGACTGCCCGCCGTCGTTCGGTGCCGGTCCCGGAGCGCAGTTCGGTCCAACCGGCGGCTTCGCGAATCACGAGTTCTCGCGGCCGCTAGCGCCAGGTGAAATCCTGTCACGCCGACGCCTGCAAAGCGAAGTACATACAAGCATCCACCCGGTTTGTCCCGGTATATGGGTTGGAAAGAAGCCGCCGAACCGGTCCTTACCAGGATGCCATCGGTCCAACGACCGGATGGTCACGTCCCGTTCAAGCGGAAGCTGGGCTGGACCGGCGGCATACTGGTGCTGTACTTCTTCCTCACGACGATCACTGTCTACGGAACACAGCCTGTGGGAACCGGCGGAGGCGACGCGTTCGGACAGTTCCGGTCGATTCTGGCCGGTGCGAACCGTTCGATACTGCACCTCGGCATCGGGCCGATAGTCACCGCGAGCATCGTCCTGCAGCTGCTCGGCGGCGCGAACCTCCTCGGGCTCGACACGGACGACCCCCGTGACCAGATCCTCTACCAGGGCCTCCAGAAGGTGCTGGTGCTGGTGATGACGGTACTCACCGCCGTCCCCATGGTGTTCCTCTCGTCGGGTATCCTCCCGATCGCACCTGGTGCCCAGGAGACCCTGGCTGGCTTCGTCGGCGTCGGTAACGGCTCGATGGCCACCCGGTGGCTCATCTTCGCCCAGATATTCATCGGCGGCGTCCTCATCCTGTTCATGGACGAGATCGTGAGCAAGTGGGGCGTCGGCTCCGGTATCGGGCTGTTCATCATCGCGGGTGTGAGCCAGCGACTCGTCACCGGTTTCATCGCCGTGTTCCGCGACTGGTTCGGCATCGTGACCGGCAGCACGGGCGTCAACGTGTTCACGCAGGCCGGGTTCCAGGACCTGCTGTTCAACCAGGGCCACATCATCGCCCTGATTACCACGCTCCTCATCTTCGCCATCGTCGTCTACGCGGAGAGCGTGCGCGTGGAGATACCCCTGAGCCACGCACGGGTCAAGGGCGCGCGGGGTCGCTTCCCGGTGAAGCTCATCTACGCGAGCGTCCTGCCGATGATCCTCGTCCGCGCGCTGCAGGCGAACATCCAGTTCCTCGGCCGTGGGCTCAGCAGCCTCGGGAGCGCTCCCGCCTGGCTCGTCGAGTACAACGGCAGCGGGCAGGCCATTGGTGGCCTGTTCTACTATCTTGCTCCAGTCCAGCGTCCCAGTGACTGGATCTGGTGGGGCGACCAGACAGGGACAGCAGCTACTGTCGCCGCACAAGAGGGCGTCATCCACGTCATCCTCCGTGTCGGGGTCGACCTCACCTTCATGATCGCCGGCGGTGCCATCTTCGCCATCTTCTGGGTGGAGACGACCGACATGGGCCCGAAGTCGACCGCGAAACAGATCCAGAACTCCGGGATGCAGATCCCCGGCTTCCGCCAGAACGTCGGCGTCATCGAGAAGGTCATGGAGCGCTACATCCCGCAGGTGACCGTCATCGGTGGCGCGCTCGTCGGCCTGCTCGCCGTCATGGCGAACATGCTCGGTACCGTCGGGAGCGTCACCGGCACGGGCCTGCTGCTCACGGTCTCCATCACGTACAAGCTGTACGAGGAGATCGCCGAGGAGCAGCTCATGGAGATGCACCCGATGATGCGCCAGATGTTCGGCAACTAGGCGGCTCCGTCACTTCGATTCGTCATCTCTCGTGTTGACCGCTCTCGTCCAGCGCCAGCTCAGTCGCCGAACGAGCGCGCGAGCCGGAACAGCGGCTCGATGTCGGCTCGCGTGTAGTCCGTCAACAGGCGTTCGAGTTCCGCGAACTCGCGGGTGTCCGTGCGTCCCTCGACGAGCTGGGCGACGTACGCTTCGCCCAGCACCGCCCCGATGTGGACGTCCGTCACCGTCGCGCCGTCAATGGCCGGGTGGTTCCCGACCGGCCCGATATCGTAGTCGGCGTAGTGGGTGGGCGCGACGTGGATCCCCTCCCAACGGCAGACGTCCTCGAGGGCGACCGTGGTGCGCCAGGACTCGAGGCGGTCGGCGTAGGCGTCGACCGCGAGCGGGTTCAGGTCGACGTGGCGGTCGAACAGCGCGTCGATTCGGCCGGTCGCCTCGGGCCACGTCCCGTGTTCGACGGCCCGCTGGGCCCAGCCGCCGAGGTGTATGGCGTCGAACCGGTTACCGTTGTGGGTGAGCACCCCGTCGGCCTCGCGCCCCCGGCACCAGTCGTCGACCCGCCTGAGGAGGTCCGCGGTGGCCTCGACGTTCCAGCCGCCGTCGCGAAAGAGGACGGCCGTCTCCACGGGCGCGTCTGGCGCGGGCTGGTGTCCGAGCCCGACCGCGACGAGCTCGAAGTACTCCGTCTCCCTGAAGTCCGAGCCCTCCGGCGACCGGTTCGGGCTCGCGGTCTCGATATCGACGGCGAGGAGACTGTCGGGGATGGTGCGCATCGCTGTCTTCGTTTGCCGGCCGTCGATATGAACGTGTGGTCGGGGGCGAGTCCAGCGAGTCGTCGCTCGGGACAGGAGACGGCCACGATGCCCGAGGAGGCTTCGAGCATGACGTTCGTGATCTGCAGCCGTTGTCTCAGCCGTCGGCAGCCGGCGCTCCCACGTCCTGCTCGCTCGTCACGTCGGCGAGGAACTCCCGCACCGTCTCGGTGAACACGTCCGGCCGGTCCAGCATCACGCCGTGGCTGGCACCCACAATCTCCTCGACGCGCACGTCGGTCGGGGCTCGCTCCAACTGCTTTGCTTTGCTCGCGATGGCGCCACCGGTACGTTCGCCGTAGGCGTACAGGACGGGAACGTGGAAGTCGGTCGGGCTCGTCCCAACGTACGCCAGCGCAGCGTCCATACACGTTTCCTGGGCCTCCGAGGAGAACGCTTCCCCGGCGTCCTCGGCGTATTCGCTCGTGGTCATTCCGAGCTCCGGTACCTCCTTCTCGGGGCCTTCCTCCATCCCGCCGACTCGCTTGGCGAGGAACTCTAGCACCCGTTCGACCCGGGCTTCGCCGACGACGTCCGCCGCGCGGTCGAACACCGGCTGGAGTCGGAACATGACCCGCTCGACGGTCGTTTCGCCGACGGCAGTCCGCGCGTCGGCGAACACGATGCCACTGACCGCGTCCGGGTACTGAATGGCGTACTCGGCAGCGATGAGCCCACCGTACGAGTGCGCACAGAGCACCGGCTGCTCTATACCGAGCTCGTCGACGAGCGCGTGGAGGTCACCGGCGAGCTGTGAAATCGAGCGCACGGACGCACCAGACCCGGTGGTCTCTCCGTGCCCACGGTAGTCGTAAGCCACTACCTGGTACTCGTCCTCGAGAGCCGTGAGTTGCGGTCGCCACGAGCGGTGATCCCAGCCAAGCCCGTGGATGAACACCACGGGTGGACCCTCGCCGTGGTGCTCGTAGTACGTCTCGACCTCTCCCGTTTCAACATATGGCACAACAGTGTGTGAGCGAATCCCGCTCACTTTAGTGTTGTCTTACTATACATTCTGTTTCAGATATTACACCGGTGGTGTTTATGATTCGGGATACTCCCGTCACGCCGACCGGATGCGAACACCGTACTCGGTCCAGACGGCAACCGCGAGTGCGACCCCGACGAGTAGGAACTCCAGCCAGAGCCACGCCGTCAGATTCAGGTTGGCGAAGTGCGCGCTGAACGACGAGTCCAGTTCGTACGGCGGGGGAGCCAGGAGTGGCCAGGCCAGAAACGTCAGGTACTCGAACTCCAGCCCGACCAGCGACTGTACCGAATCGGCAAAGAGGTGACTCGCGTAGCCGATGCCGAACCCGATAGTGTACGTCCGCCGGTCGCTTCGTCCGGTGGCCCACCACGCGACCCCGAAAACGACGGCGAGTGCGAAAACCGAATGGGCGAGGCTACGGCCCGAGGGGAGGACTGCGACGGTCCATGCGAGTGGTTTGTCGACGAGGTCGGGGAACTGCGTCCCGAAGAGAAGTGCGACGAAGGCGGGTCCGTGTCCGTCGTCGACGGGCATGCTCGCTCGGCCGAGCAGGTATCCGAGAGCTGCATGTCCCCATGGCCACATGGTGTATCCTTGGCTCTGGCCTGCAATTAGGGGTGTCGACTCGAGGCGACCGGAATTTTACCCTTGCCTGATATAGCATGTAATAAATATAATGGCCGATGACCCGTTGTACAATTCGGGGACGAGTATGGAAGAAACAGCATACTGTGAGGCATGTGAAGGTGAGCGAAAGGTAGTCAAGACGGTGGGGTGGCAGGCAGACGTCTGTGCAGACTGTGGGAACGAGATAGAGGGCTGAAACGGGCAGACGACAGGCTCTTGTCGGTTCCGTATAGAGCCTACGCTAATGACGACGGCGCGCCGACAGCGGTTCGTCTCCGCCACCATGGGCTGGTTCCTCGGGAGTGCACTGGTGCTTGCACTCCTCGACTCGTTGGAGTACGAGCTGTTCTTCGTGACGGCGCTCATCGGCTTTCTCGTGGTCGTCGAGCTGACGGCGCCGCTGAACCTCACGCCAGCGTGGCGTGCCCGCCTGAAGTGGCTCATCGGGCTCGGACTGCTGGTCTTCGCGTACGTCGTGGTGCGTCGCATTCTGGCCATTCTGCCGCCCGGGGTGCTATGAATGCGGATCGAACTCCCACAGTACGTCCTGCTGTTTATCGTTGGCCTGTTCGTCGTGAGCCTGCTCTGGGCCGGGAGTACGTCCACGGCGGCCTTCGGCGGGTACAACCCGGCATGGGACGGCTCGCGCGATGCGCGCGTGCTCGCCGACGAAGGCGCGGAGGTGACGGTCCTGCAGGAGACGAGCGGTTACGACTCGCTCCCGGGGGAGAACACGACGGCGGTCGTGCTGTCGCCTTCGGAGTCCTACGACGCGAGCTCGCGTGCACGATTTCGGTCGTTCGTCGAGCGAGGTGGGACCCTCGTCGTTGCGGGCGACTTCGACGGGGGGACGAACGAACTGCTCGCTGCGGTCGGTGCCGAAAGCCGGGTCGACGGACGCGTTCTCCGAGACGAACGGTTCCACGGTGCGTCCCCGGCGCTTCCCGTCGCGACGAACATCTCGGAGAGTCAGTACACTGAGTCGGTCGGCCGCGTCGCGCTCAACTACCCCTCGGTCGTCGACCCCGGGCCGAACGCGACGACAATCGTCGCGAGCTCGAACTACAGCTATCTCGATACGAACGGGAACGACGCGCTGGACGACAGCGAACAGCTGGCGTCATATCCGGTCGTGACGACCGAATCAGTCGGTGCGGGGACGGTGATAGCCGTCTCTGATCCGAGTCTGTTCATCAATACGATGCTCGAGAAGGGGGACAACAGAGCGTTCGCGACGAACCTCTTCGCAGGCGAGACGGTCGCCTTCGATTACTCGCACTCCGCGGGGCTGCCGCCGTTGACAGCGCTCGTCCTCGACCTTCGCAGCTCGGCATTTGCACAGTTCGCGCTGGGGGCGCTCGTGGTTGCTCTCGGAGCCTTGGCGATACGCGAAGATGGCGTGCTCGCAGCGCTGGGCCAGCGTCTCGGGCGCTCCGGCGCGGACTCGACACTGACCCAGCGAGAGGTGCTGACGTTCCTCCGCGACCGGCATCCCGAGTGGGAAGAGGCGCGCGTCGAGCGTCTCGCACAAAGTATTAACCTCCCCTCCCGAAACGAGGGAGATGAACAATGAACCCGGCCGAGGCGTACGAGGCTCTCCGTGATGAGATCGGGACCGTTCTGGTCGGTAACGACGACCTCATCGAACACTTTGCTGTCGCGCTCCTCACGCGAGGCCACGTGCTCCTCGAGGGCGTTCCTGGCGTCGCGAAGACGACAGCGGGCCACGCGTTCGCACGAGCTGTCGGCCTGGACTACAACCGCATCCAGATGACGCCAGACGTCCTGCCGGCTGACGTCACGGGCACGCACATCTATCGCGAGGGCACCGGCTCGTTCGAACTCCAGCGCGGTCCCGTGTTCTCGAACGTCCTCCTCGTCGACGAGATCAACCGTGCGACCCCCAAGACGCAGTCCGCACTCCTCGAGGCGATGCAGGAGGAACGCGTCACCATCGAGGGTGAGACGCTCCCGCTGCCGACGCCCTTCATGACCATCGCGACGCAGAACCCCATCGAGATGGAGGGTACGTTCGAACTCCCGGAAGCGCAACGGGACCGCTTCCAGTTCAAGCTCGTCGTCGAGACGCCGAGCCGGGAGGACGAGCGACGAATCATCGACCGGTTCGACGGCGAGTCGACGCTCGACGCGGAGAGCATCGAGCCGGTCCTCTCACCGTCTACGATCGGCGACCTCAGAGAGCAGGTCGAAGCCGTTCACGTGTCCGACCCGGTGAAGGAGTACATCATCGATGTGGTCCGCGCGGTTCGGGAGGACGAGAACGTCGACGTGGGCGCGTCGCCGCGTGCGGCGCTTGCACTCCTGCACGCCGGAAAAGCCCGAGCAGCCATTCACGGGCGGGAGTACGTCATCCCGGACGACGTCAAGGCGCTTGCGCTCCTGACGCTCCGGCATCGGGTCGTGTTGAACACGGAGGCCGACCTCGGTGGCGTGACATCCAAGTCGGTGATCGAGGCGACGCTCGAGTCGGTCGCACCGCCCGACGTCGCCGACGCCAGCGTCGCGCAACCGGCGGGGGAGTGACCGAACTCCGCTCCGATGTCGTATCGTCGCTCTCTACTGCTGCGCTGGACACGACGTGACCACCTGACGGTCCTCACGGTCGCGGTCTCGATTGCGTTCTTTACGAGCACCGTACTCCTCGTGATGGCGATCTCGGCACAGACGACGGCAATTGCGGCCGAGTTCGACTCCCCGGGAGCCGTCGAGCGCGTCGACGGGGGAGCGGACACGGAGGATGGTGTGTACCTGCCAGCGGGACGCATCGGAGATGATGGTGAGGCAGCGACCGTCGTCGGCGTGACCCCCGCTGATGCCGCTCGTGTCCGCTCCACGACCGGCGTTCAGTTGCCGGGCCCACCGGAGACTGGATTGTCACGCGGGAGCATCGACGCGGCGACGGAAATCGAGATAGCGGGGAGCAGTCCCACCGCGACGATTCCCGTCTCGGTTCGTGCGAATCAACGGACACTCGTCCCGCCGGACTGGTACGTCGGCAACGAGTCGGCCGTTCGCACGTTCGGGGGGACTGGTGGCTACGTCCTCTATAGCGGTGACGGGTCCGGACGGACGTCGGCGACACCCCTTCGCGGTGCGCTGCCGTTCTTCATCACGGCGACGGCCGGACTCCGCCAGCTGTTGCTCGCGACGGCCGTCGGTGTGGGCGTCTTGACCGGTGGCATCGTCTACAGCGTCACACGGATGACGGTCCGTGACAGGGTACAGGCGATTCGCGTGATACGGGCGACGGGTGGGACGAAACGGCGCGTCGTCGGCGACTTCATGGCCAGGTCGGCACTGCTCGTCGGCGTCGGCATCGCGCTGGGCTACGCAGTCGGGCTCATCGGGTCGAACGCTGCCGTCAATATCGCCATCTATGCAGGGCTTCCGACCTCGCTGACCGTGAGTGCGACCGGCGTTGCGGCGTCGATACTCCTCGGTGGCTATGCGATCGTCTTCGCGATTGCGGTCGTCGCGGGTGGACTCGCAACGCGGCCCGTCCTCCGGGCCGAACCCGCCCATATCGGAGGAGATGACCACGCGGGTGGTCGCGGTGGCCGCCTCGCACCGACGCTGCTCGACTGGCGCGTCGTCTGGCCCGCGGCGAGCGCGCTGACGGTGTTTGTGGCCGCTGTACTGCTGCTCGCCGCCGCTGGTGGTGCGCTCGGGCCGCTCGTATCTGGCTCGGGACAGACCGTCTCCGAGCCAACTGCCGTCCACCCTGTCGCGAGCTCGGTCCCGGCGTCGTACGCCGGCGTCTTCGAGTCCGCTGGTGTCCAGGCGAGTCCGGAGATCCTCGCGTTCAGCGTCCTCGATGACCGTGCTGTCCTCGTGAGGGGAGCAGAGTACGATCGGTTCGCGCCGGTCAGCGATGCGACGATGGTCGAAGGACAGGAGCCGACGGGTCGGGACGAGGCTGTCGTCGGGGCTGACCTCGCCGCGTCACTCGGAATCGACGTGGGTGATACGGTGACCGTCGGCGGGAGCACCACACCCGCGTTCACGACGGTGAAGATTGTGGGCAGGTACGAGGCGAGCGGCTACCACGACGACCAACTGCTCGTCTCGCTCCCCACTGCACGCCACCTCACGAACAAGCAACCGGGAGACGTGCACTTCGTCCGGCTCGACGAAGCAATCGGGGGCGAGGACAGCACTCGTGTCGTCGATGTCACGTCACCGTCGCGAGTTGCCGTAGGGGGTCCCGTAGCGGTCAACGTGACGGTGCTGAACCCGACCAGCACCGAGCAGACGGTGACGGTGCCTGCTCGGCTCGGCTCCACAGAGACGACGCTCTCGGCAACTGTTGGCCCGTCGAGTGAGGCGACCCTGACCTGGCGACCACAGGCTCAGCGCACTGGGGAGACCCAACTCCGAGCCGGGGACGAGAGCCGGACAGTCACGGTACTCCCACAGGACGCCGTCACGGTTAGTGGGCTCCCTGAACGAGTCCCCCCGAACGCAACCCTGCAGGTCCACGTCCAGACCCTTGAGGGAGGGCCGGCGAACGCGACTCTCACGGTCGACGAGCGGTCGACGCGAACCGGAGCGGATGGCGTGGCGTTGCTCTCGTTCTCCCGGGAGGGAACGCGGACACTCACCGTACAGCGAGGCTCGTACGAATCACAGGTCGACGTCGTCGTGAGCGAGAACGCGACGCGAGCGCTCACGTATCGCTGGGAGTCGTCGTCCTCGATCACGCCACTGACACAGGCGAGACCGACACTCGTGGTCGATAATCCGTGGAACCGGACCGTCACCGAGACCGTGACAAGCAGTGGCCCAGGCGAGGTCCGCTCTGTTTCGGTAGCGCTCGCTCCCGGTGCCAGTCGTCGGATCGGGCTCGATTTCGGCCGGCTCTCCCCCGGGCAGTACGAACTCGCTGCGGAGGCTCATGGTGAACTGGTCGCGACACAGTCGCTCACGGTCCGAGGCGACCGGCGTTTGGCGTCCGCGATCGCTGCTCGCTCTGGAAGCGCGAGCGGCGGGACCGGCATCGGGACCGCGATCGCCACCGTCTTCGGCAACGTGCAGGTCATCTTCGCCGTGGTGCTCGGGTTCGCCGCCGCGATGTCCATCGCTGGAACGAGTGCGGCCTTCGCGTACGACGTGGATAGAAATGCCTACGCGATCGGCCTCTACCGGACGGTCGGGGCCACGCGAGCACAGGTACTCCGGATACTAGTTGCTGACGCGCTTCGTATCGGTATCGGTGCGACAGGGCTCGCGATGATCTTCGGGTCGGTCAGCGTCCTCGGCGTTCACGAGACTGGGATTCTCAGGCTGTTCGGTGTGAGCATCGCGCCGCAGTTCACCCTGCAGTGGGTTGGCCTGACGCTCGGTGCCTGTCTCGTGCTGACTGTCGTTGGGACGGTCTTGGCGGCTGTTCCGGCGCTTCGTGCCGAGCCACGGACGCTCCTCGACCGAGGTGATGGGTCGTGAACCGTCGGCAGGTAGTGCTCTGTCTGGTCGCTGCATTGCTGGTCGGTCTCGCCCTTCGAACCTGGCCGCTGTGGCACTCACCCCTCCCGTTCAACCCTGACGGGATCGTCTACGCTCGACTCGTGAACGGGACTGTCGCGAGCGGCCAGTTCCCACTCGCGGAGATGGCAACCGACGAACTCGCTTTCACCGCGCTCCTGACGACGGTCTCACACGTGACTGGAATGGAATCACTGTCTCACTCCCAGGGAGTTCTCGCCATCATCGGGACCGTCCCCGTGCTGTTCCTGGCTACTGTCACGGCCCGCGTGAGCAGGCAGGCTGGGATTGGCGCCACGGGAACGCGATACGCGGCCTGTCTCGCGGCGTGGACCCTCGCTATCGAGGGGCTCTACCTGCACCGGTCGATGCCGGTCGACGAGCAGACTGTCGGTCTGTTGCTGGTTCCGCTCGGACTCGTTTCGGTCGTCTACACGGCCGAGCGAGACAGACGGTGGTGGTGGGTTTCGGCTGTGACTCTCGGGGTGCTTCCGGCCGTTCACAACCTCGATGCGTTCGTCATGGCGCTCGCACTTTCGCTTCTCATCGGCATCGCGCTCAGACGCGATCGGCTCGGTTCCCCGAAGCTGTACCTTTCAATCAGCGCTTGTTACTGGCTGTGGTTCGTCGGGTACACACTTCTTGCCGATACACTGACCGCGGCGTCCGTGATCCAGCAGTCCCGCATCAGTGCCGTTCCCGACCTCGTCCTGGCATGGTTACTCCTGATTGCAGTCACGTTCGCCTGGTACGTCGGCCAGCGGGCCCACCTCAAACGGACACTGCTCGCCCTCGTACTCACCGGCTGGTTCGTCATCTTGGCGCTGAACGCGGTCACGCCTATCTTTCCCGGGCTTCCACAGACCAATCCCACCGTCCTCTACGGTATCGCTCCACTGGTCGTGCTCGTCGGGCTCTTCGCGGTCGGTGTCCCGCGGACGCTCGATGGTGACACAGGGACGACGCTGGTCGCGCTCGTTGGAGCAGTCACGGTCGTCGTCGGCATATCACTGACCGCGGCGCTCACTGCGGAGTACCTCAACACGCTCTATCGCGTGCAGACGTTCGCACACTTCCCCGTCGTCGCCATCGCCAGCACAGGAGCTGCACTGGCCGTTGGCCGCCAGGCAGGCGCTATCTCGGCCGGGACCAGTTCACGGTCGGTCGCCGGTGCACTTGCCTGTCTGGTCCTCGCTGCGAGCGTGGCGAGCGTCCCGGTCGCGTACGGCGGCCTCGACGTGCTCTCGTACAAGGGTGTGACGACACCAGCCGAGCTTCGGAGCTCGGGATTCGTGGTTGACCGCGTCGATGACTCGTGGACGGGTGACGACCATTTGGTACGAATCACCCCTTACCACGGCTCGGCAGACGGGCGTGTAGAGCCGACCTACGCCTATCTCACCGGGAGTCCGCCCCCCGGCTGTCCGATGCTCGTTCAACGATCTTGGACGACTGTGGGTGGGCAACTGTATCCACGTGACCCAGCAGCTGTTTCGGAGACACGGTTCGTCCAGTTGCGAGTTGAGCGCAACCTCGTCTATGCATCTGGTGTCGATGACAGAGTTTTCCTTTCGGTTCCCCGAGGCCGTAGCAGCGGCTGTTAGGAGCATCCGAATCCGTGACGAACGCGAGTCAAACCGGCCAGCGGTCGTGACGTGATTCGGACCGGTCAGCTCCGGTCCGCGAGCGTGCTCATGAAGAACGAGCCGAACAGTGTCTGCAGTCCGAGGACGATGAGCGTGAACGCGGCAACGTCGGCCAGCAGAGACGGTAGGGTGCCGTAGCCAGCGGTCACCCACTGGAAGACCGTGTAACCGGCGTAGCCGACACCGACGGTGAACATTCCCAACCCGAGGCCGGCACCACGCTCGAGACTGATGCCGTCGCGTAACCGTTGCGAGACGGGGTCACGTGGCTCCTGGATCGGGTTCGCGGCGATCGACGAGAACACCCCGAAACTCCCGATCTGATACCCGACGATCGTCAGGAGGCTCCCGGCGATCATCGTCCGGATTCCGAAGTTCGCCTGCCCGATAGTGACGCCGCTTCCGGCGAGGCCCATCAGGAAGAGTCCGACGAGCCCCATCAGCAGACCGGGAACGGAGAACAGATAGCCGGGGGCGTTGACCAGCATGAAGCGGACGTGCCGCCAGCCGTCACGGAAGCTCTCGAGTTTTTCTTCTCCCTGGCGCTCGTGGTAGACGATCGGTTGCTCGCCGATTGTGAGATCTCGAGCACCTGCTTCCATGATCATCTCGCTGGCGAACTCCATCCCGTCGGTCTCGAGCCCCATCTCTTCGTAGGCCTCACGGGTGAACACTCGAAAGCCGGAGTGGGCGTCCGAGACACCGGCACTGTAGAACACGTTCAGGAACTTCGTGAGAAGTGGATTTCCGATGTACTGATGCAGAGTGGGCATCGCACCGTCCCTGATTTCGCCCTCCAGACGGCTGCCCATCATCATGTCGACGTCGCCGTTCTTGACCGGTTCAAGCAGGCGCGGTATCTGCTCGAAGTCGTACGTGGTGTCGGCATCGCCCATGACGATGTATTCGCCACGCGTCCGTTCGAACGCGTAGCGATAGGCGTAGCCGTAGCCCTCACCGTCGGGTTCGACGACGATTGCACCGTGCTCACGCGCGAGTTCGGGCGTTCTGTCTGTGGAATCGTCGCTCACGAGGATTTCGCCGGCAAGACCGACCTCGGTGAGCCCGGTCTTGATGCGTTCGATGCACTCGACGATACCCTCCTCTTCGTTCATCGTCGGCATCACGACGCTGATTACCGGCTCCTGTTCGCTTTCTGCACCAAGCAGCAGCTCGTACTCCTCCCCCTGTTCAATCTCTATGTCAGAATCGTTTTGTTTACTGTCGAATTCAGCTTTTGTAGACATTTATCGACCTCGTTCACTCTTTCCGGGATGTAATCGGTGATTGACCACAGTTCACACAGACGTATTGTTCGCTTACTGTCTGCACGACCGGCGCATTGCACGAGATACATTTCAGACGTGATTCACGGACTTGACGCGGATACCGGCTCCCCATTACAAGTACCCATACTCCAATCCTACTAATATGTTGTTGCTATCGATTTATCACCGAAATTGAGCCATTAATATACAAGGTCAGACGGTTGGTCTGTTAGTGTATTATCGTCCGCCGTGGTGATGTCCATACGACCCAGAGGACTGACATTACGCATATAACCTACCGTTACCTCATTATACCTATCAAATTGTGTATTATATTATGTGCATTGAATACTCCTGCCCCGGAACTGGCGGTCGGAATAAAGTACCCGACAACGACAGCGGTGTTAGAGGAGATTAGTATCCGCTATCAGACTCTCCGTCAATGCTTGAATCGAGGCCAGCAGTGTAACCAGTTCTGAGTCACTCCCGCTGTTCTGAACCCCCGCGAAGATGAAGTTCCGCCGTCTGACCGCGTGGCTGAAGTTGAAGAAGGAGCCACGGTCTGTGATTTGTGACGCGAGTTGTTCGGTCTCGTCTTCGGATTGAAAGCGATATACCGCAACTGCATAGCCGGCATCTCCGTCCGGTGTGTACGTACCAGCAATCCCCGCTTCGGCACCGACACCGGCGCCGACCTCGCGAGTGTTGGTCCGTTCCCAGTTCTCCGGTGGTTCAGGAAGTAACTCTGCCGGCGACGCATCCGCGTCTGGTGGAGACGGCTTCCCGCTCTCGCCTGTACAACCTGCAAGGCCGGTAAGGATCGCGATGCCCCCCGTGGAAACGAACGTGCGACGGTTCACAAAGGTTGATAGATTAACAGTTATAAAAAAGCAAGGGAACCATCATCTCCTTCTTCAGTCCATCGAATGTATCCGCCGGTACGTGATGGGGCGGAGCCGATCGGCGGCAACTCATAAGTATATTGATCAAGAAATAGCCACGCAATGGCCTGGCTGCATCCAATCACGATAATCGGTATCCTCGCAGGTGTACTCGCCGCTTTGACGATGGGGAGCCTCTACACCAGTCGGTTTCCGTCCGAAGAGCTTCCGTCGGCGACCTTTCTGGCCAGGTTATTCGGTGGTGAGGCGGACCAGTACGAAGCCGGGGGTGTCGTGTTGTTCGTGGCGTACGGAGGCCTGGTCGGCGGGCTGTATCCGTGGCTGTTCCATGGCTTGCTCGGACTGTCGGGCAAGTGGATTGCCAGCTTGCCCTACACCATGCTGACCGCATTGGCGTTCGGCATCGTTCTGACCGGTCCGTGGACGGTACTCCGGGTGGTCGGCCTCGTCGACCCCCCGTACCGTCCGGTCGATGGGTTCGACGACGAACAGGCGGACAGATACATCACGATGGCTGGCCTACACCTGGTGTACGGACTGATTCTCGGGTTCCTCGTCGGGCTCTCCCGCCCGTTCTGGTATCCGATTATAGGGCTGTGACGAGTGTCGTAGGGCACCGTGGGAGACTCGTCTCCGAAAGGGAGAACCAGTCAGCAGGGGCTTCGGCCGTGACGGACATTGCTCCCAGCCCCCGAGTCTCAAACGGGCACTTGCGGCCTTCCGTCCTGTCCGCCGGTGTCCGCGGGTGAAGGAATCGAGACCGACTCGTTAGTAGCCGAGACGTTGACCCAGAGATGGAGCTCGCGGTAGGCGTTGTCCACAGTCGGATTTGCTGGAGGTGACCCTCGATACAGGAGGAAAACGACCCGCAGGTTCTCCCCGGTGAACGTGGGCTGAATCGGGACGTTCCGCGTCGCGTTCTCACCCCGAGGGACAGTCGTCGTGTATCGCTCGAGTTCGGTCTCTTCGAGCACTGAGATGTTGGTTCTGTTGTCGACGAGCTCGACCCGTTGGAGCGACGTCACCACGGTGTACTCCGTCTGTTCACCTTCGTGATTCCCGATGCCGACGACGACCGGGCGCTGTTCGCCGACGGTGTAGTTCGTCGGGTAGTCGTCGGCGACGAGGTCGCCGCTCTCGTTCTCGGTGAGAACGTAGAACTCGGAGAACTGCTCGCCCTCTTTCGGCACGGCGACCGCGTAGCCCACACTGGCGGTCGCGAGGAGGATAGACGCGACGAGGAGGACGTTCAGTACGGCGTCACCACGGCTATCTGGTTCGAGGAACTCGTCGCGACCGGCCGCGTACCACTCACGATACGGCACCTCGAAGCGGTCTTCCGTCGGCAGTTGCTGTCGACGCTGGGCAGCGACGGCGATGCAGACGAGCGTGAACGCGTCCAGGCTGACGACGATCGGGACGAGCCGGATTCCGAAGGGCGTGAAGTTCAGCACGAGCCCGATGAGCGGAACGAGTGCGATGCTGAGGCCGAACGAGAGTGCGACGCGTTCGATGCCGTCGATGCCGCTACGGGACGTTTCGGGGTCGTCGACATCGTACTCCTCGGTACTGTCATCCTCGGCGGTTGCCGGCGACGACCCGTCCTCCGGGAACAGTGCAGTGATGAACGCGTAGCCCGGAACGAACAGGACGAACGGGAGTCCGAGCACCACCCTGAGTGGCGTCTCGTTGACCACTGGGAGAAACACTGCGAGGGTAGTGAGGACGACCAGGACAGCGGTCGCTGCGAGGTCGGCAGGGAGCGTCCGTACTGGTCGCGGGATTGCCAGCCACCAGTCGGGTACGTCCCCCATTGGAGGATGCTATCTCTGTCCGATAATTAAGTGGTTCGGTTGTTGCACCGGCCGAGACGGTGGGCACTCAGTCGTCGCCTGGGTCGGAGGCTGGCCCGCTCTGGATAGTCTTCGCGACACGGACCGCCGCCTTGTAGGCGGTCGCCGCACTGGATTCGTCGACCGGTTCCTCGGCGAAGGCCGCGTGCTCGTACACCTCGACGACCTGCTGGAGGTCGTCCGCGACAGACGGGAACTCGTCGACCACCGCGCGGTAGAACTCCCAGTGGGTCGCGTTCTCGGAGAGGTCTCCCAGCGTGGACACGACGTCACGCAGCGTGCCATACGACGCGCGGACGAGCGAGGCGGCGCTCTGGTCCCTGGCAGACTCGATGCGGTCCGCGACCGAAGGAATCTCGCCGTCGTCGGACGACCCCGTTGCGGTCTCGGTCGGTGTTGCATCCCCCGTTGCGGTGCTCCCCCGCCGACGGTTGCGGAGGACGACGACGCCAGCCCCAAGCAGCAGGACAGCGCCACCCAGGAGCGGGACGAGGGTACCGAGCGGCACGCCGAAGAGACCTGTGGCTGGGCCCGAACTGCCCCCGTCGCCACCCGAACCCGAGCCACCGGCCTCCGCACCGGAGCCGTCGCCCCCCGTCGCGAGGTCAGCCCGGGTCCGCGCCGAGCTGTTGGCCAGGTTGGTGCCCCGGCCGTCAAACAAGACCTGGACTGCGACGCCGTCCGTGACTGCCGGCCGGTCGATGGTCGTCGCGAAGTCGCCGGCCGCACTCGTCCGGGCCGTCGTCACGAACTCGCCGCCGACGTAGACCCGGACCTGTTGGTCGGGGAGCGACACGCCGCCGGCCGTCGTGAGCTGCCCCGAGACGCTGAGCGCGTCGTCCGACCCCGACGCCTCGACACGTAGGTCCGTCGGCGTCTCCGTGACGGAGAGCGTCGTTGTGGTTGCGTTCCGTTCGATGGCCTGGTCGGGCTGTCCGGCACGAACCACGACATCGACCTCGCCGGTCGGGACCGATGCCGGGAGTGCCGCCGTCGTCACGAACGACCCGTCCGGTGCGGTGCGCGTCGACGCCAGTCGTCGGCCGTCGACCAGCAGATCGACCGGACCCCCACCGACGGGCGTGCCGTTCACCGAGACCTGGCCTGCGACGCGGACCTCGTCCCCGAACCCGGCTTCTTGGCTCCGGTCGGAGAGCGTCACCGTGGGGCTCTCCGCCAGCACCGTCACGTCGACCGACGCGTTCGAGCCCAGGTACAGCGACGTGGACTCCGGGACGTAGGTCACGTTCAGCCGCGTGTCGCCGACCGGAACGGTCACTGGCCGGTAGGGCAGCGAGACTGAGCCGTTCGGCCCGACTGCGACGGTTCGACTCGTCCCCGCGACGGTGAACTGCACTTCAGACGGGAGTGTTTCGTTCCCCGCGACCCGGAGCTCGCCGCGCAGTTCGACCGGTCGCGTGAACGACGTCCTCGTCCGGTTCGGTCGGACGACGAGTGTCGTCCGGACGAGTTCTGCCCCTCTGATTTCAGCGGCTTGCGACGTGGTGTTCCCGGTCACACCGTCGAACCGTTGGATGGTCCCCGAGAAGTCCTGTCCGGTCTGGTTGCCAAGCCGCCGGTAGTTGTCAGTGAGATTTCGGTTCTGCCCGCGCAACCTCTCGGCGAGGGTGTCCAGCTCTCGCGCCAACTCGCGGGCTCGCGCTTCGTTGCCGTTCGCCTTCGCCGTCTGGTACTCCTCGTAGGTCTCCTCGTAGGCTTCCGCGGTCTCGGCGAACGCACGCTGTGTCTCCCGGGTCTCGGTCAGCGTGTCGGCCGTCTCGTCGTCGACCTGCGCGTCCGTCTCGCCAGCCACGTCGACGTACTGGGCGAGCAACCCATCGTACTCGTCGCCGACGAGTGAGCGCCCGCGTTCGTACTGTCCCTGACTGATCTGGACGCTGCTGTCCCGCAATGATGCGGCCATCCGACCCGACAGCCAGCTCTTTATGGCGCCGAGATCGCCATCTTCGCCGACCGTATCCGGATCTCGGTGCTGGACCGTCGTGTTGTTCCCGGTGTCGTCATCCGGGCCCTCCTGCAGCGGTGTCAGCGGAGTGGACGAAGCTGCCGCGGTCGCGTCGGAGATCGGCCCATCGGCTCCCACCACACCCACCACCGGCACCGCGAGGAGGAGCACACAGAGCGCGAGTGCCCGGGCAGGAGCTGTCATGCTTGTCTGAGGGTGGGTACGTCCCCGGTAAACGTCTTTCGGCATCGACAGGTTCGGTGGAACGCTATCGCATCCTCCGATGCGCTCACACGTGAAAGCCAAAGGGTTGAATGTGGTCCACTGGGTCGGGTGAGATGATGCAGCCGACTCGGCGGTGTCTCGCAGTCCTCGGGGTCGGGAGTACCCTCGCCGCGCTGGCGGTGCTTCTGCAGTCGACGCTCTACCTCTACGGCGCGCTCGGCGTCGGAGCGTGGGTCGTCGCCGAAGCGGTCTCGTTCGCCCGGACCGTCAGGACCGTGGTCCGTGAGACCGAGACGACACAGACGCTCTCCGAGCCGACGACGAGCGTCGAGCGGCCGCTGGAGTCCCGAGTGACGATCGCCGATGGCGGCGTTATCCACGGTGTGACCGGCGTCGAACTGTCCCCGCCACTGGTCGCCACACACGTTGAGGGAGCCGAGCGCATCGACGTTACCCAGCCCAGCGCCACGTACAGCGTCGCCGGCGTCTACGAGTTCGACGTCGCCGGGACGTTCGAGTTCGGGCCCGCGACCGTCTCCCTCGCGAGCGCCCAGGGGCTGTTCACCGAGCGCGCGCCGGTCGGAAACGCCGTGTCCTGTACCGTGGACCCGAGCACGCCGACCGACATCGCGGTCGGGCAGGGAGGAAACCGTATCAGCCTCGGCGTGGGCGAACACGACGCGGAGATCGGTGGCAGCGGATTCACGCTCGGCGAGCCCCGGCAGTACGTGACCGGGGACCCGCAGGGACTCATCGACTGGAAGACGACCGCCCGGCAGGGAGAGCCCTACGTCCGTGAGTACGAGGCAGCAGGCGAGCTCGAGACGCTGCTCTTCGTCGACCACCGGCACAGCACGGCCGTGGGTCCGGAGGGACGGCGCGCGGGCGACTATCTCAGGTCCGTCGCCCGCTGGCTCGTCGACTACGCTCGGGACCGTGACGACCCGCTCGGGTTCTCGGCGATCGGAGAGGAGGGCCCGACGGTGTACAGTCCGCCCAGCTCCGGGACCGCACAGTACCGCCGTATCGCCACCCAGATTTACGACCTCTCGCCCACCGATGCGGGTGAACGCTCGACGCAACGACCGTTCACCGAACTCGACGCCAGCAGCCTCGACGGAGACGATGTGTTCGACCGCGTCCTCTCGTCGTTCGCCGAGCAACGACCCGGCTACGTCGAGCAGGTCACCGAGGACCCCTTGTTCGACACCGTCCGGTCCACTGTCGCGCGGACGCGCGGCGATCCGTGGGTTGTCCTGGTGACGACGGACGCGAACCAGGCGGAACTGACCGAGACCGTCCGCGCCAGTCGCAAGCGGGCGGCACACGTCACCGTCTTCGTCGCGCCGCAGGTCCTGTTCGAGGAGGGAGCACTCGCCGATCTCGAGGCAGCCTACGAGCAGTACACGGCGTTCGAGGAGTTCCGCCGTCGCCTCGTCAGCGAGCACGTCGACGTCTTCGAGGTCGCGCCAGGTGAGCGACTCGACGCCGTCCTCGCCAGTTCCGGGACGGGCAGGGAGGTGCGCCGATGAACACGCCACCACTGGTCCCGACAGTCGCACTCGGTGTGGCCAGCCTCGGGTTCGCACTCGCTGGCCCTACGGGGCTGCTCGTCGGACTCGGCGTGCTCGCGCTGTCTCTCGTGCTTCCCTGGCCGCTCCCGTTCGCGCTGGGACAGGTCGGCGCTGCCGTCGTGTTCACCGAGCCATCACTTGCAACGCCGTTCCTCGTCGTCCAGGGCGGCCTCTGGTTCGCACTCCTGCTCTCGCAAGCTGTCACCACGGAACGCACGGGGACGCACGGGCTCGTCGTCGCTGCGGCAGTCACGGGTGGGTTGCTCGCCGGAATCCACTACCTGGCCGCAGGCTCGCTCCTGGGTGCCACTGGTGTCGTCGCCGTCGTGATTGCAGCAGTTCTTTATGGGGTTCACCGATACGAACGAGTAACCGCAGGGCTGGTCACGCGATGAGTGAATCACAGGCGGTGGAGACGCCATCAGGGGACGAAGACGCGGCCCGCGAGGCGGAGCTGTCGCTACTCCGCACCGAGAACGAGCGCCTCCGACGGGAACTCGAACGGAGCACGCGGACGACGTACCGTCGCACCGCGCTCGCGCTTCTCGTCGTCGGGCTGGCGAGTGCGCTCGCTGGCCTTGTGCTCCCCGCTGCACGGACCGTGCTCGTCGTCGTCGGGTCGATCGGCGTCTTCAGCGGCATCCTCACCTGGTACCTCACCCCTGAACGCGTGCTCTCCGCCTCGGTGGTGGCATCGGCGTACGATGCCCACGCCGAGACGCTCACCGCCCTCCAGTCCGAACTCGGGCTTCGAGCGGCCCACGTCTACCTTCCCGACGAGGAACGCGTCGGTGGTGCAGCCCTCTTTCTCCCCCGTCACGCCGACTACGATGTCCCCGAGGCAACCGACCGACTGTTCGTGACGACGGGGACTGAAACCGCACGTGGCGTCGTCATCCAGCCGACGGCTGCCATCCTCGCTCGGTCGCTCGACCAGTCACTCGGTGGCGACCTTGGTCCCGGGCGGCTCCCCACCGTCCTCTCCGACGCCATCGTCGAGCAGTTCGAGCTCGTGACCGACGCGACGGCGGAACGCGAAGGTGACACGCTCACCATCGAGGTCGATGGCCTCGCCATCGACGGTCTCGAGCGCCCCGACCACCCGGTCGTTTCCCTGTGTGCGGTGGCCACCACACAGGCAGTCGATGGGGCGGTGCAGGTCGAGAGCGTGAGCGAGTCGGACGGTCGAGTGACGATTACGTGGTGACGGTCGGGAGTCCGAATGTGGTCCCGGCCGTCGAGCAGCCCGTTCCGTGTCCTGAACCGCCAGCATAGTAGTGTATTTCCAGCCCAGTACGATGGTCACGAGTTCACTCCACACGTCACGGTTCTCGTCTGCCAAATCGGAGTGATTCAATCGGCCGTAAGCTGGGACAACCGTGAGAGGCTGGAATATTCCAATCCGATCCGCTGGGGTCCCGTGAGTTCTTTCCAGCGACACAGTCGAACTCCAGCGGCTGATTGGCAGACTCGCAGTGTTGCTGTGCGGAATCGGCTGTACACTTTCGCTCTGAGGTTCGTCCTCGCCACTTGCGTGGCCCTTGCAGAGAGATTTGTCTGAATCCATCTCCACAATTGGGCTGAAGCGGTTTGCGGACCGCAGCGTGCTCTAACGATTCGCTAAACTCCTAGAGTTTGTTCCACAATCGGCCTGAACATCCGCAAGTAGCGCTGTACTGTCGTTTGTGAACTTGTTGTGGAGGGTTTATCGAGCGCGGTGTCGATGTGCGAGGGAGTTCCCAATTTCGTCGAAACCGGGTGACAGGGAGCGCAATGGATGGATTCTATGGTTGGTTGACGGGCGTGAACTGTCGTAGCGAGTGGGCTATTCGAGATGTCCGAGTTTCCACAACCGGTCGCTGTCTTGCGGTTTTGTCTGAGACGCGAGTTCGGGGGGAGGACTACAGGCTTCATACGAGCGTTCGATGCTGCTGTTTCGATGGTTTTCGGCCGTCTCATGGTTCATTAGCTGCTATCTGGGGTCCAAGGAATCGCCCTCTGATTGGGGTTCCTCCGGTTCCACACTCACCGTCATCACAGCGAGAGCGTGCTTCTTGCGGGTGTTGAGGCCGATTGTGGAATGATGCAGACCGAACTAGCGAGGCTATCGGAGGTTGTCAGTGCGTTTCACGGCACTACTCCGATCGTGGAAGATCAGTCGCCGTGGCGGACACGTTGTTACTGGCTGCTCGATGGGTGACCACACAGCTGGGTAGCGAGAGAGAGTCGCGAGCGTGCCAGCAGTGATGGGCACCGTTGCGAGCGGTGGTGGAGCATGTGTTCTGTCTGGGCGACCAGCGTTCGTCACCAGGGCAGTAGTGTGAGGGGTGCGCAATCATGTGGTCGGGGGTGGTCGCACCAGCGCCGCGTCAGTGATTCACCGGGACGGCTCTTCGAGCAGGGTATCGCGCACGTACGTGAGGGGGTAGATGGCAGTGAGTCCGGGGGTGTCGATACTGAACTGCCGTGGGGGCGTCGACGAGCTGTAGGACTTCTCGACGCGGGGCTCACCCTCGGGCGGGTCGTTCAGGACGGAGAGGAGTTCGTGGCACGCACGTCGGACGGGAACGACCCAGATGGCTTCATCGACGCCGGACTCAGCCATCTTGTCGTAGTCCTCTGGGACAGCACGCTGCACATCGTGATTCAGGTGTTCGGCTTCTGCAGCGACGAGGATCTCACCGTCTTCGTCGACGCCAGCCAGGTCGAGGCGTCGGCCTTCGTCGATATCGTGGTACGGGATGATCTCGACGACGGGTGACTCGGGGTCCGCGGCGAACGCTTGTTCGAGGTACTGTCGAGTCGTTTCGATCATGAGGACGTGCAGACTCGACTCCTCGAGGTCGCCCGCACCGTGACCGTAGTCGACGCCCTGTCGGTAGCTCTCGCCGATTACGGTCCGTCCCTCGGGCGAGACGGTGAACAATCGGTGTGGGTGGTCCCCATCGTGCCGGACCAGGTCGGTGTCGATGAGATCCTGCACGTCGCCACTGTCGATACCAACGTACTCCTGCAACCGGATCATCGAGTCATAGAGGAGGTCGTATTCCAGGGTATCGTACCGCAACTGCTGGGCGTTGTACACCGCCTGCATGAAAAACAGCTGCTCCGTGGACCACTCCGAGACGGCGCGCTCCTCCGGCGTGAGCTTCAGGTTGAGGTTGCAGACCGGGATGTCGTCCCTGTCGACCTTGTCGAGCGACGAACAGCACGAGATAGCGCGCTCCATCCCCGTGATATCAGGGTCGTAGCGGTTCTGGCACTCTGTGCAGCGGAGCGCGTGGATCGACTCCTCGTAGTCGACGGTCGACGGCATGCGCTGTGTGTACGGGAGTGCGGAGTCGACGCGCACGCTCTCGTCGACGGACGCCGTGTCTTCAGCGTCGTCTGTGGACTCTTCAGTGTCGGCCGTCCGGACACTCGGCGAGCCCAGGACGAGCCCCGCGGTCTCCAGCGTCCGCTCGTGGACGTCGAGCTTCGCGTCCTGGAACGCCCACTCCTCGGACCGGCTCGGCGTGGGGTCGTGGGCAGGGTGCCCCGCGGGCGGCGCGACAGACTCGACGGTGAACGGTCGCGGTTCCGGCTGCCCGTACGCCGCAGGGAGCTTCACGAGCCACTGGCCGCGCTGGAGCGCCCGAAGTCGGTTTCCGACGTCTCTCGCGTCCATGTCGTCCGTGGCCAACCGGGCGGCCAGTTCCCGATCTCGCGGGACGTTGCCCGCGACCACTGTGGAGACGTTGTTCAGGAGCTCGTCGTAGATCCGTCTGTCCGCTTTGAGCTGGGCGGGGAACTGCATCGCGAGCGTGACCGCACAGCCGAAACTCCGTGCCTGCGCGAGCAGCTCCTGCAGGAGGTCTGAGTCGGCGACGCTCGCGGCCTCCTCGATGTAGAGGTTCGCCAGGGGTGGGTCGCCGTCGCTCCTGTTCAGTCGACGCCTGAGCGCCGTCCAGAGGTTCGAGAGGACGAGCAGCGTGAGCACGCGCTGGGCGGCCGGACGCAGCGATCCAGTATCGAGGATGACGACGACGTTCTCGTCGAGGTAGTCGACGAGGTCGAAGTGCGGGTCGCCCTCTTCGGGAACGTGGTCGAATATCGCGGCGAGTCGCTGGTCGATGGGGATCTTCTCGATGCGGTTCGCGACCCCCTGCATGATCTCGTCGAACGACCGGGCGCTGTTCGCCGTCACGCCGGCGAGCATCTTCTCCAAATCCGGGTCGGAGACTGCGGGCGCCGTCTGTCGCTCGTGAAGCTGCCGGAGCGCAGCATGGAGGTCCCGGTGGGAGAACGCATCGTC
>NZ_FNIA01000053.1 GCF_900103505.1 Haloarchaeobius iranensis
AGCCAGACAACCGTGTTCCGAAGCTCCCGCTCAACCGGGCGAATCCCGTAGATATCGTGGTAGTAGCAATGAAGGAACCCACGCATCAGCTCTGGTGGTTCGTGATCTCGTGTTCGCCCCGTCTCCGCCGGGGCGAACACGTCGAACTCTTCGAGAAACTCGAAGGAGAGATGCTCAAACAACGCTAGTGTCTCGGTCTCCGCGACATTGAAGAACGTCTCTACCGAAGGAGCATCTTGCAGGGTCGCTGAACTCATTCCACCTCAGCGTTCACCCTGCTCCTTGGTGTGGTAATCGTTCTATGACACCCTCTTCACGTTATTACTGCTATCAGACTGGCGATAAGTGATCGCGTGCGACGATAATTTCAGCGGGATATGCCAATCATTGTTGAAGGGAGAGTAGGCTTCATATAGTAATAGGGCATCATGGAGTTGACCTTCTGTTATCGAACTGTTTTGTTTCTGGTCTGATTCTGTCGAGATTGGAATAGGATAACTCCCACCCCCACCACATCCATCTGGACAGGTTTCGTCGTCCGAATCTGGTAATTCACCAGCAACTGTTTGGACTAGACTCAGACCACCGACTCCGGCTCCGAGTGTTTTTACCATCTCCCTTCTCGACCGGTTCCTTTTCAGACTGTGTTCTTCGACCATACCAAGTATACACCATCAATTATACCTATTAAAACTTTCTAATAGAGCTTATCAGTACCAATGGCCAATAGTGGGGAATTAATAAGTAAGCAACAGAATAACGTTCAGTTATGTACAAGCACGTCGCACTGCTCGTGCGCAAGGAGGGGATGAGCCACGACGAGTTCATGGACTACTGGAAGCACAACCACTCGCCGCTGGCCAAGGACATCGAAGGCGTCGTCCGCTACCAGACCGTCTACCCCACCGACCCCGAGAACGCCGAGTTCGACGGCATCGCCGAGCTCTACTTCGAGACACTGGACGACCTCCACGAGGCACTCGGCAGCGAAGGCTCCAGGGACTACGACCCCACCCGCGAGGTCGCTGCGGAGGCCCGCGAGGACGTGAACAACTTCCTCGACGTCGAGCGGCGGCCCCGCTTCATCGGCGAGGAGAAGGTCTGGAAGGACGAGGTCGACGGCGACACCGACGGCCTCTACAAGCACAGCGCGTTCCTCGTCCGGAAGGACGGCATGAGCCACGAAGAGTTCCGCGACTACTGGGAGGAGAACCACTCGCCGCTGGCCAAGGACATCGAGGGTGTCGTCCGCTACCAGACGGTGTACCCCACCGACCCCGAGAACGCCGAGTTCGACGGCGTCGCCGAGCTGTACTTCGAGACGCTCGACGACCTGTACGAGGCCCTCGGCAGCGAGGGCAGCCGCGACTACGACCCGACGAAGGACGTCGCGGCCCAGGCCCGCGCAGACGTGGACAACTTCCTCGCCATCGAGGAGCGCCCGCGCTTCATCGGCCAGGAGACGCTCCAGAAGAACGAAGTCGGGGACGTCGAGGGGTACTGAGATGGCCGAACCGGACTACGAGGCGCAGGTCCGGGACGCCTACCCGGAGCTCGACCGCATCGAGGACGACGACCTCCGCGACAAGGTCGTCGAGGCCTGGACGCTCGGCCTCGAACGCGGCGGCTGGCAGGACATCGCGGATATCCCGTACGCCTGGAACATCCACGAGGTGACCAACGTCGAGCACGTCCGCGGCGTCACCAAGATCGCCATCGAGTCCGCCGAGGTACAGCGCAATTTCCACGGCGCCGACCCCGACATGGACGTCATCGTGGCGGCGTGCCTGCTCCACGACGTCGGCAAGGCCTACGAGTACGTCGACTTCGTCGACGCCGAGCTACTCGACGAGCCCGACCGGGAGCACTACGCCAGCGAGGAGATTCCACACTCCATCTCGGGCTACGCGCTCGCCCACGAGGTCGGCTGTCCGCTCGCCGTCCAGCGTGCCATCCCGCACTTCCTCGGAGAGGTGCCAACCCGCACGATGGAGGCGGAGCTGGTCAAGAGCGCGAACTCGGCGTCCTCGAACGCCATCACCCAGTCCGCGATGGGCATCACCCTGAAGGAGTGGGTCGACGAGTACAGCCAGACGCAGAACTGAGCCGGTCACCGACTAGCGCAACAGGACGGCGGCACCGACCACGACGGCGATGGCGAGGCCCGCCAGCCCGCCCCCCATCGGGCCCGCGACTGCACCGACCAGCCCGACGAGTCCCGCGGCGCCGGCGCCGGCGACGATGCCCGCAGCGACGGCGGGCGACCGGAGTCCCGCAACCGTCTCCTGGCTCTCCTCCTCCGACTCGACCTGTTCCTCGAGCGTGTCCAGCCGGTTCGAGAGCCCGGCGAGCCCGTCGACCCGGTCGTCGAGACCATCGACGCGCTCCTCGAGTTCGACAGCTCGCTCTGCAAGCTCGTCGTCCCCGGTGTCCTCGAGCGCCTCGGCGAGCTCGTCCGCCCGGTCCTGCACGTCGCCCACCCGGTCCGCGAGCGACTCGTGTTCGGTTGCGTCGACCGACTCCGCCGCGACCGTCGCCACCTCGTCCCCGACGGACTCGACCTCGCGTGCCAGCGATTCGACGCGGTCGTCCAGCCCGTCGGCGTCCGCGCGGACCGTCGAGAGCGTCGACCGGACCTCGTCGACGGCCGTTCGCTGGTCCCTCAGGTCCGCACGGAGGGCGGCCAGGTCCTCGGTGCTCGCCACGTCGCGGTCCTCGATGTCGTCCACCCGGGCTGCGAGGCCGTCGATACGGCCCGCCAGCGAACCGTGCTCCGACCCAAGCGAGTCGACGCGCTCGGCCACCTCCGCGACTCGGGCGTCGACCGACTCCACGTCGGCCTCGGTCTCGTCGAGTCTGTCGTCGACACCGTCGACGCGTTCCCGCACCGTGCCGATGTCCTCGGCGACGCCACCCACGTCCCCCTCGACCGTGTCGACGCGCTCGGACACGTCGGTCACACGTTCGTCGGTCGACTGGACGGTGGTGTCGAGGTCGCCGACGCTCGCCTCGACCCGCTCGAGCGAGGCGGCCACCGAATCCAGCCGGTCGGCGTCGGCCGCGCGGTCGTCGACCGCCTCGACCTGCTCGGAAACGTCTCCGACGCGGTCGTCCACCGCATCGACCCGGCCGTCCACGCGGTCGGTAACCTCGTCCACGCGGTCGGCCACGTCGGCAACCCTGCCGTCTACGGCGTCCACGTCATCCCGGAGCTCCCCGAGCGACCCGTCCAACTCGTCGAGCCGGGCCGCGAGTGCGTCGACGCGCTCGGCGTCGGCGCTCTCCGCGCGCAGGGCCGCGAGGTCCTCGCCGGTGGCTTCCAGTGCGTCCTCGACGGCGTCCAGGTCGGCCGTGAGGTCCAGCCGGAGCTCCGCGAGTTCGTCGGCGACGCCGTCGAGCGTCGTGCCCAGCCCGTCGAGGTCCGCCACGACCTCGTCCACCCGGGAGTCGAGGGCGTCGTGGGCCGCCACATCGACCGTCCGGTCGTCGAGGTCGGCCAGCCGGTCGGCGACCGCGGTCAGCTCCTCTGCCGAGTCGTCGAGGTCGTCACGCAGGTCATCCAGCAGCGAGCCGTTCAGGTTCGTCCGCCGTTCGAGGTCGGCGATGCGGTCGGTCGCGTCCCCGATTCCCTCGGTCGCCTCCTCGACGGCCGCCGAGAGCTCGTCCACGCGCTCGGCCAGCTGTTCGAGGTCTGTTCCGGCGGCGGCCCGTTCGTCCAGCGCGGAGAGGTCGGCCGCCACGTCGTCCAGCTGGTCGGCAACGTCGGCGAGGTCGGTCCCGAGGGCAGCCTCGGCGCGCAGGTCGTCGACACGCGCTGCCAGTTCGTCGACCGCGGCCTGCACCTCGTCGAGCTCGTCGTCGCGCTTGCCCAGGCGCTCGAACATCTGGTCGATGGCGCGGTCCGCGGAGTCGTCCTCCGGACTCAGCCCCTCGGTCCGGCCGCCCGCGGAGGATGTCGTGGTGCGACCGCCGGTGGCCGCCATCGATGCGCCAGCGCCGCCCGACCCGTCTTCGGACGACCCCGCCTCGGACCAGGCCACCGCCTCGTACGCGTCCACGTCGGCCTCCGCGGCGGCGAGCGCACCGCGGACCGGGCAGCTCACCGGGTCCGCCGCGCGTCGGACCGAATCGACGGAGACGGGGACCGCGGAGTCGTCCAGCCGACCACCGAGCAGGAGTTCGAGCCCCGGGACCGCCCCCTCGCCGGCGAGCACGACCGGCGCAGCGACGCCCGGCCGGACGTCTCCCTCGTCGGCCTCGCGGCGGAGCGTCTCGACCAGTTCCGCGACCAGCCCGTCGAACGCCTCGGCGAGCGCACCCTCGACGCCGCCGGCCTTCGTGTCCGGGCCGAGCGAGAACGCCGAGAGCGCGACCCGCACGTCGCTCTCGCTCGCGTCGGCCGCGTCGGCCGCCCGTGCGACGAGGTCCTCGGTGCCGGTCGGGAGGGAGAAGGCGACGACGGGGACGCCGTAGTAGGAGAGACAGACCGCAGTGGATTCGGGCCGGACGGCCACACCGAGCCCGGTGTAGCCGTCGTCGTCGGCCGCGCCGTAGAGGGTCGCCAGCCCGGTGTGGATCGGCGTCGCGTCGAAGCCCGCCGAGTCGAGCACCTCGGCGACGGCCTCGCGGTGCGTTCCGGTCGGCAGGTCGGCGTCGACGACCGTGCCCGGCGAAGTGTAGCAGGCACGCCCGGGGTCGGCAGGGGCCAGCGACGCCACGAGCGCCGCCAGCGCCTCGGTCACACCCTCACGGGCGTCGAGCACGTCGCGCACGAACAGCGGTTCCACCGTCGCACCGGTCGCGTCGGCGACTCGTTCCGCATCGTCGCCGACGACCACCAGGTCGCCGCCGTGCTCGACGTGTGTGAGACCGTCCGGCGAGAGGTCGGCGTCGGCCAGGGCGTCCGCGTCGACCGTCGCGACGAGCGCCGGCGCGTCCGCGAGTGTCGGGTCGTCCGGGTCGCCCGTGGCGACGCGGAGCCGGTCCGTGCAGAAATCTAGTCCAGTCACCATGTCCGTCTACCCGAGCGGTTGACGGGGGGAGGTATTGGTCGTTGTGACCGACCGGGACGCGGACTCGTTCCGACCGCTACAGGGGCTCCAGGCCGGCCTCCTCGCGGAGGACGTCGATGTACTTCCGGAAGCCCGATTCGAGGTCGTACTCGACCTCGTAACCCGTATCCTCCTGGAATGCCGTCATGTCCAGGCGCTGGGTCCACGGCAGTTCGCCCTCGTCACTGACCTCGATGTCCGCGTCGGGGACGATGGACTCGACGGTCTCTGCGGCCTCGCGGATCGACGCGAGCTCGCCGCGGACGTTGTAGACGCGCTGGGAGAGGTCCTCTTCGGGCGTGAACGCGGCCAGCCGGAACGCCTGGGCGATGTCCTCGACGTGCTGCCAGTCGATCTCCTGGTCGCCGTACTCCACGCCGAAGGACTCACCGACCGCGGGCTTCTCGATGATGTTCGCGAGGAACGCGCTCCCGCCGGTCTCGCGGTACGGACCGTACGCCACTGTGGGGCGGATGGCGACGTGGTCGACGCCGAACTCCTCGTTGTACACCCGGGCCTGGTGCTCGTTGTACTCCTTGGTCGCGCCGTACAGCGTGTCCGGATAGACCAGGTCGTCCTCGGTCACCCACCAGTCACTGCCGTCGTCGTAGTTCGCGGGCGGGGCGTACACCGCGGCGGAGGAGGCCCAGGCGACGCGCTCGACCTGGTCGTCGAGCGTGCGCGCGGCCTCGAAGATGTTGTTCGTGCCCTCGATGTTCACCTGCATGGCGGCACGGGGGTTCGACTCGGCCGTGTTCGTCAACAGTGCGGCGAGGTGGACGATGTGGGTCGTGTCGGTCTCGGCGACGGCGTTGACCACGT
>NZ_FNIA01000030.1 GCF_900103505.1 Haloarchaeobius iranensis
TGTCGTTCGGGTGGAGTTCGAATCGCTCCCCTTAAGTGTGGGAGACCGATACGACTCTATCCGAACAACGAACCGATGCACCACCCCGTGCAAGCGAGGGTGGGAAGGGTCGAACGTAGCCCAGCTTACACTCCTGGGCAACGTTATGACACCGTGTGTACGCGCAATCCAGGCGTCCACTGGACCATTCCGGGTCACAGTGAACGTCCCATATACAACGTGGCTACTCTGCCACCTGATGGATAGCTCGGCTCAAGAGCCGACGAAGGACGTGCCAAGCTGCGAAAAGCTCCAGCAAGCCGCACGGAGGCATCGAACTGGAGATCTCCTAATGGGAATCCCCACCGCAATTGCTTCGCGCAATGGGGAACACCGGGAATTGAAACATCTCAGTACCGGTAGGAAAAGAAAGCAATACGCGACATCGTTAGTAACCGCGAGTGAACGCGATCCAGTCCAAACCGAAGCCCTCACGGGCAATGTGGTGTTCGGACTGACACTCACCGCTCGAACCCTTCTGTGAACTCTCCTGGAACGGAGGATGATACAGGGTGACAATCCCGTAACAGAAGCCAGTACAGCGTGCGTCAGCTCCAGAGTACCGAGGGTTGGATATCCCTCGGGAACAACGCGGGCATCGACCGCGAAGACTCAGTACTCCTTGAGACCGATAGCGAACAAGTAGCGTGAGCGAACGCTGAAAAGCACCCCACAACGGGAGGTGCAATAGGGCTTGAACCCAGGTGGCGATAGAGCGACGGGGCATACAAGGCCCCACGAAAAACGACCGAGACGCGAGTCTCCAGTAGGAATCGTGGGGAGCCGATGTTCCGTCGTGCGTTTTGAAAAACGAGCCAGGGAGTGCATCTGACCGGCAAGTCTAACTCGAGCATCGAGGCAGGCGCAGGGAAACCGATACGGCCGCAGCCCTCACGGGCCAGGGCCACCGTCTTCAAGGGCGGGGAGCCGACCGGATGCGACCCGAAACCAGGCGATCTATGCGTGGGCAAGGTGAAGCGTGCCGAAAGGCACGTGGAGGCCTGTTAGAGTTGGTGTCCTTCAATACCCTCTCGTGACCTACGTATAGGGGTGAAAGGCCCATCGAGCCTGGCAACAGCTGGTTCCAGTCGAAACATGTCGAAGCATGACCTCTGCTGAGGTAGCTCGTGGGGTAGAGCGACCGATTGGGAGACCCGCCATCGAGAGATGTCGGCCTCCCTGTCAAACTCCGAACCTACGAGCGCCACAGACGCAGGGAGTCCGGTGTGCGGGGTAAGCCTGTGCACCATGAGGGAGACAACCCAGAGCTGGGTTAAGGTCCCAAAGTATGGATTAAGTGCAACCGAAGGTAGTCTCGAGCCCTAAACAGCCGGGAGGTGAGCTTAGAAGCAGCTACCCTCTAAGAAAAGCGTAACAGCTTACCGGCCGAGGTTCGAGGCGCCGAAAATGATCGGGGCTCAAATCCATCACCGAGACCTGGCGACACCCCCCATAGGGGTGATTCCGTAGACTGGCGCTCCAGTCGGGTGGAAGCACGGACGAGAGTTCGTGTGGACCGACTGGTGACGATAATCCTGGCCATAGTAGCAGCGATAGTCGGGTGAGAACCCCGACGGCCGAATGAGCAAGGGTTCCTCGACAATGCTGATCAGTCGAGGGTTAGCCGATCCTAAGTCACACCGTAAGTCGAATGTGACGACAGGGAAACTGGTTAATATTCCAGTGCTCACAGACAGTAAACGCCGACGCCTTGGGAACAATCGAGCTGGGCCATCGCCCAGTCGAATTATGCAACTCCGTGGAAGCCGTAACGGCACGAAGCGGACGAACCATGAGACAGCGAAAGTCGATCGTACCTAGGGCCCGTGAAAAGGCAAGTCTGTGACTCGTACCAAGAACCGACACAGGTGCTCATGGCGGCGAAAGCCAAGGCCTGTCGGGAACAACCGACGTTAGGGAATTCGGCAAGTTAGTCCCGTACGTTCGCAATAAGGGATGCCTGCCTCGCAGAGAGGCAGGTCGCAGTGACTCGGGCGCTCCGACTGTCTAGTAACAACATAGGTGACCGCAAATCCGCAAGGACTCGTACGGTCACTGAATCCTGCCCAGTGCAGGTATCTGAACACCTCGTACAAGAGGACGAAGGACCTGTCAACGGCGGGGGTAACTATGACCCTCTTAAGGTAGCGTAGTACCTTGCCGCTTCAGTAGCGGCTTGCATGAATGGATCAACGAGAGCGCCACTGTCCCAACGTTGGGCCCGGTGAACTGTACGTTCCAGTGCGGAGTCTGGAGACCCCCAAGGGGAAGCGAAGACCCTATAGAGCTTTACTGCAGGCTGTCGCTGAGACACGGTCGCTAATGTGCAGGATAGGTAGGAGACGTTACACAGGTACCCGCGCTAGCGGGCCACCGAGTCAACACTGAAATACTACCCATTAGTGACTGTGACTCTCACTCCTGGCGGAGGACACCGGTAGCCGGGCAGTTTGACTGGGGCGGTACGCGCTTGAAAAGATATCGAGCGCGCCCTATGTCCACCTCATCCGAGTCGGAGACTCGGAGCAGAGCGCAAGAGCATACGGTGGGCTGACACTGTCCTTCACAACGAGGGACGGTGACGCGAAAGCGTGGTCTAGCGAACCAATTATCCTGCTTGATGCGGGAAATTGATGACAGAAAAGCTACCTTAGGGATAACAGAGTCGTCACCGGCAAGAGCACATATCGACCCGGTGGCTTGCTACCTCGATGTCGGTTCCCTCCATCCTGCCCGTGCAGAAGCGGGCAAGGGTGAGGTTGTTCGCCTATTAAAGGAGGTCGTGAGCTGGGTTTAGACCGTCGTGAGACAGGTCGGCTGCTATCTATTGGGGGTGTAACGGTACCTGACGGGAACGTTCGTATAGTACGAGAGGAACTACGAATGGTGACCACTGGTGTACGGGTTGTTCGAGAGAGCACGTGCCCGGCAGCCACGTCACACGGGGTAAGAGCTGAACGCATCTAAGCTCGAAACCCACCTGGAAAAGAGGTACCACTATGATCACCCGTAGAAGACGGGTTAGATAGACTCGGGGTGTGCGCGCCAAGGCAACGAGGCGTTAAGCCCGCGAGCACTAACAGATCATGCCATTAGTCATACCGCATACTGGGACCACCGTACTGCGATTCGGGGTGGTCCAGGCGCGAACTGGATTGCGCGTGTACACGAGTGTAGACGACCGATGACGGTCCACTGCAACGGTTCGATTCCGTTGGTCGGCGTTAAGGCGGCCACAGCGGCGAGGTAACACCCGTACCCATCCCGAACACGGAAGTTAAGCTCGCCAGCGTGTCGGGGAGTACTGGAGTGCGCGAGCCTCTGGGAAACGCGATTCGCCGCCTGCCATTCATACCTTTCATTCATTCGTTGGCGAGCGACAGCCCCATCGTGGGCTGTGGGTCGTCGAGTGCGCAGATAGCATCGGCGAGCTACGGCCACATCCTCCGAACGAGGTGAACCGGACGGGAGCGACGGCGTACATCGCTACGTTTAAACTCGGCCGACCAGTAGTTGAGACTGCGCCAAGGTGGCAGAGTCCGGCCGAACGCAGCGGCCTGCAGAGCCGCCCACCGCCGGTTCAAATCCGGCCCTTGGCTTTCTGCGACGAATCAGATCGCGAGATGCCCGTACGTGGTTCGAACCGGAGGGCGACCGCGGTTCAGGCTTCGACTCGGCGTTTCCGTGAAGGACGAGGCGCACGGTCGCCGCCGCCGCCCAGCGACCGCTACCGGGCTGCGGGCGCTCACTTCGTTCGCGCCGCGGCCCGGCCTCCGGCCGGGGATGTCGTGACAGAACATTGGCAACCACGTTTATCGATATCTCAGTGGTATGTTCCGGTGTGCGAACCGGAACCCGCGGATCGGTGGCGCTGCTGGTGTTGCTCGTCGTCTGTAGCGGCTGCTTCGGCGCACCGGACGCGGGCGTGGCCACCACGACCGACGAACGAGGGACGGCCGGGACGGTCGACGGCACGCTCGAGGTCCACGTCATCGCGGTCGGGCAGTCGGCGAGCACGCTCGTCATCACGCCGGCCGGGGAGACGGTGCTGGTCGACTCGGGCGACTGGCGCGACGACGGCGAGATAGTCATCGACTACCTGGAGCGGCAGGGTGTCGAGCGCATCGACCACCTGGTCACCTCGCACGCGGACGCGGACCACATCGGCGGTCACGCGACGGTCATCGAGCACTTCGAGACGGCAGGCGAGGGCGTCGGGGCGGTGTACGACCCCGGTATCGCGTCGTCGTCGGCGACGTACGAGCGGTACCTCGACGCGGTCGAGGAGTACGACGTGCCGCTGTTCCGGACGCGAGCGGGGGCACAGCTCCCCGTCGAAGGGGTCGACGTGGAAGTGCTTGGCCCGCCGACGGAGCCGCTGGCGAACGTCGACCGCAACGAAAACAGTCTGGTGTTCCGCCTCGCGCACGGGAACACGAGCGTCCTGTTCACGGGTGATGCGGTCGTGGTCGGGGAGCAGTACCTGGTGTCGAGCTACGGCGACGGGCTCCGGTCGACTGTGCTGCTCGCGGGCCACCACGGGAGCCGGTCGAGCACGGGGTCGGCGTTGCTCGACGCCGTGCAGCCGCGGGCTGCGGTGATCTCGAGCGCGTACGACTCGCAGTACGGGCACCCGCACCAGGAGGTGCTCGAGCGGCTGGCGACGCGGTCGGTTCCGGCGTACTGGACCGGCGTTCACGGCGACGTGGTGCTCCGGAGCGACGGACGGACCGTGACGGTGCTGTCGCAGCAGTCGGCGACGACGGTCGCGACGGCGCTGCGGGATGCCGAGGCGGTCGACCCGCGAAGCAACGACCCGGTGGCCATGCGTGAGCAGTTCGTCGCTGACTCCGGGCGGTCCGTCGACGCCATCACGCCGGACGGTGGTACGATGACGTCGGTCGCGGGGCAGCTCTCGCTCGTCGAGGTGCACGCGGACGCGGCCGGAAACGACAACGAGAACCTCGACGACGAGTACCTCACCTTCGAGAACACGGGTGATTCGACGGTCGACCTGGGCGGCTGGGTGCTGGCGGACGCAGCGGGGCATCGCTACACCTTCCCGTCGGGGGTGACGCTCGCGCCGGGCGAGCGGGTGACGGTGTACACCGGCAGTGGCACCGACGGTGCTGGTGAGCTGTACTGGGGCGCGGACGGCGCGATCTGGAACAACGGCGGCGACACCGTGCTCGTCTCGACCGACGAGGGGGCCGTCGTCGTTGAGGAGGAGTACACATGATGCGAGAGTACACGGCAGTGCTGGACCGGTTCGAGGAGGAGACAGCGGTGCTGCTGGTGGAGGCGGACGGCGAGGCCGTCGACGAGTTGCTCGTCCACCGCCAGGAGCTGCCGCCGTCGGGGCGCGAGCAGGGCGCGGTGTTCGAGCTACGCGTCTGTGGTGACTCCCTCCGCGCGCTCTCCTATCGGCCGACGGAGACGGAGGAGCGGACGGCGGCGTCGCAGAGTCGGTTCGACCGGCTGGCGCAGGACCTCCCGACCGCGGACGACAGCGACGAGAGGACGGACGGAGGGCTGCCCGGGGGCGAGTAACGGGCTAGAGGATGCCGGCCGGGTCGGTCGGCGGTGAGAGTGGACTGGCCGGGAGGTCGTGGTCGAGGTCCGGGTCGTTGTAGCCCCCGGGGCCACGTCGTTGGGTGCGTCGGCGTAGAACAGCGACGCGAGCGCCTGGATGTGGCCGCGTCCGACACCGAGCTCGAACTGGCCACCGCCGTAGCGGCTGATGTCGTGGTCGGCGCAGTAGCCGAGCGTGTCGAGCAGCGACTCGGCGGTTCCGAAGCGCGAGGGCTTGATGTTGAGCCAGTCGGGCTCGAACGGGAGGTTCTCGACGCTCTCGACGCCGGTGACGGGGTAGTCCCAGCTCACGCGGTGCTCCTCGCCGTCGAACAGGGAGCGCGTCTCGTCAGTGAGCGCGGGGTCCTCGACGACGGCGTCCGGGAACCCCTCGAGGACGCGCCGGTAGAGGCCGGGGTCCGGCGGCTGGTCGACCTCGGTGCCCTCGTACTGGCCCTTCAGGTCGAGCAGGCGGACCGCGTCGGTGTCGGCGAGTTGGGCGACGAGGTCGTCGTGCCACGCCGAGACTGGGTCGAGCTTGAACTCCGCGGTGGGGGTGACGGCCTGGGTTGCCTCGATGCGGTCGAACGTCGGTGGCTCGCCCAGCCGCGTGCTGACGACGAACCGGACGGGGTCGTACGAACGGTCGAGCGCGTCGCCGAGGTTCGTCCCGGCCTGTCGGAGCGCGAGGTCGAGCGCGGCGCTCTCGACGCCCCAGCGGCGGTAGTGACGGGCGGCCGTCTGTCCTGGTGGCTTCGGGAACAGCTCGACGTCGTCGAGCATCGCGGAGAACTCGGCGAACGTGTACTCGCCCTCGAAGTCGAAGTCGTGGGCAGCCTGGAGGGCGTCGTGGTCGTCGGCGTCGTAGGTCACGTCCTCGCCGCGGCCGACGTGGCCGTCGCCGTGGAGTTCGAAGACGGTGGTCACGCGCGTGAACCCGCTCGACGTGTCGCGCTCGTGGCGTCGCAGTCGGTAGTCGTCGACGACCAGCGGCAGGTCTGCGACCGCATCGAAGAGCGTCATGCCGCGAGGTACGACGGGCAGTGGCAAAGCTCCGACGGGGCACGGCGGTGCGGGTTCGGACCCGAGCCCGGACCAGCACCTCCGACGCCGTCCATGCAAAGAGAAATCGTTTTAGGCGGCGCGTCCGAGGCTCCGACTATGCAACGACGAGCAGCGGCGGCCTACGTCGTACTCCTCCTCGTTATCACCGCCGGGGCCTTCGCGTTCATCTCGACCGCGGAGGGACCGGCCGTCTCGCTGGAGGACCCGGACGAGACCCTGCAGAAGGGGTCGACGTTGACGGTGAACGACCGCGTGTACAACGTCACGGACATCTCCGCGAGCAGCGGCGGCGGTGGCGGCCACGGCGGCGGTGGCGGCACCACGTACGAGGCGGCGCTCGTGTGGACCAACGACTCCGCGCAGTGGACGGAGACCTGGGGGAACAACTCCACGGTCACCTACCAGGGCGACACCTACCGCGCGTTCATCGCGAACACGTCGGAGCCGACCGAGATCGCCCTGCGCTGGGAGCCGAGCGACCGGTTCAGCCCGCAGTGGGTCGACGGCGTGCAGTACATCGACGGCGAGCCGGACACGCTGGACCGACAGGCGACGCGCGTCGACACGTACATCGAGAACTCCAACAACTCGAGCATCCAGCCGCGCACCATCGACACGACGAGCTCGCTCGACTACAACGGGAACGAGACCACCATCACGACGGCACCCGAGCAGGCGACGTTCACCTGGACCGCGCCGCGTGACAACGAGGTGACGTTCGGACAGCACGAGAACGTCACGCTCAACGGCGTCGACTACGCGGTCCACTTCACCAACGAGAACACCGTCACGCTCCAGCAGGGCCAGGACGCCCAGGTCGCGCTCTACGAGCAACTCGACGACAAGAGCCGCTTCCACGAGCGTATCAACGGCTTCTGGGGCGTCGTCATCGTGGCCAGTCTCGCGCTGGTGCTGCTGGTGACGCTTGCGTTCCTCCCGCGGAAGGAGTGAATCGACTCGCGGATTCTTCTACTGCGGTTCGCGTCCGTCGCTCGTGACCAGTGCCGGGTAGCCGCTCGACACGACGAGCAGTGTGCTCCCGACCGCCGTCAGGTACAGGCCAGCCGCCGGGACGTAGTAGTGGCTGCCCAGCAGCGACGAGAGCTCGACGGCCGCGGCGAGGCTGCCGGCACAGCCCGTGACGACCGCGGCCGTCGTGGTGAACTGGCTGTCCGGGCGGGCGAGCAGCCCCAGCGTCACGAGGCCGGACCAGACCAGCAGCGGGAAGCCGTAGTACTCCAGTCCGGACCCCATCCCGGGTAGGTAGACGAGGGGGCCGGCCTCCTGGGCCGGTCGGGGCCGTAGCCACGGGCGCCACGTCCCGAGTGCGAGCAGGCCGACGCCCACGAGCGAGACTGTTCGGTGTCGTCGCATACGGCCGGATTCAGGATGGCTGTTTGTGGGCTTTCTGCCGTCCCACCGTGACGGCTCCGTTCCTCGCAGGAGCGGGCGGGAGGCGTAGCGGGCCGGATGGGAATTGAACCGGAGCCAGACGTGCTCGCTCACTTCGTTCGCTGCGCGCGACTGGCAGGGTTCAATTCACAGTTACCGCTTCGCTCCTCACGTGCGTTCGGAGCAGAAGCGGGCCGGATGGGAATTGAACCACGGTCGCTCACTGCGTTCGCTCCCTGATTCAATTCCCGCACGGCTGTCGCTTCTCATTGCTCACTTCGTTCGCAAGAGAAGCGGGCCGGATGGGAATTGAACCCATGACCGTCTGGTTAAAAGCCAGACGCTCTGCCTAACTGAGCTACCGGCCCGTGCGCTCGACAGTTCGCAGTGGCACGGTTAAAGGGTTGTCGTTCGCCGGGGGTGCATCGAACGATTTTACCCGTGGGTCGCCGCACTCGTAGCCATGGACGAGTTCGCCGACCGATGGAGTGGAGACCTCCGAGAGTTCCTCGACGAACTGCTGCGATTCGACACGACCGACGGGCAGGAGGCTCCCGCGATGGTCTGGCTCCGCGAGCGGTTCGCGGAGTTCGGTTTCGAGACGTACGAGTGGACCGCGGACGCGGCGGCGTTGGCCGAGCACCCGTCGTTCCCCGACGACCCCGCCGAGATCGAGGTCGAGGACCGGCCGTCGGTCGCGGGCGTGGTGGAGTTCGGCGACCCCGACGCCGGGCCGACGCTGGTGCTGAACGGCCACGTCGACGTGGTGCCGGCGACGCGGTCGGCGTGGTCGAGCGACCCGTTCGAGCCGGAGTGGGACGACCACCGGGTGACCGCCCGCGGGGCCGCGGACATGAAGGGCGGGCTGGTGTCCTGCGTGTTCGCCGCGCGGCACCTCGCCGAGCTGGCGGGGGGCGCGGACGGGCCGGCCCTGGACGGCCGCGTCGTCGTCGAGGGCGTCGCCGGCGAGGAGGAGGGCGGCATCGGTGCCGCGGCGGCGGCGATGGACAACCCGTACCCGTTCGACCGCGACGCGGCCATCATCGGCGAGCCGACCGAACTCGGCGTCGTCACCGCCGTCGAGGGCAGCGTGATGAAGCGCCTGCGTATCGAGGGCCGCTCCGCACACGCGGCGACGCGCTGGCGCGGGGAGTCCGTCCTTCCGCATTTCGAGGATATCCGCCACGCCTTCGAGGAGCTGGAGGCCGAGCGCGAGGCGCGGGTCGACCATCCGCTGTACGACGACTACCCGGTCAAGTGGCCGGTCTGCGTTGGGACCGTCCGCGCGGGCAACTGGGCCTCCGCGGTGCCTGACGAGCTCGTCGCCGAGGTGCGCATCGGTGTCGCCCCCGGCGAGACCGTCGCGAGCGTCGAGGCCGAGTTCCAGGAACGGCTGGACGAGGTCGTCGCCGAGAGCGAGTGGCTCAGCGAGCACCCGCCGACGTTCGAGCGCTTCTCCATCCAGTTCGAGCCCGCGTCGGTGGACCCGGTCGACCCGGTCGTCGGGGCGGTTCGGGCGGCGGCCGAGGCGGCCGGGTTGGACGCGGAGCCGTACGGGGGCACCTTCGGCGCGGACAGCCGGCACTACCAGCACGCCGGCATCCCGACGGTGCTGTTCGGCCCGGGGAGCATCGACCAGGCGCACTTCCCCGACGAGTCCATCGACGTTCGCGAGGTCGAGACGGCCGCTGGCGTGATCGCGGATGCTGCGGCCCGATTCTGCGGTCGATAAATCGGACTTCTCTTGCCTGTCTCGTGTTCTCAGTCATGGGTGCTGCTGCGGACGACAACAGCCAGGAAGCCCCCGAGCGCTCGCCGCCTGCGACTCGCTGTCGTTCGAGAGAGCGAAGCTCTCTCGTGATGTCGCCGGAAAGCTCCGATTTCCGGGATGACGAAAGACGCCGGGGGCGTCTTTCGAACCACGCTGCTCGTTCCTGCGGTGCTTGCGTCGTCTCGGCTGGCGAGCGCTCGGCCCCTTTGAGTCCCCTCCGCCGCACCCGCACCGCACCTCAGACCTCCCCAACCGACTGTGCTTCTCGCTCCGCTCCGATGCTCGTCCCTCGCGCGGATGGCTCGCGGCCTGCGGCACGCTCGCCAGCTGCGCGCCAGTGGCGTCAGTTCGGGAAATCGTAAGTGAGCCGACTTCAGAGGAAATCGTCGAGCGCGTCGGCGACCACGTCGTCGGGCGTCCGGTTCTCGACGGACGCGCGCCGGCGGAGCTCGCGGTAGGTCGCAGGCGGGAGCGTCAGGGCGAGCGCGCCGAGGGTGACGTCGTGGTCGGCGAGCGCGTCGGCGACGGAGGCCCCGTCGTTGACGGCGCTGGCGACCGCGCGCACCTCGCGGACGGTGAGGTCGGCGTCGAGCACGGCCCAGGCGAGGTAGAGCCGTGCCTCGCCACCGACGCGGGCGATGTGCTTGGCGGCCGAGGGCGCGATGTGCCCCTGGGCGACGTGCCGTCGGATGGATTCGGGGAGGTCGTGGACGCGGGCCCACTTGCGGATGAAGGAGACGGTGGCGGGCTCGCCGACGCGCTCTGCGGCGGCGGTGTAGGAGCCCTCGCCGCGGACGAGGGCGGCGCAGGCGGCGGCCCCGCGCAGCATGTAGACGTTGTCCTCGGCACCGACCGTGTTGCGGGCGAAGGCGTCGACGGTCTCGGCGGCCGCGGCGAGGGAGTCGGCGTCGGTGGGGTCGAACTGGACCGCGTCGCGGGCGCGCTCGCCGGTGACGGCCGGGTCGCCCCGGATGACTGGCTCGCCGACGGGTGACTCCCGCTCGGTCCGGGTGGGCCGTTCGTCGCTCATTGTGCGCCGTTGGGGGTCACCATCCAAAAACTCCCTGCTGGTGTGTCCCTCACTCCTCGTCGCGCTCCTCGGAGAGGTGCTCCCAGATCTCGGTACAGCCCGCGCCGGGGTCGAGGTCGCGGAGGTGGGCGTCGGGGCGCTCGTCGTCGGCTCCGTCGTCGGCCTCGTCGTCGGTTTCGACGGACCGACCGGTCATCGTGGCGCCTCCGGTTCGTACAGCTCCGGTGCCACGTCGGCGGAGGCGTGCTGGCGCTCGGAGTCTGGTCGGTCGGGTGTCGACTCGTCGGTCATCGTCGTGACGTAACGGCGGCCCCTCCTTAACCGACGCTGCCCGGACAATCGTCACCGGGGCTCGGGGGTACCGGCACTTCCGGCCGGTATCTCTGACGCGGGGCAACGACCGAAACCGACGGACGAGAGCCGATTTACCGTACCGTCGTCCGTCGTCGAACGCGCGAAGCGTTGCACCGGGCGACGGGACCACCCTGCTGCAGCGCCACCGTCCGGTATGGCAACTGAACTGCGCGTGCTGGACGACGGCGCGTGGATCAGCGTCGACAACCAGCGTCGGGTGCCCAACAGCGACATCTGGCCCCTCGCAGTCACCGATTTCTGCGGCTGCGAGACGGCCCACGTCGTGCTGGAGGCGTTCACCGACGTGGGCGTCGACCGCGACGGCGTCTCGGTCCAGGCGGTCGGCCAGTGCATCGACTGCGGCACCGAGGGCGCGCTGGACTGGCTCGCCGTCGGCCGGGTGCGAGACGGCGCGTTCCACCCGTACGACCCCGCTGAACTTCGCCCGCGGCTCGAACCCGGCAACGATATCCGGTGACGGCGAGCACCGGGGGAACCTGACGCGGAGCGCGCCGGTATAGGAGTGGCTGTCGTAGGCCGTTCCATGCCGACCGACGTGGAACAGTGGAAGTCCGAGCTCTACGGCACGGACATCCGCGAACACATCGAGCGATTCGCCGAGACGGGCTGGGACTCGATTCCGGAGGACGAGCGCGACGCCTGGTTCGAGCGCTTCAAGTGGTACGGGCTGTACCACCAGCGCGCCGGCCAGGAGTCCTACTTCATGATGCGCATCGGGCCGCCCAACGGCGTGCTCGAACCGGGCCAGTTCCGGACCGTCGCCGAGATAGCGAAGGAGTACTCGACCGGCCCCGCCGCGAACCCCGAGTTCGGCAACGGCTGGCTCGACGTGACGACCAGACAGGCCATCCAGCTCCACTGGATTAACATCGAGGACGTGCCCGCCATCTTCGACGCGCTCGAGGACGCCGGGCTCACGACGATGCAGGCGTGTGGCGACTCCTGGCGCAACATCGTCGGCTGCCCGGTCGCCGGCAAGGACGAGCACGAGCACGTCGACGCGCTCCCGACCATCCACGAGCTGAACGACCGCTTCAAGGGCAACGCCGAGCACGCGAACCTCCCCCGGAAGTGGAAGGTCAGCGTGACGGGCTGCCGCGAGGGCTGCGGCCAGGGCGACATCAACGACCTCGCCCTCGAACCCGCGACGAAGACAATCGACACCGATGAGCGAAGCTCATCGAACAACCAGAACTCTCCGGGTTCTGGTGACGGCGAGGCACGCGAGGGGTTCAACGTCCGCGTCGGTGGCGGGCTCTCCCGGAACGAGCCGCGCTTCGCCCGGGACATCGACGTGTTCGTCACGCCCGAGCAGGCCGCCGACGTCGCCGGCGGCATCTCCGCGCTGTTCCGCGAGTACGGCGACCGCGAGGACCGCTACAACGCCCGCATCAAGTTCCTCGTCGACGAGTGGGGCCCCGAGAAGCTCCGCGATGTCCTGCAGGACGAGTTCGTCGACTTCGAACTCCACACCGCCGGGGAGGACCTGCGCTCGGAGTACAGCTACAACGCCGGCGAGGCCGCCGGGAAGCACGACCACGTCGGCGTCCACGGCCAGCCCGACGGGAACAACTACGTCGGCCTGAACGTCCTCGTCGGCCGTATCGGCGCGGACGACGCGCTCGACATCGCCGACGCCGCCGACGAGCACGGCTCCGGCGAGGTCCGGCTCACCCAGCGCCAGAACATCGTCCTCACGGACGTGCCCGACGAGAACGTCGACGACCTGCTCGCGGAGCCCGCCCTGGAGCACTACTCGCCGGACCCGCACCCGTTCATGCGGGGCTCCATCGCCTGCACCGGCACGGAGTTCTGCTCGCTCTCCATCGTCGAGACGAAGAACCGGCAGGTTCGCTACGCCCGCTGGCTGAAGGACAACGTCGAGCTCCCCGCCGGCGTTGAGGACTTCCACATCCACCTCTCGGGCTGTACGGCCTCCTGTGCCCAGCCCCAGATCGCCGACATCTCCCTGCGCGGGATGAAGACCCGGAAGGACGGCGAGCCCGTCGAGGCGCTCGACATCGGCCTCGGCGGCGGCCTCGGCGAGGAGCCCCAGTTCGCCTCCTGGGTCACCGAGCGCGTGCCCGCCGACGAGGTCCCCGGCGCCATCCGGAACCTGCTCGCGAACTTCGAGGCCCAGCGTGCGGACGAGCGCCAGAGCTTCCGCGAGTTCGTCGCCGCCCGCGATGACGACGAGCTGGCCGAACTGGTCGAGCCAGAGGAGACCAGCTACGACGACCCGTTCATGCACAACACGAAGCGCACCTGGTACCCGTACGCCGACGAGGATTCGCTCGACGACTCGCCCGCGCCGGCCTCGCCCGACGGGGAGCCGCTGTCGGCCGACGACTGAGACGACGGGCCGTTCGAGTCTGCATCGACCCCGCTCATCGGGCTGAGAACAGCAGCACTCTTGCGTTGGCTCCGCGGTTCCTCCGTGGTGGTGTAGCTCCCGACGTGACGCTCTCCGTCCGGCTGTCCCGTCTCCAGAGCGATTTCGTGGGGCTCCCCGTCGGTCTCGGCGGACTGCTACCGCTCGTCCAGCGTCGGGCCGCCTGACTGCCGACGGGGAACCGGGACTGGACGCCAGCTCGGACGCTTGACTCGACCATGACTGGGCCGGGGGACGAGCGTGTTGTCGCGGTCAGCGGCCGACGTTGTCGCGAGCACGTCCGCTAAGTGTCTCGCCGCGTTCTGTCGGGTATGGCCGACCGACTCCTGAAGGTGAACGCCTACACCACCCTCGACCTCGTCGACGCGACGGTGCGCGGCCACGACTTCGAGGACGAGGTGTTCGCGGTGTGCAACGCGACGGCGGCGCGCGAGTCGCCCGACCACGTCAAGCTGCAGTTCGAGCTCGACAACATGACCGAGGACCTCCTGCCGGCGCACACGGAGGAGCTCCAGTTGACGCCGGAGCAGGCGCGCACGCTGGCCGTCGACCTCGAGAAGCAGGCCGACCGGGTCGCGGAGAGCGAGGGCGGGTCGTAGCTCGGTCGCTGGAGTGACGGTCAGTCGAAGCAGGCGACCGTGACGCCGTCCTCCCACGGGTCGGGATGCGTCCCGTCGCCCTCTCTCGTGGGCGCGGACCGCGACCGAGGTGTCGACGTAGTAGACGGCGAGGTTCACCCCCGAGTCCGCGATCGTTCCCCGGGGACCGGCAAGTGCTTTCCCCCAGACCGCCGCTCGATGTGTCCGAGGGCGGGGGACCATCGGTGCCACACGCATTATAGTGTAGCCAGCCCAAGCCGTTCGTGATGGACGGCAGTTCTCGCCGCGAGCAGCTCTACGAGGTGTTCGCCGACCGGGGCCGCCCGGTCGGCGAGCTCGTCGCCGACGCGCTCGACATCGGTCGCGCGTACCTCGACCTCCCAATCGGCTTCCTCACGCGCATCGAGGACGGCACGCAGACGATCATCCAATCGACCGGCGACCACGAGCTCATCCAGCCCGGGGAGAGCTGCCCGCTCGACGACGCCTACTGCCGCCGGACCGTCGAACTCGACGGCCACCTGGCCGTCCACCACGCGAGCGCCTCCGAGGCAGTCTCGCAGACCGCGCTCCGGACGTTCGGGCTCGAGACGTACGTCGGCGCGAAGGTGCTCGTGGACGACGAGGTGTACGGCACGGTCTGCTTCGCCAGCCAGACCCAACGCGACGCCGAGTTCGACACCGACGAGACGGTGTTCATCGAGGTGTTCGCCAAGCTGGTCGGCCAGGCGATAGAGCGCCGGCGCTACGAACGGGAACTCGAACAGCGCAACGAGCGTCTCCAGCGCGAGAAGGCTCGCATCGAGGGCATCGCCGAGACCAGCTTCGACATCCTGTTCCAGCTCGACCTCGACGGCGAGTTCACCTACGTCTCCCCCGCGGTCGAACAGACGTTGGGCTACGCCCCCGGGACGCTCGTCGGCTCGCCCTTCGCGGACATCATCGTCCAGCCCACGCTCGACGACGCACTCGTCGCCTACGCCGACGCCCTCGAGGGCGAGCCCGCCGAGAACGTCGAACTCGACTTCGTCGACGCCGACGGCGAACGGGTCGTCATCGAGGTGAACGCGACGCCCGTCACCGACGACGGCGAGATAGTCGGCATCCAGGGCGTCGGGCGGGACGTGACCGAACAGAAGCGCCGCGAGCGAGAGCTCCGGCTGAAGAACCGCGCGATGGACGAGGCCGACATCGGTATCTCCATCGCCGAGGCCGGCGGGGACAGCAACCCCCTGCTCTACGTCAACGAGGGCTTCGAGCGGGTCACCGGCTACGGCGCCGACGAGGCGCTCGGCCGCGACTGCCGGTTCCTCCAGGGCGAGGCGACCGATCCCGACCGCGTCGCCACGCTCCGCGAGCACATCGACGCCGAGGAGCCGGTGCTCGTCGAGCTCATCAACTACCGCGAGGACGGCACGCCGTTCTGGAACCAGGTGCAGGTCAGCCCCGTGGAGGACGACGACGGCGAGGTCACCCAGTTCCTCGGCTTCCAGACCGACATCACCGAACGCAAGCGCACCGAACAGCTCGTCCAGCTGCTCAACCGCGTGCTCCGGCACAACCTCCGGAACGACATGAACGCCCTGCTCGGTTTCGGCGACCTGCTCCGCGAGGGGACCGGCGAACCCACGGCCGTCGGCTCGCGCATCGTCAGCACCGCCGAGTCGCTCGTCCACCTGACCGAGCAGGCCCGCGAACTGGAGCGCTACGCGCGCTACGAACGCGACCCGCGCCGCCTCGACACCGACGCCATGCTCGCCGCCCTGGTCGACGAGCAGCGCGAGCGGTTCCCCGACGCGACGGTCGAGCTGGACTGCCGAACCGAGCGCGCGGTCTGTGCCGGCGTCGAACTCGAGCAGGCGCTGACCGAGCTCGTCGAGAACGGCCTCAAACACGACCCATCATCCGCACCCTGTGTCCGTGTCACCGCCGCCGACGAGGGCGACTGGGTCGTCTGCACTGTCGCCGACGACGGCCCGGGCATCGACGAGATGGAGGCACACGTCATCTCGAAGGGGCAGGAGTCCGCGCTCGAACACGGGAGCGGGCTCGGGCTCTGGCTCGTCAACTGGATCGTCACCCGCTACGGCGGCTCGTTCCAGATTCGAGGGGGCGACGACGGAACCGTCGCGACGGTCCGCCTGCCAGCCATCGAGGACGGTCAGTCGGTCGCCGACGTGGCGCGGTCGCCGACGGTGCTGTTCCGGTGAGCGCGGTCAGGCGCGCGACTCCGCGTCGTCCGCCGCTCGCTCGCAGAACCGCCGGAGGAACGTCCGCCGGTCCGTTCGGCCGGCGTCGGCTGCGACGAGCGCCGCTTCGAGCCCGTCGCGGTTCTGGTGGCAGCACTCCCGGTAGCAGGGCTTGCAGAGGTACTCGAACTGCTTGCCCTGCCGGCTCCAGCGGTCGCCGTGTTTGTCGTACTCCCGTGCGTCGTCGCGGGGGAGCTCGTCGCCGCAGGCGATGCAGGTGACCTGCTCGTCGGGGTCGAACGACCACGGTCGCCAGCCGGTCGCCGTCATCGGTCCACCTCTCCCATGATGGTGTCGAGGCTCCCGAGCGTCGCGACCAGGTCGGCGACGTACTCGCCCTCGGCCATCGCGGGGAGCGCGGACAGGTTCGAGAACGAGGGCCCGCGGATTTTGAACCGCGCCGGGGTCTCGGTGCCGTCCGCGCGGATGTAGATGCCGAGCTCGCCCTTCGCACCTTCGACGGCACGGTAGCACTCGCCGGTGGGCTTCAGCGTCCGGGGGACGTTCGCCTGACAGGTTCGCTCGTCCTCCGGCCAGTCCTGGAGCAGGTCGACGCACTGCTCGACGATGGCCGCTGACTCCTCGATCTCCTGCAGTCGGACGAGCACGCGGGCGAAGTTGTCACAGTCGTCCTCGGTGACGACGTCCCAGTCGAGGCGGTCGTAGTAGCCGTAGGGGTCGTCCCGCCGGACGTCGTAGTCGACGCCGGAGCCGCGGGCGACCGGGCCGGTGGCGCCGTGCTGCTTCGCGACCGCCGGCGGCAGTTCCCCGGTGTCGACACAGCGGAGCTGGAACGTCTCGTTGTTCGTCAGCAGGCTGTGGTACTCGTCGAGTCGGTGCGGGAGGTCGTCGGTGAACGCCCGCACCATCTCGAAGAACTCGTCGCGGGGCTCGGGGACGTCCCAGGCGACGCCGCCGACCCGGAAGTAGTTGAACATGAGGCGCTGGCCCGTCAGCTCCTCGAGGATGTCCTGGACGCGCTCGCGGTCCCAGAACCCCCACATGAAGGCGGCGGTGAACTCGCCGCTGACGTCCAGCGCGTACATCGCCGTGAACAGGAAGTGCGAGAGGATGCGAGACAGTTCGGCGCTCATCGTCCGGATGACCTGTGCGTACTCGGGGACCTCGATGTCGGCGAGGGTCTCGATGGTGCGGGCGTAGGCCCACTCGTTGAGCAGGCCCGCGCCGCCCCAGTCCCACCGGTCCGGGTACGGCATTATCTGGTGGCGGTAGGTGCCCCGCTGGCACATCTGCTCCTCGCACCGGTGGATGTAGCCGACGTCCGGGTCGACGTCGACCACCTGCTCACCGTCGAGGGTCACCTTCAGGTGCATCACGCCGTGGGTCGACGGGTGGTGCGGGCCGATGTTGAGGAACATCGTGTCGGTCCCGCCCCCGCGGTGGTCCTCCTGCAGCGGGTTGGCGTGCGCCTTCAGGGGCACGATCTGTGGCCGGTCCTGGTCGTAGTCCGCACGGAGCGGGTGGCCCTGCCAGGTCTCGGGCAGGAGGATACGGCGGAGGTCCGGGTGGTCCTCGTACTCGATGCCGAGGAGGTCGTACGCCTCGCGCTCGTGCCACTCGGCGGTCCGGTAGACCGACGCGGCCGACTCGCTGACTGGGCCGTCGTGCTTCGTGGGGACGACGACCGACAGCTCGCGGCTGCGGTCGTCGTAGCTGGTGAGGTGGTAGATCGTCTCGAAGCGGTCCGGGTACTCCTGTGCGGTCACGCAGGAGCAGTGGTCGAGCCCGACCGTCGAGCGGAGTGCCGAGAGGGCCGTCTGGACGCTGTCGGCGCGGACCACGACTGCGGGGGCGGTCTCGTGTGACTCACGGCCGACGATGGCGTCGTCGGGGAGGGCCGTGACCGCCTCGTCGAGAAGCCTGTCGGCGGTCGAGTGGTGTTGCCGTTGCATCGTTCACAGGTGGCAGTTTTCGGCGTGGCTCGGGAATTGCCGCTGCCTCACCTGTGTCGGAATTTATATGGGGCGCTCCCCAACCCGTCCGGTACCGCGAACTGCGGATGAGTCCATGCGATATCTCACATTGTTGGTGAAGGCGGACGGCGGGAGCGCACTCCACCCGCTCGGGAGCGAACTGAGCGACGACCCGTCTATCGAACGGCGCGCGATCCACCACGTCGAGCTGCTCGCCGACGGGACGGTGCTGCTGCTGGCCGAGGCGAGCGGCAGCCAGGACCGCTACCGGGAGATAATGGCGGACTCCCCGTACGTCGTCGACTATCTCACGGCCGGGGACGACCGGTGGCTGGCCGTGAGCCAGTTCGAACCGACGGAGACGGTCCGCCGGGCCCTGGAGCTACAGCGGGAGTCGCTGCTGGTCGTCGACACGCCCATCCGGTTCACGTCCGCGGACCACCTCGAGGTGACCTACCTGGGGACCGACGAGACGTTCCGGGAGCTGTCCGACTACGTCGACGAGCTCGACTCGATGGCCGTCGAGATCCTCCAGATGGGCGAGTACGAGGCCGAGGAGTCCTCGTTCAGCAGGCTGCTCACCGCCCGCCAGGAGGAGATACTCGAGGTCGCGGTCGAGCTGGGGTACTACAGCGAACCGCGCGAGGCCTCGCTCGAGGACATCGGCGCTGTCGTCGACATCGCCCCCGGAACGGTCGGCGAGCACCTCCGGAAGGTGGAGGAACGCGTGTTCGGCGAGCTCGTGCGGTGACCGGTCCGGCTAAAAGGGCCCTCACCGGTGTGGCAGTCCGCGTATCCAGCCGCGGCGCGTACGTCCACCCGTCGAAGGCAGCCGTTCCGCGGCTGCCGCACAGCACCCGAACCGAGCTCTCCCCAACGTCGATGTCTATCACCCACGCGTCCCCGGACACTGATGCATCGCTCCTCCCCGAGTACGGGCTGGAATCGACCTACCGAGCGGTCAACGGCGTCGAGCTGCACGTCGTGACCGCCGGCGACCCCGACGCGCCGCTGGTCGTCCTCCTGCATGGCCACCCGGACTTCTGGTACGGCTGGCGCGACCAGATCGGCGCGCTCGTCGACGCCGGGTTCCGCGTGCTCGTCCCGGACCAGCGGGGCTGCAACCTGAGCGAGGCCCCCGACGGCGTCGACGCCTACCGCCAGTCGGAACTGGTCGCCGACGTGGTCGACCTCGTCCACAGCGAGGGCCGCGAGTCGGCCCACGTCGTCGGCCACGACTTCGGCGGGTTCGTCGCCTGGAACGTCGCACTCCGCCGGCCGTCGGTGGTCGACCGGCTCGGCATCGCGAACGTCCCGCATCCGACCGTGTACCGGGACACGCTCCGGTCCAGCCCCCAGCAGCTCGCCCGGAGCTGGTACGTCTGGTTCTATCAGCTGCCGAGGCTCCCCGAGTGGCTGCTGCGTCGGAACGGGATGGCAAACATGGTCGACTCCCTCGAGATAACGTCGAACCCGGACACGTTCGACGAGGCGACCATCGACCGCTATCGGGCGGCCTGGGAGCACACCGGCATCGGGCCGCGGATCGACTGGTATCGCGGCTTCCGGCGCTCGGAGCAGCCGCCGAACACCACCGTCACCCAGCCGACGCTCGTCTGCTGGGGGGAGGACGACATCGCGCTCGTCACCTCGATGGCCGAGGAGAGCATCGACCGCTGTGAGGACGCTCAGTTGCGCCGGTTCCCCGACGCCTCGCACTGGGTCCACCACGAGCGCGAGGGCGTGACCGACGCGCTGGTCCGACACCTCTCCGGGGGGTCGAGCGGGAGCCAGGTGGGGTGACCACGATGACGGCAGCAGCACACCGAAGTCGACCCCGGCCCGCCAGTGTGTCCCGTGCGGGGCCACCGCGCCGGCGCGGCCGACGGCGAGCGCGTTTTCCGGGTGAGAAACACCGCGACCGGATATATTCGCCCGCCGGGGGGAGACACTGACATGTCGGCTCCTGCCTCTACCGCGGTCGAGTGGCTCGCGGCCGGCAGCATCGTCACCCTCGCAGGCGTCCTCGTCAGGTTCCTGGGGTGGACGTTCCTGCTGGCGGGATACGACGGCCAGTCCGAGATTCCCGACGACGTGGTCCGGGAGATGGCGGGGAACACGATACTGCGGGTCGGCATCGCCGTGCTGGCGGTCGGTGGCCTCGCCTCGGTCACCGACGTGCCGTCGTACCTCGGCCTCCTCGTCGGACTCGGTATCCTCCTCGCGGTGGGTCGGCTGCTCTACAAGCTGAACACCTACGAACCGACCGGCACATGACGGGGGCCGGTCTCCGCAGGCGCAGGGCGCTCCAGGCGCTCGGGAGCGCCCTCGCCGTCGCGACGGCGGGCTGTTTCGGCTCCACCTCGACCGACGACGGGACGACGGAACCCACCCCGACCGAACGGCCGACGACGGGCGCCCCCGAACCGACCGGCGACCCCACTGCCACCACCACGAGCGACACGCCGACGGCAGGAACGGTCGCACGGTCGGTGGTCCAGAGCCTGCTGGCGGGCGACTACGAGGCGGCCCGGTCGCCGTTCTCGTCCGCCCTGGCGGGGCAACTGTCGGCACAGCGGCTCGAAGAGCGCTGGAAGAAACAGCGCTGGTCCATCGGCGGCCCCGAACGGATCCGGCCCACGACGGGGGCCGGGGCTCCCGGGACGACGACGAGCGAGGCGACAGCGACAGCCGACGGCGCCGCGTCCGTGGTCGTCCACGTTCAGGGCGGCCACGGACGGCTCGCTGCCACGGTCGACGTTCGGGACGGGGCCGTGACCGGGCTGTCGTTCGCACTCGAACAGACCGGGTCCTACAGCCCGCCCACCTACGCCCGGCCGGACAGGTACCGGGAAGAACCGGTGACCGTCGATGCGGGCACCGGCTACCCGCTGCCGGGAACCGTGACGCTGCCGACGGACCGGGACGGGCCCGTTCCGGGGCTGGTGCTGGTCCACGGGTCGGGGCCGCAGGACCGGGACGAGACGGTCGGCCCCCAGAGGCCGTTCCGGGACCTGTCGGTCGGGCTGGCGAGTCGCGGCGTCGCCGTGCTCCGCTATCGCAAGCGCACCAGGGAGTACAGCGTCGACGACGTGACGGCGCTGACGCCCGACTGGACCGTGGTCGAGGACGCGGTCGCCGGCGTCCGGACGCTGAGCGCCCGCCCCGCCGTGCGGACCGACGGGGTCGGCCTCCTCGGGCACAGTCTCGGTGGCTACCTCGGGCCGAAGATCGCCGAGCGGAGCGACCGCGCCGCCGCGCTCGTGCTCGCCAACGCGCCGGGGCGTGCGCTGTGGCGGGCGAACCGCTACCAGCTCCGGCAGATATACGCGTGGGACGGCAGCGTCTCCGACGAGGAACGTGCCCGCCTGGACCGCATCGAGCGGGTCGGCGAGCAGGTGTCAGCCGAGGGGTTCCCGGCGGCACGACGCGTGTTCGGCCAGTACGGCGCGTTCTGGAACGCCGTGACCGACTACGACCAGGGCTCGGTCGCCGCAGGGCTGTCCATCCCCGTCACGGTCCGGCAGGGGAGCCGGGACATCCAGGTCCCGCCGGAGTCCAGCACGGCCGCCTGGCGAACCGCCCTGGACGGTGTCGCGGACGCGTCGGTCGAACGGCACGCCGGACTGAACCACCTGCTCCTCCCGACCGACGGCCCGTCCTTCCTCGGGCGGTACTACACCGAGCCACGGAACGTCGCGCAGCCGTTCGTCGACGACATCGCCGACTGGCTGCCCCGAGCGACGTCGCCGTAGCGCGCTCGTGTCGTCGCGTTCCACCCCACCGACTGTGTTTTGCCGCTGGCAGCCCAACGACCGACAATGACCGACCAGGACGGGGTCGGCGGTGAACGCACCCGGTCGAGCGGCCAGACGGTCACGACCGGACCGTCGAGAGACGGCTCCGCCGACTCCGCCGACGCGACCACCGCAGGACGGCACGGGCGCGACACCGAACCCGACGCCCGGACGGCAGCCAGCGGGACGGCCATCGCGGTCGAGGGCGTGACGAAGCGGTTCGAGACGGGTCCCGACTCGGTGCTGGCCGTCGACAACGTCAGTTTCGAGGTGGAGACGGGTTCCATCGTCGGCCTGCTCGGCCCGAACGGCGCCGGCAAGACGACGCTCATCAAGTCGGTCCTCGGGATGGTCGTCCCCGACGAGGGGACCGTCCGGATACGCGGCATCGACGTCGGCGACCGGCCGCGTGCGGCGTACGCGAACGTCGGTGCGATGCTGGAGGGGGCGCGCAACGACTACTGGCGGCTCACCGTCCGGGAGAACCTCAGGTACTTCGCGACGGTGAGCGGTGTCGACCCCGACTCGGTCGCGGACCGCCACGACCGCCTTCTCGACCGGCTGGACCTGACGGAGTGGGCCGACACGCCCGTCCGGAAGCTCTCACGCGGGATGAAGCAGAAGGTGTCGCTGGCGAGCGTGCTCGCCGGCGGTGCCGAAGTCGTCTTCCTCGACGAACCGACGCTCGGCCTCGACGTCGAGAGCTCCCGGACCCTCCAGCGCGAACTCCTCCGGCTCGCCAGAGAGGACGGACTCACGGTGTTCATCAGCAGTCACGACATGGACGTCATCGAGACCGTCTGTGACCGCGTGCTCGTCATGTCGGAGGGCCGTATCGTCGCCGACGACACCGTCGACGAACTGCTCCGCGGCGCCGCCGGCGGGACCGTCGTGGTCGAGAGCCCGGACCTCGATGCGGACGCGCTCGCGGCTGTCAGGGAGCGGTTCCCGGTCACGGCCGTCGAGGAGCTCGACTGGGGGACCCGGCTCACCGTCGAGGCGAGCGGCGACGACCTCTACGGCCTCATGGACGTGCTCGCGACCGCCGGCGTGACGCCCGAGCGGCTCCGCACGGTCGAACCCGACCTGGAGGACGTGTTCGTCGGGCTCACCCGGGAGGGCGGCCGATGAGCACCGACGCGGACGGGTTGGGCCCCAGACCGGCGGGATACTACCACCTCGCGCGGGCGGTCCTCTACCGGGAGTTCCTGCTGTTCGTCCGGTACCCCGCCAACGCCATCGGCGGCGTCGTCATCTCGCTGTTCTTCTTCGGCGTGCTGTTCTACGGCGGTCGGATGCTCGCCGGCCAGGCCCTGACCGACTCCATCGAGGGCATCGTCGTCGGCTACTTCCTGTGGACGCTGGCGGTCGGCGCCTACTCCGCTATCTCCAACGACATCGGCAGCGAGGTCCAGTGGGGCACGCTCGAACGCCACGTGATGACGCCGTTCGGGTTCGCCCCCGTCGCCCTGCTGAAGGGCGCGGCAAAGGTGGTCCGGACGTTCCTCATCTCGACGGTCATCCTGGCGGTGATGCTGCTGCTCACCGGCACCACCCTCCAGCTGCACGTCCTCACCATCGTCGTTATCGCCTCCCTCAGCATCCTCTCGGTGCTGGGCCTCGGCTTCGCGGCCGGCGGCATCACCGTCCTCTACAAGCGCATCGGCAACTGGCTGAACCTCCTGCAGTTCGGGTTCGTCGTGCTGATCTCCGCACCCGTCCTGGAGATTCCGTGGCTGAAGCTCCTGCCGCTGGCCCACGGGAGCGGGCTGCTCCAGCGCGCGATGGTCGACGGCGTCCGGCTCTGGGAGTTCGCGCCCGCCGACCTGGCGCTGCTGGTCGCGGTCGCCGTCGGCTACCTCGGCCTCGGCTACGCGGTGTTCCAGCTGTCGACCCAGCGCGCACGGCGCCTCGGCGTCCTCGGTGACTACTGAGACGATTGCATCGGGTGCCGGGGCTCGTACTGCTCACCGATCCCGGTCGTCCGTTCCCGCGAGCGCCGCCTCGAGCGCGTCGCGATGGAACGCGACGGCACCCTCGCGGTCCAGCTCCGGGTACCGCGGGTTGGTCACGCGCCCCGCGGAGTCGACGGCGCTCTCGGCGATCGCGGCGACGCGATGGGCCGTCGGGACGTCGGGATAGGGCCGCACGCGTTCGTAGCCCGTCCGGAACGCCGCCCGGAGCGGTGCGGGCTCGTTCACGTACCAGTCGGCCACGAGGAACTCCGCCTTCGCGACCGACAGCGATACCGGCGCGGCCAGCGGGGCCTCCCAGTCCAGCACGGCCGTCACCCGGTCGTCGGCGACGAGGGCGTTCCCCGGCCGGAAGTCCCACGGGTAGAGCCGTGCCTGCGGGCGCCCCTCGATGGGCCGGTCGTCGAACAGCCCCCGCAGTTCCGACCGCAGGGGGTCGAACGCCGCCGGCAGCCGGTCCACCGCCCGCAGGCCGTACTCCCGGAACCAGTCCGCCCAGTCCTCGTGCGCCGGCGACAGCACGTCGCCGGGCGGCGAGAACGCCCCCGGTGTCTCGAGCCGGCCGTAGCCGTCGAACGCGAACGCGTCGTGCAGCTGCGCCAGGTAGCTCCCGAACGAGCGCGCGAGCAGCGTCCGTACGTCGGGGTCGACCGCGGTGAACCGCTCGTGGAGGTCGTCGCCGGCGACGTAGGCGGTGAGGAGATACGCGACACCGTCGTGCTCGCCGGCCCCAAGCACCGGCGGCACCGGGACCCCCGTCCGGTCCCGGATCAGTGACAGCAGCGTCGCCTCGGTCCGCAGCCACGTCGACTCGGTGCAGACCTGCACGACGACCGGCCCCCGCATCTCGAACCGGGCGACCGCGGTCCGTTTCCTGTTCCCCAGCGGGATGGGCTCCACGGCCGTCACCGCCCCGTCCAGCGCCCGGAGTGCCGCCCGTGCACCCGCCCGCAGCCGCTCGTCCGTGAAGGCGTCCTCGAGTCGCCCCCCGGTCATCGTTTCCCCTCGAGTATCGCGGGCAGCTCCGACAGCGAGTCGATCACGTACTCGGGGTCGTAGGGCGCGGCGGTGCGGTCCTCGGCCCGCAGCCACGCGACCGGAAGCCCGGCGTTCTGTGCGCCGGCGACGTCGTACGCGAGCGAGTTGCCGACGTAGAGTGCCCGCTCGGCCGACACCCCGAGTTCGGCGAGCGCGCGACGGAACGGTAGCGCGTGTGGCTTCTTCCGGTCCAGGTCGTCGGCGTACACCACGGAATCGAGCCGGTCGGCGACCCCCAGGCTGTGGAGTTTCGACGCCTGCCGCTCGCTCGGCCCGTTCGTCACGAGACCGACCGCACCGCAGGAAGCCGCGCTGTCCAGGGCCGCGCTCGCCCCCTCCGTGAACTCGACTGCGGCGTCGTCGACGGACGCCCGGAGTGCCGCAGCGAGGGCCAGAGGGTCGACGTCGGTGCGACCGTGCTGGGCGGCGAGCCGGGCGAACCCCGCGCCGATGTAGCCCGTCCAGTCGTCGTGGTCCGGTGGCCCGTCGAGCGCAGCCCAGAGGTCCGCCGGCTCGCCGAAGGGTGTCACATCGACGTGCTCGAAGGCTTCCGCGTACATCGCGTTCGTGTCCTGCGTCCGACGGCAGAGGGTTTCGTCGAGATCGAACAGTACAGCGTCGAATGCTGCCACACGTATGGGTTGGTCGGGAGCAAGAAAAACACTCGCACGCCCGGTCTGGGCACGGTCAGTCCGGGTTCGAGGCGGGATGGCGTTCACGGCGGGGCGGTCGCTTCCCGCAGGCTCCCGGTTCGCGATTCGACCGCGTCCAGGACTGTCGCGGGGAGTTCGAGCCGATGGTTCGAGGGTAGTGAGAGGTTCGTGAGCTCCGGCCGGTCCGGTGGCTATGGCAGCGCAGGGAACGCGTCGTTGGCGTTCGGCCACCGGCCCCGATGCTGTTCTCGCTCTCCGACAACTGGTCCAGGTCGCGCCTCCCGGTGGACCGGCAGTTCCACCCGCTCCTGGTAGGGGTAGTATTGTCTTTTCGGACCAATCCAGCCGTCGAAAACCCGGTCACGGGAACCCCTCGTTTTGTTCCCTGGAACGTACTGACTGTGGTGCCAGCGCGACGGAGCGTCGCTGCAGCACATGGATATCCAGCGGGATCTTCTCTGGGTGGGCATCCGCTCCGACTGGGGGCCTGAGTGGGACCGTTGTTCGCTTGGATTCCGGGGGTACTGGTACCGCCGTGGCTGTAGCAGGACGAGACAGTACCCGTCCGTCGGACGGCAGAACGCGGTCGCTGTCTCCACAGTCCGGCGGAGTCGATCTGCGCTCCGCAGCGGTCGCCAGCGCGTCCCTAGGCAACCGTACCGAGTTTCACAACTGGGGAAATGACCCGCAAGAAGACCCGTGAAAGCCGCGTGTGAAGAGGTCGTGGGTTGGGTTTCGTGTGCGGTCGTCGAGTGGGTCGATGGCGAGATTCGCCGTATCCTGAGTAGACAGGTGCTGTACGGTGCGTCTAGTGGATGTCGATTGGGGGTTCAGTATCGCTCTGGATGCATCGTCTGTCTGACTCGAATCTTCACAATCGGTTCTCGTCGTGCGGTTTTGTGGTGGTGCGTCTTGCAACGGAACGGGAGCCGGGATTCATCGGAGATGGACTGATGGTGAACGTGTCGAATTCGGTCGTTTCGGGCATCGAGTCTCCCGTACCGTGTTTCGAATTGGACGGGGTGACGGCCGTCGCGTGGCGTTCCACACTCACCATCATCACAGCGGCAGCGTTCTTCTTGCGGGTGTTCTGGCCGATTGTGAACTCACGGAGAGCGAACGAGCACTCCTCTCGGTAGCTGTCGATGCGTTTCGACGCAACGATCCGAGTGTGACGGTCGTCGCGCTCGGTCGCGCTGCCGGACGAGCTGGAGGCCTGGTGGGGCGGAGCGAGCTCCCGGGGTGGCGTTCCGTACGTGCCCGTGGTCGAGTAGTGAGACGGCACGCTCGTCGCGGACGAAATCTGTGTCGTCCCGGGTGGTGCAGCCTGTCCCTCGCACGGGACAGTATAGTCTTCTTGTTGAATTACTACTGGGGTCAGAATCGCGAGGCGGACTCGCAGGGGTCGTCGGTGCACGGTATCTGAATCGACTGGAGTGGCGTCCGGAATCGAATCGTCTGTCCCGCACGCCCCGGGCCTAGCTATCGTCGTCGAGCAACGTTCCTTGCACGTAGCCGAGGGGGTAGATCGCAGTCAGGCCGGGCGTCTCGATGGTGAACTGCTGGGGCGGGGTGCCCTCGCTGTAGGTCTTCTCGACACGCGGGTCGCCCTCGGGTGGGTCGTTCAGTACCGAGAGCACCTCGTGGCCGGCGCTGCGGTTCGTCACGAACCAGATCGTGTCCTCGACGTCACAGTCGGCCATCTTGTCGAAGTCCTCGGGGACGGCGCGGTGGATGTCGTGGTTGATGCGTTCTGCCTCTGCAGCGACGATGATCTCGCCGTCTTCGTCGACGCCGGCGAGGTCGAGACGGCGTCCCTCGTCGATGTCGTGGTACGGGACGACCTCGACGACGGGCGACTCGGGATTCCTCGCGTACGCCTGTTCGAGGTACAGCCGGCCGACTTCGATGGCGAAGACGTGGTGACTCGACTCCTCGAGGTCGCCCGCGCCGTGGCCGTAGTCGACGCCCTGGCGGTAGCTCTCGCCGATCTCCGTGCGGCCCTCGGGCGAGACGGTGAACAGTCGGTGGGGGTGGTCCGTATCGTGCCGAAGGAGGTCCGCGTCGACGAGGTCCTGTACGTCGCCGCTGTCGATGCCGACGTACTCCTGCAAGCGGATCATCGAGTCCTTGAGCAGGTCGTACTCCAGGGACTCGTAGCGGAGCTGCTGTGCGTTGTAGACCGCCTGGAGGAACAACAGCTGGTCCGTGGACCACTCCGAGACGGCGCGCTCCTCGGGCGTGAGCTTCAGGTTGAGGTTGCAGACCGGGATGTCGTCCCTGTCCGTCTCCTCGAGGGAGGAACAGCACGAGATCGCGCGCTCCATCCCTGCGATGTCGGGGTCGTACCGGTTCTCGCACTCCGTACAGCGGAGGGCGTGGATCGACTCCTCGTAGTCGACGGTGGACGGCATGCGCTGCGTGTACGGGAGGGCGGAGTCGACGCGGGTACCATCGTCGACGGCCTGGTTTTCCTCGGAGCCGTCTTGGAACTCCTCGGCGTCGTCCCTCCGGACGCTGGGCGACCCGAGCAGCAGGCCCGCGGTCTCGAGGGTCCGCTCGTGGACGTCGAGCGTCGCGTCCTGGAACGCCCACTCCTCGGACCGGCTGGGCGTGTGGTCGTGGGCCGGATGGCCAGCGGGCGGTGCGACGGACTCGACGGTGAACGGTCGCGGTTCGGGCTGGCCGTACGCGGCGGGGAGCTTCACGAGCCACTGCCCGCGCTGGAGCGCGCGGAGCCGGTTCCCGACGTCCCTGGCGTCCATGTCGTCCGTGGCCAGCCGCACCGCGAGCTCTCGGTCGCGGGGCACGTTCCCCGTGACGACCGTGGAGACGTTGTTCAGGATCTCGTCGTAGATCCGCTCCTCGTTCTTGAGCTGGGCGGGGAACTGCATCGCGAGCGTGACCGCACAGCCGAAACTCCGTGCCTGCGCCAGCAGCTCCTGCAGGAGGTCGGAGTCGGCGACGCTCGCGGCCTCCTCGATGTAGAGGTTCGCCAGGGGTGGGTCGCCGTCGCTCCTGTTCAGCCGACGCCTGAGCGCCGTCCAGAGGTTCGAGAGGACGAGCAGCGTGAGCACGCGCTGGGCGGCCGGTCTCAGTGAACCAGTGTCGAGGATGACGACGACGTTCTCGTCGAGGTAGTCGACGAGGTCGAAGTGCGGGTCGCCCTCTTCGGGAACGTGGTCGAATATCGCGGCGAGTCGCTGGTCGATGGGGATCTTCTCGATGCGGTTCGCGACCCCCTGCATGATCTCGTCGAACGACCGGGCGCTGTTCGCCGTCACGCCGGCGAGCATCTTCTCCAAATCCGGGTCGGAGACTGCGGGCGCCGTCTGTCGCTCGTGAAGCTGCCGGAGCGCAGCATGGAGGTCCCGGTGGGAGAACGCGTCGTCACCGTTGACCGGGTCGTACAGCGCCTTCACCATGTACCGGATGATGT
>NZ_FNIA01000009.1 GCF_900103505.1 Haloarchaeobius iranensis
GCAGGCGACCTGCGGAGCCTCGCCGCCGACAAGGGCTACGACGATATGGGTTTCCGCGAGGAGCTTCGCGCAGAAGGCGTTCGACCGCTGATCAAGCATCGCGTCTTCGCACCGTACGACCACGCGCACAACGCCCGGATCGACGATGACCTCTACAACCAGCGGTCGGTGTGTGAGACCGTGAATTCGGTGATTAAGCGCTCGTACGGCTCCGCCGTCCGAGCGCGAGCGTGGTATCGCCAGTTTCGTGAAATTGTGCTCGCCGCCGCAGTCTACAACGTCGAACAAGCCGTGAAACAGTGAATCCCGTCGCCCTCTGCGGATTCAATGAAGCCGAGTCGAAGTCGTCGTGGCCGTGCGGGAGCGGACCGTCGTGGTCGGCGAATCGCGCGGCGAGATGGTCGTAGTAGTCGGTGTCCTCCCAGACGAGCCCCTTCTCGAAGCGCTGGACGAGCCCGCGGTACCGCGGAAGGTCGCCGACCGCGTGGCGGTTCGCGGGCCGGTCCCAGTCGCCGCCCTGCACCCGGCCGAGCCCCCAGGGGAGCTCCACGTCGTCGACGTAGTGGGTGACCACGGTCGGGTCGACCGCGATGGTCGCCCACGGCTCGGTCGGCACGCCGTACCGGAGGCGGTTGTGGATGCCCCAGAGCCGCGTGTACCACTCGAACTGCGTCGCGAGCGGCACCGGCTGGCGGGCGAGCGCGAGCCGTCGGAACCGCTCAGCGATGGCGGGACGGACCGACCGGGCGAGGGACGCAGGGGACCCCTGCCGGAGAACTGTGGGCGTGAGATAGTCGCGGGGCGACATGGACTCTCAGCCGGGGGACTTCTCGTACTCGTACCGTTCGGTATCGAACTGCTCGTCGGTGGCGGTCCGTCGGTCGCCGAAGCCGACCGACTCGTAGAACCGGACCCCGACGTCGTTCTCGGCGAACACGGAGACCCGCAGGCGGTCGAAGCCACGGTCACGGAACACCGCTTCCAGCCGGTCCAGCAACGCGCGACCGACGCCGTCGCCCCAGTAGTCGGGGTGGACGTAGATGCGGTAGAGGTGGGCCACGTCCGCCTCGTCGTCGTCCGGGACCCCCTCGACGAAGCCGACGACCGCGTCGTCGACCGCGGCGACGAGGAACGGCCGAGCATCGGGCTCGATGTCGTCCGCGACGAGCCGGTCCGGGTCGTACCAGTTCACGATGATGTCGTCGACGACCCCTGGCCCGAGGATGTCGTCGTAGACGGCGTGACAGGCGGCGTCGGCGACGCGCTGGACGGCGCGGGCGTCGTCGCCCCCGGCCCCGCGCACGGAGAGCGAGTCATGCATGCGTCGTCGATTCGATGGGGGACGGGAAAGGTTTGGGGCGGGGTGGCACGCCGCCCAGACGACAGCCGTTCGCACGCGTGGCCGCCCTCCGAAATCGTTTTCATCCGCCCCCGCGCACCATCGGTATGCCGACCGATTCCGAAACGGGGTACGACCCCACACTCGGGAACAAATTCATCTTCGTGACGGGCGGCGTGATGTCCGGGCTGGGCAAGGGTATCACGGCCGCGAGCACAGGCAGACTACTGAAGAACGCGGGGTTCGACGTGACCGCGGTCAAGATCGACCCGTATCTGAACGTCGACGCCGGGACGATGAACCCCTACCAGCACGGTGAGGTGTACGTCCTGAAAGACGGCGGCGAGGTCGACCTCGACCTGGGGAACTACGAGCGGTTCCTCGACGAGGACATGACGTTCGACCACAACGTCACGACGGGCAAGACGTACAAGCACGTCATCGAGAAGGAGCGCGCGGGCGACTACCTCGGCAAGACGGTGCAGATCATCCCGCACGTCACCGACGACATCAAGCGACGGGTGCGCGAGGCCGCCGAGGGCACCGACGTCTGCATCGTCGAGGTCGGGGGCACCGTCGGCGACATCGAGGGGATGCCCTATCTGGAGGCGCTGCGCCAGTTCGCCCACGAGGAGGACGAGGAGGACTTCCTCCTGACCCACGTCACGCTGGTGCCGTACTCGAAGAACGGCGAGCAGAAGACCAAGCCGACCCAGCACTCGGTCAAGGAGCTGCGCAGCATCGGCCTCCAGCCCGACGTGCTGGTCGGTCGCTGCAGCGAACGACTGGACCCGGAGACGAAGAAGAAGATCGCGCTGTTCTGTGACGTGCCGACCGATGCGGTGTTCTCGAACCCGGACGTCGAGGACATCTACCACGTCCCGCTGGTCGTCGAGGAGGAGGGCCTCGACGCCTACGTGATGGACCGACTCAACCTCGACGCGAAGGCGCTGCCCGAAGCGAAGCGCGAGAACACCTGGCGGGAGCTCGTCACCCGCGAGCGCGAGGGCAAGGTCGACGTCGCCCTCGTCGGCAAGTACGACCTCGAGGACGCGTACATGAGCGTCAACGAGTCGCTGAAACACGCCGGCCTCGCGAAGGGCGTCGACGTGAACGTCGTCTGGGTCGACTCCGACGAGATGGTCAACGACGACACCGACGGCACCCACCGCGAACGGCTGGAGTCCGCCGACGGCATCGTCGTCCCCGGCGGCTTCGGCTCCCGTGGTACGGAGGGGAAGATTCACGCCATCCAGTACGCCCGCGAGCACGACGTGCCGTTCCTCGGGCTCTGTCTCGGCTTCCAGATGGCCGTCGTCGAGGTCGCCCGCGACGTGCTCGGCTACGAGGACGCCCACAGCGCCGAGATGGACCCGGAGACGACGAACCCCGTCATCGACATCCTGCCCGAGCAGTACGAGGTCTCGGACATGGGCGGGACGATGCGGCTCGGCGCACACCAGACCGACATCACCCCCGGCACGCTCGCCGAGGAGGTGTACGACGCGTCGGCCTGCACGGAACGCCACCGGCACCGCTACGAGGTCAACCCCGAGTACTTCGAGGACTTCGCCGAGACGCCGCTCGTCTTCTCCGGTCGCGCGGGCAACCGCATGGAGATACTGGAGTACGAGGACCACCCGTACTTCCTCGGCACGCAGTTCCACCCCGAGTTCCGCTCCCGGCCCGGCCGGGCGTCGCCGCCGTTCGTCGGCCTGCTCGAGGCCGTGATGGACCGCGCCGGAGTCGAGGGTGCGGACAACGGTGTCGACGGTGAGGAGGTGACCGCCTGATGGTGGACGTCGACGAGTTCATCGACGAGAAGGTCACCGAAATCGCCGAGGCGGTCGGCGACGCCAACGCCGTCATCGCGCTCTCCGGCGGGGTCGACTCCTCGACCGCCGCCGCGCTCGCCTACGAGGCCATCGGCGACCAGCTCACCCCGGTGTACGTCGACACCGGGCTTATGCGCAAGGGCGAGACCGAGGAGATCCGCGAGACGTTCGACTACATGGACTCGCTCCGCATCGTCGACGCACGCGAGCGGTTCCTCGACGAACTCGAGGGCGTGACCGACCCCGAGGAGAAGCGCCACGTCATCGGCGAGCAGTTCATCCGCGAGTTCGAGACGGTCGCGAGGGACGTGGACGCGGATTACCTCGTGCAGGGCACCATCTACCCGGACCGCATCGAGAGCGAGGGCACCATAAAGTCCCACCACAACGTCGGCGGGCTCCCCGAGGTCGTCGACTTCGAGGGCATCGTCGAGCCGATGCGCGACCTCTACAAGGACGAGGTCCGCGAGGTCGCCCGCGCGCTCGACCTGGACGAGCTCGTCTCCGAACGGATGCCGTTCCCCGGCCCCGGGCTCGCCGTCCGCATCATCGGCGAGGTCACCGAGGAGAAGCTCGACGTCGCCCGCATGGCCAACCACGTCGTCGAGGAGGAGCTGGCGGAGCACGAGCCCTGGCAGGCGCTCGCGGCCGTCCTCGGCAAGGCCACCGGCGTCAAGGGCGACAACCGCGTCCACGGCTGGGTCGTCGCCGTCCGCTCGGTCGAGTCCCGCGACGGCATGACCGCCCGTGCGCAGGAGGTCGACTGGGACACGCTCCAGCGCATCCAGTCCCGCATCACCGCCGGCCACGACAACGTCTCCCGGGTCGTCTACGACGTGACCCACAAGCCGCCGGCGACCATCGAGTACGAGTAACCCGCTCGCGGCTGTTCGACGTCTCCTCGTTTTCGCCGTCGGCTGTCACAGCGCCCAGTCGCGCCCGACCGGTCACTGCGCGGCCAGCCAGGCGTCGAGGTCGGTGACGACCTCGGCGGCGACGTTGTTCGGTTCGTAGTACTTCGCGAGGCTGGACGGGCCGGAGCCGGCGAACAGCAGGTGGTCGAGCGACGGGTAGCTGTGGTAGGTGCCGCGGTCGCCGATGGCGGTCTCCCAGTCCTCGATATCCGAGGGCGGCACTTGGAAGTCGCGCTCGCCCTGCTGGACGATGGCGGGGATGTCGAGGTCGGCGGCGACGGCGGTCTGGTCGTACGCGCGGAGGCTGGCCCAGAAGCTCCCGTCGTAGCCGAGGACGTCCTCGTCCTCGGAGAACTCCCCGTTCGAGATGCGCTCGACCTGGGCCGCGATGTCGTCGATGCGGCGCTGCTCGGCGTCGCTTATCTCGCCGTCGAGCCCGAAGATGTGCCGGTTCTGCATCGGGAGCAGCTCCCAGAGCTTCCCGGCGGGGGCTGCCAGGAGCGCCATCCCGTCGGCGCCGGACCGCCGGGCGATGCGCGGCGCGGCGAGGCCGCCCTGGCTGTGGCCGGCGACGTGGACCGCGGAGACGCGCTCCTCCTCGCGGAGCCGTTCGACGGCGGTGACGGCGTCGTCGACGGTCACGTCGTCGATGGTCACGTCGTCGGTGGCGCTCACGTCGCAGGCGTAGGTGCGCTTGTCGTATCGGAGGACTGCGTACCCCCGCGTGGCGAGGCCGTGGGCGAGGTCGCGGAAGATCTTGTTCGGGCCGACGGTCACGTCGCGGTCGTTCGGGCCGCTGCCGTGGACGAGGACTACGCCCGGCACCGGCTCGTCGCCGGTCGGCAGCGAGAGCGTCGCGCCGAGGTCGCAGGCCGGGGAGGGGAGGGTGAGCTCGGTCTCGTCGAACGCCGACTCGTCGACGTAGTCCGGCGAGCTGTACTCACCCTGTGGCGGCTGGATGAACAGGCTGTTCGGCTCGCCGCTGGCGTCGAAGCCCCAGCGGAAGTTCAGGACGCCGCCCTCGAACGTGGCTTCGACCACGACGACGTGGCTCCCGTCGTCGTTCGCGGTGTGGGTGACGTTCGCGACGGCCCGGAACGTGCCACGGTCGCCGGTGGCCTGCTGCCAGGCTCCTTCGAGGCGCTCGGGGGTGAGTACCTCGGCGGCCTCGTCGGTGAAGGCGTTCGAGACGCGCTCGAACTCGCCGTCGGCGAGCGCGACGGTCAGCTCGCGCGCCTCGGTCCGGAGCGCGGCCGGGTCGACGGTCCCCTCGGCGGTCGTCTCCTCGCGCGTGGTCTGCTCCTCGGTCGCCGTGGGTGTCCTCGTCGCGGTCGGCGTCGCCGTCGGGGTCGGTGTCTCGGTGGCGGCACCGTCGTCGCTCGAACAGCCGGAGAGGGCGGTCGCCGCCGTGGCCGACAGCGCGGCCAGGAGGCGACGGCGGGTGGGCGTATCCATACTTCCATCTTCCCCGGAGAGAACAAAAGGCTGTGGCGAAGCGATCTTCGAGAAGAAACCTGACAGTTAGTCGTCGCCGGTCGCGCGCTCGACGATACGGTCGGCCGCGGCGCTCGCGTCGTGCGTGCCCACTGGCGGGCGGTTCACCTCGGCGGCCCTGCTCTCGTCGAGGTCCGGAATCTCGACGTTGCGCTCGCGCTCGCTGCCGTCGCGGGCGTCCTGGTCGATGCGCATCGAGCAGAACTCCGCGCCGCACATCGAGCAGAACCGGGCGTCCTTGTAGTTGTCACCCGGCAGGCTCTGGTCGTGGAACTCCCGGGCGCGCTCGGGGTCGAGCGCGAGGTCGAACTGCTCCCGCCAGTCGAACTCGTAGCGGGCCGACGAGAGCGCGTCGTCCCAATCGCGCGCGCCGGGGCGGTCGTTCGCGATGTCGGCCGAGTGGGCGGCGATGCGGTACGCCGCCAGTCCGTCCTTCACGTCCTTCTCCTCGGGCAGTCCGAGGTGCTCCTTCGGGGTGACGTAGCAGAGCATCGCGGCCCCCGCCTCCGCGGCCATCGCCGCCCCGATGGCGCTCGTGATGTGGTCGTAGCCCGGCGCGATGTCGGTGACGAGCGGGCCGAGCACGTAGAAGGGTGCGCCGTCGCAGACCTCCTGCTGGCGCTCGACGTTCTCGGCCACCTTGTGCATCGGCACGTGACCTGGTCCCTCCACCATCACCTGGACGTCGTGGTCCCAGGCGACCCTGGTCAGCTCCCCGAGAGTGTCGAGCTCGGCGTACTGCGCCTCGTCGCAGGCGTCGGCGACCGAGCCCGGTCGGAGGCTGTCCCCCAGGCTGAACGTCACGTCGTGCTCGGCGAATATCTCGCAGATCTCCTCGAAGTGCGTGAAGAGGGGGTTCTGTTCGCCGTTGGCTTCCATCCACGACGCCAGGATGGAGCCGCCACGGGAGACGATGCCCGTCACGCGCCCGTCGGTCAGCGGGAGGTGCTCCATCAGGATGCCGGCGTGGATGGTCATGTAGTCGACACCCTGCTCGGCCTGCTTCTCGATGACCGAGAGCAGTATCTCGGGCGTGATGTCCTCGGGCGAGCCCGCCTGCTTCAGCGCCCCGTACAGCGGGACGGTCCCGATGGGCACCGGCGAGCGCTCGACGTTGTCCTCGCGGATGCGGTCGAGGTCCTCGCCGGTCGAGAGGTCCATCACCGTGTCCGCGCCGTGGCTCACCGCGACGTGGAGCTTTCGCCGCTCTTCCTCGATGCTGCTCGTGGTGTCGCTGTTGCCGATGTTCGCGTTGACCTTCGTCGAGAACTCCCGGCCGATGATCATCGGGTCGAGCGAGTCGTGGTGGACGTTCGCCGGAATCACGGCCTGCCCCGCCGCGACCTGCTGGCGGACGAACTCCGACTCGACGCCCTCTCGCTCGGCCACGCGCTGCATCGCCGGTGTGACGACTCCGTTCCGCGCTTTCCGTATCTGCGTCATCGACTACTAGGTAATACTACTAGGTTATAACTCTATGGTCCGACAGCGTTTTCGCCCGACCGGGCGGACGGCCAGTATGGCCGACGCAGACGAGTCCCCGACGTACGACCTCCGCGAGGGCCCACCCTCCCCCGAACGGTTCGTCGAACTCCGCGACACGGCCGGGATGAGCCACCGGACCATCGAGGCGGCCCGCGAGGGAGTGCCGAACAGCTACTACGCGGTGCGGGTCGTCGCGGCGACGGACGACGCCGAGCCTGTCGTCGGGATGGGGCGCGTCGTCGGCGACGGTGGCACGGTCTTCCAGCTCACCGACATCGTGGTCCACCCCGACCATCAGGGGCGAGGCCTCGGCACCGAGATAACCGACGCGCTCGTTACACACCTCCGCGAGACCGCGCCCGAATCGGCCTACGTGAACCTCATGGCGGACGTCGAGGGGTTCTACGAACGCTGGGGCTTCGAGTACACGGCCCCCGATTCGCAAGGGATGTTCATCCGCATCGGCGAGGAGTGACAGCGGCGAGTTCACTGATAGTGTAAACTCCCGGCCGGGTCCGGGGCTGTGAGCGGGCCGGCGGCAGGCCCGGCGAATCGCCGGCCCCCACGACGGGTGGACGCCAGTTTCATACCGCCCCCGGCCCTCGTCGCGGCCATGGACACCTATCGCGCGTTGCAGGTCGACGCGTTCACCGACGAGCCGCTCTCGGGCAACCCGGCGGGGGTCGTCCCGGACGCGGACGGGCTGGAGCCGGACCGGATGCAGGCTGTCGCGGCGGAGCTGGCGGTCTCCGAGACGGCGTTCGTCCACCCGAGCGGCAGCGCCGACTTCAGGCTGCGGTACTTCACGCCGACGACCGAGGTCGACCTCTGTGGGCACGCGACCGTGGCGACGTTCGGCCATCTCTCCGAGGACGGCGTCGTCGACCCGGGGACGTACACCGTCGAGACGAACGTGGGCGTGCTCGACGTGACCGTCGAGGACGACGGGACGGTGTGGCTGGACCAGGACACGCCGACCGTCGTGGAGGTCGACCTGTCCTACGAGCGGGTGGCGGACGCGCTCGGCATCGACGCCGCGACGCTGCAGGACGTCGGAGCGGACCTCCCGCTGGCCATCGCCGAGGCGGGCGTGCGCTACCTCGTGGTCCCGGTGAACTTCCTCGAGCACCTGGGCAACGTCGACCCGGACCTCGGCGCGGTCGAGTCGCTGACCGAGGCGGTCGACGCGACGGGGCTGTACGCGTTCACGTTCGACGCCGTCGGCGCCGAGTCACAGCTCCATGCGCGGATGTTCGCGCCCGGCGCAGGCATCCCGGAGGACCCGGTCTGTGGCACCGGTGCCGGCGCGGTGACGGCGTATCTGGACCACTACGGCGCGTTCGCCGACGAGTTCCCGGACGAGGTCGTGATAGAACAGGGCCACTTCGTCGACCGCCCGGGACAGGTGCGCGCCCGCACCGCGCCGTTGCGCGTGGGCGGTCGGAGCGTCACCGCCCTCGACGGGTCGCTGGTCGTCCCCGAGGCGGACGAGGACGAGATACTCGAAGCCTAGGGCAGCGGGTCGTCGTCGTCCTCTGACTGCTGCTTCCGCCGGGACCGCGTCTCCCTGTCGCCGGCGACGGCGTCGGTCGCCCGTTCGCTACGGCCGTCGTCGTCGTCGTCGTCGGACTGGGACGAGCGGGACGAGCCACTGCCGCCGGACTGCGAGCGCCCCGACCGGCTGGTGCGTTCACCGCCGGAGCTGCTCGAGGAACGCTGGCTCCCACCCGACGAGCGGGAACTCCCGCCGCTCGACCGGGTGGTGGTCGACCCGCTGCCAGTGGAGACGCTCGTGCCGGCCGAGGCGGTGTCGCCGCCCGACTCCACCTCGCGCTCGAGGTCCCTGATGTCCGTTCGCAGGTCATTCTCGACGCTGGAGAGCTGGTCGTTCACCACGTCGAGCACCTCGCTCTTGAGCTGCTCGTCGTCGCCCCCGTCGTCCTCGGCGGCGATGGCACGGGCCATCGTCCGCGTCAGGGCGACGGACTTGCCGACCTGCCAGACGACGATACCGACCACCGACAGCGCGACGGTGATGACGGGATTCGCGGCCGCGACGGCGGCGTCGAACTCCGCCGGGAAGTTGACGCGCAGGATGGAGATGGTCTCGCCGAGGCCAAGATAGACACCGAGGCCCACAATCGCCATCCCGACCCCGAACGACAGCCACGAGAGCAGTCGGTAGTAGCCGACCAGTTTGAACGTCTGCTTGGTATCCATGGCCGAAGGGTCACGACGACGGACCATAACGCCTACGGCTGTTCGACCCGGAAGCGGGCCGTCGGTTATCCCCACGATTCAAAACAGTCGACCGCGTGGGTCCGGACATGACGACACAGGCCGACCGACTCGGTGACGAGCTCCGCGAGCGCGAGGAGACACTCGCGGTGGCGGAGTCGTGTACGGGCGGGCTGCTCGGGGCGCGAATCACGGGGGTCCCCGGCGCGTCGGACTACTTCGACCGGGGGCTCGCGACCTACGCCTACGGTGCGAAGGAGCAGCTGCTCGGCGTCGACCGCGAGGCACTCGACGAACACGGTGCGGTCTCCGAGCCCGTCGCCCGGCAGATGGCACGTGGCGCGCGCGACACCGCGGACGTGACCTGGGGCGTCGCGACGACGGGCATCGCCGGCCCGGCCGGCGGCACAGAGGAGACGCCGGTCGGGACGGTGTACGTCGGCGTCGCCTACGCGGGGCCGTGGGGGAGCGGCTCCTCGTACGCGACCGTCGAGCGCTACGAGTTCGACGGCGACCGCGACGCGGTGCGCGAGCAGACGGTCGACCGGGCGCTCGCGGACCTGCTCACCGAGGTGACCCGATGAACAAGAAGGGACACGTGATGAACGGCGTGCTGCTCTCTATCGGTCTCGGCTACATCCTCGAACCGTCCGGCACCGAGGCGACGTTCGTCACGATTCTGGAGGTCGGCCTCCCCGTGACCCTCGGCGCGCTGTTCCCCGACGTCGACACCGAGTTCGGCAAACACCGGAAGACGCTGCACAACCTGCCCGTCCTCGGCCTGTTCGTCGCGTTCCCCTACGTGTTCGGAAACCTCGAGTTCGTCTGGATCGGCGTCCTCACCCACTACGTGCTCGACGTCATGGGGAGCAAACGGGGCATCGCGCTGTTCTACCCCTACCCGCAGGAGTTCGGGCTGCCGGTCGGCGTCGCGGTCAAGAGCAAGCACGCCGACCTGATGACGGTCGTCATCACCGGCTTCGAACTGGTCGTCGTCGCCGCCATCGTGTTCTACACGCCGTGGGACACGCTCGAACTCGGCGGTAGCATCCAGCAGGGCATCCAGGCCCTGGGCGTGTAGACCGGCGCGAATCAGTAGACTGCGACGTCGTCGAACCGGCCCTCGTAGGCGATGTGTCGCGGATGGGTCGGCTCGGTCCCCTGGAGGAACAGCCGGTCGATCTTCGACCACGAGTTCTCGTAGCCGAGATGTGCGAACTCCGCGAGACAGCGGAGCTGGTGGCGGACGCCCGTCCGCCGGCCGACGGTCCGCGGGACGCCTTCACGGAGCGCGTCGACGAGGTCCTCGGGCCGCTCGACCCGGCGCTCGAAGCGGGTCCACACCTCGCCGACGCTCGACCGCAGGTGCGCGTACGACGAGCCGAACGGCGGCCAGCGGCCCTCCTCGACGATGCGGCGCGCCCGCCGCCCGGCACGGGCGAGGAGCTTCGGGTTGTACGCCTCGACGCCGTGGATGCGGTCGCCGTAGGCCGCCAGGTCGGCACCGGTCAGGCTGACGTTCAGGAAGCCGGGGTGCGGCGCGAGGACGACCGCGTCCTGTCGCTGGAGCTCGCTCATCGCGCCCTCCAGCGTGATGAAGTCGGGGACCGGCTCGTCGAGGCCGACCGCGAGCAGGTGCTTGCGGGCGTGCCAGCTCCCCGTGAACAGCTCCCGTCCCGGGATCACCAGCAGCTCGTCGTCGCTGAAGGCAGCGGCTCGCTCGCGTATCTCCGGCAGCCTGACGAAGTGCGGTGCGTACACGAGCGCGTCCAGCCCGGCCGCCTTCGCGCGCTCGACGACCGTCTCGTCGAGCACCTTCACGTGCATGTCGACGCGGAAGCCCTCGCTGTCGCTCACACCGCCACGTTTCCCCACGCCGAATTTATCCGTTGCGCTTTCACGATGCGGGGTCGCTGGGCGGTCGGAATCCCCGGCAGTGGCCCGGGATGTCGGGAGTGCCCAACTGGTTTTGCACGGCACCTATTTTTATATGGAGCGTGTACTCTGATACGAGTAGCCCTCGCAGCCCTCACACACCGGACACTACTATGAAGAAGGACCAGGTCAAGGCAGGCAAGACGATCCAGCAGCAGACGGGGCGAACGTTCCATCTAGCGACGCGGCTCCTCCCGAAACGCATCAGACACGCGACGTACGTGCTGTACGGGTTCTTCCGTATCGCCGACGAGATCGTGGACGACCCCGACGGTCCCGACCCCGACGAGCAGGCCGAACAGCTCGCCGACCTGCGTGCGGAGGCGCTCGGCGAACAGCCGACCGACGAGCCGGTCCTCGCCGCCTTCGTCGACCTCTGTGAGGAGCACGACATCGACGACGAGTGGGTCGTCGAGTTCCTCGACGCGATGGAGAGCGACATCGACACCGACCGGTACGAGACCTACGAGGACCTCGAGGAGTACATGCGTGGCTCCGCCGCCGCCGTCGGCGTCATGATGACCGACATCATGGACCTGGACGACGACGAGTACGAGCAGGCGCTGCCCCACGCCATCAAGCTCGGCGAGGCGTTCCAGCTGACCAACTTCATCCGTGACGTCCGCGAGGACGTCGTCGACCGCGACCGCGTCTACCTGCCCATCGAGACGCTCGAACGCCACGGCGTCGACCGCGACCAGGTCATCCGGCTCGAGACGAGCGAGGAGTTCTGCGCCGCCGCCGAGGAGGAACTGCACCGTACCGAGGAGCTGTACCGGGAGGGCGTCGCTGGCATCCGGTTCCTGCCCGAGGACTGCCAGTTCGCCGTGCTGCTCGCGGCCGTGCTGTACGCCGAACACCACCGCGAGATCCGAGCGGTCGACTTCGACACCATCACCCACGAACCCGACCTCTCGACCGCCCGGAAGCTCCTCCTCGTCGCGAAGACCCGCTGGCACTGGCTCTGGAACAAGGACCCCGAGGCGGTGTTCCACCGCGTGAGCGCGGTGCCCGCCGGCGAGGCCACGCACCACGAGCACGGGCGGGGCTGGATGCGCTGGCTGCCGACGCGGTGAACTGGAGGCAGGATTTATAGCTCGCCACGGCGTGTGCTATCGTATGGCACACAAGCGTGGGAGTGGCTCGACCCCGCTCGACCGGCTTACATCGCACTACGACGACGTGGACCTCCGGTGTCCGAGCTGCGGCTACGAGGACGACGAGGGCGGCTGGAAGGCAGAGACGAACGGGGATACCGTACTCTACCGCCACATCTGTCCGAGCTGTGGGTCGATTCGGAAGCGGACGCTGAAGCTACGGTCGTAGCGGGCCCCGCTCCGTGCAGGACGGGAGTACAACCCTTTTGAGCACGTCGGGCGAACGCACGTGCATGCAGACCCACATCGTCCCGGTCGGCTTCGACTACGACCGGCTCATCGCGCCCCTGGTCCGCGACCAGTTCGACGTGGACCGGGTCATCCTCCTGGAGGGCGCGGTGGGGAGCGAGGCCAACGTCGAGTACTCGCAGAACCTGTCCCAGAAGCTCGAGACGGACTTCCAGAACCTGCTGGGCGCGGAGACCGAGCGCATGGTCGTCGCCGACGTCTACGACTACGACGCCGCGTTCGAGCAGGCGTACGACCTCATCGTCGAGGAGCTCGACCGGGGCAACGAGGTCTGGGTGAACATCGCCGCGATGCCCCGCACCGTCTCCTTCGCGTTCGCGACCGCCGCCCACTCCCTGATGGTCGAGCGCGAGGAGGACCGCGAGTCCATCCACACCTACTACACCGCCCCCGAGAAGTACCTGGAGACCGAGCTCGCCGAGGAGCTGCGCAAGCAGCAGGACCTCCTGGGTGACCTCGCCGACGCCGGCCTCGACGACGACCTCCGGGAGCGCGTCGTCGCCCGACTCGACGCCGCCGACGGGCTGCTCAAGGAGTTCGACGAGCGCGGCACCACCATCGGCGCGAAGGAGATCGGCGGCAGCCACGTCATCGAGCTGCCGGTCGCGTCGTTCTCCAACGTCAAACCGTTCGAGGAGGTCATCCTGTTCGAGCTGGGCGAGCACGGCGAGTTCGACTCCGTCTCGGAGCTGGCGGAGGCGCTCTCGCGCGAGCTCAACGAGGAGTACACCGACTCCTTCCGCTCGAAGGTCATCTACAACGTGGATAGACTCGGTCCGGGTGGGAAGGGGTACATCGAGCAGGAGGAGGTCGGGAAGTCCTACCGGACCAGGCTGTCGCGCATCGGGGAGCTGTGGGTCCGCGCACACTCCGACCGGGGGACGTAGTCGCCCCGTCCAGACGCAGACGGCACGGAACCCCCGCTCAAACTATATACGCGTCGATACCCAACTTACAACCATCATGAGCAAGCTCAAGAGAGGTATCATGGCCGCCGGAGGAATCGCGGTCGGACTCCTGACGCTGCGGACGATTCGCAAACTGCGCTCGGACGGCGACGCGGACCCGGACGCGGCAGTCGAGCCGGAGGAACTCGCGGGGGAGGCTGAGGAGCCGGAGGAAGCCGCGGCGGACGCCGGCGAACCCGAGACCGACACTGCCGTCGAGGTAGCGGTCGAGGCGGCCGAGTCGGAGCCCGAGGCGGCCGGCGCGGACGGCGAGGAGGGAATGGAGACGGCAGCCGAACACGCGACCGCCGCGGTCGAACACGCGGGCGCCGCGCTGAAGCTGGCGCTCGAAGCCAGGCGCGAGACGGCAGAGTAGGGTGTTGGCGGCCCGATGCTGCGGTACGTGGCCGTCGGACACGCCACCGCTGGCTTTTTATCCGCTCGCGAACCTCGTTCGGGTATGGAGCACGCCCCTGTCGCCGTAGTACGTACGTAGGGCCCGACAGCGGTGTGCGTCGTTCTCTCGAAGTCGCACGCGAGGAGCGGCGGCACCGTCGAACTGCATCGATTGTATTAAACGGCGATTGGACCACTGACAGCACAACGAGTACGACATGCCAGACGGAGACTACAACCCACAGGCGACCGAGGAGAAGTGGCAGGACCGATGGGTCGACGAGGAGACGTACGCGTACGACCCCGAGGACGAGGAACTGGACCCGAACACGGTGTACAGCATCGACACGCCGCCGCCGACCGTGTCGGGCAGCCTGCACATGGGCCACCTGTACGGCCACACGTTGCAGGACTTCGCGGCGCGGTTCCACCGGATGAACGACGGCTCGGTGATGTTCCCGTTCGGCTACGACGACAACGGCATCGCCTCGGAGCGACTCACCGAGAGCGAGCTGGACATCCGCCACCAGGATTTCGAGCGCCGCGAGTTCCAGCAGAAGTGCCGCGAGGTCTGTGCGGAGTACGAGGCCGAGTTCACCGAGAAGATGCAGGACCTCGGGATGAGCATCGACTGGTCTCGCACGTACAAGACCATCGAGCCGCGGGTCCAGCGCGTCTCCCAGCTCTCGTTCATCGATCTCTACGAGCAGGGCCGCGAGTACCGGAAGAAGGCCCCGGCCATCTGGTGTCCCGAGTGCGAGACGGCCATCTCGCAGGTCGAGCAGGAGGACGCCGAGCGCCACACCCACTTCAACGACATCCGGTTCGACCTGACCGAGCCGACGGAGTCGGGCCGCGAGAGCTTCGTCATCGGGACGACTCGCCCCGAACTCCTGCCCGCCTGTGTCAGCGTCTTCGTCCACCCGGACGACGACGAGAACGCCGAGCTCGTCGGCCAGACCGCCGAGATACCTCTCTTCGGGCACGAGGTCCCCATCATCGAGGACGACCGCGTCGACCTGGAGAAGGGTACCGGCGTCGTCATGTGCTGTACGTTCGGCGACCAGAAGGACATCGAGTGGTACCAGGCCCACGACCTCCCGTTGCGCGTCGCCATCGACGAGTCCGCGACGATGACCGACCTCGCGGGCGAGTACGAGGGACTGAGCACGCACGAGGCCCGCGAGGCCATCGTCGAGGACCTCGACGACGCGGGCTACCTCGAGGGGCGCGAGGAGCTGACACACACTGTCCAGGTCCACGAGCGCTGCGAGACCGACGTCGAGTTCCGCGTCTCCAAGCAGTGGTACGTCGAGATCCTCGACCACAAGGACGAGTACCTGGAAGCCGGCGAGCAGATGGACTGGTACCCCGAGAAGATGCACACGCGGTACGAGCACTGGATCGAGGGGCTGGAGTGGGACTGGCTCATCTCGCGCCAGCGCGACTCCGGCATCCCGTTCCCGGTCTGGTACTGCACGGACTGCGGCCAGGAGGTCGTCGCCGACAAGGCCGACCTGCCGGTCGACCCGCTCGGCGACGAGCCGCCGGTCGATTCGTGTCCCGACTGCGGCCACGACGAGTTCGAGCCCGAGGACGACGTCTTCGACACGTGGGCCACCTCCAGCCTGACCCCGCTGGTCAACGCCGGCTGGGACTGGGATGAAGAGAACGGCTTCACGATGGACGAGCCGGAGCTGTACCCGTTCGACCTGCGCCCGCAGGGCCACGACATCATCAGCTTCTGGCTGTTCCACACAGTCGTCAAGTGCTACGAGCACACGGGCGAGGTGCCGTTCGACGCGGTCATGATCAACGGCTGGGTCCTCGACGAGAACCGGGAGAAGATGTCGAAGTCGCGGGGCAACGTCGTCGAGCCGTCGGCCGTCGTCGACGACTACCCCATCGACGCCATCCGGTACTGGGCGGCGTCGTCGACGGTCGGCGACGACTTCCCGTTCAAGGACAAGGACATCGTCGCGGGCGAGAAGCTCCTGCGCAAGCTCTGGAACGCCTCGAAGCTCGTGGAGCACCTCGCCCCCGAGCCCGTCGACGAGCCCGACTCGTTCGACGACCTCGACGAGTGGCTGCTCGCTGAGATGGACGCACTCGTCGCCGAGCTCACCACGCACTTCGAGGCGTACGAGTTCTCGAAGGCTCGCGACCGGCTGCGGTCGTTCTTCTGGAACACGTTCTGTGACGACTACCTCGAGATCGCGAAACAGCGGCTCGACGACGAGGACAGCGCGTCGACGCGGTACGCGCTCCGGACGGTACACGAGACGTTCTTGCACCTGTTCGCACCGCTGGTGCCCCACATCACGGAGGAACTGTGGCAGGACATGTACGGCCACACCGCGGCGGCGGACAGCCTCCACCTGCGGTCGTGGCCCGAGCCACGCGGCTACGAGGCCGACCTCGCCGGTGGCGAGGCCGCGATGGCCGTCATCGGCGCGCTCCGGCGCTACAAGTCCGAGAACCAGCTGCCGCTGAACGAGCCGCTCGACCACGTCGCCGTCTACGGTGACGTCGACGGCTTCACCGACGCCATCGCGGGCGTCATGCACGTCGCGGAGTTCGAACTGCTCGACGAGCCCCCGGAGATCACGACCGAGATAGCCGACATCAGCCTCGACTACTCGACCCTCGGCCCGAAGTACGGCGGGACGGTCGGCGAGTTCGACGCCGCCATCGAGGCCGGCGAGTACGAGCTCGACGGCGACACGCTCGCGCTGGCAGGCGAGACCCTCGAAGCGGACGAGTTCGAGGTCCGCGAGGAGCGCACCTACTCCGGCGAGGGCGAGATGCTTTCGGCCGACGACGCCATCGTCATCGTCAACTGACGGCGCATCAGCCGTCGACCGCTGTCTCGTTCGTCACCGGCACCTCCCAGAGCAGGACGAGCGCGGAGCCGACGACGAGCACCACGCCCGACGCGGCGAGCGCGGCCAGCGGCGTCGTCGCGTCCGAGAGCACGCCGCTGCCGAGCTGGAACGGGACGACGGTCAGGCCGCTCACCATCGCCAGCGCGCTGAGCGTCGTCGCGCGGCCGACGGTGTCGATGCGGTCGTTGACGTACTGTCCGGCGAGCGAGCGGGTCACGTCGGCGAGCCCGCGGGCGAACAGGAACGTCGGGAGCGCGAGGACCGGGAGGACGTACATGCCGACGAGCGCGCCGCCGACGGCGAACGGGAGCACGAGGAACCACGTCCGCAGGCCGACCCGGTCCTCGATGCTCCCGGTGTAGTAGCTCAGCCCCGCGCCGACGAGGCTGTACGCCGCGTAGAACACGCCGAGGAGCGGTTCGACCTGCGCGGGGGCGACGCCGAGGTCGACGACGACCGTCTCGAAGACGGGCTGGAGGTAGACGAACACGAGGTACGTGACGGCGGCGTACAGCACGTAGTAGTAGACGACGAGCGCGCGGATGGAGCGCTTCGCGAGCATCGTCCGGACCAGGCCGAGGCTCTCTCGGATGCCCATCGCGTCGGCCGTGCTCTCCTCGTAGGTCTCGGACTCCTCGACGGTCAGCAGGACGAGCACGCCGACGGCCGTCACGGCGGCGGCGACGAACCACGGGTACGAGAGGTCGACGCCCCCGAGCGCACCGCCAGTGACGGCCGCGCCCGCGCCGACGGCCAGCGAGACGGACTCGCCGCGCCCCCGGACGTGTGCGAACTGGTCCTCGGCGAGGTCGTCGGTGAGCGTGTCGTAGAGCCAGGCGTCCTCGCTGCCCGACCGGAAGTTGTAGCCCATCGACCAGCAGACGTAGAGGGCGGCGAGCGCGAGGAACGAGCCCGCGAGCCCGATGCCGACCAGGGTCACCGCGATGAGGACGGTGCCGACGAGCAGGCTGTTCCGGCGGCCGACCCGGTCGCCGACGTAGCCCGTCGGTACCTCGCCGAAGACGGTCGTCAGGTTGTAGATGGCCTCCAGCGTGGCGATCTGCGTGAAATCGAGCCCCTGCTGGAGGAAGAACAGGTACATGATGGGACGGTAGAACTCGACCGCCTTCGTCGCCTTGTAGAGGTAGTACTTCCCGACGTTGCTGCGCGGGAGCCAGCGCCGCTCTGCCGTTCCCGTCCCAGTCATCCGGGCCGACGTACCGCGGTCACCCACAACTGTGTTGCGGTCCCGTCAGGCGGCCGAGGACCCCGCTTCCGGCCTTTCGCTCTCGTGCGTCGCGCTCCCACAGTCGCGTCGCGGTTAATAGGGGGGCGCCAGTTACGAGTAGTAGGTAGATTACAGATGGTAACCGTAACGCTCCTGTCCGGGCTCGCCGGTGGTCTCGTCGCGACGATACTCATGACCGTGTTCATGCTGACGCTGGGGGACGACTCCCCGCCGCCGACGGCGGCGCTGTGGGCGAAGTTCGTCGGCAGCGCGGGGCCCGAGGCGTACGTGCCACAGGGCATGGTCCTGCACCTGCTGTACGGTGTCGGTGCCGGCGCGGCGTTCGCGCTGGCGCTCCCGCTGGTCGTGGGAGAGGTGTCGCTCGCGACGGCCGTCGCCCTCGCTCTCGCCTACGCCGTCGGGCTCACCATCGTCGGCGCGGTGGTGTGGATGAAGGGCGTCCTCGGGGTGGACCCCGACCGCGCGACGGCGATGCAGTTCGGGTTCTTCCACCTCGTCTACGGGCTGGTGCTCGGTGGCTTCCTCGGCGCGGGCGTGGTCTGAGCGGTCACTCGGGGGTGACGCACTCGCCGGCGGGCGTCGTCGACGACGGCTTCCGTGTCGTCGGTCTGGAGGGCCAGTCGCCGCAGTTCACGCAGGTCGCTGGGTCCGGTTCCGCGTCGGCTATCGCACTGGTACTGATGCAATCAGGGGGCAAGAAGCTCCGCACCGGAGCCGGTGCAACGCCTGCGTGTCACTCCAGCCGCCCCTCCAGCTTCTTCACCCGCGTCGACAGCGCGAGGAACGTCGCGAGCAGCGTCAGCGCGACCGCCCCGGCGGCGGCGACGCGGTGCGGGCCGGGCGTGTGGACCACGGCGCCGTCGACGAGTTCCTCCGCGGGGACGAACGTGTGGTGGGGCGTCCCGACGAGCGGGACGAAGTAGTCGACCACGTCGTTGAAGCCGTACCACAGGAGTGCGACGGCGACCGCGCGCACCGGGAAGTCCGAGATACGGTGCAGGACGAAGCCCTGGAGCACCATCGCGAGGTGGCTCCAGAACAGGAAGTTGTACATCGCCCAGTGGACGTTGAAGTCGGACTTGAACGCCAGCAGGACGAAGGGCGTCCACGCGCCGAGTTTGAGACAGCCGAAGAAGGCGAGCGCCGAGAGGTACTCGTTCGGCCGGCCGAGCAGCCACGCCGCGAAGGCGAGCGCGATGAACAGCGTCGCGACGGGGCTGTCCGGGACGACCGGCCACGCGACCAGCGGCTCGATGGCGAACTGGCTGGACTCGGCGACGAAGCCCGGCGCGAGCGGGTCGAGGCCGTAGTAGTAGAAGCCGAAGGCGGTGCCCAGGACGTTCGTGAGGACGACCAGCCACGCGAACGTGAGCCCGAGGTCCTCGATTCTCTCGGGGACGGGCGCGAGGTACCGCGGCAGGTCCTCGCGTTCGGGCGGGTCGGCGAATGGCCACTGCATCGTTCGCTGTGTCGACCGGTCCGCTGATAGCCGTGACGGTTCCCGTTCGTGTTCCGTGTTGTTGTTCCTGTCTCGGGGAATGGACTCGTTGACTCGGACAGCCGGAAAGCCCCTTTCAGTCCCGCCCATCGCGACCGTACGGCTCCTCAGACCTCCCCAGCCGATTCGCTCGCCTCTGCTGCTCCACGGCTCGCTTCGCTCGCCGTTCCGCGTGGAGACGCTCCCTGACGGTCGCGTCTCCCTCGCGCTCCGGTTCGCTCATCCCTCGCGCGGAATGGCTCGACACGCTCACTGCGCTCACGGGTCGCTTCGCTCCCCGTTCGCAGTCGCGGTTCGCACTCGCTGCGCTCGCTCCGAACCGCGCACCGCTCGCGCCGTCTCGCCAGCCGCGTGCCACGTGGACTGTGGAATCCCGATTCGTTGCAGAAATCTCCAACTCGTTCCGTTCCCGGAAAGACACCGGTTAAGTGGGCCCGAACCTAAACCCGGCACATGACCGAGGAGACTGATTTAGAGGAGCTCAAGCGCGGGACCGAGCTCGTCAAGCGCGGGTTCGCCCGGATGCAGAAGGGCGGCGTCATCATGGACGTCGTGAACGAGGAGCAGGCGAAGATCGCCGAGGAGTGCGGCGCGGTGGCGGTCATGGCGCTGGAGGCGGTCCCGGCGGACATCAGAAAGCGCGGCGGCGTCGCGCGGATGGCCGACCCGGCGGACGTGGCCGACATCGTCGACAGCGTCTCCATCCCGGTGATGGGCAAGTCACGCATCGGTCACCGGAAAGAGGCCGAGATACTGCAGGCCGTCGGCGTGGACATGATCGACGAGTCGGAGGTGCTCACGCCCGCCGACGACGCCTACCACATCGACAAGCGCGAGTTCACCGCGCCCTTCGTCTGCGGTGCCCGGAACCTCGGCGAGGCGCTGCGCCGCATCGACGAAGGCGCGGCGATGATTCGGACGAAGGGCGAGGCCGGGACGGGCGACGTGAACCAGGCCGTCCACCACCAGCGCACCATCAAGGGTGCCATCCGACAGCTGGAGGGCATGAACTGGGAGGAGCGCGAGAAGTGGGCCCGCGAGCACGAGGCACCGAAGGACCTCGTCCACGAGACCGCCGAGATGGGCCGGCTCCCGGTCGTCAACTTCGCCGCGGGCGGCATCGCGACGCCCGCGGACGCGGCGCTGATGATGCACCACGAGTGCGACGGCATCTTCGTCGGCTCGGGCATCTTCGGCGCGGAGAACCCCCGCGAGATGGGCACGGCCATCGTGCAGGCGGTGAACAACTGGGACGACCCGGAGACGCTCGCCGACATCGCCTCCAACCTGGGCAAGAGCATGAAGGGCGACGCCAACGTCGACCTGCCCGAGGAGGAGAAGATGCAGGGCCGCGGCGTCTGAGGTCGGGCCTCACTTCTCGTCGTTCCCGTTCGCCCGGAACCGCGCGAGCAGCCTGCCGAACGGTGGCCCGCTGAGGAGCAGTATCGTGCCGGCCAGCAGGAGGTAGCCGCCGAGCCCGCCCCAGAGCAGCGCGAACACGAGCGGCGGCGCGACGAACGCACCGGCGACGGCGACGAGCACCGCGGCGGTGACGGCGAGCGGTCTGACGTAGCTGCGCTCCCAGACCGCGCGAACCCGGCTCGGCTTCGTCGACAGGAGGAGTTCGAGCACCACGATGCCGCCGGCCGCCGCGAGCAGCGTCGGCGTGTGGACGTCGACCTCGGCGGCGAAGCCGATGCCGACGACGATGGCGAGCGCGACCGCTGCGAGGACTGCATCGTCGGCCAGGCGCTCCCGACTGGACTGTTCCTCGACCGCCCCCTTCTCCGTCATCGGTTCACTCGAAGAACCCGGTCAGGATAAAACCCAGTCCGAGGACCCAGCCGCCCGCGACGACACCGACGAGCGCGTAGTGGTAGACGACCGCGACCGGCGGGAGCGTGGCCGGGTCCGCGGCAGCGACGGCTACCAGCCGCGAGAGCGCCGCCCCGACCGTCGCGGTCTCCAGTGCGATGGCCGCCCCGCTCAGCGCGGCGACGCCGAACGCGACCGCCGCGAGCGCCCCGCCGAGTCCCTGTGCGAGTCGGCCGTACCACTCTGCGGTGCCCGGCTCGTCGGCGAACGGCCGCTGCGGACGGCTGGTTGCCACACTATACCATGACGCGCCTTGGCAATATAAACATCCGGACTCAGCGGAACAGCTCCGCGCCACCACCGACGGCGGTCTGGTACGCCCGCGCGTCGATGTCCGCCTCGTCGAAGCCAGAGAGCATCGCCGCGGCGACACGACGCCGGTCCTCGGGTCGGCGGCAGACCGCGAGGACGCCGGGGCCGGCACCGCTGATTGTCACACCGGTCGCGCCCGCGTCGAGCGCGGCCCGCTTCGCCTCGTCGTAGCCCGTCACGAGCGCTGCGCGGGCGGGCGTTACCACCGACTCCTGCAGCCCGCGTCCGACCAGCTCGGGGTCGTTCCGGTGCATCCCGGTCGTGAGCGTCGCCGCGCTCCCGACCGTCTCGACCATCTCCTCCATCGACACCGTCCCGGGCACGACCTCGCGGGCGTCCCGCGTCGAGACCACGATGTCAGGCAGGCAGACCACCAGCGGGAGTTCGGCGTCGACCGACGTGACGCCGTCCGCTCGCGCGATGGTGAAGCCGCCGACGATGGACGGCGCGACGTTGTCCGCGTGGGCCGCGCCGGAGACGACCGCCTCGCCCTCGGCCGCCGCGCGGACCAGCTCCTCGTCTGAGCAGCCGCGGTCGTAGAGCGCGTTCAGCGCGACCGCCGCACCCGCCGCGCTGGCCGCCGACGAACCGAGGCCCGACGCCGGGCGGACGCCCTTGTCGATCTCGATGCGCGCCGGGGCGTCGAGCTCCCGTGCGACCACGCCGGCGGTGTTCTTCGCCGGGTCCGTCGGGATGTACTGGCTGCCCGCGCCTGTTACCTCGATGGTGGTCTCGGCGGCCTTCTCGACGCGGACCACGTCCGCCGGTGCCGACAGCGCCAGCCCGAAGACGTCGAAGCCGCTGCCGAGGTTGGCGCTCGTGGCCGGTGCGCGGACGGTGAGCATGAACTCCCCTTTCCACAGTGCGGGCAAAAACCTAGCGGACGGGGCCGAGATTGCGTGCGAGCGCATCGCCCGGGCGCACGGTTCGGCGGCTGCGGCAGCCGTCCTCACCGTCCCGAAACCGCCGTTTCTCCCGGCGGTTCACAGTATGTGTGAACGTTCGGGACGCGACGGCCGGCGTACTACGGCCGGGCGAGGCCACGCGTTCGCGGTTCACGGTTCGAGTCGAGCCGCGAGCCGGGAGCATCCTTTTTGCGCCAGCGCGGCGAACGGACTGGACGATGGACCGTCGTCGATTCCTGCGACGAGCCGCCGGCGTCGGGAGCTGCATCGCGCTGGCGGGGTGTGCCGAGTTCGGGGACCCGCCACGATCCGGTGGCGGCCCCGAGGACCTGCTGGTGACCGGCATCGACGCGAGCCCGCACGGCGAGAACGTGAGCCTCGGCCTGGACCTCTACGTGGACCGGACAGTGTCGACGGACCTCGAGGCCGAGGGCGAGGTGACGGTGGACGACCGGACGGCGCGGGCGGAGCGGACGGTCCAGCTCTCCGGTGAGCGGAAGTACGTCTCCGTCCAGTTACTGTTCAGCGACGTGTCGACCGGGAGCCAGCTCCCGGAGTCGGTGTGGGCCCGGGCGCGAGTCGGGTACGGCGGGGAGATGACAGACTGGCACGAGCTCACCATCTGACCTGTTCGTCTCCCAACAACTGTCAGATTCGCGTGAGGTGTCTGACGCAGGTTTATGGTTCCCGGCGCACGGGGTATGTAACATGCCGACGAACCGGGTGGAAGACCTCGAGGCCACCGTGGACGAGCTCGAAGCGACCGTTCGCGGACTGACGGAGGAACTGGTCGAAACGAAAGAACGCGTTCGCATTCTCGAAGCCGAACTCGAGGAGGAGCGAGCGGCCGACGCGGACGCCGAGTCCGTCGACGAGATGCTCGCACCCGAGCCCGGCGACGCGACCGGAGACCGCTCCGAAGCGGAACAGGAGGATGTCGAGCAGGCGGCCGCACGCGCCCGGAACGAAGGCGCTAAGGACCACGACGCAGAAGGCGGGGACGACACCGAGGACTCCGAGCTCGGCGACGACATCATCGTCGCGTAATCCCCCTATCGCGGCCCCCGACGCCTGACCACCATGCACATCAAAGAACTCGTTCTGGACAACTTCAAGAGCTTCGGCCGCAAGACGCGAATCCCGTTCTACGAGGATTTCACCGTGGTCACGGGGCCGAACGGCTCTGGGAAGTCCAACATCATCGACGCGGTGCTGTTCGCGCTGGGACTGGCCCGCACACGGGGTATCCGCGCCGAGAAGCTCACCGACCTCATCTACAACCCCGGCCACGACGACGGCGACCGCTCCGGGGGCCCGCGCGAGGCCATCGTGGAGGTCGTCCTCGACAACGAGGACCGCACGCTCAGTCGCTCGCAGGTCGTCAACGCTGCCGGCAGCGACAACGTCGGTGATGTCGACGAGATTCGGGTGAAGCGTCGGGTGAAGGAGACCGAGGACAACTACTACTCGTACTACTACCTCAACGACCGCTCGGTCAACCTCTCCGACATCCAGGACCTGCTCGCACAGGCCGGCGTCGCCCCCGAGGGCTACAACGTCGTCATGCAGGGCGACGTGACCGAGATAATCAACATGACGCCGCACTCCCGGCGGGAGATCATCGACGAGATAGCCGGGGTCGCGGAGTTCGACGCGAAGAAGGAGGACGCCCTGGAGGAGCTGGAGACCGTCCAGGAGCGCATCAACGAGGCCGAGCTGCGCATCGAGGAGAAGCAGGCCCGCCTCGACCAGCTCGAGGACGAACGCCAGACAGCGATGCGATACCGACGACTCCGCCGCGAGAAGGAGCAGTACGAGGGCTACCTCAAGGCCGCGGAGCTCGAGGACAAGCGCGAGGAGCGCGACTCCGTCGAGGCGAAGATAGAGCACACGGAAGCGGAGCTCGAGGAGCTCCAGCGCGACCTCGACCAGAAGCAGGGGACCGTCGTCCGCCTCCAGGAGGACCTGGAGGACCTGAACGCCGAGATAGAGCGCAAGGGCGAGGACGAACAGCTCGCCATCAAGCGCGAGATAGAGGGCATCAAAGGCGACATCTCCCGGCTGGAGGACAAGGTCGAGGCGAGCGAGGAGAGCATCGAGGCCGCCGAGACGAAACGCCGGGAGTCGTTCGTGAAGATCGACCGCAAGCAGGAGGAGGTCGACGACGTCGAGGGCGACATCCGCGAGACGAAGGTCGCCAAATCCTCGCTGAAGGCCGACGTGGCCTCGAAACGGGAGGAGCTCGCGGACGTCCAGGCCGAGATCGACGCCATCGACACCGAGTACGACGAGCTGAAGAACGACCTCCAGGAGAAGAAGGCCGAGCTCGAGGCCGAGCGCGACGCGGTCAACGAGCTCCAGCGCGAGAAGGACCGCCTCGTCGACGAACGCCGCCGCCGCTCGAACGAGGCCAGCGAGATCGACGACGACATCGAGGCACAGCGCGCGGAGATTCCGGACCTCGAGGCCGAGCAGTCCGACCTCGAGGACGAACTGGAGAAGGCCGAGCAGAACGTCGACTCCATCGCGTCGGTCGTCGAGGACCTCAAGGCCGAGAAGGAGTCGTATCAGGACGACCTCGCGACGGTCGAGGACGACCTCCAGGCGGAGCAGCAGAAGTACGCCGAGCTGGAGGCGAAGGCCGGTGAGTCCGGCGACTCCTCGTTCGGCCGGTCGGTGACGACGGTGCTCAACTCGGGCATCGAGGGCGTCCGCGGCGCGGTCGCCCAGCTGGGCAGCGTCACCCCCGACTACGCGACGGCGTGTGAGACCGCCGCCGGCGGCCGGATGGCCAACGTCGTCGTGCGCGACGACGTGGTCGGTCAGCAGTGCATCGAGCATCTCAAGTCCCGGAACGCGGGCCGGGCGACGATGCTCCCGATGAACAAGATGCGGGAGCGGTCGCTCCCGAGCGCGCCGGACGTGCCGGGCGTCGTCGACTTCGCCTACAACCTCATCGACTTCGACGACGAGTATGCGGGCATCTTCAGCCACGTCGTCGGCGACACGCTCGTCGTCGAGGACCTCGACACCGCCCGGGACATGCAGGGCGACTACCGGCTGGTCACGCTCGACGGCGACCTCGTCGAGAAGTCGGGCGCGATGACCGGCGGCTCGTCGTCCGGCTCGCGTTACTCCTTCGACTCCTCCGGCGAGGGGCAGCTCAAGCGCGTCGCCGAGCGCATCTCCGAGCTCGAGGACGAGCGGCAGTCGCTCCGCGACGACATCCAGGCGGTCGAGTCGCGACTGGACGACGCCCGCGACCGCAAGTCCGACGCGGTCGACGAGGTGCGCGGCATCGAGAGCGACATCGAGAGCACCGAGCGCAAGATAGCCGAGCGAGAGAAGCGCATCGCCGACCTCCAGGACCGCCGTGCGGAGATCGAAGACGAGCGCGAGTCCGTCGACGAGGAGATGCAGGAGATCGAGGCGGACATCGACGCGACGCAGGGCGAGATCACCGAGCTCGAGAGCGAGGTCGCGGAGATCGAGGCCGAGCTCGAGGACTCGCGCATCCCCGAGCTCACCCGGCAGAAGGAGGCCATCCAGGAGGAGATCGACGACATCGAGGACCGGCTGGACGAGCTCGACGCCGAGCTCAACGAGCTCCAGCTGGAGAAGCAGTACGCCGAGGAGGCCATCGAGGACCTCCACGACGACATCGAGGCCGCCCAGAACGAGAAGGCGAAACACGAGGAGCGCATCGAGGAGCTGGAGGCACAGGTCGCCGAGAAGGAGGAGACGCTCGAATCGAAGCGCCGCGAGGTGCTCGAACTGGAGAACGAGCTCTCCGAGCTGAAGGACGAGCGCGAGGAGCTCCGCGAGGAGCTCCAGTCGGCAAAGAGCGAGCGCGACTCGGTGCAGGGGCAGGTCGACGCCGTGCAGTCGAAGCTCGACTCCTACACGGAGACGCGCGACCAGCTCGACTGGGAGATCGAGTCGCTGGCCGAGGAGGTCGGCGAGTACGACCCCGAAGACGTGCCCGAGCACGATGTGGTCGTCGAGATGGTCGACTGCCTCCAGGGCGACATGGAGGCGATGGAGCCGGTGAACATGCTCGCCATCGACGAGTACGACGACGTCCGTGCCGACCTCGACGAGCTCGAGGACGGGCGGGACACGCTCGTCGAGGAGGGCGATGCAATCCGCGAGCGCATCGACTCCTACGAGGCACAGAAGAGGGAGACGTTCATGGACGCCTTCGACGACATCGACGAGCAGTTCCAGGACATCTTCACGCGCCTCTCGAACGGGAGCGGTCGCCTCCACCTGGAGGACGAGGAGGACCCGTTCGACGGCGGCCTGACGATGAAGGCCCAGCCCGCGGACAAGCCCATCCAGCGCCTCGACGCGATGTCCGGCGGGGAGAAGTCCCTGACCGCGCTCGCGTTCATCTTCGCCATCCAGCGCCACAACCCCGCACCGTTCTACGCGCTGGACGAGATCGACGCGTTCCTCGACGCGGTCAACGCAGAGCGCGTCGGCCAGATGGTCGACGAGCTCGCCGGGCAGGCGCAGTTCGTCGTCGTCAGCCACCGGACCGCGATGCTCGACCGCTCCGAGCGCGCCATCGGCGTGACGATGCAGGAGGACAACGTCTCTGCGGTGACCGGTATCGACCTGTCCGACGGCGATGCCGGCGACGTGGAGGTGTCCGCCGATGACTGACGGGGACTCCGCGACGGAGTCGAGCGACGGCTCAGGGGACCGCGCCTCGGACGAGCAGCGGGGTGAGCCCGCGAACGGGAACGACGGTTCCCCGACGCGGAACGGCGACTCGGCCGAGCAGGACGGCGATTCGCCGAAGGGGAACGGCGACTCCGTCGAGGACATGCTCACCATCGCGGGACACGAGGACCGGACACCGCCGGGCGAGGAGCCCGATTTCCTCGACGACGGTGGCGACGGCGGCGGGAACCCGGCCGACCCCGACGAGTTCTACGGCGACGGGGACGTCGAGGACGTGCTGCCGGACGAGGACGACGAGGAGGCAAGCGACGACGACGCTGCCGCTGACGACGAGCTCGACGCTGTCCTGCCGGACGAGGAGGTCATCGACGACGCCGCCGACGACGAGGTCGAGCCCGTCGAACTGCTCGTCCAGCTCGCGAAGAAGGGCGAGATAGACCCGTGGGACATCGACATCATGCGGGTGACGGACCGATTCCTCGACGCGCTGGAGTCCGTGGACCTGCGCACGTCGGGGCGGGCGCTGTTCTACGCGAGCGTGCTCCTGCGGATGAAGGGCGACGAGCTCATCCACGGGAGCGACGAGCAGGAGGAGGAGGAGCCCGCGCCGTGGGAGCAGCCGTTCGGCGACGCCCCTCAGTCGCCGCCGGACCCGGAGTTCGACCCCATCGAGGGGCTGGAGGCCGAGATGGAGCGCCGGCTCGAACGGAAGCACGCCCGCGGGACGCCGGAGACGCTGGACGAGCTGGTACGGGACCTGCGCGAGGCCGAACGCGGCTCCTGGTGGAAGGAGGGCCGCGAGTACGATACGAGCGACTCGCCGAAGGGGTTCCGGCGCGGCACGCAGACGCTCGACTACCACGCGGGCGACGACCGCCGCGTCGACGACGAGCCGACCGAGGACGACGTCACCGGGACGACCCACGAGGAGGAGATCGAGGAGGTCATCGACGACGTGCGCACGGCGCTTCGCGAGCACTACGACGCGGGCCGGGCGGAGGTGCTGTTCGCCGAGATACAGGACAGCGGTGGCTCGCGCGTGCTGACGTTCCTCGCGCTCCTCTTTCTCGCGCATCGCGGCCAGGTCACGCTCCAGCAGGACGAGCTGTTCGGCGACCTCTGGGTGCAGGACTCGACCGCCGCCTCCGTCTCCGACGAGGCGGTCGCCGACTGACCACCGCCACGGCCGCGCGTGTTGTTTTCAGAGTGCTGGAGCGGTCTGCCGACCCGAAGATAGATATGTTCAAATATCCTTTATTTCGGGCATGGGGGTAATCGCGGAGTTCTCGGTCGACACGGACACGTTCGGTCCGGCGTCGATCTGCTGGGGGGAGAGTGACGTCCAACTACAGTTCGAACAGGTCGTACCAACGTCGGGGGACGTGGTACCGTACGTCTGGGTCAGCGGCGACACCGACAGCTTCGAGCGCGGTATGGACGAGGCGACGACGGAGGTCGGTTACAGCACGATCGACAGACAGGGCGGTCGCGTCCTGTACCGGCTCCGGTGGCACACCGACCCGACTGGACTGCTGTCCATCTTCGTGGACACGAACGCGGCCGTACTGGAGGCACGGGCGACCGAGAGCTGGTTCTTCCGTGTCCGGTTTCCGGACGAGCCGAGCGTCACGCAGTTTCACGAACGCACCAGGGAACACGGCTACGAGCTCGACCTGCACCGACTGGGACGGTCCGACGACCAGCCCGACTCCGGCGAGACCTACGACCTCACCCCGGAGCAACGGGAGGCGATGCTGTTCGCCCTCGAAACCGGCTACTTCGACATCCCGCGACAGTCCACGCTGGAGGATATCGCGGACGAGTTCGACATCTCGAACCAGGCGGCCTCCGAGCGGCTCCGACGTGCGACCGCGACCGTCCTGGAGGCCTCCCTCACGGACGGCCTCGACAAACCGGCAAACAGGGGTGGTTGAGCCCGGTGTCGCCCGGCGCTATAAACCGGTTGAGATAACAAGCATCGGTATGATGTGGCCATAAGATATATGTGTAACCGACCGTCGTCCCGGTACCACAGAGGGGGAAAGGGGGCGGCGGTCTGGCACGCGAGATTGCCGATGTCAGGCGATCCCCGGCGCCAGAACGCTCGTCGGGCTGGCTGGCCCACACCGCATTCACCGTCAGTCGAAGCCCATCACATCCGTCAGGCGTCACCGCGATTCGCTTTCGCCAGCCCACCGCGGGCGTTTTCTATTCGATGAGAGGGATTCTTGGTCCCGGACGACGAGGTAGGGATAGATGGGACTGCTGAGTGGGTCCGACGACACGGACCGCGCGGAGGAGCTGTGCGAACTGGCGCGCGAGGAGCCGGCCGGCGCGGTCGCACACGCGGAGGAGCTATGCGACCTGCTGGGGGCGGGGGACGCGACGACACGGACCAGCGCCGCGGACGCGCTGTACCACATCGCCGGGACCGAGCCGACGGCGCTGGCGGACTGTCTCGACGCGCTCATCACGCAGCTCAGCGACGACGACGCGAGCGCCCGCCGCCGCGCTGCCGACGCGCTCGCAGCGACGGCGGACGGCGCGCCACGGACGTACAGCGCCTGGGTCGAGTCGCTTGCGCCGTTCCTCTCGACGACCGACCCGTACGTCCGGGCGGCCGTCGCCGCGGTGTTCGCCCGACTCGCCGCCGCTGGACCGAGCACCGTCCTCGACGCCGCCGAGGGCCTGCGGGACGCGACGACGGACGAGGAGGAGTGGGACGTCAGGACGTTCGCGACCGGCGCGCTGGCGGACGTGGCGACGCGCTACCCCGAGGAGGTGCTCCCCGTCGTCGACGACGCGGTGGCGAACGCCCGCGAGCCGGTGCCGGCACTCCAGACCGCCGCAATCGACCTCCTCGCCGCCGTCGCGGTGAACGACCCCGCGACGGTTCCCGAGGTCGACGACCTGTTCGCGGAGCTCGTCCTCGACGCGCCGACCAGTCAGCGACGGGCGGCGGCGTACGCCATCGGTCGCGTGGGTGTCGACCACCCCGACCGGATACCCGAGGCGCTCACGGCGCTCACGACGGCCATCGGCGACGACGACGACCGGGTGAGCCGTGCGGCCGCGACGGCGTTCGTCACCGTCGCCGCCGAGTACCCGGGGTCGGTGACCATCAGCGAGGGCCTCCGACAGCGGCTCTGGTGGCTCGCGGACGACATCGACGCCCCCGTCGAGCAGTTGCTCGAGGGGGACGAGTGACCCTCAGAGACGCTCGCCACCACGGCTGAGTCTGTCCGCGACGTAGGAGCGCCGCCGCCGGACAGCGCGGTCGGTCTCGGCGACACCTCGGACCGTCTCGACGGCCACCTGCTCGTGGAACCGGCCGGCGAGCGCGCACACCTCGAACGGGTTCGCCGAGGTGCAGGTGTACGGGACGACGACCTGCTCCTCGTTCGTCTCGCGCAGCTCCCGCGACTTCGACAGCGACAGCTCCATGACGCCGAGGTCGAGGGACCGTGCCTGCCGGCCGCGCGAGGGGAAGAAGCGTTCGTCGTCGGTCTCGACGACGTACCCCTCGCCACACAGCGGGCAGATGGAGCCGACCGCGGCGTCGATGCCGTCGAGGAACCCGCGAGCCGTCTCCTCGTCGCCGTCGAGCTGTGTCGCGACCTGCTCGACGAGCTCGTCGTCTGCGTCCATGGCGGTGACGGACGGCGTCGGGCGGCAAAAATCGGTCGGTGGGCGGGCGCTCAGTCGAGGTACTGCCCGGCGAGCAGGTCGACGCGCTCGCGGGTGTCGTCGGGGATGGCCTCGCTCGGCGTGTTGATGGTGCCCTCGAGCGCGGACCAGGCGTCGCTCTCGAACTCCTCGGGCATCGACCGGACGGCCTCCTCGACGACCGCGTTGATGGACTCCTGGTTCGCGGCGGCGTTCTCGAGCACCTCGTCGAGCGTGACCTCGCTGTCGCGCTTCCAGACGTCGTAGTCGGTGACGCCGGTGACCGTCGCGTAGCTCAGCTCGGCCTCGCGGGCGAGCTTCGCCTCGGGGATGGCGGTCATGCCGACGACGTCCCAGCCCTGCTCGCGGTAGAACTCGCTCTCGGACCGGGTGGAGTACTGCGGGCCCTCGATGCAGACGTAGGTGCCGCCCTCCTCGACGTCGGCGTCGGTGTCGGCGCGCTCGGCCGCGTCGGCGAGGTGCTCCACCATCGGCGGGTCGTACGGGTCGGCGAAGCCCATGTGGACGACCATGCCGTCGCCGAAGAAGGTGTGCTCGCGCTGGCTCGTCCGGTCGAATATCTGCGTCGGCACGAGCAGCGTCTGCGGCGGGAGGTCCTCGCGCAGGCTGCCGACGGCGTTCGTCGCGATGACGCGGTCGACGCCGACGGACTTCAGCGCGTAGATGTTCGCCTTGTACGGCGCGTTCGTCGGGGTGTGCTGGTGGTCGGGGCCGTGCCGGGGGAGGAACGCGACCTCCTTGCCGGCGAGTTCGCCGAGCGTGATGTCGTCCGAGGGCTCGCCGAAGGGCGTGTCCACGCTGCGCTTCTCCACGTTCTCGAGGGGCAGGGCCTCGTAGATGCCGCTGCCGCCGATGACGCCGATAGTCATGCTTGCACGAACTCGGGGCGCGCCTAAAACGGCTACGAGTCGTCGTCGGTTCCCGGCGTCTGACCGTCGTCGGTGAACAGTCCGACGGCGGTCTCCAGCCCCTCGCGGTACGCCACGACGTATCCGAGCAGTCCCGCGCCGACGGCGTTCAGGACGGGGCCGACGAGGTACGTCGGCTGCCCGTGCACCCCCGGGAACGGCGGCGCGAGCACGCCCTGCGCGACGAAGAAGACGCAGGGGACGACCACCGCGAAGACGACGGCGGCGAACTCGTCACGGTTCGGGTGTGTCGCGCCGAAGGCGAACGCAAGCCCGAGGCCGACCCAGAGCGGGAGCGCGACAGGGTCGGGCACCATCGTCTGCCGGTCGAGCAGCCAGCGCAGCGGGTGGGTCACGAGCCACGCGGGCAGCAGCATCGGAATCGACATCCCGAACCGCTCGGCGAGCGAGGGGTCGTCGTCGAAGGTCGTCACCTCGCCTCGCCGGGACGACTCAGGCATCCTCGACCTCCAGCACGGCGAGTGCGTGCTCCTGAAGTGCGAACAGCCGGTCGTCGGCGTAGGCCAGCGCGCGAGCCTCGCCGCCGTCGAGTTCGTGGGTCGACAGTCGCTCGCCGGTGACAGGCTCGCGCACCTCGACACCGGTGCTGCGGTGGACGTAGAGGTAGTCGTCGGTGCGGACCACGCCGCCGAGGTCGTCGGGCCCGTCGCTCCGCCAGCGACGCTCACCGGACTGGACGTCGAAGGCGTTCAGGTCACCCTCGAACGACGCACAGACGGCGATTCCGTCCCCGACGGCGACCTCGTAGAAGGTCCCCGCACTCCCTCGTTTCCAGCGTAGCGACCCGTCCTCGGTCGAGAACGCCCGGAGGCTCCCGCTGTCGTTGCTGCCGGCGACCGAGAGGAGCGTGTCGCCGTCGACCGCGCTCCGCCGGTGCAGGTACTCGTCCTCGTCCGTTCGCCAGCGCCGAGAGCCGTCGCTCGCGTCGAAGGCGCTGAGTCGAGTGTTCCGGAGGCTCCCTTCGCTGCAGTAGAGCGTCCCGTCGGCGTACGCCGAGGGGTACGGGTAGACGGATTCGCCGTCGACCTGCTCGGTGAACCAGTGCCGGAGCCCGCTCGACAGGTCGCGTGCCTCCAGCCCCCGCTCGCCGAGGCCGAACAGCGTCGACCCGACGGGGAGGTAGCTGGCGTCGAACAGGCCGACGACCGACCGTCGTCCGTACGCCGGCAGTCGCCAGCGTCCGTCCCCGCCCAGCCCGAGGACGTGGAAGTCGTTCCCGGTGGGATAGCAGAGATGACCGCCGGCCGCCGCGATTCCACCCTCGACCTCGGTCGACGTCCGGTAGCGCCACCGCCGGTCGCCGTCCGCGACCGAGTAGGCGGTGAGTCCGCCGTCCTCGACGGGCCAGACGACTGTTCCGTCGGCGACCACCAGGCTGTACCCCGCCTCGCTGTCGAACTCGGCGGTCCAGTGCTCGGTGAGGGCGGTGCCGCCGGGGACCGGCACGTGGCTCCGTCGCGTCGGCGTCCGGCCGGGCAGCAGCCACTCGTCGGTCGAGACGGAGGGGTCGGCGTCGAACGGCTCGCGGAACAGCGAGGGCCTGAGCAGCTGGCCGCCGGCCAGCGCGCCGACGCCGGCGGCGAGCAGGCCGCGACGGGAGGGTCGGGACGGGGACATCGTTGGTCGGCACCGATGGTGTCCGGAATCAAATGTCTTGTCCGTCCGCCGCGAGCCCTGCGACGTGCTATCGTCCACTACTCGCATTGATATGACTGCGAAGCGTTTCGATTCGTAATGGTCGATTCGCACACGAACACGACGCTCACCGAGGGGGAGCTCGCCCGGCCGATGCTCCGGCTGGCGTGGCCGCTCGTGGCAATCCAGCTGCTGCAGGTCACCTACAACCTCGCCGACACGGCGTGGCTGGGCGCGTACTCCTCGAACGCTGTCGGGGCGTTGAGCCTCGCGTTCCCGCTCATCTTCTTCCTCATCTCCGTCGGGGGCGGCTTCACGGCGGCCGGGGCCATCCTCGTCGCGCAGTACACCGGCGCCGACAGCGACGGCTCGGCGAGCCTGGTCGCCGGCCAGACCGTCGGCTTCGTCGGGCTGCTCTCCGTCGTCATCGGGGCTGTCGGCTACGTCCTGACGGACCCGATGCTCGCCGTGCTGCCGGCGGACCCGGAGACCCAGCGCCTCATCGTCCCGCTCGCGGCGGACTACATGCGTATCTTCTTCCTCGGGATGCCGTTTCTCTTCGGCTTCTTCGTCTTCGTCTCGTTGCTCCGAGGGTACGGCAACACGCGGACGCCGCTGCGCATCATGCTCGTCTCCGTCGCGCTGAACGTCGTCCTCGACCCGCTGGTCATCTTCGGCGTCGGCCCGTTCCCCGAACTCGGCATCGAGGGCGCGGCGCTGGCGACCGTGTTCTCCCGCGGCGTCGCCACGCTGCTCGGCCTCTACCTGCTGTTCTGGACTGACGCCGGGCCGGACGTCGGTGCGTCGGACCTGGTGCCTGACCTCGGGACCATCCGCGACATCGTCCGCATCGGGGTCCCCTCCGCGGCCGAGCAGTCGATGACCTCGCTCGCGCTCATCGCCCTGACCGGCATGGTCGCGACGTTCCCGCCGGCGGTCGTCACGGCCTACGGGCTCGGCAACCGGGTCATCTCGCTCGTGTTCCTCCCCGCGATGGGGCTGGGACAGGCGACGAACACCGTCGTCGGGCAGAACCTCGGCGCGGAGAAGCCCGAGCGGGCCGAACGGGCGACCTGGCTCGCCGCGAAGTTCGCCGCGGTCGGCCTGCTCGTCGTCGCACTGGTCGTCTTCGCGGTGCCGACGCTGGTGCTGCGGCCGCTGCTGACCGCCGACACCGCCCAGGCCGCCGAGACGCTGGTCTACGGCGCGGAGTACCTCCGCATCGTCGCCCCCGCGTTCGTGTTCATGGGGCTGTTCCCGGTGTTCCTCGGTGCGTTCCGCGGCTCCGGCGACACCAAGACGGCGCTGGTGTTCTCCGTGGTCGCGCTCTGGCTCGTGCGCGTCCCGACGACGTACGTGCTCGTGTTCGTTCTCGGCTGGGACACCACCGGGGTGTTCACCGCCGTGGCGCTCGGCGACGTGGTCGGTGCGCTCGCCGCGATGACCTGGTTCACCCGTGGCACGTGGAAGCGCACCGTGGTCGACCGTGGCCGGGAGCCGGTGGCGACCGACGGCGGCAGCGAGCCCGGCGTGGACTGAAGAAGTAGCAGCTACTCGGTCAGGGCCCAGCCACCGTCCTCGGTCGAGGTGACGACATCCCGGCGTTCCATCTCGGTGAGCACCTCCGTCATGCGGTTCGGCTGGGCGATCTCCATCTCGATGCGCTGGAGGTCGTGGTCCTCCGCGAGGAAGTGGCGGATGTCCGCCTTCTGGAACGACGGCTGCTCGTGGCGCTCCATCACCCCGGAGATGATGTCGATCATGTCCTCGATGAAGTTCCACGGGTACACCATCCACGCCCACTCCTCCAGGCGCTCGCCGACGTAGTCCGGCTCGAACTCGCTCGTCTGGAGCAACTGGAGCGTCGCCGTCTTCACCGTGCCCGCGTTGCGCTCCTCGACGTACTCCTCGGCACGGCGGATGGAGCCACCGGTGTCCGCGATGTCGTCGATGATGAGCACGTCTTTCCCCTCAACGCTGCCCTCGGGCATCGGGTAGCGGACCTGCGGTTCGTCGGCTTTCTGTGCAGTGCCCACGTAGTGCTCCATCTTCAGGCTCGTCAGGTCGTCCAGCCCGAGGAAGTCACAGATACAGCGACCGGCGAACCAGCCACCGCGGGCGAGTGCGACGATGACGTCGGGCTCGAAGGAGTCCGCCTTGACGTCCTCGCTGACGTCCCGACAGAGGCCGTAGATGTACTCCCAGTTCGTGATGGTGCAGTTGAAATCATCCGGGAGGTCGCTCATACCCGGGACTCGCGCGTGTCGGCACTTAACCGTTTTCAGGTCTCCCGGGCGTCCGTTTCGCCGGTAGTACCCGGGTGCGGTCACGACCGACCGGACCGTGGCTCGGACGGGAAAGGCACAAAGCCTCCCCCCTCGTTCGTTCACGTGATGCACGCGATTTTCGCTGGCCACGACGAGCACGAGTTGGTACGCGAGCTGGAGGCAGTCGGGTTCACCGTCCACGTCGTCGACGGTGTGGCGAACCGGCCCGGGCTGGAGGAGGCTGGAATCGTCGACGCGGACCTGTTCGTCCTGACCGACGTGGGGCAGGCGACCGGTATCCCGGTCGCGAAGGACCTGAACCCGGACGTGCGGGTCGTCGTCTACTCCGACGACTCGCTCCCGGAGTTCGTCAGCGGCCAGGCGGACCTTGCGGTCGACCCGGCGTTGCTCGAACCCGCGACGGTCGCCGAGGAGCTCGCGGGCCAGTAACGACGACCCCTGCGAGTGGGCCTGCAAGCCCGGGTCGGGGTGGCCGTCACGAGAGCCACTGGTCCAGCAGGCGACGCTTCCGCCGCTGTAGTGATTCCCGGAGACCTGTCGCGGACCAGCAATCGTGTCCCACGCTAACGCACCTCGGCTGGTGCGGATGCAGCTACGAGCGGTTTCGGCGGTCTGAGCTCTTTGGAGTGGCGATTTCGCCGGGCTCAAGGCTCGTTAACGAAGCGCGTACTGTCGCCAGAGCGATATTACGAGACGGGAGCGGAACTGTTCAAGACCGTTCAGAGCCCCTAAATTGTCTGGACAGTTGTCCGTGTTCAAGTAGATACGATTCCTCGGCCCAGGTGGAGACCACGAGGACACAAATAGGTCGGTGTCAGAGGGTCACGCCCTCGTTCCCTGACAGGCGTGGTCTCCCGGTACTGGATATCGTCCAGTAACACTCCCCCTTCCCTTTCGACGTTCCCGCAGCGCCTGCCAGCCATCGGCTCAGTCCGAGCGGCGCGCCAGCCCGACCAGATGCGGTGCCTCGGGGACGATGATTTCCGCGACGCCGAGGCGTACTGCCGCCTCGCTCCCCGGCAGACAGCAGACGAGCACGCCCTCGTCGACGCCGGCCATCGTTCGCGTGGCGATGGCCCGGGTTCCGATCTCCTCCTGGGACAGCCGCCGGAACAACTCGCCGAAGCCTGGGAGCTGCTTGTCGAACAACGGCTCGACGGCCTCGACGGTCACGTCGTCGGGCGTGACGCCGGTCCCGCCGGTCGTGACCACGAGGTCGACGTCCTCTCGGTCGACGAGTCGGCCGACCGTCCCCTGCACGCTGTCGTACTCGTCGGCGATGAGTTCCCGGACAGCGACCTCGTGGCCCTCGTCGGTGAGGAGGGACGCGATGCGGTCGCCCGAGGGGTCGTCGTCCAGCGTCCGGGAGCTCGACACCGTGACGACCGCGACGCCGAGGTGGTGGTCGTCGTGCTCGTGGTGGTCGTGGCCGTCGTCGTCGACGCGTTCGCTCATGCCGGCGGGTTCCGGCGGCGACGGCATAGCTCTTGTCCGGGTTGCCCGCGTCGGCACGCTTTTGGCCGCGCCACGAGTCGCCACGCGCATGAAGGCCGTCCAGTTTGCCGAGCACGGCGACGCCGACGTCATCGAGTACGACGAGTATCCGACGCCGGAGCCAGACGACGACGAGGTGCTGGTCGACGTGAAAGCCGGCGCACTCAACCACCTCGACGTCTGGACACGGCGAGGACTGCCCGGACTCGACCTCGAGATGCCACACGTCCCGGGCAGCGACGCCGCGGGTGTCGTCGCGGCGGTCGGTGCGGACGTATCGCGCTTCGCGCCCGGCGACCACGTCGCGGTCTGGTCCGGCATCGCGACCGGCGACGACGAGTTCACCCGGAAGGGCGACCCGACGCTGTCACGGAGCTTCAAGGTCATCGGCGAGCACCTGCCGGGCGTCCACAGCGAGTACGCGACCCTGCCCGCAGAGAACCTGGTGCCGGTGCCGGACGACGTGCCCTGGGAGACGGCGGCGGCCGCACCGCTCGTCTTCGGCACCGCCTGGCGGATGCTCGTCTCGCGCGGTGACGTGACCGCCGGCGAGTCCGTGCTGGTGCTCGGTGCCTCCGGCGGTGTCGGCCACGCGGCTGTCCAGATCGCCGACCACGCGGGGGCAGAGGTGTACGCCACGGCGAGCAGCGAGGAGAAGCTCGACTACGCCCGGGACTGTGGCGCGGCCCACGTCTGCAACTACGAGGAGGAGCGCTTCGCGACGTGGATTCGCGAGGAGACCGACGGCCGGGGCGTCGACGTTGTCGTCGACCACGTCGGCGAGGAGACGTGGGAGGACTCGCTGAAGTGCCTCGCCCCCGGCGGACGGCTGCTCACCTGCGGGGCGACGACGGGACCGAACGCCGAGACGAACGTCAACCGGGTGTTCTGGAGCCAGCTGGAGATCATCGGCTCGACGATGGCGACGCCCGGCGAGGCCGAGACCGTCCTCGAACTGGTCTGGGACGGCACGTTCGAGCCCCGAATCCGCGAGACGCTCCCGATGAGCGAGACGGGCCGGGCCCACGAGCTCCTCGAGAACCGTGAGGGCTTTGGGAAGGTGGTCGTAATTCCGGACAGTGAGCTCTGACGCCGACACGGAGGGACGGACGGGCGACGGACGCGGCACACCCACCATCGACGGGGCCGACGCGACGGCGGGGGACGGCGACGACGAGCGCTACGTCCACCGGCCGGCCGACGGCGTCCACCCGGAGGCCGTCGACCGGGAGTGGAACTGGCGCGGCTGGGTGGTCGTCGCCGTCGTCGCCTTCTCGTTTCTCGTGGTGCCGGTCGTCATCCTCTACCGGCCGCCGTCGCTGCCGTACTGGGTCGCACTGCTCGCGTTCCCGATGCTGCCGGCGCTGTTGCTCGGTCTCGTCGCGGTCTGGGGGACCACGCGGCCCTAGCTCAGCGGTACCCGGCCGAAACTCGCCTCGAGCCGGTCGATGATGGCCTGGGCCTGGGCGACGTCCGACGCCGGCGTCGAGTCCCGCTCCGCGTACTCTCGCAGGTCACGCCACAGTCGCCACGCCTCGAACGTCGTCAGTGTCGGGTCACCGGCCTCGAGCTTCCGGGCGATGTTGAGCGCCCACCAGGGCTGTGGGTCGTCCTCGTCGTGCCCGGTGAGTCGCTCGACCATCACGTGGTGGACGAGCCACAGTTCGCCGCGGGAGAGCGACAGGTCGGCCGTCCTCGGTTGCTTTCGTGCTGACGACATCTGTGGATGGGCGCCTCCAGGAAGAAACTACGGTCCACCGCGACATAATCCTTGTCACGTGTTAACATATATTCTGCGGATATCCGCCCGGTCGCTCAGTCGAAGTCGCGACGCATCGCGATCTCGAACCAGGGGCAGAGCCGGAGCTGACGGTAGTACTCCGGGTTGTCGTGGAGGTGCTCGTAGGGGACCCACATGAGACCATCGACCTCCTCCGGGTCGGGGTCGAGCGTGGTGTCGGTCAGCGTGATCTTCAGCACGGCACAGACCTCGTGCTCGACGCCGGCGTTCTCGAAGTAGCGCTTGTACTCGAATCGGTCCGTGAGCTGGACGGAGTCGTACTGTTCGGGCGTGATGCCGAGCTCCTCCTCGAGTCGCTCGCGGGTCGCCGCCTCCTGGCTCTGTCCCTCGACGGGGTGGGACGCGACCGTCCCGTCCCACCAGGTTCCCCACAGCCGCTTCTCGGCGGCGCGCTGTGCGAGCAGGATGTTCTCGTCCTCGTCGAACACGAGCGACGTGAACGCGCGATGTCGGATTCCCTCGCCAGTGTGGGCCTCCAGTCGGTTGACGAGCCCCTGTTCGTTGTCGTCCGGGTCGACCGCGACGACCTCCTGTCGCGCGTTCTTGTGCGCGATGTCGTCGGCCGCGCCGTCGGACGGGTCAGACGTGCTCATGGCTCTACAATCGAGTACCCCGCTAAAATGGACTTCGACTCGCCACGGGCCACCATGTGGTGCCGGTGACTCCCAGCGGCGCCGCTATCGGGACCTGCGGTTCCGTGCCGCGCACCGACGCCACAGCCCGCTCCCCTGGAATGACCACCCAACCCCTAGTTCGTGCCGTTCACGCCTCGGATTCGACCGTCTGTGCCATCAGCGACTTGATACCGCCGTACAGCCCGAGCACGGCAGCGCCACTGAAGAAGCCCCCGATGGCAGTCACCAGCCGGACGTCCTGCGGAATACCGAACGCCGTCGGCCAGAGTGTGATCCAGAACGTGAACAACAGCACCATCTGGGCGAGCATCATCATCACGAACGCCGCACCCGTGTCGACACTCGCCTCTAGTTTGACATCCTCTTCACCGAACCGCTTGCTGGGGGTGGCCATGTGAACCAGTTAGCGGTACCGTTGGTCACCGGATATAGTTATCTGTTGGTTACCTACCAGAACTGCAGTGGTATAAAGTGTTTGTGGCCGGGACTCTCAACGGAATCCACAGACTGCGACGGGGTATAATCACGCACTACCGTGTGGCAACGGGGCGTTACTCCCGTCAGCCGAGCCGCTCGTCGAGGATGAGGCGCGTCTTCGTCGAGACGACCTCCTCCATCTCGCGGGCCTGGGTGATGAGGTCGTTCACCCCCTGCGTGTCGGCGCAGTCGACCACGAGCACCACGTCCTCCTCACCGGAGACCTGCCAGACGAAGTCCACCTCGGTCCAGTCGGCCATCCGCTCGGAGATCTGGGTCGTCTCGACGTCCATCGCGACGCCGATCTCTATCATCGCTTTCACGTTACCCGTACGCGTGGCGACGGTGAACCGTTCGATGACGTCGTCTTCGGTCATTCGTTCGACCCGGTTACGGACCGTCCCCTCGCTGGTGCCGACCTCCTCGGCGATCTCGGTGTAGGGCGTTCGGGCGTCCCGACGGAGGATGTTCAGAATCTCGCGGTCGAGTTCGTCCATGGAGGTGGTCATCTACCACCGGGGCACACTTGATGATTACGAAATTCGTAACGAAGCTTCGAAAGCAAGGTTTATTGACTTGGCTACATACGTACTTCGTAACGATGGACGCCTACGTAGCACTGGAGGGTGGCCACGTGGTCGAGGCACGTGGTCGGGCTCCAGGCACAGCAAACGGCGAACTGGTTTTCACGACAGCGTACACGGGATACGAGGAGAGCCTCACGGACCCGTCGTACGAAGAACAGATACTCACCTTCGCGTACCCGCTCATCGGGAACTACGGCGTGCGCAGCGAGCGCTTCGAGTCCGACCGGGTCCACCCCCGCGCCGCGGTCACCCGCGAGATGACCGACGACGTGGCGGAGTGGCTCGCGGAGGAGGACGTGCCGGCGGTCGACCACATCGACACGCGTGACCTCGTCACCGACATCCGTGAGGAGGGAGCGATGGCCTGCGGCATCGCCGTCGGCGACGACGTAACCCCCGAGGACGCGCTCGCGGAGCTCGAGGACTGCGTGCCGATGAGCGACCACACGGACATCGGCGCACAGGTGTCCGTCGCGGAGCCCGTCGTCCACAACGCCGAGAGCGACGGTTCGACGGTCGCACTCGTCGACTGCGGCGCGAAGCGGTCCATCGTCGACTCGCTGGTCGAGCGCGGCGCGACGGTCCACGTGCTCCCGTACGACGCCACGGCCGACGACGTGGCCGAAATCGACCCGGAGCTCCTGTTCATCTCGAACGGCCCGGGCGACCCGGAGAACTTCGACGCCGCAGTCGACCTCGTGGACACGTACGTCGGCGAGGTGCCCATCGCGGGCATCTGTCTCGGCCAGCAGATCGTCGCCCGCGCGCTCGGCGGCACCACCGAGAAGATGGACTTCGGTCACCGTGGCGTCAACCAGCCCGTCCGCGACTACGACACCGGGAAGGTCGTGATGACCACCCAGAACCACGGCTACACCGTCGCCGACGCACCCGAGGCGCTCGAGGTCTCGCAGGTCAACGTCAACGACGGCACGCCGGAGGGCCTCGACAGCGAGGACCTCGACATCATCACGCGCCAGTACCACCCCGAGGCGAACCCCGGTCCGCACGATTCGCTGTCCTTCTTCGACGACGTGCTCGGGCTGACCGGTTCGAAGCGAACCATCGTCGCCGACTGAGCGGGACGTAGGCGTCCCACGCCGTTCTAACACCCCGACGAAGTAGCAGCGGCTCGGCCGTCGGCAGGCACCCCGTCACACCCCTACGACGGGATGGAGTAGCCGGAGCGGCGCGCGACCAGTCCCGCCTCGGGGCCGCGCCACTCGAACGCGACGCCCTCGTGGGTCGGCGGCGCGACTCCGGCGACCTCGAACGTCCGGTTCCTGGCCTCCGGTGTGGTGAGTGCGGCGACCATCACCCACGCCAGGTCCGGTCGGGGAATCCGCCCCGTGACGGTGTTCTCTCCCTCGCTCGTCGCCACCGAGCCGGTCCCCTCGTCGTCAGTCGTCCGCCCGGTCCGCAGAATCGTGTGCGGGACGCCGGAGTCGCGGAGGTAGCGCTCGGTGGCGTCGAGCGCCCGGACGAGTCTGTACTTCAGCAGCCTGACCGGGAGCACCATGCCGCTCTGTGAGTCGCCGACACCGGTCGTCGAGTGGAGTACCACGTACGGGCGGTCGGCACCGCTCGCGGCGTCGACGAGGTTCCTGACGCCGACGCCGGCCTCGAGCTGACCGACGACGTGGGCGAGGCCCGTATCCCGTACGCTACAGCAGATGGCGTCGACGTCGCTGACGGCACCGTCGAGCCCCCGGCCGGTGGTCAGGTCCGCGACGCAGACCTCCGCAGCGCCGGCCCGTCGTGCGGGGGCCTCCCCGTCACGGTCGGTGACGAGCGCGCGCACCACGTAGTCGGTGTCCGCGAGGTAGGTCACGAGTGCCCGACCGACCGGTGTCGAGGCGTCGGCGACCAGCACGCGGTACGATTCGTGCGACACGGTGACATCCTACGTACTGAGGTGAGTAAAGCGTTCCGCGCAACCAGTTGGTCAGTCGCGAAACGGCCGGCTCAGTCGCCGAACTCGCCGCGTGGCGACCGGCGCTGCTGGCGACCCTCGCGGCGCTCCCGCGTCGGCGGGTGGACGAAGAGCGCGTCGGCGACCACGATACTGCTGCCGACGCCCACCGCCGCGGTGAGCAGGTGGAGGGGGAACGCGGTCGCGACCGAGAAGGCGGCCGCCGCGAGCCACAGGAGCGGGATCACGCCGAGCACGAGATCGTACCGAGAGACCGAGTCGAGTACCGTTGACGGTCGAACGAGCGATTCGACGTCCACGTGGTCGGTTTCAGTCCGCTTCATCGTCACCACCTCGTGTGAAACTACGGCAGCATCGGTTGTAAAATTTTGGCTCGAAACCACCGGGGAACCGCGAGGGAACCCACCTGCAATATCTGAAACACAATCGGATATTATTTCGAAATAATATCACCCCGGCGTACCGTCTGGTCTCCACGTGATGGCAACGGATGTCGGCCGATGACCTCGCAGTGGGTCACTCGCGGGTCGGTGCGTGGACGGTCAGCAGGTCGGCGATGATACCGGCCGAGACGAGCGTCGCCGCGCCGACGAGCAGGGAGAACGGGAGCGCGGTCACGGCGACGCCGACGGCCGCCGCGAGCAACGGGAGCGGGAGGACGCCGAGTGCGACGTCGTATCGCGAGAGCTCGATGGGGTCAGCCTGTGACATCGACCGTCTCGGCTGGCTCCACGGCAGCTGCACTGGTAGAAGTGTGGGGTCCGACCGACGCTACCCGTTCGCGTGCGTCGCTCCCGCCCGGTAGTGCCGGTTGTACTTCGAGAGCTTCCGGTAGAGCACGTACCCGACGACGCCCTCGAAGGCGAACACGAAGCCGATGAAGCCGAGGCTGCCGCCGACGAACGGGGCCGCACCGAAGCCGACGACGGTGACGAGTGTGTTGTACGTCGCGTGGATGGCGGCCGCGACGAGGAACCCCTTGACGACGATGGGGCCCCAGTGGTCGTCGCTGAACTTCGCGAGCCCGAGGTAGTAGCCCGCGATGGCGGAGTAGAGCACGTGCCCCGGGCCGACGAAGGAGCGGGCAGTCGCCGTCTCGACCGCGCCGGCGAGACTCGCGCTCGTCGAGACGGAGGCGGCCTGGATGACCGCCTGCGTGATGTAGAGCGCGTTCTCGATGGTGGCGAAGCCGAGTCCCGCGACCGCACCGTACACCGCGCCGTCGATGACGGCGTCGAACTGGTCGCCGTTGTAGGCGTAGACGCGGACGGAGAGCCACTTCACGGTCTCCTCGACGGGGCCGACGACGAGGAAGAAGAACACGACGAGCGTGATGGGGAACAGCGGCGTGCTCGGGAGCACGGCGGCGATGACCGAACGCAGCGCGGAGTTCGCCACCGCGGCGAAGCTCGCGAACAGCACCGACAGCAGGAACGTCACCGCGAGCGGCCCGATAGGGTCGCGCCCGGTCGGGTTCGTCCGCCAGATGGCCCCGACGATGACGAGCGCCGGCAGGATGGAGGCGGCCGTGAGTATCCCGAGCGTCGGCCGAACGCTGATGCCGTAGACGACCAGCCCGAGCTGGGCGGTGAAGGTCGCCAGCGCGAGCAGGACGACCGCCCAGTGTGCGCTCCGGACGATGCCGCCGTAGACGAGCACGGCGAACCGGTCGAGATGCGTTCGCGGCTCCCAGCTCGTTACCTCGTACCCGCCGTCCGTGACGACCTCCCTGTCGCCGTCGCCCCCGTCCGTCATCTGTCAGCGACGGTAAGACGCGGCACGTGTAGTAGGTGCGGCCAACGTACGTAGCCGGCCGAGAACTGCTCACGATGCCGTCTCGTGCGTCCTACTCGACCTCGAAGGAACCCTCCAGGCCGAGCGTCTGGTGGGGCGCACAGTAGTACTCGTACCGCCCGCTCGCCCGGAACGTGTGGGCGTGCAGGTAGCCCTCCCCGTAGGTGTCCGAGGCCGTCCCCGGCGTCCCGGTCCAGTCGGAGTCGTCGGGTTTCTCGCGGACACGGACGTTGTGTCCGGAGCTCCGCCACACCCAGTGGACGGTGTCGCCGACCGCGACGGAGAACGTCTCCGGCGCGAAGCTGAACCCGTCCGCCGCGACGTCGACGACGAGGGCCGGCTCGCGCTCCTCCGCCGGCACGCTGGTCGTCGTCGGGGTGGCGGTCTCCGTCGGTTCCGCCGTCGGCGCCGTCCCGTCCGTCGTCGGCCGACTCTCCGTCGCGTCGGTCCCGGCTGCCGGCCGGCCCGACGTGGCAGGGTTCGTCCCGTCACCGCTCTCATCGCCGCCGTCGCCCCGGCGCTCCGGCCCCCAGGGGTTCGAGAGACAGCCCGCGGTGCCGACCGCGGCAGCGAGGGCCGCGCCGGTCGTCCGGAGCAGATTCCGCCGGCTCCGCTCCCGACCGGCACCCGAGCCGCGCTCGTCGCGGCTCACGGCTCCTCCTCCTCCGTGCCCGCCGTGTGCACGTCGCGGAACTCGTAGCCACCGCGGACCGGCTGTCCGTCGTCGGCACCACCCTGGCGCGCGTCGACCAGCAGCGGGACGGCGTGGACGACGCCGGTCGCGGCGAACGCCCACTCCGGCACCGTCGCCGGGAAGAGCACGGCCGCGAGCAGCACGAGCCCGGCGACCAGACTGCCGACGAGGTACGCCGCACGGCTCCGGTGGGTGGCGACAACGCCGGTGACGAGGTAGCCGACGGCCAGCACGACGGGCCACGGCGTCCACAGCAGCGTGCGCGCCAGCTCCGGCGACGACACCAGCCCGTAGACGACCGCCGCGTCGAGTGCGAGCGCGGTGGCGACGAGCGCGACCCACAGCCACAGCAGCGGGGTGTATCGCACGGTCCGCGCGCCGGCGAGCAGGCCGAGGCCGACCATCGCGACCGTCGCGGCCGCCCAGAAGCCGACCACGACGACGGTGCCCTCGACGCCGACCGCGTCGAGCGCGAGGCCGGGACGGTCCGCGAGGAACTGCGTGACCCCCCCAGCCGAGGAGGCCCAGCACGCCGCCGAGCGCGAGCAACGCGTCGATACCGAGCCCGTCGCGCATGGTCTCGTCGGTCTGGGCGGCGTCGGTGTCCATCATCGACCGTCACCGCCGGCGAGCGCGGCGTAGTCGTAGGTGCCCGCGTACTCCGCGTCGGTGACGGGCACCGGTTCGGGGGGCTCGTCGTCGGTGGCGTCGCCCCCGTCGTCCGCCGCCACCTCCTCGACGTGTTGTCCCCAGAGTCCCTCGTGCTTCTCGACGGTCACGTCGCCCTCAACGCGGGTCTGGCAGGCGAGCCGGAGCCCGTTCGCCTCGTCGTGCGGCGGGAGGGTCAGCCGGCGTCGTTCGCGGGACTCGGGCTCGCTCACCTCGCCGTCGACTGCGACCGCACAGGTGCCACAGAGACCGTTGCCGCCGCAGTTGGCGACCTGTGTCACGTCGTTGTGCGGCGAGTGCCCCTCGGCCGCGAGCAGCACCGAGCGCAGCTGGTCGCCCACCTCGCAGGCGACCTCGCGCCCCTCGAACCGGACCGTGGGGGTCCGCCGGAACGTCGGGCTCCGGCCGTCGTAGACGAGGTCGACGGCCGTCGTCATCCAGCAGCCGCCGTACTTGCCGACGGACTGTCGGGCGACGGTGAACTCGTAGGTGCGGTCGCCGTCGGGATGTCGGGCGAGGACGGCCTGCGTGAACGTCTCGTCGTCGCGTTCGGTCGGTCCGCGCTCGACCGCGTCCGCGCCGAGGAGGCGGTCGTAGATGGGGCCGAGCAGCGCCGTCGCGAAGCCGTCGAGCGAGCCGTGGGCCGTCCGGAACCTCGGTGCCGAGAAGTCGAAGAGCGTCCGCACGCTGTCGGGGATCGCGCCGTCGGCGCGGGCCGCCGCGACATCGACGTCGGTCGCGGCAAGTGCGTCGAGCTGTGCCCGGACCGCGTCTGCGGGCCCGATGTCGGGCGAGGGACCGACCCGGGCGTCGCGCGAGTCGTCGTCGGAGCGGCCCTGGCCCGTCGCAGCTTCGGCCTCGCTGGTCGCCTCGCCCGGTCCGGTGGTCTCGTCGCTGTCCGCCGCCGGGCCGGTCATCGACGCCCCTCCACCGCGGTGCCGGGCTTCGAGTCCGGCGACCGCACCGTGAACTGCTCCAGTGCGCGCTCGAGCTTCCCGGCGCTCTCGGCGAGCCAGTCGACGCGCTGCTCGATGGTCCCGATGACCGTCTCCTGCTCGCGGGCGGTCGTCGCCACCTGCGAGGCCTCCGTCGCGGTCTCCGCGCCGATTTCGCGAACCGTCTCGACGGTCGAGCGAATCTCCGCGACGCGTTCGGTCTGTACGTCCGTCGCGGCGTCGATGCGTGCCGCGTCGACGGCCGTCTCGTCCACCACGTCCTCGACCGCGTCGAACGCGCCGAGCGCCGACCCGATGGTGTCGGTACCGCGTTCGACGGCGGCCTGCGTGCGCTCGATCTCCGAGAGCGCCGACGCGGTGTCGGCCTCGACGGACTCGAGTGCGTCCTCGATTTCGGCCGCCGCGGCCTCGGTGTCGTTCGAGAGCGTGCGTATCTGCTTGCCGAGATGGGTCATGCTGCCGTCGTCGTTCGACTTCTTCGCCTCCAGCTCGGTGTTCATCGCGAGGTGCTCGGTCTGCTCGGTGAGGTCGCGCACCTGGTCGGCGAGGTCGGAGACGTCCGCGACCGTCCGCGAGAGCGACTCGATCTCGTCGACCGAGGACGCCGTGCGCTCCTCGATGGTCTCGACGGCGTCCAGCGCGTCGGCCGCGGCGGCCGCACCCTCGTCGGTCGCGGCGGCGGCCGCCTCGGACTTCTCGGCGACGGTCTCCGCGCGGTCGGCGACGGCCTCGACGCGGTCGACGAGGCCCGCCATCGCCGCCGCGGTCTCGGCCAGCTGGGCGTGCTGGCCGTCGACGCCCTCGCTGATGGACCGCGTCGCTGCCGTCACCGCGACGGTGCCCTCCCTCGCCGCAGTGGCGTTCTCGTCGGCCTCGCGGGCGGCGCCGGCGACGGACTGGGAGAACGCCCGCACCTCGGCGACCATCGTCTCCATCTGGTCCATCATCCCGTTGAAGCTCGTCGCGAGCGCGTCGAACTGCGGGACGCCCGTCTCCTCGTCCATCCGGCCGGTGAGGTCGCCACGCCGGGCCGCAGACAGCGTCCGGGTCTGTGCGGTCGCCGTCGTCGCCAGCTCGCGGTTCAGCGACTCGACGGTGTCGACCTGCGTCGCGAGCTGGTCGCGCAGCTCGGCGACGCTCCAGGCCAGCTGGCCGACCTCGTCGCGTCGGGTCGGCTCGAATGCGGTCTCGTACCGCCCGGTCTCCGCGACCCGACGCGTCTCGCTGTCGAGTTTCCGTACCCCGCGCACCACCGACCGTTCGACCAGCGCGAGCGCGACGACGTTGCCCGAGACCACGACGGCGACTGCCAGGATGCCGCCGCGGTAGATCGCCTGTGCTTCGCCGTACGTGGTCGCGAGGTGGACGGTCGCCTGCCACACCGCGACCGTCACCACGGCGAGCGCGACGAGCGTGGACACGGCCGCCGCGGCCACGAACTTCCCCGTCAGCGACGCCCGTGGGTCGACGGCCCGGCGGAGCCGACGTGTCGGCCCTCGAAGTACCCCAGTTGCCATGGGCGTACCTGAACGTATTAGTTAAAGTGAATTTTCCCAGTTCCGTCCCAAATTGGGCCAAAATACCCGCGCTGTCCGGCGGCTACCCGGTTCGGATGGGCTGCAGCGGAACGCTCGTCGGGGCGGTCAGCCCCAGCGCTGCCGGGTCCGCGGACGGTCCTGGACCGGTAGCACCTCGAGGTCGTCCTCCTTCGCGGCCAGCCCCTCGAGGAACGCCGCCGCAGAGGCCTCGGTGGAGAGGTAGGCGACCTCCTCCTCGACGGCGGTCTTCAGGGCGTCGACATCGTCGCTGACGACCAGGTCGACGGTCCCCTCGATGATGGCCGCCTCGATGTCGTCGAACGCGGTGACGTCGAAGTACTCCTCGTAGCCCTCGACGTCGAGGTCGACGACCGCGACGCCGCCGGGCTCGATGGCGTTGCCCGCGGCGTCCTGGGCCTTCCAGTACGCCATGCCGAACGTGCTCGCGGTGCCCATGACCTCGCCGGTGGACTTCATCTCCGGGCCGAGGCGCGGGTCCGAGTTCGGCAGGCGGTCGAACGGCAGGACGACCTCCTTCACCGAGTAGTGCGTCGGCACCTGCTCGCTCACGTCGAGGTCGGCGAGCGTCTCGCCGGCCATGACCTTCGCCGCGAGCTTCGCGATGGGGACGCCCGTCGCCTTGGAGACGTACGGGACGGTGCGCGAACTGCGGGGGTTCGCTTCGAGCACGTACACCTCGCCATCCTTCACCGCGAGCTGGACGTTCATGAGCCCGACCGTGTCGAGCGCGTCGGCGATCTCCTCGACGACCTCGCGGACCCGTTCCGCCGTCGCGTCGTCGAGCGAGCGCGGCGGGATGACGCAGGCCGAGTCGCCGGAGTGCACGCCGGCGGACTCGATGTGCTCCATGATGCCGCCCAGGAGCACGTCCTCGCCGTCGCTCACGGCGTCGACGTCCAGCTCGATGGCGTCCTCGAGGAACTCGTCGACGAGGATGGGCTTGTCGGGGGAGACCCGAACCGCCTCCTCGATGTACTCTTCGAGTTCGGCGTCGTCGCGGACGATGCGCATCGCACGCCCGCCCAGCACGTAGCTCGGGCGGACCAGGACGGGGTAGCCGAGGTCGCGGGCGAGTTCGAGGGCCTCCTCCTCGCTGGTCGCGCTCCCGCCCTTCGGCTGGGCGATGCCGCGCTCGTCCATGAGCCGGTTGAAGCGGTCGCGGTCCTCCGCGAGGTCCATCGCCTCGACGGCGGTGCCCATGATGTCGCACTCGATGCCCCGGCGTTCGAGCTCGTCGGCGAGCGGTTCGCCGATGTCGACGGAGGTCTGCCCGCCGAACTGTATCATCACGCCGTCGGCGGCGGTCACCTCGATGACGTCGGCGACCTCCTCGGCGGTGATGGGCTCGAAGAACAGCCCGTCGGAGGTGTCGTAGTCCGTCGAGACGGTCTCGGGGTTGTTGTTCACGACGTGCGCGTCGATGCCGAGCTCCTCCAGGGCCTGCACGGCGTGGACCGAGCAGTAGTCGAACTCGACGCCCTGCCCGATGCGGATGGGGCCGCCGCCGACCACGACGACGCTCTCGGCGTCGCGGTCGACCTGCAGTTCGCCCGCCGCGGCCTCCGCACCCTCGTAGGGACCGGAGAACCACTCGGGCTTGCGCGAGGAGTAGTAGTACGGCGTCGAGGCCTCGAACTCGCCGGCGCAGGTGTCGACCTGCTTGTAGGTGCGGCCGGGCACGTCGGCCTCGACCTGCCCGACGCCGGCCCGCGCCGCCGACACCGGGACCCCCTCGTCGGTGGTCTCGACGTCCGCGCCGGCGGCGGCCTCTGCGTCGGCGTCGCCCGCGACCGCCTCGGGCGGGTCGGTCGCCTCGGCGGTCCGCCACGCGCCGCGTGTCTCCGGCAGCCACGTGAGGCTGCTGTCCTCGAAGACGTTGCCCGCGAGCGCCGATATCTCGGCGTTCGTGAAGCCGGCGGTCGCGGCGGGTGTGAACTCCCCGTCGACGACTTCCTTGCTGGCCTCGACGATGCGCGCAAAGCGCTCGACGTACCACTCGTAGATGCCCGTCGCCTCGACGACCTCGTCGACCGAGAAGCCGCGCTCGAACGCCTCGAACATCGCGTACGGGCGGTCGGGGCTCGGGCGTTCGAGGTACTGCTCGGTCAGTTCGTCGTCCTCGAGCTCGCCGAAGTCGACCGCGGGGTCGTACTCTGAGCTCCGCAGCGACTTCAGCAGGCTCTCCTCGAAGGTGCGGCCGATGGCCATCGCCTCGCCGGTGGACTTCATCGCCGTCGAGAGCGTGAAGTCGGTGTCCTCGAACTTGTCGATGGGCCAGCGTGGCACCTTCGTGACGACGTAGTCGATGGCCGGCTCGAAGGCCGCGGTCGTCTCGCCGGTGATCTGGTTGTCGATCTCGTGGAGGCGCTTGCCCAGCGCGACCTTCGCAGTCACGCGGGCGATGGGGTAGCCCGTCGCCTTCGACGCGAGGGCCGAGGAGCGGGAGACCCGGGGGTTCACCTCGACGACGCGGTACTCGCCCCCGGGCGTGCCGTCGTCCTGCCAGGCGAACTGGATGTTACAGCCGCCCTGGATGCCGAGCTCGCGGATGACCTCCAGTGCGGCGTCGCGCATCTCCTGGTGGCCGTCGTCGGGGATGACCTGCGAGGGCGTGACGACGGTGGACTCGCCCGTGTGGATACCCATCGGGTCGAGGTTCTCCATGTTGCAGATGATGATACAGGAGTCGTCGGCGTCGCGCATGACCTCGTACTCCAACTCGACCCAGCCCGCGATGGACTCCGTGATGAGCACCTCGTCGTTCCGGGAGAGGCGCAGGCCCTTGCGGACGCGGCTGATGAGCTCGTCCATCTCGTGGACGACGCCGGAGCCGGACCCCCCGAGCGTGTACGTCGTGCGTGCGATGACCGGCAGTCCGCCGACCGCGTCGACGGCGTCCTCGACGCGCTCGACGAGGTCGGCCTCTGTGAGCGCGCTGACCGACTCGTCCTCGTCGAGCGAGATGGTCGTCGACGCCGGGACGGGTTGGCCGATCTTCTCCATCCGCTGGCGGAAGAGGTCGCGGTCCTCCGTCGCGTAGATGGTGTCGAGCGGCGTGCCCATTATCTCGACGTCGTACTCCTCGAGGATGCCCTCCTCGGAGAGCTCCGCGGTGACGTTGAGCCCGGTCTGGCCGCCGAGGCCGGCGATCACGCCGTCGGGGCGCTCCTTCCGGATGATCTCCGCGATGGCCTCGGTCGTGATTGGCTCGACGTACACCTTGTCGGCCATCTCCGGGTCCGTCATGATGGTCGCCGGGTTCGAGTTGACGAGGACGACTCGTGCGCCCTCCTCCTGCAGCGCCCGGCACGCCTGCGCGCCGGAGTAGTCGAACTCGGCGGCCTGCCCGATCTGGATGGGACCGCTGCCGATGAGAAGTATCGTGCGTCCGTCGCCGGTGTCGTCCGGTGTCCCGCCGGTCATGGTTGTCTGTCGGTATCAAGTTCGCACATCGTAATAAGCGCCACGATACACTACGAGAAACGTAACGCCGTTTCGAAATTCGAACCCGGGCCGTGCTGCCACGGGGCACAGCCGCTGCTCGACGGTCGCTGTCCGACAGAGCCGTCGAGCCCCACTGTCGCTACGGGGACACTGTCGTACGAACGCACCCACCGGCTCGGCGCGAGCTCACCCCGACGCGTCCGACGTCTGGACCCGATACCGGTACGGCTGTGACCGGATGACCTCGACGTCACCCGTCTCGGCGTGCCGACCGAGCACCGTGGCGACGCGGTGCGGGCTGTCGATCTCGATGTCGTGCTCCTCGAGGAGTTGGACGATCTCTCGGGCCGACAGGGGTTCGTCGGCGTCCGCCTCCGCGAGAACGGTGCGTATCCGTTCGAACTCGCCCTGGCGGGTATGCATGTACGCGAGACACGGCCTCCAACGGCATAAAACGGTGTCAGACGAGTGTTAGACAATCACAGCCGCCGTCTCGGCTCAGAGCGCGCGGTCGTGTTCGGTCTCGAAGTCGCGCTCGTCCCGGTACGCCTCGACGAACTCGCTCACGTCGAACTCGAGCATCTGGCGCTCGAACTCGGACATGGCGCCGTCGTCGTCGCTGTGGCTGATGGCGTGCTCCATCAGTTCGACGACCAGTTCGACGACGATCTCGTGGAGCCGCCTGTCGTCGAACTCGGTCAGCCAGATCATCGAGCAGCCGACGGTGCCGTCGTCGGAGACGTCCGCGCTGTCGACTTTCTCGGGGAACTCCTCCATCACGATGCCCATGATGTGGACCGTCCCGAACTCGTCGAACTCGTCGGCCGGCTCGACGGTGTCCCGCAGCACCTCGACCAGCGACTCCGGGAAGAACCGCGACGGCGGATGGACGTCCATCACGACCGCGTAGCGTTCGCCGTCGTGCACGTACTCCCGCATCCCGAGGTCGATCTCGCCGACGTCGACCGTCGGACCGTCCGGCAGCGACAGCTCCGTCCCGGACCCGCCGGGGACGCGTGGCTCGGTCATGGACGGTCCTCGGCGTTCCGAAAGGAAAAGTGACGCGCTCTGTGCTTACGCTGCGTCGGTTTCGCCGTCTCCGGCTCCCACCGCTTCGTCTTCTGCGGCTTCTTCGTCGTCGGCTTCGGCTTCTTCGTCGGCTTCGGCTTCTTCGTCGTCGGCTTCGGCTTCTTCGTCGGCTTCGGCTTCTTCGTCGTCGGCTTCGGCTTCTTCGTCGGCTTCGGCTTCTTCGGCTTCGACCTCCACCTCGACCTCGATCTCGATGCCGTCGGCCTCCAGTTCGGCCTCCGCTGTGCGCTTGTCGCCGACCTCGATCTCGAGCTCGTCCCGTTCGACTTCGACCTCTACCTCGACGTCTACGGAGATGTCGTCTCCCATACACCGACCGACACCGCCAGTCGTAATAAAAACAGATGGTGACCCTACGGCCAGTCGTCCCGCACCGGCTCCTCGGACTCCGCCTCGGTCTCGGGCTCGCCCGTCTCCCAGCCAGCGGCGTCGGCGGCGTCCTCGATGGGGAGGTACTCCCAGCCGACCTCGTCGGCGAGGGCCGCGTCCTCGTCGGTGGTGCCGACGAAGACGTGGCGGTCGGTGTCGAACTGCTCGCCGACGCTCTCCAGACTCTCGCCCTTGCCGCGCGGCCCCGAGAAGAAGTCCTGCCGGATCCGGTTCTTCCGGGTGAAGTTCGTCACGACGTAGGTCGGTTTATCGGAGACGACACCGACGTACTTGCTCCAGCGCCGTGCGTCGTCGAACACCGCCTCGGGGTTCGCGAGACGCTCCAGCGCGGAGAGTTCGAGCGCCAGCGTCATCGTGCCGTCACCGTTCATGCGAGACCCTCGCCTCGGCGCGCTGAAAACGATGTCGATTGGGCCGTGGGTAGGGGTACTCGGTTATCGGAGCGTGACCCGGTAGTAGGCAGTGTGGACGATGACCTCGCCATCTTCGAAGGGTGCCTCCTCGGCGGGTTGTACGTTCACTGTGTCGCCATCGACGAGTCCCCGGAACTGGTCGAACGCCTCGTCGTCGAGCTGGTCGACGTGGCGGAGCGCCGTCACGTCTGCAGGAACCGTCTCGACCTCGCGTGCGCTGAGGTGAGCGTGCCGTCCCGAACTGGTGCCAACTGCCATGGGTCATGACAACGTATGACATGGCTCAGCTTAAATGTTCGCCTACCGGGCGTAAAGAACGGTGGGCCGGACCGCCGAGCCGAGAAACGAGGCCGTCGCCGTGGCTACTGCTCCTGTGCGGGTGCTTCGAGCATCTCCATCTCGAAGTCCTCCTCGAGGAGGAGGTCCTTCTGCCCCTCGAGATCGCGCTCCTCGCGGATGATCCGCTTGAACACGGACTGGAGCTTGAGGTCGCCGATGAGGACGCCGCCGATGAGCTTCCCGTTCTTGAACGTGAGCCGCCGCCACTCGGTGTCGGAGTACTTGCGCTCGCGGTCGTCGTCCCCGATGGTCGGGTGCCCGAAGGAGACGAACGGGAGGTCCTTGAAGTGCGAGATGGAGTACGAGGAGACGTGCCGGAACTCCTCGGCCTCGCCGTCGGCCGCGGTCATGTTCTTCGCGGCGACCGCGCCCTGCTTCTTCGCGGAGTCCCAGGAGCCGTTCTGGGCGTGCTCCTCGAGGATGACGTCGTAGAACCGCGTGATGTCACCGGCCGCGTAGATGTCCTCGACGTTGGTCTCCATGAACTCGTCGACGACGATGCCGTCGTCCGTCTCGATGCCGCTACCACGGAGGAACTCGGTGTTGAAGTCGAGGCCGATGGAGACGCCGACGAACTCGCCCTCGAACTCCTCACCGTTGGGGTCGACCGCGCCCGTGACCTGGCCGTCGTCGTCCGTGACGAAGTGGTCGACGCCGGACTGGAAGACGGGCTCGACGTCCAGCTCGCGCAGCGCGTCGTGGATGATGCCCGCGCCGTCCTCGCTGAGCGCGTAGCGCCACCAGCAGTCGCCGCGCATGAGGTAGTTCGCCTCGATGCCGCGGGCGCCACAGATGGCCGCGAAGTCGATGCCGAGCAGGCCGGCACCGACGACGATGCCCTTCTCGGACTCCTCGGCGTGGTCGGCGATACCACGGGCGTCCTGGAACGTCCAGAAGTGGTGGACGCCGTCGGCGTCGGAGTTGTCGACGGGGAGCTGCCGCGGGGTCCCGCCGGTCGCGACGAGCAGCGCGTCGTACTCGTAGTCGTCACCCTCGTGCGTGTGGACGACGTGGCCGTCCGGGTCGATGTGGGTGACGTGCGTGTTCAGTTCGAGGGCGATGTCGCGCTCCTCGTACCACTCCTCGTCGTGGAGGAACAGCGGGTCCTCCATCGGGATCTTCCCCTTCGCGTACTCCTTGATCAGGATGCGGTTGTAGAGGGGCTCACCCTCGTCTGTGATGACGGTGATGTCGGCATCGGGCGACTCCTCCCGAAGTGTCTTCGCCGCGGACCCACCGGCGATACCATCGCCGATGATGACGTACGACTCGGTCATGTCCCGAGGGTTTGGTGCGGGGGTTAAAGTGGATTGCTATCTTCGCAAACGTTCTAATCGTTGTTAGCGAGGGCCGCGGCGAGACGTTCTTGATGGTCCGCTCCCAAGCGCCGGGCATGAAGATACGCCAGAACGTCAAGCACTTCGCGTTCAAGGCAGCGCTGACGGCCCCGGTCGTCGGCGACGTGGCGAACGACAAGCTGGTCGACATGCACACGGGCATCTTCCTCGACCGGGCCGACGAGGCCCACCGCGAGGAGCGCCGGGACCACCTCGACGACTTCTTCGACGCGACGATGGACACCTACCTCGCCGCGCTCGACTACATGCCCGAGGCCGAGGCCCGGGAGATAACCCACGTGCAGGCGAACTTCGACTTCTACAACCACGGCTGGACGGAGATGATGGAGTTCCCCACCGACGAGCTGGAGGCGCACTACGAGCGCTACCGCGAGTTCTTCACGGACTACGGCATCACCATCGACGACCCGCTCGGCGAGTTCACTCCCGAGGACGGCGTCGCCGGGGCGCCCTCGACGCCGGAGAAGCTCGACGACCCGGAACACCCCCACGCGGAGGGCGGCTTCGCCGACGACGTGTACGTCGAGACCGACGACGGCGAGGTCGTCATCGGCGGACAGGAGGAGCCGGACGATATCTCCCCGGCGGACGCGCCCGGCGTCGACCCGGAGGAGGCCGAGGGCTGACGGGAGCGCGACGGGCGTCGCCACAGCAGCGGGACGGGGCTGTGAAAACCGGAGGCTACGACTTCTCGGCGATGCGGTCCGCGCACTCGAAGCCAGCCAGAACCCCACCGTTGAGCGACCGTTCGGGGTACTGCGCGCGACTCGCCATCCCGGCGTAGTAGACGCCATCGGCCACCTCGTCGGCGAGGTCGTACGGGACGACCATGTCGAGGTAGCCGCGCTCGTAGACCGGGGCAGCCCGGGGGTTCCGCGAGATGCGGACCTCCTCGACCTGCTCGTCGTCGAAGTCGGGGAACATCTCCCCGATGTGCTCGAGCCAGCGCGACTCCACCTCGTCTTCGTCGGCCTGCCAGAGCCACTCCTCGGGCGACTGGACGTAGCTCGCGACGTACAGCAGGTGGTCGCCGCCGTAGCGCTCCGGCGGGACGAAGTTCGTGTGCTCGATGAGCGCGCCGAACGGCGCGTCGTGGGCGACGTTCAGCCAGTAGGTTTCGTCCATGAGCGACTCGGACAGCGTGAGGACCGCACAGACCGCGCCCTGGAAGTCGATGTCGCACTCGAAGCCGGTGAGGTCCTCCAGCACGTTCGGCATCGCGGCGACGACGAGCGCGTCCAGTTCGTGGGTCTCGCGGCCGTCGTCGGTCTCGACGGTGACGGACTCGACCGCGGCGGACGCCGTGGTGTCCGGGCCGCCCTCGGTCGCCACGGCGCCGCCGTCGGCCGTCGCGGAGCCGCCATCGCCGGTCTGGAGGTCGACGACGCGTGCACCGGTCTGGACGTGCTCGCGGCCCACGCCCTCGATGAGCGCGTCGATGAGGGTCGCGAAGCTGCCGTCGAAGTAGCCCAGCTGCTCGCCCTTCAGGAGGTCGCGCTCGCCCCGGAACTTGATGCGCCCGAGCAGCCACGCCGCCGACACGTCGTCCTTCCGGTCGCCGAACTTCGCGTCCAGCAGCGGTTCGAAGAAGTTCTCGTAGACGCCCTTCGTCGTGTGCTCGACCAGGAACTCCCTGATGGGCACGTCCTCGTACGATTCGAGGTCGTCGTACGTGTCGAAGCTCGGCACCCCGCCCCGGACGTCCACCTCCATCGTGAGCATCCCGAGGCGGAACTTGTCGTAGAGGCTCATGTGGGGGTAGGCGGCGATCTCCCAGATGGTGTTGAGGGGGTGGACGACGCCGTCGACGTAGTAGCCGTCGTTGCCGTATATCCACTCGACGCGGTCGCCGACGCCGAGGTCCTCGGCCAGCTCGACGATGGTCTCCTCGGACTTCGAGAGGTGGTGGTAGAACTTCTCGATGGGGTCGCCCGAGGTCTCGTACACCGCGGCGAGCCCGCCGAGGTCGTCGCTCGCCTCGAAGACGCGCACGTCGTGGCCGTGGCGCTGGAGGCGGTACGCGGCGGCGAGCCCGGCGATGCCGCCACCGACGATGCCGACTGTCATGCTTCGTGGTCGGACACCGGGGGCGATGTGTCTTTTGGATGCCGGTCGACCGCTTCGTGCCCCCTCCGACGTTTACAATCAGTGTAAACTCCCGCCGCCGGCGAAGTGTTTTTAGAGAGTCACCGACAACAGGACACCAGTGACGCAGCCGACCCATCGCCTCCCGACGAACCGCCGTATGCGCCCCGCGTGAGCCGTTCGTGGGGATGGACGACGGCAGCCCGGGTCGGTCATACGACTGTTCTCTGCCGCGCCGAACTCCCGACGACGACGGGCACCGATTGCTGACCGGAATCAGCGGGTTTTAGGCCCGCACGAGAGTTCACGACAACATGAGCCACGACGACTTCCCGACGGAGCAGCCAGCGGTGGTGACGTGTGGGTTGCCGTACGCGAACGGCGACCTGCACGTCGGCCACCTCAGATCGTACACGGCCGGTGACGTGCTGAGCCGCAGCCTGCGGAAGCTGGGTCAGCAGACGGCGTTCGTCTGCGGGTCGGACATGCACGGCACGCCCATCGCGGTGAACGCGGACGAACAGGGTGTCTCGCCCGAGGCGTTCGCGACGCAGTACCACGAGCAGTACGAGGAGACGTTCCCGCAGTTCAACGTCCAGTTCGACAACTACGGCCACACGCACGACGAGACGAACACGGAGCTCACCCAGTCCATCGTCCGGCGGCTGGAGGACGAGGGCTACGTCTACGAGAAGGAGATCAAGGTCGCCTGGGACCCCATCGAGGACCAGCCGCTCCCGGACCGCTACGTCGAAGGTACCTGTCCGTACTGCGGCGAGCACGCCCGCGGCGACGAGTGCGACGAGGGCTGCGGGCGACACCTCGAACCCGGCGAGATCGAGGACCCCGTGTCGACACGCACCGGCAACCCCGCCGAGTACAGAGAGCGGCCGCACCGGTTCTTCGAGGTGTCGGAGCTGTCGGAGTACCTGAGCGGCTTCCTCGACCGGCTGGAGGGCACGTCGAACGCCCGGAACCAGCCCCGCGAGTGGATCGAGTCCGGGCTGGAGGACTGGTGTATCACCCGGGACCTCGACTGGGGCATCGACTACCCCGGCGAGGAGGACCTCGTGCTGTACGTCTGGGTGGACGCCCCCATCGAGTACATCTCGTCGACGAAGCAGTACAGCGAGCGCGTCGGTGCCGACGAGTACGACTGGGAGCAGGTCTGGCGGGAGACCGAGTCGGGCGAGGCGGGCGGCGAGGTCGTCCACGTCATCGGCCGCGACATCATCCAGCACCACACCATCTTCTGGCCGGCGATGCTGGAGGTCGCGGGCTACTCGGAGCCCCGTGCCGTCTGTGCGACGGGGTTCGTCACCATCAACGGGAAGGGCCTCTCGACGAGCCGGAACCGCGCCATCTGGGCGCAGGAGTACCTCGACGAGGGGTTCCACCCGGACCTCCTCCGGTACTACCTGACGACGATGGGCGGCTTCCAGCAGGACCTCGACTTCTCCTGGGACCGCTTCCAGGAGCGGGTCAACGGCGAGCTGGTGGGGACGGTGGGGAACTTCCTCTACCGGAGCCTCCTGTTCGCGTACCGGAACTTCGGCGGGACGCCCGACGCCGAGCTCTCCCCGGAGGTCGAGGAGCGTATCCAGCAGGCCGTCGACGACTTCAGCGCCGCGGTCAACGAGTACGAGGTCCGGAAGGCGGGCGACGCCGCGGTGAAGCTCGCCCAGTTCGGCAACGAGTACATCCAGCGCAACGAGCCCTGGAAGCTCGACGACGACGAGGCCGCGCCGGTCATCCGCGACTGCGTGCAGCTCGCGAAGGCCGTCACGGTACTCATCGAGCCCGTCGCCCCGGACAAGGCTGAGGCCGCGTGGGCGCAGGTCGGCGGCGAGGCCGACGTGCACGACGTGACCCTCGACGCCGCGTTCGAACCGCCCGCGGCGGCGTTCGACGAACCTGCCGAACTGTTCGAGCAGGTCGAGGACGAGCGCGTCGAGGAGCTGAACGAGAAGCTCGCGGAGCGCGTCGCCGAGACGGCGTCGGGCGACGATACGGACGACGGAACCGAAAGCGACGAGTCCACGGACGCCGACGAGGCGGACGTGACCGACGAACTCGAACCCCTGCTGGAGGACCGCATCGGCTTCGACGACTTCGAGGCCCTCGACATCCGCGTCGGGCGCATCGAGACCGCGGACCCCGTCGAGGACGCGGACAAGCTGGCGAAGCTCGAGGTCGACATCGGCGTCGAGACGCGCCAGGTCGTCGCGGGCATCAGGCAGCTCCACGACCTCGACGCGCTCCCGGGCACGAAGGTCGTCCTGCTGGCGAACATGGAGAAGGCAGAGCTGTTCGGCGTCGAGTCGAACGGGATGGTGCTCGCCGCGGGCGAGCAGGCCGACCTGTTGACGACCCACGACGACGCGGAACCGGGGACGAAGGTCCGCTGAGCGGGCGGCGAACGGGGTGCTGCCGTCCCGTGCGACGGTTCAGATGTCGGTGACGAGGTCGGCGAAGTCCTCGGTCGGGATGGCCTCCATCGTCTGCATGTCGAGTCCGTGGCGTTCCATCGCGAGTGCGACCCGGAACGCCTCGTCGCGGCCGGCGGCGTCGAAGACGACGACGAAGTCGTAGTCCCCGAGGATGGCGTAGGTGTCCTCGAGCGTCGCGTCGAACTCCTCGGTCTCGACCTTGAGTTCGCCCCAGACCGTGGCGAGCTCCTGGACGTTGTTGATGTTCCTGTCACGGAGCTGGACCAGCGAGATGTACGTGGCCATGCGCAGGAGGACTCACCGGGGGCTTGTGAGTCTGTTGCCGATAGAAATTGGGACTCTGCCGTCGGTTGGCCCTGCGTGACAGAACTACTCGAAACCGAGTTAATCATGGGTCTTTTTGACCCGGTCGGCCGTAACGAGTGCCATGAGAAACGCGAAGATCGTCTGTACGCTCGGGCCAGCGAGCGAGTCGATGAGTGCGATCCGGGAGCTCGCCGAGGCGGGGATGTCCGTCGGCCGGATCAACTCGAGCCACGGCAGCCTGGAGAGCAGAGCCGAACTCGTCGAGCACCTCCGGCAGGTCGACCAGGAGACGGCCGACCCGGTCGCGACGATGGTCGACCTCCAGGGGCCGGAGGTCCGGACGGCACCGCTCTCTGCACCCATCACGGTCGAGACGGGGTCGACGGTCCGGTTCGTCGAGGGCGACACCGCCACGCCGACCGAGATCGGCCTCTCCTACGGCATCCAGGCCGTCAGCCCCGGCGACAGCATCCTCCTCGACGACGGTCGCATCGAGACGACCGTCGAGCGCGTCGAGGACGATGCGGTCGTCGCACACGTCGACGCCGGCGGCGAACTCGGCGGCCGCAAGGGCGTCAACACACCGGGCGTGGACCTGGACCTCGATGTCGTCACCGAGAAGGACCGGGACGACCTGCGACTGGCCGCCGAGCACGAGGTGGACTTCGTCGCGGCGAGCTTCGTCCGGAGCGCGAGCGACGTGGTCGAGGTGTCGGAGGTGCTGGAGGAGCTCGATGCCGACATCCCGGTCATCGCGAAGATCGAGCGCGCCGGCGCGGTCGAGAACCTCGACGAGATCATCGACACCGCCTACGGCGTGATGGTCGCACGCGGCGACCTCGGCGTCGAGTGCCCGATGGAGGACGTCCCGATGATACAGAAGCGCATCATCCGCAAGTGCCGGGAGACCGGGACGCCGGTCATCACCGCGACGGAGATGCTCGACTCGATGGTCGAGCAGCGCCGGCCGACCCGCGCGGAGGCCTCCGACGTCGCCAACGCCGTCCTCGACGGCACCGACGCGGTGATGCTCTCCGCGGAGACGGCAGTCGGCGACCATCCCGTCGACGTCGTCGAGACGATGGACCGTATCGTGCGCCAGGTCGAGCGCAGCGGTGAGTACGAGCAGCTGAACGAGCAGCGGGTTCCCTCTGCCGGCGACTCGCGGACCGACGCGCTCGCCCGGTCCGCGCGCTACCTCGCCCGCGACGTCGGGGCCACCGCAGTCGTCGCCGCCTCGGAGTCCGGCTACACCGCGCTGAAGACGGCGAAGTACCGTCCCGGGGTGCCCGTGGTGGCGACGACGCCGACGGACCGGGTCCGTCGCCAGCTCTCGCTGACCTGGGGCGTCGCCCCCCAGTACGCCCCGTTCGACGCCGACGGCATCGACGCCGTCATCGAGAACGCGGTGCAGGCCGCGCTCGATTCTGGCGTCGCTGACAGCGGCGACACGGTCGTCGTGCTCTCCGGCATGATGACGGAGCTCGAGGGCACCCAGACGACGAACACGCTCAAGGTCCACGTCGCGGCGGAGACGCTGGCGACGGGTCGGTCGGTCGTCTCCGGCTACGTCACCGGGCCGGTGGTGCGCGTGCCCGGCGGCGACATCTCGGACGTCCCCGAAGGTGCGATCCTCGCGCTCGACCCCGGCTTCGAGGGCGAGTTCGAGGGCGACGTGACCCGCATCGGCGGCATCGTCGACGCACGGCCCGGCATGACGGGGTATCCCGCGATGGTCGCCCGGGAGGTGGACGTGCCCATGGTCAGCGGCGCGAACCTCGGGGACGCCGCCGACGGCACGACCGTCACGCTCGACGCCGACCGGGGCGTCGTCTACGACGGCGAGATAGGGCGGCGCGAGGACGCGGGCTCCCGACCCACCGGGGTTTAGTAGCCGCATCACCTAGCGGGAGCCATGGAGGACGAATCGACACGGGCCGACCCCGAGGCCGACACCGGCACGTCGCGCACCGCTCAGTCGGCGGCTGCGGACGACGAAGCCGACGGCCCCGCCACCGCGGACGACGAGTTCGAGTGGGTCGACGACGGCGACTGGGACCCGCCGAACGTCGAGCAGCGCGCGAGCGACGACGCACAGGCCGTCTCGGTCGGCTACGTCGACATGGACGAGATTATCGAACCCGGCGACGTGGCCCTCGAGAACGCGGTGTTCGTCGCCATCGGCGTGCTCGGGAGCATCGCCCTGCTGTTCTACATCGTGCAGCTCGCGGGCTGACGCCAGCCACCGGGGCTGCGAAATGTTAATCGGTCGCGGCTCCTAACTCCGACCATGGCACCGCTACTCGACGTCGACTTGCTCCCGTTCCTGCTGTTTCTGGCCGGCACGGGGCTGATGATACTGGAGGCGCTCGCCCCGGGCGCGCACTTCATAGTCATCGGCGTCGCCCTGTTCGTCGCGGGGCTGGTCGGGATGCTGTTCTCGCCGCTCGGCACCGCGCCGGCGATGGCGATAATGGTCCTCGTCGTCGGACTCGCGACCCTCTGGGTGTACCGGGAGTTCGACTTCTACGGCGGGAAGGGCAGCGGGCAGACCAGTAGCTCCGACGACCTGCGCGGGAACCGCGCGACGGTGACAGAGACGGTCACCGCGACCGACGGGCAGGTCCGTATCGTCGAGGGTGGCGGCTTCAACCCGAACTACAGCGCTCGGACGGAGTTCGGCGAGATATCCGAGGGGACCGAGGTCATCGTGACGGACCCCGGCGGCGGCAACGTCCTCACCGTGGCACCGACCGACCGGGAGGACGAGATAGACCGGGAACTCCGCCGCGAGCGGGAACGCCGGGACCACGAGGCCGCGACGGACCCCGACGGCGAGAACGAGGACGTCGAACCGGCGTGACCGGGCAGTGGGGCTAACCGGGCTGATTCCCCACGACGTATCGGATGGATTACAAACGGGAAGGCTTTTGTCAGTCTCGCCGTGACTTTAATTATGGAACCGACTCCGCTCCAGACACTCCCGGCGCTTGGGTTCGTCTTCGCGATTATCGGGATTCTGATAATCGTCGCCCTGGCGTCGGCGGTCAAGATCGTCCAGCCGACTGAGAAGCGGACACTCACCGTCCTCGGGCAGTACCGCGGACTGCTCGAACCGGGCATCCACTTCGTCCCGCCCTTCGTCTCCAGTACGGTGAGCTTCGACATGCGGACACAGACGCTCGACGTACCGCCGCAGGAGGCCATCACCCGCGACAACTCGCCGGTCGTCGCGGACGCCGTGGTCTACATCCGCGTCATGGACGCGGGCAAGGCGTTCCTCGAGGTCGAGGACTACAAGAACGCCGTCGAGAACCTCGCCCAGACCACCCTCCGCGCGGTCATCGGCGACATGGAGCTCGACGACACGCTGAACAAGCGGCAGGAGATCAACGCCCGCATCCGCGAGGAGCTCGACGAGCCGACCGACGAGTGGGGCGTCCGGGTCGAGAGCGTGGAGGTCCGCGAGGTCAACCCCTCGAAGGACGTCCAGCAGGCGATGGAGCAGCAGACCTCCGCCGAGCGCCGTCGCCGTGCCATGATCCTCGAGGCACAGGGTGAACGGCGCAGTGCGGTCGAGAAGGCAGAGGGTGACAAGCAGTCCGAGATCATCCGCGCACAGGGGCAGAAGCAGAGCCAGATCCTCGAGGCGCAGGGTGACGCCATCTCGACGGTGCTGCGTGCGAAGTCCGCCGAGTCGATGGGCGAGCGTGCGGTCATCGACAAGGGCCTGGAGGCGCTGGAGCACATCGGGACCAGCGAGTCCACGACGTTCGTGCTGCCCCAGGAGCTGTCGTCGATGCTCGGCCGCTACGGCAAGCACCTCACGGGCAGCGACATCAAGCAGAGCGAGAGCGACCTCTCGAGCCAGGACTTCGACGCCGAGACCCGCGAGATGCTCGGGCTCGACGACATCGAGGAGATCATCGGCCAGATCGACGAGGAGGCCGAGATGGACGTCGAGAAGATGGAACAGCAGGCAGAGGCCGTCAAGCAGGGACAGGACCCGCGCCAAATCAAGAGCTCCGACGAGGTCATCGACGAGGCCGACGACGAGTTCACCGGCGGCGACTACGACGTCGAACAGGACATGGGCGACGACGAGGAGCTGACCGAGACGGAGTAGCCGACCCACTCCTGACAAGCGAAGCGGTTTTATCGCTGGAGAAAGTATCGAATATTAGTATATGGGGGACTCCAGCGACGTCGACGAGCGCAAACGGGCCACGCTCAAGCGGTTCGCCGCGGTCGGGGCGGCCAGCCCGTTCGCCCGGTTCGCCGACGTCGACTCGCCTGACACCGGCGAGAACGAGGTGCGCGACGCCATCACCGGCTACCTCACCGCCACCCCCGGCGCACACTTCTCGAAGCTCCGCGACGACCTCAAGCTCGGCACCGGCGAGACCCAGCACCACCTCCGCCGCCTCGCCGACGACGGGAGCGTCGAGGTGTACCGCGACGGCGACTACAAGCGGCTCTACCCCGCGGGTCGGTTCACCGACTTCGAGAAGCGAGCGCTCGGCTACCTGCGCCGCGAGACGCCGCGCGGGATGCTGGTCGAACTGCTCCGGACGCCGGAGGCGACGGGCAGTCACCTCGCGGACGTCCTTGACGTCTCCCGGCCGACGGTCAGCAAGTACGCGGGCGAACTCGACGACGCGGGTCTCCTCTCGCGCGAGCAGGGGTACCGGGTCGAACGCCCCGAGACGGTGCTGATGCTCGTCGTGAGGTACGCGGACTCGTTCGACGAAAACGCAGCGGGTCTGGCGGCGGAGGCGGACTCGCTGGTCCGCTTCGACGGCTGACTACGCGACGGTCGGCGTCGGCAGCGTCTCGCCGACCGGATGGTCGGTGTCCTCGTCGAGTGCCGACAGGTACGAGCGCACGCTGACGTGGTCCGACTCGCCGCGACAGCAGGGCAGCACGGCGACGATGTCGTCGCTTCGGCGGGCCACGGTACAGACGAGTGGCGTGACGAGCGTCTCCACGTGGTCGCCGGTGATGGCGTTGTCCTCGATGCGGTGGGAGAACGCTGGCTCGAGCGTGACCCCCGCACGCTCTGCCCACTCCTCGAACTCCCGGTACTGGGTCGTCACTTCGTTGGGTACGGTCACGTCGACCGCGCTCGGCCAGGTGTGGAACTCGTAGCCCGCGACGATTCCGCGGTCGACGAGCTCTTCGACAGTCTCGATTGCGTGTTCTCTCGGCCCGGTGACCGACGTGTGCGCCCTGACGTACACGTCGATAGTGAGCGGTGCTGTTTCCATAACTCCCGAACTGTATAACATTATCTTTGGTTATAATTCTGTGTGCTCGCGGCACACTCAGCCGGAGCTACCGGTTCGCGGGGGAGTCACGGCGTGACTGGGGGACCACGCCGCTCTCGAACGTTATCTGCCGCGGACCCATCAGGGGGCCGCGACGAAAGATGACAGACGGTTGGGATTGCGAGCCGAGTCAGGCCGTGACCTTCCAGGTCGTCGAGGAGGAGTAGCCCCACTTCTCGACGTCCACGTCGAACTCGCCGCGCTGAATGGCGGTCATGTTCGTGCCGACCTCCTTCGCGGTCATCTCGAGGTCGTCACCGATGAGTCGGGACTTGAAGTAGGTCTTCGTCTGCGCCTTTTCGCGGAGGTACTCCAGGATCCGGTGCTGCTTGGTCGAGAGGTCGGTCGTCGCGGCCGTGCTCGTGCTCATACATCCTCGTATGCGAACGACCGTCTTAGGGGGTTTGGTACGCCCAGTTAATCGGCCGCCGTCGGGCGATTTTCGACCGTAAAGTCGCCGGAACGAACCGCACTCGACCCCCGGTTGGTACGGGTGGTTAACGTCCCGGGAACGGGACGGTTCAGAAAGTTCTTACCGACGGCTCGCCGAGAAACGGCCAATGAGCGAGGAGTCGGTCTCGGTGAGCGTCGTCCTCCCGGCCTACAACGAAGCCGCGACCATCAGGACGACCGTCGAGACCACGCTTGCGACCCTCTCGGCGTTCCTCTCTGACGACGAGTTCGAGGTCATCGTCGCGGAGGACGGCTGCGAGGACCGTACACCCGAGATCGCCGACGAGATGGCCGCCGAGGACGACCGGGTGCGACACTTCCACGCAGACGAGCGGCTCGGCCGCGGCGGCGCACTCGAACGCGCGTTCCGTGCGAGCCACGGTGACACACTCGTCTACTTCGACACCGACCTCGCGACGGATATGCGTCACCTCGAGGAGCTAGTCGAGAGCGTCCGCACCGAAGGGTACGACGTCGTCACCGGCTCGCGCTGGATGGCCGGGAACGTCGCCGACCGCCCCGCGAAACGCGGCGTCCCGAGCCGCGTCTACAACGGGCTGGCGCGGCTGTTCCTCCGGTCGGACCTGCGCGACCACCAGTGCGGGTTCAAGGCGTTCGACCGGGCGGCGCTCTTTGCCCTGCTGGACGACGTGCAGGACCGGCACTGGTTCTGGGACACCGAGGTGCTCGTCAAGGCACAGCGTCGCGGCTTCCGCGTGAAGGAGTTCGCGGTGGACTGGGAGCCGAAGGGCGACACGAAGGTCGACCTGGTGCGGGACGTGTTCGGGATGGGCAGCCAGATACTCCGGACGTGGTGGGAGCTGTCGGTCTCGCCACGGGTCAACCGGCGGGTCGGCATCGTCGCCGGCACGCTGCTGACGTTCGTCGCGGTCTTTCTCATGGTGTTCCACTACCTCGAGCCCGACAAGGTCTGGTCTAACCTCCAGGCGGCCGACCTCACACTCGTCGGCGTCGCTGCCGCCATCTACGTCGTCTCGTGGCCGCTGCGCGGGCTGCGGTACCGGGACATACTGGAGGAGATTGGGTTCGAGTCACGCGTCGGCTTCCTCACGGGTGCCATCTTCATCAGCCAGACGGGCAACCTCGTGTTCCCGGCCCGTCTGGGCGACGGCGTCCGGGCGTACGTGATGAAGGCCCGGCGCGACGTGCCGTACTCCTCCGGCTTCGCGTCGCTGGCGGTCGAACGCGTCTTCGACCTGCTCACCATCACGGTGCTCGCAGGGTCGGTGATGATCGCACTCGTCGTCAGCGGTGACGCGAGCCAGGTCGCCAGCGCGCTCGCCGGCGAGACGGTCGGGCCGCGCTACGAGTCCGCCGCCCGGTACGCGAGCTACGTCGCCGCGTTCGTCGGGACCGCAGCGGTGGTCGCCGTCGTCGCCATCGTCGCCTCTGCGCGGTCGGACCGGAACCTCGTGCGGCCGGTCGTCGACCGCCTCAGCGACGACTCCTACGCGATGGAGGTCGTCGCGGTGGTCGAGGGCTTCGTCGGTGACGTCCAGACCGTCGCGGGCTCCCGGCGCTCGTTCGCGATCGTCGGCGGCTCGAGCCTGCTCGTCTGGACGCTCGACGTGGTGACCGGCATCGTCGTGATGCTCGCTGTCGGCATCCAACTGCCCGTGGCGACGCTCGTCGCCATCGGCTTCTTCGCGGTCAGCGTCGGCAACCTCGCGAAGGTGCTCCCGCTCTCGCCCGGCGGCGTCGGGCTGTACGAGGGCGCGTTCACGGCGCTCGTCGTCGGGCTCGCGCCGGGCATCACCGTCGAGCTCGCGCTGACGGCCGCCATCGTCGACCACGCGGTGAAGAACGTCGTCACCGTGGTCGGCGGACTCGGTTCGATGCTCGCGCTGAACGTCTCGCTCACCGAGGCCGTCGAGGAGAGCACGGAGGCCCGGGAGGGCGGCGAGGCCGTCCCGACCGAGTCCTAGTCGTCGTAGCTCGCGGTGACGAACGGGCCGAGCGCGCCTGCAACCGCCGACCGGAGTGCGTCCTCTCTGTCCACGGTTCCGCCGGTGAAGATGCCGATGGCGCCCTCGCCGCGGGCGACGCCCTCGCGGTCGAACGCGTCGTCCATCACCGGGCCCAGCTCCTCGCCCGCCCGGACCCGTTCGGTCACGCTGTCGGGCAGGCGAACGCTCGGGCCGGCGGCGAGCTCGACGCGCTCGCCGTCGGTGACGGCGGCCCACATCACGAGGTAGAGGTCGTCGGTTCCCAGCGTGGCCACCCCGCCCTCGATGCCGACGCCGAGAGTGTAGCCGCCGGCCTCGTAGGCGCGGCGCGCGCGGTTCGACGCACCGGTTCTGGTCTCCGCCAGCCCGGTCGGCTGCTCGGCGACGCCGGAGTCGATCATCACCGCGTCGACGGTCGCTCCGGGGAGGTCGCCGATTGCCGCCTCGGTCGCCGCGACTTTCACCGGGTTCTCGCTGCCGACTGCGACTCGCATATCAACGCGTCACACTGCGAGCGGGATGTGTGTTGTCCTCTGCGGGCCGGAACGACAATATATGAATGTTATGATTTTTATTCACGAACCGCCGCTTCGGCCCACGAATCGAGAGGATACGAAAAGAGTTCCAAAATGTTTATACGTGGGCACTACGACTCGTGTCTACAGTACCAGCGCTTCCGGTTTCTCCAGGTTGAACCCCTGGCCGGTAGCCTCCGCCTTCGCACCTATGACGAACGCACGAACCCGAACACGACCAGGAGACGAGGAACAGAGCGACGAACAGACCAAAGACAGCAGCCTCAGCTGTCCCGAATGCGGCGGCCAGGTCCTCAGCGAGGGGTCCGAGACCGTCTGCGGTGACTGCGGCCTCGTCGTCGAGGAGGACCAGGTCGACCGCGGCCCCGAGTGGCGCGCGTTCGACGCCCAGGAGAAGAACGAGAAGTCCCGCGTCGGCGCGCCGACGACGAACACGATGCACGACAAGGGCCTCTCGACGAACATCGACTGGCGGAACAAGGACGCCTACGGTAACTCGCTGGGCTCGCGCCAGCGCGAGAAGATGCAGCGCCTGCGCAAGTGGAACGAGCGCTTCCGCACCCGCGACAGCAAGGAACGCAACCTGAAGCAGGCTCTCGGCGAGATCGACCGGATGGCCAGCGCGCTCGGCCTGCCGGACAACGTCCGCGAGACGGCGTCGGTCATCTACCGCCGCGCGCTGAACGAGGACCTGCTCCCCGGTCGCTCCATCGAGGGCGTCGCGACGAGCTCCGTCTACGCCGCCGCGCGACAGGCGGGCGTCCCGCGCAGCCTCGACGAGATCAGCGACGTCTCCCGCGTCGAGAAGAACGAGGTCGCACGGACGTACCGCTACGTCGTCCGCGAGCTGGGGCTCGAGGTCCGGCCGGCCGACCCCGAGAGCTACGTCCCGCGCTTCGCGTCCGGGCTCGAGCTCTCCGACGAGGCCGAGCACCGCGCCCGCGCGCTGCTCCAGAACGCCAAGGAGAAGGGCGTCCACTCCGGCAAGTCGCCGGTCGGCCTCGCGGCCGCCGCCGTCTACGCCGCCTCCCTGCTCACGAACGAGAAGACGACGCAGGCCGCGGTCAGCGACGTAGCCGACATCTCCGAGGTCACCATCCGGAATCGCTACCACGAGCTGCTCGAAGCCGAGGACAACCTCGGCCTCGTCTGAGCGGTCGGCACCACCGAGACGACATCGCAACGCGAGCCGAGATTCGTTCTCCGACGCGGAACGCATCCCGGAGTTGTGCCGCCACCGCGTAGGCTTTTGACGGTCGGCACGACAGTCAGTCCATGGACTTCGACTCGTTCGTCCTCTGTGCGAGCACGGCGGACCTCGGTGCGGAGCCGGCGGCTCGTGAACACGCCGACGCCGTCGAGTTCCGGATGGACCTCGCGAGCGACCCGCTCGAAGCGCTCGACGATTACGACGGCGAGCTACCGGTGCTGGCGACGAACCGGGCCGGTTGGGAGGGTGGCGACGGTGGGGACGACGACGAGCGACTCGACGCCCTGGCGACGGCGGCGACCGTGGCGCCCGTCGAGGCCGTCGACCTCGAACTGGCGTCGGTGCAGGACGGCGACGGGAGGAGCGTGGTCGAGCAGGCCCGTGGGGCGGGCGTGAGTGTTGTCGTCTCCACGCACGACTTCGAGGGGACGAGCGACGGCGAGACGATGGCGACGGCGCTCGACGCCGGGCTGGAACACGGCGACGTGGCGAAGCTCGCCGTCACGGCGACCGACCGTCGGTCGGTGCTCTCCCTGCTCGCGCTCACGAACGAGTACGACCGCGCGGGCGACCCCGTTGCGACCATCGCGATGGGCGAGGCGGGACGGCACTCGCGGGTCGTCGCACCCCTGTACGGCTCGCGTATCGGCTACGCGCCGCTCGACCCGGCGGACGCGACCGCGCCGGGGCAGTTCGACCTCGCGACGACGGCGCGGCTCGTCGACGAGCTGTCGCCGCAGTGAGGCGGTCGCTGGGGCGACCCGACCCGAACCGTATTCAGGGACGACGACGGACGTGCGTGTATGGGACGGACTCGACGGCTCGTCGCGGTGCTGCTCTCGTTCCTGTTCCCGGGGCTCGGCCACGTGTACGTCCGCCGGTTCCGCCGCGGGCTCGGCTTCGCGGCGACGGCGGTCGGGGTCGTACTCCTGCTCGGGCCGGCGATCCCGACGAGTGGTCCGGTGGTCGAGCGGGCGCTCGCGGCCTGGGAGTCGGCGTCGTTCGGGGTCAACGTCGCGCTGAGCGCCGTCGAGTTCGCCGCGATGCTCGACGTCTACCTCCTCGAGCGGTCGACCGACGACCCCGATACGACAGCGAGCTGTCCGAACTGCGGCCGTGAACTGGACGAGGCGCTCTCGTTCTGCCCCTGGTGCGCCCACGAACTCCCCACCGAGTAGCCGGAATTTATGACGTTGGAGGTACATTATTTCGTCCAGCCAGTTCGACGAGCCGATGGCTGGCGATTGTCCCCGTCTGAACACCGATTTCTGCCCGCCTTTCCGGTAGTAGCGGGTGGTTATTGTCCCTAAGCCGCTCCTAAAAACGTCGTTTTCGTGTCGGAAAAGAAAGGGTAGCTTCATACCATCGTACGAGTATCTTGTGGCTAGATACAGGCACATGGACAACGAAACCTCGGAGACCCACGATAGGGGGGTCTCGGAGCTGTTGGGGCTCGTCCTGCTGTTCGGGATGGTGGCGGTGGGCATCGCGGCGATACTGCTTGCCGGCTCGGTGGCCGTCGACAGCATCCAGGAGGAGGCATCGGTCAGTTCGGCGCAGATGGGCATGCACGAACTCGACGCACGGGTCGGCGACACGGCCAGTGGCCCCGTGGGCATCGACCTCGGGAGCCGTGACGGCGCGTACCGCGTCGTCAGGAACGGTTCGGTCAGCTTCACCGTCAACGAACAGGCGAACTGCTCGGCGACGACACCGCTCGGGAGCGTCCAGTACCACGACCGGCGGGGCAATCGGCTCGCGTACGAAGCGGGCGGTATCTGGCGGCTCGACAGCGACGGCGGCGTCTCGATGGTGTCACCGCCGGAGATCGAACACAGGGACGGCACGCTGTCGATGGACCTGACGAACATCTCCGGCCAGTTCGACGGCGGACAGGCCGTGATGCGGTCGGCCGAGACGGACGACGAAGATATCGTCGAGCAGCTCTACCGCGGCGGTCCGGGGTGCTTCCCGCCCGAGAACATCACCGTCACGGTGGAGAGCCGGTTCTACGAGGCGTGGGGCCGGTTCTTCGCGGACCGTCTGAACGAGTCGACGACGGTCGTCGACGACAGCACGGGGACGGCCTCGGTCCGGCTCCCCATCGACTCGGCCTTCGCGGCGGACGCGTCGAACGACTCCGTGACCTCGAGCACGCAGTTCAACGCGACGGTCGAGCTGCTGGGAACGGAGCTGTCCGGGCTCGATAACAGCAGTGAAATCGCCATCTACGGCCTCACGACGTTCCGCATCGTCGCCGATGGCGACGAGTACACGCCGTGGCCCGACGGCGACCCGGACGATGGTATCGCTGCCGAGGCCGCAGAGGACGACGTGAACGACCCAACCGAAGGCGAGCACCAGTCGTATCAGCTGACGGACCGCGAGCAGGGGACGGCCATCACGGTCAGGGCCACCTCGTGGACGTGTAACGACTGGGAAGATTCGTACCAGGACATCACCGTCGACGGGACCAGCTACGACCAGCACCGCTGTGAGGAGGCCAACGACAAGCGCATCTCGCTCAATTCCTCCGGGGAGAGCTCGAACCTCGTCGTGCTGGAGGACGGCGAGGCGGTGCCCAACTTCGGCGCGGCGGGCGCGGAACAGCGCGGCCTCGACGAGATACTCGGTTCGCGCATCGACGGGACCGGGACGCTCCAGCTCGCGCCCAACGAGTTCGTGTTCCTCTACGAGCTCTCCGAGGAGAACGCCGACCCGGCCAACGCCGGCGGCTCCGGGGACCCCGACTACAACGACGCGGTCGTGCTCGTGACCATCGAGCAGTCCTGGAACAACACCGGGGACCTCTCCATCCGCATCGAGAAGGACCAGATCATCGTCGAGGACGACGAGGAGGAGAACAGCCTCGCGGTGCCGTAACTGCCTCCGACGGCCCGCGAGACACGGCGCTCCAGCTGAGCCCGCAGCGACGGAGACCGTCTCGTCGGCCGGTCACTTCTCGACGATGCTCTCCTCGATGGCCTCGCCGAAGTGCCGGGCCGTGTCCTCGTAGTAGACGAGCAGCTCGTCACCCTCCGCGAGGTCGGTGATGGCCGTCCGGCCGTCGCGCGTGTGGACCTTGATTGTCTCGGCGTTCTGCAGCAGCGTCTCGAAGCGGTCGCCGTCGCGCTCCAGTTCGACCCGGAACATCGGACGCTGTTCGATCTTCGCGCGACCGACGATGGCCTCGCGCGTGTGGCCCTCGGTGTCGACGACCTGCACCTCGTCGCCGGAGCCGACCTCGCTCAGGTACTTGGTCCCACCGCCGGGCGTGCGAACGTACGCGTGGACCGCGCCGGCGTTCACGCGGAACGGGCGCGAGGCGACGTACGGCGACTCCGCGGTCTCCGCGTGGACGAACACCAGCCCGCGGCTCATCGAGCCGACGAGCATCCCCTCGTCGTGGTCGAGCAGCGAGCCCGTGTCGACACAGACCCGGTCCGCGCTGCCGGTCTGCTCGACGGTGCGGACCGTCGCCCACGAGAGGTCGAGCTGTTCGCGTTCGGACTCGTCGCGCACCTCGACCGTGCGCCGAATCTCGTCCGGGTCGTCGCTGTCGAGCAGGACGGCGTCGGCACCCAGCTCCAGCGTCTCGAACGCCGTGCGGGCGTCCTCGGAATCCGAGACGCCCGCAACCAGGGCGGTCTCCTCGCCGATGCGTGCGATGAGGTTCTCCAGGGGGATGATGGTCCAGTCCTCCCCGACGACGATGGTGTAGTCGGCCGTCTCCGCCGCCGCCTCGGCGAACCGCTCGTACTCCTGTCCGAGAATGCGGACGTAGGCCCCGTCGGCGTTCCCCCGGCGCAGCGTCGAGAGATCGGCAGAGCCGGAGAGGTCCGCCGGGAACTCGACCGTGCCGTCGCCCTCGCCCTCCTTCCCGACGACGTACGCGTCGGGTTCGACCGGCTCTTCCGCCGCTGCCTCCGACTCGCCCTCCGCGTCGTCGATGACGTCCACGTCGCCGCCGCTCCGGAACGCCGCGACGTTCACCGCACCGAGCTCGCGGACGCGCTCGACGTCCCAGTCGTCGACGAGGACCCAGTCGACGCCGGCCTCCAGGCCGGCGGTGATGCGGCGCTTTCGCGCCTCCCAGTCGCCGACGGCGTCGTCGGCCTTCAGCCAGACTTCGCGTGTCATGCTCGCACCGTCGACCGGTGGTGGCTTGAACGTGGCGTTCGCGACGAGAACGGCTGTCATCGGTGTCACTGTCTCTCGACGGGGGAAACCGAAGAGCGTGGACCGCGAACATCCAGAGAGTACCGAGCGTAGTGGGACTCTCTTTCCCCGATAACAGCCAGAAAGCCCCGGCCGTCTCGACTCGGGAGGCTCGCTGCGCTCCTCGTTCCTGCGGTGCTTGCGTCGCCTGCCTTCGACGAGACTGCCGCCCCTTTCAATCCCACCCGACCGCACAGCACCGCGCCTCACACCTCCCCAACCGATTGCGGTGCTCGCTGCGCTTCGCTCCTCATCCCTCGCACGAGCGTCGGCGAGACGCGCTCCCTTCAGTCGCGCAGTCTCGCCAGGCCGCGCGCCAGCCGGCTGATTGGTCACCATCGCCCGCAGCGAGTTTACAAATATTATAAACCTGTCGAGTGTGCGCTACGACTTTGGCCCCAGGTACCCCCACGCCTGCAGGCGGTCGCCCTCGCCGTCGATCCAGCGCTCGCCGATGTCGTCGCGGTAGTACATGTTGGGCATGACGATGTCGCCGATGCGGCCGTAGCACTGCTCGCGGGCCTCCTGCATCGTCTCGCCCGTCCCGGTGACGACGATGGGCATCCCGGACTCGCCGGCGGCACGCCACTGGCCGTCGATGCGCTTCGCGTCCTCGATGTGGATGCCCTCGCGGCTCTCCGTCTCGAAGACGACGGCGGCGTTGCGGGAGTTCTCGTCGTACGTCTGCTCGTCGTCGAACGGGAACGGCGGGAGCACGATGCGGACACCGATCTGGTAGCCACGGTGGACGTCGAGGTCCGGGTCGTTGCCGTGGGCGAGGTCGAAGAAGAAACGGCCGGTGCTGGACTCGAAGGACTCCTCCTGCAGCGCGATGGTCGGGTAGCCGAAGCGCGGCGTGAACTCGAGCGGGTAGATGCCGTTCTCGTTCACGATGCAGTTGATGTCGATGCTACCGACGTAGCCCTCGTCGGCGAGCCAGCTCTCCAGCTTGCCCAGGGTCTCCTCGAACAGCCGGTTGCGGCCGGCCCAGAACATCGCGGTGCCCATCTCGCCCGTGGAGGGGCCGATGTTGCCCGGGAAGAGTTTCTTGTGCTCGAAGTTGAAGTTCACCCGGTCGACGAACGAGCTGCCGTCGAAGAAGCCACAGACGGCGATCTCCACGCCCTCGACCTTGCGCTGGAGCTGGAACCCCTTCATCCGGTGGCCCCACGCCTTCTCGTACGCCCGCAGCACGTCAACGACGTCGCTGCCGTCGTCCTCGTCGCCGACGTACAGGAGCCGTTTGACGTTCTGCACCTCGCCCAGGGGCTTGATGACGTACGGGGCAGGGTGCTCCTGGACGTGCCCGATGGCTGCGTCGAAGTCGTGGAACACGTGGTGCTCGATGGTGGTGACGCCGTGTTCCTCGAGCACGTCCATCGCGTAGCCGCGGTCCTCCTCCAGCCGGTCAGTGTTCGGTGTCCCACCCACGACGGCGGTGCCCTGCTCCCGGAGGTCCCGGGCGAGTTCGCCTGTGCCGACGTCGTCGCCGACCCAGATGTCGTCGAAGACGACGACGTCGGCCCAGTCGACCTCGGCCCGCCAGTCGTCGGTCTTCGGGACGAAGCCGTCGCCGATCTCCTGGTCGCTCTCGGCCTCGATGTAGTACTTGACGCCGTGGCCCTCGCGGTGGACCTGCCGGTGACCAGTGCGGCGTCGGCGGAGACGAACAGGAAGTGCTTGGAGTCCATGGCTGTGGTCGTGTCGGGCCGCACGTCGCGGCGTCCAACTGGGACCCACGAGTGCCACGGTGAAAAAACGGGAGCGTGAGGGACGCAGGCGCCCCTGACCGAAAGCGGTGGGTTCGACGGGGATTCCAGGGGCACGTACCGGAGAAATTTAAGTGAATACGGGTTCCACTCTGCAACAGTATGCGACTCACAGTGGTACTCGTCGGCCTGTCGTTGCTCGTCTCCCCCATGGCAGTAGCTGCCGGCCCCGCGGTGGCATCGGCGAGCACGACTGACACCGACGTGACGCTCCGTGTGACGGTGGTGAACGCGCAGGGTGACCCCCTGGGCAACGCCGAGGTGACGGTCTCGTACGACGGTGAGGAACAGACGAGCGGGACTGTCGCGACCGGTGAGGTGCTGTTCGACGTGCCGGAGGGCGCGACCGTCGAGATAACACCGAGCCACCCGATGCTCGTGAAGAACAACCCGGTGACGGTCGAGAACGTCGAGGGCACCACCGACGTGACGGTGACGATGTACCCGTCGGCGACAGGGGAGATATCCGTCGTCGACGCGAGCGGGAACGCTGTGAGCGATGCGGACGTCCAGCTTCGGAAGGACGGGCGCACGGTGCTCGCCGACACCGGGACGACCGGCAACGACGGGACGTACACGACTCCGACGCTCGAACGCGGCAACTACACCGTCGAGATCACGAAGCCGGGGTACTACGAGGAGCGTCGGACGGTCAGGCTCTCCGGCGATACGGACGTGCCCGTCGAGGTCGAGCAGGGCAGTGTCACGGTCGACTTCAGCGTCGTCGACGCCCACTTCGACCCCGCCGAGCCGCTCCGGGCCAACATCGAGATCGAGGACGCGAGCGGGACCATCGGTACGTTCCGGACCGACGGCAGCGGGAACCGGAGCGTCAGCCTCGACGTGAACACGCGCTACACGGTCACCGTCGACAAGGAGGGCTACGAGACCGTCAGCACGACCTTCCGCATCGGCGAGCGCGACCGGACCCGGACGTTCGCGATCGTGCGGACGCCGCGGTTGACGGTCGAGCCGATGAACACCCAGGTCGTGGTGGGCCAGAGTGTCCGGGTCGACGTCACCAACGAGTACGACGAGCCCGCGGCCGGCGCCGAGGTGCGCATCGACGGCGAAACGGTCGCGACGACCGACGAGAGCGGCACCGCCACGCTCACCGTCGAACAGGCCGGCGAGGTCGAGCTCACCGCGGTCAACGGCTCGGCCGAGTCGCCGGGTGTCATCATCGAGGCCTTCGAGCCGCGGACCGACACCCCGACGGGGACCGCAACGGCGAACGGGACCGCGACGCCGTCGGCGAACGAGACCACGCAGGCACCGGGGACGACCGAGGGGGCGGACGACGGTGGGACGCCGGGCTTCGGCGTGGCCGTCGCACTCGTGGCGCTGGTCATCGCTGCACTGCTCGCACGCATCCGGGACTAACGCGGGTCCCCGGGCGTGGACTACTCGAACAGTCCTTCGTGGCGCGACGCGAGGTCGGTGTAGGCCCCCGACGAGTAGGCGGACGCTATCTCCTCCGGTTCGACGGTCGTCTCCGACAGCGGCACGACCGTCGCGGGGACGCCGCGGGCGAACGACTCCGGCGGGACCGCGAACCCGTCCGGGAGGACGGTTCCGGCCGCGATGACGCTCCGTTCGCCGACGGTCGCTCCCGAGTTCAGGGTCGCGTTGATGCCCACCAGCGAACCGGCCTCGACGGTGGCATCGTTCAGCACTGCGCCGTGGCCGACCATGACACGGTCGCCGACCTCGCTGGCGTGGAACACGGCCGTATCCCCCACGTGTGACTCCGCACCGACGCGGACGGTTCCCACGTCGCCCCGGAGGACGACGCCCGGCCAGACGCTCGCATCGGGCTCGATACGGACGTCACCGACCAGGGTGGCGTCGCGGGCGACGAACGCGTCTTCGTGGACGGTCGGCGTGGTCGACTCGAACGCGTAGTTCCGACGGTCTACCATGTCGTTTGGTATCGTGACACAGTACCAAAACCGTTCGTGTCGACGTCGCTCACGTTCGTCGACGGGGGTGTGCTTCGTCCCCTCGGACACGTGAGCCGGGCCCACTGAACGGGCTCTCACTCCGCGTTCGACTCGAACCCTGATTCGACCCTCGATTCTCTCGTGACGGTTAATGACGCCGCGAGCGATGCTGTGGACGTGCTTGGGCGGCGGTCGACGACGCAGTCGGTGCCATCCGCGGGTGGGGCCGCGATGGCCGAGGCGAGAGCGCCAGCACGACTCCTGTCATAGCTCGGTGGGCGCGACACGCGACCCGCCGCTATTCCTCTCGGTGACGAGCGATGCCGTTACTCCTGCCCAGTGATGCGCTGGCCGACGGTCCGGCCGTTCTCGAAGGCGAGGTGGACACGGCCCTCGCCGGCGACCCAGTCGCCCGCGACGTAGAGCCCGGCGTCCTCGGCACAGCGGGCGTCGTCGGCGTCGATGCTCGAGTCCGGGAGCGCGTAGCGCCAGCCCTGGTCGTCGACCCAGTCCGGCTCCGTCAGTCGGTCGTCGTCGAGGAGCGCCGCGACGAGCGAGGCGACGGCGTCGGCAGCGGAGTCCAGCGGCTCGTCGTAGTGCTCGACCGACCAGTCCGGAGCCATCTGGGCGACGAGCAGGCCCTCGCCGTCGGGCACGTGGTCGGGTTTGCACGCCTCGCGGGAGAGCCAGCCGACGGGGTGGTCGCGGTCCGGGTTCACGAGCGCGTACCACGGCCGGTCGAGTTCGAACGGATAGTGCAGCAGCACCGTCCGGATGGTCCGGAACTCGACGGCGTCGACGGCGGCGTGGAGTCGGGCCAGCCGGTCGTCGTCCCAGTCCGTCGCGGCGAGCAGGTCGGCGGTCTGCGGTGCCGGTGGCGTCAGTACCAGCTCGTCGAACGGGCCGTATGTCTCGCCGTCGGTGTCGGTCAGCGTCCACCCGCCGTCGCTCCCGCGGGCGATGGACTCGATGCGGGTCTCGGTGTGGACGGACGCACCGCCGCGCTTCCTGACCCGCTTCGCGAACTGGGTGATACCTCGCGCGTAGGTCCACTTCGGCCCGTCACCGGCGCGACCTTCGGCGATCACGCCGTCGGCGTCGTGGGTCCACACCGGCAGCTCGATGTCGGCGAGGCCGTCGCTCCCGAGTTCGGCGAGGACTCCCTCGACCCAGTCGTCGCCGCCGGGTTTGATGTAGTTCGCGCCGTGGTCGTAGCGACAGCCGTTCCTGCGTCGGGTCGCGGCACGCCCGGAGATGCCTCTGGCCTTGTCGAACAGCGTCACCTCGGCCGCCTCGTCCCGGCAGGCGTCAGCCACGCCGACACCGGCGACGCCGGCCCCGACGACGGCGATAGTTCTGGTCATCGGCCGACACTGGGGACCGCGCCCCCATAGTCCCCGCGCCGGACTCGTTGGGAGAGGGTGGTGGGATGCGGCCGGTCCACAGTCGGCCGCACCGCGTGTGCCGTCCCCGAGGATGGCGAACAGACGACGCGCCGGCGGCTTCCGGGGTCACGCGACGGTGCGTCGCACACCGGCCTCGGCCGTCGCGTGGCGAGTGGTCAGAGCACGCCACGCCTGGCCGCGGCTTCGTACAAAAACGACGGGTCAGTTCGTCGTGACGAGCTCGACGACCTCGCGGTGGTCGAGTTCGGTGTCGCCGCCCATCTGTCGCTTTGTCCGGCAGTTGAGCCCGTGGAGGAGGCCGTCGCCGATGTCGGAGTGGAGGTGGTACGCGAAGTCGCTGGTCGTCGAGCCGCCGGGGAGGAGGAAGCAGTCGCGCATCACGCGGCCCTGCTCGTCACCCATCGCTTCGGCACCGCCGGGGAAGACGGCGATGACGCCGAGCTCGTCGAACAGCGCGGCCTCGATGGCCTGCTGGACGCCCGTGCCGCCGAAGGTGGTGACGAACTCGCGGATCTGCTCGAGGCCCTGTTCCTGTTCGTCGGAGATATCCGCGACGATATCGAAGTCGTCGTCGCCGGCGTGGTAGTCGACGACGCCCTGCTCGGCGGCGTTCTTCAGTGCCTTCTCGGCGTGGGCGCTGACGGGGACGAACTGGAGGTGGTCGTAGTCGGGGTCGTCGGTGATCGCGTCCCAGTTCTCCTGGGCGGCGGGCGTGTCCATCTTGTTCGCGGCGACGACCATCGGCTTCGTCCGCTTCCTGATCTCCCGGGCGAGCGCGTGGCGGTCGTCGTCGTCCCAGGTCTCGGGGTCGAGTTCGAGGTCGAGCGCGAGGATGATCTGCTTGATCTCGTCCTTGTTCGTGCCGAAGGCGGACATCTGGTCGGCGAGCTCGATCTCGATGGAGTGGTCGTCCGTCGCCTGGTAGCGGTTCTGGAACTTCTCGATGCCCGTCTCGAGGATGCCGACGTACCACTGGTCGAGCTCGTTCTCGAGGAAGTCGATGTCCTCGCGGGGGTCGTGGTCCTCGGTGGGCTCGCCTTCGAGGTCCGTCTCGCCGGAGAAGTCGACGACGTGGACGAGCACGTCCGTCTCGTTCAGGTCGGTGAGGAACTGGTTGCCGAGGCCGCGCCCCTCGTGGGCACCGGGGACGAGGCCGGCCACGTCGACGAGTTTGGTGGGGACGTAGCGTGTGCCCTCGCGGCAGTAGCCCGTGTCTGGGGTGCAGGACTCGTCGAACTCCGGTGCGGCGCAGTCCACCCGGACGTACGCCTCGCCGATTGAGGGGTCGATGGTCGTGAAGGGGTACGAGCCCTCGGGGACGTCGTTCATCGTCGCGGCGTTGAAGAGCGTCGACTTGCCCACCGAGGGCTTGCCGACGAGACCGATGTTGTAGCTCATTGCACCATCGGACGCAACCGGGCGGCATAAGGCTTGAAATACGCGTTCGCGGTGAATGAGTCTGTCTCGCACGGCTCCCGGTGGTCCCGTTTCCAGCCAGTTCCACCGCGAGAGTGGTCAGTACACGTCGGAACGTCACGGAGGGTTTACAATTTTTGTGACCCTCTCCGACCACGGCACCTTTGCCGTTCCCGCGCCTACCACGTGCTATGAGCGACAGTCCCCAGGAGTCGACGGCCGACGTTCCCGGTTCCGACGCGGAGTGGCGCGAGCAGCTCGACGACGAGGAGTACGAGATACTCCGAAACCAGGGTACAGAGGCGCGATTCTCCGGCGAGTACGTCGACCACTTCGAGGACGGCAAGTACCGCTGCAAGGGCTGTGGCGAGGTGCTGTTCGACTCGGAGACGAAGTTCGACCACGGCTGCGGCTGGCCGTCGTTCTACGCCGCGGACGACGCCAAGGTCGAGAAGCGAGAGGACCTGAGCCACGGGATGCGCCGCATCGAGGTCGTCTGTGCGAACTGCGAGAGCCACCTCGGGCACGTGTTCGACGACGGGCCGGAACCGACGGGCAAGCGCTTCTGTATCAACAGCGTGGCGCTGGAGTTCGAGGACGAGGAGTAGGCGAACACGTCGGACTTCTCAGTCGCGGATCTCGTCGAGCACCCGCGTCCGCGCCGGGACTGCCGTCTGGACGCCCTCCGCCGTGGTCGAGAGCGCGGCGGCGACCGCTGCCCGTTCGACTGCGGCCCGCAGCGCCGCGCCGTCACCGAGCGCGGCCGCGAGGTAGCCCGCGAACACGTCGCCCGCGCCGGTCGTATCGACGGCGTCGACGGTCGGCGAGTCGACGTGGAACGAGTCGTCGACGGTCTCGACCGCGACGCCACGCGCACCGAGCGTCCGGACGACCGTCCCGTCGAAGTCGGCGAGTAGCTCGGCGAGCGCGGCTGCCTCGCTCTCGTTGGGGGTCACTACGTCGACGGCATCGTGGGCGAGCACGCGTTCGGCCCCGTCGGCGGGCGCGGGGTCGTAGACGACCGTCGGCCGCCGCCCGGCAGCCGACAGCTCGTCCAGCGCAGCGAGCGACGCCGCGGCCGGCAGTTCGTTCTGGAGGAGCAGGCAGTCCGCGTCGCGGAGCCGGTCGGCGTGTCGACGGGCGTACGCCGGCGTCACCCGGCCGTTCGCGCCCGCGACGATGGCGATGCGGTTCTCGGCGGTCTCGTCGACGACGATGGCCGCGTAGCCCGTCGGCGCGTCCACGCGCTCGAGGCCGTCGACCGTCACGCCGCGCTCTGCGAGCGTCTCCACGACCGCGTGTTCGGCCTCGTCCTCCCCGACACACCCGAGCAGGCTCGCGTCTGCCCCGGCCGCTGCCGCGGCGACGGCCTGGTTCGCGCCCTTCCCGCCGAGGAACGTCTCCGTGAGGTCGTCGCGGACGGCGGCGGGGACGGCGTCGACGCGCACCGTCTCGCCCGCGTCGGGGAACCAGCCGTGGGCGTCGGCGAGGACTGCGATGCGGTCCTGCGAGAGGTAGCCGACGTGGTCGACGTTGACGCTGCCGAAGCTGACGACCCTGGACATGGTCGCATCGACGCACGGGTGGGCAAAGACGGTTCGGCTGCGTCGGCCACGTTGCCACCTCCGGGCGAACTAAGCCCCGGCGCGGCAGACACCTGCGCATGACCCGTCGCGTCATCGTCGACACGGACACTGCGGGAGACGACACGCAGGCCATCCTGCTCGGGGCGCTCTCCGACGCTATCGAGCTGGAGCTGCTGACCGTCGTCGCGGGCAACGTGGAGTTCGACTACCAGGTCGAGAACGCCAAGTACACGCTCGAGCTGGCCGGCGTCGCCGACGAGGTGCCGGTGTACGAGGGGGCGCGGCGGCCGCTCGTCAAGGAGTTCGAGCACGTCGACCACGTCCACGGCGCCGGCGGGCTCGGCGGCGAGCTGTTCCCGGACACCGGCATCGAATCTGCCGAGGGCTACGGGCCGGACGCCATCGTCGAGGCGGTCCGGGAGTCGCCGGGGGAGCTGACGCTGGTCTGCATCGGCCCGCTGACGAACGTCGCGCTGGCGCTCCGCCGCGAGCCCCGCCTCGGCGACCTCGTCGAGGAGGTCGTCGTGATGGGCGGTGCGGTGAACACGCTCGGGAACGACACGCCGTCGGCGGAGTTCAACTTCTGGGTGGACCCCGACGCCGCGAAGGTCGTCATGCGCGAGCTGGACGTGACGCTGCTCGACTGGGGGCTGACGATGCGACAGGCGACGCTCGAGTCCGACGAGCTCGCACCCATCGAGGACGCGGACACGCCCTACGCCGACTTCTTCACCGAGATCACGGCGCACCTGCGCGAGTTCAGCGAGGAGCGCTTCGGCTCGGACGCGACCACGCAGCCGGACTCGCTCGCGATGGCGACGGTCGTCGAGCCGGACCTCGTGACCGAGGCACCGGTGTACCACGTCGACGTGGACGAGCGCGAGGGGCTCACTCGGGGCTACAGCCTGGTCGACGAGCTCGACATCACCGAGGGCGAGGCCCGCACCCGCGTCGTCGAGTCAATCGACGAGGACCGCTTCAAGACCATCTTCACCGACATGCTGCTGCACGGCGACCCGGACCGGTCGCGGTGAGCGGCCGGGGACGGACGGGGCGACCCACCCTCAGCGGCCGCGCAGCCGGAGCCCGATGCCGTCGGGGTCCGTGAGCGCGACGCCAGCGCCCTCCTCGAGCTGGCGGACGGCGACGTCGGCGTCACGGAGGCTGTCTTCGACGGCGTCGAGCGCCGAACCGTCCGGCACGAGCAGTTCGTACCAGTCGAGCCCGCGTCCGGTCGGCGGGTCCTGCCGGTTCTGCCACGTGTTCAGGCCGACGTGGTGGTGGTAGTCGCCGGCCGCGAGGAACACTGCGGCATCCGTGTACCGTTGCCTGACGTTCAGCCCGAGCGTGTCGACGTAGAACCGTTCTGCTGCGGGCAGGTCGCTCACAGACAGGTGGACGTGGCCGACCGTCGCCTCGTCGGGGACGCCCGCGCTCCCACAGGCCAGGTCGGCGAGGGCGTCGACGTCGAGCGGGTCCACGCCCATCCGGACGCGCCCGTCGTCGGTCACCGGCCACTCCGCTCGGGGGCGGTCGCGGTACAGTTCGACGCCGTTGCCCTCGGGGTCGGTGAGGTACAGCGCCTCGCTCACGCCGTGGTCGGAGGCGCCGTCGAGTCGCCACCGGTCACGGACGCGACGGAGCACCTCGGCGAGTGTCGACCGTGCGGGGAGCAGGAACGCGACGTGGTAGAGCCCCGTCTCGGTGCCGGTCCGTTCGGGTGCGTCGGGGGCCGCGCGGAACTCCAGCAACGGTTCGTCCGGGGTGCCGAGCGTCGCACCCTCGCCGTCTCGCGCTCTGACGACGAGTCCGAGCACGTCCCGGTAGAAGGAGACCTGTCGGTCGAGGTCCGTCACGGCGAGCGCGACCCGACCGGGGCGCGTACCGTCCGGCAACCCTGGCGCGGTCCCTGTCGATGGGGCCCTGTCGCCGTCGTTCATCGTCCGTACGAGGCGGCCGACGGACAAAAACGCTCCTGCCGGTGGGCCGATAGGAGCCACCCATCGGGGTCGGGCTGCCACAAACCTCTCCCGTGAGGCGTGGCAAGCGGCCGGCGTGCTCTCAACTCGTCGCATCGGTACCGAGCGACGCCAGCGTGCGGTCTCCCCGGTCGTCGGGAGCATTCTCCTCGTGGCCATCGCTGTCATGCTTGCCGCGCTCACGTTCTTCATCGCGGGTGGGTTCGCCGACGACACCCCGCCGGCCCCCCAGGCCTCCCTCGACCTCCAGCCCAGCGAGGGAGCCGCCGGCTCCGAGCTCGTCCTCAGGGGCGGCGAGACGCTCGGAGACGGCGAGGGTCGGGTCGTCGTCGAGGGGATCGCCGACCCCGACGTGTTGCAGAACGAGACGCTGACGCTCGGCGACCCGGTGTCGGTCTACCCGGTCGACGAGGCCGTGACGGTGTACTGGCACAGCCCGGAGAGCGACGAGAGCTACGAGCTCGCGTCGTTCGACGCCGACCCCGTCCCGTCGCGGCTCCAGCCGGAGGTCGGCTGTCCGTGGGTGCAGAACGAGACCGCCGGTGGCACGGGCGACGTCACCGTCGACGTCGTCGTCGACTGTGACGTGACCACGGCCGGCGACGTGGACATCGTCTCGGGTGGTGCGGTCCTCGGCGACGTCGACGCAGCGCAGCTCGACGCGACGAACGGGACCATCACCGGGGACGTGGACAGCGGGGGTGACGCGGACCTCACGAACACGACCGTCGGCGGCGACCTGACCGCCACCACCCAGGTGACCGGCGACACGGGCTCGGTCGTCGAGGGCTCGGTCGTCGGCAACAGCGTGGACTTCACCGACTCCGAGGTCGGCGGCGGCATCGACAGCAACACCTACGTGGACCTTACCGACACCAGCGTCGGGGGTCCCATCGACGCCGACGGCGACGTGACCATCGACACCGGCACCACCGTCACTGCGGACGTCGTCGGGGACAACGTCGTCGTGAGCGACTCGACCGTCGAGGGAGCGGTCGTCAGCCCCGGCGACGTGAGCCTGACGAGCGCGACGGTCACGGTCGAGGTGTACCTCGACGGGTCGTTCTCGTGCAGCGGAAGCACGGTCGACGGCGTCGGGTGTGGACCGTACTCCCCGGAGGACGAGAGCGACTACTCGCTGGCTCCGGTCGACGGTCCGCTGGCCTCAGTCGTCCGCCGATGACCCACCGCCGATGACGGCCTGGTTGCTCGCGACGACGGACTCGTTGTTCGCGACCCACCGGAGCAGGAGGAACGCGAACACGTACTTCGCGAGGATGTCGAGCCCCGAGTAGCCCCACGAGGTGGCACCCACGCTCAGGATTGCCAGCCCCTCCGAGCCGAGCGCCCAGAGGACCGGGTAGCCGAACCAGAGCACGACGGTGAGATTCTTCAGGGTGCCGAATATCTCGTCGGTGCCCGCGGCGCGCGCGTCGTCCGGCCACTCGAACAGCAGGACGTAGACGACCGCGAGGAAGAACGCACAGCTGACGCCGTAGAACAGCCAGCGGTACAGCACAGAGGAGTTCGTCAGCGCGGCCGCCAGCCCGGTGATGCACATCGCGATGTCCATCGTGATGGCCGTGAACAGCTTCGTGAAGTCGGTGCCGGCGAGGAGCCCCAGCGCCGCCAGGATGGCGGGTGTCGAGAACGTCCAGGTGAGGTAGCGGCCCCAGGGCGAGAGTATCTGTCCCTCGCCCGCCAGAGCGTGCCCCGACGGCATCTCGAGGAAGCCGACGGTCAGGCCCGACGCCAGCCCGATGTACGACGAGATCGAGACGAGCGGCACGAGTAGCGTCGCGACCCAGATGAGCTTCGCGCGCGAGTCCTCGACGTCACGGCCCATGTAGACGAACAGTAGTATCGCCACGCCGGCCAGGGCGATGTTCGCCCAGAACGACGAGTAGAGCAGGTCGTTGTTCTGTATCTCGGTCAGTGCGTCCCCCTGCGTCTGGAGTTCGAGTACAGTCTGTGCGGCGGTCGGTATCTCCGCGGTTGCTGGTTCGATCATTGTCGTGTCCATGTGGTGTGCTGTGGCCGGACGTGTCGTCGTCGACACCGCCGCAGCCATACCCCATGGTACCATGCACCGACCTAAAAATAGGGAACCTGACCAGTTGTGTCCGCGAGGTGTTGCCCCGGTCCACCCGCTCCGGAGACACTCGCGCGACAGGAACGGTGAGATATTTGACGCTGCCGGTCGACCTGCCGGCCAACGGAGCCCTCGACTATGCGGCGAGCCGATGACCCGACCGTCAGCGTCGTCGTCCCGGCACGGAACGAGGCCGACTACATCGGCGACTGCCTCGACAGCATCATCGCCGTCGACACCGACCACACCTACGAGATACTCGTCGTCGACGGCGACAGTCGGGACGGGACCGCCACCATCGCCCGAGACCACGGCGTACAGGTCGTACCGGGGCGGGGGACCGGCATCGGCGCCGGCCGGCACCGGGGAGCACGGGTCGCCAGCGGCGACTGGCTGGCGTTCGTCGACGCCGACACGACGGTCGACCCCGACTGGCTCGACGAACTGCTCGGCTTCGCCCGCGAGCACGACCTCGTCGCGGCCTCGTCGCGCTGTCGGATGCCGGGCGTCCGCGCGAGTTTCGTCCGGGGCACCATCAACCGGGTGTTCCCGCACCTCTCGCGACCCGTCCTCCCAGGCTTCAACTTCTTCGTCGACACGGAGACGTACGCCGAGGCCGGTGGCTTCCCGAACGTCCCCAACGAGGACACCGCGTTCAGCCGCCGCCTCTCCGCCCACGGCGATGTCGCGTACCACCCCGACGCCCTCGTCGAGACCTCCCCCCGTCGCGTCGCGGAGTCGGGACTCACGGGCACGCTGTACCACTACGTCAAGCTCGACGTCGGGCGGCTCCGGAGCTGGTACGGCTCCGGCGAGAACGAAGATGTGAGTGCGACCCGATCGTGAGTTACCGCCTCCTGCTTACAGCGCGTCGACGATGTTCAGGTAGCCGCTGCCGTAGTACGTCTTGTCGTAGCCCGACGGGACGTCGGCGGCCCGCTTGAGCGCCGACTCGACCTGGTTGGCGTTGTAGTCTGGGTTCGCGCTCTTGACCAGCGCGGCCGCGCCGGCGACGTTCGGTGCGGCCATCGAGGTGCCGGCCTTCCAGCCGTAGCCGGGCACCTGGGTGTCCGGCTCACCGTCACCGTCGGTGTCCTCGTACGAGAACACCGTGTTGAACACGAGGTCGTTGGACCAGGGGACGCCGGTCCCGATGGCGTCGAGATCTGCGTCGCCGCCCGGCGCGCCGAGCGTGATGGCGTTCGTCCCGTAGTTCGTGTAGAACGCCGGGCTCTCGGGCGGCGACTCGTCCTCGGCGTTCCACCCGTAGCCGATTGGTCCGGTGGCCGCCACGGAGAGCGCCTGTGCCCCCTCGTTGGGCAGGCTGATGAGGTTCCCGTCGTGCTGGAGGTCGGCGCTGTCGTTGCCGGCCGCGATGACGAGCAGCGTGCCCTCCTTGTTCGCGTAGGTCATGGTGCTGTTGAGCACCTTCCCGTAGAACGAGCCGAGCGACTGGCGCGGAACCGGGTACGCGCCGAGTGAGAGGTTCGCGACGTCGGCGTCGACGTTCGCACTGTAGACAACCGCCGCGAGGATGTCCGCGAACGAAGCACCGCCCTCGGCGGAGAACACCCGGCAGTCCACCAGGTCGGTCTTCGGCGCGGTGCCGTTCACGCCGATGCCGCCGCCGTTGTCGGCCGCGACGATGCCCGCCACGTGTGTGCCGTGGTCGCCCCCGCCGACGGGGTTGTGGTCGCCGCCGTCGTCCGTGAAGTTCCGCGAGAGCTCGACGTTCAACGGCCCCGCGAGGTCCGGGTGGGTCTCCAGTACCCCGGAGTCGATGACGGCGACGCGCGTGCCCTCACCCTCCGTCGTCTCGTGCGCCTCGGACACGTTCAGGTCGGCCTTGTCCCACTGCAGGAAGTCACCCGGCTGTCCCTGGTAGTCCGAGGCGTCGAACGTGGGTACCTCCGCGTTCGTCTCCGGCTCGTTCAGTTCGAGTTCGATGTCGGGCGCGAAGGCCTTGACGCCGCTTGACGACGCCAGAACATCCTCGTCGCCGGTGACGACGGCCAGGTCCGTCCCCGGCATCTCGTGGACCACGTCGACACCCCCCGGTAGTCCTCGTCCCTTGGTCTGGACGATGAACCGATCCGCCGATGTCGCCGCCGTGACCGTGGTTCCGACCGCGATTCCGCCGAGCAGTGCCCCACTGACCTTGATAACGTCTCTCCTGGTACTATGTACCATGATGCTATCTGGCGAGCGGTCGGCCATAAAACTTATCTAATTAAACTGGTCCTGCCGGTAGTTCGATTCGTCGCCGCGGTAACCGCCAGCAGCCTCACTTTTCGAACCGGCAGCCGTGCGGTTCTCGGCCGGATTTTGACCGCACCCCGGCGGTGGACATCGACCTCTATCGTCGGACACGGAGCCACGCGACGTTCGCCTCGTGGGCGTCGAGGTGCTCCCAGTTCGCCTGACCGCCAAGGAGTGACTGAGCGCCACGGGCACCGTGGGCGCGCTACTCGTCGAGACGGTCGCAGGACGGGTCCGGCTCACCGGCCGCGGCGGGGCCGAACGTCTCCTCGGCGTCGTCCAACAGCACCTCGCGACCGGCGAACGGCTCGGCGACGACCGCGACGTTGGTCCCGTGGTCGTCCAGGTGGGCCTCGACGGCGGTCGCCGGGTCCTCGAACAGATGACCCAGGCCGGCGGTCGACGGGTCGTCTACGGAGATGCTCACGACGGCCCCATCATCGCCGTACACGGGCCCATTACATCAGGTCGCTCAACCGTGGCGACCCGACGGGGATGGGTTCGACGGGTTCAGATGCCGCCGTGCATCGCCTCGTTCTCGTCGTCGGCGAGGTTCCGGCAGCGGCTGGTGTCGGTGCTGCTGAACTGCCGCTGACACTGGGCGGTCCAGGAGACGTCGGTGGAGGGCGAGTCACGTTCGGACTCGCTCGTCGGTTCTGGTCGGGAGAAGTCGGTCGACTCGTCGATGTGCGGGCTCGTGCTGGTCGCGTCGGGCGTGGCGTCGGTGCGTGTGCTCATGTGGTGCGTCGTCTGGGTGGTGTGGTGGTCGTCTGCTGGCGATTCCGTGTCGGTCGGGCCGGGCGTGCCGCGAGTACGTGACTCATCGTGTCCCTACCTCCGCACCAGTCTATCATAAATGTTCATGTTGGTGTCGGGCTTGCCGGGCCCCTCCGCTTCGGCGTCCCCGGAGTCGCAACCGGATACGAGAACGCAACCGAACACCCTTGCCGTAGCGGCCCGTACGTCCAGTAATGCGTGTTCTCGTCGTTGGCGCGACCGGGTTCGTGGGCGGTCGACTCGTCGAATCGTTGTGCTCGGCCGGTCACGAAGTCGTCGCCTTCTCCCGGAGTGCGAGTCGGTCGGAGTTCCCCGACGAGGTCGAGATATTCGAGGGCGACCTCGGCGACCCGGCGTCGCTGGACGGGCTCTGTGAGGGCATCGACGCGGCCTACTACCTGGTTCACTCGCTGACGGCCGAGAACTTCGCGGAGCTGGACCGGACCTACGCCCGCCGGTTCCGGGAGGTGGCGTCGGCGGCCGGTGTCGACAGGGTGGTCTACCTGAGCGGTATCAGCGGCGACGAGCGGAACCTCTCACCGCACCTCGCCTCCCGCCGAGAGGTCGAGTCCGTGCTCGAGTCCGGGCGCTTCGACCTGACCGTCCTCCGTGCGGCGATCATCATCGGCGCCGGCAGCGCGAGCTTCCGCATCGTCGACGACCTCACCGACCGGCTGCCAGTGATGACGGTGCCGAAGTGGGTGCGGACGCCGTGTCAGCCCATCGGCATCGACGACGCCGTCGCCTACCTTGTCGGCGTTCTCGACGTCGACGAGACCAGAGGCGGTATCTACGATATCGGCGCGCCGACGGTGTGGTCCTACGAGTCCCTGCTGAAGTTGACCGCGAGGGAGAAGGGCAAGCGCGTCCTGATCGTGCCGGTGCCGGTGATGTCACCGGCGCTCTCCTCGCACTGGCTCCGGCTGACGACCGACGTCCAGTACGCCATCGCCCGGCCGCTGGTCGAGAGCATGCGGAACCCCGTGACGGTCGACCCAGAGCGGGACCTGCAGTCGGTCGTTCCCATCGAGCAGACGTCGGTCGAGGCGGCGGTCCGGCAGGCGCTCGCCGAGGGCTGATCAGGGCTCCCCGGCGCCGGCCTCCCGGACGGGTATCTCCTGGACCTGCCGGAGTGCCGCGAGGTGGGCCGCGGCCCCCGCCGACAGCGGGAAGGTACCGTCGAGGTCTGCCACCGTCCGCCCGTGGACCAGCCGGCCGAGCGGAGCGCCCCCGACCGCGTAGGTGCGTTTCAGCCTGTCGACGAGCGGGCCGGCGACCCCAGCCCGGCGCAGGATTCGCCCGACGGTCTCCTGGCCGACGTGGACGAAGTCTCCCTCGACCAGGATGAACGCGAAGGGTCGGGCATCGAACTGCGCCTCCAGGAACGCCTGCACCGGCTCGGCGTCCCAGCGAACGGCCACGAGGTCGTCCGTCCGACGGGTCACCGCCTCGGCGGCAGCCCGGAACAGGGCGTTGCTACCGTCGTAGACGAGGAGCGACTTTCTCACGACCCCGCTAGGTTCGTCGCCACTTTGAGTGTTTGCAAGGCGGGTCGTCACGCGGCCGCTCCGTGGCCGCCCGCACCGCGTCCGTCGCCTCCGTGGGTCGGTCGAGGAGTCACCGGTGCGCGGCACGGACGGCGTCCGCGAGGACGTCGGGGTCCCGGTAGTGTTTGGTCACCGGCGGGACCGTCTCGTCGAGGTCGAGCATCTCGTAGACCGCGGTCATCGCCGACCGAACCGAGTACTCGACGGTGAACACGACGTCCCGTGGCTGTTCGGCGTACTGGCCGAGGAACGCCAGATTGTTCGACCCGTCCGGAACGACATCTGGCCGGTCACCGGGCTCCCGTGGCTGGAAGTGCGCCGTGATGAACGGCATCATCGCCGGAATGCAGGTCACGTCGTCGAGTATCTCCGGGAGCCGGTCTTCGCACTGCAGGTGGTAACACAGCTCCTGAAGGATCTCCCGGCCGGTACACTCGGACATCGGTTTCTCCACGTAGTTCCCCTCGCGGTCCGGGAACAGGGCGTAGCCCCAGAAGACCTTCACGTCGTCCGGCTGGTTCTCGAAGTGTGGCTGCGCGGCGACGACCGTCGACAACAGCCAGTTCGATCCGAGGTAGGTGACGAGCCCGTTGCCCGGCTCCTCCTCGGTGAAGTCGACGATGTGGTCGAACAGCTCGGTGTTGTGCAGGGTAACGGTGAACGACTCCCACTTCGTCTCGGTGACGTTATCCGCGAACACCGACGGGTTCCCGAACTGCGGGTTGTCCTCGGCGATGGACTGCCACAGCTCCCACGACGCGCCGGTCTCGTGCAGCTCGGGAACCTCGTCCATCCCGCCGATGGACGACCCGTCGGTCATCGACCCGTTCGTCACGAACACGAGGTCCGACGAGTCGACGTCGACGGACTCGGTTCCGCTGTCGGTCTCACAGTGGATTCGTTCGACGGTCCGCCCGCTCCGCGACGGAACGATGTCCACGTCCGTCACCTCGTGTCCGTACTCGAAGTCGACACCGCGGTCTTCGAGCCAGCGCCTGAGCGGGAGAATCATCGAGTCGTACTGGTTGTACTTCGTCCGGTCGACACCCTCCATCGTGTGTAGCTGCGGGAACTCGTGGAGGAACCGGTACATGTATCGCCGAACTTCCGCGACGCTGTGCCAGGGCTGGAACGCGAAGATCGTCGCCCAGACGTACCAGAAGTTCGTCTCCAGGAACGACTCGTCGAACCACTCCTCGATGCGAGTGTCCCCGAGCTGTGCCTCGGGCGTGAGCAGCAGTCTGGCGAGCGACTGCCGGTGCTGGTGCGTCAGTCCGTAGTTCGACGCGTCGAGTCGCTCGCCCTCGTACATCAACCGCGTCTTCGCGTGCGAGGGGTTCGCGTCGTTGAACTCGTCCATCACGTCCTTGACCGACCGCGAGTCGTCTTCGAGGGACGGAATCGTCTCGAAGAGGTCCCACGTACACTCGTAGGTCGGGTAGTTGAACATCCTGCCGCCCCGAATGAGGTAGCCCTCATCCGGGTCGCCTGCGCCGTCCATCGCGCCGCCAGTGACGTCCAGTTTCTCGTAGACGTGGATGTTCTCGCCGGGCATGTTCCCATCTCGCACGAGGAACGCTGCGCCGGCGAGCGAAGCGATGCCGCCCCCGACGAAGTGTGCCTCGCGGGCAGTCACGTGTGGGTCCTGTTGGAGCGTCATTCTGGGTCACCCTCGTGTAGTGGTAGGTGGACCACAGGCCTAACCGTTAGCAACATCCGTCCAGCAGTTTATAAGAGCGGTATCCGATCGAAACAGTCGCCTTCGGGCCGCCCGGTGTTACCGTTCCGTGCTAGCAATCGTGTGTCCGATCAACTGCTCTGTCCCACGACGGAGGCGCTCCGAAACCGCCGACGTAGTCACATCCAATTCCGCTGCGAGCTCCTCCAGGTCCGCCGCGCGCGGGACGGCGAAGTACCCCAGCCGGTGGGCTGTCAGCAGCGCTTCCCGCTGTGGAACGGTGAGTCCGTAGTCGTCACCGCCGTGTTCCGTCTCACAGAGCCGGTGCGGGCGGAACGTGACGCTGCTGGACTGACAGGCGTCCCGGAACGCTTCGAGGTCTGTTCTGTCGGCGAACTGCGTGCTCACCTTCCACCCGTGCTCGGTCACGAGCGCACCCATCGGATACGTCTGCCCGTCGACGAGCTGTGTGTACATCTCGACGTAGTCCGTCTCCAACGTGGCCCGATACCGGGACTTGACGATGGCCGAGTCGATGGCGACGAACTCCACGACCGAGTCGTCGCCGAGTAGCGCTGACTCGAGCGCGTCCGTGTCGACGTCGGTCGCAGAGAACACGAGCGCCGGCTCCCCGGTCGTTCCGGAGACGACGGTGTCGACGATCAGTCTGGAGTCCAGTTCCCTCGCGACTCCACACAGCGGCAGATCCGCTGACTGCAACTCGAACTCGCAGATGATGCCCATGTGTGTCGTTCCGACGAAAATGATAAATGCGTACTGGAGATTCCCACTCGGCGATGCCGACCGGAACCGCCGTATCCGTTCGACGAACCCCCGCAGGAACCCACCCGAAATATCTCCGAACTGCGACCGAGGACGCGACAGCCGACCGAGCCGTTCCCCGAGACGGTCGAACCGGACGCCGGGAGTGACATTGCCTCGGGAGCGGGCCGTCGCTTGGGACTCTCTCCACCGCCGAGCTTGGTCGATTACCAACAGGCGCCGCTCTATGGGGCTGTGGTCGACTCACTCCGAGAGTCGGTAATAGTTCGGCCTCGGCACTCATAGGGCTCGTCACGGCCGGGAGCCACCCCGGCTCGGAGCGGGTGCGTCGTCATCGGCCACCCGGCGCTACACCGCCCGGAGAGAAGAGCGTTCTCACTCGTCGCGTCGGCGGGCGATGTACACGTCGTACTGCGGAGTATCGGCGACGGGAGAGCCGACGCTGGAGAGCGGGTTCGTCACGCGCCCCGCATTCTCGCTGCCGACGAAGACGACGCTGGCGTCGACCTCGCCGGCGACCTCGCGGATGCGGCGGGCAACGTCGGTCGCCTCGCTTGCGACCGGCTCCACGTTCTCGATGAGCTCGCAGCGGAAGTCGGCGTCGGGGGCGAGGTCGCGGACGCGCTGGCGGAGCTTTCGCTCGATGACGCCGACGTCGAAGGTGTCCTCGGGGTCGAGCCAGTCGCGCTCGCGTGCGTACTCGGGGTCGTCCGGGACGACAGTGAGGACGACCAGCTGTTCGCCGCGGAACGTCGCGAACTCGGTGGCGCGTCGGAGTGCGGTGGTCGACAGTGCGGCGCCGTCGAAGGGGACGAGGAGGGTCATGGGCGATGCTACCGCCGCCGGTGACAATACCCTTTCCCCGGCTCAGGCGAACCGGGCACCGACGTAGCCGCCGAGGCCGCCGAAGACGAGCGGGAACGCGAGGCCGGCGTACAGGACAGTCTCGACGAGCGCTGGCGCCGCCGGGAACGGTCTGGTGAGGGCCGTCACGAGGACGAGTCGACAGGCGACCGCACCGAACAGGTAGCCGGTCGTGACGGCCGCGCCGGTGACCGCGGCGTCGCCCGCCTCGGCGTCGACTCGGTCGCGGCGGTCGACCAGCACCCACCCGGCGAGGACGAGCACCGCCGCGGGAACGACGACCGGGACGAGACCGTCGGTGCCGACACGTGCGCCGCCGGCGACGATGGGGACGCCGTGGCTCGCGTAGAACCGCCAGCCGGTCCGGACGAACGTGTCGGTGACCATGGCTTCTCCTGCGGCCACCGTACGGGCGACGAACAGGACACCGGTCAACAGGTAGCCCGCGAGGAAGGCGACGAGGCCGATGCCGCCCCCGGCGTAGAGCGTCGCCTCGTCCAGCGTGGTGTCGCTCATGCGGTGGTGTCACCGGGCCGTCGAGTTAGTCGTTCCGTTCGCCGTCGGACTGAATGAAACCGCTCAGAGCCCGGTCGGAACGTCGAAGAACGTCGTCTCTATCTCCGCGTCCCAGCGGTCGACCCAGTCCTGCAGGTTCCGGACGCCGAAGGTCTCCGTGGCGTAGTGCCCGGCGAGGAACACGTTCAGGCCGGCCTCGCGTGCCTCGTGGTAGGTCTTCTGCTTGCCCTCGCCCATGACGAGTGCGTCGACGTCCTTCGCGCCGGCCTCGGGGACGTAGTCCGAGCCGTCGCCGGTGGCGATCGCGATGTCGCGGATCTCGTCGGGGCCGAAGTCGATAGTACGGACGGGCTGGCCGCCGGTCGAGAGCTCGCTGGCCAGTGTGTCGCACAGCCCGTCGACGGTGAACGCGTCGCTGGCACGGCCGCGCTGGCCGACGTGCTCCGGGCCGACCGCCCCGAACGGCTCACGTGCTTCGAGGCCGAGCAGGTCCGCGAGCCCGGCGGCGTTCCCGAACTCGGGATGGGAGTCGAGCGGGAGATGGGAGACGTACAGCGCCACGTCGTGGTCGACCAGCGGCGCGACCCGGCCGTACGTCCGCCCGGTGATGCGCTCGATGCCGCCCCATGAGATGCCGTGGTGGACGACGACGGCGTCCGCGCCCCAGTCGGCCGCGCGCTCGAACGTCTGTTTCACGCCGTCCGTGCAGAAGGCGACACGCTCGACGTTCCCTCGCTCCGGGCCGACCTGGAGCCCGTTCGCGCTGGCGTCGAGGTCGGCGAAGTCGCCCGTCCGGAGCTCGTCGTCGAGTCGCTCGCAGAACTCGGTGAGTCGCATGCCCGGAGCGAGGACCGCCGCGGAGAAAGACCCTGCGCTCCCACCACAGCTGCTGCTCCCGCGCTGGCGAACAGGCACCACTGGCCTCCCGACGGCGACGTGGCGCACACCCGCTGTCCGCCGTCGGCCGCTCTCAGGTCACGCGGGCACTGGCCGCGGGATGTGGGTTAAACGATTGCACAACAGCCGAGGCTTGCTGGCTGTGCCCGGTTCCAGGGATGCCACCGTCTGCTGTACACGACCTGTCTCTCGGAGCACATCCGACCGGGAGCCGCCGTAACGGTTACCTGCGCACCGACCGACCGTCGGGTATGGAACGGTTGCCGACGGGTATCTCCCGGCTGGATTCGATGATCGGCGGCGGGGCACCACCCGGGAGCGTCGTGTTGCTCGCGGGCGAGGTCGGCGCCGGTGCCCGGGAGTTCGTCTACACGAGCGTCGCGATGAACGGGCTGAAAGAGTCGGACCAGGAGCTGTTCGACCTGTACTACGGGAACGCGCACGACGCGGCGCGCTTCCCGGAGGAGGTACACTACATCTCCTTCACCGCCGACAGCGACGCGCTGCTGGAGGAGATGCGGTACGTGATGGACGACGAGCTGGTGGATGCAGGGACGGAGCACGTCGAGTTCGCGGACCTGTCGAGCCAGTACTTCCAGCTGTCCCAGGTGCCACGCGAGTGGTACGCCGACGCGACGCCGAACATCAGCTCGCTCGGCGACCGTGACCGTCGGGGGACGCTCAACGCCGTCGGGGAGTACCTGAACGAGAACGGGACGGGCAACCTCGTCGTCGTCGACTCGGTGACAGACCTGCTGAGCGCGGCCGAGGAGCAGATGGACTGGAACCAGATCACACTGCTGATGAAGGGGCTCAAGAAGGCCTCGTACCGGTGGGGCGGGCTGGTGCTCCTGCTCGTGAACACGGAGGCGCTGCCGGAGGAGCACCTGGGCCGGCTGATGGACGCGACGGACGGCACACTCCTGTTCGAGTGGGAGTCAGGTGGCTCGGAGCGAGCGCGGACCCTCGTCGTCAAGCAGTTCCGGGGGGTGCTCTCCCGGCTGGAGGACGAGAACATCATCCAGTTCGAGACGGAGATCCACGACGGGGGCTTCGATATCAGCGACGTGCGGAAAATCCGTTGAGGGCCGTGGCGTGACCTGCAACAAGCCTTAAGCGTTTCCCAGCCGAACTGCGCACGAATGGCGAGCGAGGAGCACGTCGACCTATCCGTGCAGCTACCACCGGAACTGGGGGAGTGGCTGCACGACGAGGCGAGCGAGCAGGGCGTCCCTCCGGAGGCGTTGCTGGAGCAGCTCCTGTCCGCCTACCGGACGGTCTCGGCGGCGAACGAGGGAGAGTCGTACGACCTCGACACGCTGCTGGAGGACCGAGAGGAGGAGTTGGACGAACGGCTCGAGACACAGCGCGAGGAGTACACCGAGCTGATTCAGGATGTTCGCGAGCGCGTCGTCCAGGTCAAACGCGAGACAGACCGGAAAGCGGCCGCGGACCACACCCACGACGAGCTGCGCGCTCGACTGGACGAGCTCGCGACGACGGTCGAGGGGCTCGAGGGTGTTCGAGGGGACCTCGACGACCTCGACGACTCGGTCGAGGAGCTCTCGTCGGAGCTCGACGCGGGCTTCGACAACTACGAGACCATCCTCCGGTACCTGAGCGACACGACCGACGACCTCGAGACGAAGCTGACGAAGCTGGCGCGCCTGACCGTCGACCTGCGCGAGGAGGTGGTGCGGCTCTCGGCGGCGGAGGCACGCCGGTCGTCGGTCGACACGCTCCGGCTCGCGGCCAACCGCGAGGGCATCGAGCGCGCGAAGTGCGAGGAGTGCTCCTCGACGGTCCGTATCGGGCTACTGACCGAGGCGGCCTGCCCGCACTGTGCGAGCACCTTCACCGACATCCAGGCCAGCGACTCGTTCGGGCCGTTCGGGTCGAACCGGCTGCTCACGGGTGATGCGCCGGCGCTGCCCGAGGGCGCCGAGCCCGACCTCGACGAGGACCTCGACGAGGCGTTCTTCGAGGAGGACGACCGCTCCGCACCCGACATCGAGGGGAGAGAATGACAGACGACGACCCGCTCGACGACCTCGTCGACGAGATGGGGGACACGCAGTCGGTGCCGCCGGACGAGGCGGCGTCCGACGACGGCGAGGCCGCCGAGACTGCGGACGAAACGACCCAGGGCGAGGCGGACACCGCCCCGAGCGAGAGCGGTGGCCCCGACGGGGACGCGCCGAACCTCCGGGACGTGTCCCACGAGGTCACCGGGCCGGACGGTGAATCGCCCCCGGAGCTGGAGGGTGAAACTGCCGGCCCGCTCGGCGAGATGGCCGACGAGTTCGAGCGCCGCCGCGAGGACCGCGACGCCGAGCCGGACGACGACCTGTTCGAGTCCGTCGACGTCGGCGACGTGGACAGCGAGGCGCTCTGGGAGCAGGTGTCGACGGACGAGTCGACTGCCGAGCCAGAGCCCGACGTGCCGGAGGTCCGGGTCATCTCCAAGAGCAAGTACTGCCAGCGCTGCGAGTACTTCACCGACCCGCCGGCGGTCGGCTGCACGAACGAGGGGACGACCATCAAGAGCGAGGCGAGCATGGACGAGTTCGAGGTCGTCGACTGTCCGAAGATACTTGAGGACGAGCGCCTCGAACGCACACGATAACGATGCAGTTCTGCGACGACTGCGGTTCGATGATGAAGGCACAGGGCGAGGAGTGGGTCTGTTCGAGCTGCGGCGCGAGCGAGGCCCGCGGCGGCGACGAGAGCGAGTTCGTCAGCACGGAGTCACAGACAGACAGCGAGGTCATCGAGACCGAGGAGAACGCGGAGTTCGAGGGGAAACCCACCGCGACAGACGTTCGCTGTGACGACTGTGGTACCGAGGAGGCCTGGTACTACATCCAGCAGACGGCCTCCGCCGACGAGCCGCCCACGCGCTTCTTCAAGTGCACGGAGTGCGGGAAGAAGTGGCGGGGCTACAACTGAGTCGTCGCCAGTGATTCGACTGAACACGGATTTGACGGAGTGAATAGGAGTAAAATTAAAACGATTCGGACAGAACTATTGCTCCGATGGGAGTAAACGAAACGGGGGCCGCCGTCTCGACGAGTCTCTCGCGGCGGCGCGTCCTCCAGCTACTCGGTATGACCGGGGCGACTGGTCTGACCGCGAGCGAGCTCGCGGGGGCCGAACGTGGTCGGTCGACGACGACCGACGGAAGCCTCGTCTGGTCGACGGCGGCGACCTCGGTCGCGGACGCCCGGCTCATCGGGAACTGTCCGGTCGACACGTACCAGCGATACAATACCGCGACCCCGGGGTTCCCGGGGACGAGCCAGCGGTCGCCGGGCGACGTCGGTGCACGGTCGAACTGGACGGCTCACGTGGGCGACGTACACACACAGCCCGGGCACAAGATCGATCTCTTCACGAACGTCTCCATCCTGTCCGTGATGTGGATTCCATGGCTCGGACGGTGGCGGTACACGTTCCAGGTCAACGGGATTGCGGACAGCTACGGGTACGGTCAGGACAGCTATCCGCAGGTGACGAGCAGGGATGAGGCGTCCGGCCCAGCACCGATTGCGGCCCACGGAGTCACCGTCGGCCAGCCCAACATTCAGGGGCGGCGGGCCAACGAGACGACCATCGTCGCGAGCGCGTCCGACGAGGACGCACCGTACGCGGTCGCCCACCCACGACAGGGACAGGACCACATCGACGAGTGGGCGACGAGGATTGCTGGTATCCGCATCGACGAGGACGACGTGATGTTTGGGTTCGACGTGCTGAAGGCGGTTATTATGGAACTCGCTGGAAAGCTGGCGACACCGATCACGGTCCTCGAACTCACCGCGAAGGGGCTGAACGCACTGTTCGACGAGCAGTGGGGGCCCCAGGAGGTTCCGAAGTGGGCCGAACGCGATCACACGGCCTGGTTCTACGCCGACGACCCCGTGGACCGGGCCGCCCACTCGCGTGTCTTCAGTGTCGATGTCGCCCCGCGCGACCGGGCAACGTACAACGCCGGCATCGTCGACGTCAGGAGCGAGGCGGTGAGCGACGATATCGTGAACATCTACGAGGCTGAAAAGGGTATCAGAAGGGCCCGAAACGGGCAGAACGACAGCGACCTCTCGCTGTACCATCGGTACACGGATCTCGTCGACAATACGGTCCGGATCTACCTGCCGACGCTGCCGAACCCGGCGAATGCCAGCGACAGCGAGCTCGACGAGATGCGCGACGAGTTCGGGCTCGAGCCGTACTGTCTCGTCGAGGACGATGGCGACGTGAACGAGAACCGCTGTCTCTACCTCGCCTCGAACGTCGAGCCGGGATTCAACTGGTACTGAGCACCCCGCCCGCCCGGTCTACACCTCGTCGAGCGGGACGGCGAGCGTCGACCGTCCCGCGTGTGCATCGTCGTGGAGCCGGTAGGTCGCCCAGACCGAGGCGTCGACCGCCGCCCCTGCCCGGTCGACCAGCCGGCCGTCGTCGGGTCGGAGTACGACGTCGGCGTTCGGGCTGTCGGCCACGGTCACCAGGTCGTACGTCCCGACGTGCGGCGGTGCCTGGACGGACGCGTTCTCGACACCGTCCTGGCCCGGGTCGTGCGAGAGGATGCCGGTCACGACGTCCCCGTTCCCCCGGGTGGTCCGCACGCGGAGGAACAGCAGGTACGACCCGGCCGTCGTGAAGTCGGCGTTCCGCGTCTGGTACGTGCGGTACTCATCGGAGACGCTGACGTCGGTGTTCGGCGGCAGGAACTCGTAGGTGAACTCGGGCCCTGTCTGGTGGTCGACAACCTCCGTGTTGCCGACGCTGGGCCCCTTCGGGTTGAGCGCGCGGAGCAGGTACCACTCGTAGCCGCTCACCTCACCGTTGCCCATGACCCAGGAGCGTTCGGCGGTGAACGTCACCTCCTCGTTCGGGGGAACGTACTGGGCACCGCCTGGATACGCCATCCCTGTCCCGGTGGCGGCGATGGTGGCACCGTCGTCGGTGTTCACCGACGAGCCGAGCCCGCTTTCGAGCTCCTGGGCGTCGAGCTGCCGTTCTATCTTGGCGACGACCTCGCCGGAGCCGGCCTCCTCGTCCGCCCCGATCGTGATTGTGGCCGAGGCCGTCTGTCCCTCGTGGGCGATCTCGGCGGTCACCTCGCGGTCGGAGCGACCGTCCTGGGAGACGCAGTAGTGATGGACGTCGGTCGTCTCGACGTTCCCCGCGACCGTCCAGGTGACCGACCCGGTGTACGTCTCCGCCCCTTCGCCGGTGTAGATGTAGCCCGTCGCGGAGACCATGACGGAGTCCCCGCCGGGGCAGGTACGGTACCGCGATGGGGTGGACGATTCGTCGACCACCGCGAGCTGCAGGTCGAGCTCGCCCGGCTCGCCGCCGAGCGAAAGCGTGTCCGATGCGGAGTGCTCGTCGTTCCCGATCTGGACCGAGACCGTCTTCTGGACGCCGTCCGGTGGCACGATACAGAGGTCCCCAGACGTGTTGGTCTCGCGGTCGACGCCGTTGACCGACCACTGGTACGGTCCGTCGTACAAAACGGGGCCGTCAGGGGTGTATCGCTCGGCGTCGGTGGCGGTGACGTAGATGTCCTCGCCGGGGCACTCGTGGTACTGCACGGGCTGGCGTTCGACGAAGTGCTCGACCTCGACGTGCAGCTGGGCCAGCCCGGTGTCCTCGACCGTGATCTGCCGCGTGTCGACGCTGGTGTACGTCTCGCCGACGGCCTCGAGCGTCACGGTGTAGTCGCCCTCGACCTCGTACATGTACGGGTACGGGCCGACGCTCTCGGCCACGAGCTGGGAGTCCTGTGCGCTCCCGTGGCGTTTGCCGCTGGCGTCGGCGTCCGGTGCGAAGTCCCAGCGGAACTCGGTGACGCTATCGGCGTGTTCCGTCTCCGCAGCGGAGAACCAGTGGAGCCCTGCCTGGGTGTAGCTGTCGGGCAGCAGCTCGCTGTCCGGGACGTTCTCGAGGTACTCCAGAAGCTCCTCGATTTCGGACTGGGACGGGATGCTGATGTTCGCGACTGGTGTGTCCTCGGGGAGCACCTCGAAGGTGAACGTGCCGACCGCGGTCTCACCGGTCGTGGTCGTGACGCGGACGTTGACGGTGTGCTCGCCAGCTTCGGTGAAGCCCCCGCTGTCGTGTGGGACCTCGACGGTCGCGCCCCTGAGGGCCCCGCCGGGGTCGGGTGCGTACTCGAACGTCCCGTCGTCGTCGAGGTCCCACTCGTACTGGTAGATGGCGAGCGTGGGGTCGTCCCCGTACGCCGCGGAGTTCTCGGCGGTCAGGGTGACGGTCCCGCCGACACGCGGCCGGGTGTCGTCGTCCATCTCGACGACGACATCGACCTCGGGGCTGTCGGCGGCCGCGACCTGGTGGGTCTGGAGGTCAGGCCCGGCCGCGTCGAGCGTTCCCGCGTCGGCGCGGTACACCGTCTTTCCGTCACCGTCCTCGTCGACGACTGCGACGGAGACGACGGGTTCGCGACCACCGTCGAACGTGGCGACGAGCGGCCCGGCACGGACCGGGGTCGTCCCGACGTGGAGCCGGTGGCCCAGACGCTCGCCGCGCCGACTGCGGAGCCGGGACACGCTGGCGGACTCGTCGACGGTCATACCGTCGTCTTCGAGGCCGTCGACGACAGTCTGGAAGGTTCGCGAGCCGCGGAGCCGGTCCACGAGCTGGTCGGCGCGAGGCCCGTTGATCCGCTCCGGCGTAACGTCGTCCACGGTTATCGGTCCCCGGTTATCGGGCGGGCGCTCGGGGTACATCGTTCCGTTCTTCATACTACTGTGGAAAATTAGCCGATGTTGGTTAAAATTTTCCACCAAGGAACTCGGTATTACTGGGGAACCTGGTGAGTGGCGTCGGATTCGCAACTGTGATCGCAGCAGCGGCGACGAGATAGCACCGATATCCGCAACCCTTTACTCGCAACCGAGTGGCAAATTTGTCCACGGTCGCGGGCCGTTATACCGCTCGCTACCGTACACCGTGCCATGAGCTTGCACGACAGGGACGTTCGGCAGGACGTCCGGGAGCTCGGCGCGCTCCTGGGTGACGTGCTCGAAGCCCAGTCCTCCACGGGGGCGTTCGAGACGGTCGAGTCCGTCAGGACCGCAGCCATCGACTACCGACGCGGAACCGAGGACGACCGGGAGGGACTCGCGGCCGAACTCGAAGGACTGACGCCGGAGCTGTCGAGCGTGGTCGCACGGGCGTTCACGACGTACTTCGAACTCATCAACCTCGCCGAGGAGCGCGAGCGCGTCCGGTCGGTCCGGCGCGGCGAGCAGGACGGCACGCTCGCCGACGGCGTCCGCGAGGCCGTCGCGGACCTCGCCGCGGACGACCCGGAGACGGTCCAGCAGGTGCTCGACGACGTGCTCGTCGAGCCGACGTTCACCGCCCACCCGACCGAGGCGCGCCGGAAGACGGTGAAGGCGAAGCTGCGCTCGGTCGCGAACCACATCGAGAGCCTCGACGAGCAGCGACTCACCGACGGCGAGCGGGAGCGGATCGAGGGCGCCCTCGAGGCCGAGGTGACGAGCCTCTGGCAGACGCCGCAGGTCCGGGACCGCCAGCCACACCCGACCGACGAGGCGCGGAACGTCCAGTGGTACCTCGAGAACACGCTGTTCGACGTGACCGCCGACGTGTACGCGGACCTGGAGGAGGCCCTCGGCGAGTCGTTCGAGGACCTCGACGTCGGCAAGCTGTTCGAGTTCCGGTCGTGGGCGGGTAGCGACCGCGACGGCAACCCGTTCGTGACACCGGAGGTGACGACCGAGACGCTCTCGCGCCAGCGACGGGTCGTCCTCGAGCGCTACCGCGACCGGCTGAAGGCGCTGTCCGGTGTCCTGAGCCAGGACGCCGCCCGTCTCGACGTCGGCGAGCAGTTCGAGGCGTCGCTGGCCGCGGACCGCGACCGGCTCCCCGGCGTGGTCGACGAGGCCGAGGCGCGCTACCCGAGCGAGCCGTACCGCCAGAAGCTGAAGCTGATGCGCGAACGCCTCGACCGCGTGGACGACGTCCGGCCGGGCGGCTACGGCGACGCGGCGGAGCTGGCGGATGACCTGTCCGTGCTCGCGGAGAGCCTGCGCAAGAACGGCGGCGAGTCGATCGTCGACGCCCACGTCGAGCCCGCGCGGCGGCAGGTCACGACGTTCGGGTTCTCGCTGGCCAGCCTCGACCTGCGCGACCACCAGGAGAACCACACCGAGGCTGTCGGCGAAGCTCTCGCCCGCGAGGGTATCGACTACGAGGCCTTCGACGAGGACGAGCGCGTCGAGACGCTAACAGCGGCCATCCTGCAGGACGAGCCCATCGTGGACGTGGCCGACACCGAGGGGCTCTCGGAGACGGCGGGCCGCGTTCTCCGGCGGTTCGACCACCTCGCGGACTGGCACGACGAGTTCGGCGTGCAGGCCATCGACACCTACGCCATCTCGATGACCGAGGAGCCGAGCCACGTGCTCGAGGTGCTGTTCCTCGCGGACCAGGCCGGCGTCGTCGAGCTTCCTGGCTACTGCGGGCTCGACGTCGTCCCCCTGCTAGAGACCGAGAGCGCGCTCTCGGGGGCGCGGCGCATCATGGGCACGCTGTTCGAGAACGAGGCCTACGCGAGCGCACTCGAGGCCCGGGGAGGGAGTCCGCCGAGCGAAGCGAGTGGGACGTCGAGTGACTCGTCACTCGGAACGCAGGAGATCATGCTGGGCTACTCCGACTCGAACAAGGAGAACGGCTTCCTCGCGGCGAACTGGTCGCTGTACGAGAACCAGCGGCACCTCGCCGACGTCTGCGACGAGTTCGACGTGACGCTGCGGCTGTTCCACGGGCGCGGCGGCTCTATCTCGCGCGGTGGCGGGCCGATGCACGAGGCGCTGCTCGCGCTCCCGAACCGCACGGTGACGGGCCAGGTGAAGTTCACAGAGCAGGGCGAGGCGATCGCCGAGAAGTACGCCAACCCGCGGGTCGCCGAACGCGAGATCTCCCAGATGCTCAACGCGCAGCTCAGGGCCCGCCGGAACGCCATCGAGATGCCCGAGGAGTCGGTATCCGACGAGTGGCTCGACGCGATGACGACGATGGCCGACGCCGCACGCGACGAGTACCGGGACCTGCTCGAGACGGAGGGGTTCGTCGCGTACTTCGAGCAGGCGACGCCCATCACCGTCATCGAGGACCTGAACCTCGGCTCGCGGCCGGCCTCGCGCTCGGGCGACCGCAGCGTCGAGGACCTCCGGGCCATCCCCTGGGTGTTCTCGTGGACGCAGTCCCGTTGCATCCTCCCGGGCTGGTACGCGCTGGCGACCGGCATCGACGCCTACCTCGACGACGGTGGCGACGTGGAGACGCTCCAGGAGATGTACGACTCGTGGCCGTTCTTCCGGTCGACGCTCGACAACGCCGCGCTCTCGCTCGCCCGGACGGACCTCGAGATCACGACCTACTACGCCGAGCTCGCAGAGCCGGCGCTCCGCAAGCGGTTCTTCCCGCGCGTCACCGACGAGTACGAGCGCGCCACCGACCTCGTGACTACCATCACCGACCGGGAGACGCTGTACGCCCGTGACTGGTACGGCGAGAGCCTCCGGCGGCGCAACCCGTACGTGGACCCGTTGAACCTGCTCCAGACGCGACTGCTCGAGCAGAGCCACCGGACCGAGGCCGAGGAACGGACGCTCCGGCTGACGGTCAAGGGCATCGCGGCGGGGATGCAGAACACCGGCTGAGACAGCCTATCCTTGTAGGACTCCCGGCGGGAACCAGAGTGCGTTGGGCGCATCCTTAGGTTGGTTCGTGTTCTAGCCGGCACCCGAAGGGAGAATGACTGCAGTCGAGCCAGACCCAGACACGTCGACCGAGAGCGCCGAGGCGACGTGCGCCACGTGCGGTGTCCCCGTCGAGACGGACGAGTGGCATCCAGCCGCGACCACCACGACAGACGATGGGACCGTCGAGATACGCTCGTTCTGCGGCCGGAGCTGTCGCGACCGCTGGCGGGAGCGACGGGAGTAGCCCGCCGACTCGGGCCGTGCGCTGCGGCCTCCGCACTGCACCACCTCGCCACGTTCGGAAGCGGCCGCGGTCAGGAGCGGTCGCTCGCCGGGCGGTCAGGCTCGCGGTCGGACGGCGCCACGTCGAGCAGGTCGGTGAACAGCTTCTGCTGAGCGGCCCGGAGGTGCTCGTGGAACGTCGGCGAGGAGATACCGAGCGTCGCCGCGATCTCCTCGGCGTCGTTCTCGCGCGGCCACTCGAAGTAGCCGCCCCGGAGCGCGGCCGACAGGGCCTCGTGCTGGCGGTCGGTGAGCTGCTCCTCGAGCGTCGACCGGAACTCCGAGACGCGCCGTTCGGGGCGCTTTCGTTCGCGCTTCGCCCGGAGGTCCACGGACTCGAACATCGCCTCGAAGGAGTCGACCAGCGACCGTATCGACGCGGACTTCGGGAGCTCCGCGACGAGCTCCGCAGAGCCGTCGTCGACGACGATCTCGCGGACGGTGCCCCCGTGCTCGGCGAGGAGCGTCGAGATCGGCGGGTCGACGACGGTCATCGTCACGAGCGCCTCCTCGCCGCCGCTGTCGAGCACCGAGAGCCCCTCGACGAGGTCGAACGACCGGATGGTGTCGAACAGCGTCTCGCCGGGGCTGCCGGTGATGGTGAAGTACTCGACGAAGGTGTGGTCGTCGAGCGCGGTCGCTCCCTCGAGCTCCGCGGTGACGCCGTGTTCCGCGACGGCCTGGAACATCGGGTTGGACGGGTCACGGATGATCAGTTCGAGCTGGACCGTGCCGTCGGCGATGAGCGCGGCGCGGCGCTCGGTCGCGTTGATGGCGAGGCCGACGACGCTCCGGAGCTGCGAGAGTGCCTCCACGACGCCGTCGGTGAACGCGTCGGGCTTCGTCGCGAACACGGTGACGACGCCGTACTGTGACCCCTTGTAGGTGACCGGAACCGCGGCGACCGACGCGAAGCCACAGTCCAGCGCTGCCCGGACCCAGGGCGAACTCGCGTCGAGCGCCGAGAGGTCACGGACGCGTTCGACGGACTGGGACGCGGCCGCCTCGCCCGCCGGGTGGGCGACCGCCTCGCTCACCGGCACCGTCGCCGCCGGTTCGAACTCGTTCGGCCCCGCGCTCGTCGCCAGCTCGACCGTGTCGCGCCGGGAGTCGACCCGGCCGAGCCAGGCCGCCGCGAACAGCGACGAATCGACGAGCTGGTCACAGACGGTTCGCTCGACCATCGTCCGGTTCGCGGCGTTGACGAGCGTCTCGTTCACGCTCTGGAGGACGCGGTTGAGCTGGGCCAGGCCCTCCAGTTCGTCCCGTTGGCGTTCGAGCGCCCGTTCGCGTTCCTTGCGCTCGGTCACGTCCCGGAAGTACACCGACAGTCCCGTCTCGGAGGGGTACGCCTGGACCGAGAACCACGTCGAGAGGGGCGGGAAGTACTCCTCGAAGGAGACCGGTCGCTGCGTCTCCATGGCGTGCTCGTACCGGTCCTGGAAGCGGCTGTCGACGGCGGCGGGGAAGCGGTCCCAGACCAGGTCGCCGATGACGCTGTCGGCGTCGACGCCGATGAGTTCGGCGGCGCGCTCGTTGACGTAGCGGAACCGGAACTCGCTGTCGAGCGCGAAGAAGGCGTCCGTCACCCGCTCGAGGTGGGACTCGAGCTCCGACTCCAGCCGCTCGCGCTGTGACACGTCGCGGATGACGCCCGTGTAGTGCGTCCCGGCGGCCGTCTCGAACCGGCCGAAGGTCACGAGCACCGGCACCTCGTTGCCGTCGGCGTCGGCGGCGGTGTAGCGGACCGGCTGCCACTGGCGGCTCGCGTCGTCGTCGGAACCGAACGGCGGCAGGAGACCCCGGTCGCCGCCGTCTTCGGGGAGGAGCGTCGAGAGGTGTTTCCCGACCAGTTCGCCGTCCTCGAAGCCGAAGATGTTCCTCGTCGCCGGGTTGGTCTCGGTGACGTGGCCGTCCGTGTCGACGGTCACGACGCCGTCCTGTGCGTGGTGGGCGAACACCGCGAAGCGGTTCGCGGTGTCGGTAACGTCGCCACTCGTGGAGACGTAGGCGGCGAGCTCGCGGAACGGAACTGGCTGGTCTTCGGAGAGGGTGTGGAGGACGCCGTCGCCGACGACATCGCTCGCGTCGCGATCGCTGTCGGTCGTGACGTGGACGAACGGGACCCGGTCGACGTGGGTGTCGTGGACGGCGGCGAGGCCCTCCCAGCTCGCGCGGTCGCCGTCCTCGCCGACGACCACGCAGTCGGCGGCGCCGTCCCGGAGCCGCTCGTCGAGGGCGTCGACGGACCCGAGCGTCTCGACGGCGAGTCCCGAGCCCGGACCGTCCGGGAGCTCCGGTTCCGGAGTCGGGTCCGCGGTGAGATAGAGCACCCTGAACTCCTCGGTCATCACATCCTCCCGTTCGAGGTCTCGACCGGTAAATGCGTTGTGTCCCGCTGCATGGCAGCCACTCGGTTCCGAATCCGTATAATTGACCTCCTCCCGCGCCTAAAGACGGGGGTATGCGCTCGTAACTCTATCACTCCGCCACCGTCGGCCTCGGAGACAACCCATTTGAGCCTCGGCCCCCGACGTTGCGGTGATGGCCGACTCCAGACGCGTCGAAGTCCACGCCGGACGCGAGGTGGTCGTCGACTTCGACCCGTCGCTCACCTTCGAGTGCGTCGACGACTGCACCTGGTGCTGTCAGCACGGCGTGTTGCTGTACGAGCAGGACTTCTTCGCGCTGGCCGAGCACGCCGACCTCGCCGACGCGACCACGGACTTCCGGGGAGAGGACTTCGTCCGCAAGGAGGAGAAGGACCGCGAGGACCACGTCGGCGAGGACGGACAGGCCTGCTACTTCCTGCGGGACGACGGGCTCTGTTCGCTCCACCTCGAGCACGACTGGAAGCCGGCGCGCTGTTCGGTGTTCCCGCTCGCGGTCACCGTCGAGGACGGCGACATCCACGTCGACATCCGCGACAGCGCCCACGAACACTGCGAGGGCCTGGACGTCTCCGAGCGCAAGGTGATCGACAACCTCGACGCGTTCCTCCCCGAGGTGCTGTGGGAACTTGACGACCCGGCGAGCGACCGAGAACTGTAGGCTCGCGGCCGCCGTCGGTGACTGAAAGCCGCGTTTCACCCAGACGAGGACATTAGGTGGACAGTGCCGTCGGCTCACACGTGCAACGGCGTGGCCTCCTCACCGCGTTCGCAACCGCCGTCGCCGGCGTCGCCGGCTGCGTCCAGGGACCGCTGGACGCCACGGGCGGCCGGTCGCCCGACCCGCAGAGCGGTAGCTGGGAGGCTCCGCCGCCGTGCCCGACGTTCGACGCTCGGGCGGACCGGACGGTCTGTACTGGAGCTGGCCAGTCGGCGCCGCCGGCCGCGCCGGTCACGCTGAAGCTCCCCGCGAAGACCCCTATCGCCCCCGATACGCAACTCGGCGTGTCGCTCCATCCCCGCGGCGACGAGCCGGTGACGTTCGACCCCGCTGCCTGGGGCCTGCATCGGTACGCGGACGGCGAGTGGCGTGCCGTCGCGTCCGGGCGGTCGTCCGGCCGGTACGCGACCGTCTACCCCGACGAACGACACGACTGGGTGTTCGACGGGAGCGGCACGACGGCCGGGAACAGGACTGCGGTCCGTCACTCGCTCGCACCGGGCCGGTACGCCTTCGCCGTCACGGTAAGCGCCGGCCGCGGCTGGACGTTCGGCGACCGGTTCGAGTGCGTCGCGCTGTTTGCTATGCGTGAGCCGTAGCCGGCCTCACCCGACGAGCAGCCACGCGACGAAGACGAGGGCACCGCCGAGGAAGGTGCTCCCGACGGCGTGGACGCGGAGCCGGTCGAGCAGGTGGTGTGCGTCGTCGGAGACCTGCGCGACCTCGTACACCTCGCCGCCGATCTCACAGCGCGGGAGGAAGTCCATCGCGACGTGGAGGAAGACGCCTGCAGCGAAGCCGAAGACGGCGGCGGTGACCACCGGCTCGCCGGAGAGGTCGAGGAAGCTCGCCGGGATGGCGGTGAGCCCGACACCCGTCGCGGGCAGCAGGATGACTGTCGGCGACTGCCCGTTGCTGGCGAGGCGGCGTGCGGCGGCGTAGCCGGCGGGCCCCTTGTGCGAGACGATGGCGAGTCCGAGACCGACGCCGAGTTCGGGCATCGTGCCGTAGACGATGCCGATGATGACGCCGGCGGCGAGCGCGTGCGCGGAGAGCTCGACCGCCGTGTGGTCGAAGCCGATGTCGACGTGGGCGAAGCGATGGCCGAGCGTGTGCGAGCCGAAGCCGGCGAGCAGGCCGGCGGCGACGCCCGCGCCGGCGTACTTCATCGCCGTCGCGGGACTGGCCGCCCCCTGTGCGAGGCCGAACGCCTGCGGGAGGAGAAAGAGCGCGGCGCTGACTATCATGGCTCCCGAGGCGAGCCCGTAGCCCCAGACGAGCGCCTTTGCGTGCTGGTCGCGGGCCTTGACCCCGAGCGGGATGGCGACTGCCATGGCGAAGAACGCGACCCACGCGATGCCGACAGGCTTCATCGCGTCGGTGCTCGGCGCGGAGAGGAGGGCGGCAGCACTCAGTGCGAGGAGCAGCGCGACGGCGAGGAGCCCGACCCGCGAGAGGTCGTCGACGCCCCGCCAGCTGAACGATTCCGTGGAACCCATTGTTACTAACAATCAAATTCGAGTTAATAAGGGGTTCGGTTGTCGCGGTCGCTCCCGGCGGACACCCCCCTCGGTCACCGTGTCGCGGACTTCCACTCGCGCAGGCCGACCACCGCGCCGTCGACATCCTCGCCCGGGCAGTCCGTGGCCGCCCAGACGAACATCGGAGCGACCTCGCTCGGGTCGCGCCCCGCCGGACCCGAGAGGTCGGTCGCGACCTGGCCGGGGTCGACACAGCCCGCGACGAACCCGGTGTCGGCGGCGAACGCGCGGGTCACCGCCTCGGCGGCCGCCTTCGAGACCGCGTAGGAGCCGATACCCGGCTTGGCGTCCCGCGCGATGGACCCGGTCGGGACGAGCAGGCGCGCCCCGTCGTTCAGATGCGGGACCGCCTCGCGCAACGTGGCGAACACGCCACGCGCGTTCGTCCGCATGTGGTCGTCGAACGCCGAGTACGCCTCCTCGTGCACGGGCGTGTCGCCGGGGTCGCCGTGGTAGACCCCCGCGTTGGCGACGACGAGGTCGATGCCGCGACCGTCGCTGGCACGGGAGGCCGTCTCCAGGAGCCGCTCCACGTCGAACTCGTCGCGCACGTCCGCCCTGACGGCGGTGACGGCGTCGCCGTGCCGCTCGACCAGCTCGTCGAGGTCGTCGGGGTCTCGGGCGCAGGCGACGACGTGAGCCCCCGCCGCGACCAGTTCGTCCACGACCGCTTCGCCGATTCCACGACTCGCACCGGTGACGACCGCCGTCTCGTGGTTCATACGGCTCCTTCGGACTCCGCCCGCAGGAAAGCATCGGTTCCGGCGGTCACCTCTCGCTTCCGCCCGTTTCGGTCCGCCAGCCGATCGTTCCGCCGACGTTCCCGGCCGCGACTGTCGCCCGTGAGAGCACCGACCGGCGCTCGGGTCCGTCGTCCGACCACCCCAACCTGGTTTGCGGCGACTTTATGCGGGTCTCGTTACAACAGTGAGTTATGAATTCCCTCGCAGGAGAGTCGGTCGTCGTCGTCGGGAGTGGGTTCGGCGGGCTCTCGACAGCCTGCTACCTCGCCGACGCCGGTGCGGACGTGACGGTCATCGAGAAGAACGAACAGCTCGGGGGCCGTGCCTCCGTCCTCGAACGCGACGGGTTCCGGTTCGACATGGGTCCCTCCTGGTATCTGATGCCCGACGTGTTCGAGCGCTTCTTCGGCCACTTCGACCGCGAGCCGACGGAGTACTACGGGCTGGAGCACCTCGACCCGCACTACCGCATCTTCTTCAAGGACGGCGACCAGGTCGACGTCACCCGGGACCTCGAACGCACGAAGCAGGTGTTCGAGTCGTACGAGACCGGCGCCGGCGAGGCGCTCGAACGCTACCTCGACAAGTCCGAGGAGAACTACGAGGTCGGCATGGAGCACTTCGTCTACGAGGACCGCGCCTCGTTCCGGGAGTTCGTGGACATCGACGTGGCCCGCCAGGCCCGTGGGCTCTCGCTGCTCGGTTCGATGCAGGACCACGTCGAGAACTACTTCGACCACCCGAAGCTCCAGCAGATCATGCAGTACACGCTGGTGTTCCTCGGGGGCTCGCCGAAGAACACGCCGGCGCTCTACAACCTGATGAGCCACGTCGACTTCAACCTCGGCGTCTGGTACCCCGAGGGGGGAATGGGTGGCGTCGTCGACGGCATCGTCGAGATGGGCGAGGAGCTGGGCGCGGAGTTCCTCGTGGACGAGCCGGTGACGGAGATAAAGGGCCGCTACGGCGGCTTCCTCGTCGAGACCGAGCGGGACAAGCACCTCGCCGACATCGTCGTCAGCGACGCCGACTACGCCCACACCGAGCAGGAGCTGCTCCCGCCCGAGAAACGACAGTACAGCGCGGACTACTGGGACTCCCGAACCTACGCGCCCTCCGCGTTCCTCATGTACATGGGCGTCGAGGGGGACGTGCCAGAGCTCGAGCACCACACGCTGGTGCTGCCGACCGACTGGGAACAGCACTTCGACCAGATATTCGAGGAGCCAGCGTGGCCGGAGAACCCGGCGTACTACCTCTGTGTCCCCTCGAAGACCGACGACACGGTCGCACCCGACGGCTACAGCAACCTGTTCGTCCTCGTCCCCGTCGCTCCCGGACTGGACGACGACGAGGAGACCCGCGACTGGTACCGCGAGCTCATCCTCGACGATATCGCGGCGTTCACCGACACCGACCTGCGCGACCGCATGGTCGTCGAGGAGACGTTCTCCGTCTCGGAGTTCACGGACCGCTACAACTCGATGCAGGGCACCGCCCTGGGGATGGCCCACACGCTGCGCCAGACCGCGATGTTCCGCCCGCCACACCGCTCCGAGGCCGTCGAGGGGCTCTACTTCACGGGCTCGTACACGACGCCCGGCATCGGCGTCCCGATGTGCCTCATCAGCGGGGACATCACCGCCGACGCCGTGCTGGAGGACTACGGCGCGTAACCCGACGATGAGCGGAGTCGTCACCAGTCTCGCATCGCGCCTCGCCCGGGTGGTGCCCTCCGAGGACCGGCTCTCGGGCTACCTCCTCCGGCTCTCCCGCCCCCGGTTCTGGTTCTACCTCGCCGGGCCGGTCGTCGTCGGCGTCACCTACGCCGCGAGCGGCACCGCCGACCTGTTCACGCCGGCGACGCTCGCGCTGTTCGCGTACTTCCTGCTCCCGGCCAACGTGTTCCTCTACGGCGTCAACGACGCGTTCGACCGCGACATCGACGAGCACAACCCGAAGAAGGCGGAGAAGGAGGTCCGCTTCCGCCGGGACGCGGTCGTCGGCGTCGTCGTCACGTTCGCCGGTGCGCTCGGGGCGCTGTTCCTGTTCGTCCTGCCCACCGTCGGCGTCCAGGTGCTCCTGCTGTACTTCCTCCTCGCGGTCGAGTACAGTGCACCGCCGCTGCGGTTCAAAACGACGCCGTTCCTCGACTCGCTGTCGAACGGGCTGTACGCCCTCCCCGGCGTCATCGCGTTCGTCGCCGTCGCCGGCGTGCTCCCGCCGACGGCGGCCATCGCGGGGGCGTGGCTCTGGACGATGGCGATGCACACGTTCTCCGCGATTCCGGACATCGAGCCCGACCGCGAGGCCGGTATCAGCACGACCGCGACGTTCCTTGGCGAGCGGACCACCTACGCCTACTGCGGGCTGGTCTGGCTCGCCGCCGCCGCCGCGTTCGCGCTGCTGGACTACCGCCTCGGGCTGCTGCTCGGCGTCTACCCCCTGTTCGTCACCGGCGTCGCGCTCTCGGACGTGGCCGTCGACCGCGCGTACTGGTGGTTCCCGTTCCTCAACACCGTCGTCGGGGCCGTCATGACGATGGGGAAGCTCTGGGTGATGGTGAATGGCTGAAACGAGCGACGGCTTCGACCGTCGCCGGTTCGAGGCCCGACTCGACGCGCTCGTCCGCGAGCACCGCTTCACCATCGCCGTCGTGTTCCCACTGGTCGGCGCGGTCACGCTCGTCGCCAGCGCGGAGGGCTGGCTCCCCGACCTGCTCTCGTACAACCCGCTGTTCGTGCTGTTCGGGGTGCTCGTCATGCGGCTCCCGCTCGTCGCCGGCGTGCTGCCCCTCGTCGGGCGGCGGGCCGCGGCGAGCCTCGGCCTGCTGACGCTGTACGCCTACGGCATCGAGCTCGTCGGCATCCGCACCGGCTGGCCGTACGGCTACTTCGAGTACGAGGTCCCCCTGGGACCGATGCTGTTCGGGGAGGTGCCGGTCGCGCTGCCGGTGTTCTTCTTCCCGCTGGTGCTCAACGCCTACCTGCTGATGCTGCTGTTGCTCGGGGGTCGAGCCCGCTCGCGGGCGGTCCGGCTGCTCGTCACCATCGCGGCCGTCGTCGCGATCGACCTCGTGCTCGATCCCGGGGCGGTCGCGGTGGACTTCTGGGAGTACGCCGCACACCCCGACGGCGTCGGCGGCTACTACGGCGTACCGGGGTCGAACTACCTCGGCTGGGTGCTCTCCGCGACGGTCGCCGTCGTCGCCTTCGACGTGGCGTTCGCCCGCGAGGGGCTGCTCGACCGGCTGGAGGCCTGCGAGTTCATGCTCGACGACATGGTGAGCTTCGTGCTGCTCTGGGGGAGCATCAACGCCCTCTACGGCAACTGGATTCCGGTCGTCCTCGCGGCCGGCTTCGGCGTCGGCCTGCTCGCCACGGACCGGTTCGACTTCTCGGTCGGCGACAGCGCGCTCGTCAGGGCCGTCCAGCGGTAGGGGTCACTCGACCCGACGCATCGCCTCGAACGCGCGCTCTCTATCGTGTGCCGGGTCTGGACACACCGCGGCGTCGACGGCCAGCCGCGCGCCCGCGGCCTGCCGGTGGATGGCGTCGTCGAACTCCTCGGTTGGGTACATCCCGCCGGCCATGGCGTACGCGCCCCGCGTCGGCCAGATGCACGCCCACAGCGTCGACGCCAGCGTGAACCGGCCGTCGACCACGTCCTGCTCGATGACGTCGTCCGAGAGGGGGTAGGCGACGTCGTAGCGGAACGCTCGCGCCGGTCGGCCGTCGCCGCGGTCGAAGTCGCGCTCTTCGACGGCCTCGACCGCGGTCAGGCCGTCTTCCTCGATGCTCTCCTTGAACTCGCGTTCGGCGTAGCTGGTGGCGATGCCGAACACGGAGGCCGGGTCGACGCCGAAGGAGTCGAGTGACGGGTCGAACACCAGGTCCGTGGTGAAGAAGGCGCGCCCGGCGAGGTCGACCCTGGGGTCCGCGATGGCGTCGTAGGCGTCGACGCTCGCCGAGTCGACGTAGATGGCGTTGAACGCCTCGATGGAGAAGAAGGGGAGTTCGAGCGCGAGTTCCGACTCGGTCCGGGCAAGCTCCCAGCCGAACTCGGCGAGCAGCGCGTCGGGGAGGCGCGGGGCACTCATCGGGGGCTGCTACGCCCCGGAGTGCCTTCGGCGTGCCGGTCGCGGACCCACCTTCCCCACCTGCAATCGCCGTTTCACCTTCGAAACTACCTGAGGGTTGTCATTCTGGCCCAGGGCGGGGTGCCGAACAGAAACGCAAGACAGAGGACGCCCGATTAGCTCAAAACGAGTTTTCAGCTTGCACAATTGGTTTACCTGTACCTGTTGTAGACGGGAGTAGCATGTCGCGGCTCCTCCCGTTCCGCTCGGACGAGACGACCCCCACCCCAGAACAGCCGCCGCGGGTGGTCGACCTCGATAGCGACGACGCCGACCAGGTGTTCGGGGCGCTGTCCTCGGACACCGCGAGACGCATCTACACCTGTCTGCACGAGGAGCCGCGGACCCCGAGCGACATCGCCGACGAGATCGACTCCTCCATCCAGAACGTCCGGTACCACCTCGAGAAGCTGGAGGACGCCGGCCTCATCGACGTGGTCGACGTGTGGTACTCCTCGCGCGGCAACGAGATGAACGTCTACGCGCCCCAGTCCGGCCCGCTCATCGTCTCCGGCGACGAACAGCGCTCCTCCCGGCTCCGGTCGGCGCTCGGCCGGTTCGTCGGCGGCGTCGGCGTGCTCGCCGCCGCGAGCCTGTTCGTGCAGTACGGCCTGCCGCGCCTGCTCGGCCGCACCGGCTGGGGGGCGACGGGCGGTGCGGGCGGTGCGGGCGAGCCGACCACCGGCGGTGACGACAGCGGGGCCGTCACGCAGGACGCGACCGAGACGGCCGCGTCGACGACTGCCGAGGGCGACGTGAGCATCGCGGCCGAGGGGACGAGCACCCCGCAGCCGACCGCGACCGACGGCGGCGAGGTCACGTTCAACCAGCAGGGCGGGAACGCGACGGGCGTGCGCTACGAGACGGCCGACACCACGGGCACCGAGACGGTGACGACCACCGCCGACGGCGCGGACACCGCCGCTCAGGGCGCCGACGCCCTCCTCTCGACAATCGAGCCGGGGCTGCTCTTCTTCGCCGGCGGCCTGCTCGTGCTGACCCTCGTGCTCGGCTACTGGTACTGGTCCGGCGACCGGTACTGACCCGCACCGTCTCGGTCAGCGATACGTTCACCCCACTTCTCCCGATAACAACAGGTATGAACGGGGAGCACGTAGCTCCTGTCCGTCCATGAACCAGTTCATGGCACCATCACCATCACCCGCCCCGTACACGGGGCAGATCATCAATGGACGATACATCGAAATATCTCATTCACGCGACGGTAACGGCCGACGGGGTGGTCGAGCGGAGTGACGTCGTCGGAGCCATCTTCGGCCAGACCGAGGGGCTCCTCGGCGACGAACTCGACCTCCGCGAGCTACAGCAGTCCTCGAAGGTCGGACGCATCGACGTCGAGATCGACAGCGAAGCGGGTCGCTCCCACGGGAGCGTCACCATCGCCACGAGCCTGGACAAGGTAGCGACGGCGACCCTGGCGGCCGCACTGGAGTCGTTGACCCGCGTCGGCCCCTGCAAGGCGACGCTCGAGGTCGAGGACATCGAGGACGTGCGGGCGGCGAAGCGGCGCCGCGTCGTCGAGCGCGCGAAGGAGCTGCTCGCGACCGCCTTCGACGACTCGATGATGAGTTCGGAGGAGATCCTCCGCGAGGTCCGCGAGCACGCCCGCGTCGCAGATATCTCCGAGTACGACGGGCTGCCCGCGGGGCCTCGGGTCGGAGAGAGCGACGCCATCGTCGTCGTCGAGGGGCGTGCCGACGTGCTCCAGCTCCTGAAGTACGGCATCAAGAACGCTATCGCCGTCGAGGGGACCGACGTGCCGGACGCGGTCGCGACGCTCACGCAGGACCGGACCGTCACCGCGTTCCTCGACGGCGACCGGGGCGGCGACCTCATCCTGAAGGAGCTCTCGCAGGTCGGCGAGGTCGACTACGTCGCGTTCGCGCCCGAGGGCAAGTCCGTCGAGGACCTGCTCCACCACGAGGTGTTCGAGGCGCTCCGCGAGAAGGTGCCGTTCTCCGTCGTCGCGGAGACCAGCGCGCCACACGAGGCGGTCGGCACGCGCGAGGCGGTCTCGATGTCGACGACGGAGAGCGACGGCGGCGCAACCGACTCGTGCGAGCCGTCGACGGCCGGTTCCGCCGGTGTGGCCACGGAGGTCGTCGAGGCGCCGCCCGAGGCCGTGGAGACGGCGGCCGACGGAGTCACCGCCGAGACGGCCGCGCCCCAGTCGACCCCCGCCGAGTCGACCGACCCGGAGACGACCGCCGAGGAGTCGACGGCGACTGAACCGGCCGACGAGCAGGCTCCGGTGGACACACTTCGGGGCCACGTCGAGGCGGTCGTCGCCGCCGGCACCGGACAGGTCAGGCTGCTCGACGAGGAGTTCGCCGCCATCGTGGAGGGCCCGGCCAGCGAGGCGTTCGACCGCGTCCGCGAGGCCGAGACGGTGCCCCACGCCGTCGTTCTCGATGGCGAGCTGAGCCAGCGCGTGCTCGACGTGTCTGCCCAGCGTGGCGTCGACCACGTCGTCGCCGCGTCGCTCGGCGAGTTCGTGAAGCGACCGACCGGAACCAGAATCCGCACCGCCGAACGCCTCCTCGGAGGCAGCTAGAGCTGCAGCCGGTATCGGACGGCGTCGCCGACTTCCGCGCCGTCTGCACTCCCGTAGTAGTCCTCCAGCCGTTCGTCGGCTGCGAAGCCGAGCTCCTCGTACAGCGCCTGTGCCGACGTGTTCTCCGCCGCGACGACCAGCTCCGCCGCCCGACAGCCCTCGCGTCGGAGTCGTGCGAGCACCGCGAGGAACAGCCGGCGGCCGCGGCCCTCACGGCGGTGGGCGGGCGCGACGACCAGCTCGGCGACGTGGGCGACCTCGCCGGTGAACGAGTGGATGTAGCCGACGGGGACGCCGTCGGCCGTCGAGACGAGGGTCACCCCGGGCGGGAGGTCGTCGAACAGGTCCGGGACGGGGGCGTCGAGGAGCCCGTGGAGCGCCCGGAGCGCGGGAAGGTCGGCCCGTGTCGCCGCTCGGACCGTCATCGTCACGGGAGCGTCGCCCCGCCGACCACGAACGCGACGAGCACCGCGACGACGGCCCCGGCGAGGGTGGCGAAGAAGTTCACGCCCTGGTTGCCGAGGAAGTCGCCCTCGAGCGTCGCCCCGAGCAGGCTGTCGACGGTCATCCCGCCGATGCCGGCGACGAGCACCACCCCTGCGCCGGTGGTCGAGACCGTCACCGAGCCGTCGAGCGCCGGGAAGACGAGGAACGAGATGGTGGCGACGACCGTCGCGCCGACGATGCCGGCGAGCTCGCCCTGCCAGGTCACCGCCCCGTCCGTGCCGGGCTCGACGGGCTGGAGCGTCGTGATGAGCCGCGGCGAGTCGAACACCGCGCCGATCTCGCTGGAGAGGGTGTCGCTGAGTGCCGTGGCGATGGAGCCCGCGAACGCGAACAGGAAGATGGTGCCGTCGACGCGAAGCAGCGCCACACCGGGGTCAGCGGCGGCGAACCCCAGCACGGCGACGATGGCGACCGCGGCGTTCCCGAGGACGTTCCCGGTTCCCCGTGCCCCCTCGTTGTCCTCCGCGATGCCCCGGGCAGCCTTCGTGTCGTAGCGGTACTTCGTGGAGAGCGCGCCGATCGCGAAAAAGGAGATGAGGACCGTGAACCAGCCGATGCCGCCGAGGACGATAGTGAGGATGGAGAGCAGGACGCCCGTCAGCATCCCCTCGACGGAGGCGGTCTGCAGGGCGAAGGAGAGGTAGCCGAGGACGAGTGTGACCCCGAGTGCGGCCGCGATCTCCTGGTTGTGGACCGCGGGTGCGAGCTCGAACAGCAGCCAGAGCAGGAGACCGACCGAGAACAGCACCAGCGGGTCGTCCCGCTCGAACAGCGCGGCACGCAGCAGCGCCCCGAGGAACGCGCCGCTGACGGCCAGGAACACGACCTTCGGGAGCGTCCCCGCGAGTGGCTGGTCGAGCAGCACGCGAGCCACCAGCTGCCCGGCGATGCCCGCGGTGATGCCGCCGGCGACGAAGCCGGCGCTGACGTGGAACGGGTTCGGGTACCGCGTCTTGACCAGCTCCGACGCCAGGTTGCCGTAGACGAGGAGGAGGACGGTGCCGACGAACACGTCCACCTGGAGCGGTGGCACCCGACCGGTGCCGACCAGGTCGGTCACGGTCAACAGGCCGAGGCCGACGACCGCGAGCCCGAAGCCGATGAGGCCGAACAGGCGCTGCTCCTTCCGGTCGCCGGGACGAGCGAACAGTTCGAAGAGCGGGCCGTCGGTGACGACGGCGGCACCGACGAGCACGGCTGCGGCGACGGTCATCGCCGCCTCCGGCCCGACCGCTGGCAGGAGCAGTACCAGCGAGCCGACCGCCGCGAACGCACCCGCACGTCGAACTGGTGAAGTCACGCGGGCGCTTCTTTTCCCGGGGGTTACTTACCGTTTCCGAACCCCTGGCTCGGAGACCACGCTCCGAACCTGCCGTAGGGTCTATGACACTCGAACGTCTCTTCGAAGAGAGATGGTGTCTCCGCCGGACCCGTCCGCGCTCCTCGACTACACACAGGCGAAGCTCACGCTCGTCGACGAGGAGGGCACGATTACGTACGTCAACGCCGCCGCCGGCCGGATTCTGGGGTACGAACCGGAGACACTCGTCGGCACCGACGCCTTCGAACACGTCCACCCGGAGGACCGCGAGCGCGTGGTGGCTGCCTTCGAAGAGGTCGTCGCCGACGAGCCCGATGCGACCTCGTTCATCGAGTACCGCTACGGGACGGTGGACGACGACTGGGTCTGGCTGCAGAGTCGCCTCACCGAACTCGAAGAGGCCGACGTGGACGGCTACGTCGTCAGCTCTCACGACGTGACCGAGCGTATCGAGGCGGAGCGCGAGCGCCAGAACACCGAGACGCGACTGCAGGAGATCGCCGCGAAGACCGGCGACGTGCTGTGGATGTTCAGCGGTGACTGGTCGGAGTGCCTCTTCGTCAACCCGGCCTACGAGTCGGTCTACGGACTGCCGGTCGAGACGCTGCACGACGACCCCTGGAGCTTCCTCGACGCTGTCCACCCGGACGACGTGCGCGCCGTCGAGGCGGAGATGCGACGGCTGTCGGGCGGCGAGGCCGTGGACCTGGAGTACCGGGTGAACCCCGACCGCGAGTACCGACGCTGGGCGTGGGTGCAGGCCGAGCCGGTCGTCGTCGACGGCGAGGTCGAGCGCATCGTCGGGTTCAGCCGAGACGTGACCGAGCGACGCCGCCGCGAACAACAGCTCGCGGTGATGGACAAGCTCCTCCGACACAACATCCGGAACGATATGAACGTCGTCATCGGCGAGGCCGAGCACATCGACGCCGAAGACGGCTCCACCCTCTCCGAGCGGACGCGAGTCATCCGCGACACCGCTGCCCAGCTCATCATGACCGCGGAGAAGCAGCGGGAGATAATCGAACTCCTGACAGACCCCGGCACGCTGGGCGAGGTCGACATCACCGCGGCCGTCACCCGGGTGGGCGGGCGGATGCGCGAGCGGTACCCGGACGCCGAGGTCGAGATCGACGTGCCCGAGCGGGCCACGGCGTTCGCGCTCCCCGGCATCGAGACCGCGATCGCCGAACTCGCCGAGAACGCCATCGTCCACGCGACCGGGGGGCCGCCGACGCTCCGGCTCGTCTGCCGGACGACGGAGGAGTCGGTGGCTGTCGAGGTCCTCGACGACTGCGAGCCGATTCCGGAGTACGAGTACCGGGTCATCACCGGCGAGCACGAGATGGACGACCTGTACCACAGCAGCGGCGTCGGCCTCTGGCTCGTCTACTGGCTCGTCGAGCTCTCCGACGGGGACATCGAGTTCGAGACGCTGGAGAGCTCGGGCAACCGCGTCCAGCTCACCTTCACCAGGGTGACCGACTGAGCCGCCACGACGAGTCGACAGGTACAGGCACGCCGATGCGCAATGGGGTGGCGTGGGACTGTACGACCGCTACCTCGCCTATCGCATCCGTCGCGACGAGGCCGCACCGCCGGCACACGTCGCGCTCGTCATCACGGAGCGTGACCTGCTGGAACAGGGTGCCTACGAGACGCTCTCGCGGTTCTTCGAGCTCACCTTCGAGGTGGGAGCCGACCGCATCACGGTGTACGTCAGCGTCCTCGACGAGGCGGCGGCACCGACGCTCGCCCGCCAGTTCGACGACCTTGACGCACCGCGGCCGGTCGCGGTACGGGGGCCGGACGACGACGAGCGCGCGGACGCACCGATACAGGTGAGCATCGGTCTCGGCGGGAAACACGAGTTCACCGCGGCCGTCCAGGGCGTCGCGAAGGAGGTCTCGCGCGGCGAACTCGAGCCGGACGCGGTCGACGAGAGCGAGATCGACCGCCGGCTCGTGTTCCCCTCGGAGCCGGACCTGGTCATCAAGACGGGCGCCGAGCGGCTCTCCGATTTCATGATCTGGCAGTCCGTCTACTCGGAGCTCTACTTCACCGACCTCAACTGGCGGGACTTCCGCGACAGGGACTTCTACCGGGCCATCCGGGAGTACCAGAACCGACAGCGCAGGTTCGGCCGGTAGGCAGGGAGGAGCCGTCGTGGACGGACGACGGGAGCCCTGGACCCCCTGGATGTTCTGGCCGGGAAAACGAGGGGGTGTTTTAGGGCGGTCCGGCTCCTCGGGTCGACCGTGATGCGACGCGCCCTCCAGACGGTCGCGATAGCGCTGCTGGTCACCGCCGCGCTCGGGGTGGCCGCCGGCTCGCTGGGCGGGCTCTCGGCGGACCTCGGCCCGGACGAGGGCGGGGTCAGGTCGCCCGACGACCCCGGCGACGGGTCGGCACCGTCGAGCGCGGCGACGGGCGGCGACAGCATCGGACAGGCGACGTACCTCCGGCTGCTCGCCGCGCTCCTCGCGACCGCGCTGGTCTGTTGCTACGTGCTGTTCCCCAGCTACCGCCGGGTGGTCGTCCTCACGGGCGGTGCCGGAACCGTCGGTGCGGCCGGCTACCTGCTGTACCGGCCGAGTGCGACGGTCTCGGTACCCACGTTCGGAACGAGCGACGCGCTCGGGCTGGTGGGCGCCGGCGTGCTGGTCGGGCTGGTCCTCGCCGGCGCAGGCCTGCTCTGGCGGTTCGACGGACTGGCGTCCCGCGGCGGACGGTCCGGTGACGACGAGCGGCCGACCCCCGGCGGGGAACGCCACCGGGAGGCGGGCGAGCATCCGGCCAGCGCCCCGGCCGACGATCCGGTCCGGCAGGCCTGGCAGCGGATGGTCGCCGACCTCCGGCCGCCTTCGCCGGGGGCCCGGACGCCGGGCGAGTTCGCGGACACGGCGAAGGACGCCGGTCGCGACCCCGACGCGGTGGACCGGTTGACCAGCCTGTTCCGGGCGGTGCGCTACGGGCGCCGCGAGCCCGACGAGTGCAGGGACGAGGCGCGGCGGCTCGCCGACCGGGCGGCGGGCGACGAGACCGCGGTCCCGACGGACGGAGCCGCCGGGGGAGAGCGATGAGCCGGCTCCCGACCCCCCGCGGACTGCTGCTCGCGGTCGGTCTCTCGTTGCTCGCGGCGGGACTGCTCGGGACCGTCGCGCCCGGACTCGTCGTCGGGGACGGCGCTGCGCTGGTCGTCCTCGTCGGAGGGAGCGTCTCGGCGGTCGCGCTGGCGCTCGTCTACGCGCGGACGGACACCCGAGCGCGAGTCGCACGCGTCACCCGTCCGGAGCGGACCGGGCCGCGCGTGCCCGGACGGGACGCCGAGGACCTGCTCGCCGACGTGACCGCGGCGGGGCGCGTCCGGGGCGGCGATGCCCGCGAGGACGTGTACGAACGACTCACCGCGGTCGCGGTCGAGACGCTCGTCGCTCGCTACGACTGCACACCGGCCGAGGCGCGCCGGCGACTCGAGGCGGGGTCGTGGACCGACGACCCGCTCGCGGCGGCGCTGTTCATCGACGGCGTCGACCCCGGGTGGACGACGCGGGACCGGCTCCGGACGCTCGTGACCGGCGAGCCACCGCTCCGCCGACGCGCCCGACACGCGCTCTCGGAGCTCGCGGCCATCGCGGGAGGGGAGCGATGAGCTGGCACCGGACGGCGACGGACCGCTGGCGCTGGCTCGTCCCGGTCGCCCTCGTGCTCGCGCCGGTCGGCGTCGTCTCGGCGACGCCGGCGGTCGTGCTCTGTGCGGTCGTCTGCGTCGGCGTCGCGGCGTTCGCCCGTGCGTCGCCCGCCCCGGAACCGGCCGTCGACTGCGAGCGCCGATTCAGAGAGCGCGACGACGGCACCGTCGCCGTGTCGCTCCGGGTCGAGAACGAGGGCAGCGCCGCCCTGCCGGACGTTCGGGTCGTCGACGGCGTCCCGGCGGACTGTACGGTGCTGGACGGCACGCCCGAACTCGCCTGCTCGCTGCCGGCGGGGGCGTCGCGAACGCTGTGCTACCGCGTCGAGTCACCCGAATCGACACGCCGGTTCGACGACCCGTTCGTCGTGGTCGCGGACCGGGCCGGGCGGGTCGAGCTCGACGCACGGGTCGACGCCGGCGCGGACCGACTCGGGAGTTCCCGTCCCCTGCCGGACGCCGAACCAGTCGCGCTGCGCCCGCCGACGGGTGGCCCGCCCGGGCCACTGACCGGCACCGAAGCCGGTCAGGGGCTCGCGTTCCACTCGGTCCGCGAGTACCGCCGCGGCGACCCCCTCGGCCGGGTGGACTGGTCGCGGTTCGCCCGCACCGGCGACCTCTCGACGGTGACGTTCCGCGCCGAGCGCGCCCCGACGGTGGTGCTGGTCGTCGACGCACGGCCCGCCGCCTACGTGGCACGGGCGCCAGACGCGACGGGGGCACGCGACCACGCCGTCGACGCCGCACGGGCGCTCGTCACCGGACTGGCGGACGCGCAGGTCGGCCTCGCGGTGCTCGGGTCGGGTGTGTCGTGGACGCCGCCGGGGACCGGACGGGCACACCGGGCCCGGCTCCGACGCGAGCTCGACACCGACCCCGCGCTGGTCGCGCCACCCGAGGGAGACGACCCCGCGGTCGACCCCCTGGCGACGACGCTCCGGGCGCGGACGCCGGCCGACGCACAGCTCTGCCTGCTGACGCCGCTCTGTGACGACGCCGTGGCGACGCTGGCTCGACGGCTCGACACCGGCGGGACACCCGTCTCCGTGGTGAGTCCGGACCCGACGACGACCGACGGGCCGGGGGCCCAGCTCGCGCATCTGGAGCGCGGTGCGCGGGTCCGTGACCTCCGACGGGCCGGGATTCCGGTGCTCGACTGGACCGAGGGCGACGCTCGCGAGGCGTTCGCCCGCGCGGGGTGGGCCAGATGAGCCTGCCGTCGCCCGACCGTGGGGAGCGAAACGGCTCCAGCCCGACCGGCGGCACGCCCGCGGTGCTCCTCGCGCTCGTCGCCGCGCTCGCCGCGACGTTCGTCGCCGCGGTGACCGTCCCCGGCACCGCGATCGCCGTCGCGGGGACCGCCGCGCTCGGGGCCGGCACCGTCCACGACGGTCGCCGGACGCGCCTCGCCGGGGGCGCGCTGCTGCTCGGGGCCGTCGCCTACGGCGCGTACGGGGGGCTCCCGATACCGGTCGTCCTCGGTGGCACTGTCGCCGCACTGGTCGCCATCGACGGCGCGGAGCGGGCGGTCGCTCTCGACGCGCAGGTGCCCGACGCCGCGACGGCCCGCCTCGTCCTCCGGCGGACGGGCACCACGCTGGTCGTCGCGACGGTCGTGGCCGGACTCGGCTACGGTGCCTACCGGGTCGGCTCCGGCGAGGCACCGGCCGCCGCGGCCGCGCTGCTGCTCGTCGGTGCGTTGCTGTCGGCGGCCGCGCTCAGGTAGCTCAGTCCGCCGTCGCCGACTCCTCGGCGACGCGGGAGGCCTCGTCGTGCTCACTACCCGAGAGCGAGTCGCGGAACTTCCGCACGACGGTGGTCGCCTCGGCGAGCTCTGTCGTCCCGAACGCCTTCACCAGCGCGAGCGCCCGCCGGGCGCGGGTGCGCCGCCAGGACTGCTCGCGGTTCTCGTAGGTCCGGATCGCCCGGAGGAAGTCCACTTTCGAGAACTCCGGCCAGTACGGCGCACAGAAGAAGACGGCGGCCTCGTTGCCGTTGGCGTGCCACGGCAGGAAGTTCGAGGTGCGCTCCGCGCCGCCGGTTCGGATGATGAGGTCCACGTCCCGGACCGGCTGCCCGTAGAGGCGGTCCTCGACGGTCTCGACGGTCACCTCCTCGGGCTCGAGTTCGCCGTCGTCCACGGCGCGGGCGATCTGCTGTGCGGCGGTCAGCAGCTCGTTCCGGCCGCCGTAGGCCAGCGCGATGTTGAGGACGAACTCGTCGTAGCCGCGGGTCCGCTCCTCGGCGTGGCGGACGGCGGAGCGGACCCGCTCGGGGAGCATCCCGGCGTCGCCGATGACCCGGATGGCGACCTCGTTCTCGTGGATCTGTTCGTGGTCCGCGAAGTCCCGCAGCTTCTCGGCCATCAGGTCGAACAGCGGGTCGAGCTCCTCCTGTGGCCGCTCGAAGTTCTCGGTGGAGAAGGTGTACAGGGTCAGTTCCTCGACACCGATGTCGCGGCACCACTCGAGTATCTCCTCGCTGGTCTTGGCACCCGCTTTGTGCCCGTCCGGCGCGTCGTCCCCGCGCTGTCGGGCGTATCTGCGGTTCCCGTCCTGGATGACCGCGACGTGGGCCGGCGAGCCGGATATCTCGCGCTTGAGCAGTTGCTCGTACGCCGACTGCCATCGCTCCCGCACCCACGCTCGCATTGGCGGCCTTTCGACGGAACGGCTAATGGGTCTTGTGTTGTCTCACAGGTGGGTCGACCACGGTCCGCGCGAGCACGCCACACACATTTTTATTGGATGCCGCCGTGATTCTACGTGGAATGGCAACAGGTACTGTCGATTTCTTCAAGGAATCGGGCGGTTACGGCTTCATCGCGACCGAGGACCACGACGAGGACGTGTTCTTCCACATGGAGGACATCGGCGGCGAGGACCTGGAAGAAGGCCAGGAGGTCGAGTTCGACATCGTCGACACCGACGATGGTCCACGGGCGCAGAACCTCACGCGACTGTAGGCCGTACCCCACAGGCGAGCGGTGTCCGGGCGGGCGGCGCGCCGTCTTCCCCGTGTAGCAACCCATCCTCGTTGCGGCCAGCGGCGCGTCCGGACCGTGACCGATTTGAGTGACCGGACCCACCGGTCGACCAATGACCGAAGCCATCGACGACGACCTCGTTCGGCGGACGAAGGCACTGCTCGAACCCGGCGACATCGAACTCAACGGCGCCATCGTCCGCACGGACTTCTCCAGCCAGGACGACCTCGAGATGATGCAGGCGACGCTCGACGCGGGTGACGTCATCGCCGAGCACGCGGGCCACGACCCGACGGACGTGTACGTCCACTCGGGGAACGACGACCCCGACTTCTCCTCGAACCAGCACCAGGGCCTCACCATCGACGGCGAGGAGTTCGTCTGGGAGTGCCAGCAGCTGCTCCGGAACGGGAGCTTCGACGTGGTCATCTACTACGAGGCGTCGGCCGACCACGAGGCCATCCTCGCCGACATCGAGGCGCTGGGCTACGACGTGACGGGCGTCCGCGGCGACTGAGGCCGCCCGCTCACACGTTCCGCCCGGGCCGCCCATCATGTATTTGTGCCGGTCTGATAGATGTGTTCACATGCCAAAGCGAACGGGGACATCACACGCGCTCGCCGCGTTCGTGATGCTGGTCGGGGGAACGTACCTGAAGGACGTCCTGAAGCTGTACGTCGACGCCGGCGACGTCGCGACGGTCGTCGCGGACGCGGCGGGGACCGTCGCCGCACACCCGGACGTCGACGCCACCGCCGAGTCGGTGACACTCGTCATGACGGGGCTCGTCGTGGCCGCCCTCGCGTTCGTCTGGGGCTACGCCTACCACCGGACGGTGCTGTGACTGGGGTGACCGGCAGCCCGGCCGTCACCGCTGGTCGAGCTGTTCCCTGAGTATAGTGTTCGCCGTCCCGCCGAGGCCGTTCTGGAGTTCGACGCGCACCGAGGGCCGGTACTCGTCGACGCCGTAGTACAGGAACCGGGTGCCGTCGGCGCTGCGCTCGGCCCGGAGGTCGCCGTGGCTCGCGTAATCGGCCGGCAGGTCGGCCTCGGGAACCTGCACGAGGACCCGGGCCGGTTCGTAGCCACAGGCCCGGTAGAACCCCTCGACGTCGTCGGCAGCGGCGACGCTGACGGCGTCGCCGTACTCGCGTGCCCCCGCCTCGAAGGCCGCCAGCAGTTCCCGACCGATACCGTTGCCCTCGTAACCGTTCCTGACCCCGATGGCGGCGAGGACGACGGTCCCGTCGTCGACCGCCGGGCGGTCGGCGTAGCCCGACGCCGCACCGAGCAGCAGGCCGTCCGACCCATGGCTGTCGTCGGTCGCTTCGCAGAGGACGAACAGCTCGGGGAACCGCGAGAACCAACTGCGGAACGTCTCGGCGCCCACCTCGTGGCCGACGAACGACCGCTCGAAGGCCCGCATGGCATCGAGGTCGGCGGCCGTCGCGGTGCGCGTGGTCGCCATCGTGCTGTGGTTCGACCGTCGCCCATCAAGTCCGTTGTGGTGGTGTGGTGGCGCCTCACCTGCCCGGTTCGCCGCCGTTGCGGCCCGAGCGAGAGAGAGCGCGCCGTTTTTACCCCCGCGAACCTCAGGCGGATGTATGGGACGGGCCGTCGACTACGAACTGGACAGAACCGACCGCGCCGTCGTCAACGCCTTCCAGGGGGGGTTCCCGGTCGTCCGCAGGCCGTTCGACCCTGCGGCGGCCGCGCTCCGTGACCGAGGCGTCCAGGTGAGCGCCGACGAGCTGGTCGAGCGCATCCGAACGCTCGACGACGAGGGCGTCCTCAGTCGCTTCGGCTCGCTCGTCAACGCCCAGGAGATCGGCGGCACCGCGACGCTCGTCGCGATGCACGCCCCCCAGGAGCGGTTCGACGAGGTCGCCGAGCAGGTCAACGCCCACCGCGAGGTCGCCCACAACTACGAGCGCGAGCACCCCCACCTCAACATGTGGTTCGTGCTCTCGGTCGCCGACGGCGATGACGAGACCGCCGCGGAGCGCGTCGACGCCGTGCTGGCCGAGATCGAGGCCGAGACGGGTCAGGAGACGTACAACCTGCCCAAGCAGCAGGAGTTCCGCGTCGAGGCGAAGTTCTATCTCGACGGCCCCGTCGCCGACGGCGACCTCGACCTCACGGGGCTGGGACCGAGCGTCGAGCCGTCCGGGCGCAAGACGCTGACGCCACGCGAGCGCGACCTCGTCCTCGGGATACAGGACGGGTTCCCCGTGACGGCGACGCCGTACCTCGACGTCGCGGAGACGCTCGGGGAGGACGTCGACTGGGTCGTCGAGACGGTCCGTCGGTTCGAGCGCGAGGGGAAGATCCGTCGTATCGGCGTCATCCCGAACCACTACGCGCTCGGCTACACCGAGAACGGGATGACCGTCTGGAACGTGCCCGACGACGTCGTCGACGAGGTCGGCCCCGTCGTCGCCGGCCTCGACTTCGTCACGCACTGCTACGAGCGCCCCCGGCACGAGGGCGTCTGGCCGTACAACTTCTTCGCGATGACTCACGGCCGCTCCGAGGCGGAGAGCCAGGAGCGCATCGAGCAGGTCCGCGAGACGATGGCGGAGTACTGGGACGTGGAGGCGGGGGACTGGGACTCGCTGTTCTCGACGCGCATCCTGAAGAAGACGGGTATCCGACTCGGGGAGCGCGCCGACGCGAACACGGCGGACGACGCGGTGCCGGCGGCAGAGAGCGAGTGACGGCGGTCGCGGCGACGGCGCCACCCGATTCCCAGCGAACGGGACCCCCCGGTGAGCTTTTGTCCCTCGGTTCCCTCGCTCCGCTAGAGCTGATGCCACCACACCGGAGGCGACCGCGATGATCCCGCTGCTCCACGACTTCACTGGGACGACCGTGCTCGTCGTCGGGGGCGGACGCGTCGGCGCACGCAAGGCCCGGCGATTCACCCGCGAGGCCCGCGTCGTCGTCGTCAGCCCCGCGTTCGTCGACGACGCCGACTTCGGCGGGGCCGAGCGCGTCAGGGCCGCACTCGACCCGGGCGGCGTCGACGACTGGCTGGACCGGGTCGACCCGGCGCTGGTCGTCGCCGCGACGAACGACGGCGAGCTGAACGCGGCCATCGAGCGCGCCGCGACGGACCGGAACGTGCTCGTGAACCGGACCGACACGCACGGCGAGCGCGACCCCGGGAGCGTGGTCGTGCCCGCGACGGTGCGTGACGACCCCGTCGTCGTCTCCATCTCGACCGGTGGCGCGTCGCCGGCGCTGTCGAAGCACCTCCGGGAGACGCTGGAGGACGACATCGAGGGGGCGGGCGCGATGGCCGAACTGACCGGGCTCATCCGCGAGGAGCTGCAGGCCCGGGGGACACCACCCGAGCGACGGCGTACCGTGGTACGGGACGTGGTTCGGTCCCCCGACGTTTGGACAGCTTTACGTACAGGAAACCCCAACCTCCGCCAGATAGCGCGCGAGGTCGTTGCCGACCGCGCACTCGACGAACCATGATAGGTGCCTCTGGCGTCATCTCCGGCGTTCGCGTCTCGCACTCGGTCGCCAGTGTCGACGACATCGCGGCGGCCAGCCGGGCCACCCAGCGCGAGGTCGTCACCGACCTGACTGCACGGGACGGCGTCCACGAGGCGTTCTGTCTCCACACCTGCAACCGTGCCGAGGCGTACGTCGTCACCGACGACCCGGCGACCGGCCGGGCGGCCCTCGAATCGTACGCTGAACACGTCGAGAACGACGACGTCGTCGTCCGGATGGACCACGAGGAGAGCCTCCGACACCTGCTCCGGGTCGCCGCCGGGTTGGAGTCCATCGTCCTCGGCGAGGACCAGATCCTCGGCCAGATTCGCTCGGCCTACGAGGAGGCCCGCGGCGTCGACGGACTCGGACCGATGCTCGACGACGCCGTACTGAAGGCCATCCACGTGGGCGAGCGCGTCCGCGACGAGACCGACATCAACGAGGGCGTCGTCTCTCTGGGGTCGGCCGCCGCGAGCCTCGTCGCCGACGAGCGGGACCTCCCCGAGTCGACGGCGCTGGTCGTCGGCGCGGGCGAGATGGCGACGCTCGCGGCCCGGGCGCTCGCCGACCGGGGGCTCGCCACACTCGTCGTCGCGAACCGCACGCTGCCCCACGCGGAGCACCTCGTGAGCGAGGTCGACGTCGACGCCGAGGCGGTCACGCTGGCCGCACTCGACAGCGCGACACGCGATGCCGACGTGGTCGTCACGGCGACGGGAAGCGACGACCCCGTCATCGCCAGGCACGACCTCGACGACGGGCGCGACCGGACCGTCTTCGACCTCGCACAGCCCCGCGACGTCGCGGCCGCTGCCCGTGACCTCGACACCGTCGACGTGTACGACCTCGACGACCTCGAGGACGTGACCGACGAGACGCGGGCGAGACGCCGCGAGGCGGCCCGCGAGGTCGAGCGGATGGTCGAGACCGAGTTCGACCTCCTGCTCGACCAGTACAAGCGAAAGCGTGCCGACGAAGTCATCGCGGCGATGTACGAGTCCGCCGAGCGCGTCAAGGCCCGCGAGCTCGAGACCGCACTCGCGAAGCTCGACCTCGACGACGAGGAGCGCGAGGTCGTCGAGTCGATGGCCGACGCGCTCGTCGGGCAGCTGCTCGCCCCGCCCACGAAGAGCCTCCGCGATGCCGCCGCGGAGGACGACTGGGCGACCATCAACACGGCACTGCAGCTGTTCGACCCCGAGTTCGGCGGCTCGCCACCGGCGTTCGTCGGTGCGGTGGCCGGCGACGAGGATACAGACCTGCAGACGGGCGTCGTCACCGACGACGACTGACGTTCCCGCCGCCCAACGGTTCTCAGCGGAGGTGCTCGTCCACGTAGCGCGTCGTCGCCCGGAGCGTCGCATCGCTCAGCTGCCAGGTGTGCGTCCAGTACCGGGGTCGGAGTTCGCGGCCGTCGTGGACGGAGAACGACTCGTGATCGTAACAGCCCGAGCCGTGCCAGCGCGTCTCGCCGCCGACCAGCGTCGTGTCGGCGTAGCTGGTGGCCAGGGGCGTCACCACGACGGTCGCTACGTCCCGCCGGGCGACCGCCCCGAGGTCGTGTTCGCAGCGACTTCCGTTGACCGCGGCAGCGATGTCTGGCCGGAGGACGGTGTGGAGCCACTCGTGGACGGCCATGTTCTTTGAGACGGCGCGGTCGTCCCAGAGCTCGGTCGCACCGAGGTTCGCGAACGCGACGGCCCCACCGCTCGCGACGTCGCGGTTCGCGGCCCCGTAGCCGAGCACCTGGTCGAACGGGAGACGCGGGAGGTAGAGGTGACAGGCCCCGTCGTCGTAGGCGTCGCGGTCGCGAAGCCAGCGTTCGACGCTGTCGAACAACGCCTGCTGGTCCGTCGTCGAGACCGCGTCGGGCGGGACCGGCTCACCCGCGGTGACGCTCGTCTCGACGCGCAGGTCGAGGCTGTGCTCGGCGCGTGTGGCGACCTGCTCGACGCCGACGCGGACGGCGTCCCTGGCGGCGCGGGTGGTCCCGTTCCAGCCGAACCGCGCGTCGGGGTGGACCGAGACCGCGAGCCGCGGGGGCTGTCGCGCCGGGCGTCCCGAGGCGACCCCGCCGAGGGCGGCCGTGCCGACGGCCGCGAGCAGCCGCCGTCTGGAGGGCGAGTGCACGTCCGGACCCTCGCGGTTTCCCGGCATACGCTTTGGGGCGTGGCCGCGCCGGCCTGTCCCCCAACGATTATCCCGACCCCCGCCCATGCCTCGGGTATGGCAGACGTGCTGTCCGACGAGGAAGTCGACGAGCAACTCCCCGAGGGCTGGGACCGGGACGGCGACGAGATCGTCCGCGTCTTCGAGTTCGACGACTACATGAAAGGCGTCAACTTCGCACAGCTCACGGGCGAGATCGCCGAGGCCCAGTTCCACCACCCGGAGATGAGAATCCGGTACAAGGAGGTCGAGGTCCGGTTCACCAGCCACGAGGCGGGGGGCATCACCGACCAGGACATCGAGATGGCGGAGATCCTCAACGCGGAAGTGTAACGGTGGAGGCGGCGTACGTCGCCCGGCTCCGGTTCCGCCTCGCGCCGGACGAGGGGCGGGTCTCGGTCGACCCGGCGACGTTCGAGACGACGGGTTTCTGGAGGGCGGCGGAGCCCGGGAGCGACGGCTGGCTGTTCTTCCGCGACCACTGCTGGCGCGGCGAGTTCAACGAGCCCAGACACGTCCGGACGCTGCTGTCGGTCGCGCTCGGGGTCCCCGTCGAGGACGCCACGTTCAGCGAGCTACGGACCGACGAGGCGTACCTCGAGGCGTTGCGAGCGGCGGTCGGCGAGCACCTCGACCTGTTCAACGCCGACTCGACCGGCGAGGCGCTCTCGAAGTACCTCGGTAGCTCCGTCCACGTCGTCGACGGGCTGTGAGCGGCGGGCTCAGTCCCGTAGCCGGGCGATGCGTGCCGACCCCGAGGCGGCGTCGATGTGGACCTGGACGGTCCGGTCGCCGGCCTTCGCGGGGACGATCCAGGAGCCGGTTGTCCGGTACGGCTCCTCGGTGACCGCCGGGTCGTCGTAGCCCTCCGCGGCGAGCTCCGCCAGCGCGAGCTCTTCGGCCTCGTCGGCGTCGTGGATGGTCGGCTCGTCGGTCATCCGGATGGTCACGACCGGCACGTCCGCGGTCCGGACGACCCGTTCGGTGACGCTGCCGATGATGGCGCGGTCGACGCCGGTCCGACCGTGGGTACCCATGACGATCATGTCCGCGTCGGACTCGCCGGCGTAGTCGAGGATGGTCTCGTGCGGGATGCCCTGCCGGACGGCGGTCACCACCTCGACGCCGTCCTCGCGGGCGGCGTTGCCGACGGTCTCGACGGTCCGCTCGGCCTCCTCGTTCGCCCGCTCCGCCGCGGTCTCGTCGCGGTAGGGGTCCTCGGTGACGACCGAGAGCACGTGCAGCGTCGCGTCGTACTGCCTCGCGAGGTCGATGGCGTGGCGTCGGGCCCGGTTCGTCGCGTCGCTTCCGTCCGTCGGGAACAGCACGCTGTCGTACATACGTGACTCTTCAGCGGCATGGGACTTAAACGCGGGCGGCCGTTCCCGTGGCCTGGCGTCAAGCGCCGACGGCGGCGACCGGAGGGCACACCGGCACCTCGACACAGCGGGAGACGCCCCCGGAAGACACTTACCGGGAACCGGCCTAGTTCTGACCCCGATGCCGCCCGAGTACGACTACTGGCTGCTGGACCTCGACGGCACCCTCGTCGACGTGGACTGGTCGTACACCCGCGAGGTGTTCGACCGGGTCGGCGACCGGCTCGGCCGCCGGTTCAGTGACCGGGAGGCCCATACCCTGTGGCACGGACTCACCGGCAAGCGCGACGACCAGCTCCGCGCGTGGGGCATCGACCCGGCGGAGTTCTGGCCCGCGTTCCACGCCGTCGAGGACCCCCAGGTCCGCGCCGAGAACACGTTCCTCCACAGCGACGCCGAGTTCGTCGGCGACCTCGACTGCCCGGTCGGGCTCGTCACGCACTGTCAGCAGTTCCTCGCCGACCCCGTCATCGACGAGGTCGGCATCCGCGACTGGTTCGATTCCATCGTCTGCTGTACGGACGAGACCGGCTGGAAGCCCGATCCGACGCCCGTCTACCACGCGCTGCGGGACATGGGCGTCGCGAGACCGCCCGTCGCCACCGACGGCGGCGTCGTGACCGAGGGCAGGGGCGTCCTCGCCGGCGACGGCAGCGGCGACGTGGGCGCCGCCTGGAACGCCGGGCTCGACGCCATCCACGTGGAACGACACGGCCACGAGTTCCGCGGCCACTGCGTGATGGGCGACCACCGCGTCGAGACGTTCGCCGACCTGTGGGCCGACGACCGCTACTGAAAGCCGCGTCCAGAATCAGCACTCCTCGTCCTCAGCGTCGTCGCCGTCCGGCAGCCGACGCACCGTCCGCAGCCACCGCTCCTTGGCTGCTTGCCCAGGGAAGGCGTACCGGTCGTGCGTGATGTCCCAGGGCGTTCCCATCACCGGGCCGACGGCCTTCCCGGTCAGGCTCCGCCAGCTCCCGACCGCGACGAGGACGGCGACCGGCGAGAGGACTGCACCGACTGCGACACCTCGGGGGCCGCCGACGGAGATGGCGACGAGCACGACGGTCAGCAGGAGGCAGACGACGGTGACCCCGAACAGCGCAATTCGGGCGTGCTTGGCCGTTATCTCGACGGAGTCGGACATCGTCCTGTCGGCGGTTCGTCCCGCACACGGTTAATGTTTGCCACCAGGTAGGTGGCCGGGACGCTGGTCGCCGCGATAGCCTTCAAGCCGGGTGTTTCGACGACCGTTCGATGGCTGTCCCGCTCGCGATAGGAAGCATCGAACGTCGGTCCGCAACCCGGACGGTGGTCCGCGACGCCGGCGAGCTACTGCGAGTAGCCCGCCAGCCCGTCGGCCAGCCCTGCCTCGGGGTCCACTGCCGCCACGAGCTGCTGGACGCCGCGCTTCTCCACGCGGTCGGGGTTGCCGAGTAGGCGGACGCGCTCGTCTCCACACGGGACGAACCCCATGGCCAGCTTCTCGGCAGTCGCCCGGAGCCCGAGCGCCACGTCCGCACCGCCGGATTTGACCACCCGCGCCGGGCTCTCGTGGGCCCGCCGGCCCGCGTCGAAGCCGTCGATGGATTCGACGACGTCGTGACGCTCGACGCCGCGTTCGTCGGCCAGGTCCGCGAGCGCGTTCGCGAGCGTCGTCCGCAGACCCGACGCAGTGGTCCGGTTGACGAACCGGAGGTCGTCGTCCACGGGGTCGGCGAGCCCCGTCACGTCGTCGGGGTTGCCGTCGGGGACGACGAGCCCCCACTCGCGCTCCCACTCGGCGAGCACTGGGGGCTCGTCGGCCTCGCTCTCGCGGCCGAGGTCGACAGGTCCGGAGACGACGGCCACGTCCGGCACGTCCGCCCGCAGGCGGCGGAGCCCCGGGCGCGTACCGACGCCCAGGTAGCGCGCCGTCGGGACGCGGTCGAGCGCGAGCGACAGCAGCGGGTCGTCCTCGCCGACGCCGAAGAGGGCCGGCGGACGGACATCGGGCGAGAACAGCTGGACGGTGACGGTCTCGCCCGCGTCGAGGTAGGTCACGTCGGCGGGCATCTCGACGACGCCGTCGGCCTCCGCGAGACTCGTCGTCGCGCCCGAGCCCTTGTCCACGGGGGAGACCAGCGTCCGGCCGTCGCCGTCCTCGACCAGGCCCACGGAGACGAACCGGTGACGCCCCTCGGCGTGGCGCTCGCGCTCGGCGAGCACGCCCGTCGTCGTCGCCATGGCGGACTCGGGGAGCCCGGCGGCCCGGCGGATCGCGGGCGCGACGAAGGTGCGGAAGATGGTCAGCGCGGAGACGGGGTAGCCCGGGAGGCCGACGTACGCGCTGTCGTCCAGCTCGCCGACGAGCATCGGCTTGCCGGGCTTGACGGCGACGCCGTGGACGAGCAGCTCGCCGCGCTCCTCGACGACACGGTACACCACGTCGACCGCGCTCGCGCTGGTGCTGCCCGAGGAGAGCACGAGGTCGCACTCGTCGGCGGCCTGCGAGAGCACGCGCTCCATCTCGTCGTAGTCGTCGCCGGTGTGCGGGTAGAGCTCCGGAACGCCGCCGGCGTCGGCGACGCCCGCAGCGACGCTGTAGCTGTTCACGTCGTATATCTGTCCCCGCTCGTCGTGGAGTTCGTCGCCCGGTCTGACGAGCTCCTCGCCCGTGGAGACGATGCCGACCGTCGGCTGGCCTTTCACCGGTACCTCGTCGACGCCCAGCGCCGAAAGCAGGCCGACCTCGCGGGGTGTGATTCGAGTCCCGGGGCCGAGCGCGCGTTCACCCGCCGCGACGTCGGTGCCCGCGAAGGCGACGTTCCCGCCGGGGGTGACGCTCGACCTGACCGCGACCTGTTCGTCGCCGTCGCCGTTCCCGACGAGGTCCGTCTCCTCGACCATCACCATCGCGTCCGCGCCGTCCGGCATCACTGCGCCCGTCGATATCTCGACGCACTCGCCGACGCCGACGGTCACGTCGGGTTCGGTCCCCGCGTCCACGCGGCCGACGAGGTCGAGCGTCGCGGGCTCGGTCTCGCTCGCCCCGAAGGTGTCCGTCGCCCGGAGCGCGTAGCCGTCGAGCTTCGCGCGGTCGAAGCCCGGCACGTCGCGCTCCGCGTCGATGCGCTCGGCGAGCACCCGGCCGCGCGCCTCGCCGAGCGGCACCGTCTCCGGCTCCGGTTCGAGGTCGAGGCTCGCGATGGCCTCGTGGGCCGCCTCGGGCGGTGCCAGCTCGCGGAACTCCTTCCTCACGGCGACCACCCCCAGCGCTGCACGGCGACGAGGTCGCCCTCCGGCAGCCCCTCGATGCCCTCGCGGATCTCGACCCAGCCGTCGGCGAGCCCCACCGAGGCGTGCGACAGCGGGCCGTCGCTCCGGATGGGGACGGCGACGCGCTGCCCGCCTTCGGCGTCGAAGCGCACCCTGACGTACGTCCTGACACCCGGTTCGGAGGGGACCTTCCGGGCGAGCATCGCGGGCCCGGTCGGCGGCTCCTCGTGTTCGCGGCCGTCCGCCCACGTCACCGCAGGTCTGAGGAACTGCATCGCGCCGACGACGCAGGCGGCGGGGCCACCCGGGAGCACCACGACGGGCGTCTCGTCGACCGCGCCGAGACCCAGCGACTCGCCCGGCGTCGCCGCGACGCCGTGGACGTCGAGGTCGCCGACGCCGGCCAGCGCGTCCGGAACCAGGTCGTCCTGTCCGAGGCCGGAGCCGCCCGTGGTCGCGACGATGTCGGCGGCGGCGGCCGCGTCCCGGAGCGCATCGGCGATGGCCGTCCGGTCGGCCGGAACCGGCTCGCGGCGCTCGGCGACGCCGCCCCAGCGCTCGACCAGTCGGGCGACGGTCAGCGAGTCGGTCTCGACGCTCTCGCCCGGTCCCGGCTCGGCGGTCACGAGGCCGTCACCGGTGGGTACGACCGCGACCCGGGAGCGGTCACCGACCGCGACGGTCTCGACGCCGGCGGCGAGCAGCAGCCCGAGGTCCGGCGGACGGAGACGATGCCCCGGCTCGTACAGGGGCTCGTCGGCGGCCACGTCGGAGCCGACCGCCGCGACCCCGTCGCAGACTGCGACCGGGTCGAACACCTCGACCGTGTCGTCGACACGGGTCGCCCCACCGACCGGGACGACGGCGTCTACCCCAGACGGCAATGGGTCGCCCGCGTCGACGCGACGCGCGCCCCGCATGTCCTCGGTGTCTCCGATGGAGCCCCCGGCCGCGAGCAGCGCCGGCGAACGGTCGCTCGCGCCGAACGTCGCGCTCGCACTCACGGCGAACCCGTCGACTGCGGCCCGCGACTCGCCCGGGACGGGGCGTGTCGACGCGACCGACTCGGCCAGCGTTCGCCCGTCGGCCGCCGCCACCGCGACGGTCTCCGTCCGGTCGACCGCGGCGACACGCTCCCGGAGAGCCGCTCTCGCCTCGTCGATGCGAGTCCGCTCCCGGAAGCCGGACTCGCGCCTGCGTTCGTCCATGTTCGCAGAGTCCGTGGGCTGGAGCAAAAACGTGCGGGACTATCGCACGAGTCCATGCCGGAAATTATCAGTTTTTATACGCGACGGCGCGTAATCAACGACGATGATGACGCCCTTCCACCAGCTGTTCGTCCTCGCCGGGCTCCTCGCCCTGGGCTACGGCGGCACCGTCGGCGCGACGGTCTACCGCATCACCCGCGCCGAGCCCATCCCGACGTACCGACTCAGCCACGGCGGGCGCTGCGAGGTCCAGGGGGTCGCCGGGGTCCACGAGGAGACCGTCTCGGCCCCGTTCACCGGCACCGACTGTCTCGTCTGCCGCTGGACCGTCGAGGAGTACCAGCAGTCCGGCAAGCACAGCCACTGGAAGACGGTCGACTCGGGCGTCTGGTCGCGACCGTTCGTCCTCGCGGACGACACCGGCCGGGTGCTCGTCGAGCCGGACGGTGCGGAGCTCTCGCTCGCGACGGACGACACCGTCCGGGTCGACGGCGGGGACGCACCACCCCACCGCGTCCAGCAGTTCATCGACGCCAACGACCGCGTCGACGACGAGGACGGCGAGCTCGACCTCGGTGTCGTCACCCTCTCGACGGGCGACGACCGCCGCTACGTCGAGGAACGGCTGGACCCGGGCGACAGCGCGTACGTGTTCGGCTCCGCCCGGGCGAACCGCCGGCCCGGGAGCGGCGTCGAGGGCGTCGTGGCCGCCCCGTCGGGCGATGGCGCTGGCTCCCTGCTGGACCGGCTGTTCGGCCCGCTCTTTCTCGTCTCCGATACGACCGAGGGCGGCGTCGTCGGCCGACTCCGTCGGAAGGCCGTCGTTCCGATGCTGCTCGGCGCTGGCCTGGTCGCCCTCGGGCTCACGCCGCTGCTCCCGTGAACCGACCTCGTTCCCTTCAGCGCGACCGTCTCCGAAGCCAGCATCGGCATCGTCGGCTGGTTCACATCCCTCCCCCCGCCCGGAGGCGGTCGTCGCCGTCGCCGCGGACCCCCCGTCGCGCTGTACGTGCTGTGGCCCCTGCCTCGCGCGGCGACGCGGTTACCCGTGCCTGTCTGTGACACGCGGCGGTTCCGTCTCCGCGGCCTTTTTCGTCCCCGACCCCCAAGAGGCTCACATGTCAGCGCTGCGTGACGCGTTGCGGGACCTGCCCGACGCCGTGTTCGCCGACTTTCTCGAGTCCGAGGAGGCGTACCTCCTCGTCGTCGACCTGCCGGGCGTGTCCACCGAGACGCTCGACATCGTCGTGAGTGACGGTCGGGTGCGTCTCGAAGCGCGCCGCGAGAAGGACGTGCCCCCCGAGTTCCGCTACGAGCGCGAGGAGCGGTCGATGTTCCTCGACGCCGAGTTGCCCCTCCCCCCGGACGCGACCCCCGAGGGTGCCGAGGCCTCGGTCGAACGCGGCGTCCTCGAGCTCCGTCTCCCGAAGCGGCGCGCCGAGGAGACCCGAATCGAGATCAGCGACGACGAGTAAGCCGGGGTGGTCACGCTGGTCAACCTTCGTGCGTACTGGCGCTTCTTCGTCGTCGCGAGACAGTTCCTCCCGCTGCTGTTCGCGTACGCCCGTGACCGACGCCGATACCTGCTGTTCGGCGGCCCTCGGGAGGTCGACGCAGAGACGCGCGTCCGCCGCGCCGAGCACCTGCTCGACTCGCTGTTGACGCTGGGGCCGACGTTCATCAAGCTCGGCCAACTGCTCTCGACCAGGCCCGACATCCTCCCGGCGGAGTACATCGACGTCCTGGCGTCGCTCCAGGACGACGTGCCGCCGGCCGACTGGGACGATGCGCGCGTCGTCCTCGAGGAGGAGCTCGGCCCCGTCGCCGAGACCTTCGACGAGTTCGACACCGACCCGATCAGCGGCGCGAGCCTCGGGCAGGTGTACCGCGGCCGTGTCCAGGGCACGGACGTGGCGGTGAAGGTGCGCCGTCCGGGCGTCGAGTCGCTCGTCGAGGCCGACCTCCGCGTCATCAAGTGGTCGCTGCCCATCCTGATGCGCTTCGTGGGCCAGGCCCGGGCGTTCTCGCTGGAGAACCTCGCGGACGAGTTCGCGAAGACCATCCGCGAGGAGATGGACTACGGGCGGGAGGCGCGGATGCTCACGGAGATCCGCGCGAACTTCGCGGAGTTCGACGGTGTACGCATCCCGGCGGTCCTGGACGACTACTCCGACGCGCGGGTGCTCACGATGGAGTACGTCGGCGGGACGAAGATCAACGATGTCGACCGACTCGACGAGCAGGGTATCGACCGCAGCGAGGTCGCCGAGACGCTCCAGGAGACGTACCTCCAGATGATCATCGAGGACGGGGTCTTCCACGCCGACCCGCACCCCGGCAACCTCGCCGTGACCGACGACGGGACCATCGTCTTCTACGACTTCGGCATGTCCGGGCGGGTCGACGAGTTCGTCCAGGACCGCATCGTCGAGTTCTACATCGCCGTCGCGAGCCAGGACATCGACGGCATCCTCGACTCCCTCATCGCCATCGGGACCCTCTCGCCCGAGGCCGACCGCGACGTGATGGGCGACGTGATGGAGCTGGCCATCGCCGACGCCCGCGGCGACGACATCGAGCAGTACCGCGTGAACCAGATCGTCGGCCAGATCGAGGACTCCATCTACGAGTTCCCGTTCCGGCTGCCCGCGAACCTCGCGCTCGTCCTCCGCGTCGCGACCGTCGTCGAGGGGGTCTGTGTCACACTCGACGAGGACTTCGACTTCATCAGCACCGCGACCGACTACCTCACCGAGCAGGGGTACCGCGAGGAGTCCATCAAGCAGTACGTCGAGGAGACCGGCGAGCAGGCCTGGGAGTCCGCCCAGTCGATGCTCCGCGTGCCGCCGAAGCTGGAGAACACGCTCGACCGCGCCCAGCGCGGCAACCTCACCCTGCAGGTCGAACTGAACGACCAGAAGGGCGTCATCGACCGGCTGGCAAAGCGCATCGTCTACGGGCTGGTCTTCTCCTTCTCCATGCTCGCGACGGCGTACCTCTACCAGGGGGCGTCGCTCTACGCGGCCGGGGTCTCGGGTGCAATCGGCATCATCGGCGGTCTCCTGCTGTGGCTGTCCTTCCGCGACAAGAAGGGCATCCGCGCCCAGCCGCAGTTCACCAGACAGAACATGCGGAAACGGCGCGAGGACTGAGGACCGGACCGCCGGTGCCGGTACACGTTTCTCGTCGCCGCACACACGTCCGGTATGGACATCGCCGAGTTCGGACTGGAGCGATGGTTCGGTGAGTACGAACACGGGGCCGACATCATGCTCGCGGAGTCGGGCATCCGACCGCTCGACTCCTCGCGCTTCGACACGGACCCCGGCGGGCTGAACTACGTCATCCCGACAGACGGCGACCCCGAGTTCCGCGCCGAGGTCGGCGAGCGCTACGACCGTGGGGCCGACGAGGTCTGTTTCACCTGCGGGACGCAGGAGGCGAACCTGCTCGTGTTCCTGTCGCTGCTCGATGCCGACGACCACGTCGTCGTGGTGACGCCGACTTACCAGGCGCTGCAGGCCGTGCCCGAATCCATCTGCGACGTGACGACGGTCGACCTCCAGGAGCCGGCCTGGACGCTCGACGTAGACGCCGTCGCGGACGCGATGCGCCCGGAGACGGAGCTCGTCGTGCTGAACAACCCGAACAACCCGACGGGACGGTACCACGACGAGGCGGTCGTCGGCGAGCTGTACGACCTCGCGGCGGCCCACGACGCCTACCTGCTCTGTGACGAGGTGTACCGGCTGCTCGACGACGACCCACTCCCGCCGGTTGCCAGCATGGGCGATTACGGCATCTCCACCACGAGTCTGACGAAGGCGTACGGGCTCGCAGGCCTGCGCTTCGGCTGGATCGCCGGCCCCGAGGACGTGGTGCAGGACGCGGTGGGCTGGAAGGACTACACGACCATCTCGCCGCCCGTCGTCGGCCAGCACGTCGCCCGGCAGGCGCTCGGCGAGCAGGAGGCCGACATCCTGCGGGAGAACCGCGAGCTGGCCGCGCGGAACCGGGGCATCGTCCGCGAGTTCGTCCACGAGCACGGGCTCGACTGGTACGACCCCGTCGGCGTCAACGGCTTCGTCACGGTTCCCGACGGCTTCGCGGACGCCCGCGAGTTCTGTGTGCGGGTCGTCGAGGACGAGAGCGTCGTGCTCGCGCCCGGCGACCTGTTCGGTTTCCCGGACTACTGGCGGCTCGGCTTCGGCCTCCCGACCGAGGAACTGTCGGAGGGTCTCGACCGCGTCTCGCGGGTCATCGAGACGGCCTGACCGGCACAGCCGCGATGCCTGTCGGACGCGCCGAGACCGTCTGACGCGGGTTCCGTCTGTACGCCCGCAGACCACGTCGTTGACGCCGTTCCAAACGGTTTATACAGTCGCGGCCAGAATCCCGCCACATGGCTAAAACGCAGAAGCAAGTCCGAGACCTTCAGGAGGGAAGCTACGTGATGATCGACGACGTTGCCTGCAAGATCAACGGCTATTCGACCGCCAAGCCGGGCAAACACGGCAGCGCCAAGGCCCGCGTCGAGGCCGTCGGCGTCTTCGACGGTAAGAAGCGCTCCATGTCCCAGCCCGTCGACGCGAAGTGCTGGGTCCCCATCATCGAGCGGAAGGGCGGACAGGTCGTCTCCGTCGAGTCCGAGACCGTCGCACAGGTGATGGACCTCGACACGTTCGAGACGTTCTCCATGTCCATCCCGGAGGACCTCGAACTCGAGCCCGACGACGAGATCGAGTACCTCGAGCTCGAGGACCAGCGCAAGATCGTCTGAGGCCGATGTTCCCCGGAGCCACCGCCGGCCGCGACGACGCCGACTACGTGGTCGTCGGGGCTCCGCTCGACGTCTCGACGACCTTTCAGCCGGGCACGCGGTTCGGACCGGACCGCGTCCGGCGCTTTGCCGAAACGTTCGACGACTACGACCACCACACCGAGAGCCACTTCTCCGACTGCCGCGTCGCGGACCACGGCGACGTGCGCGCCTGGGACGACGCGGCCGAGTACCTCGACTACCTCCAGGGCGTCTGTACGGACGTGGTGTGGGACGACGCGGTCCCGCTGGTCCTCGGCGGCGAGCACACCGTCACGCTGGCGAACGTCCGCGCGACCGACCCCGACACGTTCGTCTGCCTCGACGCCCACCTCGACCTCCGCGAGGCGTACGACGGCAACGAGCTGAGCCACGCGACCGTCACCAGGCACGTCCTCGACGTGGCCGACGAGGCCGTGATTCTCGGTGCCCGGACGGGCAGCGAGGCCGAGTGGAACCGCGCCGCCGAGGCCGACGTGACCGTCGTCCCGCCCGCGGATGTCGTGGACTGGGAGCCCGGCTTCGGCGACCGCGACGTCTACCTCTCCGTGGACATCGACGGTGCCGACCCCGGCGTCGCACCGGGAACCGGCACGATGGAGCCGTTCGGGCTCGCGCCACGGGAGATGCGGGACGTGGTCCGGGCCGTCGGGGGGACCGGCGATGTGGTCGGCTTCGACGTCGTCGAGGTGAACGACCGCGACGACGGGCAGGCGGCCTCCCTGGGCGGGAAACTGCTGCGAGAGTTCGTGTTCGCGGACGCGGCGTGAGTCGCCGCCCCGTCGCCATCGCTCTTTAAGTCGCAGGCGGCCATCCAGTCCGACATGACAGTCTACGAGACCGACGTCCCCGGCGTCGGCCGGAAGTTCGAACTCGAGGTCGGCGGGGGCGCGCGGCTCGTCGTCCTCATGCACCACGACGGCCGTCGGGAGCTGTTCCACCGAGCGGACCCCGACGCGGACAGCCAGCGCATCGCCGACCTGGACGGCGAGACCGCTCGCCAGCTCGGCGCCATCCTGACCGGGGCGTACTTCCAGCCCGTCGAACTGGACCGGACGCAGGTGCCACTCGGCGAGGCGATCCTGGAGTGGGTCGAACTAGACGAGGACTCGTCCGTCGTCGGCCAGACGCTCTCCGGATGCGGCGTGCGCAACCAGACCGGCGTCTCGGTCATCGCCATCCAGCGCGGGGACGAGACCGTTCCGAACCCGGACCCCGACGAGACCCTCGCGGTGGGCGATATCCTCGTCGTGCTCGGGACCCGGGCTGAGCAGCAGGCGCTCCGGGAGTTCGTCGACCGGTAGAATGGCCTCGGGACTCCTGCTGGAGGCCGGGCTCGCGATCGCGGTCCTCGCCGTCGCCGGGACGCTCGCGTACCGGCTGGGCCAGTCGGTCATCCCGGCGTACATCGTCGTCGGCCTGGTCGTCGGGCCGAACGCACCGACGGTCGGCGGGGTCTCCTTCGCCGTGTTGCAGCGCCACGAGTTCGTGGACCTGCTCGCCGAGCTGGGGGTCGTGCTCCTGCTCTTTTTCATCGGGGTCGAGTTCAGCATCGACCAGCTGCTCGCGAACCGCGACCGCCTCGCCGTCATCGGCGGCATCGACCTCGTCGTCAACGCCGGGGTCGGCGTCGCCATCGGGCTGGCGTTCGGGTTCACGCCCGTCGAGGTCGCGTTCGTCACCGGCATCGTCTACATCTCCTCGAGCGCCGTCGTGACGAAGTCGCTCATCGACCTCGGCTGGGTGGCCGACCCCGAGGCCGAGGTGGTGCTGGGGACGCTCGTCGTCGAGGACCTCGCCATCGCGGTCTACCTGGCGGTGCTCTCCGCGCTCGTGCTCGGCGGGGGCGGCGGTGCGGCGCTCTCGGCCGTCGCCATCGCGCTCGGGTTCATCGCCGTGCTGGTCGTCCTCGCCCGCGTCGGCACGCCCGTCGTCCAGCGTATCCTCTCGGTCGGCTCCGACGAGCTGTTCGTCCTCACGACGCTCGGTGCGGTCGCGCTCGTCGGCGGGCTCGCGGTCCAGCTCGGCGTCAGCGAGGCCGTCGCGGCGTTCTTCGTCGGCACGGCCGTCAGCGCCACCGACGCCGTCCACCGCGTCGAGACGCTGCTCTCGCCCGCCCGGGACCTGTTCGCCGCCATCTTCTTCCTCGCCATCGGCTTCCAGACCGACCTCGGTTCGCTCTCGGGGACCGCCCTGACGCTGCTCGCCGTCGCCGTCGCCCTGACCGGCGTGAGCAAGCTCGTCAGCGGCTACTGGAGCGGGCTCCGGTACGGCCTGAGCGAGCGCCGCGCCCGGCGTGTCGGCATCGCGCTCGTCGCCCGCGGTGAGTTCTCGCTGGTGCTCGCGGCGCTCGCGCTCGAAGTCGGGACCGGCGCGCTCGCGGACGTGATTCCGGCCTTCGCTGTCGGCTACGTGCTCGCGATGAGCGTCCTCGGGACCGTGCTGATGAAGGCCGCGCCGCGGCTGGAGAAGTACCTCGAGGCAGACTCCACAGCGCCAGAAGGGCCTGCCGACGGAGCCTGACTCAGGACTCGGCGTCGACCGCGGCGGCGAGCACGTCCGCCGCGCGCTTGACCGCCGCGCCGGACTCGACGAACAGCACGACGCGGGGCGGCTCGACTGCCTTCGGGCGGACCCGTAGGTCGACGGTCCCGTCGGCAGCCGTCGCCAGCGCATCGGCCGTCTCGACGGCGGCGTCGAGCCCCGTCCGGAGTTCGACGCGGGCGCGGTCGGGCTGGACGAACAGCTCGGCGACGGGCTCGTCGTCACAGCGCACCCGGTAGGCGAGCGCGCCGTCGACAGTCGGCTCGACGTCCGGGTCGGCGTCGACCACGGCGAACCGGTCGAACGTCCCGTCCTCGCGCCCGTCGAGCTCCGAGGAGAGCAGCTGGGCGATGCGGACGCCGTCCGTGACGCGGTCCTCGACCACGCTACTCCTCCCCCGTCAGTTCCGCGACGGCCTTCTCGCGGACCGCGCTCACGTCGAGTCCGTTCCGCCGCGCGTAGACGACCGCGGCGGCCTCGATGCTCACCGCCAGGTCGTCCTGCAGCTGGTTGATCGCTCCGACCGCCTCGTGTTTCTCGTGGCCGTCCGCGACGAGGTCGTCGAGCACCTGCTCGAACGCCGAGCGCGAGCGCAGCACGTCCTCGTCCGGGACGAACCCCTCAGGCACGGTCACCGCTCCCGGGTCGAACGTCGGCCGCAGTCCGGCGTCGTCGCGCTCCAGCAGGCCCTCGCCCGTCGCCACGTCGACCAGTCGCTTCGCCTGGTCCGGCGAGAACCAGTCACGGTCGAGCGAGAGGGCGACCACGAACTCGTTCTCGGCGAGTTCGTCCTTGCCGCGCTGGCGGAACGGCGCGGCCACGGCGACGCGAAGACTCATGTCTCGCCGGTCGGCCGAGGACGGCCTAAACCCTGCGATTCCGCCCGTGCCAAGTCGAGCGATTCAAGTAGCTCCTGGGACTCTTCCCGGGTATGCAAGACCAGGGACGCTCGACTCGCAAGCGCACCGGTGGGCGACTGCGCCCGATTCGGAACCGAAAGAAGCACCAGCTCGGCCGTCTCCCCACGGAGACCCAGGTCGGCGAACCGCGCTTCAAAACCGTCGGCACGCGCGGCAACAACGAGAAGACCCGTGCCCTCGCGACGAACGTCGCCAACGTGAACAAGGGCGGCGAGACCGTCGAGGCGACCATCGAGGACGTCGTCGAGAACGACGCCAACCCGAACTACGTGCGCCGGAACATCATCACGAAGGGCGCGCTCATCGAGACCGACGCCGGCACCGCCCGCGTCACCTCCCGCCCCGGCCAGACCGGGCAGGTCAACGCCGTCGCCGTCGACGAATAACCGACTCTCTCTTGCGGTCTCTCTCGACCGACCCACGTAGCACCAGGTGTGCTGCCCGCTGTTCGTCGCTCTCTGGCACGCCACCGGCGTCCGCAAACCGCCGACACCACCGCCGTCTCCCCCCCCCTGGCGACGGCACCCTCGCAAGGCTTAATCACGTCACGCCACCACGTCGGGACGATGGCAGACGAGCGGGTCGAACTCGGCGTGGAGCTCCTCTCGAAGCTCGAGGACGAGGAACTCGCCCTCGCCGAGGCGATGGACCGCATCGAGACGGTGACGCGGGACCCCGCCACCGTCCGGGAGATACTCGACACGGCGGTGATGCGCGGGGTCATCGAGCGCGAGGACGGCGTGGTACAGACGACGGCGAGTGGCGGCTTCGTCAGCCAGACCGCGGACGTGGTCCGGCGCGAGGGCGAGTACGACTGCCGGCGCTGTGGGGCGTCGATCTCGACCGGACACTTCGTCCAGCTGGAGTCGGGCGAGCTCGGACCGTTCGGTCCGGAGTGCGTGCGGAAGGTCACCGGCCGGGAGTGACGCGAGGCCGGGGAGCGACTACTGACTGCGGCTGAGTTCGTCGACGAGCTGCTGGAGGAGGTCGTGCTGGCGCTGGAGCAGTTCGTTCTGGTGCTCGACCTTCGACTCGAGCGTCTCGATGCGTTCGAGCAGCTCCTCGTCCCCGGCGGCGGTCGCCGGCTGGAAGCCAGCCTCGGCGAACTTCGAGTCGGAGAGGACCTCCTCGTCGGTCTCGTCGGCATCCGGGGCCGCGCCCACCGGTTCGTCGACGCCCGACGCTCCGTCCGCCGGCGTCGACTCGGGCTTGTGTGGCGACTCTGGCTGCGGGGTCGACTCCGTACCTCCCGCGGCCTCATATGCGTCGCTGGCCGTCTCCTCGACCATCGAGGCGAGCTCGTCCTCGGACGTCCGCTCGACGGCTTCGGTCACCGCGTCGGCGCCGTCGGACTGCTGTTCGGTCCGCGCCTCGCCAGCAGGCTCGGTCGACTGTGGCGGCTGGGACTGCTGTGTCGACTCTCCCTGCTCGGGCTGCTCGGTCCGCGTCCCGTCGACCGCCGGTTCGTCCGCTCCCGCCCGCGTTTGCTGGCCGGCCGGCGGCTGGTCGGCCTCCGGCTGGCCCACCTGCGACTGTCCGGTCGGTGGCTGACCGGGGTCGTCCCCCGCCGCCGACCCCGCTCCTCCGAGCTGGTTCTCGACGGGCTGGTCGGCCGGCGGACCTGGTTCGACCGGCCCCTCTCCCTCCTCCGGCTGGACCGTGTTCCCGGCGTCGAGCGGGTCCACGCCCTCGCCGAAGTCGACGGCCGCCGCCTCGTCGGCCTCGTCGGTCTCCGCTGGGGCGACGGCCTCGTTCAGCGCGTCCAGCGAGTTCACGCCGTAGTACGAGAACAGCGAGCGCTGGAGGTACTCCTTCACCTCGGCGGCGCGCTCGTTCGAGACCTTCATCCGCTCCGGCCGGCCGTCGACCGTCAGCACGAGCTGCGTGGCGACGCTGCCGTCCTCGAAGTCGAGGCCTGTCACGTCCGCGAAGTGGTACTCCTCGTAGTCCTCGTCCCAGACGGCGCTCCCGACGTGCTTGACGAGCCGCTCGGAGGTGATGACGAGGGTCAGCTCGTCCAGACGGAACGTCCGTGTGACGGTCTCGTCGGGGTCGGTAACCCCGCTGGCGTTCAACACGCCGGCCAGCACGGGGTGGAGGACGTCGTCGGTCGCGTTCGAGGGGACGGTGAACTCCTCGGTCCCATCGAGGGAGTACTCGAGGCTGAGACGGGTCTTGCGGCGACCCTCCTTGACGGTCATCCGCTGTGCGTTGTGGGGATACTCGTCGACTGACTCGTCGCTGAGGAACCCCTCGGACTGGTAGATGAGTGTTCGGCTGGGCGTCACGTAGAGGACGTTCTCGCCACCGAGCGAGACCTCGGCGGCGATATCCTCGCCCTCCAGCGCCGATTCTACGATGCCCGGAACGTCCATGCACACTGCTTTACCACCCCGCGGTATAAATCCGTGGGGCGGCCTAACCGCACGCCGAGAGGCATGCGACCGCAGGACAGCCCGGGCAATAGTTGAGAAGGCTTAAGTCATCTACCCGGTAACGGGAGAGTGAGGCCGGGTGGCTTAGCTGGACATAGCGCCGCACTCATAGGGTTTCAGAGATTCGGTGCGGTACCACAGCCTTGGAAGGCTTACGCGTGACCTCGGGGCCCGCCGAGCCTCGAACCTGGGTCATGCGGAGATCGCGGGTTCGGAGCCCGCCCCGGCCATTCTCGAGTCGATACGAGCCGACAGACGAGTGGCGACGCTCCCGGACGTTCCGACCTCGTCCCGCTACGGTTCGATACGGAAAGCGAACGGTGACTACGACGTCGGGTCGACGAGCTGCGAGCCCTCCTGTGCGACGAGCCCCTTCTGGATAGCGGCGTCGATGACCGCACTGCACTCCTCGTCGTCGACGTCGTAGGCACCGACGGCGACGTCCTCTATCTCGCTTCGCTCGATGGGGAAGTCGCGGTTCTGGAGCAGGCGCACGACCTTGTTGTACGTCTGGGGTGAGGGGTTCACCGTGCGCTGCTGGCCGCCGGGAGTGCTGGCCGCGGCGGTCCCGTCGCCAGCGTCCGCGGTACCGGGCTCCGTGGTGCTTCGGTCGACGGCGGAACCCAGCTGGCGACCGTCCTCCGTGGTCTTCGAGTCGCTCTGCTGACCGGCCGCCGCGCCGGAGTCATCGAAGCTGACGGCGTCGTCAGGTGTCGAGAAGACCGAGTCGGTCCCGTCGGTCTCGTCGGCGTCGCCGAACACCGACCGCTGGTCGTCCTCCCCGCCGTCCTCGTCGGGTTTCCGGAAGGTGATCTCGTCTGCACCGTCGACGGCCGCCTCCTCGGCGGTCTCGGCGTCGTCGACGGGCGGGGCCGTGGCGTCGTCGACGGGCGGGGCCGTGGCGTCGTCCCCGGACGGCGGAACCGCCGTGGGGTCGGTGAAGCCGGCCCCCGGCTCGTCCGGCTCCTCGGTCGCCGTCTGTTCGGTGGCGTCTGTCACCGACTCGTACTCCAGTTCGAGCCTGACCGAGGTTACCTGCGAGAACTCGACGGGCGCTGCCTCGAGCATCGCCCTGAGGTTCTCGTAGGCGTCTTCGGGGTCGTCCACCTCGATTGTCAGTGAACTCACAGCTCATCACCAGTCAGCGCGGTACGCCATCCACGACCGCATGTTCGGTCCGTCATCGGGGATAAATCACGACAGCCCCCTATCTAAAACTTAGGCTATCTCGCTGATACTCTCCATTTCTTGCCGTTCACACGTGGGAAAAAATAATATGGCCCGGTTACGTGGAGGAGGGTATGAGCCAGAACGAACGCGGGACCACCGGCGGGACGTCGGTCCAGCTCACACCCGACCGTGTGCTGGCGGCGTTCGACGGGCACGCGCCGGAGACGACTCGCTCGCTCGCCACGGAGCTGAACGCCGCAAGCGAGGTCGTCGGCGAGACGTGTCGGACTCTCCGCGAGCGGGACGCGCTCGCCCGGCGCGAACTGGACTGCGAGCACGGCACCGTGACGGCGTGGTACCGGCCGGCCGACGCCGAGGCGGACCTCGAGGAGCGAGCCGAGCAGACGCTCGCCGAGCTGTCGGTTCCGGGCACGAGCGAGATGATGCGCGACTGGCGACGTGACGCCGTTCGCGCGGCGTTCGAGTTCGTCGTCGAGGACGGACCGGTCGTGGAATCGGAGTTCATCGAGCACGTGTTCCCGACGCAGAACGCGGGCTACGACGACGCGGACCAGTGGTGGGAGATGGTGGCACCGCGACTGGCGGAGGTCCCGGGCGTCTCGCCGCCGACGGACGGCGAGGTGTGGACCAGCGACGTGAGCCGCTGAGTCAGTAGATGAGTTCGTCGTCGTTCTCGACCATGTAGAGGGTGCGTGCGGCGATGTTGACCGCGTGGTCGCCGATCCGTTCGAGGTCACGGACGGTGAGCAGCAGCCGCGAGACGTCCTCCAGCACCGTCTCGACCTCCGTGCCGTCGTCGAGCTCGTTCTCGATGAGGTCGCGGACGACGGACTGGCTCGCGTGCTCGCACATCGCGTCGAGCTCGTCGTCGCTCTCGTTGATCTCGAAGCAGGTCTCGGTGTCCCGCGCCCCGTAGGCGCTCATCGCCTTCTCGACCATCGAGACGGTCTTGTCACCGATCGCCTGGACGTCGACCTCGGGGTAGACGTCGTTCCGGGCGTCGAGCGTGTACTCGCCGAGGTTCGTCGCGAGGTCGCCGATGCGCTCGAGGTCGGTGATGATCTTGAACGACGCGGCGATGAAGCGGAGGTCGCCGGCGACGGGCTGCTGGAGGGCGAGCAGGTCGACGCACTGCTGCTCGATGTCGAGGTAGAGCGAGTTGATCTCGCTGTCCCCGTCGATGACCTCCCACGCCGCGTCGTCGTCCTTGTTCTCGAGGGCGGTGAGGGCGGTTCGAAGCCGGTCGACGACGACCTCGCTCATGTAGAGGACGTCCTCTTCGAGGCTGTCTAATTTCTCCTGGTAGTTCTCTCTGGCCATAGTGAATTAGAGCGTAGTGTAACTGATGTGCGTTCCTATCCGAACTTTCCGGTGATGTAGTCTTCGACTCGCTCGTGCTCCGGGTTCTCGAAGATCGTCTTCGTGTCGTCGAACTCGACGAGCTCGCCGCCGGTGAGGAAGACGGCGGTCTTGTCGGAGATACGAGCCGCCTGCTGCATGTTGTGCGTGACGATGATGACGGTGTAGTCCTCGGCGAGTTCGTCGATGAGGTCCTCGATCTTCGAGGTCGCGACGGGGTCGAGCGCGCTCGCGGGCTCGTCCATCAGGATGACCTCCGGGTCGGGCGCGATGGCCCGGGCGATACAGAGGCGCTGCTGCTGGCCGCCGGAGAGGTCGAGGCCGGACTCGTCGAGCTGGTCCTTGACCTCGTCCCAGAGCGCGGCGCGCTTCAGCGACTCCTCGACGATCTCGTCGTGGTTACCGCCGATATCCTGTATCTTCAGCCCGTACGCCACGTTGTCGTAGATGCTCTTCGGGAACGGGTTCGGCTTCTGGAACACCATGCCGACCCGGCGGCGCAGCGCCACGGGGTCGACGTCGGGGTCGTAGACGTTCTTCTCCCCGAGGTAGAGTTCGCCCTCCACGCGGGCGGCGTCTATCATGTCGTTCATCCGGTTGATACAGCGGAGGAACGTCGACTTCCCACAGCCCGAGGGACCGATCATCGCGGTGACCTGGTTCTCGGGCACGGACATCGTGATGTCCTGGAGGGCCTGCTCGTCGTTGTACCAGACGTTGATACCGTTCGCCTCGACGATGCTCCGCTCGCGTGCCGTGCGGACGGTCTCGCTGCCCTCCTCCAGCCCCGCGGCCACGTCCGTCTCGAGGATCATGTCGTCGTCCGTCGGGTCCTCGGTCGCCGATTCCACGTTGTCGTTACTCATGTTCTCTTGGCTCATTGATTACGTTTCTTGCTCATACCTGTTGCGCAAGACGATGGCGATGGAGTTCATCGCCAGCAGGACGGTGACGAGGATGACGACACCGGCCGGTACGGCCTTCTCGTAGAAGGCGTCCGTCGCGAAGTAGCTCGCCCAACTGTACACCTGCAGCGGCATCGCGCTCACCTTCGAGGAGAGCTCGGAGGGGAACGAGAACAGCACGTTCGGTGCACCGATCATGATGAGCGGTGCGGTCTCGCCGATGGCGCGGCCGAGCGCGAGGATGGTCCCCGTCAGGATGCCCGGGAACGCCCGCGGCAGGATGACGTTCTTCACCGTCTGCCACTTCGTCGCGCCCATCCCGTAGGACGCCTGTCGCATCTCGTCGGGGACGCTGCGGATGGCCTCCCGGGAGGAGATGATGACGATGGGGAGGATGAGCAGCGCGAGCGTCGCGCCGCCGACGAAGATGGTCCCGCTGGGCCGGCCGAGCTGGGTCACGAACAGGCCCAGCCCGAGCAGGCCGTAGACGACCGACGGGACACCAGCCAGGTTCGAGATGTTCACGTCGATGAACCGGGTGATGCGGTTGTCGGGCGCGTACTCCTCGAGGTAGAGCGCCGCCCCGACGCCCACGGGGAACGAGAGCGCGGCGACGGTCACCATCAGCAGGATGGAGCCCGCGATGGCCGGGTAGAGCCCGGCGTCCTCGGCGGTCCCGCTGTGGTCACTGGTGAGGAACTGCCAGTCGACCCACGACTGGGGCCCGGCGTAGCCGAGCGTGTCGACGAGCACCTCGCCGGCGAGCGCGCCGCCGACGATGAGCAGCGGAACGAGGATGCCGATTCGTGCGTGCTCGCGGGTGACGGCCGTACCGCCGACGAACGCGACCGTGGGGACGACCGTAACCGAGGCGAGGATGACGGACGGGACGGTTCCGATTCCGAAGACGGGAGGACCGATGAACGGCGATGCGGCGACGGCGGCGAGTGCGAGCACGCCGACACCGAGGCCGGTGCGCCGGTCGCGGATGCCCGCGGCGTAGCTGGCGGTCGGGGCCGAGGCGAACAGCCCGAGTGTCAGGGTGAGCAGCACCCAGTCGAGCGGGACGAACGGGGCGGACTGGACGAGTGCGGCGACGCTGGGAACGACCCCTGGGAGGCCGAACAGCGAGGTGTAGAACGCGAGGGCGACGACGACGAAGCGGGTGAGGAAGGAGAGCTGCCGGCTCCGACGCTGGAGTGCGATCATGAGCACGGTCGGGACCGCGAACGCGAGGACGTAGGCGAACCAGACCAGCGGTGCGAGTACCTCGATGAAGATGATCGCGACGCCCCCGCTGAACAGCAGGCTGACGACTATCAGCCCGATGGTCATCGAGCCGAACTTGAGCGCCTCGAGGTTCGTCGCGGCCAGGTAGCCGGCGGTGGCGAGCGTCGGGAGCACGAGCGTCAGGAAGAACGTCAGATGCCAGCCGGGGTCGGCGGTGAGCGGCTGGACGGCGTCGTTGGCGACGTAGACGAGCAGGATGGCCAGTACGGCGATGCCGAACAGGGTCGACGCGAGCAGCAGGTACCGGAAGACGGTGCCGACCGTTCGGCTGACCTGCCCGAAGCCCTCCGCGTAACTGGAGCGGTCCTGTGTTGCCATCTCAGTACTCCTCCCTGTACCGCTGCGCGATCAGTTCACTGATGACGTTCATGGCGAAGGTGATGACGAACAGCGTGAGCCCGATGGCGAACAGGCTGCGGTAGGCGAGCCCGCCGCCGGTGACGTCGCCGGTCAGCAGGTTGACCATCGTCGCGGTCATCGGCGAGCCACCGTCCAGGTAGGCCGCCGGATTGAACGGGTTGTGGAACTTCGCCTGTGCGCCGGCGGCGACGGTGACGGCCATCGTCTCGCCGATGGCCCGCGAGAGCGCGAGGATGAACGACGAGAGGATACCGGACAGCGCCGCCGGAACGACGATGCCGGTCGACACCTCGAACTTGGTCGCGCCCATGCCGTAGCCGGCCTGCCGGAGGTCGTCCGGCACCGCGGACATCGCGTCCTCGCTGATGGAGGCGACCATCGGGATGATCATGATGCCGACGACGATGCTCGCCGAAAGCAGGTTGAACGTGCCGATGCTCGGGAACACGACCCGCAGTGCGGGCGTGATGTAGATGAGTGCGAAGAAGCCGTAGACGACCGTCGGGATGCCGGCGAGGATCTCGAGTGCGGGCTTGAGAACGGCCCGAAGCTGCGGGTCGGCGTACTCGCTGAGGTAGATGGCGGTGCCGACGCCCAGCGGGAGGGCGATGAGGGCGGAGCCGAACGTCACCATCAGCGTGGAGGTGACGAGCGCGAGGACGCCGAACTGTTCGTTGTTGATGATCCACTCCGTGCCGGTCAGGAAGTCGACGACCGACGCCGTCGGTCCCTCGACGCCCATCAGCGGGGCGGTGATACTGAAGAACTTCGCGGCCTCGGTCACCAGCAGCCCGATGATGCCGATGGTCACGAAGATGGAGAGGACGGCACAGAGGAAGAAGAACGAACGCGTCAGCAGCTCCGGGGGCGCGTTCGCCGTGTTCCGTGTGAGGTCGTCTGTCAGGTCGTCCGTGCTCATTTGAGTGACGTGCGTGAGTGTGTGGGGGTAGTGAAAAAACGCTTCGTTCGACGGCTGCGAGGGGCGTTGCCTCTAGTTCGCTTCCTCGATGGCCGCCTCGAGCCGGTCCTGCATCTCGGACTTCTGGTCGTCGTCGAGGGGCACGTAGCCGACCTCGTCAGCGACGATCTCGCGGTTGTCCGAGTTGTCCATCCAGTAGCGCGCGAACTCGGCGACGTGGTCCTCGGCGAGCGCGGACTTCTTCGGGTAGGTGAACAGCGGCCGCGCGAGCGGGGTGTACGCGCCGGACTTGGCGTTCTCGAGCGACGGCTCGACGGGGCCGTCGCCGTCGTCGATGGCGAGTGCCTTCACGCGGTCGGTGTTCTCGCTGTAGTAGGCGAAGCCCATGTAGCCGATAGCGGCCTCGGAGCCCTCGACGCCCTGGATGATGGTGCGGTCCTGCTCGGTCGCGGAGTAGTCCTGACGGTGACCGGGGCCCTCCTCACCGAGGATTGCCTCGATGAAGTAGTCGTACGTCCCGGAGGCGTCGGACGGTCCGTACAGCTCGAACGACTGGTCCGGCCAGTCGGAGTTCACGTCGGACCACTGCTCGGGCTGCTCCTCAGCGGACCAGATGGTCGCCAGGTCCTCGACGGTGATGGAGTCGACCCAGTCGGCGTCGTTGTTGACGACGACGGTCAGCGCGTCGGTCGCGACCGTCAGCTCGACGGGCTCGATGTCGTTCTCCCCGCAGGCGCTCTGTTCCTCCTCCTTGATCGGCCGCGAGGCGTTGTTGAAGTCGGTCCGACCGGGGCAGAAGTGGTTCGCGAAGCCGCCACCGGACCCCGTCGACTGGAGGTTGACCTCGACCTGCGTGTGACCGGCACCACCCTCGTCCTCGGGGTTGGTGAAGCGCTCCCCCATCGCCGTCGCGAGCGGGAAGACGGTCGACGAGCCGGCGATGTCGATGGTGCCGGAGAGGTCGTTGCTCCCGCTGTTCCCACCGTCGTCGCTGTTGCCGCCGTCGTCGTTGGTCGTCCCACCGCTACCGTTGCTGTTCTCCGTACAGCCCGCCAGCGCGAGCGCGCCGAGCGTCCCCGATGTTGCCGCAACGAATCTCCGACGACTGAACCGCGTGTCCGTGTCGTTAGGCATCAACAGAGCAAGGGAGGGACTCGAATAAGTACCCTGCTATGATAAATATATAGATGTATGTACTCCTCGATACTGTTCCACCGACACGAGTGTCCATCCCCACTGAAACGCTGCCGAGTTCGGTCCTGAATGTGCTGAGCGGTCAATTTTTGGCGAGACGGGCGGCGAGTAGGAATACATACTCCGGAACTATCGACGGGGGCGTCGAACTCGAAAACAGCCCTGAATACGAGTATAGCGACGTATTGGGGGCTCCCCCCGGGACCCCGCGATACACCAGATATATAGAAAATGGGCAGGTTTATTTCCCCACCCGTTCGACCACACTGTATGGAGACCCGCAAGGTCCAGGTCACGGGCGGTTCGACGTTCACCGTCTCGCTGCCGAAGTCGTGGGCGACCGACAACGGGGTCTCGGCCGGAACGACGGTCGAGTTCTACCCCGAGGACGACTCGCTGCTGCTGACGCCCCAGAGCGAGATTCAGCGCACCACGGGCCAGCTCGACGTGTCGGACCTCGACGGCGACCGCCTCACGCGCGCGGTCATGACGATGTACGTCTCCGGCTTCGACATCATCTCGCTGGAGGCCAACCGCATTACCACCGACCAGCGCCGGGCCATCCGCCAGGCGACACAGAGCCTCGTCGGCGTCGAGGTGCTCGAGGAGACCGGGGACAAGGTCGTCATCCAGGACCTCCTCGACTCCTCCGAGCTGAGCATCCACAACGCCGTCACCCGGATGCGCCTCATCGCCGAGTCGATGCTCCACGACGCCGTCGTCGCCCTCGTCGAGAACGACGACGACATGGCCCGCGACGTACGCGAGCGCGACGACGACGTTGACCGCCTCTGGTTCGTCGTCTCCCGCATCTTCCGCGCCACGCTGCGCTCGCCCCGCGCCGCCGAGGAGCTCGGCCTCCCGCGGGAGACCTGTTTCGACTACCACTCCAGCGCCCGGCAGCTGGAACGCATCGGCGACCACGCAGCGAAGATCGCCTCCCACGCACTCAACATGGAGGAGATCGACGAGGAGCTCGGCGACGCGCTCCTCGAACTCCACGATGACTCCGCCGAGGTGCTCGAGCAGGCGATGGACGCGCTCTTCGCCGACGAGAGCGACGAGGCGACGCAGCTCGCCAACACCGCCCGCGAGAGCATCCTCGACATCGACGAACACACGCGGACCATCGACGAGCTCCTCCGCGAGCGCGACCCGCACTCCGCCCAGTCCATCGGGCTCGTCGTCGACTCGCTCTCCCGCTCCGCCGACTACGCGGGCAACATCGCCGAGACCGCGCTCCAGAAGGCCGCGCCGCGACCCTGACGGACCGACCGTTCACGCCACGCTCGAACACAGTCGGTCCCCGACGAATCGAACTGTTACTGGCGACCGAAACAGGGTAGACCGTGGACCGCCGACGGGGAGACGATGCGAGTCGAGTTCGGCCGGCGGGCGCTGGCGGGTGCGGTCGTCGCCTGCGTCGTGGTCGCGAGCGTCGTCACCTCGCCGGCGTCGGCGATGGGGTACGTCTCCGCGGTCGCGAACGACCCGTTCGCCTTCGCCGCCGTGCTGGTGGGGCTCTACACGGTTCGGCCGTTGTTGGCGTGGCCGGCGACGCTGCTCGCGGTCGTCGTGGGGTACGGCTACGGCGTCGCCCTCGGGGTGCCGGTCGCGCTCGCGTTCGCGGTCGGCACGTCCCTCGTCCCGTTCTACGCGACGCGCTGGGTAGACGGGGGGACGCTGGCGCCGACAGACACGCCGGCGGAGTCGGACGGCAGGCTCCGGGGCCGCGTCGAGGCCTACTTCGGTGCGGCCGGGGACGTGCGCGGGGTGACCGCCGCCAGGCTCGTCCCCATCCCGGCGGATATCGTCTCCTGTACGGCGGCGGTCAGTGGCGTCTCGACGTCGGCGTTCGTCGCGGGGACGCTGCTCGGCGAGCTCCCGTGGACCGTCGCGGCGGTCGTCGTCGGCAGTTCGGCGAAGGAGCTGTCGACGGGCGGGCTGGGCTCGGTGGGGCTGCCGCTCGGCGTGGTGACGGTCGTCGCCGCGCTCGCGTTGCTCGCGGGCCCGACGTACCGGAGCTACGCGGGGTCCTCGAAGTAGCTCGTCAGAACGTAAACGGGTCCGAGCAGTCGACGACGACGCCGTGTTGCGGACAGAGGTACTTGCAGTGGCGCTTGAACAGCTGCTCCTCGCACATCGGGCAGGTCCGGTCGGCGCGGGCGTCGTCGGCCGTCACGCCCGCACGTTGGTGTGACCGAATGCTAAAACTGTCGTCCCGGGTCTAGCACTCCGACCAGCCGCAGGACTCGCAGGTCTTGCAGCCCTCGGAGTAGTACAGCGTCATCGACCCGCAGTCGGGACACTCGGGGCTCTCCCCGGCGTCGATGAGCGACTGCGTGTCGTCGTCCGCACCGGTGCTGTCCTGTGCGACTGCGCCGCCGTCGGTCTCGCGGGACTCCGCGGCCGCGGCCTCGCGCTCGGCCTCCTCGGCGGCGGTCTCGTCGAGCGTCGCCTGCTGCGGGTAGTGTGCGCGGTCGATGTCGCCGTCGAGGTAGCGCCGCATCGCGGTGCCGATGGCGTCCGGGATGGACTGGATCTGCTCGCCCTTGTCCCAGGCGACCTTCGGGCTGCGGATGCCCTCCAGCTCGTTGGCGATCTCCTCGGGGTCGACGCCCGAGCGGAGCGAGGTCGAGATGGTCTTCGCCAGCGCCTCGGTGAAGGAGGCGGTGAAGCCACCGGAGTTGCCGATGTTGGCGAACAGCTCGAACGGCCGGCCCTGCTCGTCCTCGTTGATGTTGACGTAGAGCTTGCCGTAGCCGGTGTCGATGCGCTGGGTCACGCCGTGGAGCACGTCCGGCCGCGGGCGCTTGTCGGCGTAGGCGACGCCCTCGTCGGCGGCCTCGAGCAGGCCGGCGACCTCGCGGTCGAGTGCGGCCTGCACGTCGTCGTTGTCGAGGAAGCCGTCGATGCCGCCGAAGATCTCCTCGATCTGGGCGACGAGCTGTTCCGCGGCCTCGTCCTCGTCGGCGAAGTCGGCGTTGTCGGCGCGCGTGGTGAGGACCTGCTTCGAACGGGTGCCGTCGCGGTAGACGGTGACGCCCTTGCCGCCGTTGCGGTAGATGTAGCGGTACACCTCGTCCATGTCCTCGATGGAGGCGTCGTTCGGGAAGTTGCAGGTCTTCGAGATGGCGGAGTCGACGCCTTCCTGGCAGGCACACTGCACTGCGGCGTGCTCCTTGCCGGTGAGGTCCTGCGTGGTGACGAACAGCTCCGTGATGCTGTTCGGCACCGCGTCGAGGCCCTCGACGCCGTCGAACTCGTTGTTGCCCATCTGCTCTTCGGCCTCGGCCATGACGGCATCGACGTCGATGTCGTTGGCCTCCAGCACGCGGAGGAAGTAGTCGTCGAACTCGACGAGCATCTCGTCGCCCTGCACGTCGTCGCTGACGTTCTTGTAGTAGGCGACGTTGTAGATGGGCTCACAGCCACCGGTCGTGTTGCCCACCATCGAGGTGGTGCCGGTCGGCGCGATGGTCGTCGTGTTGTGGTTCCGGATGGGGAAGCCGTCGGCCCACTCCTCGGCGTCGAGGCCGGTGTGGTGCTCGAACCAGTCGGCGTACTCCGTCGGGTTCGCGTACTTCGAGTCGTCCCAGTCCGCGAAGGAGCCGCGCTCCTGGGCGAGCTCGTGGGACGCCCACTTCGAGCCGTGGTTGATGTGGCGCATGAGCTGGCGGGCGACCTCGTTGCCGGGGTCGGAGCCGTACTCGATGCCGAGCTGGACGTAGAGCTGTGCGAGCCCCATGACGCCCAGCCCGATCTTGCGCATCTCGCGGACCTTCTGCTCGATCTTCTCGACCGGGAAGTCCGACATCGTCACGACGTTCTCGAGGAACCGGGTCCCCATCTCGATGCGGCGGTCGAACTCCTCGACGTCGATGGCCTCCTCGAGGAAGGCGTCGACGGCCGTCGCCATGTCCTCGTACTCGTCGGCGTGCTGCTCGGACCAGACGCGCCAGTCGGGTGCGTCGAGGTCGGCCAGCGTCGAGAGGTTGATGTGGCCGAGGTTGCAGGCCTCGTACTCCTCGAGAGGCTGCTCGCCGCAGGGGTTCGTCGCGAGGATGCGGTGGTCCGGATGCTCCTCGACGTCGAACGAGTGCATCTTGTTGACGCGCTCGAGGTAGATGACGCCGGGCTCGCCGTTCTCGTGTGCGCCCTCGACGATGTCCTCCCAGACGACCTCGGCGGGCATCGACAGGACCTCGCCGACCTCGACGTACTCGCCGAGGCCGAACATCTCGTAGAGCTCCTTCGTCTCCGGCGTCGCGACGTGGGGCTCCTCGGTGCGCGGGTTGGTGAACGTGAACTCCTCGCCGTTCTCGAGGGCGTCCATGAAGTCGTCGGTGATGCCGACGGAGATGTTGAAGTTCGACAGGTGCCCCTCGACGGCGTTGCGCAGGTGCTTCGGCACACGGCCCTCGTCGTCGATGAGCTCGCGGGCCTCCTCCAGTGCGTCGGCGAAGGAGGTGTGCGTGTAGTCGTCGGGGTCGTTCAGGCGGAGGGTCTGGGCGAGCGAGACGTCCTTGTTCTTCGCGTGGAGGAACTGGATGACGTCGGGATGCGAGACGCGCATGACGCCCATCTGTGCGCCGCGTCGCGCCCCACCCTGTGCGATGGTCTCGCACATCTGGTCGAACGTCCGCATGAAGGTGATCGGGCCGGAGGCGATACCGCCGGTCGAACCGACCGCGTCACCGTAGGGGCGGAGCCGCCAGAAGGCGTAGCCCATGCCGCCACCGGACTGGAACACCTGGGCCGCCTCCTTGGCGGTCTGATGGATGTCGTCGATGTCGTCCTCAGGCGAGTCGACGAAGCAGGCCGAGAGCTGCTGGAGCTCGTCGCCCGCGTTCATGAGCGTCGGCGAGTTCGGCATGAAGTCCAGCTTCGACATCATCTCCTGGAACTCCTCGGAGACATCCTGGACGTACGTGCGGACCTCCTCGGGCAGCTCCGGGACGATGGTGTCGTAGGCGAACTTGTTGACGTTGTAGACGCTGAGCTCGGTCTCCGCGTCGTCCTCGGCGGTGACTCCCGTCCCGAAGACCTCCGCGGCCAGCTCGTCCCGTCGTGGGTGGTCGGGTTTGAGCTGGTCGGGCGTCACCGTGATGGTCTCGTCCTGTTTCTCGGCCTCGTAGACGGCCTCGGCGAGCGCGATGTTCTTGCCGACGCGCTCGAAGAGGTCCTCCTGGTCCTCGATGAGCTCGCCGTCGGCGTCCTTCCGGAGGTAGCGTGCCGGCAGGATGTTGTGGTACGCGTTGGCGGTCAGGCGCTCCTCGAGGGTGTCGCCCTCGGTGCGCTTGACCGGTAGCTCGAGTTCGTCGGCGGACAGCTCCGACCGACTCATTCGTGTCCCTCCCCACCGGCAGCGACCGGCTGCCGGGCGTTTCCGTGTGTCGAGTGTGATGTCGTTTGCATCGTTCGTAGACGAAGTTTCGTTACTGTTGCACCCGTCATAAATGGACAGGTTACGGTTCGTTTGTCCTACTACAAGTCCGGTTGTACTCGCAGCGTTGCCACTGTGGCAAGATGCTCCGATTCCCCGAGCCACGGCTGTCTGTGGCTACGCGCAGAGCTACGATGTACGCATCTATAACCCCACGGAAACCGGAGTGAAAGTGAAACCACGGTGAAACGACGAGGGGGGCCGGTCGCGGCCCAACTAGTTTCGCCCGCATCCTTATGCCGCCACGGAGTGTCGGCCCGGGTATGGTAGACGCCTTGCCCCTGCTCCCGCTCCAGTCGACGGTCGAACTCGTCGGCGCGGCGGTGCTGCTGGTCGTCGCGCTCGTTGTCATCTTCAAGGTCATCCGACTCGCCTACAGCATCGCGGTGAAGATAATCGTCATCGCCATCGCGGCGCTCATCGTGCTCTACGCGCTCGCGCTCGCCGGCATCAACCCGATCGGGCTCCCGACGGCGGTCGCGCCCGCACTCTTCGGCTTCTGACGTATCTGACAGCCCGGTGGCGCGGTCAGGCACCGCACGCGTCGGTGACGCGGTCGAGGAAGTTGTCGACGACGTCGTGGCCCTTCCCCGTGAGCACCGACTCCGGGTGGAACTGCACGCACTCGATCGGGTGCTCGCGGTGCCGCACGCCCATGACCAGCTGTTCAGTGCTATCCGCACCCGCGTGGTCCGCCGTCGCGGTCACCGCGAAGCAGTCGGGCACCGTCTCGGCGACCAGCGAGTGGTAGCGGCCCGCCGAGAACCCCTGCTCGATGCCCGCGAAGACGCCCGCGCCGTCGTGGTCGATGGGCCACGCCTTCCCGTGGACCGGCTCCGGGGCGCGCCCGACGGTCCCGCCGTAGGCGAAGACGGCGGCCTCCAGCCCGAGGCAGACACCGAACGTCGGCACCCCGGGGCTCACCTCGCGGAACACGTCGGGCGTGACGCCCACGTCGCGTTCGTTCTTCGGGTGCCCCGGTCCCGGCGAGACGACGATTGCGTCGGGGTCGAACGCCCGCACCTCGTCGAGACTCGCGGTGTTTCGCAGCACCAGCGTCTCGGGGTCGCCGCCCGCGTCCAGCAGCGACGACTCGACGTACTCCACGAGGTTGTACGTGAACGAGTCGAAGTTGTCGACGAACAGCACGCGGGTCATCGCGGCACCTCCGGGACGGGCTCGTCGGGTTCGCGCTCAACCCGCCGGAGCGCGGTCAGCACGCCGTCCATCTTGGACTCCGTCTCCTCGTACTCCGCCGTCGGGTCGCTGTCGGCGACGATGCCAGCGCCAGCACGGACGCGAACGCGGTCCTGGCCGTCCGCGGTCGCGCCGCGCTCGACCGTCGCGGTGCGGATGACGATGGCCACGTCGGCGTCGCCGGTCCACGAGTAGTAGCCGACGCCACCGCCGTAGAGCCCGCGGGGCTCGTCCTCCAGTGCGTCGATGATCTCCATCGCGCGGACCTTCGGCGCGCCCGTGAGCGTTCCGGCTGGGAACGCGGCGCGCGTCGCGTCGAACGCATCCGCATCCGCCGCCAGCGAGCCCGTCACGGTCGACTCGATGTGCTGGACGTGGCTGTACTTCAGGACGTTCATGAACTCCTCGACGCGGACGGTCCCCGGCTCGGAGACGCGGCGCACGTCGTTGCGTGCGAGGTCGACGAGCATCGTATGCTCGGCGCGCTCCTTCTCGTCGGCGAGCATCTCGCCCGCCAGCCGGCGGTCCTCGACAGGGCTGTCGCCCCGCCCGCAGGTGCCCGCGATGGGGTTCGAGGTGACGCGTCCCCCACCGACGGAGACGAGCGTCTCCGGGCTCGCGCCGACGACGTGGCGGTCGCCGTGGGCGAGCAGGTACATGTACGGCGACGGGTTCACGTCGCGGAGCGCGGCGTACAGCCCGAGCGGGTCGCAGTCGCCGACGAGCTCGCGGGTCCGGGAGACCACGCCCTGGTAGATGTCGCCGTCGAGGACGTGCTCCTTCGCGTGCTCGACCGCGCGCTCGTACGACTCGCGCGAGCCAGCCGTCCCGTCGGTCCGGACGAAGCCGCCGGGGTCCGGGTCGGCGGCGGCCGCGAGCACACCGGCGACGTACTCGGCTTCGGCGACGAGCGAGTCGTACACTGCACCGGTGTCCTCGCCGTCGCGGACGACCGGCGTGACGACCAGGGTCACCTCGTCGGCGTGGTGGTCGAAGACGAGCGTCTTCGTCGTCAGGACGAACTCGGCGTCCGGCACGTCCGAGTCGGGACGCTCGAGACCGACCTCGTCGAGGAACAGGTCGTAGACGGACTCGTACCCGAGGAACCCGACGAGTCCCCCGCCGAGCTGCTGGCGCTCGGTGTCGGGGAAACCGACCGGTTCGGCGTCCGGCATCGCCGAGCGGAGCGTGTCGAGCGTGTCCTCGCCGTCCGGCGCGACGAGCCCGTCGTACCGCTCGTCGCAGACGTCGACCGTCGCCTCGTTGTCCGTGACGGTGACGACCGCGGCGGGGTCGTAGCCGACGAACGAGTAGCGTGCGTGGCGGTCGCCGTCGTCCGGCCGGAACGCGCCGTCGGGGTCGCTGGAGGCCGTCTTCTCCGCGCTCTCCAGCAGGAAGGAGTGCCCGGTCTCGCCAGACAGGGCGGCGTACGCGGCGAGCGGTGAACTGTCCACGTCGAGGGTCGTCTCCGCGCGGACGACCGCCGGGCGCTCGGCGGTGGCGGTGGCGTCGACGAGGTCACGGAAGGTGTCACGGTCGGGTGTCAGTGCAAAACCGGCGTCGTTCATGGCTCCACCGTCGGCCGTTCGGCGGCCGACTCCCCGTCGGGGGTGGCCCGCCGCGCGGCGGCGACGAACGCGGCGACCGCGTCGTGGTCCTTCACGCCGCTGCTCGCCTCGACGCCGCTGGCCACGTCCACGGCGAACGGGGCGACCGTCGTGACGGCCTCGGCGACGTTCCCGGGCGTGAGTCCGCCGGCGAGAATCACCGGCACGTCGAGGTCGGCGGTCGCCGCACGGGTGCGCGCCCAGTCGTGCGTCTCGCCGGTGCCGCCGCCGCCGTCCTCGCCGATTGAGTCCACGAGGAGCGCGTCGACCACGTCCACGTACCGCGCGGCGGTCTCGGGTGCGGCCGCGTCGACGCGCTTGATGACCCGGGCGTCGACGCGCGAGCGGAGGTACGCCACGTCGCCCGGCGGCAGGTCGCTGTGTACCTGGACGGCGTCCGGCTCGACCCGTTCGACGAGGTCGGCGGCGCGGGCCGGCGCGTCGGGCATCGTCACGAGCACGGTCGTCACGAACGGCGGTGCGCGGGCGACGAGTTCGGCCGCACGCTCCGCGGAGATCTCCCGCGGCGTGTCGACCGGCACGTCGACGACGAAGCCGATGGCGTCAGCACCGGCCTCGACGGCGGCGTCGACGTCCGTCCCGCGGGTCAGCCCGCAGACCTTCACGCGGGTCATTGCGCGACCGCCGACTGGAGGTCCGCGAGGCGGTCGGCGGCGTCGCCCGACTCGATGGCCTCGTGCGCCCGGTCGATGCCCGCCTCGATGGTGTCGGCCTCGTCCGCGACGTAGATTGCAGCGCCGGCGTTCGCGAGGATGATGTCCCGCTTCGCCCCGGCCACGTCGCCGCGGAGGATGCCTTCGAGGTCGGCGGCGTTCTCCTCGGGCGAGCCACCGGCGACCGCGTCGACGGGCGCACGTTCCAGGCCAAGGGCTTCGGGCGTGAGCGTGTACTCCTCGACCTCGCTGCCGGTGACCTCGGCGACGACGGTCTCGTCGTGGATGGCGATCTCGTCCATACCGGAGCCGTGGACGACCAGTGCGCGCTCGACGTCCATCCGGGCCAGCGCCCGCGCGAGCACGGGGACGAGGTCGGGGTCGTAGACACCGATGACCCGGGCGTCGGCCCCTGCGGGGTTCGTCAGCGGACCGAGCACGTTGAACACCGTCCGCATCCCGAGCTCCTGGCGGGGACCGATGACGGCCTTCATCGCGGGGTGGAACACGGTCGCGAGCATGAAGCCGATGCCGTCGTCCTCTATCTGGGCCTCGACGGCGGCGGGCTCCGCGGCCACGTCGACGCCGGCGACCTCCAGTACGTCCGCGCTGCCCGAGGACGAGGAGACGGAGTAGTTCCCGTGCTTGGCGATGGGGACGCCCGCGCCGCTGGCGACGAGCGCGCTCGTCGTCGAGACGTTGATCGTGTCGTAATCGTCACCGCCGGTGCCGACGATGTCGACCAGCGGCGACCGGTCCGGCGAGATGGTGCGTGCCGCGGCGTGCATCCCCTCGGCGAAGCCGGCGATCTCGGTCTCCGTCTCGCCCTTCACGCGGAGCGCCGTCAGCAGCGCGCCGATCTGGGCGTCGGTCGCGTCCTCGAAGATGTGGCCTGCGACCTCGCGGGCCTCGGTCTGTGTCAAGTTCTCCCCCTCGGTCACACGTTCGATGTAGCCTTGCATTGTAAGTCACCAATGTATGATTCAGTCTTACGATGTACAAATTCGTACATTGACTTAAGCGTGTCGTCACGGTCGCGTTCAGATTAGCTGATTCCATGCGAAGGCGAATGATTTGAGCCACTCGTCAGCAGTTTCAGCTTCGGCGTGACTGAAACAGTTCGAGAAAGCGTTAGTTCTGCGTTTTACCTCTCGAAAGACACGTTCGACGCTGTTGCGATTTCCGTGTTTCTCGTAGCGGAAATCGAGCCCGTGACGGTTGCAAGCGTCTTTCAGCGGCGTCGCACCGTCGACGAGAAACACGGCGTCATCGACGTCGTGTTTCTCGCGTAACTCCGAGAAGAACGCGTGCGCGAGCACGTTCGTCCGTGTCGGTTCAAGCTTTGTATGCAGTAATTCGTTGG
>NZ_FNIA01000025.1 GCF_900103505.1 Haloarchaeobius iranensis
CGTCACAAATCTCGGTCATGTACTGTAGCCGATTCGGTGTTTCACGGTAGCTGTGGCCGTCTTCGAGCCGGAAACAATGGAGAACGACGTGCTTCCAGCGGGCGAACCCGCCGCTGGCGGGCTCGCCCGCGTGCTTTCCCAACGCTTGTTTGACTAGCTGCCGACACTGCTCAACGAAGTCGAGGAGATCAACTTCCATAGCCAGAATCGATTTCCTCGGCTTCGCCCTTCTAACCCGTGACAACCGTCGATTAGATCGCTATTCAACACGGCACAAGATACAGGACCGCACGCGCTGGGCCGAGATCGCCATCAGCATCGCGCCCGAGCACTGGGGCAACGGCTACGCGACCGAAGCGAGCGAGCTCATCGTCGACTACGCGTTCACCGAGCGCAACCTCCACCGCCTCCAGGCTCGCGTCATCGAGCCCAACGACGCCTCCGCGAGCGTCTGGGAGAAGCTCGGCTTCACCCGCGAGGGCACCCTCCGCGAGAACCAGTTCTACGAGGGCGAGTACGTCGGCACGCGGTACTACGGGCTGCTCGAAGACGAGTGGGAGGGGCGGTGACGGAGCTCTCGGACGACGAAGTCGACCGCTGGCTCTCGGGGACGATAGCCTCGGGCGTGGCGACCGACGGGGAGTATATCGACGACATCGTGTACGGTCGAGAACTCGACCCGGAGACGGCGTAGCACGGCCCACGCAACGGTTAAGACGCATATCATCTTATTTAGAAGTATAATGTTCGAGAAAGTAACCCTCGTAGAGCTTCGTGTCGAAGACCCCACCGTCGGCGGCGCAGCCACCGGAGACGACGAGTCGGCCCGCGAGTCGATGGCCAAGGAGTCGAGCGAGTCCGAGGAGCAGTCCCGACGCTCCATCGGGGCCCGCGTCCGCCGCATCGCCATGCTCGGCGCGGTCCTCGGTGCGGTCGCAGCCGTCACCGCGGTCGCCCGCCGCGTGCGTGGCCGCCGTGGCATGGCCGACGACCGCGACATCGAACTCGCGCGAGAGGACGACGTCGAGCTGCCCGCCTGAGGCCGACCGCGTCGCGGAGCGCGGACGGCCGGCTGCGCGCGGCGATTCGGGAGACCTGCCGAGCGTACCGGCCCGACGTGCCCATCTGCTTCGACCTCGACTCCGGCCACACCGACCCGCAGCCCCCGGTCCCCATCGGCGGACACGTCGAACTCGACCCGACGACCGAGTCGGTCGTGTTCGGCGCGGGGCGGCGAGCAGCCGCCGCGTGACCCAGTGACCGCGTTTTAATACCCCGACCCGCAAGGTCCAGCCATGGAAACTCGACGTTCGAACGGACAGCCGACCGCGGAGGAGCGATGGTAGACCTCGTGTTCTCCGCGGCACGGGTCCTCGCCGCGCTGTTCCTCGTCGCCCTGAACGGCTTCTTCGTCGCCTCCGAGTTCGCCTTCGTCCGGGTCCGCTCGACGTCGGTCGAGCAGCTGGCCGAGGAGGGGCTCGCCGGCTCCGCCGCCCTCGAGGGCGTGATGGCGAACCTCGACGACTACCTCGCGGCGACACAGCTCGGCATCACGCTCGCATCGCTGGGGCTCGGCTGGATCGGCGAACCCGCCGTCGCGGCGCTCATCGAACCCGTCCTCGACCCGTTCCTCTCGGGGGACCTCATCCACCTCGTCGCGTTCGCGCTCGGGTTCAGCATCATCACGTTCCTCCACGTCGTCTTCGGCGAACTCGCTCCGAAGACCATCGCCATCGCCGACGCGGAGCGTGTCTCCCTGCTGCTCGCGCCGCCGATGGCCGCCTCGTACTACCTGTTCAAGCCCGGCATCGTCGTGTTCAACGGGGCCGCCAACGCCTTCACGCGCCTGCTCGGCGTCCCGCCGGTGTCCGAGACCGACGAGACGATGGAGGAGCGCGAGATCCGCCGCGTCCTGATGCGCTCGGGCGAGGAGGGCCACGTCGAGATGGCCGAGGTCGACATGATCGAACGCGTCTTCGACCTCGACGACACCACGGTCCGCGAGGTGATGGTGCCCCGACCCGACGTCGTGAGCATCCACGCGGACGTGCCGCTGTCCGAACTCCGCGCGACGGTCCTCGACGCCGAACACACGCGCTACCCCGTCGTCGACGCGGAAGACCCCGACCAGGTTGTCGGCTACGTCGACGTGAAGGACCTCCTCCGAGCCACCGAGTCCGACCTCGAGTCCGCGACCGCCGGCGACCTCGCACGCGACGTCATCGTCGTCCCCGAGACGACGACGGTCAACGACCTCCTCCTGCAGTTCCGCGAGGAGCAGCGCCAGATGGCCGTCGTCATCGACGAGTGGGGTGTCCTCGAGGGCATCGCCACCGTCGAGGACGTCGTCGAGGCCATCGTCGGCGACCTCCGCGACGAGTTCGACGCCGAGATCCGCGAGCACTCCATCAGCCGGCAGGACGACGGCAGCTACGACGCCGACGGCTCGGTCACGCTCTCGGACGTCAACGAGGAGCTCGGCACCGCGTTCGAGAGCGACGGCTTCGAGACGCTCGGCGGCTTCGTGCTGGAACACCTCGACCGACTCCCCGAGGTCGGCGACAGCGTCGACGCCGGCGACTACACCATCGAGGTGACGGGCGTCGACGGGGCGCGCATCTCGACGCTCCGGATCGAGGGCGGCGACGAGGACGGCGAGGAGACGACGGCGGCGTAGCTCGCCCCCTCAGCCGTCCGAGTACGGGTCATCGTCGGGGCGCAGCACCCCCAGCTGAACGGGGTCATCCGGAGACGGGTCGTCGACGGTTCGGCCGCCCTCACCTGTCGACCGCGGTCACCTCGAACGTCGTCCCCTCGTAGGCGAACGTCGCGCCGCGGTGGAACCGGGTGCCGAGCCTGCCGTTCGTCCGAACGGTGACGCGCTCGACGCCCGGTTCGAACTGTGCGAGGACGTCCCGCAGGAGCGGGTTCCCGTAGACGGACTCGGTGACGTACGTCGTCCGCTGGTCACCCGCTGGGGCCTCCTCCTCGGTCCGTCTCGTCACCGTCACCGAGCGGTCGGGGTCGTCCGCCCCGACCGTCACGGTCACCGTCTCGCCGTCGCGAGCGACGTCCTGGACGCGGTTCGTCGGGGTCAGTTCGAGGGGGTCGCCCTCGACCGTGAACGGCGCGGCGTATCCGACGACCGGCTGGCTCTCCCGCCACGGCTCGCCCTCGCCACCGTAGGACCCGACGACGACGAACGCGTACTGGCCGGGGCCGAGCGCCCGCAGTTCGAGTGTCTCGTCGGCGGTCACCGGCTCGACCGGGCGTTCGAGGCCGTCGTTTCGGATCGAGAGCGACCACGTGTGCGACCCACCGGGGGCGAGCGACGCGCCGGCAGCCGCCGAGAAGCGCCTGGCGACGGTCTCGTGCCACGAGCCGTCGACGTGCTTCTGCAGGTGCCAGTTGTAGAAGTTCCCGTTGAACGCCTCGTCGCGGTTGTTCACCAGCGTGAACGTGGTCGCGGCCGCCGGGAGTGAGACGGCCCGCTCCCCCGGCACGAGCGCGGTCTCGTCGGCCGCTGCCGTCGATTCGATGTCCGTGTTGCACTGCACGCGAACCTCACCCTCGAGGTCCGCGTTCCCGACGACCGAACTCGAAGTCGGACAGGGCGGGGCGTCGGACGAACTCGAGAGGGGACCAATGCCGTCGAGACAGCCGGCGAGCGCACAGGGGAGTGCGGCGCCTGCGTGGAGGAGGGTACGGCGTTTCATACACCTACCCGTGTTGTGACAGGACAAAAAGCTGTAACGGAATACTCGATAGCAACCGGGGTCGTCCGAGATGGGCTACCCGCCGTACCGGCGGCTGGGGTTCGAGACGGTCGTCACCGACCACCAGTCCGAACCCGCCGCCGGAGCGGCTCGCAGCAACCCGCGTCCCGGCTCAATCGTCCCAGATCGCCCGGTCGAGCACGCCGAGGTGGCGGAGGTCCCGGTGCCGTTCCTCGTAGTCCAGTCCGTACCCCACGAAGAACGAGTCCGGGAGCAGGAACCCGCTGTAGGCGGGATCGACGTCCACGTCACGGTCGACGTCGACCTCGAACAGCGTCACGATGGTGACCGAGTTGGGGTCGTGCGCCGCGACCCGGTCGCGGAGCGTCGCCAGCGTGTGCCCCTCGTGGAGGATGTCCTCGACGAGGACGACGTCCTTGCCGGCGAGGCGGTCCTCGTCGAAGAACTCGACGGCCGGCGTCTCGGTGGTCGGGCCGGAATCGTATCGCGAGGTGTGGACGATGCCCTCGCTGTAGGGCACCGCGAGGTCGACCTCGCACAGCAGGTCCACGAAGAAGCGCATCGCACCCTTGAGGACACAGACCGGGTAGAAGTCGGGGTTCGACCGGTGCTCGTCGGCGAGCGCCGACCCGAGCGCTGCCACGCGCTCTTCGAGCTCGGCCCGCGGAATCAGCACCCCCTCGAGCGCCGACTGGTGCGCCTCGCCGATGTCGAACTGCTCCGGCTCGTACAGGTCGCGGTCCCGGACGTCGATCGGTGCCAGCATCTGTCTCAGCTAGTCGTCTCGCCCTCCGTGCGTAAATACGATGTCGCTTCGTCGTAGTTCCCACCCCACCGGGGTCCTCGTACGTCGAGCCCGCCCGGCCACACGCCGACCCCCTCACCGCTTCCCTGCCAGCGGTGTCCCCCAGCACCAGCGCGTTCGGAGCAGCCGCGACCCCAAAGGTATTCTCCCGGACGGACGGACACTCTACCATGGGCGACGCAGACCTGACCCACTACGAAGTCCGTGCATCGCGTGTCAGCCCGAAACGGACCCGCGTCGACACCGGCGACGCGGAGTTCACCGTCGGCAAGGACGTGAACCCCGTGGAGTACTTCGTCGGCTCCGTCCTGGCCTGCCTCAACTCGACCGGGACGATGGTCGCCCGCGACATGGACATCGACATCACGTCGCTGGAGGCGTCGATCGAGGGCGACATCAACTACGCGACGTACCGAGGCGAGGACGTCGCGGACCGCGCCGGCCTCCAGGGACTCGCGGTGACGCTCTCGGTCGAGACCGCGGACGACGCCGACCTCGACGCCTGGCTCGCGGCCGTGAAAGACCGGTGTCCGGTCACCGACAACGTCGAGAACGAGACCGGTCTCGACGTCAGCCTCGACTGAGCCGGCCCGGTGAGCGTCCGCGACGGTCCGGAGTGAGCCGACCGACCCCCTTCCGGAGCGCCGTCGACACCCACTGTCGTATCCTCCCGCGACGACGGCGCGACGGGTGAACACCGGACCGTGCGACCGTTCGCCGACGCTCCACAGCCGGTGAAACACAGCGCGTGCACCGGCGGTGCGAGACGGAGCTCCCGGGCGGTCACGGAGCGCTCCCCCTGTTCTGACGACCGGAAGCGTTCGTGGTCAGAGCGGCGGGACGATGTACGCGTCGGATGGCGTCGCCAGCTCGAGGACGCCCAGCGCGAGGGTCCCGAGGACGGCCAGGAGGACGACGGTCCTGACCGACCACAACCACAGCGTCGAGATGTCCGGCAACCCCTCGGCTCCCTGGCGAACCTCGTCGACGGCGTCCCGGGCGACTATCCAGCCGACGAAGAAGACGACGAGAACCACCGTCAACGGCAGAAAGAGGTTCACGGCGATGGCGTCGAACCAGCCGAGCCAGTCGGTGTCCCACGCCGACGGGACACCCAGGACGAACAGCACGAGGCCGAGACCGCTGGCGACGACGGGCCGCGAGACGTCGTAGGTGTCGACGAGATAGGAGACGACCACCTCGAGCAACGAGATCGAACTCGACAGCGACGCGATGAGGACGATGGCGAAGAACACCACCCCGACAGCTCCCCCGAAGGGGAGTTCCCCCAGCGCGGTCGGGACCGAGATGAAGATGGCACCCGGACCGGCCGTGTCCGGCGAGACGCCCTCGGCGAACAGGAGCGGAAAGACGATGAGCCCGGCGAGCACCCCGACGAACGTGTTGAACGCGGCGATGGTCGCGCCGTCGACGACCAGGTTGTCGTCCTCGCCGATGTACGACGCGTACGTGATCATGACCGAGAAGCCCAGCGACAGCGAGAACAGCGCCTGTCCGACGGCCGCGGGAACGACGCTCCCGAGGTTCGCGGCCAGCACGTCGAGGTCCGGCGCGAGGAAGTACGCGAACCCCTCGCCCGCGTTCGGCAGCGTCGCCCCGAACACGGCGAGTCCCATCATCAGGAGCACGACGCTCGGGACCATGAACTTCGTCGCCAGCTCGATGCCATCTTCGACACCCAGCGCGACGATACCGACGGTCGCCGCCAGGAAGACGGCGTGGAGCACCACGGCCTCGGGGCCAGCCGAAACAGCCCCGAAGTACGCCGCGGGGTCGTCGACGTACCCGCCCGTTGCGCTCGCGCCGATGTACCGGATCACCCAGCCCCCGATGACGCTGTAGTACGAGAGGACCCAGAAGCCCGTGAACACGCCCAGTGCGCCGGCGACCTTCCAGTTCGGTCGGCCGAGCTTCTCGAAGGCCGTGATCGCGTTGATGTTCGCTCGCCGTCCCACGACGAACTCGGCGAGCACCGCGGGGATGCCGATCACCACGACGGCGACCAGGTAGACCACCAGGAACGTCGCGCCACCGTTCTCCGCGGTCTGGAACGGGAACCGCCAGATGTTGCCGAGCCCGACCGCGCTCCCGATCGACGCCAGGAGGAATCCGATACGTGTCGCCCAGGTCTCGCGTTCGACCATCCCGCTCAACTTGGACGATGGGGGGACGAAAAACTGCCGAATCTGGGGGTGACGAGGCGTGCTAACTGGGAGCGCGCCCTGCGTTCATCGTGCTTGTCCGTCCTGTGCTGGGAGCCAGTTCGACGGAAAGCACAGGCGAGCGTCCCCTTGCAGACTCGCTCCGTCTTCTCGTCTCCGACCCTGCGAACCTCTCGGGCGTCCTCGCCGAGGGGACCACCGGACACAGCCAGCTTCGAACGCCGTCAGATCGTCACGGTCCGTCCAGCTCGTGTACGTCGCAACCGACTTCCTCACCGCGACGGCGTCGACAAAGAGATGAACGTCGGCCAGCTCAGCAGCTACGGCCACGGCATAGACATCCTCCGCGGCGAAATCGTAAAATGCGACGTGCTCTGCGCCGACTGCCACCGCAAAGAGCACTTCGTCGACCACCTCGAAGCCGCTCCCGACGAGTGCGTGGCGACCCGGACGACTGACGAATCGCCGTACGTGAGTGCGTCTCACCACTGCGCTGTTTCGCAACACTCAAATATCCAAGCACAGTACTATGCTCTGTATTCCCGGCCGAATCGACGACCGGGAGACGTGTCAGTCCATTGGGGTAGTGGCCAATCCTGTTGCCTTCTGGGGGCAACGACCCTGGTTCGAATCCAGGATGGACTACTTTTCGTACTTTTGGCCCCGGAGAGCCGTCTTTAGTACAGTTTCGGCTCCGTACCGATGTTTGTTAGGTTCTGATTCGAAAAGAGGATATTACCCGTATGCTTTCATCCCTGAGACGTGGCCAACCGATACTCACGCCGAACTACCGCGTCACCACGACGAGTCCAGCGACCATCTGGACGACAGCCAAGAGCGCCGGAACGCCCCAGAGACCGCCGACGGCAATCATGACTGTGGCTGCTCCGACAGCCAGTATCCCCGCGAGGAGGAAACCCAGGACCAACCGGAGGGAGGGTCCGGGGACACGGGTGTTCCAGAGCGCTCGGAGGAGACTGCGCGTGCCACCACGAGTGGGTCGCGACTCAAGCTACTTCTGTCGGGTCCGGAGGAAGGCACGCCAGCGCTGATGGTGCCGGCTCGCGCGCTCACACCCAAGCCAGTTCCGCGTTGTGCTGGCGGAGATACCCCGCGTCCACGGCTTCCTCCGGCACGCCGACGCGCTCGCCGTCGCGGTTCAGAATCGTCCGTTCCAGCAGCTCACTCTCGGTCTCGAAGCCGGGGTTCACGACGAGCCGGTACTCCTCGTCGAGCGTGAACAGCTCGCGGTCGAACGCTGCGTGGTGGGTCCGGTCCAGCACGAGCACGTTCGAGAGGTCCGCCCGGTACGCTGGGTACTCACTCCAGGGGAGCACGTGCGCCACATCGAGCAGGCCGGTGTGGTCCACTCCCGAGACGGGACACGTCCGTTCGTACCGCGACAGCGCGGTCGCGCGGAACTCGGGGTCGACCGACCGGGCCTGGGCGGTGGTCTCGTACGTGCCGGCAGTCATCGCGTCGTCCGCACCATCCTCCACAGTCCATTCGGTCCCCGCCCAGTCCGCGACGGCACCCTCGACGAATTCCCGACCTTCGTCAGTGAGCGCGTACTCGTCGCCACGTTTCTCGACGAGGCCCATGCTGCGGAGCCAGTTCGCGCGCTGTTTCGGCATGCCGGTCTCGTTGCGGTCCCAGCCGAGTTCCGGGTGGGTGTCGAGCTGCTGGGCACCGATCTCCGCGATGGTCATCGGGCCGACGGCGAGCGCGTAGAGCAGGCTGCGGAGGCCGACGTTGCGGTCGCACATGATCCGAAGGAGCGTCGCCGTGTCGTGGCCGTCTGTGTACGCCTCGCCGTTCGGCCCGAGCGTCCATCCCTCCTGCCCCTCGGCGAGGAAGCCGACCTTCCGGAGGTAGCGCACGCGGCGCATGATGGAGCCCTCGCTCGACACGCCGTCGAACTGGCCGCGGTGCCAGCCGACGAGTTCGTCGGTCGAGGGTTTGTGGGCGTCGACGAACGCGAGGATGGCGTCGAGGGTCTCGACGTACCGGGTCGCCCCGCCGAACATGGGGACGATAGAGCGGACGCGCTCTTCCTGCATACGGGGTGGTCGGCCGGCCGTGGTATGATCCTTCTGCCCGGCCCGCATCTCGCTCTACCGACGGAGGGGCTTCATCAGACAGACCGCCGACGCCGGACAGAGGTCGGCGAACTCGGTCGTCTCCCGGATCGCGTCCGGGACGGCCTCCCGTTCGACGCGCTCGTAGCCCCGGGCTCGGAAGAACGGCGCGGCGGTCGTCGTGAGCAGGTAGAGGGTCTGGAAGCCGCGCTCCCTGGCGCGTGCTTCGAGAGCGTCACAGAGCGCGGCCCCGTAGCCCTGGCCGCGGTACTGCTCGGCGACGACGACCGAACGGAGCAGGCCGTTCGAGCCGTAGCGTTCGAGCCCGCCGACACAGGTCGATTCGTCGCGCTCGTCGACGGTGGACGCGATGAAGAACTCGGCGCCCCCGTCACGCACGTCCCGATGTGGGAGGTCGTTCGCCGCCAGCAGTGACTCGACCTGGGGGATGTCGGCCTCGGTCGCAGGTCGCAAGCTGAGGTCGTTCATAACGTCGGGCTGGTCGTTCGTGAGGCGCTCGGTTCGGTCGCGATGCGGCGACGGCACGGGCCGGGTGCCCGGACCCGACGCTCAGCAGCAGGCGTCATCTGCCGGGGGCCGTCTGACCGTGATCCGGGCGGTGCCGAACAGGTCGAACGTGAGTCGCTTGCAGCGCTGCACACAGCGTGCCAGCCGGTAGGCGTGTCGGGCGCCAGTGCCGAGCGTGCCGCCCGCGACGAGCGTCGTCGCAGCCGCGAGCGGACTGTGCACAGCCCACAGTGCGAATGGAACCGCGGCGACCAGCAGGTAGCTCGTGACGATGCGTCGCCACGTGAGGTCGTCGGCGAACTGGCGGGTTCGTGGGTCGAGTGGCGGTCGTGGCATCTGGCTGGTGGTCGACGGTGGCTGGTGGTCGATGCGAGCGCTGGTACTGACGGGCCGGTCGCGTACTACGCCCCCGCCTCCGGTCGTTCGGCCTCGATGGTTGCGGCGACGATGTACTCGCTCAGGTCGAGCGCGTCGTCCCACTCGCGGATGAACTCGTCGCTGTCGGCCTTCGGCTCGATGGTGACGTGGACGAAGCCGGCCTCGGTCAGCATCGACTCGAGCGCGGAGATGGTCGCCGCACCGGCGACACACGCGGCGACCGACTCCGGGTCGGTCCGCAGGTCGGTCGGGAGATCGGCGGTCAGCACGACGTCGGAGATGGCGACGCGGCCACCCGGCCTGAGGACGCGATAGGCCTCGCGGAACACCTGGGGTTTGTCCGGCGACAGGTTGACGACGCAGTTCGAGATGACGACGTCGACGGACGCGTCGGCGACCGGGAGGTGTTCGATCTCGCCGAGGCGGAACTCGACGTTGCTCGCGTCGTTCGCCGCGACGTTGTCGCGGGCCGTCTCGACCATCTCCGGCGTCATGTCGACGCCGACGACGTGGCCGTCGGGCCCGACCTCGCGGGCGGCCAGGAAGCAGTCGAAGCCGCCGCCGGAGCCGAGGTCGAGGACGGTGTCGCCCGCGTCGAGGCTGGCGATGGCGGTGGGGTTGCCACAGCCGAGGTTCAGGTTCGCGTCGCCCGCGACGGCGGCGAGGTCGTCGGCCGAGTAGCCGTGCTGCGTCGAGACCTGGGTGTCCTCGGCGGCCGTCTCGCCACAGCAGGAGGCAGTGTCGTCACAGCACGACCCGGACTCGGCGGCGATGCGGCCGTAGCGTTCGCGCACCGCGGTTCGCTGTGTCTTAGCGTCCAGTTGGTCGGCGTCGTCGCGGGTGGCAGCCGGCGTCTCAGTCACGGACATCACCCCTGGTCTCGTCGAGTGCGGCGAGCAGTCCTTCCGCACGCGGCGTCGAGGAGTAGTACCGCCAGCGGCCCTCCTTTCGCCGCTCCACGAGGCCGGCGCTGAACAGCCGGGAGAGCGCCTGGCTGACGGCCCCCTGACTCACGCCGAGTGCGGGCTCTATCTCGCAGACACAGACGTCGTCGTCGGCCGCCGCGATGATGCGGAGCGCCTCGTACCGGGTGTCGTTCCCCAGGGTCGCGAGGAGCTCGACGTCGGTGGCGACCGCCGACTCCGACAGGGCGTGCTCGTGGCGACCCGAGCAACAGCCCGTCTCCTGTTCGCGCTGTGCGTCGGTTGGCCGTTCGTCCGTGGTCGGTTCGTTCATTTTAGTATGCGCTAATATAAGACCCTGCTAATATAATGGTCGGGGTCGAGCGCTGTGCACGGACTATCGGGATGTGACTCACCGAGACCGGTCGTGGGCCACCGAGAAACAGGCCGTCACGGACCGTCGCCCGCCGGGAGCGACGGCCCTCAGTCGAGGCTCCCCGAGAGCAGACTCAGCTCCGGGTCGGCCCCCTTCCGGGCCATCACGACCGTGTTCTGTGCCTGCCCGCGGATCTCGGCGGCCTTCGACCCGAAGATCAGCCGCCGCAGCTTCCCCTTCTGTGGCGCTCCGATGACCGTCAGGTCGTGATAGCCCGATTCCTCGACGATCTCCGAGGTGACGCTCCCACCGTCGATGATCCTGGTGTCGACCTCGACGTCGTCGGGAGCCCGCGCCGCACCCGATTCGAGCAGGGCCGTCGCCTCGTCGCGGTCCGGACCGGAGTCGCCGGTCTCGAGGATGTGGACGAGTTCGAGCCACGCGTCGTTGGCTTCGGCGACCGCGCTGGCGACATCGACGGCGGCCCCGGAGTGTGACCCGCCGGCGATGGGGACGAGTATCGACGCGATCGACTCGGGCGGCGCCCGACCACCGACGACGACCGTGTCACAGCCCGTCTGGGTGGCGAGCTGGCTTTCGAGGCCTTCGGACGCGTCGTCACCCATCACGATGGTGTTCACCTGAAACGTCCCCGCCGCCGTGACGACAGCCTCGCTCGGGGACGGTCCGGTGAGTGTCTGTCCGAGGACGTCGGCCGCTATCGAGGGGTTCTGTCGGGCGTGAAGAACCGTCTCCGCGACCTCGCGTGAGCTCTCGTATCCCGCACCGTCGGTTCCTGTCTCGACGTCGCCGATCAGTAGTTGGCTGTCCAGTGCCGTCGCAATCGCTCCCGCGATGCCGAGCACAGTATCGGACTCCGCCTGAAAGATCGGGTACAGCGTCCGCGTCTTCGACGCACCCCTCGAACCACCGATCATCGGCCGCTCCCGCTCGTCCGACGAGTCACTCATTTCCCACCCATTTTCGCCTCGAGTATTTAGTACTATCTCTGCTATCAAGTGGCGCAAAATTTGGGGCCGATATTTTGGTTTCGGCAGAACAACCAATTCCGAAACAGATGCGTTAAGTCACTCCGGAATGCAGACCGAGACAGACTGATGATTCGCAGCGTTCGTTCGCCCCGTACGGTCGACTCGCCTGTCCCGGCTTCGTTCGGCCGACGACCAACTCGACACGACACGCACCCGATGCGGGTGTAGCCCAGCCATGTACATCATCATCGTCGGTGCGGGCGACATCGGCACACCGCTCATCGACATCGCGACGCGAGCGGGGAACGAGGTCGTCGTCATCGAGCGCGACGCCGACAAGGCCGACCGTGTCGCGGGCCAGTACGACTGCCTCGTGCTCAACGCCGACGCGACCACGAAGGAGACCATCAGCGACGCGGGCGGGGAGCAGGCCGACGCGATCATCTCGACGACGGACCAGGACGCGACGAACATCATGGTGTGTCTGCTCGCCAAGGAGTTCGATATCCCCGCTATCCTCTCTGTCGTCCACAATCCCGAACACATGGGGCTGTTCCGGCAGATCGGCGTGAACACGATGCAGAACCCACAGCAGCTCATCGCCGAGTACCTCTACCGCGCCGTCGCCCGGCCGGCCATCGTCGACTTCATGCGGATCGGTGAGGAGGCGGAGGTGTTCGAGATCGAGGTGACGCCGGCGGCCCCGATTGCGGGACAGACGCTGAACGAAGCCGCTAGCTCGGAGCTTCTCGACGACGAGATGCTCGTCGTGGCGATCGAACGGAACGGCGAAGGGCACCCGATCACCCCTCGCGGGAACACCCGGATAGAAGCGGGCGACCTCCTCACGGTGTACTCGGGCGTCGGCGCGGACCCGGAGATCACCGACATCTTCGGCCACCACGAGGACCGGACGTATGGGGACTAACACACACAGTGACCGCGAGAGACGGTCGAAACGAGGCTATATCTCCGAGACATGAACGGGTCGTACGCCCCGGTCGGTCGTGACATCGGCCGCATGCTCCAGGCGCTCTCCGGCCTGGTACTGATCACGATACCCGTCTCGCTCGTCTGGGGGGAGTACTACGTGCTCCCAGCGCTGCTGCTCTCCGCACTCGTCCCGCTCGCGAGTGGCCGACTCCTCACGTCCGCGTTCCGGGACGCATCCGACCCGGGCAAGCTCCACGGGATGATGGTCGCCGCAGCGGGGTGGTTCGCCGTCGCGCTGTTCGGCTCGCTCCCGTTCTTCCTGATCGCCTGGACGGTCGCGCTCGACCCGGTGCTGCTGGAGCCGCCGACGCTGAGCGGGCGGGCCGCGTCGACGGTCAGTGCGTTCAGGAACCCGCTCAACGCGGTGTTCGAGTCGATGAGCGGGTTCACCGGGACCGGACTGACGATGACCGACAACGAGGAGGCACTGCCCCGGACGCTGCAGTGGTGGCGGACGTTCATCGAGTGGGTCGGTGGTGTCGGGGTCATCGTCCTGACGACCGCGATCCTCGCCCGACCGGGGAGCGGCTCCCTCACCCTCTACGAGAGCGAGGCCCGGTCTGAGAAGATACACCCGAGCATCGTCTCGACGGTCCGGACCATCTGGTGGATCTTCCTGCTGTTCACGTTCGTCTCGATACTCGTCCTCTGGCTGGCAGGGATGCCGCTCTGGGGCGCGATCAACCACGCGATGACCGGCCTCGCCACCGGCGGGTTCTCCATCACGGACAACTCCATCGCGACGTACGACAGCGCCGTGATCGACTTCGCGCTGATTCCCGTGATGATACTCGGGAGCATCGCCTTCCCCATCCACTATCTGATACTGCAGGGCGACCTGAAGAACCTCTACACCGACCTGCAGACGCGATGGATGTTCGGCTTCTTCGGGGGCGGCTCGGTGCTCCTCTCGGCGCTGGTGTACCTGAGTGGGACCTACGACTCCTGGTTCGACGCGTTCAGGTACGGGCTGTTCCAGTTCGTCTCCGCGATGTCCTGTACGGGGTTCCAGACCGCGGTCGACTCGACGAACGTCGCCCTCGGCAAGTGGCCGGCCCAGGCACAGTTGACCGTCACCTTCGGGATGGTCGTCGGAGCGGCCGCCGGCTCGACCGTCGGCGGCATCAAACTCATCCGACTCGCGACGCTCGTGAAGGGCATCCGTCACCGGATCACGGACGTGTTCGTCCCCGATACGGCGGTTCGACGCCTCGAGATCGGCGACAGGCGGCTCACCGAGGAAGCGGCGAACCGCGAGCTGGGCGAGGCGGCCATCATCGCGGTGCTCTGGTTCGTGTTCCTCGCCCTGACGACGTTCGTGCTGCTGCTGGTGCTGCCCGAGAGCCAGTACACGCTGGAGAACGTCCTCTTCGAGGTCGCGAGCGCCCAGGGGAACGTCGGCCTCTCCTCCGGCATCACCGGTCCGGGGATGCCGACGGTCGGGAAGCTCTTCTTCCTGTTCAACATGTGGATCGGTCGACTCGAGATCATCCCCGTCCTCGTGCTGCTCAGGGCGTTGTTCACCCGCGGAGGGCTGTACCGATGAACCTCGACGACGTGCCGGTCGTCAACTACGTCCTCGAGTCCGGACCTGACGACCCCGTGTTCGATACGCTCCTCCTCAGTGGCCCGCTGGTCATCGGGATACTCGCCCTCGTCGGCCGGGAACCGGTCTCGGTCGGGCTCGGCGTGCTGTACCTGCTGGTGTTCGCTGGCTATCTCCCGTACAAGTGGCTCAGCGGCCGCGACCAGGACCGCTAAACGGAAACGGTTTGGCAGCAGCCGACCAAGTCGAAGGCATGGACTATCGGCTGGATGAGATCGACAAGCGAATCCTCTATCATCTGGCTCTCGAGGCGCGGGACACCTCCGCGCCCGACATCGCGGAGGAAGTGAACGTCTCCGCGGGGACGATCCGCAACCGGATCAACCAGCTAGAGGAGCGGGGCATCATCAGGGGCTATCACGCCGACATCGACTACGAGCGAGCGGAGGGGATGCTCACGAACCGGTTCAAGTGCACGAGTGCGGCGGCCGACCGGGCCAAACTCGCGAAGCAGATCCTCCAGATACCGGGGGTCGTGAACATCCGCGAGATCATGACCGGGAAGGCCGACCTAGAGATCAAGGCCGTCGGGAGCGACACCCGAGACCTCACCCGCATCGGTGACGCGATCCTCGAGCTGGGCGTGGAGATCGAGGACCAGGACATCATCAAGCGAGAGCACTTCCGCCCGTATCAGCCGTACGGCCCCGCCGAGACACGACACTCACCGTCGATAACCGACTTCATGAACCTCGCCGGCGACGCCGAGGTCGTCGAACTCACGGTGCGGGAGGGCGCCCCGATCACGGGAACCACGCTTCGGGAGGCGAACTCCGACGGACTGCTCGAGGAGGGGCTGCTCGTCGTCGCGCTCGAACGCGACGGTGACGTCCTCACGCCACACGGTGAGACGGAGCTCGAGCCGGGGGACCTCATCACCATCTTCGTCCACAACGGGCAGAGCGACCGGATCGAATCGGTGTTCGCGCCGCAGGAAGCCTGACGGGCAACTGGCCCCGAACCCTCCTGTTCGGGTCGGTTCCGGAAGCCATCGGCGAACAGTTCGACGGCCGGGTCGTCGTGGCCCGGGGCGTCGCCCGCTTCGGCACGAACAATTTTCAACTCGTCCGTCGTCAGTTCCCGGTACCGAGACCCAATGAACGCCCACCGCCCCCCGACGACGTCCAGTCGTGGTCGTGTATGAGTGTCTCCGTCGACATCATTCGGGTCGTCATCACCATCATGGGTATCGGGGTCGCGGCCCAGATACTCGCGGACCGGCTACAGGTCCCGAGTGTCCTCTTCCTCATCGTCTCCGGGGTGCTCGTCGGCCCGGAGGGACTCGGGTTGGTCGACCCCGACATCTTCGGCGACGCACTGCCGGCCATCGTCGGCCTGAGCGTGGCGATAATCGTCTTCGAGGGGGCGTTCCACCTCCACGTGAACCGGCTGCGTGAGGCCCCGAGGGAGACGCTCCGGCTGGTCACCGTCGGCGCGTTGCTCTCGCTGGTCGGGACGGCGGTTGCCGTCCGGTTCGCGCTCGGTGCGTCGTGGGACGTGGCGCTGCTGATCGGGGCGCTGCTGGTCGCGACCGGCCCCACCGTGATAACGCCGATCATGGACGTCGTCCCGGTCCGCGAGCGGGTCGCGACCACGCTGGAGACCGAAGGGGTGGTCAACGACGTGACCGCCGCCATCCTCGCGCTCGTCATGTTCGAGTACGTGCTGCTCGGGTCGAGCGGCCTCCCGACGCTCGTCCAGAAGTTCACGGTGCGACTCGGCCTCGGTATCCTCGTCGGCTGTGCCGTCGCTGCCGGCGTCTGGTACCTCCTCAACCACGTGAGCCTCTCGGTCGAGAACGCCCCACAGAACGCCCGCCTCATCGTCCTCATCGCGGCCATCGGGACGTACGGACTCGCCGAGATACTCGCCGCGGAGGCGGGTATCGCCGGCGAGCTCGGCTCGGAGTCAGGTATCGCCGCCGTCGCCGCCGCCGGCTTCGTCCTCGGGAACGTCTCGCTCCCGTACCGGGAACAGATCGAGCAGTTCAAAGGCGACATCACGCTCATCGTCCTCACGTTCGTGTTCATCACCCTGGCGTCGTTGCTGACGCTCGACGACTTCCTCGCCCTCGGTCTCGGCGGGGTCGTCGCCGTCGTCGCCATCGCGGCGGTCGTCCGGCCCGCGCTCGTGCTGCTCTGTACGGTCGGTGACCGGTTCACCGTCGCGGAGCGCCTCTACCTGAGCGCCATCGGCCCGCGCGGCATCATTCCGGCGAGCGTCGCGACGCTGTTCGCACTCGAACTCCGACCGGAGAACCCGGAAGCCGCGACCACGCTCGTTGGCGCGGTGTTCCTGGTTATCTTCGCGACCGTCGTGTTTGAAGGCGGGCTAGCTCGTCATCTCGCGCAGAGACTGAACGTGATTCCAATGCGAACGATAATCGTCGGCGGGGGACGTGTGGGACGCGCCCTCGCCGAGCGACTCGAGGACCGGGGCGAGGAGGTCCTGCTAATCGATGCCGACGAGGCGGCCGTCGAGCGGCTCCGGCGCGACGGGTTCTCCGCGCGCCACGGAGACGGAACGCAGCGGGAGGTGCTCGAGAACACCGGCGCGGGGAACGCCAAGGTCATCGCCGCAGCGACCGCGAACGACGAGGCGAACCTGCTCATCGGCCAGCTCGCGAAGAACAAGTTCGGCGTCGACACCGTCGTCGCACGCGTCAACAGCCCCGACAACGTGGAGGCGTTCGAGAACCTCGACATCGAGGCGATATCCAGCGGGATGTCCATCGCGTGGTCGATGGACAACGTCATCGAGCGGCCCGGCATCGCGCGCTGGATGACCGAACTGGACCGGGAGGGCGACGTCCAGGAGGTGGAGGTGACGACGGACCAGATCGTCGGGACGTCCGTCTCGGAGCTACAGGCCGAACTCCCCGAGGACTGTCACCTCGCCCTCATCACCAGGGACGAGAACAACCGACTCCCGCACGCGGACGACGTCGTGACGCACGGCGACCACCTGACGTTCATCGGGCGGAAGGAGGCGGTCCGGCAGGCACTCGAGTACTGTAACTCCTCGAATCTATCCTGACGGGGGCCGGTTCGAGGCGCGGCGGCACGACACCCCGACGCGGGGCGGTCCCTACGACTCCGTCGAGAGCCGCGTCGTCCCCTGCTCGAACTCGAGCAACCGACGCTTGGTCGCGACGCCGTCACCGCCCGAGTAGCCACCGAGCCCGCCGTCGCTCCCCACGACGCGGTGGCAGGGGACGACTATCGGCACGGGGTTGCGCCCACACGCCTGGCCGACCGCGACGGGCGCGGTGTCGAGCTCGGCGGCGAGCTCGCCGTACGTGCGCGTCTCGCCGTAGGGGATGTCGGTCATCGCGGCCATCACCTCGCCGGTCATGGTCCCGGGCATGGCGACCGTCAGGTCGAACGCCTCGCGCTCGCCCCGCGCGTACTCGCGGACCTGCTCGCGGACGACCGCGGGCGGTTCGGCGATGGCGGTCTCGTCGATCTCGACGGTGCTTCCGAGGATGGGGACGTGCATGGGATGGTCGACTGCGTGGGTCGGTACCGTCCGTACGACGGGGTCGCATATAACGACGTGCCACGGACCGGAACTGGTGTGGAGCGCGCACGGGCGTCCGACGGGCGGCCGGACCGGTCACTCGAAGTCCCGGACGAACGTCACCGGACAGGGCGCGTCGAGCAGCACCTGCTGGGCGGTGCTCCCGTGCCGGACCTTCCCGGCCGGGGTCCGCTTGCGGCCGCCGACGAAGACCCGCTTCGCGTCGACCGCCTCGGCGGCGGCGACGATCTCCCGGCTCACGTCGTCGCCGACGCGGCCGGTGACGTCCATCGTCGTGCCGTACTGCCGGAGGGGCGTACAGAGCTCCCCCGCGACCGCCCGCACGGGCTGGACGTGCGTCGCTGCCTCGTCGGGCGAGAGCGGCGTCTCCGTCGCCGGCGCGAGCTCCTCGTGGACCTGCTCCAACTGGGATTCCGTGAACACGTGCAGGATTCGGACCGTCGTCTGCAGCAGGCCGGCGGCCTCGGCGGCCGTCTCGGCGAGCGCCTCGGCGCGGTGGCCGTCGCTCGGGCCGACGGGGACCAACACCGTCTCGGTCCGCACGGGCGGGCGTTCGAGGACGTCCGCCAGCTCCTCGGAGGGCGGGAACGGGTCGGTCGAGAGCGCTGTCATGGCCGGTTCCGTGGTCGTCGCAGCGAGCCGTGCCGCGCATCCATCATCGGTACGTTGGGGGAGACGGGGCAGGACACGCAAAAGTGCTGTCTATTACCACTCCGGAAGCGCATAATACACCTAGTATCGGGGTGCGGCGTGGCGGTCCACTCGACGGTCGGTCACTCGACGACGACCGCACCCTTCATCCCGGCTCCCTCGTGGGGTACACAGACGTACAGCACGGCCCCCGGCTCGTCGAAGCCGTGCTCGAAGGTGAACCCCTCCTCGCCGGACTGCTCGCTGGCGAACGCGGCTCCGTGTCTGGCGACGACGTTGTGGGTGCTGCCCTGTCCGGTCCAGGTCCAGGTGACCGTCGTCCCCTGGTCGACACGGACGGCCGCCGGCCCGAACCCGAAGAACGCGCCGTTGGCCTCGACGCCGACGTCGACGCCGACGGCGTCGGCCCCCGTCCGGTCGACGACGCCGTCGAAGTTGCTCGTGTCGCTCAGGAACGACTCGACGGTCGGCTGGCTGGCCGTCTCCGTGCCGGCGTCGGCGGTCGTCGACCCCGTCGTCGCCGGTGGCGCGGTGGTGGCTTCGGGCTGGTCCGTCCCATCCTGGGTCGAGTCGGTGCCGAGACAGCCGGCGACGGTCCCGACGACCGCGAGACAGGCGCTCCGGACGACAGTACGGCGGCTGCAGCGTCGGCTCATGCTACTACCCGGTGTGAGAGTACTGTAATAGTGGTTGGGAACGTCCACGCGGTAATCGGACACTACTCGGGGACGGAAGTCGGACGACGTGTGCCGGACCGGACCGGGGCGCCGACGAAGGTCCCGTCCGCCGGCACGTCCTGGGTCACCTGGTACGAAGTCACTACCCGAGCGAGAACCCGGGACTGGGCGGGTGTCGCGGGGGCGAACAGCCGGGTCGCTGTCGGATTCACTGGAGCGAACAGTTGGGGCGCGTTGATAGCTCTAGCGACTGGTTTCCGCCGGTGGGTGGTTCAAAGGTCACACGGATTTATCCACGGGAGGCGACTCCATAGTGTGTTACCTTATGACATACGAGGAGCTCCGTGACCGAGTCGAGGAGACGAGCAGGCGACAGTTCATCGCCGCACTGAGCGTCGGCGCGGGCGCCTCGCTCGCGGGGTGCAACACCTCGGGGAACGGCGGCACGGACACCCCGATGGACACCCAGACGACGGCCCGTCAGACGACGACCGAGGCGACATCGACCACGACCGAGGAGCCCGAGGACCCGCCGGAGCCGGGCGAGCGCATCATCTCGGCGCGTCGCGTCGGGCCGCGCGACGTCAGCGACTTCGGCTTCAAGGAGCTGTGGACCTACCGGAAGCGACAGGCGGTCGAGGCGCTGGTCGACGACCCGGCGGTCAACGACGTCGCCAGCGACTGGGTCGCCTCCTTCGAGGCGTACGACCCGCTCACCAACCGGCTCGACGCCGTCAGTGTGCAGGGCACGACCGGCATGACCGTCGAGGGCGGGCGCGAGTCGGGGACGTTCGACGTGACGGCGACCGACCGGCAGGTGGCGTACGGGCTCGTCGACCGGCGGACCGACGAGCTGCTCGGCCTCCACATCACCGACCCCATCGACGTGACGTGGCAGCGCGGCGGCTGGAACGAGACCCAGCGGGCGCGCCACGACTTCGTCCTCGACAGGGACGAGGTCTGGCAGCACCTCGAGGGGAACGACTGGTACCCGATGGTGAAGGCGGCGGAGATCATCACCGCGTACGAGGGCTACCCGCACGGCGAGGTCTCGAACGTCATCTACTACGTGGACGACGGCGACCGGCTGTTCGTCGTCAGCGGTTTCATCCACGTCGCCGGCGAGGAGCTGGCGTTGCTCGACCTCCACGTCGTCGAGGACTTCGTCGAGCACCCCATCATGGAGCTCGCTCGCGAGACGAACCCGCCGGGTGAGTCGGTGCTCGGCGAGGTCCCCGTCCCACCGATGCTCCAGCGCCCGCAGATAACCGCCCCGAACGGCTACCACCGCATCGAGGAGCCGCCGAACACCATCGAGCAGGACGGCTGGACGGTCGAGTGGTCGGGGCCGCGGACCGTCGGTGCCGAGGTGAGCGCGAGCTACAACGGCTCGCCGGTGTTCTCGCTCACCGCGCCGTTCAGCACCTCTACGGGGTACGACCTCCCCGAGCGGAACGGGCGGAACACCCGCGAGTTCATGTTCCCGACCGACGAGCCGGTGTTCAGCGGCGAGTTGCTGTTCTGGGACATCCACAGCCTCAGCCTCGGCGGCCCGGGTATCCTCGGGATGACGGAGTACCCCGCCGAGGACGGCCGCCCGAGCGGGTTCAACATCCGCACGCACTACCACACGGGGGCGGTCGAGAACGCCCGCGACTTCCACTCCGGGCACCGCTTTGCGCCGTACAACTACTACATCAACTACCAGTTCTACGAGGACGGCGTGTTCATGCCGGTCTGGATGCGCCAGGGGCCGGGCTACGTCACCGAGTTCTACTCCTACCGCGACCGGGAGCGCTCGGGGCCGGCCCAGTACTACCTCGAGAACTGGCTCACCGTCCCGACGCCCGGAACGACCGACGGCGTCACCACGCGGGTGTTCGACGGCGACGAGTGGACGACGCCCGAGTCGGAGTTCTACCTCGTCGGCGACGAGGAGCAGGTCGTCCGCTTTGCCAATCCCGACGGGAGCGAGACCATCGACGTGCCGCTCGACGACACGCAGGAGGCCGTCGTCGTCCGGCCGCACGAGAACGAGATCGGCGAGGCGCTGCGGGTGCTCAACGCCCAGGCAGAGCTCGGCTTCTACCATCCCGCCCAGTACGTCGACGGGGAGGCGATCCAGGGCGAGAGCGTCCTCTTCTGGCTCCTGATGGAGGGGCGGACCGACGAGGTACCACACAGCTCGGGCATGACGACGTTCACCCAGTTGGCGGAGTTCAACCTCAGCGGCTACTGAGCGGCGAGCGCTCGGTGGCCACTCCCGTCCCGCCGCAGCACGATTTATCACCCGTGCCGGGCAGAGAACAGGTGTGAACGCTCCCTCCGAACAGGCATCCCAGGCAGCGGCGCAGGCGCTGCTCGAACGGAGCATCGGCCCCGATGCCGAGTTCCGCCCGCAGCAGTGGGCGGCCATCGACGCGCTGGTCAACCACCGGGACCGGCTCCTGCTCGTCCAGCGCACCGGCTGGGGCAAGAGCACGGTGTACTTCATCGCCACGAAGCTGCTCAGGGAGCGCGGCGAGGGCCCGACGCTCATCGTCAGCCCGCTGCTCGCGCTGATGCGCAACCAGGTACAGGACGCGAGCGCACAGCTCGACCTGGACGCGTACACCATCCACTCGAACAACACCGACGAGTGGGACGAGGCGAAGCGGCGCGTCGTCGACGGCGACTGCGACGTCCTGCTCGTCTCGCCCGAGCGCCTCGCGAACCGGGAGTTCCAGGCGGCGGTGCTGGCGGAGATGCGCGAGGCGTTCGGCCTGCTCGTCGTCGACGAGGCGCACTGCATCTCGGACTGGGGGCACGACTTCCGGCCGGACTACCGGCGCATCAAGCGCATCTTACGGGAGCTGCCCGAGCACATCCCCGTGGCGGCGACGACCGCGACGGCGAACGACCGCGTCGTCGACGACGTGACGCGCCAGGTGCCCGACCTGCAGGTGATTCGAGGGGACCTCGTGCGGGAGTCGCTGCGCATCCAGACCGTCGAACTCGACTCGCGAGCCGACCGGCTGGCGTGGCTGGCGGAGAACCTGCACGGACTGCCGTCGTCGGGCATCGTCTACTGCCTGACCACCGACGAGGTCGAGGTGGTTTCGTCGTGGCTGAACCGGCAGGGCTTCGACGTGGAGCCGTACCACGGCGGCATCGACGGCGACCGGCGGAGCGAGCTGGAGGACGCCCTCCTGGCGAACGAGGTCGACGCGCTGGTCGCGACGAACGCGCTCGGCATGGGGTTCAACAAGCCCGACCTTGGCTGGGTGGTCCACTACCAGCGGCCGCCGAACCTCATCCGGTACTACCAGGAGATCGGCCGTGCGGGCCGCGGGCTCGACGAGGCCTTCGCCGTGTTGCTCTCGGGCGAGGAGGACGACGATATCGCCGAGTACTTCATCGAGTCGGCGTTCCCGACGCCCGCGGAGTTCGAACTCGTACTGGAGACCATCGAGGAGGCCGAGGCGCCGCTGTACAGGTACGAGGTGCTCCAGCGCGCGAACGTCTCCTGGAAGGTCGCCTCGAAGTGCCTGGACATCCTGCGGGTCGAGAACGCCGTGCTCCGGGTCGACGACGGCTTCGAGCGCACGACCAAGCGCTGGTCGTACGACCACGAGCGCATCGCGTCCATCACGGCACAGCGCTACCGCGAGCTCGAACAGATACAGGCGTTCGTCGCGACCGACGACTGCCTGACGCGGTTCGTCGACGACGTGCTCGACGGGTCGCTCGACGAGCCCTGCGGGCAGTGCGCGAACTGCGCCGGCGACTTCGTCCCGCGAACCCCACAGGACGAGGCCCTCGTCGAGGCCGCGGTCGACCACTACGAGGCCGAATCGTGGAGCGAGCTCTCGCCTCGCTACTACATGCCCCGGCGCGGGGCCGGGAAGACGAAGATCGACGGGGACCGCAAGCCCGAGGACGGCCGCGCGGTCTGCAGCTACGGCGATCCCGGCCTCGGCGAGCTGGTTCGCGAGCAGTACGAAGCCGACGGGGACTACGGCGACGACGTGGTCACCGCGGCCGTCTCGCACGTCGCGGACGTGTGGGCGCCCGACCCCGAGCCGACCTGGGTGACGGCGGTGCCGTCGCGCTCGGGCGAGGGGCGGGTCGAGGACCTCGCCGCCCGCCTCGCGGCGCGACTGGACGTGCCCTACGTCCCCGTGCTCCGGAAGGTCGCGGCGACTGCGCCGCCCGCGGAGCCAAAGAACTCGTACCAGAAGCGCTGGGACGTCGAGGGCGTCTTCGAGGTCGGCGGCGAACTCCCTCCCGGCCCCGTTCTGCTGGTCGACGAGCTGGTCGATACGCGCTGGACGCTCACCGAGGCAGGGATGACCCTCAGGGACGCCGACAGCGGGCCGGTGTACCCGTTCGCGCTCGCGAAGCGGACACGGTGGTGAGCGCTCCCGAGACCTGCGAGGCGCAAGAGCCATATTGACTGAACAGTCAGTTAGGAACATGGGTAGAAACGCGACACCGCGTCCCTGGCTCGCAGCGGTGCTCGACGGGCTCGCCGTCGGCCTCGGCCACGCCTACCTCGGGCGGTGGCGCCGGGCGTTCGGCTGGCTGCTCGTCTGGGCGGCGGTCGCCACGGCGTTCGTCCCGACCGTCACGCTCTCCGGTGGGGGACTCCCCTCCGCGGACGCACTGCTACGGCTGAGTCCGCTGGTCCTGGTCTCGTCCGTCTGCGCGGCCGACGCGTACCTGCTCGCGCTCAGACGGCTCGAGGCGTCGCCTGCGTCGGACGAGCCGCCGGCGTGTCCGTCGTGTGGCGTGACCGTCGACCCGGAACTCGACTTCTGTCAGTGGTGCACGACGGAGTTCGAGCGGGTCGACGGTGAGGTGGTCGAGCGATGACGCCGGACGGGGCCGTCCGGAAGATACTTTCGCGCGGTCCGCCGAACTGGTGGGTGTATGTCAGGTAGCGACCGGGAGCCGACGGACACGAAGACGGCCATCATGGAGGCGACCTACCGGGCGCTCTGTGAGCACGGCTACGCCGACCTCACAATTCAGGATATCGCCGACGAGTTCGAGAAGTCCCGCTCGCTGCTGTTCTACCACTACGACACGAAGGAGGAACTGCTCGTCGATTTCCTCCGATTCCTGCTGGACTGGTTCGCGGACGACCTCTCGGCCAACGCCGACGCGTCGCCACCCGAGCAGCTGCGCGGGCTGCTGGAGCGGACGGTCCCGGCGGAGCTCGACGACGAGGGCGAGGACTTCCAGGTGGCCTTCCTCGAACTCCGCTCGCAGGCGCCGTACATCGACGAGTTCCGCGAGCAGTTCACCCGGACCGACGAGTTCCTCTACGACACGATCGCGGCGTACATCGAGGCCGGCATCGAGGAGGGCGCGTTCCGAGAGGTCGACGTCGACGAGACGGCCGCGGTGCTGGTCGGGCTCATCTACGGGACGATCCTCATCCGCGTCTCCACGGACGACGAGGCGTTCGCCAGCGCCCTCCGTGAGGGTGTGCTGGACTACGTGAACCGACTCGAAGCCTGAACGAGTCGCGGACGGCGGCAGGAAACTGGGAGTCGGCGACGACTCCCGGTTGACACGTGGGGTGCGAGACGTGTCTGTCGACGCAGTGCTGGCAGGGTGGTGTGCGGCCAGCACGGTAACTGACTGTTCAGTTAGTGTAGGCTTTTCGGTGTTGACTAACCGTTCAGTCAATCGCGATAGAGTTATATGTACTGACTAGTTAGTCAGGGCTGATGAACACCGTCAGTACTACCCTACAGACACCGCCCGACGGAGGGTCGCGATGAGTCGCACCGACCGTCTCGTCGGGGCGATAACCGACAACACGCGCATCCTCATCGCGGTGATGCTCGTCCTCACCGTCGCCTTCGGGGCCGGTGTGATGAACCTCGACCAGTCGTCCTCGCTCGACCAGTTCCAGAGCGACACCGAGGAGTCACAGAAGCTCACGTACATCAACGACAACTTCTCCACCGGCAACCAGAACACGACCTCGGCACAGCTCATCGTCCGGGACGACGACGTCCTCGACAAGGAGACGATGGTCGACGTCCTCGAACTCCAGCAGGAGTTCAGGCGGAACGCGACGATAAACCAGACGCTCGTCGAGCAGAACGCCATCGTCGGCATCCCGAACATCGTCGCGACGGCCGCCATCCGGGCCGACATCGGGGCGGAGCTCCAGCGCACCAACGCCGAGTTCCAGCGGCTGAACCGGACCGTCAGCGAGGAGCGCGCCTCGCTCCGTGCGGACGGTGCCGAGTTGGAACGGCGCGCCGCGACGCTCAACGCGACGACCGAGGAGCTCAGTGCCGCGCTCGACACGCTCCGTGCGAACCCGAACGCGTCAGTGCGTGAGACGTTCGCGTCCGTTCGCTCGGCGACCCCCGTCGAGTTCACCGACGAGGACTACGCGACGTTCGAGCGCGCGGTCGAACAGCTCCGGAGCGCGGAGAACAGAAGCGCCGCCGAGGCCGCCTACCGTCTCGGGACCCGGGGCGTCCTCGCCGACCAGTTCGAGACGCTTCAGTCCCAGCGCGAGACGCTCCAGCAACGGCAGGCCGACCTCCGCGAACAGGGCGAGCAGCTGCAGGAGCTCGGTGCCGAGCTCCGGTCGCTGAACGCCGACCTACAGAACGCGAGCGACCCGACGCTCGACCGGCAACTCGAGACGCTGCAGGCGATGAACGAGTCCGAGGTCGACGACACCATCGGGCTGGTCCTCGGCTCCGAGTCCGGCGGACAGGCGTTCGCGTTCATGCCGAACTACTACCAGCCCGGCGACACCTCGGTGAACGCGACGATGCTCGTCGTGACACAGACGACGGCCACCGAGATGTCGGCCGGCGCTGCCTCCGACCGCCTCGTCGACTCGCAGCTCGCGATGGAGACCGTCGCCGCGAACGCCGACGTAGCGGCCGACGACGTCATCGTCTTCGGCACCGGGAAGATCTCCGACGAGATCAACCGGTCGATGACCGACTCGCTGGCCATCGTCGGCCCGCTCGCGCTGCTGTTCGTGGTCATCGCGCTCGCCGTCGCCTACCGGGACGTCATCGACATCCTCCTCGGGCTGGCGGGCATCGGCGTCGTGCTGACGTGGACGTTCGGCGCGATGGGCTGGCTGGGCATCTCGTTCAACCAGATCATGATCGCGGTCCCGGTGTTGCTCATCGGGCTCTCCATCGACTACGCCATCCACATCTTCATGCGCCACCGCGAGGAGCGCCAGAACGAGAACACGCCCAGCAGCGTCGCCGGCGCGATGCGCGTCGCCCTCGCCGGCGTCGGCATCGCACTGGTCTGGGTGACGGCGACGACCGTCATCGGGTTCCTCTCGAACCTGACGAGCCCGGTCCCGCCGATACAGGACTTCGGTATCGCGAGCGCCGTCGGCATCAGCGCCGCGCTCGTCGTCTTCGGCCTGCTCGTCCCCGCGCTGAAGATCGAGGTCGACGGCCTGCTCGAGGACCGCTTCGGCTGGGACCGCCGGAAGGAGGCCTTCGGGACCGGCGGCGGGCGGTTCAGTCAGGTCCTCGCGGTCGGCGAGACCGCCGCACGGAAGGCACCCTACGTCGTCATCGTCGCCGCCGTCCTGCTGAGCGCGGGTGGCGCGTACGGCGCGAGCCAGGTGGACACGACGTTCAACCAGGAGGACTTCCTCGCCGAGGACCCGCCGGACTGGACGAAGGACCTCCCCGAGCCGTTCAAGCCCGGCGAGTACGACGCCAAGGCGAACCTCGACTACGTCAACGAGAACTTCCTGCGGCAGGACTCGCAGGCACAACTCCTCGTCGAGGGCGACGTCGCCTCGGCCGCGACGCTCGAACAGCTCCAACGGGCCCAGCGGACCGCGGAGGAGAGCGACAGCGGCGTCGTGCAAGTGCTCTCCAACGGCGAGGCCGACATCCGCGGGCCGCTCTCGGTGATGGAGCAGGTCGCCGCGAACAACGAGACGTTCAACGCGACGCTGGCGGCCGCCGACACCGACGGCGACGGCGTCCCCGACCGGAACGTCGACGCGGTCTACGCCGAGCTGTTCGCCGTCGCGCCCGACCAGGCGGCCGGCGTCATCCACCGGACCGACGGCGGCGACTACGAGGCCGTCCGGATGGTCATCTCGGTCCAGGGCACCGCGTCGATGGGCGAGACCACCGACGAGATGCGCGCCCTCGCCGACGGCATCGAGGCCGACTCGGAGCTGACCGCGACGGCCACGGGACAGACGATACTGTTCGACATCGTCTCCGACCAGCTGCTCGATACGGTCATCGAGAGCCTGCTCATCACGCTCGTCGCCGTGTTCGCGTTCCTGATGTTCACCTACCGCATCACCGAGGGAAGCGCCCTCCTCGGGGCGGTGACGCTGGTGCCGGTCGTGTTCAGCGTCACGTGGATCCTCGGGACGATGTGGCTGCTCGACATCCCGTTCAACATCATGACGGGGATGATCACCAGCCTGACCGTCGGGCTGGGGGTCGCCTACAGCATCCACGTCAGCGAGCGCTACAACCAGGAGCTCGAACGCGCCGATTCGATGTGGGACGCGATGGAGACGACCATCACCGGCACCGGCGGCGCGCTGCTCGGCTCGGCCGCGACGACGGTCGGCGGGTTCGGCGTGCTCAGCTTCGCCATCCTGCCGCCGCTCCAGCAGTTCGGCATCATCACCGGGCTGACGATCATCTACGCGTTCCTCGCGAGCGTGCTGGTACTGCCGAGCCTGCTCGTCGTCTGGACGCGCTACGTCGGGCCCGATGTCGGCGAGTCGGCCGCTGAGGCCGAGGCACCTGTCGGGACCGCCGCACCGGGAGCGGAGGACTGAGCCGATGGGGTCCGAGTCCGCGGCGGTCGACGCGCTCGAACGACTCGGCCTGACCAGCTACGAGGCTCGCGTCTTCGTCGCCCTGCAGAAGCTGGGCTCGGGCACCGCCCGCGAGATCGCCCAGGTCTCCGAGGTCCCTCGGTCGCAGGTGTACACCACCGCCGAGTCGCTGGAGGAGCGTGGGCTCATCGAGGAGCAACGGGCGACACCCATCGAGTTTCGGACCGTCGGACCCGGCGAGGCCCGGGAGAAACTGGCAGAGCGGCGGCGCGACGACGAGCGTCGTGCGTTCGAGTACCTCGCCGCGGTCGAGCACTCCCTCCAGGACCAGTCGGACGCGTCGGCGGATATCTGGACGCTTCGGGGACGGGACAGCGTGACCCGTCGCGTCACCCACCTGCTCGACGAGGCCGACGACCGCGTCGTCTTCGGCACTGCGTCCGTCGAGCTCTTCCCCACGGCGGTTCGGGACGCTCTCGCCGGGGTCGCCACGGACGGCGTCCGGGTCGTCGTCGTGAGTCGCGACCCGGACGTACTGGCCCTGGCGGAGTCGCTTCCGAACGTCGACTGCTGGCCCCTCGACGGCTCCTACGTCGACGACGTCGAGGGCGGACGCCTGCTCGCCGTCGATGGGGAGACCATCCTGCTCAGCGTCCTCGGGGCCGGCATCGAGCAGTTCGACGAGGAACACGCCCTCTGGAGCAGTGGGACGCAGTTCGCGACGGTCCTGCTGCAACTGCTCGACGGCTGGTTCGACCGTGAGCTGGCCGTCGCGTAGGCCGGACCGGGAACGGGCCTCAGTTCCGAGCAGACAGCGAGCAGACTGTTGCTGTCCGCTGTCGAATCCGTCCGCACTCGCGAAGCGGCGGCGATGGCCAGTCCGCGACGGGCAGCCGGTCCGGGGCGACACCACCGGAACATACAGCACGCCACGCCACCCCCGATGCGTATGGCGAAAACTGTCGACGACCTCCGGGACGAGATCCGGGAGGCAGTCGGGCGATACGAGCGAGTCGAATCGACGGCGTTCACCAAGGAGGCCCTCGCCGCCATCTGCGAGGCCGTGGACTACGACATCGGCGCGGGGTCGCTCCCGTCCAAGTCGCGGATGCGAGCGGGAATCCTCTGGAAGGTCGGCGAGCTCCCGGAGGACGACCCGGAACGGGCGAGCAGCGCGTTCAGGAAGGCGGAGCTGGCGGCCATCGCGACGGCACTCCGGCGCGAGTGACGGGGTCTCAGGCGCGGGTCGCAACGGGCGCTGTGGCCGCCAGCGCGGCTGGACATCCTCGTCCCAGCGCTCGGTGAGGGAGTACGCGACGGCGACGGGTTTCTCGCCGACGACCGCGCGTCGACGAGGTCGTGCTCCTCGAGCTCGTCGCGGGTCGCCGTCGGCGTCAGCGTCGGCGGCCAGCCGGTCGATGCTCGGGAACGTCGCCGGACGCGAAGAGGTCGCCGACGGCCGCCCGGTCGGGCGCGGCCCGAACGGAGACGCCGTCGTCCCGTCGCTCGACCCAGACGACGCGGTCGGCGACGCGCCAGCCGTCGTCGACCGACCGTCCCCGCGCGGCGAAGCCGTCGCGGACGGCCGCGGCGACGCGCGCCGCAGCGGTCGGGCTCCGCCAGACGGTCCGCCACTCGTAGCCGAACCGGTCCAGGTCGTCGACGTAGCCGTAGGCTGCCAGCCGGTCGCCGAGCCAGTCGCGCAGGAGCGTCGTCCGGAAGGCGTACCGGAAGGTGGTCGCCGCGGTCACGTCCGGGTCGACCTGCGCGGCCTCGTCGTCCAACGAGACCTGGCCCAGCGCGTACAGCAGTGTGTAGAGCCCCTCGACGCCGAGGCGGTCACGCCCGATGGGGAGCCAGTCCGCCCCCGTGGCGGCGAGTGCGGGCTCGACCGGGGTGGAGCCACCCTTGCGGAACCGGGTCGGGTAGGTGATCGCGGCCGTCGTCGCTGGCGGCGAGCGGTGGGCACGCCAGAGCGCGTCCCAGCCCGCCTCGCGCACCAGTTCGTGGGCGAACACCCGCCCGTTCACGTAGCGTGGCCTGTCGCCGGCGACGACGAACAGCGGCGCGTCCGGGTGGAGCCGTCCCCCGGGACCGAGCCGGTAGTCGTCGTACCGGCCGTCCCGGCAGGCCGCCCGGTACAGCCCGGCGACGTAGTCGGCGGTCCCCTCGACGACCGTCTCGCACGCCGCGGCCGCGTCGCGCGTGGCGTCGGCCGGGTCGATGGTCCCCACCAGCCCGTCCTGGAGCGCGTGAGTCAGCTCGTGTGCGACGAGGGGGTCGTGAGGGTACCAGTCCCCGTCCGGAAGCACGACGTCGTACCGGTCGGCGATGCGCGACAGGTCGAGCTCCTCGGGGTCGAGGAAGGAGACGGTACGCGTCGAGCCGTCGTACCGCGCGAGCCGTGCGGGGACCGACGACGGCCACGTCACCCCGTCGATAGCCTGTGCGGCCGCGACGGCGCTGGCGAACCGGCCCGTCGCATCCGATGCCCCCGCCACGTCACCGGCTCCCGGGTCGACGAACCGGACGTGGACGGGCGCGTCGAGCCGCCGCCCGACGAGGTCGCCGATTCGGCGTTCGACCCGCCGGCAGCGCGCCCGCGTGTCCGCGTCGACCCCGTCACCGAAGCGGAGCACCGAACCGCGACCGTCGTCGAGCGCGTACCCGACGACTCCCGCACCGGCGGTCGCGCCGAGCACTCCCAGCAGCCGTCGTCGCGTCACCTCCATCGTCGGCCGGTTCCGGCCGTATAATCAAAAACGTGACCCTATCGGCGTGCCCGGAGCGGGAGCGCCGGCGCTCGACCTCTCTGTCTCGACCACCTCGGCTGGAAAGGAGAGGCTAACCGGGCGATAATTTCATTTCTCGTGGAGAGAATACTTCTCGGACGTATAAGAAATGAATATATATGCGAAGTCCCGAAAACCCGACGAGCATGACTGGAGATCGCGTCGACCGGATGCGGACCCGGACGGTCCCCCTCGGTCCCGATCGGGCGACGAGGTGGTGCGGGCCGACCGGGGTCGCAGCGGCCGGACGCACGAGAGAGCGACGATGACCGGTGTCTCCCGTCGCGCGGTCCTCGGCGCGGCCGTCCTGGGTGGCATCGCCACCACGGCCGGCTGTACGGGCCTCGGCTCGTCCGACGACGCCCCCCGCGAGGACCGTGCCGACGAGCGAGTCGACGGCCGATGGGGATGCCACCACCGGACGGCCGAGAACACGCGACGGACGGAGACGGGCGGGCCGACAGCCGAGCCGACCGTCGTCTGGGAGCGGTCGGTCGGCACCCGACCGTTCGTCGACCCGGTCGTCACGGACAGCCTCGCGTTCGAGTACGCCCCCGCGGACTCGGTGACCCACACGGTCGAGGTGGCGACCGGGGAGCGGACGACCGCGCCGACGGTCGACGGCCGCGGCGAGTTCGTCCTCGCGGTCGACGACGACGTCCACTGCCTGACCCGGTCCGGCGGGGAGGGGAGCGTGGTCGTCGGGCGGGCCGCCGGGGACGGGACCGAGCAGTGGACCGCGTCGCTCCCGGGCGCACCGTCGATGCGGGCGTCGCTCGTCGACGGGGTGCTCTACGTCTCCGGGTTCGATCGGCAGTGGATACGCGCCATCGACGCCGGCGACGGCACCGAGCACTGGACGTACGAGACGGTCGGCCGCGTCGGCTCGCTGGCGGTCGAGGGGGAGCTAGCCACGTTCGCGACGGGGTCGTACCTGTTCGCGCTGGACGCCGTCGAGGGCAGCCGGAGCTGGCACCGGGAGTTCGACGCGTCGTTCACGACCGACGCGATGGCCGTCGGGTCTGCCGTGGTCGCCGGCACCGACGACGGCCGCGTCGTCGCGATGCGGCGGTCCGGCGAGCCGGCCTGGACGGTCGACGCCGACACTGGGGCGGTGACCGCGCTGGCGGCCGCCAACGGGAGGGTCTTCGTCGGCGGCGAGGACGGGATCACCGCGCTGGCGGTCGGGACGGGCGACCCGCTCGCCGAGACCGATACGGCCGCGTCGGTCGACGGCCTCTCCGTCGGCGGTGATCGCCTGTACGCGGCGACGCCCGACCCGGCGCTGACCGCGCTCGACCGGTCGTCGCTCGACGCCCTGTGGTCACGCGGTCTCGACAGAGACCCCGTCGGTGGGCCGGCCGTGCTGGACGACACACTGCTGCTCCGGCTCGGCGACGTCGGGACGGCCAGCGGCGACACCGACCAGTCGCTTGTCCGTTTCGGGGACCGCTAACCTGAGTGCGGACTGGGTTTTAAATTCCAATATCATATCTCGGAAGGCCGTATTCGTCCAGATGTGGGACCCAATCATCAAATATAATTAAATAAAAACTTTTAACTACTTGCGGTTTAGATTTTATATTGATGGTAGACGGAGAAAAGTCCGACACGTCCAGACGTGCGATACTCAAGGGAACTGCCGGGACGGTGGGGGCCGCCTCGATTCCGGCGACGGCCGCCGCCAACAGCTCGGGGCAGTCCATCGAACTGCGTCGCAAGCGCCTCGAAGCGCAACGCCGTATCCCGAAGGAGTACGACGAGGCGTCGGTACAGGAGGCCCTCGACGAGGACGCCGAGGCGCTGCTGCGCGCGCTCGCCGACGAGGGGTTCATCTCCAGCCCCGACCTCTCCGACTTCGCGTCCATCGAGGACCCCGCGTCGTCGGCCACGATGTCCAACAACCGAAAGGTCGCGACGGTGGGCGACGTCCACGAGGCGACCGGCCAACAAACTGCCCATCTGCAGGCGTACGCGACCACCGACTCCCACGACATCGACTTCCACGTCCTGCCCGACGTCGACGTCGCGTTCGCCGTGGCGAAGGAGCGATCCGGCGACGGCCTGTTCCTCGTCGACCCGTCGAACGACACCACGACGAGCGAGGTCTCGCCGCAGGGCTGCAGTGGCGAAAAGTGTCAGGCGATCTGTGACCCGACGAACCCGCGCATCGACCCGTACGTCATCCGGACGCAGGGTGACACGCCGTGTTCGAACACCTGCGTCGACTCCGAGGACATCTGCGGCGAGTGTCCTGACGCCGACGAGTGTGACGACAGCGGCGGTGGCGGCTGGTAAGCGACGCGACTGAACTGACCGCTCGCAGGCGGCTCCCCGCGCCGTTACAGCAGGTACCGGTAGTAGTCAGCGAACGTCTCGGGCACCGGTCGAGCTGGGACGGGTAGAGGTCGAACTTCACTCCGTGGCGGGAGGTTGACGAACGCTCCGGTTAGCAGTTCTAACTTCTACCGGAGCAGTTGGAAGGAAGACACGTCTTCCGTCCGAGGAGACTCAGCCGTGGTGACGCTCGTGGACCGCCGCGACGTCGACCGCGAACAGGGAGCGAATCCGCTCCCGGCGCTCGGCCGGCAGCCCCTCGAGGTGGGCCGCGAGCGCCGACCGTTCCGCCGCCAGCAGCGACGCCGCCTCGTCCGCGTCGACGAACCGGTAGAGGTTCCACGGCTCGCCGGCCTCGCGGCCGTGCTGCCTACAGTCGACGACGAACTGCTCGCACCGATAGTAGCGGCGGCCGACCCGTTCCGCTCGAGCGACCGCGTCGTCGGCCGCGCCCGCCGCCAGCGCACTCACCCCCGTGACGAAGCCGAACAGGCCGGCCTGCAGGTCGAGGATGTCCAGGTACGCCGCCAGCGACGGCTCCTGTCGTCGTTCACCGAAGGGCGCGCCGGTCAACCGCCGCGCTCGCCGAGACCAGTAGGCGACGACGTCGCCACCGAGTCGACCCAGTCGTTCCACGAACAGCGAGAGGAGCACCTGCAGCACGAGGAACACGCAGTCCTCGTCCTCGGGCGCGACGTCGCCATCGACGAGGTCGTCCGCGATGTCGTAGTACTCCGTCACGGCGACGGTGAACTCGCACACCGTCGCCAGGTCCGTCCCGTCGGGGTCGTGAGCGAGGTACAGCTGCTCGGCGAGTGCCAGTGTCTCCAGCTTCGGTCGCTGGCTGCGCTTCGGGAGCGCCCGGCTCGGGTCGAAGGCGAGTTCGTAGACCTGCTCCCGGGCGGCGTCCGACTCGACATCCGCGAGCAGCGCCTCGACGGCGTCGAGCGAACGGAACCGTAGCTCTTCCCGGTAGGCCGCCAGTTCCTGCTCCCGGTCCGGCGGGAGCGTAGAAGGCGCTTCGAACATAGTTCCACTCCACGTCGTCAGAAAATAACGGTGTCGGTCCGGACTACCCGTCACCGGGACTGAACTCCTCGACCGCCGCCGGTGCCGGACCGGCGTCGCGCTCCTGCTCGGTGGGTCCGACGTGCTGTTCCAGTCCGGGCGGACGCTCGCGTTCGTGCTCGCCATTCCCCAGCAGGCACTCCTCCGGCTCCTGGGGGAGCCACAGACACTCCTCTGGGCGGTCGTCGGATACCTCACCTGGTCCGACCAGCTGGCCGCTGTCGGGAGCGTCGAGCGGGTGCGGCAGTGGGCGACGGACACCGTCGGCGGCCCGAGCCGGTGAGCCCTACCCCACGACGGTCCCGTCGGCCGAGGTGCCCCCGCGGTTGAACGAGGTGATCTTCACGCGGACCACGTCGCCGACGGCAGCGCCCGAGGGCACGTCCTCGGCGAAGACGACGAACCCCTCGACCTTGCCGACCGCCACGCGCTCGCCGGAGTGGTGGTCGCTGAACTCGGTGATGCCGAACTCGACGGTGTCGCCGATGTCGACCGGTGCGTCGCGCTGCTGGGCCGCTTCGTGGGCCCGCTTGGAGGCGCGGGCGTCGTCGCTGCCGCGTCGCCGGAGGACGGCCGCGACGGCGACGAGGAGCACGACCGCTGCCGCACCAGCGGCGATGTAGAGCTGTTGCATGGGCGCGTGGTCATCCCGCACCGGCAAATAGCTTGGAGGTACACACGTACCCGGCGCGGGACCGGGTCGGTCGTCGCGGCCGCCGTTCGACGGACGCGTCAGCGGCCCACGGCGTCCGGACGATACCGAGGGAAGTGTTTTATGGCCGCCCCGGGACTCTACCGGACCAGTATGGACGATACGGATGTCGAGGAGCCGTCGGGCGGACCGGTACTGCGGACGGTGAGCGCGATCTACAACCACTTCTGGAACGTCGTGCTGACCGGCATCGCCATCATCCTCCCCGTGGTCATCACGCTGTACGTCGTCCAGCTGGCGGTCAGCTTCGTCCGCAAGGCGCTCGACCCGTTCATCCTCTTCCTGCAGTACTTCGGCATCATCGAGCGGTTCGAGCGCGTCGAGGTCGTCAGCCTGCTCATCGAGCTGAACGTCTACCGGTTCGTCTTCGACTTCCTGACCGAGATCATCGCGCTGGGCATCCTGTTCCTCATCGTCCTGGTCGTCGGTTCGGTCGGGCACAACCGGTACGGCGAACGGATAATCCGGTACGTCGACCTCACCATCTCCTCCATCCCGGGCGTGGGGACCGTCTACAAGAGCTTCCGGCGGATGGGCGACGTGATGCTCGACGACTCGGCCGAGAACTTCCAGGACATCAAGCTCGTCCGCTGTCTGGGCGACGAGATGTACGTCCTCGGCTTCGAGACCAGCAGCGCACCGGCGAGCGTCGAGGACGCCGCCGACCACGAGGAGATGGTGACACTGTTCATCCCGATGGCACCGAACCCCGTCACCGGGGGCTTCCTGACGTACGTCCCGCGGGAGAACGTCTACGACATCGATATGACCATCGAGGACGGCGTCCGGAGCATCCTGACGAGCGGCGTCGCGACGGGGGAGGGCGCGACGGACCCCGGACAGCTGACCCTCGACGACATCCAGAACGTCGCTCGCGTCGAGCAGCTCCAGGACGCCCTGCCGCTCCAGGGCGACGACCGCTCGAAGTGAGCCACCGCCGGTACCGGGTCCGCCGCCGGTCGAGCTGTCGGGGGCGTTCGTGAGACGGCTCCGGCCGTTACCGGGCGGCCGGCCGGGGGCCCGACAACACGGGCAGCCCGGGCCTACGGCTCCGGCGCGAACCAGGCGACGGCGATGCCCACGAGTCCGAGCGCGCCCGCGCCGAGGAAGGCAGTCCCGTAGTTCGTCGCATCGATGAGCGCGCCGCCGACGATGGGGGCGAGGAACGCACCGGCGAGCCCGATGCTCGTCAGGAAGGCGACGGCGGTGGCGGCGACGGCGGGCTCGACGAGCTCACGGACGTAGGCGAACACGAGTCCGAGACAGAGCTGGATGGCGAAGCCGGCGACCAACAGCGCGGCGACGACGACCGGCACGCCGCGGAGGGACGTGAACGCGGCGACGGCCGGCGTCGCCAGGACGAAGGAGGCCAGCACGACCGGGCGACGGCGACCCCCGAACAGCCGGTCGGAGAGCACGCCGCCGCTGATGCGCGAGAGGACCCCGACAGCCGGGAACAGCGCCGAGAGCGCGCCGCTGGCGACGAGCGTGAGGCCGAGTTCGTCGGTCAGGTAGGACGGGGCCCAGCTGTTGACGAACAGGTACAGCGAGTAGCCGAGGAAGCCGAGGACGCCGACGAGCCAGACGCGCCGGTCGGTGACGACCCGCGAGAGGTCCGCGAACGTGGGCGTCGGCGTGTCGCTCGCGCGGCCGCTCCCGCGGCTGGTCGGCCAGAACAGCGCGAGGCCGACGAGCGAGAGCGCGGTGAACACCGGGAAGACGGCGGGCCAGCCGAACGTCTCGGCGACGAGGGGTGCGGCGGCCTGCCCGACGGCGAAGCCGACCGGCCCGCTGGCGGTGAACGTCGCGACGGCGGTCGCCTGGCGCTCGGCCTCGAACGACCGCCCGACGACGTCGATGCCGGCGTTCCAGACGACGACGTAGGCGAGCCCGCCGAGCACGCGCGAGGCGAGCACCAGCGCGAAGGACTCGATGGTCGCGGCGTACCAGCCCCAGAGGCCGGCGACGAGCAGGAGGCCGACCGCGACGGCGACCGCGTGCCGGGAGTTCGTCCGGTCGAGGACGACGCCGACCGGGATGCTGGCGACGACGGCGGTGCCGAACATCACGCTGACGATGAGCCCGGCCGCGGAGGGGCCGATGTCGAGCGACTGCCGGATGAGCGTCGTCACGCTCGCCGGCGCGAGCTCGTAGGCCCCGAGCGAGACGGACATGACGCTCGCGCCGAGGAGCAGTCCCCAGCGGGCTCGCTCGCTGGAGACGGCTGGTCCCTCGGACGGCCCGTCGTCGCTGGTCGCGTCGGTCGTGGACACGCCACACCGGTTCCCCCGGTGGCCGTATCAAGCTATCGTGGGAACTGCTCACGGACAGCATGGGTTGGTCGGCGACAGGGCGGCTCCCGGCGTCACGTGCGCATCGCCGGCCAGCACGAGCGGTTCGGATGGATCGACTGGGCCCGAACCACAGTCCATTCGTTCGCTTTCCAGTTGAAACAGAGGGGGCAGAGGAGACCAACACGGCTATTCGTGACGGGTGCCTAGCGACGCCCATGCGACGACGTACGTTCCTCGCGGGTTCGGCTGCACTCGGTGCGGCCACTCTCGCAGGCTGTCTCGGCGGCGGGAACGGAAACGTGACGGTGGCGGACGGGGAGACGATCACGCTCACACCCGTCGGCAAGACGTACGAGTGGTTCCAGGACGACGCGGCCCGGTTCGTGGACGCTCGCGGGACCGGCCAGTACGAACAGTCCCACATCGTCGGGGCCGTGAGTAGTCCGGCGTCGAACCCCGGCGGCCCCGGGGACCCCGTGATGGACTGGCCGACCGACACTCGCATCGTCTGCTACTGCGGCTGTCCGCACCACCTCTCCTCGCTGCGTGCCGCACACCTCCAGAAGAACGGCTACTCGAACGTCTCCGTCATCGACGAGGGGTTCTTCGAGTGGGTCGACCGCGGCTACCCGGTCACCGGGCAGTCGAGCACCGCGTTCTACGAGATCACCGGCGAGACGGACCCCGCGGACGCCGGCGAGATGGCCTGGGTCCGCGACCTCGAGTCCGACCAGGACGAGGCCGCACCCATCGCCGCGGACGGGTCGTACACCGTCCACGTCCGCTTCGCGGACATCACGGACGACACCGTGTTGACGCTCTCGACGCCCTCGTACACCGTCGAGGCACCGCTCGGCAGGCTCACCGACGGACTCGTCACTGGCCCCTGACCCGTACCAGAGGACGCCTCAGCCTTGCGCCTGCTCGAGCAGGCAGGAGATGCTGCAGTAGTAGTGCCGTATCTGCTGCGTCGAGCCCTTGTACTCCATCGGCTTGACGACCTCGATGTGCGTCTCTGCCTCCTCGTCGATGTCGTCCATGCAGACGTTACACTGAGTCATGCTCTATCGAACCCCCGTGTCGTGCCACCCGTGCACTGGAATCGACCCCATGTGACTGGTGTACACGACCTTGCGGACTACACTATCATAAGGTTTGTAGCCACTCACGTGGCTTCACCCGGGATATTCCGGGTGCGACTGCCTCAGCGGCCGGTCTCGTACGTGCCGCCGCGCTCGCGACGGGCCCGCTCGCGAACGACGCTCGGCGTGCGACATCGGCCCGGTTCGTCCGTGACCTGCGGGACGGTGCAGTTGTTGCAGTTCTCACAGAGTGCGGCGGTCTCCGGCGGCACCCCGCCGAGCAGCCGCGCCGGGAGCTTCGGTTCGGCGTAGAACGGTCGCGCCATGCCGACGAGGTCGCACGACTCGCCGAGCAGCCGGTCGATGCGACCGCGCTCCCGGATGCCGCCCTCCAGCATGACCGGCACGTCCACAGCGTCACGGATACGGCGGGAGATGCCGGCGTTCCAGGCCGGGTCGAACCCGTAGAACAGCGACTCCACCCGGTTCCCGACCTTCACCGCCCCGGTGCGGAGTCGGCCCCCGAACGCCTCGTGGTACGCGGGCTGGAGCGACGACTCGTCCCACGCCCTGGCGGGGTACTCGCCGCGCACGATGCTCATGTCCCATACCACCGAGGTCTCGACCGGCGCGAGCGCGTCGTAGCCGATTTCCGCGAGGCGTTCGGCGATGACGACCGCGTCGTCGGCGTCGATGCGACGGCGGACGACGGGCGGGCTCGGCGTCTCCACGGGCACCTTCGTCACCAGCGGCGCGTCGCCGGCCCGCTCGCGGAACTCGTCGTGCAGCAGTTCCAGGAACCGCACGCCGTCCGCGAACTCGTCGTCGCGTCGGTTGTAGAACGGGGAGAGGAACTGCTGGACGATGCCCATGTTCGCCCCGGCGACGTGGACGCCGTCGTAGCCGGCGTCGATGGCCCGAGCGCCCGCGACGGCGAAGTCACGCGCCAGCTCGCGCACCGCCTGCGTCGAGAGGACGTGCGGCGAGAACTCGAGGAACCCCAGCCGGTCGAGCAGCCGGAGCTGCCACGGCGGCCGCGAGACGGCGAGCTGTTCGAGGTCGGGATGCTCGGCGCGGTAGCCGGCGTGCCAGGTCTCCATGCTCCGCAGGCCGCCGTGCTCCAGCTGGCAGAAGATGTGGCTCCCGTGTGCGTGAATCCGGTCGGTGAGCTGCTCGAGTTCGGCGACGAACTCGGGGTCGTGGACCCGGGTCATCCCCGGCGCGGCACACCCCCCTTCCCCGCGGACGATGGTCGCGCCCTGGCAGAGCAGGCCGGCACCGGCCGCCGCACCCGGTTCCAGGTCGTCGATGAGCGCCTCGACCGCGCCGTCGCCGGTGCCCGCACACTCCAGCAACGGCGCGCGGTAGAGCCGGTTCGGGAGCGTCAGCGGCCCGATGTCGACCGCGTCGTCGAGCGTCGGCATGGGAGGGGATTCGACTGCGAGCGAGGAAAACCCGTGGGATGGTCGGCGGGAGGGGACTACCCCCCGTCGCCGTCGCCCGCCGTCGTCACGTCGAACGCCGCGGGGTCGGCGTCCGCGACGGACGGGAGCCCGCGAATCCGGGGACGGAGCAGCGTGTACAGCCCGGTGAAGCCGAAGCCGAAGGCGGCCAGGCCCATCGTCGTCTGGGTACCGAGCACCGCGGCGACGACGCCGCCGACGAGCGAGCCGAGCGGGAGCGTCGCGCCCGAGGCGGTCCCCTTGACCGAGGAGACGCGGCCGAGCAGCTCCTTCGGGAACACCGTCTGGTTCAGCGTCGCCGTGAGCACGCCGCTCGCGCCGGCGGGCACCCAGGAGAGACCGAACAGGACGACGGTGAGCGCGGGCGTCGGCGCGTAGACGGCGGCGAGCCAGCAGACCGCGCCGAGCGAGTGCCCGACGAGCAGTAGTCGCCCGTACTGGACGTCCTCCAGGTAGGGGGCGACGACCGAGCCCGCGAGCCGGCCGATGCCGAGCGCGCCGAGCAGCAGGCCGTAGACGGCGGGGCCGCCGAGGCCGTCGCCGAACGACGGTAGGATGGCGAGGGTGACGCCGACGGCGAAGTTGGCGACAGCCGTCATCAGTATCAGCTCGACGAAGACGCTGCCGCGGAGGGTGTCGATACCCGCACGGAGGTCGTCGAGGTAGGCCCCGAGGACCGACTCGTCGGTGTCGTCCTCGACCTCGCTCGGCTGCCCGTCGTCGCTGTCGTCCCGCCCGATGCCGACACCGGCGAACAGCAGCGCGGCGAGTGCGAACGTCACCGAGTCGAACAGGAACAGCGTCGTCGCGCCGAAGACGGCGATGAACGCGCCGCCGAGCGCGTCGAACACCATGTCCAGCCCGAGCGTGACGGTCGCGAGCGCGGAGTTGGCCTTCGAGAGCCGCGTCTCGGGGACGATACGGGGAAGCAGCGTCGTCTGCATCGGTGCCATCACCAGCGTCGACAGCACCAGCAGCGGGACGACGGCGAGGATGACCCCGACGGTCAGGTTCCCCGTCGCCGCCGCGAGCGGGAGCACGAGGACGACCACGCCCTGGACGACCTGCGAGCCCACGAGCACGGGCTTGAGCGGCAGGCGGTCGACGACGGGGCCCGCGAGTATCTGCAGGAGCCACGGGAGCAACAGCATCGAGTTCGCGATGCCGGTCAGGACCGTCGAACCGCTCAGCCCGAAGACGAGCCAGAGGACGGCGACGGTGTAGAGGCTGTCGCCGGCGTTGGTGACGAACTGCCCGGCGAAGAATCGCCGGAAGTCGCGGTTGCGCCAGAGCGAGGGCTGGCTGTCGGTCGGTGCTGTGCCGGCTGTGGGTGATTCGTGGTCGGCAGGCGATTCCTGGTCTGTCTGCGATTCGGCGTCGTGTGAGTCACCGCTCGACGGCGGCGACTCGGAGCCTGTCGGCATCTGTGTCTGTGTTCGAGTGGGACACTGCGGCTACGGAGTGTAGCGAGGCGAACCCGAGTGCTGCGGCTATCGGGCCCGCACAGAAGCAGGCGGCGAGCGGGGGTCGAACACCGGACGGCCGAGATGCCGGCGAGTCATGAAACGCTCTACGCGATACCTGTACGGCGCGTAATAAAGGACTGGGGGCGGTGTGTCACGCTGCGACACACAAACAGACCGACCGGCCGACCACCCGAACACGACAGTTCAAACCACGGCAGGAGCCAAAGGAGGGTAGATGAAGCCAGCGGACGTGCCCGGGGTGCCCGAGGCATTCGTCGACCAGCTCCGCGAGCAGGGCATCGAGGAGCTGTACCCGCCGCAGGTCGGGCGGACGATTGCCAAATCACGTCACCCAGCTAGCGATGTGTCGGCGGTCCAGCGCGGCGGGACGACGTTCTAGCTACTCCCCGGGTGAAGACTCGCTCGCAGTGACCCACCCTCCGCCCGAGATCTTGCCTGAAGCGGTGTAGTCCGAGAGCGAAACCGGACCGTCGGTGGCTGGGTCGAACGTGAAAACAGGAACAGTCTGACTAATAGGGGCGACGGAGAAATCGGTCTCTTCCTGTCCAACGAGCGACCCACTCGTTTCAACTTTCGCCATCGCTGTTGACTCGCCGATAGACTCGCCGTCGTTCCGGATGAGAACACGAACCTGAATCATGTTCGCGTCCGTCTTCTCCATAGTGACGTTCTCTACATACAGATTCGCAGGCTCGTCGCCGGTGGTACAGCCAGCAAGTACTCCGACCAATGCTACTGAACCCGCCTTCGATAACAGCGTTCGTCTTCCAACCATTCGATTTTGTGTATTCATCACCATTGTAATAACATCTGAATTTGTGATATACGCCCGCTCTTGACCCTGTTCAAGTCTCGACGCTGGTGTACTCCACGATATTGCTGACCAATCCTGTCTTCGTGGTCTTGAACACTGTCGGTGCAACATCACACGGACATCTCCCGGTCCGATAGTCGAGATAGCCGAACTCGAATCGAGAACGTGTCTCGATCTGTGCTGTCCACCCAGACACCATTCCGTTTTCGACCTTGAAGCTCGCACCGGCGATGTTATCCGTCTGGTCGGGAAAGTTCACGTTACCCTCCTCGTCATTCTGTTCGAGAGGGAGGTCCCAATAGTACTGTTCCTGGTCACCGCCGTTTGAATACCCCGAGTTGTAATCTACGGTGATGCCGCCGTTCGAATCCGCGTTCAGTGCGTACTTGATCACAGCAGTTGAGATACCGCCGTATACACCGGTCACACTGTTCACGACGTCGAGTGCGAGGTTCATGATTCCGTCGTCTGGACTGGAAGAGTCGTTCTCTCCGTCCGGCTGGGGTTTGCTCATGGAGGAGCGTGTCATAGAATCCATCTCATAGTTTCTCACAGCCCGGTTCGTTTCCTCGCTCGTAGTTGGTGATAGCAATGACGAGCCGGAGACACAGTGCCAGGAACACTTCTGTTCGTGCGTGGACGCGGCCTCGGGCGCGGACGTGCCCGAGGCCGCAGTCCTTGACTGCGTCGTTGGTCCGTTCGACCCCTGTCCGGTGGTTGTACGTCTCGTCTAAGACTGACTGCTTGAGCTGAACGTCCTCGCTGTGTTCGGTGATGCGGTCTTCGACTCTGTACTCGATATCTTTCGGGTGGTCAGTGTTTCGCGGGTTGTATGGAGCGATTGGCACGACCCCTGCGG
>NZ_FNIA01000046.1 GCF_900103505.1 Haloarchaeobius iranensis
CGAGCAGATCGCCCGCCGGAATGCGGGCGATCTGCGGTCGCTTGCCGCCGATAAAGGCTATGACAAGCAGTCGCTCCGCGAATCCCTTCGTGACCTCGGGATTCGCCCGCTCATCAAACATCGCATCTTCGCACCGTCTGATCACGCGCATAACGCCAGAATCGACGAACAGCGCTACAATCAGCGCTCTATGACCGAGACCGTGAACTCGGCTGTCAAGCGCTCGCTCGGCTTCGCCGTGCGAGCGCGTTCCTGGTTCCGCGAGTTCCGAGAAATCGCTCTGATGTGTGTCGTCTACAACATCAAGCGTGCCGTCAAACAGTGAAATCCACCGCCTTATGGCGATTCAACACAGCCGATCCACTTCAACTTCCCTGGACGGGCCGTCCCCGGCCACGACGACCACGGCTACGGGCCGCTAGCGACCGTCGTCGAGTCGTTTATGGACCCGGGGACCCTGATCCGGATGCACCAGCACCGCAACGAGGAGATCATTTCCTGGGTTCCCGAAGGCGTGATGCGCCACGACGACCGCCAAGGCAACGAACTCGTCACCGATTCCGACCACCTGATGGTGATGAACGCCGGGAGCGGCTTCTGGCACGCCGAGGAGACGCTCGCCGACGACCCACCACTACGGATGCTCCAGATCTTCCTCCGCCCGCACAGGTTGGACCTTGAGCCGGGCATCCAGCACGAGCCGATTCCCGACCCGGTCGCCGGCGAATGGCGGCACCTGTTCGGTCCCGAGGGGACCGACGCTCCGCTGTACGTTCGTAATGACGTCGACTTCTACGACTGTCGACTCGCCGCTGGCGCCACGACCTCGCTTCCGTCGCGAGCGGGCAGGCACACCTACCTGTACGTGTTCGACGGGGCCGTCGAGGTCGGTGAGGAGACGGTCGGGCACACCGAGAGCGCACTCGTGACCGGCGACGACGACGTGGCCGTCACTGCAACCGAGGACGCCACCATCGTCGCATTCAACATCAACCCCGACGCGCCGGTCACGCGCCAGGGTACCATCGGCCGCTGAGACACCGGCGTACCGACTGTGGTTGGTTTATGCTACGGGGTAGTGTGGCGGCACACTAGACTTTTCACGGCTGGTCACCTACCCGGAGATATGAGCAGCGACAGAATCGACGCCGAAAGCAAGGTGTCTGGAAATCAGGCAAACATCCCCGCCCGGATCCGACGTGAACTCGATATCGACGACGGTGATCAGCTCCGCTGGCATCTCGAAGATGACGGGAGTATCCGGGTGCAAGTCATCCAACAGCAGACGGGCACGTTCGCTGATTTCGACGGCTACGCTGGTGAGGACGCAACCGATGTGACCAGCGATCACGACGCCTGGGGCGTCGATGTCGAGTAAATGCCCCGCGCACTCATCGATACATCGGTCCTGTTTGCAGCCGCGTACAAGCGAGATAATTCACACGATGCCGCACTCCCGGTGCTCCACGGCATCGATAATGGAACGCTCCCTGAGGCAGTCGTCCTCGATTACGTTCTCGCCGAGACGCTGAACGGCCTCACGACCCACGCCGGCCACGACGCAGCTGTCGATCTTCTCGATCGCATCGAAGAAAACGCCCGCTTCCACATCGACTCACTCACCACCAACGCCCTCGCGACGGGGAAGGCCCTCTTTCGCCAACACGAACCACTCTCGTTCGTCGACGCCTGCATTGTCGCGTATATGCAAACCGAAGGGCTCGGCTACCTGTATGCGTTCGATGATGACTTCGACGCTGTCGAGGACGTCTATCGGCTCGAATCAGCGACGAATCCCTACGATCCAAACTGACGCAACCAGACGACACGATTGGGGGCGAAGTGCAGGCTCAGAAAAGTCGCACCTCGTAGTCAGCCGCCAGTTCCTGGAACTCGTCCCACTCCGGTAACCGCTTGTCGTCAACTTCGCCGTGTGTCTCGAGGTACTGAAGTAGCGCGTCGATCACGTCTTCAAGTCCGTACTTCACCGCCTGCTCTCGGATATCCTCTTCGTTGACGTCGACGTGGCTGAGCAGGAGGAGACAGTACGAGCGGTGGCGGCTGCCGTCGTCGATCAGCAGCGTGTGACAGCAGAGCTCCGCCGGCGAGACTTCGTCAAGTTCCTCGGAGTAGACGTAGTAGCGATGGCCGGTGAGCAGGAACTGGAGGTCGAAGGCCGCGAATCGAGCGAGGCCGGTTTCGTGGAACGCCTCTGCCTCGATCTCCGTCTCGGTCTGGGCGAGGAATTCGTCGTAGTCCTCCCAGAGAATCGTGCCCTTCGGGGCGACGGCTTCGAGGCGGTGGCGATGCAGATGGTGTGCGAGTTCACGGGCGAACCCGTGGAGGCGGTCGAAGTCGGCGTTGAACTCATAGCGGCCGTCGGCCGTCCCGACGAGCCCACGGTCGCGAAACCGCTTGAGGACGCGGTTGACCGTGTTGCGGTAGTTGTCGCTCCGGTCGGCGATTTCGGAAACGGTTCGCGGCTGGTCGAGGTAGTACAGCACCTCGAGTGCCTTGCCGGTCAGTAGCTCGGGGAAGTCAATGTGGGAGTGCTGACGAACGAGGTCCTGGTAGAGTTCGACGGCACGAGCGTCCGACGGGACGACTCGTTTTCGCCGCCCGTCGCGTTCCGTGTACACGAGCCCCTTCACCACGAGGTCGGCGACAGCACGAGAGAGGTAACTTTCGCTGTGGTCGAGCTTCGTCGCGAGCTCAGAGATCGTGTCGCCGCGGTCGACCGTGGCGAGGACCTCCAGTTCGATCCGCCGGAGCACGGTGTAACATAGTACGAAACTTGTATATAAAGAAGTTTCGAGTAGTGTTACAGTCAGCAGGCACGAGAGTCGTCTCCATCGTCTTAACCAACAAAACTATGGACTCGTGGGTCGTGTTGGTTAACACGAGAGTAGCCGATGTCCCACGAACCTCCGACCCCACCGGCGAACCTCCCGACGGAGATCGTCAACACGCTCAACGAGTCGAGCGCGGAGCAGCTCCGAGACGTTGCGACGTACGCTGAGGCGCTCGCCGAGCACAAGGAACGAGAGACCCGTCTCGAGGAGTCGGCAGATCAAGAAGTGGTCGAAGAGCGACCGGACGATCTCCCGGATGACGTTCCTGCCAAAGCGACGATCACGATCAAGGAGATCAACGATAATCGCTACTACTACTGGCAGTGGCGGGAGGGAGAGAAGATTCGTTCTCAGTACAAGGGCCCGGTCAATCCAGACAAGTAGTGTTGGAGCGAGATCGCCATAGAAAGCTTAGGAGATGGTGATGTATTGCTTCGGTAGCTTAGGAAACGGTGGTGTGTTGCCCCTTTCAACTCACCAAAGCTCAGGAAACAGTGGTGTAGGGTGCAAATCAATATCCAGCATAGAGTATGAAAGAACGACTGCTCACCGCCAAACAAAGATGATCGTCTAACACAAAATATAGAGTCTGACATTTCTTGACCGAAAAGAATCAAACCCCGAGCTTTCGTACAACCGTTATGTGCGTTGATCGCAGCCAAGGAGACGAATGGGGAATTACCGGAGTGCAGAGAGTACGCGTCGAGTTTGGTGAGGAATGGGCTGAAGGGTTCACTACTGATGTTGATGATGGCCGTCTCATCAAGATACTCACCGAAGGGAATTCGATCGAACCACCTGACCATGTTGAGGGCTCAGGTAGCGTTAACGCGAGACGAACACCCACAGGCTGGACAGTTGAGGTGAAATGGTTGTACGATCGTGGAAACAAAGAAGAAGCGTTACGACTTGAGGTGGACGACGTTAGTGTACAAGTTCTTGAGTAGGAGTGTTCGAAATATGAGGAAATCTGTGCTCGGTTGAGTCGAAAATTCACTAAGCCCTCCCCATCCTAAATACCGGAGATTAACACTTCGACACTGCTGACGATACTCATCGAGCAACTTGACTCCACAGTCCCCCACCCCCGGGGGCGTCCGCAATTCACCCACGAAGTGTAGAAGGGGGGATCCTCTGTAACTGGAGAGGGCGAGTTCCCCACCCCATCGTGGGCGGCGGTGAAGCCCGACACTCGCTTTAGTGTTCAGTCTCCTCGATATACCGTTCACTACCTCCTACGACACGGCGCCTGCTGTCCCCACGTAGGTCTGATGGAACACGTCCATTCCAGCTTCGGGAAAAAGAGGAAACGAACCTAACCCCCGCCCCCGGGGGCGTCCGCAATTTCACGGAAGAAGTGTCTCGAGGCTCAAGCAACAAAACGACTGTAGCATATAAATAAATAAATAATATTGCCAGTCTAAACCAGCGGATTGAGTCTTCTACCTACTACTTACTACTCTTAATAGAAAAATTTATAATATGGGTATAGCAGCAGCCCATACCAACCGCACTAGAGTAACAATCCCTCCAAAAATCAGTCGGTATAACCGAACTATCCCCCTCCCCACGATTCCCTGAATAATTGCGGACGACCCCGGGGGCCCGGGTGAGCCTCTGTCCAACCGTGAAACTGAAGCGACCAACATCCTCTCAAAGCCAAAAGTGTGGGTAGTTCCACTATTCTCAATACCATAGTGCCAACGAAACTCAGATAATTCCGGACGAGGTGGGGGGTTATTCGGACAAGGCGGACATTACGGACACGGGGGTTTATGTGGGTAGACCACACGACGTACGCACGATGGACTCGTCCCCGTACTCGACGACCTCGGAAATCTTTGCGGTCGGCGGCGAGGACTACCTGAAAGAGGGTCACACACCGACGACGCTGCCGGAGCGACAGGACGAAATCCTGAAGCTCCGGCGTTCGTTGAAGCCTGCCGCCCGTGGCGCCGGCGCCGAGAACACGTTCCTCTCGGGAAAGGCTGGTCAGGGGAAGACGGCGGCCGCGAAGGCAGAGCTGGCTGAACTAGAAGCGTTTGCTGACGCTCAGAATCTCGACCTGACAACGGTGTTCTTCTCCTGTGAGGGAATCTCCTCGAGTTACACCCTCGCGTGTGGACTCTGCGAGGAAATCGGAGGCGAGAACCCCAATGGACATCCGATGCAGAAGGTGCTCGACCATCTCTGGGACGCGATGAACGAGATCGGGGGGACCATAATCATCGTCCTCGACGAAATCGACAATCTCGGAACGGACGACAAAATCCTCTACTCCCTCCCTCGAGCACGCGACAAGGACTACGTCAATGACGACGTCTATCCGTCGATAATCGGCATCAGCAACGACCTCCAGTGGCGTGATAATCTCGACCCTGCCGCGAAGGATAGCCTCTACGACGACTCAATTTTCTTTGCGCCCTACGACGCGAACGAACTCCGCGACATCCTCTCCCGCCGTGCGAGCAAGGCGTTCCGACAAACATCGCTCGTCTATGAGACACCGAAAGGCGAGGAGCTTGAGATCAATATCGATTTAGAGGACGACGACGGCTCACTTGCCAAGCCCTTCGACGAAAAGGACGTTGATCGAACCGATTGCACGCTCCTCCGTATCGATTCAGACGTCCTGACCGACGAGGTAATTCCGCTCTGTGCAGCGTACGCCGCACAGGACAAAGGGAGCGCCCGCCAAGCAATCAAGTACCTCCGAAAAGCTGCCGCAATCGCCGAATCCGAGGGTGATGCCCGCGTCAACGAACAGCACGTCCGAACGGCCCAGGGCGAAGCTGAGCGAGAACTCATCATCGAGGGGATGGAGCAGCTCACGACGCAGGGTCACCTTGCGCTGGCAGCAGTGACGATTCTGGAACTCGCGGGCTATTCCGAGATTCGGACTCGTGATGTCTATGACGTCTATAGATCTCTCTCGGATCACATTGACGCCGACCGCTTGGCTCAACGTCGGATGCGTGACCATCTCATCGAACTCGATATGTTGAGTATAATCCGCGCACGGAAATCCGCCTCCGGCTCTGTCGGCGGCGAGGCGTACACGTTCGAACTCCGCGTCGAGCCTTCGACGGCTATTGAGGTGCTTGAGGCTGTCTCTCGGTTCGATGCGGTCGATTTCAACGAGCTCGCGAAGAACTGGCTGAACGACCAGCAGACGCTTGGGTAGCTACGGTCAGATTGTTAGCCGTTCGTCACCCACCCCCGGGTACGTCCGCAATTGATGGAAGAATAGGCACTATTCGAATCAGCTACATTAACTATCGGAATGGTTGAAATCCACAACGAAAACGTTGGATGGCGGGTCAGTCGGCTACGACATATCGCTGGTGGGCTCGAATGAACCCAACGTGGCGGTTTCCATCGTGGCGAGTTTCCGCTGAATTTCAGTCCGATCCCAGCCGAGTGGTGACAGCACGCTCTCGACAGCTCGAACGAGCTGCGTCTCATAGTACGAGGCGTCGTAGGTCTCGATCTCCTCGTGGGCGAGGGCGACCCGTTCTCGAGAGGTCTTCTCGTCGTCGACGACTACGTACTCGATATCCTGACCGGGATGTACGGCGAGGTCCTGGTCGTGAGCCCGTTTCAGGGCCGCCACGTTCTGAGTGTTCTGCGTGTACCCCTCCAGCGGCTTGGAGACACGATTCCGTTCGACGAGGTACTCGACTGGGACCGTTCCAGCATGGAGACGCGTGACGGCGTCCTGAAGACGATTGAGTACCGCGTTAGGCGACCGAGTCGCGTCGAACCGTTCGAGACAGTCCCGGGTGGACGTCCTCGATGAACGGCGGGGTCGAGCGCTGCCGGGCTTCGATGCCTCTGATCTTGAAGTCGTCCTCGCCGGCGACCTTCCCGAAGTACTTCGTCAGCGCGCCGGCGTCGCTCTCGCGCTGCGGCACGAACGCCACCCAGTCGTAATGGGCTTCGTGTTCGAGCCGAATCTCGACGCGTTCCGTGATTTCCGTCGCGAGCGTCTGGAGGTCCTCGCGGTCCTCGTCGTCGACGTCAGGGTCCGGCGTCACCCACATGGAGTCGACGATACCGTGGACGACCCGCCAGCCACCGGCTTCTAGCCGCTGTTTCGCCGTCAGCAGAATCTCCCGAGCGAACGCGTTGGTCGCTTCGTGACACTCGATGCGGGCGAACTTCGCGTTGCTGAACCCCTGGTAGCCGAAGCAGGCGACCAAGATCCACGCCGACCTGCGTGGCGCGTGTTGCGAACAGCTGCCGCCAGTACGTGAACGTCGTCTGGTAGTACGCCTGTCGTCGACGGGATAGACGAGCGTCTCGAAGTCCTTGCCGACGATCCGTGACCCAATCCGGGTCTGCTCGCACTCCAGGTGATGGTCGGTGACCGTCGCGACTGGCTCGGTGAATTCGTTTCGTTCGTTTCGCGTAACGAGCACCGGGATGTCGTACCTCTCGGCGTAGGTCGTCAACCGGGGAAGTGTTCGGGCCTGGGGGGTTTTCGTGTGGGTCTCGCCGAGGGTATCGCCGGCGCGGTACTGAGCGTCGACGGCCGGCGCGCCAATGAGGTCGGGCGTGTGGGGCGACGTGTCCTCGTCGCGACTTGGTGCCCATCGACTGGCCGCCCCGGAATCGGCGGTGGACGACTGGATTGCTTTGTTCACCGCTGACGGGAGAACACACCTCTATTGTTGGTTAAGACTGCTTCAACCCTTGGTGATATTTCACTTACGTAATGACATCTCTGCTGACGGCCCCGCATATTCCCCGAGACTACGATCTGATGTGATCGACGATTGTTCTCAGCGCGGTTACATCGTCGTTATTGTACTGTTTGAGTCGATCCCAGTCTGGTTCTTCGCCGTCGAGGAGATATCGTGTGTACTTGCTCCCGACCACAAATCCATCGACGGTCGGGTCTTGATACTCAAAGCCGAGTGCACTCGCTACGACGTCCAATTTATGCCGGTTGAAGGGCCCGAAGAGTTCCTGTTGGGCAGAAATTCCGAGGTCGTGTGCTCGCTCCAGATGGTCAATCCCCTCGGTGATGCCGTGTTCGTCGAATCTCCGACTGAGACACTGTTCGTCGAAGTAGTTCCCTCCGTAGTAGATGATTGGCTCGGAGCCATGATCATTAAGGTACTCAGACAGTTCCTGAAGGAGTGCTGACTCGTCGTCCGGATCGAAGAATTGTCGGTACGCATCGTTCTGGTAACTGTAGGTGCCGACCAGCCAGATCCGATCCTGCTGAAGGTCCGTTTCTATGTCCAAGAGGAGAGGCTCCGTATCGTGAAGGTCGTTGAAGGCGGACTTGTTTAGAATCACGACCTCATCGTTTTCGAAAGCCTGTCGATGAGCAATCCACCGGTCCACGTGCCATGACGAGGCTCCAGGGAGGGCTTCGAGTTCGGCACGCCGTTCTTCGGTAATCTCATCTGGGCTAGTGATCCCTAACTCACTGAACTGTTCCACTCGGCTCTATTGAATCCACGGACGGCGTCGGGACGAGTCGTCAGAACGTTGGAAGTGAAGCGGGAGAGTACAGTTGTGCAAAAGGTCCTCTTCCGCTTCGTTAAACAAGCTGTCTCGATAGCACGAAAACTTACTGATGCTGCGCTAATGCAGATCAGCCATCCAGCCGGCAACGGGGTTGCCGGCTGGAAGCACGCCGTCCTGCACTTTCTCCGGCTTCACATGGACGCAACGCTCCAAGAAGTCCTCGACTGGGCCGAGGAGATGGAGCGGGTACGAGCCGCGCTCGTTCTCGAGCGCGGCGAGTTCCCCGGCCCATCCGCGCTCTGCAAGTCGTTTGA
>NZ_FNIA01000012.1 GCF_900103505.1 Haloarchaeobius iranensis
GGAACTCGCCGCGCTCGAGAACGAGCGCGGCTCGTACCCGCTCCATCTCCTCGGCCCAGTCGAGGACTTCTTGGAGCGTTGCGTCCATGTGAAGCCGGAGAAAGTGCAGGACGGCGTGCTTCCAGCCGGCAACCCCGTTGCCGGCTGGATGGCTGATCTGCATTAGCGCAGCATCAGTAAGTTTTCGTGCTATCGAGACAGCTTGTTTAACGAAGCGGAAGAGGACCTTTTGCACAACTGTACTCTCCCGCTTCACTTCCAACGTTCTGACGGCTCGTCCCTACGCCGTCCGTGGATTCAATAGAGCCCTGTGAACAGAATGTGAACGTGGTCGCTCCCGCCGTTGACGTTCTGGATGTTCACGCCGAAGTCCTCGGAGATGTCGCTGGCAATCTCACCGATGCGTTCGGCTATCTCGTCGGTGAGGAGGTCCGCGCGGTACTTTGTGACGGTCACAAAGTGATATTGAAGCGCGTAGACCGTGTGGGACCCTTTTTCGAGGTTGTACTTCATTTGACCGTGCTGATTTCTACATACCCAATTCTAATAAGGATTTGCCGTCGTGGGGTATTCGGCCTGGAACCGACGGTGGAATATAAGACAGTTGTCGGCTTCACGCCCGCCCTAAAGGACGGGATTCTCGCCTTGAAAAAAGATAGTCGTTGCTATGGGGGCGGCGAGCAATCGTCAGATATCCGCCGGGGAGCGTGATGAGTGGGGACATGTGGACTGGAAATTCACAGTGAACGGGCTGACCCACGCACAAATTCTGCAGGCGATAATATTATCGAGTGCATAATGACCCCGATCCAACCGACGCAGTCGGAGGACCGCGTCACCCCATCCGGTCGAGTGCGTCCTGACGGTCCTCAAGGGGGGCCTGATCGTATTTCATGGTGGTCTCCGGACTCTTGTGCCGCAATTGTGTTTGCGCTGCGGCGAGATCTTCCTCCCTGGTCATGTAGGTGCCAGTGGAGTGGCGTATGGAGTACCAGCTCATCTGGCGGTTCTCGTAGTCGATGCCGGCTTCGTCGCAGAGGCGGCGGAGCACGTTCCGGAGCGACGACGAGCCGTAGGTGTTCCCGAAGCGGGTCAGCCAGAGCTTGTCGGTGTCGTCGTACTTGGGGTTGGCCTCGCGTTGTTCCAGCCAGCGGCCGAGGGTCTCTGCAGTGCGGTCCTGGAGGCCGACGATCCAGTGGCCGGTGTTCTTCGATGAATCCTCTTTGGGGATGCGGAGGACGGCGTTCTCTATGTCGACCCAGCTGGTGACGGCGCGTTCGACCTCGATAGGCCGGAGTGCGGCGTCGAGGCTGACCGAGACGATGCTGGGGACCTTCCACCCGTTCGCTCGGTCCCAATCCTCGGCCGTCACCGCTCCTTTCGGCTTCTCGAAACGCTGTGCGAGGTAGGCGTTCCACCGGTCGCGCTCCTCCGCGCTGAGTCCGCTGCGGGCCGGGACGCTGCCGTATTCGAGCGCCGCCTCGCGGATGAGACCGCGCTCTTCGCGGGTGAGGTAGTCCCGTGGCGCAGTCGTCTTGTGCCCGGTGCTGAACGAGATTTCGGGGTCCCACTCGTCTAGGCCGTGCTCGTGTTCACGCCACTTGTACAGCATCTGGAGGGCCTTCTTGCAGTTGTCCTTGTGCGCGTTGCTCTTGTCCTGTCTGGCGAGGTGTCTGAGGTAGGCGTCCGCGTGCTCGTGGGTGACGTTCGTCGTGTAGCCGTTCTCTTCGCTCCACATCCACCGGTAGAACTGGTCCATCCGGTGACTCCGGTTCTTGACCGTGCTGTGCGCGTAGCCGTCCGCTTGCTTCGGGTCCTTGCCAAAGACGAGCAGCCAGTCGAGGCACTGCTCGCGCTGGCTCCGGTAGTCGATCTGCTGGCGTTCGTTGAGGACCTCGGCGGACGGTTCGGTGACGACCGAGATGTCCGCGAGGGGGTTCGTTGCCTCGTCGGCGGACTTCATTGCCGGGCCTCCTGCTGGGAACCCTGTTGCTTGCCCACCCGTTTCACCCAATCGCAAGAGGGCGTGGGTTTGAGCCTATCTAACGTCCTTGCCCTCGAAATATAGCGAATCGCACGAGGGCGAGGGGTTCTGGCGGTCGAAACTATCGGCTTGCCCGTGAGCATGGTTTTGTTTCGTCGTTTTTCACGGACGAAAACTGCCGGACGGGAAGGAGTTGAAAGTGCTCCGTCAGGGATTCGAACCACGGTCGCTCCACTTCGTTCCGCTCTCTGATTCGAATCCCTTCCGTCCGCGCTTCTGTCCGCGAAACCGCTCGCTGTCGTTCGCGGTTTGCGCCTGAAGAAGTGCTCCGTCAGGGATTCGAACCCTGGTCCTTGCCGTGAGAGGGCAAGATGATTGGCCGGACTACACTAACGGAGCCCGTCGTTGCTTCGCATTACCGGGTTATGCTGGTATAATTAAAACCCTTGCGTTTCAGCCTCGCCGTGGGGCGGTTTAGCGTCCGTCGTCCGCGTCCTCCTCGTCCTCGAACGGGGAGCCGACGGCGTCGGGTTCGTGGCCGGCGAGGCTGACGATGTTCTCGCGGCCGACGCGGAGCTTGCTGATGCTGCCGTCGTCCTCCATGTCGGAGAGCAGCATGCTGACCTTGGACTTCGACCAGTCGGTCTCGTCGACGATGTTGGACTGGCGCATCCGGCCACCGTTGTCGTTCAGCAGTTCGAGGACGCGGTCCTCGTCGGTGAGCAGCTCCTCGTCGGGCACGCTCGGCCCCCCGGTCGCCGACGCGGTCGTCGCTCCGGCCTCGTCGGACGGCTCGTCGGCGGTCACCGTAGCGGCTTCGTCGCCGTCGTCGCGACGGCGGAGCCAGACGACTGCGCCGGCGAGGCCGACGAGGACGAGTCCGACCATGACTGGCAGCATCGGGAACGAGCTGTCGGTGCTACCCTGCCCGGGAGTGGTCGCGGTTGCGGTCGTCGGACCGGTGGTCGCCGTGGTCCGCCCGCCGGCGGTGGTCCCGCCGCCATCGTCGGTCGTCGCCGTGGTCGCCGGCTCGGGGGCGTAGACGACGCGCGGGCGCTGGTCGGAGAAGCTGCGCTCGCCCTGCCAGGTGACGCTGTCGCTCCCTGCCGGCGTGGGTGCGGAGAACTCACCGGCCGGGGTGACGTTCTCGAACACGAGCCCGTCGCCCGTGAGGAAGACGAGCGACTGCGCGGGACCGATGTAGAAGCCGCCCTCGAACACGTCCGCGACGACGACACGGTCGCCGGTCGTCTGTGCGAACGCGGTCCAGCGGAAGGACATGGTGACGATGCCGACGTGGCCGTCGAACGTGGGCTCCTCGCTGGCGCTGCGGCGGAACGCCGTCGCGGTCATCTCACGACCCGTCTCGTTGCGGCCGAACGCCACCAGGTTCCGCGCGCGGCGCTCGAAGTTGCTGTACAGCTCGGTCTCGTTGGACTCGAACTCGTCCGCGAACGTCTGGAACCGCTCGCGCTCGGTCTCGTTCGAGAGCTGGCGCTCGTAGCGTATCGCAAAGCGCGCGGAGCCGTTCTCGAAGACGCGGATCTGGAACTGTGTGCGGTCGAACTCCTGTGCACTGCCGAGCGGGCCAGACGCATTCGGGGGGGCGTGGACCGACTCGTTGGGGGCGGGTGCGGCCGCTGTGGCACCGCCGGCGAGCACGACTGCGCTCACCGCGAGCAGGACGAGCGCTCCGACACCGAGTAGCCGACGCATTCGTCCCCCCTTACTCGGGGAGGGATTAAGAACGCTAGGTCCGCGGGTCGAACTGCCGACCCCGTGCGACGACGGTCTCTATCTCCGACCAGACCTCGACGGAGGTCCGCGGATCGTCCGGAAGCAGCACCAGGTCGGCACGCAGCCCCGGTTCGACCTGGCCGGCGTCGACGCCGACGAGGTCGGCGGCGGTCCGCGTTGCGGCCTCGAACGCCGCCGCCGGGGACATGCCGTACTCCACCATCAGCGCGAGCTCGTTCGGGATGTCCGCGAACGTGTTGAACGGGGTGCCCGCGTCGGTCCCCATCGCGATGGTCACGTCCGCGGCGAGCGCGTGCTCGAACGCCTCCTCGAACGCGTCCCGTGCCTCCCGGGCCTTCTCGACGGCGTAGTTCGGGATGGGTGCGTCGTCGGCGTTCTCGACGATGCCGGCGAGCGCGCTCGCGGTCGGCACCCAGTACGTGCCGGCCTCGGCCATCTCCTCGGCGGCTCTGGCGTCCATGAACGTGCCGTGTTCGATGCTGTCGATACCGGCCTCGACGGCGTTCCGGATGCCCGTCGTCCCGTGGGCGTGTGCGGCCGTGGGGACGTTCTTCGCGCCCGCGGTCTCGACGAGGGTCTCGAGTTCGTCGGGTGCGAGCTCCGGCGCGCCGGTGTTCGCGCCCGGCGTGAGGACGCCCCCGGTGGCCATGCACTTCACCACGCCGGCCCCGGCCTTGAGCTGCTCGCGTACGGCCTTGCGCACCTCGTCGCGGCCGTCGGCCTCGCGACCGAACCAGTGACCATGGCCGCCGGTCATCACGACGTTCCGACCGCAGGCGACGACCCGGGGGCCGGGGAGGACGCGCTCGTCGACGGCGGCCGCGGCCTCGAGTGCGATGCCGTCGGGTGCACCGAGGTCACGGACTGTCGTGACGCCCGCGGCGAGGGCGTCGCGGAGGTTGCTGGCCGCGCGGTAGGTCAGGGAGGCGGTCGAGCGGTCCACGTCGCTCGCCGGGTCGGGGCCGGCGTCCATCATCAGGTGGACGTGCGCGTCGACCAGGCCGGGTGCGACGTACGCGCCGTCGGCGTGGATGGTCTCGTCCGCCTCCACCTCGGTGGCGGGTTCGACGCGGGTTATCTCGCCGTCGCGAACGACGACGTCGGCCTCGCGTGCGCCCCGGTGGTCGACGACGGTGCCGCCACGGATGAGGAGCGTGTGGCTCACGCGTCGTCCAGCTCCGTTGTCTCCGCGTCGGTCGCACGCTGCTTGACACGTGCCGCCGCGTCACGTGCGCCGTGCTTGCTCGCGTAGCCCTCGCCGCTGTCGGCGAGAATGCGGCCGTTGTCGCCGACCAGTCGCCAGCGGTACTCGTCGGCCCTGTCGCGGAACACCTCGAAGTGGGTGTCCTCGAACGACGGGACGGCGGCGCCGGGCGCGCGCTCGCGGATGCGTCCGATGGCCTCGCGCGCACCCGACCTGGTACTGTAACCTTCGCCGCTGTCGGCGATGATCTCGCCGTTACTTGCGACCAGTCGCCAGCGATACTTCCCGGCACGGTCCTCGTATAGTTCGAAGGTCGCGACCATACCGGTGGTTCGACGAGGGGTCACAAAAAACTGGACCCGCGCGGGATGACGGATCGCACGGGACGTCCAGTCGACGCGTAGAGTGGTGGTGGTGGATTGGCGTCGGGGTGGTGGTTGGGTGTGCCTCTGACCAGAGTTGCGATGGGGGGTTGGGTGGGGGTCGTCCAGTCAGGGTGGATGGCAGCAGACGAACGGGTAATCCGGGTCTGCCGTCACACCCTATCATCACGTCTGTCCTACACATACATAAAATTACCGCAAAAAATCGCTATTGGTTATCAAACCCCGGTCTGGCGGGGGACCAATGGTCATGCACCGCTCGAATTGCCATTAGATAGAAATAAAAGGAGCGCCCATATAGTAGATACAAGCCGAAACTCGGAGCGTGTTACCATGAGACTACGACAACCCACTGACTTCCTGATACTCGAAGCACTGCAGGCGCAGGGTCGCAACGTCGCGACGAACCTCGCCCACCACACCGACAAGAGCCGCAAGAACATCAACAGCCGACTCCCGGTGCTGGCCGACTACGGTCTCGTCGAGAAGATCGGGCCGGCACAACGGTCCGGGCTCTACGAGATCACCAAGAAGGGCCGCATCGCGCTGATGTACCAGGACAAGTACGACGAGGTCGAGGACTTCGGCTCCCTCATCGAAGGTCCCCACGCGAGCGACCCGCAGCCCGACGGCCAGGGCCAGACGGCGCTCGTCCGCGGCGCCGACGAGGACGAGGAAGAAGACGACGAGTAACGGCGGTTCGAGTCGTTCCGACCCGGAGTGACGACGCAGCTCCCGCCTGACATCCCCCGCGCTCCTGGGTTCGCAGACTCCTGCTCCTCCATCGAGAACCGACGCGAGCGGCCGCGCCGGCCGGTTGCGGGCCCCGCGCTACGGCGCGAGGCGGTTCTTCCGGTTCTTCATCTCCGACTCGTAGTAATCGAACGTGATGGGACACCAGTCGCTCGCGAGGTCGAGCACGCGCTCGGTCATCTCGCGGATCTCCCACTGTGCGTCGGCCGCCGCGCGCATGTCGGCGACGTGCATCAGCATCCGCGCGTTCATCGACATCACCATGTTCACCTTCGTCCCGATGGGCAGCACGAAGCGTGCGTCCTCCGGCGGCATCCCCAGGTCGAGCAGCTCCTGGTAGTCCTCCACCGACTGCCGCACCGAGCGCTGGAACAGCTCCTCGCGCTTCGCGACGGTCTCGTCGTCGACCGTGCCGGTGCGCTGGTTGCGCCCCACCCAGTCGGGGTCGGCGGCGGACGGCGGTGTCACTACCATCGCGCCCTCCTCCACCTCCGCGGGGTCGACGTCGTCGAAGGAGACGTACCGCATCGACTGTACGTCGAAGCTGACGTGGCGATGGCGGGTGATCTGGGCCATGCAGGAACGGCTGATGCCTTCCACCGCGAACGTGACCTGGGGGTGTTCGAACGGGCCGAAGTGGCCGTGGTCGAGCAGGTGGCCGATGAGCGTCTCCTGTTTCTCCTCGATGCTCTCCCCATCGATGCTCTCCATCACCGCCTCGAAGGACTCGTCCCCGACGTACCCGTCGTAGTAGTCGTTGCGCGCCGCCGTACAGATGAGTTCCTCCGGGTCCTCCGTGGCCTCGAGTAGTTGGACCTTCATGCGTTCGTCGTACTGGCTCACTCGACGGAGGATACAAATAGCCCACTCTTCCCCGTGGGCCACCGGAACCACTACCCCTAAACCGCCGCCATCCCAACCGACGAAGAGATGAGCACGTCCGAGGAGTGGACGTTCCCCGCGGACGTCGACCGGGAGGCAGTCCAGAACGCCCTCGTCGAGTGGTACGAGGCCGACCACCGCGAGTTCCCGTGGCGACGCACCGAGGACCCGTACGAGATCCTCGTGAGCGAAGTGATGAGCCAGCAGACCCAGCTCGGCCGCGTCGTCGAGGCCTGGGAGTCGTTCCTCGACCGCTGGCCCACGGCCGCCGCCCTCGCCGACGCCGACCGCGCGGACGTGGTCGGCTTCTGGACCAGCCACTCGCTCGGCTACAACAACCGCGCGAAGTACCTCCACGAGGCCGCTCAACAGGTCGAAGCGGAGTTCGACGGCGCGTTCCCCGAGACGCCCGACGAGCTCCAGGAGCTGATGGGCGTCGGCCCGTACACCGCCAACGCCGTCGCCAGCTTCGCGTTCAACAACGGCGACGCCGTGGTCGACACGAACGTCAAGCGCGTGCTCTACCGGGCGTTCGACGTGCCCGACGACGACCCGACGTTCGAGCGCGTCGCGGGTGGGCTCATGCCGGCGGGCGAGTCCCGCGTCTGGAACAACGCCATCATGGAGCTCGGCGGCGTCGCCTGCGAGAAGACCCCCTCCTGTGACGCCGCGGGCTGCCCCTGGCGCGAGTGGTGTCACGCGTACCAGACCGGCGACTTCACCGCACCCGACGTGCCGACCCAGCCCGAGTTCGAGGGCAGCCGTCGACAGATGCGCGGGCGGGTGGTCTCGGTGCTGAAGGAGTACGACGAGCTCGCGCTCGACACGCTCGGCCCGCGCGTGCGGGTGGACTACTCCCCCGACGGCGAGCACGGCAGGGAGTGGCTCCGCGAGCTGGTGTCGGACCTGGCCGACGACGGGCTCGTCGAACTGGACGAGTCAGACGAGGGCCTCGTGGCCCGACTCCAGCGGTAGCGGTCGGGTCGACACGGCGCACGCTGTTTCCGAGCGTGAAACCGAAGCCGGGTGTTTTCTCCGGTGGCGACCCCAATCTCGGTTGTACTCATGGAACTGGATCAGTTCGTCGAAGCGAACGCCCCCACCGAGAAGGGAGCTGGCTTTCAGAAGGAGACCAACCGGTTACTGCGGGCCACTGTAGACGGGACCCTGCAGATAAAGGCGGGGTCGATGATCGCCTACACTGGCGACCTGACGTTCACCGGGAAGTCGTCCGCGGAAGGCGGAATCGCCGGGTTCGTCAAGGAGGCCGTCTCGGGCGAAGGCACGCCGATCATGGAGGCCGAGGGCTCCGGAACGATCTTCGTCGCCGACCAGAGCAAGAAGGTACAACTCCTCTCGCTGGAGCCGGACGAGTCGGTCTCGGTCAACGGGATGGACGTGCTGGCGTTCGAGTCGACCGTCGACTACGAGATAAGCACGGTCGGCGGCCTCTCAGAGGCCGCGGCGGGCGGGCTGACGAACGTCTACCTGACCGGCCCCGGTGAGGTGGCGATCTCGACGCATGGCGACCCGCTCGTGATGCGGCCGCCCGTCAAAACCGACCCCGACGCGACGGTCGCCTGGAGCGCCGACCTCTCGCCGTCGATCGGGACGAACAAGCTCATCGAGATCGGGCAACAGTCCGGCGAATCGATGCAGATGGAGTTCACCGGCTCGGACGGGTTCGTCGTGGTGCAACCGCAGGAGGAGGGCGGTCAGCTCTGACCGGGCGCGCCCGTGGAGCCGCGCCGGGGCTGGCGAGCCACGGGGCGTCGGCTCGCTACGTCGGGTCGGTCCCATCCGTCGTCGGCAGCGGGACGACCCGGAACACGTAGCCGTCGTAGGCCGCGTCGAGGTTCGACGGACTCTCGTCGTCGGTGTGTTCGCGGCACAGGACGGCCGTCGCCTCGACGGGGCCGTGTCCCGTCTCCTCCTGATAGCGTTCGAGCACCTCGAACGTCGCCGGCTCGTCACAGCCGCGACGGTGGCACCGCGATGGCGACGCCGACCCGTCGTCGCCGCCTCGACGCTCTTTCTTGTCTGTCACGTACGAACTTCGGGGACGAGAGCCAAGAACTCTGTGGTGGTGTACCACTGCACGCGCTGACTTCGACGACGTCCCCGCCGGCTGTGGACCCGCCGCGGGCGAGGTCCGGACCGCCGGTGTGGCTCCGTCAGTCCTCGGCGACCGACCGCCGCGAGGCCCCCGTCGCCGGTGCGGGCGGTTCGTGCGTCCCGAACTCGGGGTGGGTCTCCTCCATCCAGACGTAGACGACGGCGCCGGAGAGGAACATCGACGCGGCGGTCATGTAGAACGCGGCCTCGGCTCCCACGAACTCCATCGAGAGGCCGATGAGTATCGCGCCGACACCGTAGCCGGCGTCGCGCCACATCCGGTAGACGCCCATGCCGGCCGCCCGCCAGGTGGGGTGGGCGGCGTCGCTCGGCACCGTCATCAGGTTGGGGTACAGCAGCGCCATGCCGAGCCCGGAGACGGCGGCGAGGGTGGCCCACGCGAGGTAGCCCTCGACGAGCACCATGCCGAGGACGCCGCCGCCGGCGAGGAACATCCCCGCGACGACCGGGGGCCGGCGACCGATGCGGTCGGCCAGCCCGCCGGTGCCGATCTGGGCGAAGTACATCGCGCTGTGGACGCCGACGACGACGGCGACCGCGTCGATGCCGAGCCCCTGACTGGTCAGGTACAGCGGCACGGCGATCCAGAACAGCGTGTCCACGAAGTTCTCGACGTGGCCGGCCTGCGCGGCCGCGAACAGCGTCCGGTCGCCGTAGGTCGCCCGCTTCAGCACCGCGCGGAACGGGAGGTTCGCGTCGTGGTGGTCGTCGTCGCCCTCCAGTTGTGCGAACTGGAGCGTCTCCCTGACGAGGAACACAGAGGCGAGCAGCGCCAGCACGACGACGACGGCGAGGAAGTAGAACGGTTCGGGCCGGAGGTTCGTCCGCGCCGCGATGACGCCCGTGACCCAGGCCCCGACGGCGACGCCGGTGTAGCCGAACGCCTCGTCGATACCGACCGCGAGCCCGCGCTGCTCGGGCCCCGCCAGGTCGATCTTCGCGTTGATGGCCATGCTCCAGGTGAGCGCCTGGTTGACCCCGAGCAGGACGTTCCCGACGGTGATCCACCACCAGTTGGGGGCGAAGATAAGCACGACCGGTAGCGGCAGCGCGGTCAGCCAGCCCAGCACGAGCACCGGCTTCCGGCCGTACACCTCGCCCCACTTCCCGGCGTAGAGGTTGAGCAGCGACTTGACGAACCCGAACGAGACGACGAACGAGCCGATGACGAGGAACGACTCGACGCCGAGGACGTCCTCTCCCAGCACGGGGACGACGGCGCGCTCGGAGCCGATGGTCAGCCCGGTCGCGAACACGAGCAGGACGTGGAGCGAGAACTGCCCGAGGTGCTCGCGGATGCCCTGCTGGAGGTCGGTCGTCGCTCCCATCGTCACCGACCCGTCCCCCGGTCCGTCCCCGCTGTTCGGTCGTCCGACCGCGGTCGGGCCTGTGCCCATCGACGCCGCACGGATGTCTCGCCTTCGGTCATTCCTGGGTGACCGTACGCCGTATCCGTGGATACGAGTACTGCCGGTCATGACCGGCACCGTCTTGCCCGTCGAGGCCGACCCGTCCGTATGAGCCTCTACCAGTCGTCGTTCCGGGTGCGACACGAGTGTCCGTACCGGGAGCTCTCGGAGCGATACCCCGACCTGACCATCCGCGAGTGGTACCTGAGCGACTGCCAGGTGCTCGAGATCACCGCCAGCGAGGCGCCGACGGACGAGCTCCTCGCGGACATCGAACGGCTCGGCGACGTGCTCCACCGTTCGGTCGACTCGACGGGCCTACACGTCGTCACCCAGTCCTGCCTCTGCTCGCTGGAGGACTCGATCATCGAGCGCTTCGAGTCGCACAACTGCCTCTACCAGCCGCCGACGGTCCACCGACAGGGGTGGGAGCACTACTCGGTCGTCGCGTTCGACGAGGCGGACGTCCGCGCGCTGCTGGGCGAGCTGGACGACGACCGCGACATCGAGCTCCTCTCGAAGACGGCCATCGAGGAGCAACACGTCCCACACAGCATGCTCGCACCGGTCGACCGGCTGTTCGCGGACCTCACCGACCGCCAGCTGGCCGCGCTCCAGTTCGCGCTCGAACGCGGCTACTACGAGCAGCCCCGCGCGGTCTCGATCCGCGAGCTGGCCGATGGAACGTCGGTCGCGCGCTCGACGTTCGAGGAGCACCTGCGGAAGGCCGAGAACAAGCTGCTCACGAACGCGGGACAGTTCCTCCGGCTGGTGACGGCGACCTCGACGGCCGACCCGCTCGGGGTCGAGGCGGGGCCGCAGGCCGGTGGGGCCGCCGACTGAGTGGCCGGGCTGGCCTCCGCCGGAAGGAGAGCCGCGGTCGGCGGCGACCCCGGGGAGACACAGGCCGCGGGCGCTGCCGGCTCAGTCGTCGCTCGGGCCGGCGACGGCGCCGCGGGACACGTCGCTCGTGTGGCCCAGGCGACGCGCCCAGACCAGCAGCATGCTCGGGAAGACGAACACGCTGACGAGGAACGACAGCGAGAGCGCGAGCACGACGAGCATCCCGAACGAGCGCAGCTGCGGGCTGGTGTGGAGCAGGAGCGTGGCGAACGCGCCGCCGGAGGTGAGCGTGCTGCCGAGCAGCGCGCCGCCGGTGCCGGTGACGGCGGTCTGTAGGGCGGTCACGGGGTCGTCACCCCGCGAGAGCTCCTGCGCGAAGCGGTCGCTGATGTGGATGTTGTAGTCGACGCCGAGGCCGACCGCCAGGCTCAACAGCAGCGCGGTGAGCAGCGTCACGGGCGTGTTGGTGACGTACATCCCGGCGAGCACGAGCCCGATGACGAGCGTGATGGGGACGACGGTGAGCACGCCGAGCGTGGCGCTCCCCTCGCTGAGCCGGTAGATGAGCGCGAGCACGAGGCCGATGATGCCGAGCGCGACGAGCATCGTCTCGACGATGCCGTCGGCCATCTGGCCGAGCTCGGCGTTGGAGAACGTCGCCCGACCGACGGCGGTCGCGGTGTAGTCGCCGTCACCCTCGGCGACGTCGGCGACGCCGTGCATCGCCGCGGCGCGGTCGTCGACCTGCAGGCCCTGTTCGACGGGGACGAGCATCCGAACCGTGCGGTACTCGCCATCGGTGCGTTCGACGACCCGGCCGGCCTGCTCGGGGTTGGCCTCGTACAGCGCGTCGTAGACGCCGACGAGGTTCCGGTCGGGGAGCCCGTCACCGTCGGTGTCCGCGTCGGACAGCACCGCGGCGAACTCCTCGTCCTGCGCGGCGGTGCGCTCCATCACGGACAGCGGCGAGACGACGGGGACCGACCCGGAGCGACTGAACACGGCATCGCGCTCGGCCGCGTCGGCGGTCGCTCGCTGCACGCGTTCGAGCGCTGCCGGGTCGGTCACGTCGCCCTCGAGGAGTATCATCGTGTACCGCTGGCTCTCGCTCTCGGCCTGGAACCGGTCGTCGACGTAGCGGTCGTTCTGGTACCACTCGGTCTCGGTTGCCTCCCACGCGAGCGGGCCGGGGAGGTTCGTCTTCCACTCGGCGACGTCCTGCGAGGTCTGGTAGCCCTGCCGGTCGAGGTCGGACCAGGCGGCCGCGCCGCCCGCCCCGGCGAGCACGGCGACGACGATGATCACGGGTGCAGCGACGCGGGCGGCCCTGACGCCGGCGCCGAGCACCGGGGCGAGGTAGCGCCCGCGGCCGAGCGGTGCCTTGCGGCGGTCGAGGCCCACCCGTTCGAGCAGGCCGTCGATGCTGACCTTCAGCGCGGGCACGAGCGTCGTGAACACGACGAACGCGGAGACGACGCCGAGGGTGATGCCGATGCCGAGCTGGCGGATGCTGCCGAGCGGGCTCGTGAGGTTCGCGAGGAACCCGACGGCCGCGGTGATGGTGACGAGCAGCAGCGCGACGCTGACCGAGGAGAGCGAGCGGTACATCGGCTCGCGGATGCCCTCGTCGTCGCCGCGCTGCTCGCGGTAGCGCATGAACACGTGGAGGCCGTAGTCGATGCTCAGCCCGGTGATGAGTACCGGCCCGATGATCATCGTCACGCCGGCGGGGATGCCGAGCCAGCCGAGGATGCCGAACATGCACAGCACGGAGACGACGACGCCGAAGAAGCCGACGAGGACGTCGACGAGGTCGCGGTAGGCGAAGCCGAGCACCGCGAGGATGAGCAGCAGCGCGGCGGGCAGGATGAGCTCGGTGGTGTCGGCCCACACCTGCTGGCTGTATCCCTGCTGGGCGTGCTGGCCGACGGTGAAGAACTCGGCCCCGCCACGCTCGCCGGCCGCCTCGTAGAGGGTGCGCTGGGCGTCGGCGGGCGGGCCGAAGTTGTTCGCGCCCTCGGCGCTCGTGAACGCGAACACCGTCCGACGGCTCTCGGCGGTCGCGGTGCCGGGTTCGTAGCTCTTCGGGAGGAGCCGCAGCGCGGGCGAGCCCTCGGTGAACGTGGCCTCGATGACGGCACGCACGTCGGACTCGCTCGCGGCCTCGAGCGCCGCGACCTGCTCGTCGAGGCTCGCGTTCCGGTCGCCGGCGAGCCGGGTCGCGACGACGTTCTCGACGCCGGTGACGGCACCGTCGCCGGTGAGCGCGCCGGTGACGGACTCGTTCGTGCGGACCTCGCGCTGGTACTCGAGCGAGGCGAGGAGCGACTCCTTCGTCAGGACGTTGCCGTCCGCCGACCTGACGTAGACGTTCGAGTAGGTGACGTTGTTCGACCCCGCGTCGCCGTAGTGTTGCTCGATGTAGTCGGCCTTCTGGGCGACGGTGGTGTCGCCGAAGGCGTCGCTGTCGGTGGAGCTGTTCCCGCCGGTATCGAGCTGCGTGATACCGCCGATGACGCCCGCACAGACGACGAGCATCACGAGGAGGACGATTCTGTTGTGGTCGGTGACAGAGCGGACGACCCTGTCCAGGGGACCCCCAGTCATGGTGTACTCGGAGTGACGGTGGCGTTCCCGGTATAAACACCGCCCCAGTTTCAGAGGCAGAAACTATCTCAAACGTGCTAACGGACCACATGTGGGCGCGTCCGGGCCTGTGGGTTTCTTGTCGCTGGCGGCGATGGAGGGACGCATGTCGAGTGGGACGCAGTCCCTCACGGAACCGGCCGTCCTCGCACACGCGAAGCGACGGCTGTTCCCCGACGACGACGAGCCCGCCTACGCGGTCGCCGACACGCAGTTCGCACAGACGAACTGGGTCGCCGACGCGGCCATCGCGCCCGCGGTGACGGAGACGCTCGCCCCGTTCAACCACGTCCGGGTCGGCTCGGGCTACCCGGACCTCGTCGGCGTCCGGAGCCTCGACTCCGGCCTGCTCGCCGTCGAGCGCTTCGGTGACACGCCGCCCCTGGTTGCCGTCGAGGCGAAGGGCCACACCGAGGCTGCCGGTGTCGATGTCGAGCGCGGTATCGTCCAGGCGTACGACCGGCTGCACGAGGCCAACGCCGCCTACGTCGCCGCCCCCGCCGGAGCCATCTCGCAGTCCGAGCGGACCCTCGCACGCGAGCTGAACGTCGGCGTGCTCGGCGTCGACGTGGACGGGTCGGTCGCGACCCTCGAACGCCCACGGGTCGTCGGCAATCGGGCGGTGGGGGAGGCCACCGCCATCCGCTTCCAGGCGAGTGCGCAGGGCGTCGCCGAGCAGTCGTTCGGCCTGAACCACCCGAAGAACTACCTGGCGTACCCGGTCGCGCTGGCGCACGACGGCGACACCGAGGCGCTGCTGGCCGAGCACGTCGTCGCCGCCACGGACAGCGCACGCGGTGGCGCGTCCTTCCTCGGACTGGTCGAGTCGGACGGCCCGCGGGAGACGCTCACCCCGCTCGGCCGGGAGGTGGTCCGGTTCGCGCGCCGCGAACACGGCGACCTCGATGCCGCGCTCCGACAGTTCGAGGACTGGCAGCGCTCCCGGAAGCGGTTCTACGACCTCGCGCCGCGCTGGGGGCTCGTCGCGCGACGCGTCGTGTTCGACTACCCGGCCACCCAGCTGCTCGTCGAGGAGCTTCAGTGCCTGCACGAGGACGGCTTCCCCGAACCGTCGCTCCCGCAGCTCGTCCGCTACCTGCACGAGCTGCACCCGTCGTTCACGGTCGAGCTGTTCCTCCGCGGCGACGAGTCGGTCCGCGAGCGCGCGCTCACCGGCGATGGCGAGCTCCGCGAGGAACCGCTGTCCGACGGCGCGGTCTACCACTCGCCGACGGTGTTCCAGCTGAAGGCGCTGTGCTACCACGCGGGCATCCTCACCGAACGCGGGGCGGAGCCCTCGCGGCTGGACCCCGGCGAGGACGTCTGGGCGCTGTGCGAGCCCGTCTGACGCCCGGCGACGTCAGACCTCGACGGCCCAGAGCCGGTAGTCCGCGCCCCGACCGTACACCGCGGTGAACACGTCGTCGACGAGCTGTGCGACCCGGTCGTCGTCGGTCCGCACCGTCAGTCGGGCGTGGGTGCCCTCGGCCTCATCGGGGCTGACGAGTTCGTCGATGGTCGCCGACGGGTAGTCACGGACCAGCGTCTTCAGCCGGTCGAGCTCGTCGTCCGTGCAGTCCAGCGCGAGCGTGTCGTCGAAGTACTGCACCCAGGGCGCGCCGTGGCCCTGCTCGGCGTCCGTCTCGTCCGGTGCGGTCGTCAGCGTGACGTACGGGCTCCCGCGCTCGCGGTGGGCGGCGAACGCGTCGACCACGAGTTCGCGGCGTGCGTCCGCGTCCGCGGCGTCGAAGCGAGTCATGAGTCGGGTTTCGGGCAGCGACTGGAAGAACGTGGCGTGTTTCGATGACCGGACTCTCCACCGCGGCGCGCGGCTGGCTCGCGTGCCGAAGGCCGCGAGCCATTCCGCGCGAGGGATGAGCGAGGGAGCTTGCGACTGAGCGAATCGGCTGGGGAGGTCTGAGGTGTCGCGCGGCGGCGGTGGGCGGGACTGAAAGGGGCGGCCGTCTCGACGACGGCAGACGACGCAAGGACCGCAGGCACGAGGACCGCAGCGAGTCTCCCGAGTCGAGACGACCGGGGCTTTCTGGCTGTTCATGAGCGTCACGGAGTCAGGTTCGAACCTGTGCAAGGGTTTGGCGAACCCGTCGCACGGAACCAACGAAACACCAACCGACGGTCCGCGATACGAAAACATTACTTGCCGGCGAGAGAGGGTTCGGGTATGGCCCTCAGGACACCGCCGTTGCGCGGACGCCACGAGGAGGCCGGTGGGTCGTTCACGGACTTCGGCGGGTGGGAGATGCCCGTCGAGTTCGCGGGCATCCGCACCGAGCACGAGGCGGTCCGCGAGGCCGTTGGCATCTTCGACGTCTCGCACATGGGCGAGGTGGAGGTGTACGGCCCGGACGCGACCCGACTGATGCAGCGGCTGACGACGAACGACGTGACTGCGCTCTCGCCGGGCGACTCCCAGTACGCCTGCATCACCGACGGGGACGGCGTCATCCTCGACGACACGGTCGTCTACCGGCGACCCGACGAGGGCGAGACGCCGACCTACCTCTTCGTGCCGAACGCGGGCCACGAGGACTGGATGGTCGAGCGCTGGACCGAGCACCGCGACGAGTGGGACCTCGACGCGACCGTCGACGACCGCACCGAGGACTACGCGATGTTCGCGGTGCAGGGTCCGGACGCGGAGGAGCAGGTGCAGGCGGCCATGGCGAACGGCATCGAGGTGGCGTCGCTCTCGCGGTTCACCGCCACGATGGCGACCGTCGCCGGCACGGAGTGCCTGGTCGCCCGGACCGGCTACACGGGCGAGGACGGCTTCGAACTGGTCGTGCCGTGGGACGCCGCCGAAGACGTGTGGGATGCGTTCGACGGCGCCGAGCCGTGCGGGCTCGGCGCGCGCGACACGCTCCGGCTGGAGGCCGGCCTGCTCCTCTCCGGACAGGACTTCGACCACGAGGAGAACCCCCACACGCCGTACGAGGCGGGAATCGGGTTCACCGTCAAGCTCGACACCGAGTTCGTCGGCCGGGACGCGCTGGAGGCCCAGAAGGAGCAGGGCGTCGACGAGACGCTCGTCGGGCTCCGCCTCATCGACCGCGGCATCCCCCGTCACGGCTACGACGTGACCGACACCGACGGCGAGGTCGTCGGGACGGTCACGAGCGGGACGATGAGCCCGACGCTCGACGAACCCATCGGACTCGCGTACGTACCGACCGACCTGGCCGACCCGGAGACGCACCTGCGCGTCGTCGTCCGGGACCGACCGAAGAAGGCCGTGGTCGAATCGCTCCCCTTCTACCAACGATAACAATGAGTTTCGAGACACCAGACGACCGGAAGTACAACGAATCGCACGAATGGGCACTGCGCGACGGCGGCACCGTCCGCGTCGGCATCAGCGACTTCGCCCAGGACGAACTCGGCGACGTGGTCTTCGTCGAACTCCCCGACGTGGGCGAGGCGGTCACGCAGGGCGAGGCGTTCGGCGTCATCGAGTCCATCAAGGCGGTGTCGGACCTCTACGCGCCCGTCTCTGGCGAGGTCACCGCGGTCAACGAGGCGCTGTTCGACGCGCCCGAGCAGGTCAACGAGGACCCCTTCGGCGACGGCTGGATGCTCGAGATCGAGCTGTCGGACGAGGCCGAACTCGACGAGTTGCTCTCCGCGGGCGACTACGCCGACCAGGTCGCCTGAGTCGGCACCGTGTTCTCGTCGGCGACGAACGAGCGCCGTAGCCGCTGCCTCGTCGACGGGTTTCAGTCCCGGGGAACCGGCGAGCGCAGCCGGGAGCTGCGGTGGCAACATCTGCCGCGAAGTGTGCAGGAACGAGCGCAGAACGCTCAATCCATCGGCGGTTGTATGCAGCTGTGTGCATACTCCGTCGCTCCGAACCACGGTAATCATATGCCAGTAGTCCCAACCGCGTTCCGTGACCCGAACCACGGCCGTGGGACAGCCACGGGCGAGCAGATCAGAGTGACATCATGAGCGGACACCACACACCACAGGGAAGCCCCTTCGCGCCGCACACCGCGACCGACACCGAGGCCATGCTCGACGCCGTCGGCGTCGAGACCGAGGCCGAGCTCTTCGACATTCCGGACAGCGTCCGGTTCGACGGCGAGTTCGGCATCGAGCCACGGAGCGAGCGGGCGATACGCGCGGAAGTCGCACAGACCGTAGAGAAGAACGACGACCTGGTCGAGCTGCTCGGCCGGGGCCACTACAGCCACTACGTCCCCTCGCTGGTGGACCACCTCTCGCTGCGCTCCGAGTTCCTCACCTCGTACACCCAGTACCAGCCGGAGGTCACGCAGGGGTTCCTCCAGGCGCTGTTCGAGTACCAGTCGCTGCTCGTCGAGCTGACGGGGCTCGGCGTCGCGAACTGCTCGATGTACGACGCCGCGACGGCGCTGGGCGAGGCGGCGACGCTCGCCGACCGCCTGCGCCAGACCTCGGGGACGCGCGTCCTCGTCCCCGAACAGCTCGCGGACGGCCGTCGCGAGGTGCTGGCGAACTACGTCGGCGGCACCGACCTCGTCGTCGAGGCGTACCCGATGGACGACGGGAACGTCGACGTCGAGGCGCTCGGGAACGCACTCGACGACGAGGCCGTCATGGTGTACGCGGAGAACCCGACGGTCCGAGGCTGCGTCGAGGAGTCCCTCGAGACCGTCGGCGACCTGGCACACGACAACGACGCGCTGTTCTGCCTCGGCTCCGACCCCGTCTCGCTCGCGCTCCTGCAGGAACCCGCGAGCGTCGGTGCGGACGTGGTCGTCGGCGCGGCCGCCGTCCTCGGCCTCCCGACGAGCTACGGGATGGGGATGGGCCTGTTCGCCACGCGCGAGGAGTACGTCCGGCAGGTGCCGGGCCGGCTCGTCGGCGCGAGTACGGACGACACCGGGCGACGGACGTACACGCTCACCCTCCAGACCCGCGAACAGCACATCCGGCGCGAGCGCGCCACCTCGAACATCTGCACGAACCAGGCGTGGGTCGCGCTCCGGGCGGCCATCCACGCGGCGTCGCTCGGTCCCGACGGGCTGGCCGACCTCGCGACGGAGGCCGTCACCGACGCACAGGAACTCGCCGACCGCGTGACGGAGGTCGTCGGCGTCAAAGCGCCCGTCCACGACCGCCACCACGTCCGCGAGTTCGTCGCCCGCACCGACCAGCCCGCGCCGGCGGTCGCAGCGGACCTCGAGGACGAGGGCTACGCGGTCCACGTGCTCGGCGAGCACCAGATCCAGCTCAACGCGAACGCGCTGGCCGAGGGCGAGGTCGACGAGTTCGTCGACGCCCTCGCGGAGGTGGCGCGATGAACTACGACCAGGCGCGCTGGACCGACGACGACGAGCGCTACGAGCCGCTCCTCAGCGAGAAGCACACCGCCGAGGCCGACCTCGACGACGCGCCGCTGCCGGACGAGCTGACCCGTGATTCCCTGGAACTGCCCGACCTCTCGGAGCCCGAACTCGCCCGGCACTACACGCGGCTCTCGGAGATGAACTACGGTGTCGACTCCGGCCCGTACCCGCTCGGGTCGTGTACGATGAAGTACAACCCGAAGTTCACCGAGGACGTGGCGGCCATCGAGGCCGGTGCGGTCCACCCCGACCGCTCGCCCGAGAGCGTGCAGGGCAACCTCGAACTGCTGTACGACCTGCAGGACTACCTCGGCCGCATCGGCGGGATGGACGCGGTGACGCTCCAGCCCCCCGCCGGTGCCGCGGGCGAGTTCACCGGCGTGCTCGTCGCGAAGGCCTACCACGAGCACAACGGCGACGAGCGCTCGGAGATCATCGTGCCCGAGAGCGCCCACGGCACCAACTTCGCCAGCGCCGCGCTCGCGGGCTTCGACGTGGTCTCCCTCCCCGGTGGCGACGACGGCCGGGTCGACCTCGACGCGCTCGAGTCCGCGCTCTCCGACGAGACCGCGCTCCTGATGCTCACCAACCCGAACACGCTCGGGCTGTTCGAGCGCGACATCGAGGAGATATCGGAGATGGTCCACGACGCCGGCGGCCTGCTCTACTACGACGGCGCGAACCTCAACGCGCTGCTCGGGCGCGCCCGCCCCGGCGACATGGGCTTCGACATCATGCACTACAACGTCCACAAGACGTTCGCGACGCCCCACGGCGGCGGCGGTCCCGGCGCGGGCCCGGTCGGGGTCGTCGGGGAGCTCGCGCCCTTCCTCCCGAAGCCACAGGTCGAGAAGCGCGACGGCACGTACGACCTGTTCGACCCCGAGCACTCCATCGGGAAGGTCCACGGCTCGCTGGGCAACTGGCTCGTGCTCGTCAAGGCGTACGCGTACATCGCCCGGCTCGGCGACCCCGGGCTCGCCGACGCCAGCGCGAAGGCGGTGCTGAACGCGAACTACCTCGCCAGCCAGATCGAGTACGAGGTGCCGTACGGCCCGTTCCACCACGAGTTCGTCGCGAGCGCCGGCGACCAGGACGCAGCCGACGTCGCCAAGCGCATGCTCGACTACGGCGTCCACCCGCCGACGACGAAGTGGCCCGAGATCGTCGGCGAGGCGCTGATGACCGAGCCGACGGAGATAGAGAACAAGACCACGCTGGACCAGCTCGCGGACGCGTTCAACGCCGTCGCCGACGAGGACCAGGACGCACTCGCGGCAGCGCCCGAGCGCACGGCCGCCCGACGCATCGACCAGACCGGGGCAGCGCGTAACCTGCGCCTCTCCTGGCAGGCGCTCGACGACGAGTAACGTCGACCGACAAAAAATATTTTCAGCGAGAATATGCGTTGCTGCCGGCGGTAGCCGCGACCACGATGCCCCGCTCACCGACAGTCGTCGCCCTCTGTGGCAGCCGCCGCGATGCGAGCAAGACCCGGACAGCGCTCGGCCTCGCGCTGGACACGGCCCGCGACGAGGGCGCGACGACCGAACTGGTCGACCTCCGCGAGTACGAACTCCCCGCACTGGACCCGACGACGCCCGACCCGAGTGACGCCGACCGGCTCCGCGCCCGGGTCGCGGCCGCAGATGCCGTCCTGCTCGGGACGCCCAACTACCACGGCTCGTACTCGGGGGTCCTGAAGAACGCGCTCGACTACTGCAGCCGCGACGAGTTCGGCGGGACGACCGTCGGCCTGCTGGAGGTCGCCGGCGGGAGCTTCCCCGGCCGCGCGCTCGACCACCTCCGCGCCGTCGCCCGCGTGCTGAACGCATGGACGCTCCCGGTCGAGGTGGCGGTCCCGCGCTCGCACGAGACGGTGACCGACGGGTCGGTGACCGACGACGACGTGGCCGACCGGGTCCGACGCCTCGGCAGCGACCTCGTGAAGTCCGCTGGCGTCGAGCGGTATCCGGAGACGGCGAGCGCGGCCGCAGGGTCCGCACCGACCCACTGCGAACCATGACGGACCACGGTACGCCCGGCGAACCCGACGGCGTCCGCGTCGACGGCATCGACCACGTCGAGTGCTACGTCCCTCGCGCTGTTCGAGAGCGCGGAGCGCGGCGTCGGGTTCCACCGGGTCGCGTTCCGTATCGACGGCGAGGGCTTTCTCGCCGTCGTCGACCGACTCGCCGACGACCCCGCGGTCGCTGTCGACGGCCGGGACGACGTCCGCGACCACACCTACTCCTTCTCGGCCTACTTCACTGACCCGTACGGCAACCCGTTCGAGGTGACGACGTACGAGTACGCGTTCGTCGCAGAAGCTCCGGGCGTCGACGGCGACAGTCCCTCCGGGTGACGCCGTCGACCGCCGGACGGGGAACCGGTTCGACTACTCGAACAGCGCGATGGCCTCGCCGTAGCGACGGGTCGGCTCCTGCCAGTCGACCACTGAGAAGAACGCCTCGACGAAGTCGCCGCGTGCGGGCCCGTAGTCGTGGTAGTACGAGTGCTCCCATACGTCCAGTGCGAGGATGGGGTGGCTCCCCCAGAGCGCGCCCTGGTCGTGTTTGTCGACGACGACGTTGCGTAGCTGCTGGCTGTGCGTGTCGTAGACGAGCAGCGCCCAGCCGCCGGCGGCCGAGGCCGCGGCCTCGAACTCCGCCTTCCACGCCCCGTAGGAGCCGAAGTCCGCCTCGATGCGGTCCCGGAGCGCGCCCTCGGGTTCGTCGCCGCCCTCGGGGCTCATGCACTGCCAGAACAGCTCGTGGAGGACGTGGCCGGACGCGTTGTGGGTCACGTCGCGGATCGCGTCGGCCGAGCCGTCGGTCGTCCCCGCCTCGCGGTTCGCCGCCAGCGCCTCGTCGGCGGCGTTCCAGCCGTCGACGTAGCCCTGGTGGTGGGTGTCGTGGTGCCAGCGGAGCACCTGTTCGCTGATGTGCGGTTCGAGCGCGTCGTAGTCGTACGGTAGCGGGTCGAGTTCGTGGTTCGCCATTGCAGGCAGTGCTACCGGCGGGAGCGGAATATATGTTAGCTGAAATAAATTTTGGTAACGCGGGCGACGTGCCGGGGGTGGCCGACGCCGGCGGCCCCGCCGGATGTGGGGCGATTTGCTATTGCAACATACAGTTTATAGAGGTGAGAACACGTGTCCGACACGGTCGTGAAGCGCAGGACGCTGGGTCGAAACCGTGGACTCAGTCGTGACTGGTCGAGGCAGCCGCTACGGAGAACACCGGCCGGCGATTCAGGCTTCGCTCGTGTCGACGTTGCCGTTGATCTTCACGAAGCCGTAGTCGCACTCCGTGCAATGCCACTTGACCTTCTCGCCGAGGTGGACGTGCGTGCTCGCGGCACGGTAGAAGGTGACGTCGCTCTCGCAGTCGGGACAGTAGTGTTCCGTCTCCAGGCTCATGCCACTCCGTCCGTGGGGACGGAACTTTATTGATTCGAAGCGCGCTCAGCCGAACAGCTCGTCCAGGTCGACCGCCTCGTCGTCGTCCGACCGCCTCACTCCCTCGGTGCGCTCGACCGACACGCCGTCGACGAATCGGTCGAACGCGGCCGCGTCCACCCCCGATGTCGCGGCCTCCGACTCGGCGTCGGCCAGCGCCATCACTTCCTCGGGCGACTCCTCGGCGAAGGTCTCGAACAGTTCCTCGGGGGCCGCGCGCTGGTCTGGGAGCGACATGGTGTCGTGTGCGGCCGACTCCCACATTAATCTACGTCAGACGTCTGACGTACGAGGGGGCTGCCACGCGCGTTGTCGTCTCAGGACGGGGCAGATCCGCGGCCGGGTCGTGTGGGGTTCGGCGGCCCCGGCGGTCGGTGCGGCTGGAGTGGGCTCCGAACTGGATCGCGATGGCATCGCCAGGGCTCGAACGGCGTCAGGTACGTCTCCAGTTGGCTCGGGCAGGCAGCCGGCTGTGATGCCCGGCGATATCCTCCGTCTCGATGGTTTCGTCCCGATTCGACGAGAGGCGCTCCGTTCGCGGTCGCGGTGGGGCATCCGAACTGGCTCGTCCGACAGGCGTTAAATCAGATACCACGATACAAAATTCGGGCCGTCCGTCCGTTCGCGGCCGGAGTTAAGTAGGTCTCGCCCGAACCACCGGACATGAAGATATACACCGGCCGTGGCGACGACGGCATGACCGACCTGCGCGACATGTCCCGCGTCTCGAAGACGAGTCCGCGGATCGAGGCCTACGGCACCGTCGACGAGCTGAACGCGCTCGTCGGGACCGTCCGCCCGACCGGCCACGACGACATCGACGAGAAGCTCGCCGGCGTGCAGAACCACCTCCACGTCGTGCAGGCGGACTTCGCCAACCCGGAGCCCGACCAGGACGACCCGGCCATCACGGCGGAGCACGTTGACCAGGTAGAGGCCTGGATCGACGCCTACGACGACGAACTCGAGCCGCTCGAGTCGTTCATCCTCCCGACCGGGAGCGAGAAAGGGTCGCGGCTCCACCACGCGCGGACGGTGTGCCGGCGGGCCGAACGGCGGGCCGTGGCGCTGGCGGCGGACGCACAGGCCAACGAGGACGCCATCCAGTACCTGAACCGGCTGTCGGACGGGCTGTTCGTCTGGGCACGAGTGGTCAACGCCCGGGACGGCGTCCCGGAGGAGAGTCCAACCTACTAGCGCCAGCCTCGGAGCCTGCCGAGGACCGACCCGCTCGCGCCATCGCGCCTGCGATCCCTGATGCGCCCCCGGCCGAGTACGGCCGCCCCGGAGATGTAGACGAGACCGCCGAGCAGGGCGTCGATTGCCACGATGGGTGCCCAGGGGTGGACCCGATAGAGCCAGTCGATGGTCCCCCCGGGCAGCACGGCGAGGTAGCGATGTTCGGCGACGAACCGCCGGTAGTAGCCGGTGTCGTCGGCGGCCTGGAGCGTCAGCGTCGCGTTCGCACTGGTCTGCCCGTCGACCCGGAGGTGACCCGGTGAGACATCGACCCCTTCGCTCGCCGGCTCGAGGTAGACGTGGACGGGGACGAGTCCTCCGTTGGGCACCGCGTAGGTGAGGTTCGACGACGCGCCCTGGCGGATGACCGTCGGGTTCTCGGAGTCGAACTCGGCGCTGACGACGCCGTACTCCTGGGTGCCGGCTGGGACGACCATCGCGGCCGTCGCCGCGAGGACCACCAGCAACGCGAATCCGGCCAGGACGAGGCGTGCGGACGTTCCGTCGTCACGACCCGTCGACCGGTCGCGGCGGCGACGGCTGCCGCCCCCCGCCAGGTACCAGTCGACGGCGTAGGCGACGACCGAGAGCGCGAACAGGAGCGTCGCGAGCCCCTGCGTGCCGAGCAGCGAGCGCGTCCCGAACAGCGTCGCAAGCCGTATCTGCGCCGTCTCCAGCGCGCCCTGGAATCCCATGATGACGGTACCAAGGTGGGGAATCACGACCACCTGCCCGTTCACCTGGAGCGCCTTGGCGACGATCTGGGCGTCCTTGACCGGTGGCTCGCCGCCGTCCTGGTCGGTGAACGGGTTGTTGTCGCCCCGGGTGACGTAGCCCTGGTCGGACTCCCCGACGACGCGGTGGGTCGTCAGCCCGCCGCCCTGGACCTCCTCGGCCCGGAAGACGACCACGTCGCCTTCCGAGACGTCGCCCGCGAGCGCCGACGGCACGGCGACGAAACCGTCACCGGGCTCCATCGTCGGCTGCATGCTCCCCGTCTCGACGTAGCTCAGGAGTATCGGCTGTCCGAGCAAACTGCCGGCCACCAGCGAGATGACGAGGACCGCGAGCAGCGCAGCGGCTCCGCGCGAGAGATACCGACGGTACGTGGATACCAGCGTCACTCCCCCGTAGGAACTCTCAGTACCCGCGCACAAAACTTACCGGCCTGACACTCCCGGGTGATCGTGGTTGCTGCGGGTTCAGGGGGTGACCAGCCGCCGGCCCAGCACGACCGCGACCAGCAGTGTGGCCCCGATGACGACCGCGAGAACCGCGAGCGCCGGCTCGGCGGCGTCGGTGTCGACCTGCGGCGGCGAGGGGCGAGCCGGGTCCGAGTCCTCGTCATCCGATGCCGGCGTCCCCGGCCCGTCCTGCTCCGGGGGCCCGTCGTTGGTAGCCGGTGACTCCGCGGTGACGACGACCGTTCCCGCGTCGACACCCCCGACGGCGAGCTCGTACTCGCCCGGCTCGTCGAAGCTGAGGCGTTCGCTGACCGTCGTCGACTCGTTGGCCAACAGCTCGACGGTCAGCGAGCGGACGTGCTCGCCGTCGACGGTGACCGGCACGGTTCGCTCGCCGTCGACCCGTCCGGCGTTCGTCAACTCGGCGGTGACCGTCGCCGCCTCGCCGGGGGCGACGTGGGCCGTCTCGACCCGGGCGTCGGTGACCTCGATGGCCGGGAGTCGCGTCGCGACGACGACGCTCGACAGCCTCGACGCGTTCGCGGCGTAGTGGACCCGCTCCCCGCGCTTGACGACCTCGGTTTCGAGCTCGGTCCAGCCGTCGCTCCCGAGTCTGAAAACGGTCACGTCCTCGGGGTGAGCCCCCCGCCAGTCGAGGTAGTCGCGGTCGACGCTGACGTACACGGTCGCGTCGCCGACCGCGTCGGGCACGCGCTCCCGGTCCAGCTGCACGTAGCCGTCCGCCCGCACGTGGTCGGCTCCGAGCCCGGGCAGCCCGCCGAAGGGCCCCGGCTGGCCGGCCGCGTCGAACTCGACGACGCTCCCGGTCGCCGCGAAGGCGACCCGGTCGAGGGTGACGTTCGCGCCTGCGACGTGCATCCCGTCGAGACCGACCGAGACGCGGTCGTCCCCACCCAGCACCGTCACGCCGCGGCGGTTCGGTGCGGGCGAGGTGACGGTCGTCGTGGTGCCGTCAGACGGCTCGACGGCCGCGCTTCCGTCCCCGTCGTCGGAGTCCCTCGGCTCCGTGCCGGGGTCGCGCTCGCCACCGTCATCGGCGACGACCGCGTTCACCTCGAAGCTGTCCACGACCACGTCGGGGAGCACCTCGTCGGTCGTGACCACGCGTAGCCCCACCGCCAGGCTCTCGTTCGGCGCGAGGTGGACCGCCTGGTCCGCGCCCTCGACGGGCTCGCCCCGCGCGGTGAACGTCGCCAGCGGATGCCCGGACTCGATCCAGACCCGCGCCGTGCTGTCGCCCTCGTTCGTGACGGTGAACACCTCCGGGACGCCCGTGACCGCGTCGTCGTTCGGCCCGTCGCCCGCGACGTTCGGGTTCGACGCGCTCAGGTCGACCGCGAGCTCGTCGTTCTCGTCGTAGTAGGCGTACTGGCCGTTCGGGCCGGGATGCGGTTCGAGGACGATGGACTGGCCGATGTCGTCGCCCTCGGTGAGTTCGACTGCGCCGGTTCCCTGGAGGAGTGCGAGGGCTAGCGTGATGGTAGCGAGGCCCGTGAGGAGGAGTTTGGTGGTGCTACGCACGGCTATCGACCTCCGTGCTGTCTGCTAGTCGCTTTCGGGTTCCCATCCTCCGTACCACCATCGCAAAGACCCACCGGCGGAGTCGAACCGCCGACTCGGATGATGTGAAACAAGGGGATGTATGTTCCAACCAGCCAAGGTTCCAAAGTGGGTGCTTCTCGTTTGTCGAAAGAATCGATATTGAGTTGGTTGGTCGCTCAGTCAGCTTTCGAACAGACTTTCCAATTCGGCGTTTACTGCGTCTTCGCTAATGTCAGTGTCCGAGAGATCGAACGTGACATCAGCCATATCCTCGTACGTCGAGAGGTTCGGTGGTTCGTTTGACATGATCTCCTTAGGGCTGTCTTGCAGTTATCTGAATTTCGTCGCTTACCTCTACTGAACCGATTGCACTGGATGGAACTGCCAGTGCAACGAGATTGAACCGGAGCTCATCGCCAGGACTGAGTCCTTTAATACCGATGAAGGAAACATCCTCTGGGACTGGTATCCCTGGCCAGATAACTCCCCATTCAATATCCACCTCGATCTCGTCCGGGTTTTGTGGTTCAAGGAGCACTGCGAGGGCCCCATCGATGTCCGGTGGGAAAACCTGGCCATCAATATCACCGTAGGCTAACGGTGTCACGGCGACATCGACTTCCTGCGTCCCTTGGTTCTGAATCTTGAAGATGTCACCGATACTGGTGACCGCATTGGTGTTGATACCTTCTCCACCGGCAACACCGCTTCCGATGTTGTTGTTATCGTCGGTCAGGCTGATTGCCAGTGCATCGTTCGAGGTCGTGTCAGCGTAGTTTCCGTTCGGACCATCGCCGGGCTGGATACCAAGATATGCGCTCGCGTCGTTTGCGACGGTGACACTGATGTCACGCTCGGCTTCGACGTTGGAAAACGCACCGGTACCCATTGCTGCCGCACCGCCTCCGGCGAGAGCTCCGAGGCTCAACACGAATTTTCTACGGTTCATCTGTATTACCTCTAACTAGTGGCGTCTGCGTTGAACGTCACCGAATCGAGGAGCTCGTCGCCGTCACCCACACTTTCACCTTCCGTGTCGATCTCGATACTGACAGTGACACTACTACCAGTACTGAGGGTGACTGGATTATTACCACTACCAATCGAGGTTCCGTCGTCGTAGGCGTTACTGTCAGTGTAGAACTTCACCAGACCGCTATTGTCTCCGCTCTTGCTGAGACTGACGTCAACCTCTTGAGTTCCCTGATTCTCGATGACAAAGAGGTCATCAATTTGCGTAACTGCATCGGGGTTGACCCCGTCACCACCAGCACCAGTTGCGTTATTGGAATCCAGGTTGATGGCCAGCGTTCCACCGTTTCCATCGTCGGTCACGTACTCGGAGTTAGCGCCACCGGTCCCTTCAAGCCGAAGGTACGCGCTTGCGTCGTCAGCAACCTCAACGTCGATATTTCGAGTTGCACTCACACTCGTGAACGCCCCGGTACCTAATGCAGCTGCCCCGCCGGCAGCGAGCGATCCGACCCCTGCGATGAACTTGCGTCGTTCCATGGTCGTGTTCTACCTCGTTCGAGCGACCTCACACGAGCGGTCGTCCCCCGGTCCCCCCAGGTGACGCCGGCTCGCACCGGGTCGCTTCACTCGAACCCAATGGGAGGTACCCGTACTGTATTGAGTGACCTGAGCCATATCCGGTAAGGTCTGAGCGAGCAAGCCCTCGGTTCAGACTGGGTCGGAACTTCTCTCTGGCCTGCTCTGAGAGGCTGGTATCAGCTGCCCGAGCAGCCGAACCGGCGGTTACGAACGGGAACCGGCAAGGCATTCCCCCTCATCGACGAACTTCGGCCTCACCCGTCTGAAACCGTCGATATGCACTGATTAATGCACCCGGTACGGTGCTAATTCGATGCTAAACCAACTCCCCGAACCGATAATTTAGCTGAAGAGTGGGACAGTTTTTTATGGTGGTGAGATAACAAATCAGACAACGCATGGGGGTCGCAAAAGCGAAGGGGGACGAGGAGGCGCAGCCATCGACACGCGTCTCCGAGGACGAGCTGTTCGACGTGCTTTCGAACCACCGACGACGGTACGCGGTGCACGTCATGAAACGTGAGGATGCGGGGCGGCTGGAGATCGGGCCGATGGCCGAGCAGATCGCGGCCTGGGAGAACGAGGTCGCGCTGTCGGAGGTGGGTTACGAGGAGCGCAAGCGTGTGTACACCGCGCTCCAGCAGCAGCACCTGCCGATGATGGACGACGCGGGCGTCGTCGAGTTCGACAAGGACCGGGGGGTCGTCGAGCCGACGCCGGCGCTGGCGGACGTGGACCTCTACCTCGACGTCGTCCGGGGGAAGGAGATACCCTGGAACGAGTACTACGTCGGGCTCTCGGCGTTCTCGCTGGCGCTCGTCGCCGGTGTGGGGCTGGACGTGACGCCGTTCTCCCTCCTCCCGGAGTTCGCCTGGATGGTGTTCATCGTGGTCGCGTTCGCCTGCTCGGCGCTGGCCCACCGCTACTACGTCGCCGAGCTGGAACTCGGTGACTCGGAAGCACCACCGGAACTCGACCGATGACGCGCCTCAAGCTGCTGAGCGCCGTGCTCGCCGTGGCGGCAGCAGCAGCGCTCGTCACGGGAAGTGCGGGCTTCTCGTCGGTGAGTGCGGAACGAGGCGTCTCCGTGACCGTCGTCGAGGACGACCAGGCGCTCGTGAACGTCGAGGCCTGCTACACGTCGGCGAGCCCGAACCAGGGGAACCAGTCGCCCGTAAAAGTCAGGGTGACGAACCAGCTCCCGACCGCCCTGACCATCGAGCACGTGAACGGCGAGTCCGTCCCGCCTGGGCGGGAGACGGTCGCGCCGGGCGGGCAGGTGGTGGTCAACCAGGCCTACGACTCGCCGATGTCTGAGGTGACCGTCGAACTCGAGAGCGACGGCGGGACGGGCGTCACGCTGACCCGGACCGTCGTCCAGAAGTCGAACTGTCCGTTCCGGGCGGGGAACGGCGGGAACGAGTCCAACGACGGTGACGACGACGCGGCGGACGACAGCCACCAGAGCGACGACGACTGAGCTGTCGGCTCGTCCCGTTCAGGTCCGCTCGTAGACGATCATCCCGCCGCGCTCGTGTCGCTCGACCTCGCCGCGTTCTTCCAGCACGTCGAGATGGCCGATAGCCTCGCTCATCCCCGAGAACTGTTCGGTCACGGGGAGGTTCTCGAACAGGCCGTGCATCAGGTCGACCGCGGTCATCGGGCCGTCGAGTAGCTCGTGAACCTCAGCAGTGCGGTCCTCGTGTGCGTCGAGTATCTCCTGGATGCGACCCGCCGGGTCGGTGATGGGCTCGCGGTGGCCGGGAAGGAGCCGGTCGTAGCCGGCGTCACGCTGGCGCGCCAGACAGTCGTTGTATCGCGGGAGGATGCGGGGACGCTCACCGCCGGACTCCGTGGGCGGCTGGAGGAACGGGTTCGGAGTGATATCGGGGAGGACGTTGTCGCCGACGAGACAGACCGTGTCGCCGTCGCCGTCCTCGTAGGTGAAGGTCAGCTCTCCGAGGGCGTGACCAGTGACCCCGTCGACGCTGAGTTCGGTGCCCGCGACCGTGACGGTGTCGCCAGCGGCGAGTGTCACGTCCACGTCGACGTCGGGGGCGTAGTTGAGGAACGCCTCGGGCAGCTCGGTCACGGTGTCGGCCGTCGCGGCGGACATCCCGTTGCGCTCGAAGAAGTCGGTGAAGAACTCGCGCTCGTACGCCCAGCGGCCGGCGAAGTCGCCGACGATCTCGGCACAGGGCTCGCTCGCGCACACCGTCGCGCCGCGGTCGGCGAACCGGTGGGCGCTCCCGAAGTGGTCGGGGTGCGGGTGGGTCACGAGCACCCGCTCGATGTCGTCCGGCGTCAGGTCGTGCTCCTCCAGCGCGGTGAGCAACTCGGCCCACGCTTCCTCGCTGTCGGGACCAGGATCGACAAGCGTGCGCCCGGCGAGGTAGGCGTTGATGGGGCCGACCTGGAAGGGCGTCGGAATCGGATACCGCTCGAACATACTCGGGAGTGACCCCTCTCGGAAGTAAACCCTTGGGCCTCGGCGAAAACGGTGGGTCGGCGGGACAGGCAGGAGTGGGTCCCGAAGTGATGCCCACGGGTCCCTGGCGCGTCTGTGCGCGCCTCGTGGCATGAGTTGCTATGGGAGTCCAGACGGCGGCTGTGGCACGGTGTGGATTCCTCGCCGACCGCAGCTTTAGGTCTGCCTAACAATAACAAAAAGCTGCCGGTTTTGGCGAGCCTAAAAAAGACGACTTCTGACCCCCTCTCGGCGACACGTTTATAGCTCGCTCCACCGTACTCTCGTCTATGAACCGGCACTTCAGAGACGCCCGATACCACGCACGACGCACCGCCGAGGAACTCGCCGCCGGCCTCGAGATGGAGCTCGAACCCGTCCGCGAGCGCGTCGGAGCCCGCATCGACGAGTACCGTGGCGTCGAGGAGCCGGAACCCGAGCCGACCCGCACCGAGCGCGTCCGCAGGGTCGGCTCGAACGCCCGCGACCGTCTGGGCGGAATGCCCATCAGCCGGTAGGCTGGAAGGCAACCCTTAAGTTTCGGAACCGGGTAGCGACAGGTGTCGCGGGTTGGTGGTCTAGTCCGGTTATGACACCTCCTTCACACGGAGGAAGTCGGCAGTTCAAATCTGCCCCAACCCACTAAGATTCTCACCGTTTCTGAAGGAAGAGCGGACGCGCTGTAGCGACCGCTCTCGCGCCCGGAATCGGCGGAGTCGGGGTTGGCGATTCTGGCGGTCGAAATCCTATTCCAGTAAGTTCCTTGGCGCGGCCCCTCGCAGTCTTGCGGTTCTCGTATCCGAGAGGTGGTCTGCGTGAGTGCCGAGAGCCAGTTCGGTATCTCGGCCGAGGAGCTTCGGGTCCGCGAGAAGGCCCGCCCGAAGCCGACCACGTCGCGCGAGTTCCGGTGCGACGAGTGCAAGGCTCGTTGCACCCGGCTGACCGAGGGCGGTGAGGCTGGCCATGCGTACTTCTGTTCCCGGCGGCTCCGCCGGACAGGAGCCGAGCGCGAGCGGCCGACGCTGGATGAGCTTGACCGAGGTGACGCGTGATGCCGCGGTGCAGTATCTGCGGTTCCAGCGTCCAGCACCCGCGTGAGAGCGTCTACATCGAGGGGTACGACGACCGTCGCGAGCGGGTTCGCTACTCGATTCTCTGTACGACCTGCCAGCCACAGCACCCGAGGGAGAACCAGTACACCCCGAGGCGGCTCCCGCGAGGTGAGCACCGGTGACGTACAACCGGGAGCTGCGTGAGCGTATCGTCGAGGCCATCGACGAGGATCCCGCGCGGTTCCTTGACCATGACCTGGTCGGGAACGACGACGCGCGGCGTCTCGCCGTCGCGCGTATCGAGGGCATCGACCGACTCCAGGTAATCAACTGCTGGAAGCAGTGCGAGCGGGCGCTGGACCGCGAGACCCGCGAGAAATTGCTGGCGCTGCTGGACCGTCGTCGCGACTACCTGATTGAGCACGGCGAGCGCGGCGACCGACCGCAGCGCGATCCCGAGAGCATCGAAGAGTGGTCGGCCGAGACCGTCCACGTCGACGGCGACGGGAACCCGGTCGAACGCGGGCGAAGTGCGACCGCGAAGCTGCACGAGGTGCGACAGTGACGGGGCAGACGGTGACGCAGCCCCACGAGTTCGAGGCGTACCTGAAGTATCCGCAGTACGGGCTGGGTCCGTACCAGCTGCTCGCGAAGGCCATCGTCGGACGATTCGATGGATACGCCGAGTTCGAGACCGAGATCGACGGCGAGCGCTGGGAGATCCAGTGTAACTACTCGAAGACGGGTATCGCGCCCCGGCCGAGCGACAACATCGCTGGTGAGGCGCTGTACTCGTGGGACATCACGTGCAAGGGTGAGGGACGACGCAAGTTCTCGCCGATCATCGAGCCGCGGTTCCAGAACATGCGCCATCGCGAGAGCGGGGACGAACTCGGGTTCGGGAAACGCTGGTGGACGCGGTTCGGAACCGAGGGCGTCGACGTCGAGCTGAAAGCCAGCAACGTCGAGCCCGAGGAGGTGCCGAAGCTACTTCACGGCATCTTCGACGCGGTCGCGACCCACGCAGGACTGTCGATGAACTCGCGGTACTTCACCGACCAGCCGAGCCCGGCGCACTCGCGAGTGACGGCCTACGAGCGGTACGTCCGGGTGCGACGGGAGATCGCGTCGAAGCTGCTGGCGAGTGGCACGATGATGAAAGCGATGCACCTGCTCGCCGACGAGAAGGGGACGAAGGCCGAGTACAAGGTCAATAACGAGGAGATCGTCGGGTACATGCACCGGCTCTGGGTCGACCCGGAGAGCGCACAGAAACTGATTCCGAGCCACCGGTACGGCTTCCAGTTCAAGCACTACCACCCGAAGCACGTCAAAAGCGACCCCGAGAACCCACTGTATCACCCCAAGATTGGCGTGCTCATCAATCAGGAGCGCAACGGCGGCGATCCCATCGTGTGGCGCGACCTGGAGGACGCCGAGCGCGAGATCGAGGAGACGCTACTGAACTTCCTCGACTGGGGTAGCGTGCCGACCGACCCTGACCCGGGGACGTACGTCGAGGACGACCATTTCCGACCGGCGGCTCGCGAGGAGACGGTCGCGATGTACGACGACCCGACGCCACAGATCGAGGCCGAGCAGGAGCACCTGCTGGTCACGTCGCTTCGGGACATGACGGACGCCGACCTGGACGTGCTCGACCAGCTGCTCACCGACGGCGGTGGGCAGCACTACGAGGAGATCGCCGAGGAGACTGGACGTGGAGTGAGTACCATCTACCGTGCGCTGAAGCGCCTCGGTGCCGTGCTGGAGAACGACGACGGCGTAGTGAGCTTCGCGTCGCGGAAGTTCCACGACGAGCTGAAAGGTATCATCGAGAGCACCGAGCACCAGGTGAAGAACGCGGCCGACCGCGCGGCGAAGATCCTCGGGATGAACCGGTGTCAGGCGGAGTCGTCGGCATTCCAGCTGTGGCTGAACAAGTACGGTGCGGAGGTCACGGTCAACGACGACGGGAGCGTGGAGACGGTGCGTATCGAGACGATGCTGTCGAAGCTGAAGGCGACAGCGAAGCCGCGCATTCAGGACGTGCTCGCAGAGGGCCGGAAGGCGTGGCACAAGAGCGGCTACGACGTGATCGACCTGGCCGGTGCCGAGGTCGTCGCGAAGATCGACGGGGAGCGCGAACGGGGCGTTTTCGCCGCGCTCGCCCGGTAGCGCGGCCCCGAGTAGAGGCATCACTGTCTCGTACCCCTGTTTTCTCCATCTGAGTTGCCTATTTCGGGGTTCGTAGGTCAATTTTGGTTGGTCATCTGGTCATGGCGTGGCTCGTCGAGCTCGAGATCGGGGCGGCGACCGCGCGGGTCGTTCCCGGCGGGCGGGAACATCCCCTTGGAGAGTGTGCCCAAGGGCACAAACAGAAAAAATACTCAGCCCCCGCCCACGCCTCCGCACAACCGTTTGAGCGTGACATTCTTGACGAGGGGGTGTCCATTCGATTCAATTGAGAGCACTATTCCACTACGAAGTCTCCGCTCTGCATTGTCCGATATCTTAATCTGAACCTCTCCACTTTTCTGCCCTGGCTTCTTTAGTTCGGCTGAGATGTTATTTGGAGTTAGCCTGCAGATATGGAGCGTAATTCTAATTCTAATCACGCTCATTATTGGAGTGGTTGATTTTTATTTTACCCACATTGAAGCCCCGAAATCTGAGGTAATATTTAGCTCAAGAGTTGCTCCAGATGCATCACCGCATTCAACGATAGGTGGTGAAATCCAGATGGAATTATATTTCAAGGCGAATAACCGAGGTGACGATAATGCCCATATCATCTCTGCAGAATTAGACTGGATCGAGTTCTACAACGCTCAAGATTCTAAGGATGAGAGACATATTGTGCATTACGAAGAACTTGCAGACTCGGTTTATGGTCAAGAGCCCCTCGTGATTCTACATGAGGGAAGAGATGCAGATGGGAGAGCTCCCATCCAGATTCTACAGGGAGAGTTAGTTGAGATTTTCATAGTAATTCGCATTTTCTCAGTGGGCCACCTCAAGACAGTAAAAGAAGATTACGAGAATGCGAAGGCGCGGATTGTATTCACCGTGCTTGACGGAGAACGGGAGTATACTGTAGAGATAGATAGTGATTCCGTGGATGCATCAAAGTTGGAACCCCCCTGACCGAATTCCTCCGTGCTGATTCAGGCCCCATATACCAAGGGTCGCTGAAGCCAATAGACTAAACACATTATATACTAAATTGTTAGCTACATGGTCGCCTTCTCCGAGGAGAAAATTGAATCTTGGCTTGACGAGCAACGAATCTCAGATTGGACGGTTGTTAGAGAGGAGGGTGGCGAACAGTTTTCGTTCGAGGTTGAATTGCACCATATCCCGGTGGATCTAACGGTATTGGTAGGTCCAAACTCGCTCAACATTATTGGGGGTTTCACATTTGACCCGGAGCTGTTAGCGAATCTGCTGGACCGGAAAGAGCTATGGCATCAATTCCGCACAGAGGCCATGATAGTACTCACGAATGTTAGGGGGTTCTACGCCTTTTTAGATGAGGATTTCAATCCTACGAGCTTTGAGGAAATGAGGCGGATTTCACTTCAGTACTTCATATACCCTGACGGGGCGAGTCAGCATCTGTTCATGAACAGCCTATACGATATGGCGCGTGCGGAGGCATTCCTAATGTGGAGGCCCGAACAGATGGTTAGCGCCCTTGACGACCAAACGTAGTCCTTTCCAACGTCAGTTCAAAAGCCGTGGTTAAGTGGCACTACAGAGTCAATATTCATCTCTCTCGATAGTTATCCGCCAGGGGTCATACGTCAAGAGATCAACTTTCCCGAATATGCACACGAGTCGGTAGGCATGAGAATCAGAACCGCCAGATATTGAGCGACGGGATGAGCAGATAATCTGAGCTCTGTCGTTTTCAAGAATGACTATCCGTCAGCTCAATACCGGAACCAAGAATATATGTGGGCCTCATCTGATGTAGGCGTTAATGGCTACGGGTGATGGAAATCAGGGCTCTTCAAATAATGAAGAAAATTCCAGTAATTGTGAGTCAGAGGCTACTGCAGGCGATGATTCCCAAGATAATCAGACTGAAGAAGATGTTTCTTTGGACTGGATTCAGAATGCCTCCAGTGAAGATTTAGAAGATTTAGCGGTAGAGACCGAGGCTCTTCAGGTAGTCCGCAAAGAGTCACGTGAGGTTCTGTCTGAACGAATTCGTTTATTGAAAGATATTGATGACAAAGCAATGAGGACCGTCAGAACCTCCGTCTTGTTTATTGGTCTCGTCATCTCAGCCGTTCAAGTGAGCGATGGTTCTCTATCAGATGCTTCTGTGGGCACCCTATCATTTCAATTTGGGGTAGGTGGGGTAACACTCTTATTATTGTCAATAATTTCTGGAGTATTTACATATTCTGCATCCGATCCTGATTTTGGAGTAAGTGATGGTCACCGATTTGATGTTATTCAAGGCGAGTATACAGAGAAAGAGTGGTTGTTGTTCCAACTTGTAGAGTACAATCAGTGGATTGGTAATATGCGACAATTAAATAATGACAACGTCGTATTGTTACACCTTACTCTATTTACTGCAACTGCGGGTGTCATTTCTTTACTATTCTCTGTAGTCTTTAGTGTCGGATGGGAACTCGAATCTTTAATTTCACCGGTAATTGTTGCAGTTTTAATTACTCTAGGCGTATTGGCTGTCTTGCGATGGTCGCGTTCAGATTAGTTGATTCCATACGAATGCGAATAATCGAAGCCAATCGTCGGCAGTTTCTGCTTCGTTCATACTTCAGTTGCGGGCGGCGTTTTCGGGCATAGAGAACTCAGAAATGCTGTTTCTCACCTTTTAGTGCTTATCTAAACACCGCCCTTGCGATATTTACATAACTTACGATAAGATTACCAGGGCAAATTTTCTTCTGGTTCATCGACTTTCCCACTCAACATTCTATTCAGTTTATTTGTTGTTAAGACAATTGCAGCATGAGGGGATGACTGGATCATATCTTCGTATGTGAGAAAGTGGAGTTCAGCGTCTGGATCGAATCGCACAATTGATGGTACTTTTTGAGCCACAGAGTGGACACTCTCTGATGAATCATCTATAAACTCATTGGGAATAGTCACTCGATGGTTATCGCTTTTCCCACCTATCTTTCGCCTCCCAACCACATTGAATGGTTTGAATCGTTCACCCTCAAGAGGCTCATCAGATAAGACCACCCAACCATGTCGTTTCTCGTATGACCACCAGGCGTCTGGTTGGGGTGATTCTTCTGGAGGTTTTAGAATACCTAGTTCGAATAGCTCTTCTGGTATTTTAATTCGCCCATGGGAATCAATTCTTGATGATGATAGATATTTCCACTCAGGTTTGCTCATTTATTCACACGCTCAGGTTGTTTGTTCAGAGGTTTGTAAACTATACTTATTTGTATTATTCTCTCCTGCATTACAGCGAGTGTAGATTCTACACTAGGTGTATGCCGTTCCGCTAATATAAATCCAGGCGCATCTAACAGAAGTGTAAGATGGCGCGCTCCCCGAAAACCGGTCGTGAACTGGAACCGGAACGTGGTCACAAGGGTCCGGGAGTGATTAGTGCACTTCGTTCTTGGGGGGAAGAACTTGCAGGACATAACTCTGACTCCGATTCTGAGTCGGAATAACACGCGATACCACCACCGAAGTCTTGGCAGTTCTCTAATCACAGCAGATCTCGCTGAAGCTGATTTTTGCCTTTTCACTGTCTCGATGCCCCCCAGTCGGTGACCAGAGCGATTGGAGTGGCAATCTTGAGGGTCGTGTCATTCGCGTCTTGAGCACTCGAATCTCATCTCCGTGCTCGCGATAGACCACGAACCCGTACCAGCCCCCAGCCTCGCGAAGCTTTTCATGGTACTTGCGGTAGATCTGGAAGTAGCCGGTCGACACCATCGCACTCTTGATTTCGACCGGCGTCCCGTTCTGGAACCGGGCATCGCACCAGCTCGTGTGCTGGCCGTCGAGCACCAGCCCGCGCTCGTCGGCCAGGTACTTCTCCGCGAGCGACCCGTAGCGGCTCGCGTTCGAGGACCGACTCACGCGAACGCACCTCGCGGGCGCGACTGATATATATCACCGAGCCGCCGGGACCGCGCGCGGTCATGGTCACGCGGTCGCTCGACGCGAAGCGAGAGCGCCCGCCCGCGTATGACCGCGGCGGGGGGCGTCGAGTTGTTGGTTGCCGTGCGGGTGCGTGCCGTCATGCGATTGCCTCCTGCACTGTGGCAACCGTGTCGGCGTGCTCGCCGGAGTCGTACTCGTTCCACCTGCGACGGCACCATTCGCCCGAATACAGTCCGTTCAGGCGCTTCTGGGCGATTTTCTCGAACGACAGCGCGTCGTCGCCGTTCCTCGTCTTCTCGTCGACGACGGTCCAGATCGCCAACTCCCGATAGGCGTCTTCTCGGGAGATGTGCGACCCGGATTCGCCCGATTCGCCCTCCTGGCCGTCGTCCCACGACCAGGGCGCGGGGTCCTTGTCGTTGGGCTGCCACATCGAGTCCGGCCAGCCGGTGATTGTCGGCGTGATCGGGTCGACTCCCTCGCGGTTCTTGACCGTCTCGTAGAACCGCGCCACCTTCTTCGACTCCTTCTCACAGACCGTACACAGCTCGCGCACGGCGGGGTGGAGGTCCTTGCCGTCGTGGCCGATGATGACGATAGCACCAGCGAACCTCCGAATCTTGTAGACCAACGTGGCGAGCTTCGTGCTCGCCTCGTGGCCCTGCTTGCCCCGGCCAGCCGCCTGACTGGATGCCTCGTCGAACAGGAACAGCACGGGCCGGGTGTTCTCGGCGAGGATGTCGTCCATCTCCGAGTGCATGATCTCCTTCAGCTGGGCCCAGTTGGACACCCAGCGCACGCGCTCGTGCTCCTCGGCGAGTGTCCGGATGTTCGTGAGCACCAGCGCGTCCTGGTGGCCTTCCTCGACGCGCTCCTCGACCCAGTGCCGGGCGACGAGCGAGCCCGACCGGGTCTTGCCCGTGCCGGGTTCGCCGTAGATGTAGAGCCGCAGGTGCCGCTGGACGGCTATCTCGCGGATGTGCTCGATATCCCGCCAGCCCGAAACGTCGATCTCGTCGTTCTGACTGCCGACCTGCTGGCGGAGATCGACGGCGTCGCCCTGGTCGACCGCGCGGGCGAAGGCTTCGGTCTGCTGTGTGCGCCGCCAGCGTCGATACATCTCGGTGTCGGTGACGCTGCCGGGCCAGTCGCCGTCGATCCAGCCGCGACGATACGCGCGCTCGTAGACACCATGGAACGCGGTGAGTGCCTGCCGAGTCGTCGTATCGCCGACTTCTCCGGCGTGGTTGAGCACGTAGCCGTTCTCGCGCTTGTGACGGCCGTCCTTCCAGTCCTTCGCCTCACTGCTGGCCCACTCGCCGGAGCCGCTTTCCTCGTGGCTCACGGTTCCTCACCACCGTCGGCGACGGCGTCGGTCATCTGGTCATGGTCATTGAGCTGGCCGAGGTCACCCTTCGCCTCCCGAAGCCACTGTCCCTCCTGGTCGGGCGCGGGTGCGTCGGGGAGATCTTCGACTTCGTTCTCCATCTCGTCGATGAGTGCCTGGATCTCCACGTCGGGCGCGACGTTGGCCTTCTCGTCTTCTGCTGCCGCCAGCAGCAGCGTTGCATCGTGGACCTGCGTCGCGTAGCTGTGGACGGTCGACTTGAGCTGGCTGTAGGCCCGTTTCACCCGGTGGTGGTGCTCGTAGATCTCGTCGACACGAGTCGCGGACTCCCACGCCTCTGCGGGCGGGAGGTCGGCCTGCTCACATCCGCGTACTTCGAGTTCGTCGATGTCGTCGTAGTACTCGAAGGCGGTTACGACGGCGTCGAAGGTACCGTCATCGGGCCGGAGCGGGCTGTAGCCGGTGACAGTCTTCTGCTCCCAGAGGTCGGGAGCGACGCCCTTGCCGTCGTACTTGGCGGTCTCGAAGTTGTCCCCATCGACGGTACCGGGGTCGGCAACGCCGACCTTCACCCACTCGTGTGGGTCGAGCCACTTCGCGAGCCTGTCACCGACGGCGTAGGCTGGGATGGCGAGGATGGCGACGGGCGCGGCGAAGTTGACGAGTTCCGGCGGTGGAGAGGGGACGGTCTCGACGGCCCACGCCGCCCACACGCCGAGTGCGAGCACGGTCAGGGTGATGGGAACCTTGTACTCGGCGAGCAGGTAGACGGCGTAGTCCCAGCGGCTGCCGAAGGTGGGGCGGTAGCGGTCACTCAAGTTCACGCACCCCCTGGGGCGGGTTGCGCTTGTGCTTCCATGCAGCGAGCGAGACCATGCAGACGGCGACGCCGAAGCCACCGAGCCAGCCGCCCGTCGACGAGGTCGCGCCGAACGGGTTCGCCGACGGGAGATTGGTGGAGATGACGAACTCCTTCTGGGTGGTCCAGACGGTGATGGTGGAGGCACCGCGCCAGGTCTCGACGTCGAGCACGACGCGCTGGCGGCCACGGTCGAGCCAGACGCGATGCTGGTAGGCGTCCATGTCGACGGCGGCGAGGTCGTCCCCGCCGCGTTCGTTGGCGGCCTTCATCGCACCCATGCTGTCCTGCCAGTTCAGCATCGTCGCGGGCTGTTCGGCGTGCAGCACGAGCACGATCTGGCCGGGCTTCTTCTCCATGTCGACGAGGGTGACGCCCGCGCCGAGATCGGCCCGGACTGTCGAAGTGTTCTGGCCGTCCGGTACCGCCGTTGTCGCGGTCGTGTTGTCCCCGTCTTGTGCGTAGGTTACCCCAGGGACGACACCGACCGTGACGAGTGCAAGCGCGATGACCATGACCGCCGCGGCTCTCACGGCGTCATCACCTCGAAGTAGAGTTTGACGCCGATGCCGACGAGCACAGCAGCGATAGCGAGCATGACGACCCCGCCACCGAGACCGAAGCCTCCTGTGTCGCTTCCCGGCCAGCCGATGCCGCCTCCACCGCCACCGCCTCCACTCGATGCTTCTTCGATGCGAATCTGCTCCTCTTGGCGGAGTTCGATGAGCCGGTCCAGCTTGTCACCGAGTTCGCTGAAGTTGCTCGTGCGGTAGTTGTACCGCTGCATCTGGACCTGCTGAATCTCCGAGCCGTCACTGTCCTCGGCACCGACCAGCGTGAACGGCTCGGTGAGTTCGACCGAGCGATTCGACGCGCTGACGTGGAACATCAGCGAGCCATTCGCGTTCGCAGGGTCGTACGTCGTGTTCACCGTCCAGGCATCGCCGCTGGGCGGCGAGCCAGTCATGAGCCCGGTCAGCGTCTCGCTGCTGTTGTTGGCGGTGAACTCGCTGGTCTCGATGGTCATCGACCCGGTCTGGTTGAGGTCCGGAATCTCTTCACCGGCCTGTCCGAGCGCGGTGACCGCGTAGATGCTGTAGCCCGTCGAGTTCAGGTCGGGACTCCAGCCCATCGCGGTTGCCTGGACGCTCCGGTACTCCTCGATGTCGAGCTCGCCACGCACGTAGCTCCCGTAGAGACCGTTGACGGTCTCGTTGATGTTCGAGAGCATCTGCGTGTTCTGGGACTGCATCTCCTGGACGAGCGCGTCGATCTCGCTTGAGTTGTACGCCGTCGCAGTCTGATTGTCGTACGACGAGTAGAACCGGATGTAGTCGACGTAGTGGTTCTCCTCGTTGACGGTCTCGATGTTGTCGCCCCAGTAGAGCGGCTGGGTGGAGTGGTGGACGCCCGTGTCCTGATCGGTGTAGCCCCAGCTGAACGTGGTCATGTTGTACACCGAGCCGTTCGGGAGCGTCACCTGGGCGTTCGTGTTGTCCTCGGTGAGCGTCCAGTCGTAGCTGGTATCGACGACCGAGCCGAAGCCGTAGACGTGGACTTCGAGTGCAGCCGAGGCCAGCGAGAGGTTGTCGCGAGTTTCGGCGAGATACTCCAGCTCCTGCATCCGCGAGTCACGATACTGGAGCAGGTTCTGGATCATCCGGCTGTAGTAAGCCTCGACAGCCGCGCGAGCCGCGACGCGAGTCTCGGCTTGCGAGCTGTTGTTCTCCAGGGCTTTGAGGGCGGCAACCTCGGCCTTGGTCCAGGCGACAGTGCGGGCGTTTTCGAGCGTGTTGTGGTAGGCGGTGACCGTCGTCTCCTGGTCAGCCTGCATGGTCTCTGCCCGCGACAGGATATCAGCCCGCTCCTGTGCCTTCGAGCCCTGTCGAATCTCGTCGACATCGGCCCAGCAGTCACTGGTGTCGTCGAGCGGGTTGAACAGCCGCACCGTTAGGTCCACACTGTCGCAGTTGTCCGAGTCGGGCGTCGTCGTCGACGCAGACACGGGAGCAACGAGGGTGGTCGAGACGAGCAGCAGCGCCATGACCATGACCTTGGCCTTCATGCGAGGCTCACCCCGAACCCGAACCAGACGAGCGAGCCGACGAGTACGATCAGGAGGAACGTGAACCCGACCAGCCGCGCGGTCGGATTACTCACGGCTCTCACCTCGGTCGGGCTGGTGGTCGATGACTTGCTGGCGGATGCCTGCTTTGGTGACGATTCTCCGAAGTCGTTCGGTGGTCTCGGAGTCGAAGCCTCGGAGCACGATTCTGCCGGGTTCTGAGGGTTGGTGGGTGCTCATGAGTGGGTAGGGTGAGCGGGGTTACTCGACGTAGCTGACGAGGATGGCGCCGCCGGACTGGACCATCGCGAGGATGAACGAGATAGCGTCGATGCCCGCGAACGCACGGACGGCGGGAATCAGCACGTAGGCGGGCACGATACCGAGGGTGACGGCGAGGATGACGAGTTCGTAGTTCTCGTAGCTGCTGCCGTCGATCTCGTTGGTGGCGACGATCCAGACGGTGCCCGCGATGGAGAGCAGGGCGGCGGCGGTCAGCTCCACGCTGGAGGCCGACCAGAGCACGTCGGAGAACGCGAAGTTCCCGAACACGTTTACTTGCATCCCGATGGTCCCGAGGGCGATTGCGCCCATGAACGGGACGAGGATCAACGCTACAACGTCGACGAGGTCGATCTGGTTTCTCGACATGCTGCACGCCAGCCGACTAGGAATTACAATTTAAGTCTCGGCACCGAGCCGCAACGACCCGAAGTCGGAGAAAATTCACTCCGTCTCGTCGATTGCGAAGGTAAGTGTCCACTCGAACTCGGACTGGTTTTCCACTTCCTGATACTCGTTACTGAATGTGTACTCCCCAGCAGGCATACAACGGTCATCGTAGGGACTTCCCCACAGTTCGTAGGTCTGTTCGATTGTCTGCCCGCTCTCTAACTCGTGTTCGTACAGGAGATCGGAGTTCCCCAGACGTGTATCAGACGATGGCTCCCAACAGCTTTTGGACTTCTTCTCTAATCCCGTGTCCGGATGAACCAGCATCCAGCCCCCGTTCTGACTCTCCTCTGTGCTGAATGGTGGGTTGGGGCCAGTGAAAACACTCGAATTGCCAGTTTCGGTGTTTCTCAACACCGTTCGAACCGACGCTGTGGACATTTCGTTGATAGTTGAGCTTACCATCGAAGCGGAAACCTCGATTCCGTCCGGAGGATCGGCTCTCGAATCGGTCAGTGCGATCATCCTCCGTTCGAGTGTCTGTTCTGGACTCCGAGCACTCGAAAGGCAACCGCTGACCGACGCTACCGCGACGGGGACCGTTTGGAGGACACGACGGCGGCGCATATTTCTAATAACACTTGGAATCGGTAAATGCGTTCTCCAAGCTAAAATACCAATCTGACGGACATAGGTTGAGTAACCCCCGTCGAATTGACAGGGACTACTTTCACTGGGCAACAAAATTGCAAGACGACGGTGTCTTGGACCCTCCTTTGAATATTCAGCAATCTCAGCGTTCTCGATTCCAGTTTCACTTTCACCCCGCGCAAGGATTCGGACTTTTACATAAACTCCCCTCAGTGCCGACCGGATGGGATTTCGAATCAATCTCGACGAAAAGTTGGATCGCTGGCGATGGACCTGCCCGAACGGACACCGGAACTGGGAGCCGACGAACAACCATTTCTGGTGTCAGGCGTGCGCCCGGGGAGATCAGGAAGCAGTCTTCCAGGAACTCCACGACAAGCGGACTGGTGAGAACTACCACCGCGACGAATTAGAGCTGGTCACCGAGTGGGGACCGTACCACGACGTGTACGGTGAGGAGGGTGCGCCGTGACTACGCACCGTCTTCCAGTTCCTCGGCGTCGAGGTCGCCCGACAGGTAGTTTCGACCACGTTGCGAGAGCTGGTAGATTCCAGCTTCCTCGTCGTAGTACTCGACGAGGCCGTGGTCACGGAGTGCTAGCATATGCTCTCGAATCGTCTCCCTGCCCCAATCGAGATTCGCGGAGATTAGTCGAGGGGTTAGGACCAATTCGCGGTTCGCTGGCTCGTTCTGGAGCAACTCCAGAATATCCCGGTCAACTGGGGTCATCCATGAAGCCAGCGGTGGGCGCATTGGCAAATACCCCGCATTCGAGCAGTTTCAGCGTTTTCATGCGCAGGGTGAAGAACACTGAACAGTATATTGAACCCACTATACTGTGGGTAAAGACTAAGTCTCTGACCCACAGTGTGATGGGTGACGGGAGGTTCCACGCGGACCCGGTGCTCTCAGAGCACGGGTCTGAACGAAAGTTGCGGGCCCCGATGCTGCCACATCGGGCCCGCGTGGGCTCTCGTAGTTGGAGTACGAAAGCCATGTCAAGCCAAGACAGCGCGGGAGATAAATCCCCGCACGGTAGCGACGAGTCGTATCTGAATCTCACTCTTTCCGGCCGGTCATGGTCATCTGCGGAGGGTTCGGCGTAATGGGTCGACTGGACCCAATCGAGCCGGACGTGGCGATGCAGATGTATATGAGCACCCGCGAGGACGAGCTACGGGACAAGACGCTCACCTCGCAACGGTACCGACTGCTCGCGTTCACCCGCTGGTGCCGCGCCGAGGAGATCGAGAACCTGAACGTGCTCGACGGCCGGACCCTCCACTCGTTCCGGGCGAGTCGACGGCAGGGATTCGAGGACTACGACGAGAAGTACCTGGACGGGTACGACCCCCTCGAACCCCAGACCCTCCACAACCACCTGTCGACCCTCCGGGTGTTCCTCCGGTTCTGCGCGCAGATTGACGCGGTGCCCGAGGAGCTGCCGTCGAAGATCCTGCTCCCGCGCGTCACCGAGAACCAGCAGGTGAGCGAGACGACGCTGGACCCGGACCGCGCCGAGGAGATTCTGGGATACCTGGACCGATACCACTACGCGACGCGGAAGCACCTCACGGTGTTGCTACTGTGGCACCTTGGCTGTCGGGTCGGTGGGCTCCGCGCTATCGACCTGGACGATCTCGACCTGGAAGGTTCGCACCCGAAGGTCGACGGTCCGGCCATCCACATCGTCCACCGACCGGAGCAGGGAACTCCGCTGAAGAACGGCGAGAAGGGTACGCGCTGGAACGCCATCAGCCCCTACGTCGCCCAGACCATCGAGGACTACATCAGCGGCCCCCGGAAGGACGTGCGCGATGACCATGACCGCGAGCCGCTGCTGACCACGTCGCACGGCCGTCCCCAGACGGGAACGTTCCGCAACACCGCCTACGCTGCCTCCCGGCCGTGCTGCTACGGTGAGGGCTGTCCACACGACGAGGACCCGGACACCTGCGAGGCGATGGACTACAACTTCGCGTCGAAGTGCCCGTCGTCGCGGTCGCCCCACGACTTCCGGAGTGGGTCGCTCACGCGGCACCTGCTCGAAGGGACGCCGAAGGACGTGACCCAAGATCGGATGAACGTCTCGGAGAAGGTTCTAGACCGACACTACGACCGGCGAACTGCTCGCGAGAAGATGGAGCAGCGACGGAGGTACCTGCCGGAATCATGACCCGAAAATCGCAGTACGAGATGGGTAGCAGGTGCCGCAATAACCCGTACGTAGAATCCTGCCCCAACCCATTTTCCTGCCGACATCGACGAGGAGAGTAGCGACGAGTCCGTCGGCAGGAGATGGGGTCGGCTGATTTGAACCAGGGAGCGGAACGAAGTGGAGCGACCGTGGTTCAATATCTGCCCCAACCCAGTGAGTTTCTCACCGTTTCTGAAGGAAGAGCGGACGCGCCGTAGCGAACGCTCTCGCGCTCGAAATCGGCGGAATCGGGGTTGGCAATTCGGGCGGTCGAAATCCTATCTCAGTAAGTCACTTACCGCGGCCCCTCGCAATCGGGCGGTTCACGGACTCAGGGGGTGAGTGGGGTGGCACCCGGACGTCAGCTCGATGTCGCGATGTGGACGACCCCCGGAGGTGACCGTCGGGAAGACGCCAGCGACGGTTCAGAGCCGCCGTTCGACCTCGGAGAGCACGGTCGGCGGGAGGTCGAGTCGGGCGAGGAAGGCGCGGCGCTGGCGCTCGTCGCCGTGACCGGCGACGAACCCGTTCAGTCGCGTCGCGACCGTCGAGTCGACGAAGGTGTCGCCGAGGCGGTCGACGAGTTCGTCCCCGAGAACCGGCGTCGACCGGAGTTCGTACTTCTGGTGGTAGTCCTCGGCCGGGGTGACGGCGTCGAGTGGTTCGATGGCCGTCTCGTTCGCGCGGTGGGTCCGGGCGACGATGCGGTCGCGGACCCGCTCAGCGGCCGCCAGCTGCTCGTCGTCGGAGGCCAGCACGACGCTGCGGTACTGGCGCTTGCCCGTCGCGGCGGGGGCGTGACAGTCCCAGAACGTCTCCAGCAGCGCCTCGTAGGACAGCTCGTCGGGGTCGTACTCGACCTGGACGACCTCGGTGTGGTCGCCCAGCGAGTGGTACGTCGGGTTCGGGGTCGTCCCACCGGCGTATCCGACGCGGGTTCGGACGACGCCCGGGAGCGCGCCGAAGCGGGCTTCTGGTCCCCAGAAGCAGCCCGCGCCGAACGTCGCGGTCGCGGTCTCGCTCGGCGGCAGGGCGGCCGCGTCGATGCTCGCCGGGTCGGTTGCCTGGTCCATACGCGGAGGAGGGGCTCGACGGGGTTGGGTCCGTCGACACGGGGTCGCACAGAGCGCCGCGTCCGTCTCGCCGCGGGGTGGACGTTCGACGAGCGGCCCGGTCCGGGCGGGTTCGTCGGGGCGAACGGTCATGTCACTCCGGACCATAGCGGGGGTGATGTCGAAGACGCCACCCGGGCCGAAGGGGCAACCGGTGTTCGGGAGCAGCAGACGCTACGCGCGGGACCCGTTCGCGTTCCTGACGGCGCTCGAAGGGTCGTACGGAAACATCGCACAGTTCGACATGGGGCCGCTGAACACGTACATGATCGCGGACCCGGCCACCATCGAGCGGATACTCGTCTCCGAGGCGGACGCGTTCCGGAAGCCGACGTTCCAGGACGACCCGCTCGGGGACCTGCTGGGCGAGGGGCTCCTGCTCAGCGAGGGGGGAGACCTGGGAGAAACAGCGGGAGCTCGCGACGCCGGCGTTCAACATGTCGCGGCTCTCCGGGCTGTCCGACCGTATCGTCGACCACGCCGAGTCGCTGGTGGCCGACTGGTCGGACGGCGACGTGGTCGATATCGAGGACCAGATGACGCAGGTGACCATCGACGTCATCTGCGACCTGATGATGGGCGGCGAGCTCTCGGCGGCCCAGCGCCGGACCGTCCAGGACCAGCTCGAACCGATCGGTCGTCGGTTCGAACCGGACCCGGTGCGAAGCGCGGTGCCGGACTGGGTGCCGTTGCCGGGTGACGAGGAGTACCGGTCCGCAGTCGAGGAGCTGGACGGCCTCATCGGGGAGATCGTCGCCCGCCGGCGCACGGAGCTGGCGGCCGGCACGGACGGGGAGTCGATGGACTTCCTCTCCATCCTGCTGCGGGCACAGGAGCGGGGCGAGCAGTCGGAGCAGCAGCTCAGGGACGAGATGATGACGATGCTGCTGGCGGGGCACGACACCACGGCGCTGACGCTCACCTTCACCTGGCACCTGCTCTCCGAGCATCCCGAGGCGGAGCGGCGGGTCCACGCGGAGCTCGACGAACTCCTCGACGGCGACCGGTCGTGGATGGAGGTGGTCCGCGGGATGGAGTACACCGAGTGGGTCATCAACGAGGCGATGCGGCTCTACCCGCCGGTGTACGTGATGTTCCGGACGCCGACTCGCCCGTTCGAGGCCAACGGCTACACGGTTCCGGAGGGGGCGACGCTCATGCTCCCGCAGTACGCCGTCCATCGGTCGGAGCGGTTCTGGGACGACCCGGACGAGTTCGACCCGGAGCGCTGGCGACCCGAGCGCGCGGCCGAGCGGCCCCGGTTCGCGTACTTCCCGTTCGGCGGCGGCCCCCGGCACTGTATCGGCAGGCAGCTCGCGCTGCTGGAGGCGCGGCTCATCGTCGCGACGGTCGGCAGCGAGTTCCGCCTGATGTCCGCCGAGGACGGGCCACTGGAGCTGCTGCCGACGCTGACGGCACATCCGGTCGACGGACTCGAGATGCAGGTCGAACGTCGAGAGGACTGACGCCAGGCCACAGCGACGCAGTCACGCAGGGTACCGTCGTCACGCGGCCGGGCCGCCAGTCACCACCGTGTCCGCCCGGGGGCGCGGTTGACCTGCTGGTAGGCCTCCCTGACGGCGTCGAAGTCGTCGAGCGTGCGCCGGAGCTCGGCCTCCAGCTGCTCGAGTTCGTCGCGGAGCGCCCGCAGTTCGGCGGTGGCGTCGAGGACGCCGGGACCGTGTTCGAGCTCGAGGAGCGTGCGTTTGGTGGCGAGCTGGAGGTACCGGCGGAGCTCGTCGCCGTGCTCGCGAGCCGTCAGCTGTTGCTCGATGACGGCGACGAGCTCGTCGGCCTGGATGGGTTTGCAGACGTAGTCGTCGAACGAGAGGTCGAGGATGTCGAAGTCCGGGTCGACCGCGGTGACGACGACCACGGCGGGGTCCTCGTCGCGGCGGTCGAGCCGGTCCATGACCCCGTCGCCGGAGCAGCCGGGCATCCGTCTGTCCAGCAGGACGACGTCGACGCCGTCGAGCTCGGCGAGGGCCGACTCGCCGTCGTAGACGGTCCGGACGTCGTACTCGCTCCGGAGCCAGAGTGTGTACATGTCGGCCAGCTTCTCCTCGTCGTCGACGACGAGGACTGTCGGCTGCTCGGTGTCGTCCCCGGGCATCACTGCCCAGTACGAAGATTGCGACCGTGTTATAAGTTACTGCAGTCGTGGCCGGAAAAACGCGGTGTCGCCGTCTCCACATCCGACGTGGTCGGTGGCGCGGCCGGCGTGCAGCGGTCTCGTGACGGTGCAGTGCCTTGTGTCGTGCTACCGTGCCGAGTTCACGCGAGCGACGCGTTCGTGTCGGTCGCGTCGTCGTCGATTGCGTCGACGGGCGTCTCGATGTGGGCGATGTCCTCGACGGGCTCCGCGTCGGAGTCGGCGGTCGTCGACACTGTGGACTGCTTCGCGGCTTTCAGTTCGTGCTCTACCTCTTCGCGACCCTTCTGGAACTCCCCCATCGCCTCACCGCTGGATCGTGCTAGCTTCGGCAGTTTGTCGGCGCCGAAGAGCAGGATGACCAGCAGGAAGATAAGGACGATCTCCGGGCCGCCGATTCCCCCGATGAACAGCGGTATCATCATAGCTCTAACCGAAGACTGATAGGACGTATGAGTAGATAAACATATCGAGGGTGATACTTGTGCCGCCGGGATGCACAGCTTTACGTCGGAAACGGCGCAACCGAGCGACGACGCGATGGAGACGGAACACGCCTGCACCGTCGGCGACGCCCGCGACATGACGACGCTCGCGAGTGACTCCGTCGACCTGGTCGTCACGTCGCCGCCGTACCCGATGATAGAGATGTGGGACGAGACGTTCGCGTCGCTGAATCCGGCCATCGGCGACGCACTCGACGCCGGCGACGGCGAGCGGGCCTTCTCGCTGATGCACGACGAGCTGGCGGCGGTGTGGACGGAGCTCTCGCGGGTGGTCCGCCCCGGAGGCATCGTCTGTTGCAACGTCGGGGACGCGACGCGCACGCTCGACGGTAGCTTCTCCCAGTATCCGAACCACGCCCGCGTGACCGCCGACATGCGCGAGCTCGGGTTCCGGCCGCTGCCCGACGTGCTCTGGCGGAAACCGACGAACAAGGCGAACAAGTTCATGGGCTCGGGGATGCTCCCGACCAACGCCTACGTCACCCTCGAACACGAGTACGTGCTGGTGTTCCGCAAGGGCACGGAGACCCGGCCGTTCGAACCCGGGGCCGACCGACGGTACGAGAGCGCCTACTTCTGGGAGGAGCGCAACGACTGGTTCTCCGACGTCTGGACCGACCTCACGGGCACGATGCAGGACCGACACGTCGACGACGCCGTCCGGAGCCGTTCGGCGGCGTTCCCGTTCGCCCTCCCGTACCGCCTCGTGAACATGTACTCCGTCTACGGCGACACGGTGCTCGACCCGTTCTGGGGCACCGGGACGACCACGCTGGCGGCGATGCTCGCGGGCCGGGACTCCCGCGGCTACGAGCTCGACGCCGGCTTCGCGGCCGCGTTCGACGACCGGCTGGACGACCTGCCGGCGCGCTCCCGCGCACTGGTCGACGAGCGCCTCGACCGGCACCGTGCCTTCGTCGAGCGCTGTCGAGCGGAGGGTGACACGCTCGGGTACGAGGCCGAACACTACGACTTCCCCGTGCGGACGAAACAGGAACGGCGCATCCGCCTCTACGACGTGACCGACGTCGAGGGGACCGCGGAGGGCTACCGCGTCGCGTACGACCCTCGGTGAGTCACGGCCTCCGTGCCTGTCAGACGAGCGTCGCGAGCACGAGTAGTCCGAGCGGGATGCCGGTGACGACCGCCGCCGCGCCACGAGAGATGTCGGCCTCGACGGCGAGGCCCGCCGAGAGGATGGACAGCTGCCAGGCCGCGGTCAGCAGCGACGCCAGGGCGACGAGCGGCTCGACGGGAGCGATGGCGGCCCTGACGGCGGCCGGTGCGGACTCGAGGTTCGTGATCGTCACGTCCGCGAGCGCGAACTGGAGGATCGCCAGTCCGGCGACGAGCCTGGCGAACTCCGGGACGGCCGCCCAGCCGGCGACCGAGAACGAGCCGGGGAGACTGGTGTCGCCACCGACGAGCAGGCCACCGAGGTACACCGTGAGGCCACCGGCGAGCCAGAGCAGGAACGGCGCGAGGACGACCGTCCCGACGAACTCGTTGGCTGCCTCGCGTACGATGGCGCCCGCGTCGCGTTCGATCTCCGCGGGCTCGTCGCACCCCTCGGTGACGGGCGAGTCGTTCTCGAAGGCGCCGCAGATTCCCTGTGGCGGTCGGTCCGGATTGTCGACCATCACGGTGCCCTGGACGGCACCGGCCAGCATGCCGGACATGACGGTGACGCCGACGGCGAGTGCGATAGCGAGGCCGACGACCGCGAGCGCGGCGACGGGGAGTGTCGAGGCGGTCCCGTGCTCCTCGAAGAAGGCCCGCGGTTCGACCAGGAACTGACGGATGGGGTGGAGGGCGGCCATCACCGGGTCGTTCGGAGACGACCCCTGAAAACCTTCTCTTCTCCCGAACAGGTCAGATGATGTACCACTTCCGGAGCAGGACGCCGATCGCGGCGAACGCCCGGAACCCCATCCCGAATGCGACAGCCGCGGGAACGATGCCGAGGAGAGCAGCCCGCTGGCGACCGAGGTCGTGGCGCACCGTCAGCCCCAGGACGTACAGCCCGATGGCCCAGAGGCCGACCGCGGACCTGACGTAGGGGTTCGGGACGCCCGCGACGACGCAGGGTGCGGTCGCGTAGCAGAGTATCTGGACGGTCTCGCTCACGCCGCCGCGGTCGGGCGCGAACGGCGCGAGCAGCACGGTCTGGACCGCCGCGAGCAGGTGGACGGCGGCCGGCGCTACGAGCAGGACGACGACGCCGAGCCAGAAGGCCGCCGAGAGGTACTCCAGGCCGCCGACGACCGGGTAGACGTCGTCCACGAGCGCGAACCGGACGCTCTCCTCGACGAGCACGACCACCATGGCGAACACGAGGCCGGGGGCCTGGTCCGAGGGCGCGATGCCGTTCGCGAAGAAGCGTCTCGGCCGCGCGAGCACCTCGACCCACGCGCGGACCAGCCCAGCCGGACCGCGCCCACGACCACCCTCCGGGTTCTCGGTCCACTGGGTCATGTCAGTCGCCCCTGAGCGTGTGACAGCTGCGACAGCGCGCCTCGTAGGACTCGTCCGCGCCGACGACGATGGTGGGGTCGTCGCGGTGGGCGGGCTCGCCGTCGACGAACCGCTGGGTCCGCGTCGCCGGCTCGCCGCAGACGGCACAGATGGCCTGCAGCTTCTCGACGTACTCCGCCGTCGCGAAGAGCTGTGGCATCGGCTCGAACGGCTCGCCGCGGTAGGTCTGGTCGAGCCCCGAGATGATGACCCGGCGACCCTCGGCGGCGAGGTGGTCACAGACCGACACGAGCGTCTCGTCGAAGAAGTTGCCCTCGTCGATCGCGACGACCTGTTCGCCGTTGAGGCTCTCGACGATGTCCCAGACGCCCTCGCCCTCGCCCTCGACGGCGACGGCGTCCCAGCTCCGCCCCTCGTGGGAGCCGACGGTGTCCGTGCCGTATCGGTCGTCGAGCGCGGGCGTGAACACTGCCACGTCCTGTCCCGCGATCTCCGCGCGTCGGAGGCGTCGGAGCATTTCCTCGGTCTTCCCCGAGAACATGCTGCCGGTGATGACCTCCACCCACCCGCTGTTCGTGATGGCGTGCATTCGAACGGAACCGCGGGAGCCGTCGATAAAGACGTTACCCTCTCGGGTCGCCCCGACTACTCCGCACCGACGTTCGCCTGGCTCTCGAAGGAGGTGGGATCCGGCTCGATGCTGGCGTACTGGACCGCACGTTCCCCGAGCGTCGCCACGCGCTCCGCGAGCCCGTCGTCGACGAACGTGTCGCCGTCGAACGCATCGTACGCCTGCGGGATGGCCGCCTGGTGCGGGATGACCCAGGCGTTTAGCGCGCGGCAGACGGAGCGGAGGTGCTCGAGCGCGGTCACCGGGAAGTGCCCGCCGGAGACGGCGAGCAGGCCGACGGTCTTGTCCTCGAACTCGTCGAAGCCGCAGTAGTCGAGCGCGTTCTTCAGCGGCGTGGCGTACGAGCCGTGGTACATCGGCGTCCCGAGCAACACGGCGTCGGCCTCCCTGACGGTGCGGGTGAGCGCCGGTGCGTCGCCGGCATCGTCGTCGTCGGCGTCGTACACCGGGAGGTCGTACTCCCGAAGGTCGACGAGCTCGGTGGCCGCGCCGGCGTCCGCGGCGGCCGACAGCGCGTGCTGGAGCGCCCGTCGGGTGTAGCTACCGTCCCTGAGACTGCCACAGAGCGCGATGACGGTCGTGTCGTCGTCGGTGGGCATGAGTTGGGCCACGGCGCCCTGGGTAAAATAGACGGAGGGACACGAACGGCCGGCCGCTTCAGAGCTGTATCTCCGTCGCCTCGGCACGGTAGGACTCGAACGCCTCGCGGAGTCCGGCGACCGCGTTCGGGTTCGTGTTCCGGACGACGACCTGCACGCCGTTATCGGTGTAGATGCCGACGCTCGCCTCCGTGGTGCCGTCCTCGTGGTCGACGAGCATCAGGCCGAGCGGCGGCAGTTCCTCGATCTGGTAGATGGTGACGCCGTCGGCGTCCCCCATGATGTAGTCCGCGTACGTCGTCGCGAGCTCGGTCAGTGCGTCGGCACTGAACACCAGCTCGGTCTCCAGCCCGTCGCGCTGGATGCGCTCGTTGAACGTCTCCACGTAGACGCCGTGGACCGCCGGCGAGACGCCACGCACGCGTTCCGCCGTCGAGACCAGGTCCACCGTCTCCTGCATTGCCTTGTCGGGCGCGTGGATGTCCGACTGTGTCACCTCGCCGTCGACGAACATCGCCGGGGGAATCAGGTCCGGCCGGGGGAGCGTCGAGAGCAACTCGTCCATCCCGCAGATAGCGTCGACCGAGCCCTCGAACTGGTGGAACTGGTCGACGACGAGCCGACCCGGCACCGTCAGCTCGAAGCCCTCGTCGCCCCGGACGACGAGGCCGGCCATCTCCAGCTCCCGGATGGCCCGTCCCACGGTGGAACGGGCGACCTCGCAGTCCGCCGCCAGCTCGGGTTTCTCCTTCGGTTCGTCGTACAGCGACGCCAGAAAAGACCGACGCTTCGACAGTAGCTTCAGTAGTTCGCCAACGTCATCGGCACCCATACTCCCATCGTGACGGCCGATTGGTATACAGATTACGGCATCCCAACGGCCGTCCCGCGGTCACTCGCGGCGGCCCCAGACGAGCTTCTCGCGGTCGAGCCGGACGGTGCAGTCGCCCGTCACCCGGAGCTGGCACGACAGCCGTGGATAGCCGAAGCGGTCGGCGAGCCGGTCGTGCCAGTTCTCGGGTGCCTGTTCGTCGACGAGACGGACGCCGCAGGTGGCACAGAGGCCGCGGCCGCCGCAGTTGAGCCGGCGGGTCGCCCGCGAGTGCGGGGAGAGACCGTGCCGGCGGAGCACGTCGCGCAGGCGTGCGCCGAGCGGCGCGACCAGCAGGCGCTCGTCGCCGCCATCGAGGACGGTGACGTACGCGACCTCCTGGCTGTCGGCGGGCACGACTCCGCCTTCGCCCCGCAGGGTGAAAAGCACACGCAGGGCCGGCCGTCGACCGTGGGTAAAACCGTTTTTTGAGCTTGGGATAGTTGAAAGACCCTCCGACCACAAGCTGGGAGCGTGCCCCGCGGCGCTCCGGCCCTCCGTGCCGAAGCCGACCCCACGTCAGTCGTTGCCACGATGCGTGTCGGTCGCCGATCGACCCGACCCTACCGCCCTGCGTCCGGGGCACTGCCCGACCCGCTGTCCCCCTGATAGGGTCCCCGCAGCTCGCACCCACTTCCCGGTGCGCTGCCCTCCACCTATCCATCTGCCACGCCGGAGGCCCCTGCCCACGAACTCCGGCGGGCTCCGTTCTCACGTCCGCGAGGAACAGCTATCGTCGGACTACTCCATCACGACCAGTACGTCGCCCATGTCGACGCTCTGGCCCTCCTCGACGGCGATCTGCGTGACGGTGCCGCCGCGGGAGGCGACCACGTCGTTCTCCATCTTCATCGCCTCGAGCACGACGAGCACGTCGCCCGCCGCGACCTCGTCGCCCTCGTCGATGTCGACGGAGAGGATGGTACCCTGCATCTCGGCGTTGACGGTCTCGCCGTCGCCCTCGACCTCGACGCCGCCGCTGGAGCCGCCCGAGCCGCCCGAGCCACCGTCTCCGCCGCCGCTGCCACCGCCGCGCGGGCCGCTCGTGCCGCCGACGGGCATCGCACCGCGCTCCTCCAGGTTGACGTCGAAGCGCTTGCCGTTGACCTCGACGGTGAACTCGCGCTCGACGACGTCCTCGTCGTCGCTCGCACCGCTGCCCCCCGAGCCCCACTGCTCCTGGGCCTCGGCGATGCGGTCGTGGTCGAGGTGCTCGTCCAGGTACTTCGTCGTGTGGGTGCCCTGGACGAACGCCTCGTCGGTGAGCATCAGCCGGTGGAACGGGATGATGGTCGTGACGCCCTCGATGTCGTACTCGCGGAGCGCGCGCAGCGAGCGCTCGATGCACTCGTCGCGGTCGCTGCCGTGGACGACGAGCTTGGCGATCATCGAGTCGTAGTCGGTGACGATCTGGTCGCCCTGCCGGAGCGCGTCGTCCATCCGGACGCCGATGCCGCCCGGCGGGTCGTACGTCGCGAGCTTGCCGCCCGGCGCGGGCGCGAACTCGTCGGCGGCGTTCTCGGCGTTGATGCGGAACTCCATCGCGTGGCCCGAGAGGTCGACGTCGTCCTGCGAGAAGTCGAGCTCCTCGTCGGCGGCGACCTTCAGCTGCCACTTCACGATGTCGATGCCGGTGAGCTCCTCCGTGACGGTGTGCTCGACCTGGATGCGGGTGTTCACCTCGAGGAAGTAGAAGTTCGCGTCCGGCCCCAGCATCTCGCCGGCCGCCGCGTCGCGCTCTTCCTCCTCGACGAGGAACTCGAAGGTGCCGGCGTTGTAGTAGCCGGCCTCGTCGGCACCGCGACGGGCGGACGCGCCGATCTTCTCGCGGAGTTCGTCCGAGAGCGCGGGGCTCGGGCCCTCCTCGATGACCTTCTGGTGGCGGCGCTGGAGCGAGCAGTCGCGCTCGCCGAGGTGGCGGACGTTGCCGTGGTGGTCCGCGAGGATCTGCACCTCGATGTGGCGCGGGTTCTCGAGGTAGCGCTCGAGGTAGACGTTGTCGTTGTCGAAGTACGCCTCGCCCTCTCGCCTGGCGCTCTCGAGCTGGTCGGCGGCCTCGTCGGGGCTCTCGACGATCTTCATGCCGCGGCCGCCACCGCCGCCCTCCGCCTTGATGGCGATGGGGTAGCCGTGCTCCTCGCCGAACTCGGTGACCTCCGCGGGGTCCTCGACGGGGTCGGTCGTCCCCGGGACGATGGGCACGTCGGCCTCGCGCATCGTCTTCCGGGCCTTGGTCTTCTCGCCGAGCTGCTCCATCGAGTCGGCCGACGGGCCAACCCAGGTGATGCCGTCCTCGGCCTCGACCTTGCTCGCGAACTCCGCGTTCTCCGCGAGGAAGCCGTAGCCGGGATGGATGGCGTCGGCGTCGGCCTTCTTCGCGGCCTCGATGACGGCCTCGTGGTCGAGGTAGGAGTCCGCCGCGCGGGCGGGCCCGACGTTGTACGCCTCGTCGGCGTAGCGGACGTGGCCAGAGTTCTTGTCGGCCTCGCTGTAGACGGCGACGGTCGACACGTTCAGCTCCTCGCAGGCGCGCATGACGCGCACCGCAATCTCCCCTCGGTTCGCGACGAGAACCTTCCTGAACATTCTTGCCGAAAGCGTCTCGGACGACGCACGTTATTGTATCGGTTCTTGCCACTCGGGTAAACTGACCGTCCGAGCCCGGTTCACGGCCGGGCGCTGCGCCGGTCGACGAGTCGCCCGAACACGGCCGACTCGGCCTTCCGAAGCAGGTTCGACGCCGTCGACGGCGCGCAGCCGAGCGTCGCGGCGACGGCTTCGAGGTCGCCCTCGCGGGGGACCGCGTAGTAGCCGACCTCGACGGCGGTCCCGACGGCCTCCCGCTGGCGCTCGGTCAGTGCGCCGACGAGCGACGGCCGACGTGTGTCGTACTCGCCGATGCCGCGCACGTCGACCTCGAAGCTCTCCGGCAGCCCGTCGAGCATCGCCTGCAGGTCGTCGCCGTCGCCGATGACGGTCATGCCCATCGCGGCCTCGCGGTCGTAGGTGATGGGTGGGACGACGACGAGGTTGAGTGCGGCGAAGGCGGCGCGCCAGTCCCGGTCGTCCTCGCGGGTCCCCTGGCAGACGTAGACGTAGAACGACTCGTCGTCGACGGCGGTGATGTCGTACCAGCGGATCGAGTCGACGCCGTCGATGACGGGCTCGTACCGCTCGCGGTCTGCGACGACGTAGAACAGCTCGTACTCCACGTCCTGTTCGTGGACGACGTGCCAGGTCTGGAGCTCCTCGTACTCGACCACGTCCTCGTGGCGGATGAACGCCTGCATCGGGTGGAGCCACTCGTCGGGCTGTCTGATGCGCACGTCGAGGTACTTCACCGTCTCCAACCTCCCTCTGCGACGACCCCTCGTTTCATCGGTATCTTCGTGGTTCGCGGTCGGCCCCCTTCGTCGTTACTGCTGTCCGAGGCTCTCGGCCGGGGAAGCCGGTTTGTCTGCTCGTGCGCATTGTTCGCACACGATGCCCTCCCGACGGTCCCTGCTCGCTGCAGTCGGTAGTACGGTCGCCGTCTCTCTGACCGGCTGTCAGATGCTCTCTGGAAACGGCGACGGGACTGCGACGAAACGCCAGACGACTGGCCGGGCGACGGCGACAACGCGCCAGACGACCCGCCGCCGAACGGACACATCGACACCAACCGAGACGGATAGGGAGGCGGCGGAGAGCCCAGGAAGACCGAGCGACCGCGACCTGGTCCCGTATCCGATAATCGGTTATCAGGGGAGTCCGCTGGTCGGAGACGAGCGCTCGAACGCTGTCGCGGTCGTCGCCAGCCAGTCCGACTGGGATGGCCTCTCGCTCCGGGACGACGAGAACTGGGTCTGGCGCGGCGAGCACCTGCGGTCGACGGACATCGAGGAGTTCATTGAGTCGACGGATTTTGACCGTGAATACGTCCTCGTGGCACAACGAAGGGCCCCTGGCTCGACCGCTGAACTGCTCGTCACCGACATCGACAGGGTGACCGACAGCCACGTTCGCGCCGACATCACCGTCACCGACTCGACGCTGACGGATATCCCACTGATGGTGGTCCTCGTCCGAGTCCCCATCGGCTCCGCTCCCGCCCCAGACTCGGCGACGGTGTACTTCTCGACACCAGACGGTGACGACGTGGTCGAGTCCTGAATGACCATCTCACCAAGTTCAGTGGGAGAACTCGTCTCCAAGATTTATCCGAGATTGTGACAAATACTCACGTATGTCCTCCCGACGGTCCCTGCTCGCTGCAGTCGGTGGCACGGTCGCTGCTTCGCTCTCCGGTTGTCAGGCGAGGTCCGGAAACGACACGGCGACCGGTACCCCGCCTCCTGCCGGCGCACCGGCCCCCTGGGTGACACCGTCGAGCGAGGCGGACGTCGTCGTCGAGAACGCGACCGACAGGGAACTCGCCGTCTCGGTTGGTGCCGGTCGTGTGCTCAAAGAGGGGTCTCTGGAGTTCAGGGCGCACTGGGTTCTGGAGAACGTCATCGAGGAGGAGGCCACACCGACCGTGACGGTCACCACCGAGGTCGGGGCGACGGGGTCGGTCGCGTGGCCCGAGGGAACGGGCGAGGGTCGGGTGGCCATCTTCACCATACGGCCGGAGCGGATCGAGGCGGATATCGAACTGCAGGACGAACCAGTGCCCGAGTACGCCTCGCTTGACCCGTCCCCCGAGGTGAACCGGTAGCGGGTCCGGGGACCGTCGAACCTACTTAAACGAACTAGGCACGACGACGGAACCGCCATTCGCCGTCGCCGGCAAACTCCAGCTATGAGTGGTCAGTCGACCCACCACGAGCCCCGCCCGGCCGAGACCGCCGACACCGACGACGGCGGCTTCCCGCCCGGCCCCGACGGCCTCCCCGTCCTCGGGAACACCCTCCAGTTCACGAGCGACCCGGCCGCGTTCTACGACGAACTCGCCAGCTACGGCGACGTGGTGGGCTACAGCGTCGCCCGCCAGCGCATGACCACCGTCCTCCACCCCGACCTCGTCGAGCAGGTGCTCGTGACCGAGTCGGACAGCTTCGGCAAGTGGGACCTCTCCGACTTCGGCAACCAGTTCGCACCCGAGGGCCTGCTGTTGACCGAAGGCGAGCAGTGGCGCGAGCAGCGCACCCAGGCCCAGCCGGCGTTCCAGCTCGACCGCATCCGGAGCTACGGCGACGCCATGGCGGGCTACGCCCGCGACATGGTCGAGGAGTTCGACGACGGCGAGACCGTCGCCGCGAACGAGCGGTTCTCCGAACTCACGCTGCGCATCCTCGCCGACTCGCTGCTCGACCTCGACGTCGACGGGAGCGAGGCCGGCGCGGCCATCACCCGCGCCGCGCGGGCGCTGAACGAGCGTGCCGACCCCGACGGCCTCTCGACGTTCGTGCCGACGTGGGTCCCGACGCCGTCGAACCGGCGCTACAAACGGGCAATGGGGGAGTTCGAGGCGACGGTGGACCGGCTCATCGCCGAGCGCCGCGACGCCGACGCCGACGAGCACGACGACCTGCTCGCGATGCTCATGCAGGCCGGCGACGGCGGCGACGGCATGTCCGACACGGAGCTGCGCGACACGATGCTCACGTTCCTGTTCGCCGGGCACGAGACCACCTCGCTCGCGCTCACCTACACGACCTACCTGCTCGCCGAGCACCCCGACGTGGCCGACCGGCTCCGCGCGGAGGTCGACGAGGCCGTCGACGGGGACCGACCCGATACCTTCGACGTGTTCGGGCTCGAACTCCTCGACCGCGTCTGCAGCGAGTCGATGCGGCTCTACCCGCCCGCCTACGTCATCTTCCGCGAGGCCCGCGAGGACGTCGAGCTCGGCGGCTACGAGATACCGGCGGACACCAAGCTGACGCTGCCGCAGTTCCGCATCCACCGCGACGGGCGCTGGTACGACGCGCCCGACGAGTTCCGGCCCGAACGCTGGACCGACCGGTTCGAGGAGTCACTGCCGGAGTACGCCTACTTCCCGTTCGGCGGCGGCCCGCGGCACTGCATCGGGATGCGATTCGCGATGCTCGAACTCAAGCTCGTGCTCGCGACGCTCGTCCGGCACTGCCGGTTCGAGTACGTCGCCGACGAGCCGCCACAGCCGCGGTTCGCCGCGAGCTACCAGCCCGAAGACGACGTTCGGCTGCGCGTGACGAAGCGGTAGGGTCGGAACTCGCGGTTCGACGAACTCGTCTCGAGGTTCACAGGTTTTGTAAACTTTTTGCGGGCGTCGTCGAAGAATCTGGTCGAGAGGTAGTACTCACCCAAGCGTCGCGTCCACGAGCCCCCGTTCGGCCTTCCTGAGCAACGTCGAGGCGGCGCTCTCGGAACACCCGAGCGACGCAGCAACCTCCGAAAGCGACCCTTCTCGCGGCACCTCGTAGTAGCCAAGCTCCCACGCCGCCGAGAGCGCCTCGAACTGGCGGGCCGTCAACCGGCCGGCGAGTGACCCCCCGATACCGCGCGGCTCGCCGACGCGTTCGATGTCTACGCGGACGAAATCGGGGAACCCGTCGACGACGTTCCGAAGCGCGTCGGGGTCGCCGAGGACCGTCAGCTGCACGGAGCCGTGGGGCCCGAAGACGACCGGCGGGACGAGCACGATGTCCTGGTCGTCGAAGGCGGCGCGCCAGGCCATCGTCTCGGAGCCGATGGCCATCTCGGCGTAGGCGTAGAACGTGTCGTCGTCGACGGGGACGAGCTCGTGGTCGTAGACGGCGTCGAGCTCGGCGAGCGCGTCGCTGGTGGCGTCGATATCACCGACGACGAGCGCGAGGAAGAAGTCGACGCCGCGGTCCTCATCGGTGTGCCAGGCGAGCAGTTCCTCGCGGACGAAGTCCTCGCCGAGGTCGAACCACTCCGGCGCGGGCAGACGGGCCTCGTCGGGCAGCCGGAGCGTCACGTCGAGCGACTGCATGGCTGTACGCCGAACGTGAGTATTTAAAAAGGTTCAGAGCTTCGGCCGAACGGCTACGGCACGCGAGGGTCGAGGTTCGAGTATGAGCCAGTCGACACAGCGACGGTCGGAGACGGCCGATTCTGCGGCGTCGAACGACGGTGACACCCGGGAGCACCCGGCCGGCGAGCAGCTTCCCGGCCCGGACGGCCTCCCGGTCCTCGGGGAGACGCTGTCGTTCCTCAGCGCCGACATCGAGTACGGGACCGAGCTACAGTCCTACGGCGACGTGGTCGGGTTCGAGGCGCTGGGCCGGCAGTTCGTTGCGGTCTACGACCCAGAAGTAGTCCAGGAGATACTGGTCGAGCGCGACGACGAGTTCTGCAAGGGCGAGTTCGAACGCCAGCTCGGCGACCTTCTCGCTCCGGACGGACTGGTGTTCACCGAGGGCGAACAGTGGGCACGCGACCGCAGGCTCCTCCAGCCGGCGTTCACACCGGGGCGAATCAGGTCGTTCGGAGACACGATGGTCGCGCGGGCGGCGGCGACGGTCGACGGTTGGGACGACGGCGCGGTCGTGGACCTCCGAAGCGAGTGCTCGCGGCTCACGCTCGACATCCTCACCCGGACCCTGCTCGACCTCGAACTCGACGGTGAACGCGGGCGTGTCGTCCGCGAGGTCGTAGATGCCATCGGCGACCGGACGAGCGGGTTCGCGTCCGTGCTGCCGGACTGGCTACCGACGCCGACGAACCGGCGGTTCGAGCGCCGGATGAACGCCATGGACGACCTGCTCGAAACGCTCGTCGCGGCCCGAAGAACCGCCAACGGTGACGGCCACGACGACCTGCTCTCGACGATGCTCGACGCCGAGTACCCCGACGGTTCGACCATGTCGGCGGAGACGGTCCGCGACCAGCTGTTCACGTTCCTCTTCGCCGGCCACGAGACGACAGCGCTCGGGCTGACCTACGCGCTGTGGCTGGTGGCCGGTGACGAGACGGTCCGGGCGGACCTCGACGCCGAACTCGATTCGGTCTGTGGCGCTTCCGACCCCGGTTTCGGCGACATCCCGGCGCTCGAACTGACCGGCGCGGTCGTCGACGAGGCGCTGCGGCTCTACCCGCCCGCGTACGCCATCTACCGCGAACCGGTCGGGGAGACGACGCTCGGCGGCTACACGGTTCCCGACGACTCGACGGTCATGCTCGCGGCGTACCAGATCCACCGCGACGAACGGTGGTGGGACGCGCCCGCCGAGTTCCGGCCCCGTCGCTGGCTCGCAGGCGACGACGACCGACCCGAGTACGCGTACTTCCCGTTCGGCGGCGGCCCGCGCCACTGCATCGGGATGCGCTTCGCCCGGATGGAGCTCCAGCTCGCGCTGGCAACGGTTCTCCAGCGGGTCCGGTTCGAGCGCGTCACGGAGACGCTGACGCCGGACGCGAAGACGACGCTCGACTCCGGTCCCGTCGAGATGCGCGTCGAGCGGCGAGACCGCTGAGACCGTCGTCGCCCGGCTCAGAACCGGTCCGCGCGGCCGGACGCCGCCCAGGCGTCCGTCGGCGCGCCGTCGGGCACCCGTGCGGCGTGCCCACGGGTGCTCCGGAGCCGCCCGGCGAACGACCATTTCCTGTCCGTCCAGGTCTCCTCGTCGCCCTCCTCGGCGGCCTCCGCTTCGAGGTCGCGGAGGTGTGCGCCGACGACGGCAGCGATGGCGGCGGCCTCGTCGTCGGTCGCGTCGTCGGGCACGTCCAGCGCCGCGAGCAGGTCCTGGCTCATGGCTACAGCGGGATGTTGCCGTGTTTCTTGTCGGGCTGGTCCTCGCGCTTCGAGAGCAGCATGTCGAGGTCGTCGACGAGGCGCGAGCGCGTCTCCGTGGGCTCGATGACGTCGTCGAGGAAACCCTGGTCCGTGGCGGTGTACGGGTTCGCGAACTCCTCCCGGTACTCCTCGATGAGCTCGTCGCGCAGCTCGTCGGGGTTCTCGGCCTCCGCGAGCTCCTCGCGGTAGAGGATGTTGACCGCGCCTTGCGGGCCCATGACGGCGATCTCCGCCGTCGGCCAGGCGTAGTTCACGTCCGCGCCGAGGTTCTTCGACGCCATGACGCAGTACGCGCCGCCGTAGGCCTTCCGGGTGATGACCGTGAGCAGCGGGACGGTTGCCTCGGAGTACGCGTAGAGCAGCTTCGCGCCGTGGCGGATGATGCCCCGGTGCTCCTGCTCGGTGCCGGGCATGTAGCCGGGCACGTCGACGAGGGTGACGATGGGGATGTTGAACGAGTCACAGAAGCGGACGAACCGCGAGCCCTTCATCGAGGCGTCGACCGTGAGCGTGCCGGCGTTGACGCGGGGCTGGTTGGCGACGACGCCGACGCTGTGGCCGTCGAGTCGACCGAAGCCGACGACGATGTTCTTCGCGAAGTTCTCGGCGACCTCGAAGAACGAGCCCTCGTCGACGATGGAGCCGATGACGTCGACCATGTCGTAGGGCTTCTGCGGGCTGTCGGGGACGATGTCGAGCAGCTGCTCGTCCTCTCGGTCGGGGTCGTCCCACGGCTCGACGCGTGGCGGGTCCTCGACGTTGTTCGAGGGCAGATAGGAGAGCAGGTCGCGGATGCGGTCGAGGGCGGCCTCGTCGGACTCGCAGGCGAACTGTGCGACGCCGGTCTTCGCGGTGTGCGTCTTGGCTCCGCCGAGCTCCTCCTGGGTCACCTCCTCGCCGGTGACCGTCTTGATGACGCCCGGGCCGGTGATGTACATGTGTGCGCTGTCCTCGACCATGAAGATGAAGTCCGTGATGGAGGGTGAGTACACCGCGCCGCCCGCACACGGCCCCATGATGCAGGAGATCTGCGGGACGACCCCCGAGGCCATCTGGTTCCGGTGGAAGATGTTGGTAAAGCCCGCGAGCGAGTTCACGCCCTCCTGGATGCGTGCGCCGGCGGAGTCGTTCAGCCCGACGATGGGGGCCCCGACCTCCATCGCCATGTCCATCACCTTCGTGATCTTCTCGGCGAACACCTCGCCGAGTGACCCACCGAAGACGGTGAAGTCGTGGGCGAACACGAACACCTTCCGGCCGTCGACGTCGCCGTAGCCGGTGACGACGCCGTCGCCCAGTATCTTGCGCTCCTCCATCCCGAAGTTGTGGGAGTCGTGGGTGCGGAGCTGGTCGAACTCGTGGAAGGTGCCGTCGTCGAGGAAGTACTCGATGCGCTCGCGAGCGGTCATCTTGCCCTTCTCGTGCTGTGACTCGATGCGGTCCTCGCCGCCGCCCAGCAGGGCCTCCTCGCGCAGTTCCTCGAGTTCCTCGATGCGGTCCTCCATCGTCACGGTGACCACCCAGCAGTCATTGGTCCAATCGTCTCTCACCTCGCCCAAAAGGTTTCCGTACTCCGCAACGTTGATCGTCGAAATTCCGCGGCAGTATTTGGGACGGTCGGCGGCGAGCCGTCGTCTCAGGCGGCCGCCCCGTAGGCGTCGCGGGTCCAGCGGACGAGGGCGACCACGGTGCCGGCGACCGCGATCCCCGCGAGCCCGAGCTGCCACGATGGGAGCGTGACGCCCAGCAGCTCGAACACGCCCACGAGCAGCGTGAAGGCGAGGAACGGCGGGATGATGACCCCGACGAGGAGCCGCCAGGCGTCGGCGAGCCCCGACGAGAACTGCGTTCCGCGGCCGAACTCGTCGACGGCGGCGTCGCCGAGCACCCACGCCGCGAAGACGACGAAGGCGAACAGCCCGGCCGTGAGCACGAAGTCGACGACGGGACCGGCGAGCGCCTCGAACAGCTGGGGGGTGAACGCGCTGGCGGTCCCGGTGACGAGGACGATACCGCCGACCCCGAGGACCGCCTCCTGCCGGCTGCGGTCGCGCTCGTCGACGAGGTACGCGACGACGATTTCGAGCATGCTGATGGACGACGAGAGCGCGGCGAGCGCGACGACCGCGAAGAAGCCGGCGGCGGCGAGCCGACCGGCGGGGAGTTCGGAGAACGCGGTGGCGACACCGACGAACAGCGCGCCCGGGCCGCTGGTCTCGACGTCCGCGCCGGGGGTCGAGAACAGGAGCGGGAAGACGACGAGGCCGGCGAGCACGCCGACGGTGGTGTTGAGCACGGCGACGAGCGTCGCGTCCGCCGGGAGCGAGCGGTCCTCGCCGACGTAGCTCGCGTAGGTTATCATGGTGCCCGCCCCGACCGAGAGCGTGAACAGGGCCTGTCCGGCCGCCGCGAGCACGATGTCGAGGAAGCTGGCCTGTATTGCGCCGACGTCGAACGAGAGGTAGAACTCGTAGGCCGCAGACGCGCCGGAGAGCCCGCTGACCCACACCGAGAGCCCGATGAGCGCGAGGAAGACGATGGGCATCATCACCGTCGTCGCGCGCTCGATGCCGTCACGCACGCCGCCGTAGACGACGCCCGCGGTGAGCAGGAGGAAGAGGACGTGGAACGCGGCCGCTTCCGGGCCGAACGAGATGCTGCCGAAGTACGCGCCGGGGTTTTCGAAGTACGCACCCGTCGGCGAGGCGAGGAAGTAGCGCAGTATCCAGCCGCCGACGACGCTGTAGAACGAGAGCAGCACGAGGCCGGCGAGGACGCTCAGGAGCCCGACGCGGCCCCAGTTGCGCGACCCGGAGAGGTCCCGCAGCGCGCCGACGGGGCTCTTCTGCGAGCGACGCCCGATGACGAACTCCGCGAGCAGCCCCGGAACACCCACCGCCAGAACGATGCCCAGGTAGACGAGCAGGAACGCGCTCCCGCCGTTCTCGGCGGTCATCCACGGGAACCGCCAGAGGTTCCCCAGTCCGACTGCGCTGCCAGCGGCGGCGAGGACGAAGCCGATCCGCCCCGTCCACGATTCACGTGCCATTGATAGCCACGGGTCCGCGCCCCCTCAAGAGCGTTACGAATCTCGAACCATCAATCCCCAAATATCACGTTATTCAGAGGCTCTGTCGGACGTTTGTACAACTCGGAGAGGGTGCGAATCGAACCCGCTGCGGTCGCCACGCGCTGGCAGCAGGCGCTGGGGGCCGTCTGACTCTCGGGGCACCGGTGGCCGCGACGTAGCTATTTGTGCCTCCTCGCAGAACTGCGGCGTGTGACAACACTCCCCAACGACCTCGGTCCAGCCACCGAGATGTACCGCCACCGGACGGACACGCTCGTCGACGACCGCGGCGACGGTCCCCCGCTCGTGCTCAGCCACGGGACGCTGATGGACCGGGCGATGTTCCGGCCCCAGCAGGACGCGCTCGCCGACGACTACCGGGTCGTCACCTACGACAGCCGCGCCCGCACCGACAACTGGCAGGGCCCCTACGACCTCGACGACCTGACCGACGACTGTCGCACCCTCGTCGACGAGCTCGGCATCGACTCCTGTGTCCTCGGCGGGATGTCGATGGGCGGGTTCATGGCGCTCCGGTTCGCGCTGCGCTACCCCGACGTGCTCGACGGACTCGTCCTGATTGACAGCATGGCTCAGCCCCACCCCGAGGAGGACCGCGAGCGCTACGGCGGGATGGTCGACCGCGCGAAGGCCGCCGCGGAGATGCCGGCGGACCTCGCCGAGGTGGTCTCGCACATCCTGTTCGGGCCGACGACGAACGAGGCGGACCCCGAACTCGTCGAGTCCTGGCGGAACCGCTGGCTCACCTACCCCGGCGAGGCCGTCCACGACGAGGTGCACTCGTGGCTGAACCGCCCGGGCGTCGCCGACCGCCTCGACGAGATAGACGTGCCGACGCTCGTCGTCCACGGGGCGGAGGACCGCTCCATCGACCCCGAGTACGGCGAGTCCATGGCCGAGGCGATTCCGGACGCCAGGTTCGTCGAGGTCCCCGAGGCCGGTCACTCCTCGAACGTGGAGAACCCCGCGGTGGTGAACGACGCCCTCCGGGAGTTCCTGGCGGAGGTGTACTGACCAGCGGTTTCGAAGGCCGAACTCGACCACCGGCGCGTGCTGGCGAGACCGAAGCTCTCGCGAGACCGAGCGCGTCGGGGTCGACGGAGTGCTCACGGAACAGGCGGAACCGCCCGCGGACCGAACACGCGTCGCCGACCCACTCGAAGAAAGACACTTCCGAACAGCACCCACAGACGAGAGTATGCGAAGTGAAGAGGAGATCCGCGAGCAGTACGAGTTCCTGATGGAGGAGCTGGACGACGAGGACATGAAACACGAGGGCGTCAAGCAGATGTTCACGTACTACAAGCGAGCGCTCGGCTGGGTGCTCGAAGAGGAGCACATCTGAGAGCGGGGAACCGACACCGGAGAGCGTCGGACTTTTCTCGTCGCCACCCGACGACGGCGACATGGACGTACGAATCGCGGGTGACGGACCGGCCGCCGAGGCGGTCGCAGCCGCGCTGGCGGACACCGAGGTCGAGCCGACACGGGTCGACCCCGACGGTATCGCGGGTGCCGACCTCGCCGTGGTCGTGGCGGCGACGGGCGACGACGCCCTCGGAACCGCGAACGGGGCCGCCGACGGGCCGTGGCTGGCGGTCGAACTGGGCGGCATCGGCGGCTACCCCGTCGCCGGCGTCGACGCCGCAGTGTCCGGGCTCGCGCCGGGCCGGGGCTGTTTCGACTGCCTGCGGGCCAGGGTCGGCTCGAACGCGAGCGAGACCGACGACGGGGGCGTCGACCGGCCGACGGCGCGACTGGCGGGGGCGGTGGCGGGGCGCGAGGCCGTCGCGGCCGTCGATGCCGACGATGGAACGTCGCCCGCCGACCTGGTCGGGGCCATCCACGAGCTGCCCCACGAGGACCGCCGGTTCCTGCCGGTGCCAGGGTGCTGTGGGACCACGGACGACGAGCTCCGACGCGGCGACGCCGAGGTGAGCCTCGACGAGGCGGTCGAATGCGCCGAGCGCACGCTCGACGGGCGGATCGGGCTGGTCAGCGACATCGGCGAGCTGGAGTCGTTCCCCGCGCCGTACTACCTCGCGACGACCGCCGAAACGTCGGTCTACTCCGACGCGAGCGCACCGGGGCAGGCGGCGGGCGTCGCCGACGACTGGAACGCGGCGTTCATGAAGGCCGTGGGGGAGGCGCTGGAGCGCTACAGCGCGGCCATCTACCGGAACGGGGAGTTCGAGCAGGCCCCGCCGGGGATGGTCGACAACGGCGTCTCGCCCGACGCGGCGGTCCGGGGCGACGACGCCCCGCCGGTCGACCCGGAGCAACCGGTTCCGTGGACGACGGCGACGAACCTCGCCACCGACGAGCAGGTGCCCATCCCGGCCGAACTCGTCCACTTCCCGCCGCCGGAGGAACGGTACACGACGGCCATCACGACCGGGTTGGGCCTCGGCACGTCAGGAGCCGACGCGCTCGTCGCCGGACTGACCGAGGTTGTCGAGCGCGACGCGACGATGCTCGCCTGGTACTCGACGTTCGAGCCGCTCGAACTGCGGGTCGACGACGCGGACTACGAGCGGCTGGCCCGGCGTGCTCGCGCGGAGGACCTGGAGACGACGGCGCTGCTCGTCACGCAGGACGTGGACGTGCCGGTGGTCGCCGTGGCGGTCCACCGCGAGGGCGGCGACTGGCCCCGTTTCGCGGTCGGCTCGGACGCCGCGCTCGACCCCGACGCTGCGGCGCGGTCGGCGCTCGCTGAGGCGCTCCAGAACTGGATGGAGCTGCGGTCGATGGGTCGCGCCGACGCCAGCGAGGAGTCAGGCGCCATCGGCCGGTTCGCCGACTTCCCGTCGGCGGCGGCTGACTTCCTGGACTCGGGCGGGCCGATTCCGGCGAGCAGCGTCGGCCCGGACGACGTGCCGTCGGGGAGCGCCGCGGTGGACGCGCTGGTCGAGCGGGTGGCCGACGCCGGACTGACGCCGTACGCGAGCCGGCTCACGCCCGCCGACGTCGAGACGGCCGGCTTCGAGGCGGTCCGGGTCGTGGTCCCGGGCGCACAGCCGCTGTTCACGGACATCCCGGCGTTCGGCACGCGGGCCGAGACGGTGCCCGAGTCGCTCGGGTTCGAGACGCGGCTGAACCGCCAGCACCACCCGTATCCCTGACCCGGCGACGCCCGGGAACTGCCGTGTTCGGCGGTCTGTGCGGAGGTTTAACTCATCCTCCGTGGTAGTCCGATCCAGGTGTCGAACTCTCACATGGACGAGCGCTCGACGGCCGGGGGAGAACCAGTATCGGAGTTCGAACTGGCCTGTGCCGCCTGCGGGGGCCAGCTGTCGCGGACGACCGTCTCGGGGGTGTCACTCGGCGTGGGCGTCGAGCGCGAGCTGGTGCTCGCGGAGTGTGCGGACTGCGGAGAACGCTACTTCCCGCGAGAGACGTTGGAGGAGCTGGCCTAGACGTACAGCGTGGCGCGGACCATGTCACGGGTTCCGGGGCCGAGGCCGACGGCGACGATGGCGACGAGCAGCATCACGGTGAAACGCGGGCTGTCGTCGAACACCGTCTCGTCGAACACCCAGAGCACGAACGTCGCCGCGACCATCTTCACGACCAGGAACGGGAAGGCGTCGAGGTAGGCGGGCAGGTACTGGCCGGCCACGTCGACGATGAACCGGTTGACCGGGTGCTTGCCCTGGAGGTTCGAGAGCCCGGTGAGCGTCGGCATCAGGTTCAGGCCGACGAAGTTGGCGACGCCGTCGACGGCGTGGGCCCAGAGCACGACCGCGCCCATGAAGCCGGTGCCGGCGTTGATGCTCGGCCGCAGCGTCTCGATGCCGTACCAGACCCCGCCCGCGACGACCGTCGCCCCGACGAGCACCACGGCGGCGACCTGCGGGTGGAACGAGACGTACGGCTGGGCCGCCGCCGCCCAGACGAAGTACAGCAGGTTGGCAGCGAGGAGGGTCGCCCCGATGGCGAACAGCGGGTACTCGAACTCCCTGTCGACGACGTTCTCGGCGAGATAGACGGCGACGACGACGGCCGCGAGCGCGACGAAGAAGACGGTGAAGTAGATGACCGGGCTGATGAAGAGGGTGTTCAGCGGGTACTCGAAGACGGGTGCCTGCCCGGCGGTGTCCCGGGCGGCGTCGTTCACGTCCTCGATGACCCGGAGGGTACCCCCGAAGAACATGAACGGGAACAGCCCGTAGAACAGCGCCCGGTAGCGCTGGATGCGGAGGCGCTTGACCAGCAGGCCGACGCCGACGAGCATCAGCAGCAGGATGAGGGCGTAGCCGATCTCGCTCACGACGGTGTAGCCCGGTTCGGCGACCGGTCCGAGGCTCGCGGGGACCGAGCCGCAGCTCTGGGGCTGGACCTGTGCGCCGTCGGCCCAGGCCACGCAGTTCCAGTTGTGGGCGTCGGCGTAGACGGGCCCCCAGAAGTACTGCCAGACGAAGTTCGCGTACACCGCACGCGGGAACAGCACCGACCCGAGGCCGAACACGGCCGTCAGCAGGCCGACCGCGCCGACCCACGCCCGTTCGATGCCGATGCGGTCGATGAAGTCGCTCATACACCGACGGGTGGCCGGATGGGCCATTACCCTTCTGGTCTCCCCTCGCGCGGTCACCCGCGAGTCCCCGGCCGACTACTCCTCGGCGATGGGCAGCTCCTCGGACTCGTGTGGGGTCCCGAGGATGACCATGGTCTGGGAGCGCGCGAAGCCGTCCATCTGGGCGATGCGGTCGAACATCAGCTCCCGCAGCGCGTCGGCGTCCCCGGCGTACACGCGGGCCATCACGTCCCACTCGCCGGTCGTCAGGTGGACCTCCTGGACGCCCGCGATGTCCTGCAATCGCTCCAGCGTGTCCTGCTCGCGGCCCTGCTCAACCCTGAGCCCGATGATGGCCGAGATGCCGAGGTCGATGGCCTTCGGGTCCACCTTCGCGTGGTAGCCCTCGATGACGCCGGCGTCCTCCAGCCGGCCGACGCGGTCGTGGACCGTCGCGCTCGACATGTCGATGCGACGGGCGACCTCGCTGAACGTCGTCCGCGCGTTCTCCTGGAGGATACGGAGGATCTGCCGGTCGGTCTCGTCGAGTTCCATACCCCGTGGTACCATCCCGAGGGGAAAAAACGCCCCCCTCCCGCCCCGAGTTTTATCACCGACCGTGCTGTACGTTCACGTTGGTCATGGGTCTGTTACACTCGGTCAGAGGGCTGTTCAGTAACGACGAACAAACGTTCGAGTACGTCTGTGACCGATGCGAGACGGAGTTCGAGTCGACGAAGTCGGATATGTCGGCGGTCGCGTGTCCCGAGTGTCGGTCGACGAAGATCAGGGCGCTATCCACGGCGTGAGCCGTCGCCGAACGGCTCACGTCCCGTCGCTCCAAGACGGTCGGGTCCGCGACGCTACCCCAGCCGCACGTCCTCGACGGCCTGCGCCGCGGCCAGCGCCTCGTCGTGAACGGCGCCGTTCGACGCCACGAGCCCGCGGCTGTCGTGTCGCCAGCGCTCGCCGTCGATGTCGGTCACCGTCCCGCCGGCCTGCCGGACCATGTGGACGCCGGCGACGGTGTCCCAGGGGTTCGTCTCGACGTTCGTGACTGTCGCCTCCAGCCCGCCCGAGGCGACCATCCCGAGGGCGGCCTGTGCGCAGCCGACGCGGCGCATGTCGCCGAAGCGCTGCACCAGTTCTCTGCAGGCCGCCGCGTACTCGTCGCGCCGCCCCCGGGGCCACCAGATGGTCGGGCAGCCGACCGCCCGCTCGGGGTCGGAGACGTCGCTGACCGCCAGTTCGTCACCGTTCAGTGCCACGTGCCCACTGTCGGCGACGTACGAGTCGCCCAGCGCCGGCAGGATGTTGGCGGCCGCGACCGGCTCCCCGTCGACGACCGCCGCGACGCTCGTCGCCCACACGGAGAAGCCGCGGACGTAGTTGTTCGTCCCGTCGATGGGGTCGATGATCCACGCCGGGCCGTCGTCCGGCACCGCCTTCAGCTCGTCGTCCTCCTCTCCCACGATGGCGTCCTCGGGGAACTCGTCGCGGATGGTCGCAACCACCTCGCGCTGGGCGTCCCGGTCCGCCTGGGTCACCACGTCGGTCTTCCCGTCCTTCTCCTCGACGGCGATGTCGGTCCGGAAGCCCGCCTCGGCGACGGCCGCCCCGGAGCGTGCGGCGCGCTCGACCAGTCGAGCACGTGCTGCGTCGTCGGTCATGCACTCACTCGGGAGAGCCGCGCAAAAAGGCCCCCGGTTCGTCGACTGCGCGCCGCCGCCGACCGCGCCGGACCGACGCCGATTTGCCGACCGACGCACACGAGTCGGGTATGAACCGACTCGCGAAGCGACTGTACAACATCGCACCGGAGCCCGTGCGCCTCACCTTCGCCGACGGCTCGACGGTCGAGCTCTCGATGCGCAGCGCCGAGTTCTTCCAGGACGACCTGGAGGCCGAGGGCGAGACCGACGACGGCACCGCCTACCGCATCGTGAACGGCGACGACGAGGAGACGCTGCTCGTCGCGCGCGAAGGCGACGACGGCTGGACCGTCGTGGGCGACGCGACCGGCGTCGAGGCGGTGTGAGTTCGCGCTACTGGAGCGGATTCGGACCTGTCGCTCTCGAACGTGTTTTCGAAAGTGTTTGCGAGGGCAAGACGCTCCGTCTTGCCGCATTCAGGCGCGTGGTTTCGCGCCCTCATGCGAGGGAGGGGATTTGAACCACGGTCGCAGCGAGCTGCTCCCTGGCCCAAATCCCTCCCTCGTGCATTCTGGCACTCGTGTTCACTCGTGCCAGCATGCGAGGGAAGGGATTTGAACCCTCGGACCTCTACAGGAGCGGATCTTGAGTCCGCCGCCGTTTCCAGGCTTGGCTACCCTCGCACATGCTCCACCTCGTCGCGGTGACCGGTAAAACGTTGCGAACCGGCACGACCTACAGGGCGTCGACGACGACGCGGACACCCCGACCGAGCGCGTGGAGGACGACGCTCCCGACCATCGTCCCGCCGGCACCGAGGACGACGAGCCCGGGCGTCCGGCCGATGTCGTCCGTGATGACGCCTGCCGTGGCGAGCACGTAGCCCGCGACGACTGTGGCGGTGAACACCAGCGCGCCGGCGGTCTGGAGGGTCCTGATTCCGCCGTAAGCGAGGTCGGCCGGGTCGCCCAGGTCGAGGTCGCGGCCCGACTCCGCGGCGACGAGCAACTCGGCGACTGCGTGGCCGACGAGTAGGACGCCGAGCCCGACGGTGACGAGGAGACCGCCGTTGAACAGGACGGTCCCGAGGTCGCCGAGTGCGGTCCCCTGGCTACTCCCCGCCGCGCCGTTCTCGGGCGGCGGTCCCGTCGGGAGCGAGAGGAGCGCGGCGAAGAACAGCACCACCAGCGAGACGACCGCGAGGACGACGAAGACGGCGACGAGCGCGGTTTCGACGTACAGTCCGTAGGCGACAAGCCACTCGCGCGGTGACTCGCGGAGCGACCCGACGTCCGGGCCGCTGGACTCGGAGCGTCGAGCGTCTCCCATGGTCGAACGACCGACAGGTCGGATAAAATGTCTTGTCATTTCGGCGGGAGTCCGAAGGAGTATGCCGGGGGAGACCGTACGTGGAACCGATGGACGAACACACGCTGGACACCGGGGTCGCACCGCCCGCGAGGGGCGACCCGGCGGGCTGGCGTGCGGACCGGCCGGAGTCCAACGGCTGGGAGCACGGGACGCTCCGCCGCGCGGTCATCCACGGGGTCCGGCTGTACAACAGCGGCGAGTTCCACGAGAGCCACGACTGCTTCGAGGACGAGTGGTACAACTACGGCCGTGGCTCGACGGAGTCGAAGTTCCTCCACGGGATGGTGCAGGTGGCCGCCGGCGCGTACAAGCACTTCGACTTCGAGGACGACGGCGGCATGCGCAGCCTGTTCGGGACGGCGCTCCAGTACTTCCAGGGCGTCCCACCCGACTACTACGGCGTCGACGTGCTCGACGTGCGGACGACGCTCACGAACGCGCTCGATGACCCCCAGGTGCTCCACGGCTGGCAGATCGAACTCGACGGCGACGTCCCGACCGCACGCGAGCTCGACTTCGAGTACGCCGAGCGGCTGGAGTGAGCTAGAGCAGTGAGTGTTGGGGCGGTGCCTGATTAGAGAAAGGGAATCAGTGAGCGGAATCTCGAAAAGAGGCTGGAGTCACTCGCGGTATCGTCCGACGCTTTGGAATCACCGCGGGCGATACTGCCATCGAGATTCACGTCCGGCGAACTGTCTCCTCCTTCCATACTCGATACGGTGCGTGCCGAGTCATCGGGATCGATTGGCTCCGGTGACTCGACACCTGTCGACTCACTGGCTATCTCTTCCGCGGTCATCGGCCGGAAGTTGCTGTTAGAACAATTCCTACACTCGACCGGGTTTTGGGTGTGTATCGTTCCGCAGCGTTTACATTTCCAGTTCATCGTTCGTCAATCCAGTCCAATCGGTAGAACGGCCCCGTACGTCCCTACTGAAGGTTCGATATACGTAATCCAGCTCACCTTTCTGGACCTTCATCTCCAGGTAGAACACGAGGTTCGAATGTGATAATCCCGATGGCTCCGGGGTTCAGGTGACACCTCATTTCTCGAGTGACAGAACTGGCACTCCCTACTTTCGGATAGGTATCGGATTTCGCAAAACGGGGTGGTAATTGAAGGGTACGAGAGGACTGGACTGACCCGCGTACTCAGGCAGTCGCCGACTCCTCCTCGCTCTCCTCGGCCCGCTCCCGGCTCACGACCCAGATGCCGAGCGCCATCAGCGCGCCGCCGATGGCGAAGCCCGGGCCGAGCGTCTCGCCGAGCAGCGCCGCGCCGAGGGCCGCGCCGACGACCGGCTGGGCGAAGAAGAACACCGAGATGGTCCCGGCGGGCACGTACTCGAGCCCCTTGTACCAGAGGTACCAGGCGGTCGCAGTCGCGCCAACGCCGAGGTAGAGCACGGCGAGGACGGACGTGGTGTCCGTCGGGAGCGACGCCAGCCCACCGGGCGTACCGGCGAGTTCGACGGCCGACAGCGCGCCGAGCATCGGAACCGAGGCGACGGTCGCGTACGTCGCGGCGGTCAGCGCGGAGTACCGACGGACGACGCGGACGCCCTGGACCGTGTAGGCCGCCCAGGTGACACTCGCCGCGAGCAGGAGCACGACGCCGAGCAGGCTCCCGGCACCGACCGCGGCGAGGTCGTACTGCCCGGCGACGATGGCGACGGTGCCGGCGAGGGCGGTGGCGATGCCGGCGGTCTTCGCCGGGGTCACCCGCTCGCCGAGCGCGACGGCCCCGAGGAAGACGGTCGCGACCGGGGTCAGAACGGTCAGCAGCGACGCCTCGCTCGCGGTGGTCAGCTCCGTGCCGACGAACTGCGTCGCGTTCGTGAGTGTGACCCACACGCCGAGCGCGACGAACGTCGGCCAGTCGGCGCGGTCGACCGTCGACCGGCCGTCCCCCAGACCGAGCACGCCGAGGAGGACCGCGCTCCCGACGACCACCCGCAGGAAACCGAGCGTCAGCGGCGGAATGGCCCCGAAGCTCCACTTGCTGACGACGTACATCCCGCCCCACAGCGCCGCGGCTGCGAGCGGGGCGAGCGCGAAGACGTAGCGTCGGATGTCGGTCACTGGTGCGGAAACGGGTGCTGAGCGTGGCGGGCTGGGGGCTACGCGCCGAGGTACAGCTTCGAGACCTCCTCGTTGTCGAGCAGGCCGTCGGCGGCGTCCTCGAAGCGGACGGTGCCCTGGTCGAGCACGTAGCCACGGTCGGAGATTCCCAGTCCCTTCTTCGCGTTCTGTTCGACCATGAGGATGGCCGTATCGAGGTCGTTCACGGCCTGGACGTGCTCGAACACCTCGTCGGCGGTGTTCGGGGCGAGGCCGGCCGACGGCTCGTCGATGAGGAGCACGTCCGGCTCCATCACGAGCGCCCGGGCGAACGCGAGCACCTGGCGCTGGCCGCCGGAGAGCGTGCGTGCCTTCGACTTCCGGCGCTCGTCCAGCAGCGCGAACTGGTCGTACAGGTCCCCGATGACCCGGTCGAGGCCGCTCTCGCGGGCGACGCCGCCCATGCGGAGGTTCTCGTCGATGGTCAGCGAGCCGAACACGTTGTCGGTCTGTGGGACGTAGCCGATGCCCTCGCGGACGATGTCCTCGGGGGCCATCCCGCCGATCTGGTCGCCGTGGTAGGTCACCGACCCGGTCCACGGCGACAGCAGCCCGAAGGCGGTCTTCAGCACGGTCGACTTGCCGGCCCCGTTCGGGCCGATGAGGCAGACGATCTCGTTCTCGTTCACGTGCAGCGAGAGGTCGGTGAGCACCTGGACGTCCCCGTACCCGCTGTCCACGTCGGCCAGTTCGAGGACTCTGTTCTCGCTCATGCGTCACCCCCGAGGTAGGCGTCGATGACGCGTTCGTCGGTCTGGACCGCGTCGGGCGGTCCCTCCATCAACACGTTCCCCTGGTTCAGCACCACGACCGGGTCGGCGAGTTTCATGACGAACTCCATGTCGTGCTCGATGATACAGAACGTGGTTCCCTGCTCGTTGAGCCGGCGGATCTGCTCGGCGAGGTCGTTGCGCAGCGTCGGGTTGACGCCGGCGACCGGCTCGTCGAGCAGCAGTATCTCGGGGTCCGCCAGCATCGCTCTGGCGAGCTCGACCAGCTTCATCTGCCCGCCCGAGATGTCGGTCGCGGGCTGGGTCGCGAGGTGGTCGATCTCGAACTCCTCCAGGATGCGCTGGGCCTCAGCCAGGTTGGCCGACTCGGCCGCGGCGACGCCCTCGGGGTCGGTGAACAGCTTCACGAACGACTCGCCGGGCTGTTTCCGCGGGCCGACGAGCATCGCCTCCCGGACGGTCATCCCCTCCAGCTTGCGCGGGGTCTGGAACGTCCGGATGAGGCCGGCGTCGGCGATCTCGTAGGGCTCCCGACCGGTGACGTCGATGCCGTTGACCTCGACGCGACCGCCGTCGGGCTCGTAGAAGCCCGAGATGAGGTTGAAGATGGTCGACTTCCCGGCACCGTTCGGCCCGATGAGGCCGGTGATGGTGCCGCGTTCGACCGCGAAGCTCGCGTGGTCGGTCGCGACGAGGCCGCCGAAGCGCTTCTGGAGGTCGTCGACGCGGAGGACCACGTCCTCCTTCTCCATGTCGGCGCCCTCGTGGCGCTCGCGCATGGAGGTTGCACCCTCACTCATCGGTCCCACCCCGTGCATCGCGGACACCGACGTCTGGCCCCTCCGGTACCTCGTCGACGGTCCCCGGCCAGATGAGCTCCCGCTGGGGCGGCAGCAGGCCCTCCGGGCGGAAGCGCATCAGGACCACGATAATGACTCCGATGAGCAGCAGCCGCATCGGCCCGCCCTCGATGCCCAGCGAGATGACGACCTCGGTCGAGCCGACGTCGAAGATGATGCTTCCGAGGTCGCTGAAGAAGCGGGTCCCCTCGCGGATGGCGACGACGACGAAGCCGCCGAACAGCGCGCCGCGGTTCGAGCCGCTCCCGCCGAGGATGACCGCGACCCAGACGTAGAACGTCGTGATTGGGTCCAGATCTCCGGGGCTGACGTAGAGGTTCAGGTGGGCGTAGAACACGCCGGCCAGCGCCATCACGAGGCTGCCCAGCACGAACGACTGCATCTTGAACGAGTACGTGTCCTTGCCGAGCGCACGGGCGAGGTCCTCGTCTGCCCGGATGGTCCGGAGCACGCGACCCCACGGCGAGCGATGGACCCGCCGGAGCACGCCGTAGCTGGCCCCGAGGAACACGAGCACGAGCGAGACGTTCAACAGGGCGCGCCAGAACGGCGTCCCGAGCACGATGTCCTGCCCGAACGTGAGACCCCAGTCGATCAGGGGCGGTGAGAGCGTGACCGAGCCACCCGGAACCAGGTCGACGACGACCTCGGGCATCGCCGACGGGAAGTCCGAGAGCACCGGCCAGCCCACGAAGAAGCTCGGGATACCGCGGACGCCCGCGCTGCCGTTCGTCCAGTCCTGCTGGTTCAGCACGATGAGGCGGATGACCTCGGCCAGGCCCAGCGAGGCGATGGCGAGGTAGTCCGCACGCAGCCGCAGCGTCGGAATCCCGATGGCGACCGCGATGAGCCCCGCCACCACGATGGCGACGACGAGGCCGACGACGGGGTTGAGAAGCACCCCGGGGACGCCCGCGTCGAGCAGGGCCTCGCGGACCGGAGAGGAGCTCGCACTCAACAGCACGGTGCCGTACGCACCGATACCGAAGAACGCGGCGACGCTGAAGTTGATGAGGCCGGTGAACCCCCACTGGGAGTTCAGCCCCAGCGACAGCAGCGCGTACATGCTCGCGAGCCCGACCAGGAACAGGAAGTAGGACGGACCGAGCCCACCGGACAGCAGTCCGATGAACAGGAACGCGGCGAAGGCGACGACGAACAGCGTGACGCCCTGCTCCGCACGGGTCAGGTCGGTGAACTCGCCGACCGGGTCGGTGAGCCAGCTCATCTCAGGTCGCCTCCCCCATGATGCCGTTCGGTCTGACGAGCAGGACGGCGACCATGATGACGAACGCGACCGCGTTCGCGTACTCGATGCCGATGGGGATGCCGTAGTCAGTCAGGATGGGCATCAGCTGGTTTATCATCCCGATGAGGAACCCGCCGAGCATCGCGCCGTACACCGAGCCGATGCCGCCGAGGATGACGGCCGCGAAGATGAGCAACAGCAGCGAGAAGCCCATCCGCGGGGAGAGCTGGTTGTAGAGGCCCAGGAACACGCCGCCGGCCCCGGCCAGCCCGGCCCCGATGACCCACGTCCAGAGCTTCACCCGGTCGGTCCGGATGCCGCTGACGCGGGCGAGCTCGGGGTTGTCGGCCATCGCGCGCATCTTCCGGCCGAGGTCGGTGTACTGCAGCAGCAGGTGCAGCCCGGTAACGAGGATGGCCGCCGAGAGGACGATGGCGACGTCGTGCTCGGTGATGCGGATGCCGTACGGGATGAGCCACTCGATGGGCCGGAGCGTCTGCACGTCGTAGCGGGTGAAGTCCGCCCCGAAGCGCAACTGGAGTATCGCCCGGTAGATGAACGCGATACCGATCGACGTGATGAGCATCCCGATGGAGCCGACGTCCATCGGCTTGTAGACGACCCGCTCGGTGACGACGGCGACGAGCGCCGCGACGGCGATGCCGGCCAGCAGCGCCACGAAGAAGCCGAACGGAAGACCCAGCACCGCGCCACCGAGGCTGCCGATGGCACCGAAGGTCAGCAGTGCCGTGTAGGCCCCGATGGTCATCGTGTCGCCGTGGGCGAAGTTCGCGAAGTCGGCGATGCTGTACACGAGCGAGAGCCCGATGCTCCCGAGCACGATGATACTGCTGAATATCAGCCCGTTCGCGAGATATTCCAGAAGGGGCATCGGTGGCTTAGCCTTCGATGAAGCCGATGCCGACGTAGTCGTGGCCCTGGACCTCGAGGATCTGCAGGAACCCCTTCGGGTCGCCGTTCTCGTCGAAGTCGATGGGGCCACTGACGCCCTGGTAGTCGACGTCGCTCGGGCCGCCACCGTCGGCGAGGATCTGCTGTGCGTCCTCGTAGGAGGTCACCTGCTCGCCCTCGGGCCGCGTGACCTCGCGGACGGTCTCCTGGAGCGCCGCGCCGGTGAACTCGTCCGCGGCCTGTACCGCCAGCGCCGCGTTGATGACGCAGTCGTAGGCGTAGGCGGACCAGACGGTCGGCTGCTCGTCGTACTCGGCCTCGAACTCGGAGACGAACTGCTGGTAGTTCTCCTCCTCGACCGGCGCGGACGGGACGACGATCTTCATGCCGTCCATGCTGCCCTCCGGGGTGTTCTCGAGCACGTCCGTCCCGGAGACGGAGTCAGCGCCGTACAGCGGCGCGTCGTACCCGCTGGAGTACATCTCGTTGACCATCGTCGCGAACTCCGGCTGGTACGTGATGAAGAGCCAGGCGTCCGCGCCCGAACTGTTCATCTGGGAGACGACGCTGGAGTAGGACTGCTGCTCCTGGTCGTGGGAGTTGTTGTACGCGATCTCACCGTCCCAGTTCTCGACGAATGCGTCGGCGAGGCTCTGGCCGTAGTCGTTGTTGACGTACGTGACCGCAACGCTGTCGTGGCCGTCCTCAGCGATGATGTTCGCGAGCGCGCGGGACTGCGTGCTGCCCGTCGGCGACATCCGGAGCAGCCCCGGGAAGTTGCTCAGGCTCAGACCGGTCGAGTTCTGACTGAGCTGGACCACGTCGGTGCCCTGGACGACGCTCTCGTAGATAGCCAGCGATACCCCCGAGCCCACCGCGCCGATGAGGAACGGGACGCCGTCCTGATTCACGAGCTTCTGTGCGGCCGAGACACCGCCCTGTGGTTCGGAGGCGGAGTCCTCGACGACGATTCCGAGTTCGCCGTCCTTGACGCCGACGTCGTTGACTGCCGCGAGCGCGAGGTCCTTCCCGCGCTGGTTGCGCTGGCCGAACGCCGAGAGCGAGCCGGTGGTCGCGTCGACCATCCCGATCTCGTACCTGTTCGTCCCACCCCCACCACCGCCGTCGGTCGTCTGCGTGTTGTCGCCACCGCCGCCACCACCACCATCGGTCGGCGTGTCGGTGTCCCCGCCGTCGTCGCTGTTCGTGCTGATACAACCGGCCAGTGCGGCGACGCCCGCGCCACTACCGACCTTGAGTACGGTTCTCCTGTCCATCGCTCCCTTGCTGTCTGATGTCATGGTCTGTGGTGAATAATTATACGTGTAGAGTTAACCCCTGACCTACCATGGTCGGGCACTCTACGACACGTTGGGGAGTGGTAACGATAACCTCTCCGCATGTGTGTCGTTCTCTCTCAAGAAATATATTCATTTCCCACCGGCCAGCAGTAAATGGTCGGGTGCCGGTATAGGGGGGACGAGCGCCGACGTAGAGGCATGATACCACCCATCGCGAACAACTTCGTCGCGGGCGAGTCGCCGGCGGCGGCGGTCCAGCACGCCCGCGAGCTGAACCGCCGCGACGTCGCCGTCATCCTGAATCTCCTCGGGGAGCACTACGACGACCGCGCCGACGCGGACGCGGACGCCGACGCGTACATCGACCTCGCCGAGACCATCGCCCGGGACGACCTCGACGCCTGCATCTCGGTCAAACCCAGCCAGATCGGGCTCTCGCTCTCGGACGACGCGTTCCGCGAGAACCTCGCTCGCATCGTCGCGGTCGCCGACGACCACGGGGTGTTCGTCTGGGTCGACATGGAGGACCACCCGACGACCGACGTGACCCTCGACGCGTTCGAGCGCCACGCCCGCGAAACCGACGGGAACGTCGGCGTCTGCGTGCAGGCGAACCTCAGACGGACTAGGGACGACCTCGCGCGGCTCGCCGAGCTGCCCGGGAAGGTCCGCCTCGTCAAGGGTGCCTACGACGAGCCCGGCGACATCGCGTACCGGCAGAAGGCGAAGGTCGACGAGGTGTACCGCGACCTCCTCGCGTTCATGTTCGAGGCGTTCGACGACGGCGTCGCGGTCGGCAGCCACGACCCCGCGATGGTCGACTACGCGGCAGAGCTGCACGCCGAACACGGCACGCCCTACGAGGTCCAGATGCTCATGGGCGTGCGCGAGGAGGCCCAGTTCGACCTCGCCGCGGAGGGCGTCGATGTCTGGCAGTACGTCCCCTACGGCGGCAAGTGGTTCTCGTACTTCTACCGGCGGGTCCGCGAGCGCAAGTCGAACGCGCTGTTCGCGCTGCGTGCCGTGGTCGGGCGGTGAGGCGGGTCGCCACGGAGAGATTTTCTCGGGGTCAGGGGTCGCCCTCCTCGATGAGATCGGAGATAATCTCGTTCACGTCCACCCCGAATCCGAGGAAGTTCGGGTTCAGGGTGAGATATCTGTCCAACCACGCCCAGTGCTCCTCTATCGGTCCGTCGTGACCCATCTGTAGTGCCTCGATGGACTCCGGGTTCTGTAGCGTTTGGGCGAGCGTTTCGAGAAAGTCCCCGAGTCTCGCTGCGGATTGGTCGTACTCCGACAGCGGCAAGAACAGTACTTTCGGAATTGGCGTCGCTAGTCCACTGGCTTTGGTCCAGTCCACCTCGTTCGGCGGCCTGTTCGTGATGAGGAAGGCGGGAAGGGGCGGTCTTGCTGACGGACTGTCCGTTTCAACCACGTTCCTGTCGAATCCCCTCGGATAGAACGTCTCCCAGTCGAGCCCCTTGACTACCAGGGCATCCGAACCAACTCTCTCTGCGAGGTTCTCGAAGTTATCGCTCAGCGTGTCTCTGAGGTCGTCGTTCCAGCCATCTTCGAGAAGCATAATATACCAGTCGTAGCCTTCCGTTGGCACGTTTGCGATGTCAGTGGCGACGAAACCCATACCCCAACATGAATTCGAAACAGTATATCAGTTATTGTGAACTGTCGAACGTACCAGCGCCTCCATCGAGAGTCCACCCAGCAAAACGTTGGTACTGACAGACGAACCAACCGCTCCGCTACGGGTCCAGCAGCTTCGCTTCGGCCTTGCGCAGGTGTTCGAGCAGCGTCGTCTTCGAGATGTCCATGTCGTCGGCGAGCTCGCGGGTCGAGGTGCCCCGTGGCCACTCGAAGTAGCCGGCCTCGCGGGCGTGCTCGAACACGTCGCGCTGTGCGGCGGTGAGGGTGTCGAGACGCTGTTCGCGCGGCGACCTGGTCCCCGACTCCGACGAGGTGATCGCGGAGACCGTCACCTCAGCCTCGGCCTCCTCGCGGACGCAGTCGAGCTGCGTCTGTATCTCGTTCCGCTCGCCTGCGAATCCCACCTGCCACTCCTCGCGACCGTCCTCGATGCGCACTGGTGCGCTGTGGACGAAGCCGTGCTGGAGCAGGGTCGGGCAGACCATGTCGTTCGGGTTGTACTCGAGGAAGAACTCGCGGACCACGTTGCCCGGCGCGTTCCGCGCCCGGCCGAACCGCTGCTGGAGCTCCTGGACCTCCCCTGCGTGCTCGGTCTCCCGGATGGCGTCGAGCAGCTGCTCGACCTCGCGTTCGGTCGCACCGTAGGCGGTGAACAGTCCGTTGACCGAGTTCGTCGGTAGCGCGTCGGCTCGGGGCGAGTCGTAGATGGCGTGGGCGAGAACGCCGCCGTTACGTCGTTCTGTCGCCTCGATCGCCCAGCAGTTCGGATGCCACAGCTCCAGCGTCAGTCTCGTGCCCGGTGTCTGGTCGGCCAACGCCATAGATTGAACAGTTCGTCCAGACGTTAGTGTGTGTCGACCAAACATACCCTGGCCGACCATGGTCGGGAGCGGGTCGACTCCTCCCGACTGGGCCGGCCTCGGTTCGAACGGTTTTACTCCCCACGACCCATGGGACGTGACGAATGCAGGTCACGAAGCTGGGGGAGGGTCGCGCCGAGGTCGCCGTCGTCGGCGGCATCCACGGCGACGAGCCCTGTGGTATCCGTGCCATCGAGCGACTGCTCCGCGATGCGCCCGAGGTGCGCCGACCGGTCAAGCTGGTCGTCGCGAACGAGGCGGCCGCCGAGCGGGGGGTCCGCTACGTCGAGGAGGACCTGAACCGTGCGTTCCCGGGCTATCCGGACAGCGAGACACACGAGAAACGGCTCGCGTACGAGCTGGCCCACGAGCTGGAGGGCTGCCGGACGCTCGCGCTGCACTCCACGCAGTCCCACGCCGAACCGTTCGCCGTGGTCGACGGCGTCGACGACCTCGCCCGGACGGTCTGTCCGCGGCTGCCGGTCGCGTCGGTGGTCGAGACCGGCCGGTTCGTCGAGGGTCGTATCTTCAAGGCGGTCCCCGACACCATCGAGGTGGAGTGCGGGCTCCAGGGTACCGAGGACGCCGCCGCGAACGGCTATCTGCTCGTGCTCTCGTTCCTGACCGCGACCGGGGTCCTCCCGGGGGTCGCGCCCGCCAGGGACACGCCCGTGTTCCGGCTCGTCCGGCGCATCCCGAAGGGGCCCGCGAGCGAGTACGAGGTGTTCGTGGAGAACTTCGAGCGCGTCGACGAGGGGACGACGTACGCGGCCGTCGACGGCGAGTCCGTCGTCGCCGAGGAGCAGTTCTACCCGGTGTTGATGTCCTCCTCCGGCTACGAGGACGTGTTCGGCTACGCCGCCGACAGGGTCGGCTACGTCGGCTGACGACTACGGTCGTTCTCGCCTCGCGTCGACCAGCGTAGCTGACCCACCCGGCCGCCGGCCGTCGCGGTCCAGTCGTGCCCTCAGGCACTGCTGGCCGCGGTGTCGCGGCGGCCGATGGCCGCGAGGAGCGCCTCCGGGCCGACGCCGGTGAGCGCTGCGACCTCGTCGGCCGGCCGGTCGAACGTATCGAACGCGAGCAGCGCCCCCTGGAGGCGGACGATGCGGCGACACTCGGCGTCGGTCCGTGCGGACGGGTCGAACCCTGGTTCGCCGCCCGTCGCGACCTCGACGTGGTAGCTCGCCAGCACCGCGTCGCGGTACGTGTCGTCGTCGACGGACGTGTCGGTCTCGACGAGGGAGACGAGCCGGGCGAGGACGGCCAGGCTCGTCGAGAGCAGGTGCTCGGTGTCCGCGTCGGTCTCGTGGGCCTCCGTCGCTCCGACGGCGGCACGCTCCAGCCGCTCCAGCAGCACCGCGAGCGCGAGGTACGGGTCGGGGTCGTCGGGCTCGTACACGAGCTGGGCGAGCAGCTGCCCCTGCCAGCGGCCCGCGTTCCTGACGACCGTCTCCGCCGCGGTCCCGAGGGGGTCCTCGACGGGCAGGTCCGTGCCCGCGTCCGACAGCCCCTCGGGGGCGAGCAGTGGCACGTCGAACCGGTCGGCGTACCGACGCGCCGACGACCGGAACCGCTCCTCGGCCGGGTGGCTCAGGACGTCGGTGGCGAGGACGGTCGGCTCCGGCAGCCCGAGCGCACCCGTCGCCTGCGAGCCGAGCGAGAGCAGCGGCGAGAGGCCGGCCGCGAGCACCGCCTCGGCGGGCGTTGGGTCCTCCGTGTCGAGCTGTGCGGCGACGGTGTTCTCGACGAGGTCCTCGTCGGCGGGCTCCCCGTCGTCGGTTGGTTCCCCGTCGTCTGCGGGCTCCTCCGGTGGGTCCTCGCTCATGCGTCCTCTTTCGGTGCGAACTCGACCGTCGTCAGCTCGCGGTCGAGGTGGCAGTACTCGTGGGGCGGGTCGCCGACGACCTCGGCGATGCGGTGCTCCTCGTCGAGTTCGGCACCGTCGGGCTCGCAGAGCTCGTGACTCGGGCAGTCCGTGTGGGGGCACGGACCGGCGAGGTCGACCTTGCTCCCGGCGTAGGCCTGTCGCGAGGGGACGTTCGCCCGCACGCCGACGGCCTCGACCTCGACGGCGCGGACGCCCTCGTCGTGGACGGCACAGTCGAGCGTCTGTGCGTTCTGGCGCACGTCCGTCACCTGGTACTTGACGCCGTCGGTGAGGTTGAGACACTGACTGCGGTAGGGACAGCCCTCGCAGGCGCTCGCCTCGCCCTCGTAGACGAACTGGGCCCCGGGGTCGGCGAGCCGTGCCCCGATGAGCGTGACCTTCGACATGCCGTGTCGTACGCGAGGCGTCCGGTTAAGACTGTCCCGTCAGCGCGTGCAGCTTCGCGATGTACTCCTCGCGCGGAACCTGGTACACGTCGTCCGGGTCGATCTCGCCGTCGGCGAACCGCTGCGCGAGTTCGACGGTGCCCGCGACGCCCGCCTCGCGGCTCTCGAACCGGTTGGTCTCCTGCAGCTGGACGTCCGGTTCGAGGTAGAGGGTGACGTACCAGTCGCCGGAGACGGCGTCCTCGCGGGAGACGCCGGGGCGGCGGTGGTTGCGCCGGCCGCGTGTGAGGTACAGCGTCGGCAGACACGGCGCGGGGAACTCGGCCGAGTCGAACACGTCGGGGCGGTAGGCGAGGACACAGCGGCCGTCGGGCTCCTCGTTCCAGACGACCCACCCGTCGGGCAGGTCCGCGAAGTCGCTCATGGGCGACGGTTGGGTCGGGGCCGGTTAATGACTCCCGGTCTCGTCGGGCGAGTGGACACGGCGGGAACCGGACGACGCGTGCCGGGTGTCCGGTGGGTCGGGGAAGCACCGACAGCCGCCCGTACTTAAACCCGGGTTCCAGCGGTGCCGACGCGACCCTCCGACGGTCGCTGGCTGCCTTCGTCGAACCGATTCGTTTAAACCTCAGTTGTAGTTTCGGTTCATATCTCTTGGGGTCAACCTTATGCCGCGGAGGCGACTACGTGGTCTGCACACGCCGATGACACCGGCACCGGGGCGACCGTGTCGAGGCGTGAGGAGACACCGATGAGCGACAGCCAGACCACCGACCGGACGACAGCCGAACAGGACGAGGAATCGACCGACGACCCCGACCGACTCGAGGTCTTCGACACCGTGCTGGCGGTGGTAGAGTTGACGGTGCGGATTGTCAGCCTCGTGCTGTTGCTGCCCTGAGAGGGGCGAGGTCGCCCGTCGGCGGGCGGGCGAACAGCCGTCGAGGCACCGAGCACTTATAAAGAACCGCTGTAGCGCCGACGAACGGCCGGCAGGAGGAGCGGTTCTGGCGGAACAGAACCGATTCCTTTAAACTGAGTTTTGGTCAAGGTAAATATTTGTTGGGGTCAAACTTATGCGCGTTCGCTTCTGAACTAGAGATACCACTCGGTATCCCCCGCACTGCCGGCCGTGGTGGTCCCTTCGGTCTCGAACACCGTCGAGTGGCCGTCACACGCCCGGTATTGTCACGAGCTCACACATGCCACGAAACACGGTCCGATGGATGGAGCGCGGCCGGGGCGGGCGCGCCGACGACGTAACGCGACCTGACGGGCCGTTCGTGGCGGGGACGACCGAGCAAGCGCTGGACCGGCGGCGACCCGAGAGCGCGTTCGGCCGCCCGGCGCGCGAGTCACCCGGTCCCGACGAGACACCCATGATAGCATGACCGACACCAGAGAATCACTGGCGGAACTGAGCACCGACTACAAGGAGTCGATACCGGCGGACCTGCGCGAGACCAAGTCCTTCGAGTGGTACCTCGACGAGGTGTACGAGTCCCCGCTCGTCTCCCGGAACGCGCACCAGCGCGTCGCCGACATGTTCGACTTCTACGGCACCGAGTACGACGAGCGCGAGGGCATCGTCAAGTACCAGCTCGCCACGGAGGACCCCCTCAACGACGGGGAGAACACGTTCTACGGGAACGTCATCCACCAGTCCATCCACGAGTTCGTCAACAAGGTGAAATCCGGGGCCCGCGGACTGGGGCCGGAGCGCCGTATCAAGCTGCTGCTCGGCCCGGTCGGGTCCGGGAAGTCCCACTTCGACCGCATGGTCCGGCAGTACTTCGAGGACTACACCCTTCGCGACGACGGTCGGATGTACACGTTCCGGTGGACCAACCTCTGTGACGTCATCCGCGACCAGGACCCCGCCGACGACGTTGTCCGGTCGCCGATGAACCAGGACCCGCTCGTGCTCCTCCCGAAGAAACAGCGCCAGGCCGTCCTCGACGACATCAACGAGGTACACGACGCGCCGTACACCATCCGGAACGAGCAGAGCCTCGACCCCGAGTCGGAGTTCTACATGGACCGCCTGCTCGAGGAGTACGACGACGACCTCGAGACGGTCCTCGGGAACCACATCGAGGTCATCCGGCTCACCGCCGACGAGAACAAGCGCCAGTGCCTGGAGACGTTCGAGCCGAAGGACAAGAAGAACCAGGACGAGACCGAGCTCACCGGCGACGTCAACTACTCGAAGATCGCCATCTACGGCGAGTCCGACCCGCGCTCGTTCGACTACTCTGGGGCGTTCTGCAACGCCAACCGCGGCATCTTCTCCGGCGAGGAGCTGCTGAAGCTCCAGCGCGAGTTCCTCTACGACTTCCTGCACGCCACCCAGGAGATGACCATCAAGCCGAAGAACAACCCGAGAATCGACATCGACCAGGTCATCGTCGGGCGGACGAACATGCCGGAGTACAAGGACAAGAAGGGCGACGAGAAGATGGAGGCGTTCAACGACCGCACGAAGCGCATCGACTTCCCCTACGTCCTGGGCTACGAGGAGGAGGCCGACATCTACCGGAAGATGCTGAACAACGCCGACGTGCCCGACATCAACGTCGAGCCCCACACGCTGGAGATGGCGGGGCTGTTCGCGGTGCTGACCCGCATCGAGGAGCCCGACACCGGCACCGTCGAGATGATACAGAAGGCCAAGGCCTACAACGGCGAGATCGACGACGGCGACGACATCGACGTCAAGAAGCTCCGCGACGAGGCCGAGGCCAAGGCCGAGATCGGCGAGGGTATGGAGGGCGTCTCGCCGCGGTTCATCGGCGACGAGATAGCCGAGGCCATCATGGACTCGAAGCACCGCACGCGCGGGTTCCTCTCGCCGCTGACGGTGTTCAACTTCTTCGAGGACAACCTCGAGCACCACGGCTCCATCCCCGAGGAGAACTTCGAGACGTACTACCGCTACCTCGAACTCGTCCGCGAGGAGTACAAGGCGCGCGCCATCGAGGACGTCCGCCACGCGCTCGCGTACGACGTCGACGAGATACAGCGGCAGGGCGAGAAGTACATGGACCACGTCATGGCCTACATCGACGACGACACCATCGAGGACGCCATCACCGGCCGCGACCAGGACCCCGACGAGAAGTTCATGCGCTCCATCGAGGAGAACCTCGACATCCCCGAGGACCGCAAGGAGGACTTCCGCCAGGAGGTCTCGAACTGGGTGTCCCGGCGTGCCCGCGAGGGTGACACGTTCAACCCGCAGGACAACGAGCGCCTGCGCCGCGCCCTCGAACGCAAGCTCTGGGAGGACAAGAAACACAACATCAACTTCAGCGCCCTCGTCAGCGCCAACGAGACCGACGACGACGAGCGCAACGCCTGGGTCGACGCGCTCATCGAACAGGGCTACTCGCGCGACGGCGCGACGGAAGTGCTCGAGTTCGCCGGCGCCGAGGTCGCCAAGGCAGAGATGGAAGACTGATGAGCACCGGAGACGACTACGTCACGGCGAGTGACCGCGCGCTGGAGGACACGTACGAGCCCCCGATGAGCATCGCGGAGTACATCGACCGCGCGTTCGAGCAGCCCTCCATCGCGGCCCACGCCTCCAAGTACCTGCTGCAGGCCATCGAGGCGGCCGGGACCCGGACGGTCGTCGAGGAGGGAGAGGAGAAGGAGCGCTACCGCTTCTTCGACGACCCGTACAACGACGGCGAGCACGCGGTGCTCGGCAACACGGACGTGCTCAACTCGTTCGTCGACGACCTGCGCTCCATCGCGGCGGGGCGTGGCAAGCACGAGAAGATACTCTGGTTCGACGGCCCGACGGCCACGGGCAAGTCCGAGCTGAAGCGCTGTCTCGTCAACGGACTGCGCGAGTACTCGAAGACGGAGGCGGGCAGGCGCTACACCGTCGAGTGGAACGTCGCGGCCGCCGAGGGCAGCAGTCGCGGCCTGAGCTACGGCGACGACCTCGGCGGCGAGGACGAGACCGACTGGTACGAGTCGCCCGTGCAGGTGCACCCGCTGTCGGTCCTCCCCGAATCCGTCCGGGCGGACCTGCTCGCGGAGATGAACGACGGTGTCGACTCCGACGTCCCCGTCCGCGTCGAGGAGCGACTCGACCCCTTCAGCCGCGAGGCGTACGACTACCTGGAGGAGCGCTACCGTCGCGAGGGTCGGGACGACCTCTTCTCGGCCATCGCCGACAGCCGGCACCTCCGTGTGAAGAACTACGTCGTCGACGTTGGCCAGGGCATCGGGGTGCTCCACAGCGAGGACGACGGCTCGCCGAAGGAGCGCCTCGTCGGCTCGTGGATGCACGGGATGCTCCAGAAGCTGGACTCCCGCGGCCGGAAGAACCCGCAGGCGTTCTCCTACGACGGCGTGCTCTCGCAGGGCAACGGCCTGCTCACCATCGTCGAGGACGCCGCCCAGCACGCCGACCTGCTCCAGAAACTGCTGAACGTGCCCGACGAGGGCACCGTCAAGCTCGACAAGGGCATCGGGATGGACGTCGACACGCAGCTGGTCATCATCTCGAACCCCGACCTGGAGGCGACGCTGAACCAGCACGCCGACCGGCAGGGGATGGACCCGCTGAAGGCGCTGAAGCGGCGGCTCGACAAGCACGAGTTCACCTACCTGACGAACCTCTCGCTGGAGACCGAGCTCATACGGCGGGAGCTGACCGGCGAGACGGCCGTCTGGACCGCCGAGTCCTACGACGAGCTCGCCGACCAGATCCGCCAGCCGGTGACGGTGTCGGTCAAGCGCGCGTCCGACCGGCTCACCGACCGGGAGTTCGCCCCGCACGCCATCGAGGCGGCGGCGCTGTACAGCGTCGTCACCCGGCTCGACGACGAGGACCTGCCGACGGGGCTCGACCTCGTCGACAAGGCCGTCCTCTTCGACCGGGGCTACCTCCAGGAGGGCGACACCCGGCGCGACGCCGAGGAGTTCGAGTTCGCGACCGACCCGAAAGACGGCACCCACGGCATCCCCGTGACGTACACCCGAGACGTGCTCGCGGACCTGCTCCACGAGGACACCGACCGGCACCACGCCGACCTGCCCGTCGAGGACGTCCTCATGCCGCGTGACGTGCTGAACGCGATGGTGGAGAACCTGGTGAGCGCGCCGGTGTTCTCGACCGGCGAGCGCACCGAGTTCGAGTCCCGCGTCGCCCAGGTGAAGAACCACGTGTTCGACGCCCAAGAGCAGGACGTCGTCGACGCGATGCTCCACGACAGCACCGTCGACGAAGCGACGGTCGCGGAGTACGTCGAGCACGTGTACGCCTGGGAGACCGACGAGTCCATCGTCAACGACCGCGGCGAGCGCGAGGAGCCGGACCCGCTGAAGATGAAGGTGTTCGAGGTCGAGCACCTCGGTCGCTTCGACGAGACCGAGTACGAGGGCGACGAGCCCAGCGACGCCGTGGCCGACTTCCGCCGGGAGAAGATCATCACGGCGCTGAACCGCCACGCCTGGGAGCACCGCGACGAGGACTTCGCCATCGAGGACGTCGACCTGGCCGCCATCCCGGTCGTCCAGGCGGTGCTGGAGTCGAACGACTGGGACGATGTCCGACGCACTTACGAGGACCTCGAGCCGAGCCAGTGGGACGACCCGCCGAGTGGCACCGAGACCGCCGACCTCAAGGAAAAGACCGTCGACGCGATGGTCGACCTGCAGGGCTACTCCGAGGCGTCGGCCGAACTGACCAGCAGACACGTCATGGGACAGGTGGCATACAGATGGGACTGAAAGAGGACCTCGACCGGTTCAGGGAGGTCGGCGAACAGCGCCGCGAGGACCTGAAGGAGTTCATCCAGTACGGCGAACTCGGCCGCAGCGGCGCGGACGAGGTGAAGATCCCGATCAAGATCGTCGACCTGCCGAGCTTCGAGTACGACCAGCGCGACCAGGGTGGCGTCGGCCAGGGCGACGCGGACGTGGGCGACCCCGTCGGCCAGCCCCAGCCACAGCCGGGCGAGGGCGACGAGGGCGACCCCGGCGAGGAGGGCGGCGAGCACGAGTACTACGAGATGGACCCCGAGGAGTTCGCCGAGGAGCTCGACGAGGAGCTCGGGCTCGACCTCGAACCGAAGGGCAAGCGCGTCGTCGAGGAGAAGGAGGGACCCTTCACCGACATCACCCGGAGCGGCCCGGACTCGACGCTCGACTTCGAGCGGATGTTCAAGGAGGGGCTCAAGCGCAAGCTCTCGATGGACTTCGACGAGGAGTTCCTGCGGGAAGTGCTGAAGATCGACGGCTGGGGGCCGCGCAAGGCGTTCGAGTGGGCACGCGGCGAGAACCTGCCCGTCTCGATGGCGTGGCTGGACGACGCCTACGAGGAGATACCGCGCGACGAGCGCACGAAGTGGGAGTCCTTCGAGACGGTCGAGGAGAACGTCGAGCGCGAGACGGTCACCGAGAAGATACGGCGCGAGGGCATCAAGCACGTGCCGTTCCGCCGCGAGGACGAGCGCTACCGCCACCCCGAGATCATCGAGGAGAAGGAGAAGAACGTCGTCGTCGTCAACATCCGCGACGTGAGCGGCTCGATGCGGGAGAAGAAGCGCGAGCTGGTCGAGCGCACCTTCACGCCGCTCGACTGGTACCTCACCGGGAAGTACGACAACGCGGTGTTCGTCTACATCGCCCACGACGCCGACGCGTGGGAGGTCGAGCGCGAGGAGTTCTTCGGCATCCGCTCCGGTGGCGGGACGAAGATATCCAGCGCGTACGAACTCGCCGCGGAGCTGCTGGAGTCGTACCCGTTCAGCGAGTGGAACCGGTACGTGTTCGCGGCCGGCGACTCGGAGAACTCCAGCAACGACACCGAGGAGCGGGTCATCCCGATGATGGAGCAGATTCCGGCGAACCTCCACGCCTACGTGGAGACCCAGCCCACCGGCACCGCCATCAACGCGACCCACGCCGAGGAGGTCGAGTCCCACTTCGGCGACAGCGACGACGTGGCCGTCGCGTACGTCACCGGCCCCGAGGACGTCACCGACGCCATCTACACCATCCTCTCCACGGAGGGGGATTCAGATGAGTAATCCAGACCGCATCGAGAAACAGCGCATCGCCGAGGACCTGCAGGAGCACGTCGACGAGGCCCGCAACCTCGCCGAGAAGTTCGGGCTCTCGCCGTACGAGGTGAACTACTGGGTCGTCGACTACGACGAGATGAACGAGCTCATCGCCTACGGCGGCTTCCAGCACCGCTACCCGCACTGGCGCTGGGGGATGCAGTACGACCGCCAGCAGAAGCAGGGCCAGTACGGCGGCGGGAAGGCCTTCGAGATAGTCAACAACGACGACCCGGCCCACGCGTTCCTGCAGGAGTCGAACACGCTGGCCGACCAGAAGGCCGTCATCACGCACGTCGAGGCCCACTCCGACTTCTTCGCGAACAACGACTGGTTCCAGCTGTTCGCCGAGGGCACCCCGAACGCGGCGGCGATGCTCGAACGACACGCCCGGGGCATCTCGGAGTACATGCAGGACCCCGACATCGAGCGCGCCGCGGTCGAGAAGTGGGTCGACAACGTGCTGACGCTGGAGGACAACATCGACCAGCACCGACCGTACCAGGCCGTCAGCTCCGTCGTGGACGACCCCGAGGAGCTGGACCCGGAGGACCTCGCCGACCGACTCGGCGACCTCGAGCTCTCCGAGGAGGTCCGCGAGGAGGTGTTCGACGAGGAGTGGCTCGACGAACTGGAGAGCGACGAGCCGTCGGCGACGTTCCCCGACGAGCCACAGAAGGACGTCATCGCGTTCCTGCGCACCCACGGCAAGCAGTACGACGGCGAGGCGGAGAAGGCGGTCGAGATGGAGCCGTGGCAGCGGGACGTGCTCGACATGATGCGGGAGGAGGCGTACTACTTCGCTCCGCAGAAGATGACGAAGATCATGAACGAGGGGTGGGCCAGCCTGTGGGAGTCCCGGATGATGACCGACGAGGGGTTCGCCGGCGACGACGAGTTCCTCAACTACGCCGACCACATGTCGGCGGTGCTCGGCTCGCCCGGGTTCAACCCGTACAGCCTCGGCATGGAGCTCTGGCAGTACGTCGAGAACACGGCGAACCGCCGCGAGGTGCTCGACAAGCTGCTCCGCGTGACGGGCATCACGTGGCGGAACCTCAAGGACAGCGTCGACTTCGCCGAGGTCCGTGACCTGCTCCGACCGCCGCCGGCGCTCGACAGCATCGACGCGGGCTCGCTCGAGGCGCTCGCCGAACTGCCCGACGAGTACCTCGACCGCGAGGCGCTCGACCGGGCACTCGGCGGCGAGGTCGACGTCGAGACGTACCCGTGGAAGGTTCTCTCCTACGAGGGGATGTGCCGGCGACACTACTCGCTGGTCCGGCGGCCCCACCGCGGCTTCATCGGACGGGTGAGCCAGTCCGAACTGGAGCGCATCGGGCGCTACCTGTTCGACGACCAGGTGTACGACACCGTCGCGGAGGCCGTCGCCGACGTGGACTACGCCGCCGGCTGGGACCGGATGCGGGAGGTCAGACGGAGCCACAACGACGTGACGTTCGTCGACGAGTTCCTCAGCCAGGAGTTCATCGACGAGAACGAGTACTTCACCTACGAGTACTCGCAGGCGACCGGGCAGTACCGCGTCGCCAGTCAGGACGCCGCCGACGTGAAGAAGAAGCTGCTGTTGCAGTTCACGAACTTCGGCAAGCCGACCATCGCGGTGTACGACGGCAACTACAACAACCGCAACGAGCTGCTGCTCGGCCACGAGTACAACGGCGTCATGCTCGACGTGCGGCAGGCCAAGCAGACCCTCGAACGCGTGTTCGAGCTGTGGGGTCGCCCGGTGAACCTCCTGACCGTCGTCAAGGAGGTGTCGGACCACGACCGCGAGGTCGCTCGCCGGCGGAACCGCGAGCCGGAGCCCACCGAGCAGGGGCGGCTCATCCGCTACGACGGCGCGGAGTTTGAGGAGCAGGACGTGCCGTGGGAGGAGGTCGAGCATCTCGCGGCCGACGACGTGGACTACGACACGAAGCCCGAGGACTGGCTCGCCTGAGCCGGTCCGGTTGCTATTCTCCCCGCAGGGCGAGCACGCGTCCGCCGATACCGACACCGAGACCGACGAGCGCCGCGAGCGCGCCGAATCCGGGCTGTCCGCCGTCGCTCGTCCGTCGCGGCCCGGGCACCAGCGTCGGGTCCTCGTTGCGCGTCTCGTTCGTCAGTCGCACTTCCAGCTCGCCAGCGACGGTTCGTGCGCCGTCCGCGATGCCGACCGACCATTCGGTCGTCCCCTCGGTGAGCGGGCTGGTGTCGAACGCCACTTCGACGGTGCGCTCGGAGCGCGGGCCGACGGTCACCTCGCGGGTGACGTTCGTGTCCTCCATGGCGACGACGACGGCCGCGGTCCCCTCGCGCTCGCCGCTGTTGACGACGCTCACCGCGAAGGTGGCGTCGCGCCCCTCGATGACGGTCTCGGGTGCCTGCACGTCGACCACCTCGAGGACGGGTCGGTCGGGCTGGGCACCGCCCGGAAGCACCCGGAACGCCGTCGAGGAGGTGACGTCGCCGCCGCCGGCGTAGGGGTTCGACCGGTTCACGGCGAACCGGGCGACGTAGTCGGTGTCGGCGTCGAACACCGTCGCGTTCGGCGGGATGCCGACGACGAACTCGTCGTACTGGGGGAAGTGGAGGAACGTGGCGGACGAGAGGTCGACCGCGGTGCCGTCGCTGCCGCGGGTGATGCGGAAGCTGACGCCGTCGGTGCCGTTGCCGGTCAGGTCCTCGACGCCGTCCACGTAGCCGTGGATGCTCTGGCGCTGGACGAGGACGAACAGCCACTCGTCCTGCTCGACGGTGCCGCTGATGCCCGAGCGCTCGAACGCCGCCGACGCGTCGGCCAGGGGCGGCCCCTCCAGGACCGTGATGGCTGACCGACGGAGCGGGTCGGACGCGAGGGTGACGACGTCCGCGGCGACCACGCGCTCGTCCTGGCGCACCGAGACGGCGTACTCGCCCTCGCCGAGGCGTGCGTCGCGTTGCGGTGTCGTCCGCCGCGCGTCGAGCAGCCGGTCGGGCTGGTCGACCGCGACGGTGCGGTTCGCCACCGCGTCGGCCCCGACGAAGCCGGCGTGGTAGGTGTTCCAGCGGAGGACGACGACCCCGTCTCGGTTCTCGTCTGCCACCCGGACGACGAGCCGGTAGTCCAGGCTCTCGTTCTCGACGACGACCGTCGCCGTGGTCTCGTTGCCCGTCAGGCCGACCGGAATCCGGACCACGTCACCGGGCTGTTCCTCCGTTCCGTTCGGCAGGGACCAGCCCGCCTGTCCCGGGACCCGCCCCCGGTCCTGGGGGATGTGCCACTCGCTGTCCGCCGCTGTCTCGACCGTCCCACCGTCGGCTCCCACCGTCGTGCCTGCGACGCCCGCCGTCGCCACCACCGCGACCGCGAGCAGGCAGACGCAGGCCAGTGTGCCCCACCGTGCCATCTGTCGTGCTACCACTCACCTCATCCTACCCGGTCAAGAAGGTTCTCGTTGTCGGCTCCCGAAGGGTGCGCCATGCACCGCGCGCAGTTCACGGTCGCGACCGAGGAGCGCCTGACCACCGTCGACGTGACCGAGCGCGTCCACGCCGCGGTCCCCGACGACGCGACGGGGCTCTGCACGGTCGCGACCGGCCACACCACGGCGGGTATCGTCGTCCAGGAGGGCGAGTCACGGCTCCGCGAGGACATCGAGACGTTCCTGGCAGACCTGGTCCCGGACGACGGCTGGCGGCACGACGAGATCGACGACAACGCCGATTCGCACCTCAGGGCCACCGTCGCGGGGCGCGATATCTCCACCCCGGTCGTGGATGGCGAGCTCGAACTCGGCTCCTGGGGCTCGGTGCTGTTCGTGGAGTGCGACGGCCCGCGGCGACGGACGGTCACGGTCTGCGTGCTCGAGGGGTAACCAGTCGCGCCACCCGTTCAAGGGCGTCCGGCACCCAGTCGAGCCGTGACCAGCACCGCCATCGTCCGGTTCCGCCGGGACCTGCGGCTCCACGACAACCCGACGCTCGTCGCCGCGAGCGAGGCAGACCGGCTGCTCCCGGTGTACGTCGTCGACCCGCGTCGCGTCGGCGAGCGGGAGTACGGCGGCCCCGACTCGTTCCGGTACCAGCGGACAGGTGGGCATCGCGCGCGGTTCCTGCGAGAGAGCCTGTCCGACCTCCGCGAGCGACTGCGCGAGCACGGGAGCGACCTGCTCGTCCGCCGCGGGCGGCCCGCGGACGTGCTGCCCGAACTCGCCGCCGCCGTCGACGCCGACGTGCTCCACGAACAGGCCCTGCCGACCACGGAGGAGCGGGAGACGGGCGCGGCCGTCGGGGACGCGCTCGCTGCCCGCGGTATCGCTCGACGCACCCACTGGACGCACACGCTCCACCATCCCGACGACCTGCCGGTGCATCCGACGGTCGTCGACGACACGTTCACGCCGTTCCGCGAGCGGGTCGAGGCCGAGTGCACGGTTCGGGACCCCGTCGCCGTGCCCGACCTGCCGTCACTCCCCGTCGGGACGCCCGCGGCCGGGGAGCTGCCCGACCCGCTCGGGAGCGTCCCGGCGGAACCGCCCGACGAGCGGGCGGGCCTCCCGTTCAGAGGCGGTGAGACACGCGCCCTGGACCGTGTCGAGGAGTACGTCTGGGCCGGCGACCACCTGCGCGAGTACAGGGAGACCAGGAACGGACTCGTCGGCGCGGACTACTCCGCGAAGTTCTCGCCGTGGCTCGCCGCCGGCTGTCTCTCGCCCCGGTACGTCGCGAGCGAGGTCGCCCGCTACGAGGCCGAGCGCGTCGCCAACGACTCGACGTACTGGCTCCTGTTCGAGCTGCGCTGGCGGGACTTCTTCCAGTTCCAGTTCCTGAAGCACGGGGGCCAGCAGTTCCGCCGGGAGGGTATCCGCAGCCGGACGGACATCGACTGGCGCTGGGACGAGACCGCGTTCCGGCGGTGGGCCGACGGCGAGACGGGCGTCCCGTTCGTCGACGCGGCGATGCGGGAGCTGGCGGCGACCGGCTACACGTCGAACCGGGCGCGGCAGAACGCCGCGTCGCTGCTGGCGAACGACCTGCGGCTGGACTGGCGGCGCGGCGCCGCCCACTTCGAGCGGCTGCTGGTGGACTACGACCCGGCGTCGAACTACGGCAACTGGGCGTACATCGCCGGCGTGGGGAACGACTCGCGGGACCGGGCGTTCGACGTGCTCTCGCAGGGGGAGCGGTACGACACCGATTCGGCGTTCGTCGCACGCTGGTGTCCCGAACTGGCGCCCCTCGCGGCCGTCGACCCGGCCTTCGCACGCGAGCCGTGGGCCGCGCCGCGCGACGTGCGGGTCGAGGCGGGTGTCGAACTCGGCCTGGACTACCCGCGACCGATGCCGGGGCTCGGCGACCGGTACGACGGCATCCCCTAGAGCACGTCGCTGCGGTCGCTGACGATGCCGTCGACGCCACGGAGCCCGAGCAGGCGGACGATGGACGGCGACCGGACCGTCCAGACGTTCACCTCGATGCCGGCGTCGTGGGCGCGGGGGACGAGCTTCGAGAGCAGCGGCAGGAAGTAGTGCGGGTGGACGTAGTCGCAGTCGAACTCGACCGCCGTCGAAACCGGTCGGTTCCGCAGGCTGTCGGTGAGGAAGGCCGTCGGCACCGACGGCGCGGCGTCGCCTGCCTCGGCGAGGGCGTCACGGTCGAACGACGAGAGCATCGCGTCGCCGTCGTGGCCCGCCAGCAGTTCGGCGGCCTCGGCGGCGACGCCGACCTCCTTGCACTCGACGTTGAGCGCGAGGGAGTCGGGCACCGATTCGAGGACCGCCGCGAGCGTCGGGACGCCCTCGCCGGAGCCGAGCACGTCGAGTCCGGCGAGCTCCGCCCGGGTGAGGTCGGCGACGCGGCCCGACCCGTCGGTGACGCGGTCGACCGTCTCGTCGTGGTGGACGACGACCTCGCCGCTGGCACACCGTCGCACGTCGAGTTCCATCACGTCGGCCCCGCTGCTGGCGGCGTGTTCGAGCGCGGCCAGCGTGTTCTCGGGGGCCTCGTCGGCGAACCCCCGGTGGGCGATGAGTCGCACACGCGCAGTGTCGCTCCGCGTCGATTTACGCGTTTCGTCCCCGGGTTACTCACACGGACGGGGACGGCCGAACTGCTGTCCGGCCGGCGAACGCCTCCACGAACGTGACAGCGGTCTCGGACCACCGCGGGGTGTCGGCGGTACTTGAATCCCCCGACCAGTCCGTCTGAAGGTTGAGGGTGCTGGCGTGTGACAGGCTGACGTATGCAGATAACCGGCGTCACCCAGCACCACCTCAGCCACCAGCTCGACGGCCACTTCGAGCCGACGTGGATACCGGGCTACCCGCAGTCCAGCCACGAGGTGGAACTGTTCGAGGTCGAGACCGACGGGGGAATCACCGGGCGCTGTGCCAGCCCGAGCTTCGCGGGCGGGCTCACCTACGAGGGGCCGCTGTCGCTGTTCCTGACCGGCGAGGACCCACACGACGTGGACGCCATCCGACGGAAGCTCGAGAGCGTCGACCTCATCGGTCCCCGGCCGTGGCATATCGAACTCGCGCTGTGGGACATCATCGGCAAGGACGCCGGGAAACCGGTGTACGAGCTCCTCGGGGGGAGCGACGACCCGATTCCGTGCTACGCGAGCACCGGCGAGGTGCAGGACGTCGACGAGCGCATCGAGTACGTCCAGGAGCGCGTCGACGAGGGGTTCCAGGCGGTCAAGCTCCGGGTCGCCGAGAAGGCAGACGTCGAGGTCGTCCGCGCGGTCCGCGAGTCGTTCCCCGACCTGCCGCTGATGGTCGACGCGAACAAGGGCTGGGCGGTCCGCGTGATGGCGAAGGAGGAGCGGTGGCGCTACAAGGACGCGCTCGACGTCGCCCGCGAACTGGAAGCCATCGGCGGCATCGAGTGGTTCGAGGAGCCGCTCCCGCGACACGACTACGAGGGCTACGCCCGGTTGCGGGACGCCACGGACGTGCCCATCGCCGGCGGGGAGTTCAACGACCGTCCGGGCGAGCTGTACCGGTTCCTCGAACACGACGCGCTGGACGTGCTCCAGCCCGACGCCGCGCTCGCGACGGGCATCCGTGCGGGCGTGAGCGTCGCCGAAGCGGCCGACGAGCGGGGCGTCGCGTTCGTCCCGCACACGTGGACCAACGGCATCGGTTTCGCGGCGAACCTGCACGTGATGGCCGCCGCGGGCTCGCCGTGGTGCGAGTTCCCCATCGAGCCGCCGTGGACGCCCGCGGTGCGCGACTTCCTGCTCTCCGAGACGTTCGACCACGACGACGGGTACATCACACCGCCGGATGGTCCGGGTCTCGGGGTCGAACTCGACGGAGGTGTCCTCGCATGAGCCTGCCCGAGGAGGTGCTGGCGAAGCACCGCTCGGTCGCCGACGACGTGGTCGGCGAGGAGGTCTACGGCCACCTCATCGGCGGCGAGTGGGTCGAGAGCGACGGCGGCGAGACGCGGACGACCCACGACTCGACGACGGGCGAGGCGCTGGCCGAGGTCCAGCAGGGCACCCGGAGCGACGTCGATCGCGCCGTCGCCGCCGCGCGGGAGGCCTTCGAGGGTCGGTGGGGCGAGAAGTCGCCCCAGCAGCGCGCCGACCTCCTCCACGAGATCGCCGACGTCGTCGAGGAGGAGAAGACGAGCATCGCCCGGCTGGACTCGCTCGAGGTGGGCAAGCCGAACAAGCACTCGCTGCTGGTGGACAACACCATCGTCGTCGACCAGCTCAGGCACTTCGCGAGCCTCGCACGGACCGCCGATTCGGGGCGCTGCCCGCCGGCCGGCGAGGACAAGCACATCTACACGCGCCGGGAGCCCTACGGGGTCGTCGGCTGCATCAGCGCGTGGAACTTCCCGGCGATGTTCGTCGCGTGGAAGCTCGGCCCCGCGCTGGCGGCCGGCAACAGCGTCGTCTACAAGCCGTCCTCGCGGGCGGCGCTCTCGACGCTCGAACTCGGCCGCATCTTCGACCGGGTGCTCCCCGACGGGACGGTCAACGTCGTCACGGGGGCGGGGGGCGTCGTCGGCGACGCGCTCACCGCTCACGAGGACGTGGCGAAGGTCAGCCTCACCGGCTCGACCGGTGCGGGACAGGCGGCGATGCGGAACGCCGCGAACCGCGTCGCGCCCGTCTCGCTCGAACTCGGTGGCAACAACCCGAACATCGTGTTCCCCGACGCGGACCTCGACGACGCCGTCGAGGGCGCGCTCGTCGCCATGCTGTTCAACCAGGGCCAGCAGTGCACGGCCGGCTCGCGACTGTTCGTCCACGAGGACGTGCGCGACGAGTTCTGCGAGAGACTGTACGCGCGACTCGACGAGCTGGAGGTCGGCGACCCGCTCTCGCCGTTGACCGACGTGGGCCCGCTCGTCGACCACGACCACGCGGACGAGGTCCGGGGCTACGTCGAGACCGCCAGACAGGAGGGTGCGTCGGTGCTGTACGAGGGCGAGATTCCGGACGAGCTGCGGGACGCGCCGTTCGTGCCGCCCACGCTGCTCGGCGACGTGGACGACGACGACACCGTCGCCGTCGAGGAGGTGTTCGGCCCCGTCGCCGCGCTGTTCGCCTTCGAGTCGCGGGCGGAGGTGCTGGCCCGCGCGAACGACACCGAGTTCGGCCTCGCGGCGGCGGTCTGGACGACCGACCTCGACCGCGCCCACGAGGTCGCGGCCGACCTCGAGGCGGGCACCGTGTGGGTGAACACCTACAACGACCTGTTCGAGCCCGCGCCCTACGGCGGCTACAAGCAGTCCGGGCTGGGCCGCGAGCTGGCGGCGGAGGCGCTCGACGACTACAGTCGGACGAAGTCGGTGAAGATGAACCACGGGGACGTGCCGAACCTGGGCTGAGGGGGAGCAGCCTCCCGGTTGCGACAGATTCGCTGCCTGCTCGACCGCCCGACAGCGACGCCGCTCCCCAAATTTTACATCAACATTCCTTACATTTAAGCCGGGCGACGCCGAACCCCGGCGTATGCGCGCAGTCGTATTCCAGGGCGCGGAGGAGCCGATGACAGTCGAGGACGTCGACCGGCCGGAGCCGGGCGACGACGACATCCTCGTCGAGACGGAGGCGTGTGGCATCTGCCGGTCGGACTGGCACGCCTGGCGCGGGGACTGGGAGTGGATCGGCGTGATGCCCCAGCCCGGCCTCGTGTTCGGCCACGAACCGGTCGGGCGGGTCGTCGAGGTCGGCGACAACGTCGACCGGTTCGCCGTCGGCGACCGCGTCACCAACCCGTTCAACCTCGGCTGCGGGAGCTGTCACCACTGCCGCGACGGCCGCGGGAACATCTGCGAGCGCTCCGTCCCGATGGGGTTCGTCCCGTTCCAGACCGGCGCGTTCGCGGAGTACTACTCCGTCCGGAACGCGGACTTCAACGCCGTCTCGCTGCCGGACGAGGTCGACCCGGTCGACGTGGCTGGCCTCGGCTGTCGGTTCGCGACGGCGTTCCACGGCCTCGCGCACCGCGTCGACGTGACGCCGGGCGACTGGGTCGCCGTCCACGGCTGCGGCGGCGTCGGCCTCTCCGCCGTCCACGTCGCCGACGCCCTCGGCGCGAACGTCATCGCGGTCGACCTCTCCGCCGAGAAGCTGGAGCGCGCGCGGGACCTCGGCGCGGACCGCACCGTCGAGGTGGGCGCGGTCGACGACGTGCCACAGGCCGTCAAGAAGTTCACCGAGAGCTCGCGCGGCGCGGACGTGGCGGTGGACGCGCTCGGAATCGCCGAGACCTGCCGGAACGCCATGGACTCGCTGGGCAAGGGCGGGCAGCACCTCCAGATCGGCATGACCACCAGCGAGGAGGGCGGCGAGGTGTCGCTCCCGGTGGACACGATGGTCACGGACGAACGGGAGTTCTACGGCACCTACGGCATCCCCCCGAACGAGTACGACGAGATATTCCGGATGATGGCGACCGGGAAGCTGGAACCCGGTCGCATCGTCAGCGAGACCGTCTCGCTCGAGGAGGTCCCCGGCGTCGTCGAGGGGCTGGGCGACTACGAGACGGTCGGTATCCCGGTCTGCGACGGGTTCTGAGCGGGGACCTGCGGCTACTTCGTCCCCCGGCACGAAGGCGGTGGTATGAGCGACGACTCGTCCGACTTCGACCCACAGTCCCGCAGCGAGCGCGAAGTTGCGGGTGAGGCGGCGACCGACCGGTCCGACTTCCTCTCCCTGATGGGCCACGCCTACCGCGGCGAGCTCGGCCGGATGACCGCCTGGCGAACGCGAATCGACCGGACGACCAACTGGGCCGTGGTCCTGACGGCGACGCTGCTCACGTGGGCGTTCTCGGGCGAGAACCGCCCGCACTACGTCCTCCTCGTGGGGATGGTGATGGTCACCGTCTTCCTCGGCATCGAGGCACGCCGGTACCGAACGTACGATATCTGGCGCTCACGGGTCCGGCTGCTGGAGGAGAACGTGTTCGCGAACGCGCTCGACCCCGACGGCGCCGAGCAGGCCAACTGGCGGGAGCTCCTGAGCGACGACTTCCGCGAGCCGACGGTCAAGACGCCGCGGACCGAGTCCGTCTCGCGGCGCCTCGGTCGCGTCTACCTCCCACTGCTGTCGGTGCTCGTGGGTGCCTGGCTCGTCCGGCTCACCGTCTTCTCGGGCACTCCCGGGAACGTCGTGTCGGGTGCTGCCATCGGGGGACTCCCGGGTCGCCTCGTCGTCGCCGCTGTCGCGGTCTTCTACGTCGGGCTCTGGGCGGTGTATGTCTGGCCCCGGCAGCGTCAGGCCAAGGGTGAGCTCCGCACGGCCGAGGAGACGGACGACTGGAAGTGACGGGCTCGACCGGGTGGGTGCACGGCCGTCGCTCGAACACACGACTCCGTCCGGGGGAAGGGGTAAGGCCGAGGCGGGAGAACCCGACAGCATGGCCATCGCACTACCCAGCGAGGCGGACGAGTGGATACAGGAGTGGCGCGACCAGCTGAACGACTCCGACCGGTACGGCGAGGTCGGCGAGGGCTGGGGCGTCGGCTTCGACGGCTCGTTCCTGTTCGTCATCCAGCCGGACGATACGTACGACGGGGACGCCATCCACCTCTACGTGGACCTGGTGGACGGCGAGTGCACCGCCGCACGCATGGTCGACGGCGAGGACGCCGTGGACTGGGGCTTCGCGTTCCGGGGCAGCTACACGAACTGGAAGCGGCTCATCCACGGCGAGGCCGACCCCATCGAGGGGATGATGAGCGGCGAGTTCGACCTCGACGGGGACATGCAGAAGGTGCTGCAGTACAGCAACGCCGCGGTCGTGATGACCGAGAACGCCGGCGCGGTCGACACCGAGTTCGAGTACTGAGCCGCACCGGACCGGCGGCTCGGCGGTTTCCTCCCCGCGTTACTCCACGACGACGGTCCCGACCATCCCGGCGGCCTCGTGCGGGATGCAGACGTAGGCGTGCTCGCCGGTGGTCTCGAACGTGCGGACGTAGGACTGACCGGACTGGACGGCTCCCTGTCCGTGCTCCCAGCCCTCGCGGGCGGCCGACTCGCTCTCGAAGTCGCCGGAAGCCCAGTACGTCGCGCCGTCCGGCAGCTCGTCCTCGACGGCGGTGACGGAGTGGGCCTCGCCGCCGGCGTGGGTCCAGGCGACGGTGTCGCCCGCCGAGACTGTCAGCTCCGCAGGGTCGAACGCGACCGCGTTCATGTCGACGACGTGGTCGGCGTCCTCGGGAACGCCCTCGACGACGTTCGGGCCGCCCGAGAGCTCGGTCTCCGCCCCGCCGTCGGCGTCGGACGCACCGACGGGTGCGGCGTCGGGCGCGCCGGCGACCGCGAACTGTGCGCGGAGCGAGGCGTCGGCGAAGGCGCTCGCAGCAGCCGAGACGCCGCCGTCCTCGACGGCCGTCCCGAGGTCGCCGAGCGCCCCCTCGAAGCCCTCGTAGGCGTCGTGGTCGGCCTCCTCGAGCAGCTCGTGGACGCGTGCGCTCTCGAATCTGGCGAAGGCGTCCTCGACGATGCCGGCCGCTGCCGCGCTCTGCGACCCACCGGCGGACGAGACGACCGTGTAGATGGCCTCGACGGCGCGGTCGTTGAAGCTCCGGACGGCCTCGGTCGGGTCGCCGGAGCCGGCGGCCCCCCGGGCATCCGAGAGCGCGGTCTCGAAGGACTCGTAGAGCTCGTGGTCGGCGTGTTCGAGCGCCTCGTGGAAGCCGCCGGCACCGGCCTCGAAGTGACCGAAGGCGTCCTCCAACGCCGTGGCGGCGCGGTCGTTCGCACCGGCGATGGCGAGCGCTCGTGCGTCGAAGCCACGTGCGGCCATGTAGCCGCTCTCGACGGCGCTGACCTGGGCGGTCGAGCCCGCGGTCGTCTCGAAGGAGAGCAGCGCATCCATCGCGCCGCTGGCGTGGGTCTCGACGGCCCCGTCGTCGCCCGCCTCGAACGCGGTGATCAGCCCGTCCAGGTGCTCCTCCTCGAACGTGTGGTAGAGGTCTTCGCTGGTGTGTTCGAGGGTCTCGTGGAAGCCGGCCTCGTCGCGCTCGAACGTCTCGAACAGCCCGCTGGCGACCGCTGCCGCGGCGGCGGTCTCGCCGGAGTCGTAGCGCTCGACGGCGTCGGCGAGTCGGGCGCGGAAGTAGCCGGCCTCGAGCAGCGCCGGCTCGTCACCGGTGCCGAGCGTCTCGATACCGGTCAGGAGCGCGTCGTCGACGGTTTCGACGGCGGACTGGACGCCCTCGTCGTCGCCCTCGTCGATGGCCGTCGAGAGCGCGGCGAGTCCGTCCTCCTCGAACTGGTGGTAGGCGTCCTCGCTGGCCTCCTCGAGCGCCTCGTGTGCGCGAGCGCCCTCGAAGTGCGCGAAGACCGCCTCGACGGCAGCCCTCGCGGCGGCGGTCTGTCCGGCCTCGTACAGCCGGACGGCGTCGCGGACCCGGGCCCGGTAGACGGTGAGCGCGGCGGCGTGGGCGAACTCGGTCGACGGACCGCCAATCCGCGAGAGCGCAGCGGCGTCCCAGCCGAGCGCCTGGAAGACCGCGACGTGGCCGCTGCCGGCGACGGCTTCGGCGGGTGCGATGCGGTAGGAGCCGTCGATGGCGGCGGTCAGGACGGTCTCGGCGTCGGCGCGGACCGACGCGGCGTCCTCGCTTCTGGCGGACTCGACGACGGCGTCGACACCGCCCTCGAACCGGGCGTAGGCGTCCCCCTCGGCGGCCTCCAGCGCCCCGTGGACCGGCGCGTTCTCGAACCGGGCGAGGACGGCCTCGGCGACGGTCGCCGCACCCTCGAACGCGCCGGCGTCGGCCAGCATCGCGGCGTCGGCGACTCGTGCGCCGAGCGCCTGGAGGTCGAGCGCCTGTGCCGCGGTGTCACCGACACGCGTCCGCTGGGCGCTGTGGAGCTGGTCGCTCCCGATGGAGGCCTCCTCGCTCGCCCGGCCCACGTCGCCGACGTCGAGGCCGGCGGTCCGGAGCTCGCCGAGTGCGCTCTCGAACTCCTCGTAGGCGGTCTCGCTCGTCGATTCGAGCGCCTCGTGCGCGTTGTGCTCGCCGGAGGCCTCCTCGAAGCGCGCGAAGGTGGCCTGGGCGACGCCTGCACCTGCCTCCGGGCTCCCCGCGCGGCCGAGGGCGACCGCGTTCCAGAGCCGGGTCCGCATCGCGTTCCACTCGGCGGCGACGGCGACGTCGGTCGCGGCGAGGCCGCCGTCACCGCCGCTGGACTGCTCCGCCTCGTCCGTCCCATCGACCGGCTCGTCGGTGGGTGTCCCGGTCTCCTCGTCGGTCTCGTCCGAACCGAACATCCCCGCACAGCCCGCGAGCCCCAGGCTCGCGGCGACTGCACTGCTCCCCTTCAACCAGTCGCGTCGTGTCTGTCGCATATTTTTAGGCTGGCCTAAATATTCAAAGCGCTTTCGATTTCGGGCCGCCTAAAACTCCGCTCTTTCCCCTCGGTCCGTCGCTGGTTTGTAGCTGTCGATAGCTCGCTTCGGACCGACCCGAACCCGTTCGTGCCGACCGCGCGAACGACCGGCGCATGAGGTCCGTGGGGGTGCGACTCGAACCGGAGGACGGGCGTTTCCGGGGGTCGACACTGTGCTGGCGACGCTACCGGGCGTCCAGCGGGCCGAGGCGTGCGTCCCCGACGCGCTGCTCGAGGGCTGACGCGTCGGGCTCGGGACGGGGTGTCGACCGAGCTTCTTTGGCGTCCGCGCGCTTTCACCCACGTATGGCCGTCAGCTTCGACTTCTCGGACCGTGTCGCCATCGTGACCGGCGCGTCGGGCGCGCTGGGCAGTGCCGTCGTGGACGCGTTCCGCGACGCGGGCGCGACCGTCTGTGCCGTGGACGTGGTCGACCCGAGCGACGAGGACGCACAGCTCGACCCCGACGCGGGGACGACGTTCTACCAGGCCGACCTCACCGACGAGGCCGAGGTCGAGGACCTCGTCGCGCAGGTCGTCGCGGACCACGGCGGCATCGACCACCTCGCGAACATCGCCGGCACGTGGCGGGGTGGCGACCACCTCGAGGACACCGAGCTCTCGGAGTTCGACCTGCTGTGGAACGTGAACCTGAAGACGGCGTTCCTCGCGACGAAGCACGCCCTGCCGCACCTGCAGGAGTCGTCGGGCTCCATCGTCTCGGTGTCCGCGCGCTCCTCGCTGTCGGGCGGCGAGGGCGACGGCCCGTACCGCATCACGAAGGCGGGCATCCGGCTGCTCACGGAGACCGTCGCCGAGGAGAACCTCGGCACCGTGCGGGCGAACTGCGTGATGCCGTCGGTGCTCGACACGCCGATGAACCGCGAGATGATGACGCCGAGCGACGACTGGGTCGACCCCGCCGACGCGGCGCAGGTCATGCTGTTCCTCTGTTCGGAGGCGGCGTCGCCGACGAGCGGCGCGGCGGTGCCGGTGTACGGCGAGGCCTGAGCGGTCGGCGACTCACTTTTCGCCGTCGTCGTCCCCATCACCGTCGAGCACGCCGGGCAGCCGGACGCGTGCCGTGGTCCCGTCCTCGCCGGTCTCGAACGACAGCTCCCCGCCCAGCGCGTCGACGCTCCAGGTGACGAGCCAGAGGCCGAGCCCGCTCCCGTGGTCGAGTGCGGACTCCTCCTCGCGGTGGAGCGCCTCGAGCTCGTGGTCGGGGATGCCGGGGCCGTCGTCGCTGACCGTGAAGACGGCGTCGCGGCCCCGGTCGGACTCGCTCTCCGCGAGTGCGACGGCGACGGACGGCTCCCCGGTGCCGTGTTCGAGCGCGTTCTCGAGGAGGTTCGAGAGCACGGTCCGGAGCAGCACCGGGTCCGTCTCCAGCCGGAGGTCGTCGGGGACGGCGAGCGCGACATCGGCAGCGTCGGCGGAGGCCAGCACCTCGTCGAGGAGCTCGCGGACGGCGACGGGTTCGACGCGCACGTCGCGTTCCATCGTGCGCTCGATGTCGCGGGCCTTCTCGCCGAGGGCGAGCAGGCTGGCGGTCTCGTCGGCGGCGGTCCCGAGCATCCTCTCCAGCTCCGGGTCGTCGGTCCGGGACCGGACCTCGTCGAGGTAGCCCTGGACGACGGTCAGGTCGTTCCGGAGGTTGTGCCGGAGGACGCGGTTGAGCACCGCGAGGCGCTGCTTGCGGGCGAGCTCGTCGGTCACGTCCTGGAGCACGACCGTGTAGCCGAGGGTCGTGTCACCGGGGCCGGTCAGGGGCGTGACGACGACGGTGAACGTGAGTCGCTCGCCGTCGGCGTACGTGCTCACGCGGCGTTCGCCGGTCCGTTCGGTGGTGGCGTCGACGGCGAGGTAGTCGTCGAGCGGATCGGTGAGCGCGGCCCGCTTGTCCGCCCCGAGCAGTGACTCGGCAGCCGGGTTGAGCGTGACGATGCGGTTCGTCTCGTCGACGACGAGGACCGGGCTGCCGAGGTCGTCGATGGCCGCGCGTTCGCCCGTCCGTCGCGTCGCCGGGTTGAGCGCGAACATCTCGCTCCGGAACAGCGCGTAGGCGTCCAGCGCGACGTGGGGGATGAACGCGACGGCGACGAAGTTGAGCTCGGGATACGGGCCGAGTTCGAGCAGCCAGAGCCCGACGGCGACCAGCGGCGGGAGCGGCGTGAGCGCGATGGCGATGGCCTGGGTCCGGTAGAGCGGGCCGTAGCTGAGCACGGTGTCGATGAGGAGGAAGATGGAGACTGTCAGCACCGCCGCGAGCAGCACGAACTGGAGGTAGACGGGAAGGCCGACGGCGTAGTCGGCCGCGGCGACGCCCTCGGTCGGGACGACGGTGAACGAGCGCCAGGCGAGCTGGTGGAGCGGGTTCGTGACGACGACCGCGCTGAAGGCGACGGCGTCGACGACCAGCAGCGCGAACCACGGCCGGCGGAGGGCGTGTCCGCGGCCGGTGTACTCGAAGGCGAAGGCGACGTAGCCCACGACGACGACGGCCGCGCCGACCCAGAACAGCGACTCCAGCACCTCGCGGGTGACCTGGTCGAAGACCAGCATGGCGACGGCCTGCGAGCAGCAGACCAGCACCTGGCCCGCGATGACGACCAGGAACGACCGCCCGCCGGGCTTGTCCGCGAACCGCAGGACGTAGCCGAAGAAGACGAGGTTCACCACGCCCGCCAGCAGGGCGAGGAGGGCGGGCCAGGCGAACTGACTCATTACCTGCGGCTACCGATTGCAACCACTTGCGGGTTCCGGCCCCCTGTCGGCGGGAGCGACGGCGCCCGCCGCGCCGACCGCCAGCGTTTTCGACGGGACGCACCTACCGGACATCCATGCTTGCGTACCACGCTCTGTTCGTCGTCCTCGTCGTCGGGACGGAGCTGTTCTTCGCCGGGCTCTCTATCGTCAACGTCCGGTACGGCGCACGGACCGCCCGCGCCCGGTCTGACTGGATGCGCGAGACGCTCGGCGTCGAGGACGTCGAATCGGTGCTCGACTACCAGCGTGCCCGCGTCGGGCTCTCGTTGCTGGAGACGGCGACGACGCTCGGGTTCCTGTTGCTCGCGCTGTACTCCGGCGTCGTGACCGACGTGGTCGTCGCCCTGACGGAGACGGGGCTGTCGCCGCTGCTCCAGGGCATCGCCTTCGTCGTGCTGGCGCTGCTCGCGACGCGGGTCCTGGGTGCCCCGTTCGACCTGTACAGCACGTTCGTCGTCGAGGAGGCCTTCGATTTCAACAACCAGTCGCCCGCACTCTGGGTGCGGGACTACCTGCTCGGCACGGTCCTGAGCCTCGTGATCGTCGGCGGGCTCGCCGCCGCCGTGCTCTGGTTCGTCGAGAACGTCCAGTACTGGCCCGTCGCGGGCTGGGCGCTCGTCGTCGGCTTCTCCGTCGCGATGCTGGTGCTCAAGCCGCGGGTCATCGACCCGTTGTTCAACGAGTTCACCCCCGTGGAGGAGAGCGACCTCCGGGACGCCGTGGACGAGGTGTTCGAGCGCGCCGGCTTCCGCTGCGAGCAGGTGTACGAGATGGACGCCAGCAAGCGCTCGGGCCACTCGAACGCCTACTTCGTCGGCTTCGGGCGCACCAAGCGCGTCGTGCTCTACGACACGCTCGTCGAGTCGATGGAGAACGACGAGATACAGGCCGTCCTCGCCCACGAACTGGCCCACTGGAAGCGAAAGCACATCCCGAAGTTCATCGCGCTCGCGGCGGTGCAGTTCGCCGTCGTCTTCGCCGCACTGGGTTACCTCGCGGGCCAGCCCTGGGTGTTCGACCTGTTCGGCTTCCCCGCGGAGGCGACCTACGCCGGGCTGTTCGTCGCCGTCCTGCTCGTGGGCCCCGTCCTGCAGCTGACCGCCCCGCTCCAGAACTACCTCTCGCTGGAGCGTGTCATAGAAAGCCTCCCAAGGGAGGCCGCAGGGTTTGGAAACTGTGTCCAGCAGTACCAACGCCCTGCAAGACGTAGCTTCGGTAGACGACTTCTTGAATGCGGCGGCTACCGAGACAGTACCGTTGTTCGAGTATCTTGAGTTCGATTTTCTGCTGGAGTACGACGTGTTCGCCCCCGCTTGCCGGGGGCGAACACGAGTTCACGAGCCAGCAGACCTCTTTCGTGGCTTCCTCCACTGCTACTACGAGGATGTCTACGGCACGCGTCCGGTTACACGAGAACTTCAGAACGGCCTTGTCTGGTA
>NZ_FNIA01000032.1 GCF_900103505.1 Haloarchaeobius iranensis
GGATGGAGAGGGGAGATCGGCCGTGTCGAGGCCGATCTCCCCGGTTATTTGTGGCATCTCCTTCAGCAGATCAATCGTCATTCGGTAGGACGTATCGAGGTAAATCCGCAGACAATGGAGGGAAACGAGGGCATAGTCGGCGAATCCGCCGCCACCTTGCGGGGCGGCGGATTCGTCTCCATCACCGGTAACAACTTGGGCTATCGGCACAATCTCACCAGTGAAGCGGGAGATTTGTGTCATGGACAACCGAATCTCTCCGCTTCAACTCCTTTGATTTAGCGACCCATCCTGGTGCCGTCTAGTGATTCAACACAGCCCAACTACTCCATTTCGGAGTCCTACGAGGGTGATCTCGAACTCTCCTCCCCGCGGGGAGTCAGCGTGGCTCACAGTCGGGGGTTCGTCACGGGAGGGTTCAGCGACTCTCTCAGGTGGAATCAATCAGATCGCTCCCCGTCGTTGACGTTCGAACTGATACCATACAATGATGGGAGACGGTTCCCTCGAGGTGCAGATTGGTTGGTCGGACCCTCGCTCCAGCACTCGCAAAACGTCTCCATTCGTATGGCCCCGAACGGGTCGATTGGTTCCGACTTCATGTACATCGGCAACTACTCGACGGAGACGCGGACCGTAGGCTGTCAGCAACTCCGGCTTCTCGTCCCGGACCCGCTCAGCTCGAACCTGAGCGTGTCGAAGACACGAATCGTGGACACGCTTGCTGAAAGCTCTCGCCGATTGAATTCGAGCCCAGCCCGTGACGTGGTTCGAATGTACGCAATCGAAGGAAACCTCTCTACGGATTCCGACCGCCAGCTAGAGGGGTTCGCGACGGAGAATGGGAATTTCCTCGCAACAGCTTCCTACCCGTTCTACCAACCGGACAACATCTGGATTCACGAATACATCCATACCCGCCAGCGATTTGCTCCAATCGCTGGTGCCCAATGGACTACAGAAGGAACCGCGACCTATCTGGCAGCGCGTCTATCGCTCGAGCAGGGACTTACGTCGCCCCGTGAGTACGATGCGTTCCTCGCTCGCACGACTCTGTTATCGAATTCTACCAGTCTGAACCAGGTTGACGACCGGTCCCGGTACGCCTATCTCTGGGGTGCTGCTGCCTTGTCGACGATGGAATACGAACTCTCGGCCAGTAACACCAGTGTCGGTGATGCGGTCGAATTCATGAATTCACAGAGGACGGTCTCACAGACTGAACTGGACCGGTGGACAGACGAACGAACGAGGGACAACTACAGTCTCGATTCTGTGGTGTTCGCACAGCAACAGCCAACTCCGCGGTATCTTCTTGGCCCCTCGTGGCTCTCACCACAGGACCGCCATCTGATTCCCTACCTGCAGAAACCACTGGTCCGGCTGGCTTCACTCGCTTTCTCCCTGCTATTCCTCCACTCGCTCGTCATCAGTTACACACCGTACTCGATTACTGGTTCCATCTCGAGTTTGAAAGACTGAACACAGACCCCGGAGCCGTCCTCCGGTGCACATCTCCGTGCCCAGTTTGTTGGTCAACGAACGGCGATGCTCCCACGAACGCCTCTCATCCACTTCTAGGTCTTCGTTGGGCCGATAGAAATCAGGAGAGTCATAGCCGGTTAGAAACAGATCGGTATGGACGAACGAACACCGGATGACTATGCTATCGTCATTACACGGTTCAGTGTTTTCTTCAGGGACGAAAAACTCCAAGCACGATCAGACAGAGACGGCGTTGGATGGGAAGGGATCACCCTCCCACCCCACTACTTCCAATGCTTTCAGATGAAACGACTACCCAAACAGTCTGGGATAGTCGTTTGATGATAATAACCTACGGTTCTGGTTTCTACTATCTCTACTTAAACTTATGCTAGAGTTCTAGAACACTAAGAGACTACGATGGCATTGCCGACACAGGGAGCATTGGAACTAGTGGGGAGAGTTTGGACGAGCAAACACTGGAACTGATGGGGAGATACTAATCGAGAAAGCACTGGAAACAGTGGGGTGGGGGAGCTACTCCGTCGTATCGACAAATTCCGACAGCCCAGCTTTCACGGCAGACACGGGCTGGTCCAGCGAGTGCTCTTTGTACACACCACCATCGAGTCCACGGTTTACCTCTGTCGAGGACACGATCCCGAGCGTTTCCAGCTCGGAGAGATACTCGCGAACCGCCCGGTTCGGCACGGGCCCCTGCCCTTCCTTTTCACACACCATCTCGTACGGCTCGTAGATGTCACGGGTTCGAACGGGCTCACTCTGGTCTTGCTCGACCATCGCCAACACCCACAGCGTGAGCTTGCCGTGATACGAGTAGTTCCGTATCCCTTCGACGACCTGTTCTGTCTGTAACCGCTTTCGAGCCTCTCTTACGTGGTCGTCCGTGATGCTGTCGTCACCGCGCTCGCGAGCGAGATCACCGCTTCCAGCAGTAAGTCAAGCGCCTGGCGGGCGTCACCGCTGTCTTTCGCGCCATACGCCGCACACAGTCGGAGCACACTCTCACTGACAGCGCCATCTTTGAACGCGACGGATTCCCGCTGTTCCAAGACATCCACGAGTTCCGGGGCTTCGTACGCTGAGAACGACACCTCCTTCTCACACAGAGAGGACCGGACTTTGCTGGAGAGTTCCTGTCTGTAACTGAGATCATTCGAGATGCCGATGATGCCCAGCCGTGCGTTCGTGATGTCACCGTTCGAGCGTGCTCTGGGGAGCTGGTACAGTAGCGAGTCATCGTTGCGGCGCAGACAGAGCCGTCCCAACACTTTTTACTGATTCGCTGTAAACTGTAATCAAGAAGGAATCGTGTCACGCACTTCAAACCGCGTAGACGGCGACATCGTCCGGGATTTCCTCTCAGTCGCGGACCTCCTCGAGGAGCCACAGCTCGCCCAGCTGTACGCCTACCTCACTCGCGAGAACGAGACAACCGTTCAGGACGTGATGGACGACCTCGAGCTCGCCCAGGGGACCGCCTACAGCTACGTCAACCGGCTCGTCGACGCCGGCGTCGTCGACGTCACCGACGACGAGCAGCCGCGCCGGTACGCCGCCCGCGAGATCGACCTGACCGTGACAACGGCTGGCGGTGACCGCAATTACACAATCACGCCGGCGCTCATCGACGCCGTCGGCCGCCGCGAGACGAACGCCGACATCGACACCTACATCGACCGCCACGGTGTCGCCGGCCTCGCAACGGCGCTCACCTACGGCCTCGCCCGCGAGCGCGGTGAGGAGACCCACCGACTGATGGCCGAGGATCTCGATATCTCACCGCTCGCTGCGGAGATGATTCTGCAGGCGCTCCGGCCTGTCGTCCACGAGCACTACAATATCGAGGCGGCTGAGGCGGGACTCGGCGGGTTGGACGTCGGCGACGCGGGTGGCGGCGCGTAACTACCGCTATATCGGTGACCGTCGTGCCGTTCCTGTCACCCACTACAACCCGTACGACGTGAGGTATTTGTGACGATTCTATGTGCAAGCTGTGTGCATTCCCCGAAATGGTTTTCCGTCTATGTGCAGAACATGCACATAGAATGAGCGCAAGCGACGACCCACGTCGAGTCCACTTCCAGTCCCCGGAGTACCTCGTCGACCGGCTCGACGCTATCGCCGAACTCTTCGACAAAGACCGGACGGACCTCCTCGTCGAGGCCATCAGGGAGTACATCGAAGACACCGCCGACAGTGAGACGTTCCAGGAGCTAGTCGCGACGAAGTACTACGATGACCAGCTCGAGTTCGAGACGGTGAAGCAGTTGGTCGGTGCTGAAACGGCCCAGCGACTCCGTCTCCTCAAAGCGGACCTCGAGGACGAACTACTCGACCTCGGTTCCCCCGAAGACGTCGACATCTACGACGACGACGCAACGACAGTCGAAACCGAAGCCGACGACGACCGATGAGCGGCCATCGACTGCGGTCGGTCGTCGCCGACACGAGCGCGCTGGTCAGTCTGGCCGTGCCTCGTGCGGACGCAGCCGTCGATACCGTACCGGACCCGCTTCAGTACCTGCTCACATCGTGTGACGTGTCCGTGCCGCCAGAAGTACTCTCGGAGCTCCGCGACATAACACAGTATCAGGATATCCACGCTGCTGCTGCGAACAACGTCCTCGCGGCCCGCGAGCACTACACCGTTGAGGATCCCTACGAACGCGATGGCACGGATGACTCACGGCCGACATTCGGCCTCGACGATGGCGAGACTGATGGCATCGTCCTCGCAAACGCCCTCGACGTCGACGGGTTCCTCACCGACGAGTTCGGCGGGACGAACTTCCCACTCATCCACGCTGTCCTGCAGGGGCCGCGGATCGTCCCGACACCGCGGCTCATCTGTGACTATGCCCGGAACGGACACATGACCAACGAGGAGGCCAGGACGCTGATCTCGGCGGTCAGCCCGCATCGGAGTTGGGAGAACAGTCCGTACGTCACGCAATTGCTCCAGCGGCTCGACGAGTAGTCGTTCTACGAACGAGCTTGCGGGTCTTCAGTGCAGAACCTCCATTCACCAGTGATGACGCCGAACACCAAGCATCAGCAACGACTCTCCGAAAGCCCTCGGCCGCTCGACGTCCCGCGACCACACGAGACTGCGTCTCGTTTACTCCCGTTCGCTGCGCTCACGGGAACCACGCTGCGCTCCTCGTGCCTGCGGTGCTTGCGGGGTCGGGGGACGACCGAGGCGGCCTCGCCCTTTCTAAGTCCACCAGGGCCTGAGGAAGTCGATTCTCGACGAAGAGAAGGACAGGTGGATCCTCCACGACCAGTCCACTTGAGCATCCGCACCAGTCGGGAGTTCCGTCTCACATCGGGACCGTCTGTGGCTCTCTCCGAGACCTGATCAACCACAGTCCAGCATCGCGAGCCTGCTGTCCGGTGTGTTCGCAGCGGTCCGTTCGGGGTGGACTCCTCGGGTTGTGCGCGCTCCGGCCGTGCGGCCCGTTCCTGCCTGGCCCGGGCTTTCGCGGTTCCGTTGCGTCTGCGACGGACGGGACACGGTCCTGGGCCGGGTCGGGCCGAGTGCAGCCGCCCGCAACCGGGTTCGACCGGGACCGGACCGGCTGCATCTTCGCCTGCGAGCGCCGACGCTCGAAGCGGAGGAACGGCGGCTGGGTGAGGAACAAGAGTTAGAGCGGCAGCGAGACCGTGCACTGGCAGCGGAAGAGGCGGGCATCGACCGGGAGAGGTCGTGCAGGATGCAGACCGAGCGAGAGTCCAGTGAGCGCGTTCGCGAGTTCCGAGAGCGCGGCGTGCTCGGGAGCGGTGGTGGCCCTGACGTCGACCCGCGTGAACAACTCGACGCAGACACCCTGGGCGGGGTGAACCGATACGGGATGCAACTGGCGGAGCGCTTCCGGGGGCCGTCTCGGGGAGCCTACGCGAAGCAACTTGCGGAGAAGGTCGCGTGCCAGGGGGTGGGGTTGACGGCGGCAGTCCTCGAGACGAACGAAGAGGTGGCGAAGGGGACGGATGCGATCCAGCCCATCGCGACCCTCTAGGAGTGGATGGGCCCCCCCAAGTACTCCACCCAGGCAAACGTCGAAGCCGAAGTGACGACGCTCTACCAGCCGGCAGCGGTCAACCAGCAACAGGTCGGGATGCTGGATGATGGCTCGGCGACGGCGAAGCTGACGGTCTGGAAACGTTCCCGGGTTGAGACGGTGCTGAGCGAGGGTGACCGGTTCCGGCTGCTGAACTGTGAGGTCGGCTGGTACGGTGGCGAACCGACGTTGGCCGTGACGTCGAAGTCCGAGGTGACCGTGGTCGAGCGCGGTGACGGGTCGAGCCCGCGCAACGGGACGATGACCCACGCGGACTTCAACGAAGGTTTGGCGGAGCAGCACCTGGAGGTGCTCCGGGGCTGAGCTCGCAGGCTTCTCTCGGCCACGCTCTGCTCTCTCTTTTTTGCCGACGTAGCGGTGGGTCACGGGAGCCGTCGTGTGCCTTCTCTCCGGTCGCATCTAGCCCAGCACCGCAACCCCACCTCCCCACCCTCCGTGCCGTGCTCGCTCCCGAGACTCACTCCGTCTCTCCGTTCGTCTCACTCGCTGCGCGCGCAGCCACAACCTCCAATACAGTCGTTGTATTATTCAAAAAACCAACATTTGTATGGCTTCAGCAGTCTCGCCAGTCAGAGCGGTCCCCAGTCACGGGGGGAGTCATTCAACCGCTCGTAACTGTTCTCGGTAACTACGACGAGATCTTCGATACGGATACCGAACTCTCCCTCCAGATAGATGCCGGGCTCGACCGAGAATACCATCCCTGGCTCAAGCTCTCTGTCGTTGCCCGCAACGATGTACGGTGGTTCGTGCACCTCCAAGCCGACACCGTGTCCCGTGCGGTGGACGAACTGCTCACCATAGCCAGCCTCTTCGATGACCCCGCGCGCGACGGCGTCGATGGTCTCAGCAGTAACACCTGGTTCGACAGCGTCAATAGCAGCATCGTGTGCACGGCGGACAGCCCTGTGGGCCGAGTCAAATTCTTCCGGCGGTTCACCAGCGAAGACTATAGTCCGGGTCTGGTCGCTTGGATACCCTCCGACGCGAGTACCGAAGTCCAGCACAACAGGATCGCCATCTCGGATCTCTCGCTCGCCGTGGCGGTGGTGTGGCTTTGCGCCGTTGGGGCCGCTTCCGACAATCGCGTCGAAGGAAACGCCATTTCCTCCGAACTTGGCGAGTTGAGCTTCGATCTCCTGGGCGAGCTCGGTCTCTGTAAATCCGATAACCTCGTCGCCTAGCCGACGCACAGCCATCACGGTCCGGTCGGCGACTTCGCCGGCTTCCCGGAGCGCGTTGAGTTCGGCCTCGTCCTTCTGGATGCGCAACGATGCGAGTACGTCACTTGCGAGGCCGAACGAGGCGTCGGGTAGGACCGCACGCAGGTCCTGGCTGAAGCGGGCCCACATCCGGTCGTCGACGAGAAGTCGCCCCCCGTGGAGATTGCGTGTCTCGGCGATCTCCTCGACGAGTACGAGCGGGTCGTCGCCGTCGTCCCAGACCCGCACGTCATCGACGACCGATTCGTCTCGGATCTGAGACTCGTACATCGTCGGCGCGACGAAGACAGGCGGCCGGTCCGGTGTGACAAACAGGAACAGGTGGCGCTCCATCGGCTCATCGGTGAAACCTGAGAGGTAGCCCATGTCGACGCTTGGGAACAGCACGACTGCGTCGGCTCCTTCGCTCTCGAGAGCGTCCTGGCAGGCCGCGATACGCTTGGGGTGGCTCATGGCTCCTCCGTCCAGACGTCGGCATTCTCGTAGTCGTCCGCGATCCCCCATCGCGCAATCTCGTCGACCGGTGGCGACTCGTAGCTGCCGACCTTGCTGTGGGTCCAGCCGAGGTCAGCAAGGTCGGCGAGGAGTTCGGCGAACTTGAACGGGGCCGTCACGGCGTCGAGGACGGGAACGCCGAGGTCGTTCTGCAGCTCTTCGTAGAAGCCGTACTCGGCGGTACACCCGAGAATGACTATCTCGGCGTTGTCCTCTTCGACGACGGCCGTCGCTGCCTCGCGGAGTCGGCTCTCGGTCCGGTCGGGCTCGTCCTGGAAGTCGAGTACGCCGAGGTCGACCGGCCGGAAGGACGCAAGATGGTCACCGAAGCCGTACTTCCGGACGCGGTCGTGCATTTGTGGTACCCACTTCTGTCGGCCGACGACGACAGAGAACGACTCACCGAGCGTCGTCGCCAAATGGGTCGTCGCCTCGGCGGGGCCGACGACCGGCATCGACTCGCTCACCTCGCGGGCCTCTTCCAGCGCGAGGTCGTAGAAGCAGCCAATGACCGTTGCATCGTACCCCTCGTTCTCGGCTCGCTTGACCCGGTGGAGCACGTCCGGTGTGACGAGCGCTTCGTAGTAGTGGTACTCGACGTGGTGCGGGCCGCGGTCGAGCGCGGTCACGTCGACGGTCGTCTCCGGCCGGGCCGCCTCAGCGAGGATGTCGCCGATGTCACCCGATAAGTCGGCGTGCCCGACGGGGTCGATCCAGAGGATGTCCGTCATCTACCTGCCCCGCAGTTCGGCCGTCTCGTCGTGGTCAACCTCGCCGTCCTCTGTGATGGCGACACCGTACCGCTCACGGGCGGCCTCGCGGGAGACGTAGCCGTCGGCGACATCCTCGCGAACCGCCTCGGGGTCGCGGGCAAACGGTTCGCCATAGCCGCCGCCGCCGGCAGTCCGATTCGAGATGACCTCGTCCGGCATGAAGTTCCCACGGAACATCCCAGCGTGCTTGACGCTCTCGTCGTCGTAGAGATCGTCGTTGTCGACGAGCACCTCGACACGCTCGTCGAAGTCCTCACGGTCGGAGTCGAGCACAACGACGTTCTTCTCGCCCGGCGAACCGCCGTCGAGCCCCCAGTTCGCCGTGCGGGTCTTCTGGATGATAGAGAGCGCGCCGACGGGTTCGAGCACCCGGAAGTCCCGGCGGATGCCGAGGCCGCCGCGGTGTTTGCCTGCCCCACCGGAGTCCTCACGGAGCGAGAGCTGGTCGAACCGGATAGGTGCTTTGTTCTCGAACACCTCGATAGGGATGTTCCGGACCATCGTCTCGCTGATGTGCATGAGTGCGTTCTCGCCGTCGTGGCCGACGCCGGCACCCCAGCCGACCCCCTCGTTGTTCGCCTCGACGAACGGGCGGCCTGTCTCAGGATTCTCGCCGTACAGCATGATGTCGGCGAGGTCGCCGCCCGTGCTTGCCGGGACTCGGTCAGGCATCCCCTCCGCGAGTGCCCGGTACACCACGTCGATAGCGACGATGCCGGTCCAGACGGTAAACGTGGGTGCGGGATAGCTCGCGTTGAAAATGTTGTCTTCGGGGACGTGCATGGTCAGCGGTTCGTACTGACCGCCGTTGGAGTCCTCCTCAGGTGTCGTCAGCGTCTTGAAGCAGAGCTTGCAGATGGTCTCGGACATCCCCGGTGGGATGTTCAGCGGCTCGTCGACCAGGGGCGAGGACCCCGAGAAGTCGACGCTGAACTCCTCGCCGTCGATGGTGACCTCCGCGCGGAGCTTGATGAGGTCGCCTTCCTCACGGTTCACACCGTCGGCGTAGCCGGTCGCCGACCACGTGCCATCGGGCAGTTCCGCGACGGCCTCGCGGGCGGTGCGCTCGCCGTGGTCGAGGATCCGATCGATGCTAGTCTCAACGGTGTCCGCGCCGTACTTCTCGTACAGTTCTTGTAGGCGCTTCTCCCCGGTACGGACCGCCGCGACCTGCGCATTGAGGTCGCCGACGACCTTCTCGGGCATCCGGGAGTTGAACCGGATAATATCCATAATCTCGGGGTCCGGCTCCCCGTTCTTGTACACCTTCGTCCCCGGGAACAGCACGCCCTCCTGGTGGACGTCCGTGGAGTCGAGTACGTAACCGGAGTCCTTCGCGCCGAGGTCAAGCCAGTGGGCGCGACACGTCGTGTAGCCGATGAGCTCGTCGTCGTAGAACACCGGCGCGAACAGCAGCACGTCGAGCGTGTGCGTACCGCTCCAGTACGGGTAGTTCATGATGAACACGTCGCCGGGTTCCATGTTCTCCTCGCCTACGTGTTCCACGGCCTTCTTGATGCCGTAGTCGTTCGCGCCGAGGAACAGCGCGAGCCCCGGCGAGTCTGCGACGAGGTTGAGGTCGCGGTCGAACACCGAGATACCGAAGTCCAGTATCTCGTAGATGATGGTGTTGTAGGCGGTCCTGATCAGCGTGCGTTGCATCTCGGTGGCGGCCGACGTGAGGTAGTTGCGGACGACCTCGACGGTGGCCGCGTCGACGTCCTGTTGGGTGCTCATTGTTCGCCTCCGGTGGTGATGATGATGTGACCGTACTCGTCGACGGTCGCGTGCTGGTCGCCGTGGAAGACCAGCGAGGTGGTGGGTTCGGTGACGACCGCGGGGCCGGTGAGCTCGTCGCCCGGCGCAAGCGTTGCGCGCTCGTAGATGTCGAACTCAGTGAACTCGTCCGCGGCGAAGCAGTACGCCTCGCGGGTGTCCGAGGGTGTTGGCCCGTCGCCAGAGCGCGGAGCCTGCTCGTCGAGCGTCGGCTTGTCGTTCTCGCCGACAGCCCGGACACGGAGGTGGACGACCTGGACCGGATCGTCCATCGTGTGCCCGTAGCGCGTCTCGTGCTGAGCCTCGAACCGCTCGGCGAGCTCGTCGAGGTCAGCGACGCCGTCGGCGTCCACCTCGACGGTATGCTCCTGCCCGAAGTAGCGCATCTCGACGGCGCGTTCGAGGTACTGGTCGGCCTCGTCAATCCCCTCCTCGGTGAGCGTCTCGCGCCCCTCGGTTTCGAGATCCTCGAAGGCGGCGTCGAGCGTCTCAAGTTCGACATCGTCGAGGACGGCAATCATCGTCTGCGAGAAGTCGTAGACGACATCGGCCATCAGCATCCCCCACGCGGAGAATACCGAGGGTGCCTGCGGGACAAGCACTTCCTTCACGTCGAGTTCGCGCGCGAGTAGCGGGACGAACATCGGGCCCGCGCCGCCGTAGGCGACCATCGAGAAGTCACGCGGGTCGAGCCCCTTCTCGACGGTGATCTCGCGGATTGCCCCGACAGTGTTCGCGAGTGCCACGTCGAAGACGCCGCGGCTGGCGTCCGGGACGGACGTGCCGAGCGGGTCCGCGAGCGTTTCCTCGATACCGTCGATAGCGTCGTCCGCGGCGGTGTCCATCTCGCCGCCGAGGAAGTCGGCGGGGTCGAGGAAGCCCAACGCGAGGGCGGCGTCGGTCACCGTCGGCTCGGTGCCGCCGTTGTCGTAGCAGATGGGGCCGGGGTCCGCGCCCGCGCTCTCGGGACCGACCTTCAGCAGGTCGCCGTCGAGCCAGGCGATGGATCCCCCGCCCGCGCCGATGGTCCGGATGTCATACACCGGAATGAGCATCGGTTGATGTTCGAGCGTCGAATCGTACTTCACGACCGGCGATCCGTCCTCAACGACGGCTGCGTCGAGACTCGTCCCGCCCATGTCGACCGTGATGAGGTTTTCGCGGTCGGTCGTGTCGCCGACGTTGGCCGCGCCAATGAGCCCGCCCGCGGGGCCAGAGAGGATGGTGTGGACGGGCGCGGTCTTCGCGCTCTCGGCGGTGAGCGTGCCGCCGCCCGAGCGCGTGACGAAGAACGAGCCGTCGAAGCCCGCGCCGGTGAGCGAGTCGTCGAGCGTGTCGACGTAGTTCTCGAAGATGGGTTTGATGTAGCTGTCGAGGACGGCCGTGCTCGTGCGTTCGTACTCGCGGTACTCGCCGGTGATGTCGCTGGAGACCGAGACGCTGACCTCAGGGTGGGCGTCGCGGACGACGTCGGCGGCGGCCTGCTCGTGCTGACCGTTCTGGTAGGAGTGCAGGAAGCAGATGGCGATGGCCTCGACGTCGTGTTCCTCGACGAGGACGTCGGCGGCCTCGCGGACGGCCGCCTCGTCGAGCTCCTCGACAACGGCACCGTCCGCGTTCAGACGACCGGGGACGCCGAGTCGTCGGCGACGGGGTACCATCGGCTCCGGCTTCTGATAGTTGATGTCGTACATCGCGTCGCGTTCGAGATTTGTGCGGCCGATCTCGTGGACGTCGGCGAACCCCTCGTTGGTGATGATGCCGATACGTGCGCCGTCGCGTTCAAGGACGGCGTTCAGCCCGAGTGTTGTCCCGTGGACGAACGCCTCGGCCGTCTCCAGATCCGCGTCAACCTTCTCAACGGCGTCGAGCACTCCGTCCGATGGCTGGTCAGGTGTGGTAGCCGCCTTCTCGAGCGTGAGGTCGCCCGTCTCACGGTCGAACGTGATGGCGTCAACGAACGTACCGCCGATGTCTACGGCGACGCGCTGGCTGGTGTTATCTTGTCTCACGAAGTATTCGTTTCGTGTATTCGTATATATTGCTTTCCCCAATACCACCGATTCGTGTTTCTTCACACTCAAAACGTTTCATGAATTCGTTGTTTGTGCCCATATAGTAAATATCGACACCGATTTCGTCGATATTATGCAGTAGTATTAAGACACCGGGATTGCAGGTAGCTACCATGCGTAACGATACCAACCACAACTTCGACCGGCGTGACTTCCTGAGATACGGGAGTGCAGCGACGATTTCGACCATCTTCGCCGGCTGTACCGGGAACCAGTCGTCGGACAGCACGACGAACGATTCGGGTGATGGTTCACCCGATACGGATACTTCTGATGACGGCTCGTCCGGCAGTGGGAGTGGTGGTGCGTCCTTCGAGTACGTCACTACGGTCGCCCCAAGCTCACTCGACCCGATGAAGGGGTCGGACAACCTCGAGACGATCGTCCTGCACAACGTCTACGACCCGCTGGTGTACTACACGGACAGCACGCCGCCGGAGCTCCAGCCCTGGCTGGCCGAGGACTGGGAGGTTGCGGACGACGGCCGCACGTACACGTTCAACCTGCGCAGCGACGCGACGTTCCACAACGGCGACCCCGTCACCGCGTCCGACGTGCAGTACTCCGTCCAGCGGATGATGGAGATGCAGAACGGCTTCTCGTGGATGTGGTCGGGCATCCTCTCGCCTGAGAACGTCACCGCCGTCGACGAGACCACCGTCGAGATGGTCACCACCGAGGTGTTCGCGCCGTTCCTCTACACGCTCCCGTTCCTCTACGTCGTCAACCAGGAACAGGTCGAGGCGAACGCGGCAAGCGACGGGAACTTCGGCGAGCACGGGGACTACGGCACCAGCTGGCTCGAGGACAACGACGCCGGCAGCGGCCCCTACGTCCTCAGCGAGCGCGAACGCAGTCGCCAGATCGTCATCGAGCAGAACGACGACTGGTGGGGCTCCTTCCCCGACGACCGTTACAGCAGTGTCACCACCGAGATCGTCCAAGAGTCCGCGACCGCCGCGGGTCGGATGCGCGAGGGGGCAGAGATGTCCGACCAGTGGCTCCCGCTCCAGACCTACAACGATCTCGAGGGGGGTGACGACGTCCGCGTACACGCGAAGGCGACATTCAACCCCTTCTACATCTACATGCACACCCAGCGGGCACCACTCGACGACGTGCATGTCCGGCGGGCCATCTCGTACGCCTTCGACTATGAGGCAGCCCTCAACGACGTAATGGCGGGTGACTCCGACCATCTCCAGGGACCGCTCCCAGGCGCGATGTGGAGCCACACCGAGGACCTGCCGACGTACGAGCAGGACTTCGAAGCCGCCCAGGCCGAACTTGACCAGTCCGACTACAGTGCGAGCGACCTAGACCTGAACTACACGTATGTCTCCGGCCTGACCACCGAGGAGAGCATGGGACTCCTGCTCCAGTCGAACCTGCAGGAGCTCGGAGGCTCGCTCACCGTCGAGCGCGCGCCGTGGTCGAACATCACCGAGATGGCGGCGAATCCGGACACGACGCCGGACATGCTCGCCATCTACCTCTCCTTCAGCTACGCCGACCCCGACACGTTCCTCTACCCGGCCTGGCACAGTGACTCCCACGGCTCGTGGACCAGCGCAGCGTGGTACCAGAACGACGAGGTCGACCGGTTGCTCACCGAGGGCCGTCGGACCGTCGCACAGGAGAACCGTATCCCCATCTACGAGGAAGCCCAGCGCATCATCGCTGAGGACGCCCCCGCGCTGTTCGTGATGAACCAGGCGACCCGGAACGCGCTCTCCGAGAGCGTCCAGGGGTTCCAAGACAACGGCATCACGGGCTACCGTCAGACCTTCCACCGGTACCACCAGGACTGATTCACCAGTATGGGCCACAGAAACTACCTGATCAAGCGCGGCCTGTCGACCATCCCGATGTTCGTGGGCCTTTCGGTGCTGATCTTCACCCTGGCTCGCGTCATCCCCGGCAGACCCGCACGGCTGGCGCTCGGTCCCCGCGCAAGTGACGAAGCCGTCCAGAACCTCCGTGAGCAGATGGGATTGGACAAACCACTCTGGGAACAGTATTTCGACTACGTCGGGGGTGTCATCCAGGGTGACCTCGGACAGTCGCTCATCTCGAACCGGAACGTCGCGACCGACCTCATGGAGTACTTCCCGGCGACGTTCGAGCTGACGACGCTCGCGATGATAATCGCTGTCTTCGTCGGCGTCCCCCTCGGCGTCGTCGCGGGCCAGCATAAGGACCGGTGGCCGGACAACGCCAGCCGCCTGTTTTCCTTCTTCAACGTCTCACTACCCCCGTTCTGGGCGGGTATCCTGCTCCAGCTCGTCATCGCGTTCCAGCTGGGCTGGCTTCCCGCGACCGGGCGGGTCGGCGACGTAAGCCCGATGCCGATAGAGACTACAGGCTTGCTGCTCGTCGACAGCCTGCTCGCGTTCAACGTGCCCGCGTTCGTCAGTGCGACCCAGCACCTCATCCTGCCAGCCATCACGCTGTCGCTCGCGCCAATCGCGGACATCGCCCGGATGACGCGGTCGAGCTTTATCGAGGAGTACGACAAGGACTACGTCGAGGGCCTCCGCACTCACGGTATCCCGGAGCGACTCATCGCGTACAAGTACGTGCTCCGGCGCTCCTTTGCCTCCTCGCTGACCATCATCGGGCTGGACTACGGCTTCCTGCTCGGTTCGGCGTTCGTCGTCGAGATCGTGTTCTCGTGGCCAGGGATGGCCTCCTACGGCGTCGAAGCCATCCTTCAGAAAGATATCAACGCGATGGTCGGCGTCACGCTCGTCGTCGGTGCGTCGTTCCTGCTCGTGAACTTCGCCGTCGACGTGCTGTATGGCGTCTTCGACCCCCGAGTCTGGCACGACGGTGATTCCCAATGAGCAACAGTGAGACCGTCACCGCCGACGACCCCGGGGTACTCGAACGCCGCCGGGAGGATCTTAACCGCGTCGTCTACCGATTCAAACAGAATCCGATGTCGATACTCGGTCTGTGTATCATCTTTGGCTTCGTGTTCATCGCAATCTTCGCGCCGTACATCGCGCCGTACCCGAACGATGCGGGCTACCAGAACCAACCCGCGGTCCACTTCGACCAGAAGTTCGAGTCGCCGAGCGCGGAGCACCTGTTCGGTACGGACCAGGCAGGTCGTGACATCTTCAGTCGCGTGCTATTCGGCACGCGCCTCTCGCTGCGCATCGGGGTGGTCGTGCTCGCGGCCGCTGTCTCCATCGGGGTACCGGTGGGCCTCGTCGCCGGCTATCTCGGCGGGGGGGTCGGCATGGCACTGATGCGCATTACCGACGTGTTCCTATCGGTGCCACCATTAGTGCTTGCACTCGCGGTGAGCGTCGCGCTCGAACCAAATCTAACGAATGTGATGCTCGCCATCGCGGCAGTCTGGTGGCCGTGGTACGCCCGACTCACCTACGGGGAGGTGCTCTCGGTGAAGGAGGAGACGTATGTCGAGGCGAGCCGCGGCATTGGAGCGACCTCGACGCGCACCATCTTCCGGGAGATACTCCCGAACGTACTCGCACCAATCACGGTGAAGATGAGCCTCGACATGGGCTACGCCATCCTCGTCGCCGCCTCGCTCGGCTTCCTCGGCCTCGGCGCACAGCCGCCGACGCCCGAGTGGGGGACGATGGTGAGCCAGGGACGCGACTACATGCCAGCACAGTGGTGGTACTCGACGTTCCCCGGCCTCGCCATCTTCCTCATCGTGCTGGGGTTCAACTTCCTCGGTGACGGCCTGAGAGACATGTTCGACGTGGAGGTGCAGTAAGATGGCCGACCCAATCCTCTCCGTCGACGACCTCTCGGTCGAGTTCGAGACGTACGAGGGCCGACACCACGTGCTCGACGGCGTCGACCTCACCGTTGAGGAAGGCGAGACGGTCGCCCTCGTCGGCGAGACGGGCTGTGGGAAATCCGTCACTGCGAAGTCCATCATGGGTACGCTGCCCCGCCCACCCGGCGAGATTACCTCGGGCAGCATCACCTACGACGGCACCGGTCTGCTCGCCGACGCGGACGCCCACGCACGCGTCCAAGGCGAGGAAATGAGTATGATCTTCCAGGACCCGATGACGTACCTCTCGCCGGTGTACCCCGTCGGCTCGATGATGGCTGACGTGGCAACCTACAGCGGCGGGGAAGACGTCTCTTGGCTCGGTATGCTGAAAAACCTGCTCGGTCGTCGGGCGAACCGCGGCGAGATTCGCGAGCGCAGTATCGAGCTACTTGATCGGATGCGCATCCCCGACCCCGAGGGGACGCTGGACCGCTACCCAGTCGAGCTCTCGGGTGGTATGCGACAGCGCGTCATCGTCGCAATGGCACTCATCAACGACCCAACATTCCTTATTGCCGACGAGCCGACGACCGCGCTCGACGTGACCGTGCAGGACCAGATCCTCAGCCTGCTCAGAGAGCGCGTCGAGGAGCGTGACCTCTCGATGCTGTATATAACGCACAACCTCGGCGTCGCCCGTGAGATAGCCGACCGCATCTGCATCATGTACGCCGGTGAGATCGTCGAAGTCGGGACGACCGAGGAGATATTCGACGCGCCGCTGCACCCCTACACCCGGGGGCTGCTCGACAGCATCCCGAAGCTCACCGGCTTCGAGGGCGACGGCATCGACGGACAGATTCCGGACTACACCGACCCGCCCACCGGCTGTCGGTTCCACCCACGCTGTCCCGCCGCGATGGCGGGCACCTGCGACGTGGAGCCGGTCGAGTCCCACGCCGTCGGCGACGACCGGGCCGTCGCCTGCCACCTGTACGAGGACGGGATGTCATTCGGTGAGGCCGCAACAGTCGCCGAGGAGGAGGCCGGTGGCCCGACCGATGAACCCGTCACCGCCGAGGCTGGAGGTGAGCCATGAGCGGAGACCCGCTCGTCTCGGTACGGAACCTGGAAAAGTACTACCCGGTTGACACTGGGCTGTTCAGCCGGACCGAGTCGTACGTGAAAGCCGTCGACGGCGTGAGCTTCGACATCATGCCCGGCGAGACGTTCGCCGTAGTCGGCGAGTCCGGCTGTGGCAAGACGACGCTCGGCAAGACCGTGGCCCGGCTCTACGAGGCGACCGGCGGAACCATCGCGTTCGAGGGCCAGGACATCACCGACCTCGACGGGAAGGCACTCCGCCAGCTCCGCCGCGACATCCAGGTCGTCTACCAGGACCCGTCATCGTCGCTGAACCCGCGCCGGCGCATCGGAGCCATCGTCAAGGAGCCGCTGGCCGTCCACGACGTCGGGACGAAGGCCGAACGCGACGAGCGCGTCGCCGAACTGCTCCGGCGGGTCGACCTGCCGGTCGAGTTCCGCCACCGCTACCCGAACGCGCTCTCGGGCGGGCAGAAGCAGCGCGTCGCCATCGCCCGCGCGCTGGCTGTCGAGCCGAAGTTCGTCGTACTCGACGAGCCGACGAGCGCGCTCGACGTCTCGGTACAGGCGAAGGTAATCTCGCTGCTCGACGACCTACAGGACGAGCTCGACCTGACGTACCTGCTCATTAGCCATGACCTCAGCCTCGTGAAGAACGTCGCCGACCGCATCGGCGTGATGTACCTCGGCAACCTCATGGAGGTCACCGACAGCCGGACGCTGTTCGAGAATCCGGTAAACCCCTACACCGAACAACTGCTGTCAGCCATCCCGGTCGTCGAGAGTGGCGAGCAATCCCTGAAGCCGCCGTCCGTGGAGGTCCGCGGCGAGACGCCGGACCCGAAGGACCCGCCGTCGGGCTGTCCGTTCCACCCGCGCTGTCACCGCGCGTTCGACGCCTGCGACGCCGTCGACCCCGAACTCGTCGAGGTCGAGGACGGCCACCAGACCCGGTGTCTCCACGACCCGGGACCGAAGGCCGAGGCGGTGGCCGAACACCGCTCCGATGACGTGACCCAGGAGGGAGTCACCGAGGATTAGCGGACGCCACGGGCGCGGCGGGCGGAGGCACTCACCCATTGTCTGCCCTCCAGCTCGGCCGCCCGGTCAGTCCGTCGAAGCGGTCGTTTCCTGTTCCAGTTCGGCCGGTGAGCCTGCACTATATGAACTATTCAGAGCCACCCATACTCATTTTGAGCACCTATTAGAAAGAGTACGCACGATAAGTTTATAGAGTATGACTTTCTGTTATTCACCATGACAGAATATACCACCCGTGTCGCTGTCGACATTGGGGGGACGTTCACCGACCTCGTGGCGGTGCGAGACGGTGGGTTGACCCTCGCGAAGGCGTCGACGACACCGTCGAACTTCGCCGGGGGCGTGCTCGACGCCGTCGAGAAGCGCGACCTGCCGCTCGCGTCGGTCGACCAGTTCGTCCACGGCACGACGGTCGTCATCAACGCCATCACCGAACGAACCGGAGAAGAAACGGCACTCCTGACGACCGAGGGCTTCCGCGACGTGCTCGACGTGACGCGCGCGAACCGGCCCGACATGTTCAACTACCAGTACGAGAAGCCCGAGCCGTTCATCCCGCGCCGGCACCGTTGGGAGGTCCCCGAGCGCGTCGACCAGGCCGGCGAGACCGTCGAGCCGCTCGACGAGGACGCCGTCCGCGACGCTGCCCGCGATATCCGCGACGCCGGCTTCGACACCATCGCGGTCAGCTACCTCCACAGCTACGAGAACCCCGACCACGAGCGTCGGACCCGCGAACTCGTCGCGGAGGTCCACCCCGACGCCTACGTCACGCTCTCGCACGAGCTGACGAAGGAGTACCGCGAGTACGAGCGCACCAACACCACCGTGCTCAACTCCTACGTCCGACCCATTGCCGACGAGTACCTCGACACGCTCGCCGGCCGGCTCGGCGACCGTGGCTTCGACGGCAACACTTACGCGATGAAGTCGAACGCGGGTACTGCGAGCTTCGACGAGGCGCGCCGTCGCCCCGTCGAGATGGTCGAGAGTGGGCCCGTCGGCGGAGTCTACGGCGCGGCCCACGTCGGCCGCCAGCTCCACGAGCCCGACGTGGTGAGCTTCGACATGGGCGGCACCACCGCGAAGACCTCTGTCGTCCAGGACGGTGAGGTCACCATCGACACGGACTACTGGCTCGAATCCTCGCCGCGCGACGAGGGCTACCCACTCAAGATCCCAGTCGTCGACATCGTCGAGATCGGCGCGGGCGGCGGCTCCATTGCCTGGGTCGACAAGGGTGGCTCCATCAACGTCGGGCCGAAGAGTTCGGGTGCCGACCCAGGGCCCGCCTGCTACGGGCGCGGCGGTACCGAGCCGACCGTCACCGACGCGAACCTTCTCACCGGCCGGCTGAACCCCGACTACTTCCTCGGCGGCGATATGTCCCTCGACGTCGACGCCGCCGAGTCCGCGCTCGAACCACTCGCCGACACCTTCGGCACGAGCGTCCGCGAGGCCGCCCACGGCGTGCTCCGCGTCGTCAACTCCAACATGGCGAACGCGCTCAAGCAGGTGAGCATCCGTCGCGGCCACGACCCACGCGACTTCGTGATGGTAGCCAGCGGCGGGGCGGGCCCGCTGCACGCCGCGACGCTCGGGCGTGAACTCGGCGTGAAGGAGACGGTCGTCCCGCGTGCCCCCGGGCAGTTCTCCGCGTGGGGGATGCTGATGACCGACCTCCGGAAGGACTTCGCGCGCACCCACGTCCGCCCGTTCGACGCCGCCCACGCCGGCGATGTCGCCGACATCGTCGACGAGCTGGAGGCAGAGGCGCGCGACGCCTACGCCGCCGAGGAGGTCGACGAGGACGATCTCGTGCTCGAACGCTCGGTCGACCTACGCTACGCCGGTCAGGAGCACACCGTGAACACGCCGCTTGGGGACGGCCCGATCGACGCAAGCAGGGTCGCCGGGACGGTCGAGCGGTTCCACGAGCGCCACGAACGCACGTACAACTTCCGGCTGGACGATCCCTGCGAGGTCGTCAACGTCCGGCTGACCGCCTCGGCACCGATGCCCAAGCCCACGGTCGAATCGCTCGCAACCGACGGCGAGCCCGCAGACGCAGTGAAAGCGACCCGCGCGGTCGACTTCGCCACCGAGGGCGTCCACGACGCTCGCGTCTACGAGCGCGACGCCCTGCCGACGAAGACGCCCATCGACGGTCCCGCAGTCGTCGAGGAGCCCGCCTGCACGACGCTCGTCCACCCCGACCAGACGCTCACGGTCGACTCGTTCGGCCACCTGCACATCAGCTAACCATGTCACAGCAACCCACCGAAACCGACAGCGCAGTTGACCCGTTCACGCGCGAGGTCGTGACGAACGCCCTACAGAGTGCCGCTGAGGAGATGTTCCTCAACCTCGGCCGCACCGCGAAGTCGAGCGTCATCTACGAGACGCTGGACTACGCCTGTGGAGTCACCGACGCCGACGCGAACGTCGTCGCGCAGGCCAACGGCGTCCCCGGCTTCCTCGGGACGCTGAAGTTCTGCGTCGCCGACGCCCTCGAGAAGTTCGGCCAGGACGGCTTCGATCCCGGCGACGTAGTGCTTCTCAACGACTACCACGGCGGCACCCATCTCAACGACGTGGCGATGGTAGCGCCCATCTTCGTCGACGACGACCTCATCGGCTTCACCGCATCGAAGGCCCACTGGACCGATGTCGGAGGGAAGGACCCCGGCTCGTGGACGACCGACGCAACCAGCGTCTTCCAAGAGGGGGTTCAGTACCCGATGGTGAAACTGTACGAGGGCGGCGAACGAAACGACGCAGTCTACGACATCATCGTCGCCAACACACGGATGCCAGAGGTAACGCTCGGCGACATGGAGGCCCAGCAGTCCTCGATGGGCGTCGGGGCCGAGCGCGTCGTTGAAGTATACGAACGCTACGGTGTCGATACCGTCCAGCGCGCCGTCGAGGACAGTTTTGACGCCGGCGAACAACTCGTCCGTGAGGAGATACGGAAGCTACCCAACGGCACCTACACCGCCGAAGACAAACTCGACGGCGACAGCGTCTCCGGCGACCCAGTCCACGTTGAGGTCGAGGTGACCATCGAGGACGAGACGATCGCTCTCGACTACACTGGCACTGACCCGGAGGCGGACGGCCCTATCAACGCGCCGTACGCCGCCTCCGTCTCCGACGTGCGGTCGTTCTTCCAGGCCATCACGCTCCCCGACGCCGACACCAACGAAGGGTTCTTCCGGCCGCTCGATATCACGATTCCGGAAGGAACAGTACTCAATGCCACGAAACCGGCCCCCATCGGAACCGACTGGGAGGGCTCGGCGATGGCCGCGGACCTGCCGTGGAAGGCACTTGCGCCCCACCTCCCAGACCGACTCTCCGCTGGCCACTTTCTCAGCGTCTGTGCGACCATCGTCGGCGGGCACGACGAGCGCCGCGGCGAGGAGTTCCTCGTCGTGGAACCCCAACCCGGCGGCTGGGGCGCGAGCCCGGGACAGGACGGTGCGGACGTGCTCGTCTGCTCGGGCGATGGCGACACGCTGGAGATGCCTGTCGAGGTCATGGAGACACGATTCCCGCTCCTGTTCGATCAGGCAGCCCTCGACACACCCCAGACCGCTGGCCACGGCGAGTTTCGCGGCGGCACCGGCTTCGTGCAGGACTACCGGATATACAACGAGTCTGGAGGCTTCATCACTGCCGGCTTTGGTCGCTCCGAGTTCCCGCCGTGGGGCGTTGAGGGAGGGCAGGACGGGGACGGTAACCACATCGAGATACTCCGGACCGACGGGGAGAACGAGCACCATAGCAACCTCACCAACCACGAACTGGGTGACGGCGATGTCGCCCGACTGGTGACGAGTTCGGGCGGCGGCTGGGGCGACCCACGCGAGCGCGACCCCGAACGCGTCCGCGAGGACTTCCGCGACGACTACATCACCCGCGAGACGGCCCGAGAGGTATACGGCGTCGAACTCGACGGAGATGGAACAGTCGACGAGGACGCGACGGCGGCACTTCGTGACACAACTACAGATGCAGCAGGTGACGACGAATGAGCGACGTCGAACTCACCGAACTCGCCGACGTCTGGGACGACAGCATGGGGAGCCCGCTTACGCTTTTCGAGAACGACGACCCCGAGTCACGGACGGGGTCGTACGTCCTCCAGCCCGGTGAGCGCGTGCCTGAGGAGGGCTGGACCTCGCACGCCGGCGACGAGATATCAGTCATTCTCTCGGGTTCGGTCGAACTCGTCACACCCGACGGCGAGTACACCGTCGAAGCTGGGACACTCTCTGTGATTCCCGCCGGTATCGAGCACTACAGCGTCAATTACGGCGACGAGCCCTGTCGGCTGGTGTACACCGCAGTCGGGGGGCTCTGAGAAGCAACTACTCTCCGTCGGTGACTTTCTTGTGCCAGGCCTTGTGTGTCTTCGTAACCGGAATTGCCTCGTAGCTCTCAACGACCGGGTTGTTCTGGAGTTCTCCTCTGAGGTACTCCTTTATGTCCGAGAGTGAAGCATGCCAGACCCGCAATAACAAGTCGTACTTACCCATGTACTCCTCGATTTCGTAGATGAGCTCCTCACTCTGGACATGTTCGACGAACGCGTCTAGTTCGTCGCTGTCCACGCCAGATTCGAGAGTGACGAATACGTCAGCGTAGGCGAGCTTCGCCTCCTGCAAGACGAGGACGCCAATAACGTCGACCAGACCGTTTTCCTGAAGGTTCTTCCGTCGTCGTCGAGCCGCTGTTCGAGAGAGGCCGACCCGTTCACCGATTTCAGTGTCGGACATCCGACCATCCTCGTTTAGTGCCTTGTAGATACGATAGTCCGTCTCGTCGAGATGCTCCTTCAGAATCCGCTTTACTTTGTTGTTTTCGAGCCATTCGTCCGCAGAGATAGACTGTGAACTCATCCCTTCACCAGTACTCGGTGTAGGGTACTGTAATTATCGGTCAGATTGTAGAGTGCGGCGACCGATTCGTCTATTCACAAGCGTATTGTAGACAAACAATGGCCTGAACGAGTCGTTATCCGGGTTTCTCGTGTTTTCGTTCGACAGGGCTGTGTTGAATCGCCATAAGGCGGTGGATTTCACTGTTTGACGGCACGCTTGATGTTGTAGACGACACACATCAGAGCGATTTCTCGGAACTCGCGGAACCAGGAACGCGCTCGCACGGCGAAGCCGAGCGAGCGCTTGACAGCCGAGTTCACGGTCTCGGTCATAGAGCGCTGATTGTAGCGCTGTTCGTCGATTCTGGCGTTATGCGCGTGATCAGACGGTGCGAAGATGCGATGTTTGATGAGCGGGCGAATCCCGAGGTCACGAAGGGATTCGCGGAGCGACTGCTTGTCATAGCCTTTATCGGCGGCAAGCGACCGCAGATCGCCCGCATTCCGGCGGGCG
>NZ_FNIA01000052.1 GCF_900103505.1 Haloarchaeobius iranensis
CGAAACACCGACGACCCGCTCGATATCGAGTACAGGGTCGAAGACCGCATCGACGAACACAGCGAGGACGTACAGCTGAAGCAATCGACGCTGGACGAGACGTACAACCGCCGTACGGGAGTCGAACGAACCAACGAGTCAGTGAAGGACTGCGGCCTCGGGCGAACGCACGCCCGAGGCCGCGTCCACGCACGAACGCAGGTGTTTCTTGCCCTGTGCCTTCGCCTCGTCGTCGCAATTACCAACTACGAACGCGGAGACAATCCGGGAAGCACGATCATCACGGTGTGAGAAGAGTTCTATGACACCCTCACCATAGCTAATACTATTATCATCGAAAGAGTCGTAAACATAGCCGAATGCGAGTGGAGTAATGTAGTATAAAGGTATGGCACTACATCTGAAACACGGATGGAGGTACGTCGCACCGTCCCTGTCAAACTTGACGTGGCCGACAGCGACGCCGACCTCCTCCACGAAACCATCTCCGAGTTCCTGTGGGCCGCCAACTACGTCGTCGACCACGCATGGCAAGGCGAGTACAAGACTACGAGCAAAGCCGAACTTCAACGCGAAACCTACGACGACGTGCGGGCCGAAACGAGACTCCAAGCGAATCTCGTCCAGAACGCCCGCAACAAGGCCGCCGACGCCGTCCAGAGCGTCGTCGCTCGGTGGAAGCACGGTGACTACGCGGGGAAACCGAACTTCACCGCCCCGACGCTCGTCTATGACAAGCGACGTGCGACGTTCAACGACGACCACGCAAGACTCTCAACCGTCGAAGGACGCATCACTGCCGAGTACGTTCTTCCCGACGAGGGCCGCGAGACGCCCCACTCGGAGTATCTATACAACGACGACTACGAAGTGACGGGCGCAGAACTACACTACCGCGACGGCGAGTTCTACCTTCACGTCCGAACAAAGGCGGACGTGGAGTTCGAGACTGCCGACGACGGCAACGGCGAGCACAGCACAGTCCTCGGCGTTGACCTCGGCATCGAAAACATCGCCGTCACCTCAACCGGCGAGTTCTGGAACGGGTCGGAGTTGAACCACTGGCACCGCGAGTTTGAGAAGCGGCGCGGGTCGCTTCAACAGCGTGGAACGCGAGCCGCTCACGAAACTATGAAATCGGTCGGACGCACGGAGACAGGCCGCTACGACCACTTCTTACACACTGTCTCGAAGGAACTCGTCGCGGAAGCCGTCGAACACGACTGTGACGTAATCGCGTTTGAGAACCTGACGGGGATTCGTGAGCGGATGCCTCGCGCCAAGAAGTTCCACGCATGGGCGTTCCGTCGACTGTACGACTACGTCGAGTATAAGGCCGAAGTAGAGGGTATCTCGGTCGAGCAGGTGAGTCCCGCGTACACGAGCCAGCGGTGTTCTAAGTGTGGGTTCACTCACGAGAACAACCGCCCGACATCGGACGGACAGGACGTATTCGAGTGTCTGAAGTGCGGGTACTCACCGCACGCGGACTACAACGCGGCGAAGAACATCGGTCTGAAGCATCTCCGCTCGGCGCAAACGTCGTCGGGCGGAGGCGCACCCGTAAACGTGCGCTTGAATCGCGGGACGTTGAACGTGAACGGCGATTATGAGCCTGCCAGCAGTGGCCAGAACGGGAGTCCACGCGAAAGCCCCACCCTTAACGAAGCGAACGGCGAAGCCGTGAGCGAGTAGGGTGGGGTAGTTTACGGATGTTGTTAGCTCTCCGGAGAAGGGGGACGTTGGCTCAACAAACGTCTCAGTAGATCAAGGAAATCTTGGTCGGTCGTCTCCGTACCGTAGATGTTGACGGAATCCATGCCGGCGTAGCCGTGTTCCCCTGCCTCGTCGCGCTCCCAGTAAAGCCACGCTGTCTCTTCGCCCCCGTCGAATCCCATCTCGTCGACAGGGAACGTTAGCACTAGCGCCTCGTGGCTCCCGCCATGGTGGCTGTCGAACTCACGAACTTCCCCATCATCTTCTGGCTGTGCGCCCGCGCCATCCTCGACTGTGGATCGTGATCCGAACCGATAGCGGACGGGTTCGTCCGTGGGGTCGAACGTCTTACGTTCACCATCACCGTTGAGGAACTCGGAGGGATGGACGGCGACCGACACGGAGTCGTGTTCGGATACGTCGATGAAGTTCTCCGCGTTCTCGGGTTGAACATCAATCTCGAGTTCGAGAGGAAAGTGTGCCGCTGCCACGCCACTTAAAGCGGGAATAGCCGCGACAGTAGCAGCAGCCCCGAGCGTCCCCTTGAGGTAGCGCCGTCGTGTCGTGATTTTCGTTTCTGCCCCTTTATCGACCGGTGTCGATTGCTTCGGTCTCATACAACACTTCGAGAGACAAAGCGTGGTCGTATGGTGATTCTGGTCCAACTAACGAATGGCACCTCACGATCTGTAGGCAAGCATGGCGACCCGCCAACCTCTATGCCGAACGAGTCTCACTTCAGTCCCGTCAATAGTGAGGTCATGCGTTGGCAGCGCTCAGATTCAGTTCTCCTAGAACGAGGACTACCGCCACCCCGGAGACGACACTGAATACGAGGAGCGCCCCAAAGCACGACACGCTTCCTCGCTGTGCCATCCGAGTGACTGTTCGTTTGCCGGGATGCTTCAAAGACTAGACCACCGGGCGCTCATATCAGAAGCCCCGTGCGCTCACGTGATGAACCGTCGCCGGTGCTCTTGAGTGTGAGCTCGTCACTGGACAGACTTACGAATGAGTCTATCTCGGGACAGGGCTATGTTTTGATGCCCAACCGCTGTTCGACTGACGCACCAGAGCAGTTCAGTCTCTCTTGGTATCTCTTCCACAGTTTGACACGTGATCGTGTCAATTCGACTGATGTCCTTCTCGTGATTGTCGACGGCGACGTTGAGTATGCTTTCTTCGACGCGATACCATAATCCGAAGGGATTCAAAATGGACTTGGCTGCACTCTCAGGGTGGATTAGAGGTGATCATGCGTTTTGCTGGTCCGCCCGTGTCGCGTGTTCAGAATCCTGGGGCGATAACTTACTCTTCCAAACCCGTACGACGAGACCTTTGTTAGCTGCCAGACTCTCGGGGCTATTCGGTGTGCTTCGCATAGATAGTACACCACGCTTTCGGCTCGATGTAGCCTTCGACGAGGCTACAGGCACCAAGACCATCGTCATTCTTATCGGGGATATAGTGGATACAGTTCTCGCAGGTGGCAGCCCCCTGTGCATCGTGGTAGCTGACGCTCGATTTCGACCGGAGGTTGTCTGGAGAGCGTCCCGTCCCACCTTGAGAAGAGGCTGTTAGATACGTGTCGGGAACCGGTCCTTGGAGGTTTTCGTACTTCGAGTCTTCACTAGCACAGCCTGCCAGTCCAACAAGCGACATTCCACTAAGCACGTGTAAGAGTCTGCGTCGTGTAGGGGTCAAGGATTCGTCCATACTCCAAATTCACATCCCGATTAGAGTAGGCGTACTGGTCCAATACTCGAAGTTATTGTAGACAGGCACATTCTCGTCGTCAGTCAGAACCGAGTTCTTTGCCCTCACTCGAACGAGCATAGTACACTGCAGCAAGTACGAGTGCCATCATGACGACATCAAGTGAATGCTCGAACGAGTGGTGCATCTCGGGGTTCATACGTCCCATCAGGTACGTAAGTCCTAGACTGGTCTTTCCGAGAAATGTCGAGAACGCGACTGCAATGAGAAGATACGGCATCGTCCGGCGTCTCGCGAACGCGATGAACGATAGCACCGCGACGAGGATCGAACACACTGTGCCTACACCAAGTGCAACGATAAGCAGACTATCTGACATAGACACTCCAAAATGGAGTGGCAGACCAACAGTGAAGGTACGAAGTGGTTTCGACTGCATGTGATTGGATTCGTAGATTGGGTTCAGGGCAGCTTAGACACTGCCTCTTTGGGATACCAGATCAAAGGCGGTACATCGAATCGTTCCTTCTGGTTCATTTAACGAACTCGAACGATGCACCGTGAGATATAGATGCCGAGGCACGAAACTATCGAAAACGACTGAGTCAGCGAACCTCCTGCTCTATCAACCAACGTATAATGAGCGAAACACGAAATCGGATCGCACGTCAGGTCCGGCAGAGCCCTGGTATCCACTTTAACGAGCTCACTCGGGAACTCGATTTGGCGCCGGGACAGGTTCAGTACCACCTCAGAAAGCTCGAACGCTCAGATGACGTCGTTGAAGAGTCGCTGTACGGCCGGACACATTATTACACGCCGGACTACGGGGCTTGGGAGAGAGGAGCGTTGGCCGTGCTACGCCGAGAAACGGCACGAGATATCCTCGTCTACCTCATGACGAACGGCCCAAGTTCGCCCAACACAGTCGCGGACGGTGTAGCTATCGCACGGAGTACACTCGAGTGGCATCTCGACCGCCTCGTCGAACAGAATCTTGTCGAGAAGGAGCGCGATACGCATAACCATGTGACACTCGTTATAACGCACCCGGAGGAGACAGCTCAGATGCTTCGGCTGGTCGAACCGTCGGTTGCGGACCGGCTTGTTGATCGGTTCACACGACTGGTCGACGGACTACTCGCAGGCGATTCTCGCCCGTCTGAAGACGAGTCGTGAGAGTCGCAGTTGGCTCTTCGAGGACCGAACCACAACTCTGCTTGCTGCGGACACAAACTCCAACACGGTAATGAATTTCTCTGATGCCGATCTCCCTCGACGGGAGGTTCTCAAAGCAGCCGTGGCGGTCGGCGGGGCAAGTGCATTGAGTGCCTGTTTAGATTTTGGCAACTCAGAGCCAGTCCCAACCGGTGATCCGAACGCGAAACCCTCACGCCAACACGCCTGGCGCGAATACATCCGCCACGACGAACACGGGAACTCCCAACTTCCAAAACACCAGACACTCCTCTACATCAACTTCGATGGGGATAGTCAACCGTCGACTGACACCCGATCGACACTCGAACGAGCACTGACGGTTCTAGACCGGGCCTACGAGTGGAGCCACGAGGGCTTGCTCCATTCGATCGCGTACTCGCCATCGTACTTCGAACGGTTCGATCAACCTCTTCCTGAGAACGTAGAGCTTCCCCAGCCACGGCCACTCTCACCGTTCGAATCCCCAACGTTCGATACGCAGGACGCGGTCGTCCACCTCGCGAGCGATCGCGCCGACGTGGTGCTCGAAGCCGAACAGGCCCTTCGAGGCGAGCAGGACCAGGCGAATGGCGTATCCGTTGACGCCCAGCTCACCGACGTCGCGACGATCGATTCACGGCGGACCGGGTTCGTCGGCACTGGGCTCCCAGCCGAAACCAAGATGCGGCTGGTATTCCCGACTCGAAACCAGTTCCAGAGACCTCGCCGCTGTTCATGGGCTTCGAGGCTGGCTTCAGGGGGAACCAGGCGACCGAGGATTACGTCACCATCCAGGATGGGCCATTCGCGGGTGCCACGACGAAAGTGATCGCCAATCTTCGCCAGCGTCTCGCGGACTGGTACGACGAACAGTCCTCCGAGGACCGCGTGATGGAGATGTTCAGTCCCGGCCACACAGAGAACGACCTCGTTGAGGGGGTCGGGTCGAACCTAGGCTCGAATAGTGGTATTGACCAGTTCGTCGACGACATCGAAGCAGACGCGAGGGACCACGGCCGCGTTGGTCACGCACAGAAGGCCGCCCGTGCGAACCGAGACGCGGATGGAAACGTGAAACTCCTCCGCCGCCACTTCGAATCGACGGACGATATCGGGTCGGACCAGAAGGTAGCAAGTCTCCATTTTCCGTCTATGCAGCGTCGAATCGCGGACTTCGAGGATGTCCGTCGGGCGATGAACGGAACCGACTTGACCGAAGTCACGCCAGCGATCCGTCAACGTGTCAACAACGGCATCCTCGAATATATTTTCGTCCGCCGTCGCGGGAACTTCCTCGTCCCGCCCCGCCGATACCGAGCGGTTCCGAAGCCACGACCCGAATCCTAGTCGTAGCTGCGGTACATGTCCTCTGACGACGATTCGAGGACCGGACCAGAATCGGCTTTTTCCGAGGGTTCTGAGTGTCAGACATGAATCGACGTGCGTTGTTGCGTGCTAGCGCTGCTCTCACCGTGTCGGCCGCCTTCGCCGGCTGTACGGAACTGTTCGAAACACGGCCGATTAGCATCCCGCCAATCCCGGAAGATCGACCGGATGCTATCTATATTCTAAGTCATGTCGAGGGGATGAAGATGTCAGAGATGGCTAAACAGGGTGATTACGCGTTCGGGCTCATGTACAGCTATGCCCACCGGTTCTGGAACATCAACGGCGATTCCGTCTCGTTGACCGAAATCACCGACGAGGACGACGTCCACCTGATGGCGAGCGTCTGGGACCCCGAGACGATGACGGTACTCCCAGACACCGGACTCTCGGCGGAGATTTACCAAGGCGACTCACTTGTCACCCAAGAGGGCTGTGTTGAATCGCCATAAGGCGGTGGATTTCACTGTTTGACGGCACGCTTGATGTTGTAGACGACACACATCAGAGCGATTTCTCGGAACTCGCGGAACCAGGAACGCGCTCGCACGGCGAAGCCGAGCGAGCGCTTGACAGCCGAGTTCACGGTCTCGGTCATAGAGCGCTGATTGTAGCGCTGTTCGTCGATTCTGGCGTTATGCGCGTGATCAGACGGTGCGAAGATGCGATGTTTGATGAGCGGGCGAATCCCGAGGTCACGAAGGGATTCGCGGAGCGACTGCTTGTCATAGCCTTTATCGGCGGCAAGCGACCGCAGATCGC
>NZ_FNIA01000035.1 GCF_900103505.1 Haloarchaeobius iranensis
ACGTGGCTGTTCTCGCGCTTGTGACGGCCGTCCTTCCAGTCCTTCGCCTCACTGCTCGCCCACTCGCCGGAGCCGCTTTCCTCCCGGCTCACGGATTCTCACCACCGTCGGCGACGGCGTCGGTCATCTGGTCATGGTCATCGAGCGGGTCCAGGTCGCCGAGGTCGCCTTTCGCCTCGCGAAGCCACTGGCCTTCGTCGTCCGGAGCGGGGGCTTCCGGCAGGTCTTCGACTTCGCGCTCCATCTCGTCGATGAGTTCCTGAATCTCCACCTCGGGCGCGACGTTGGCCTTCTCGTCTTCCGCTGCCGCCAGTAGCAACGTCGCGTCATGGACTTGGGTCGCGTAGCTGTGGACCGTCGACTTGAGCTGGCTGTACGCTCGCTTCACCCGGTGGTGGTGCTCGTAGATCTCATCCACGCGGGTCGCCGACTCCCACGCCTCGGACGGCTCCAGTTCGGCTTGCTCGCAGCCGCGGACTTCCAGCTCCTCGATGTCGTCGTAGTACTCGAAGGCAGTCACGACCGCGTCGAACGTCCCATCATCGGGGCGAAGCGGCCGGTAGCCCGTGACGGTCTTCTGCTCCCAGAGATCGGGCGCGACGCCCTTCCCGTCGTAGGTGCTGTGTTCGAAGTTGTCTCCGTCAACCGTGCCGGGGTCGGCGACGCCGACCTTCACCCATTCGTGGGGGTCGAGCCACTTCGCCAGCCGGTCCCCGACGGCGTAGGCGGGAATCGCAAGGATGGCGACCGGCGCGGCGAAGTTGAGAAGTTCTGGCGGCGGGGAGGGTACAGTCTCGACGGCCCACGCCGCCCACACACTGACGGCGAGCACGCTCAGGGTGATAGGGACCTTGTACTCGCCGAGCAGGTAGACGGCGTAGTCCCACCGGCTGCCGAACGTCGGACGGTAGCGGTCACTCAAGGTCACGCACCCCCTGCGGTGGGTTCCGCTTGTGCTTCCAGGCGGCCAGCGACACCATACAGACGGCGACACCGAAGCCGCCGAGCCACCCGCCCGTCGACGAGGTCGCACCGAACGGGTTCCGCGAGGGCAGGTCGGTGGATACGACGAACTCCTTCTGGGTCGTCCAGAGCGTGATGGTGGACGCACCGCGCCAGGTCTCGACGTCGAGGACGATGCGCTGGCGGCCCTGATCGAGCCAGAGCTGGTGCTGGTAGTTCGCCATATCCACCGCCGAGAGGCCGTCGCCGCCGCGTTCGTTGGCGGCTTTCATCGCCCCCATGCTATCCTGCCAGCCAAGCAGTGTGCCGGACAGCTCCGAATGGAGGACGAGCACGATGCGGCCGGGCTGTTTCTCCATGTCGACGAGGGTGACGCCCGCGCCGAGATCCGCGCGCATCGTCGAGGCGTTCCCGCCGTCTGGCACCGCGGTCGCGGTCGTCGTGCTGGCGTTGTCCCCGTCTTGTGCAGAGGTTACCCCAGGGACAAGCCCAGCTGTGACGAGTGCGAGCGCGATGACCATGACCGCGCCCCGTCTCACGGCGTCATCACCTCGACGTAGAGTTTGAGCCCGATGCCGACCAGGACCGCCGCGATAGCGATGGTGACGACACCGCCACCGAGGGCGAGCCCGCCCGCGCCGCCGAGTCCAGGCCAGCCGATGTTTCCGGTGCCGCCAGTGCTGTTGCTGGCTTCCTCGATGCGCTGCTGCTCGATCCGACGCAACTCGATGAGTCGGTCCAGCTTCTCCCCGAGTTCGCTGTAGTTATTCGTCCGATACTGGTATTCCTGGGATTCGACGACGGCAATCTCGTTCCCGTCGGCGTCCTCTGCCCGGACGAGGGTGAAGGGCTCGCTGAGTTCGACCGAGCGGTTCGTCGCCGACACCAGAAACGTGAGGGAGCCGCTGCTATTGGCCGGATTGTACGTTGTGCCCACGGTCCAGGTGCCCGACCCGTCCGGCGGGTCGCCGACCATCAGCCCGGTCAGCTCCTCCGTGGAGTTGTTGGGCGTGGTCTCGGCAGTCTGGATGGTCATCGAGCCCGTCGTCGACAGGTTCGGCACCGTCGCGCCTGCTTGTGCGAGGGAGTGAGTGGCCCAGAACATCCAGCCGGTTTCACGGAGATTCTGGCTAGAGTCCATCGCCGCCGCCTGCGTGCTCTGGTACTCCTCGATGTCGAGGTTCCCACGGACGTACGAGCCGTAGAGCCCGTTGACGGTGCTGTTGAGGTTGTCCAGCATCTGCTGGTTCTGGCTCTCGATTCGCTCGATGGTGGTCCACCAGCGCGAGCTGTTGTAGACCATCACCGTGTCGTTCTCGAACGTCGACAGGACGTGGATGTACTCGACATCTTCGGGACCGTAGTCGTCCGAGTTCGGCCACGTCGCGCCCTGGACGAGCGGGCCGGAGTGGCTGCCGATACCGCCACCGCCGACGTGTGAGCCCGACGCGTGGCCGTGCATGGCCTCGAACTCGATGACGCTCCCATTCGGCAGCGTGTAGTTCATCGTATCCGTGAGATTGTACTCGCCGAGCCCGTGGTTGAGGCGGTCGTCGTAGGTGGCGTAGTCGATCTCGAACGTGGACTGGTTCAGCTCCTCCATCTCGACGGTCCGCGCGAGGTACATGAAGTCCTCCCATTTCGCGTTCCGGTCCGCCGCCAGATTCCTCAGGAGTATGCTGTAGTACTCCTCGACCGCCGAGATAGCCGCTCTCCGGGTCTGGGCCTGCGTGCTGTTGTTTTCGAGCGCGTTCAGCGCGGCTACTTCGGCCTTGGTCCAGGCGACTGTGCGAGCGTGTTCAAGACTGTTCGCCTGGCCGTCGAGGAAGCTGTCGGAGTACACAGCAAGCGTCTCCGACCGACTGTGGATATCCTGCATCTCCTGCTGTTTGTTCCCCTGGCGAATCTCCTCGATGCGGCACTCCGTCGACTTGTCGAGGTTGCCCTGGAGGATGTCGATGCCGATTGCAATGGCGTCTCGACCGCAGGGGTCGCCCGCGAAGCCGTCCCCGTCGTCATCGTCGTCCGGAGCTGCGGCAGCAGCGGGAGCGACCAGCGTTGTCGAGACGAGCAACGCGGCCATGACCATGACCGCGGACTGTCTGGCCTTCATGCCAGGCTCACCCCGAACCAGACCAGCGAGCCGACAAGTACGACCAGGAGGAACGCGAAGCCGACGAGCCGCGTGGTCGGATCACTCACGGGTCTCACCTCGGTCGGGACCGCGGTCGATGACGCGCTGGCGGATGCCTGCCTTGGTGACGATTCTCCGAAGTCGTTCGGTGGTCTCGGAGTCGAAGCCTCGGAGTACTATTCTGCCCGGTTCTGGAGGTTGGTGGGTACTCATGAATGGGTAGGGGAAGCGGGGTTATTCGACGTAGCTGACGAGGATCGCGCCGCCGGACTGGACCATCGCGAGGATGAACGAGATGGCGTCGATGCCAGCGAACGCGCGAACAGCCGGAATCAGCACGTACGCGGGGACGATGCCGAGGGTGACGGCGAGGATGACGAGTTCGTAGTTCTCGTAGCTACTGCCGTCGATCTCGTTGGTGGCGACGATCCAGACGGTGCCCGCGATGGACAAGAGCGCGGCGGCGGTCAGCTCTACACTGGAAGCCGACCAGAGAACGTCCGAGAAGGCGAAGTTCCCGAACACGTTTACTTGCATTCCGATGGTCCCGAGGGCGATTGCGCCCATGAACGGGACCAGGATCAACGCGACAACGTCGACGAGGTCGATTTGGTTTCTCGACATGCTGCAACCGACCGGTCGTCGAATCTAGACTTAGTCGTCACACTGCTCACGCATTCCACCAAACCAGGACTAAATCCGACGGATTCTGGTCTCCCGACCGAACCTTACCAGATCAATCGTCAGTGTCGGGCTCCTCGGCCTCGTCTACCCAATTAAATTGCTTCTCAGTCTCGTCGTGATTGAACGTAATCGAGAGCCCGTCGAGAGCCGCCGGTATCTCTTCGGGAGTCTCAGCCTTTTGTCCTACCTGTTTTATGACTTCGATGCTCTGGCCTTCAATCTCGTCTCTGCTCTCATCTTCCGGTGAGTCTCGATCTGACTGCCCGAATGCGAACTCGGTAATCTTCCCAGCAGCTCCCCCCGAGGCACCCGCCAGAACTTTAACCAGTACATCAATCATCGTTCTCTTCCGTCGCGTTGGCGAGCTCCGTCGCAAGCATGACCGCAATTGCATTCACGACACCCCACTTCATTTGAACTGAAAAGTCGTATCCGAGCCTCTCAGCGTGTTTTTCCACGTAATGTGCAATCATGAGCCGGGCAACCTCCGTTTCAAATTCTGTCAACTCGGCTTCCGAGGATAGCGCTTCAATGCCCCCACCATCGATGTGTGACTGGTTGAATTCGATATCGAATTGATTGGGGAATGAAACCCCTGACTCGTCCAGAATTTTGTTCAGAGGCTCTTTCGTCTGGATACCTCCTGGTAGGGTGATGTCTATCAGGAAGAAATTGCCATCAGGTGGCTGAGCGAGGGTCTGGAAGTCGATGTAGTCGTGGTCGAACTCGGAACCAGAACTCAACTCCGCTCGAAATGGTATTTCGGGGTCAAAGTACCATCTGTGTTTACCTGGTCCTTCACCCGGTCCGTACATGCCCTTCTTCCCAGGCTGACCTCGGTGACCAGGACGCCTTATCTCGAAACTATTCTCGCTGATATTCTGTCGAATAATGTAATTTGAGGGGTCAGAAGACCCCAGCGGGACGGTGATTCGTATTTTGCTCTCGTCCGGAATATAGGTGTATCCACCCCCATCAACCTGGTCTAAGTCAGAGGAATTCGTTGTTCGATTTTCGGGCACAGGAAGGGCAAGACAACCGAATCTAATAAACCCACATCTCGATACAGACGGCACCGTTGGAGCCGCACATCGTACAGTCGCAACTCACGATTGGTCGCGGGGTTCCTCTGGCTCATTGAGACTCTCCCGACCCGCCTCAGTGAGCCACCAGACCGGGCTCCGTCCGGCCTTCTTGTAGTCGAGCGCCGACTCATCCACGAGACTGTAGAGCCGTTTTCGCATCCCCTCGTTGGAGAAGTCGAAGGCGTCGGCAACCTCGCTAGTCGTCAGAACTGGGTCGTCTGACTCGGCGAAAAAGTTCAGAATCTCGGAGTCAGAAACGGTCTCCTTCCGGCCTGCCATTACGTCGAAAGAGCCCCCCTAGCCCCATATTATCATGGGTTAAACCCGCCCCAATGCAACCGGTTCTGTGGCCCAATTTAATTTGTCCAGTACAACTATATGGCCGTGCGACAAATGGCCGTATAGGAAGCCCTCCTTGGATCCACGACTCGGCGTTGGGTCCCTCTCAGAAAGCAGGCGGACCCGGTGTTGGAGCACCGGCCCGCACGGGCTTCCGTACCTGCGCTACGGAAACCATGTATGCCATCGAGAACACGGGGGATAAATCCCCGGACAGCAGCGACCAGTATCGTCTATCGGCAGTGGGGGAGCAGCGATGAGCGACGAGCTCGAACCGCTCGCCCCCCACGAAGCGGTGCAGATGTATCTCGATTCGAGACGCGACGATCTCGCCGCGTCCACGCTTCAGTCTCAGGAGTACCGACTTGAGGCGTTCATCGAGTGGGCCGACGAGAAAGAGATCGAGAACCTGAACGACCTGACCGGACGGGACCTGTACGCCTACCGAGTGTGGCGTCGAGAAGGGAAGGGCGGGAAGCGAGCGGCGATCAAGCCCGTCACGCTCCGGGGGCAACTCGCCACGGTGAAAGCGTTCCTCCGGTTCGCCGGAGAGATCGAGGCGGTCCCGAAGGACCTGCACGACAAGGTTCCACTGCCGACGCTCGACGGAGCCGAGGACGTGAGCGAGTCGACGCTCGAACCGGAGCGGGCGGAGGCTATCATCGACTACCTCGGCCGGTACGAGTACGCGAGCAGCAACCACATCATACTGCTGCTACTCTGGCGGACCGGATGCAGAACCGGTGGCCTTCGGGCACTGGATCTTCAAGACGTTGACCTGGAGGGCGACCACCCTGCTGTTTCGGGGCCAGCCGTCCGGTTCGTTCACCGGCCCGAGACAGACACCCCGTTGAAGAACAAGGAGCGTGGGAACCGCTGGAATCGTATCGGGAACCACGTCGCGAAGGTGCTCGCGGACTACATCGACGGCCCCCGGCACGACGTGACTGACGAGTACGACCGGGAGCCGCTGCTGACGACGACCAACGGTCGGGCATCGGCGTCGTCGGTACGGGCGACTCTGTACCGCGTCACTCGTCCGTGCTGGCGAGATGCCGGTTGTCCGCACGACAAGAACCCGGAGACGTGCGAGTACACCGAACTCTCGAAGGCCAGCCAGTGCCCGTCGGCCCGGTCCCCGCACGACGCGCGGAGTGGTCGGGTCACGTACTACCGACAGAACGACACGCCCCGGAGAGTCGTCCAGGACCGACTCGATGCGAGCGAGGACGTGCTCGATAAGCACTACGACCGGCGTAGCGAGCGGCAGCGTGCCGAACAGCGGACTGAGCACCTTCCCGATCTATGAAATCGCCACACGGTACCCCGAGTGCAACGTTTGCGCGAGAATCCAACTCCGTCAGGGCCCATCCACTTCCTGCACGGTTCCCGATTCTCGCCGCCCGTCGGTCTCACTCGAATCCGTTCCCGGTTATCGGTAGCGTGGCTTCGGTGGGGTCGCTATCGGACGGATTATGCACCAGCTACGTCGATACGGTACGAGAACTATGGCGGGTTCGAACGGTGGTGTGGGCCCGCACCAACTCCCCCCCGAGAGTTGGAGTGGGCCCGGTTCCAGTGACGACTGTGGTGGATTCGTGCACGGGTCGGCCTCCGGTGGGACACCGTCAGGTCAACCCAAGTAAGTTTATTATCGTTTATAGGATAAGTTTACCGGCCTTCCATCCCATGCTGTCCCGGTCCACCCAGCCGTAGTCCCCTGGTCACTACCCGATATGTCGAGTGGTTTCTCCAGCTCCAGGATGTTCGGAAAGGAGACATGAATGAGGGGGACCGGATGTCGATCGCGACATCGTCGGTGGACATCGTCGGATAGGTGACGAGCCGTGCCTGTCGATGCTGGCGTTCGGACCCGTCACCGTCCCAAGAGTATTAAGCGGTGCCACGGCTACGTGGAGTAACGACGTATGACCGACGCAATCCGGGTCCTGCACGTCGACGACGAGCCGGCGTTCCTGACCCTCACCAGCGAGTTCCTCGACCGGGAACTCGACGCCGTCGAGGTCGAGACGACGATGAGCGCGTCGGACGCGCTGGATCGACTCGACGCGGTGGACCCGGACTGTGTGGTCAGCGACTACCAGATGCCGGAGATGGACGGGCTCGACCTGCTGGAAGCGGTCCGTGACCGCCGCCCAGAACTGCCCTTCATTCTCTTCACGGGACACGGCTCCGAGCAGATCGCGAGCAACGCCATCTCGGCGGGGGTGACGGACTATCTCCAGAAGGGCAGCGCGAACGAGCAGTTCCAGCTCCTCGCGAACCGTATCCGGAACGCCGTCGAGGCGTATCGCACCCAGGCCGCGTTCGAGGAGTCGGAACGGATGTTCTCGACGCTCATCTCCAACCTTCCGGGGATGGTGTACCGGTGTCGCAACGCCCCGGAGTGGCCGATGGAGTTCGTCAGCCAGGGCTGTCTCGACCTCACCGGCTATCAGCCGTCCCAGCTCGAGCGTGGCGATGTCGTCTGGGGTGACGACATACTCCATCCCGACGACCAGGAGTCGGCCTGGGGGGTCGTCCAGGACGCCATCGACACCAGGGAGTCGTTCGAGGTCACCTACCGCATCCGCCGCCGTGACGGGGCAATCCGCTGGATGTGGGAGCAGGGGCGTGGGGTGTACGCCGACGACGGCGAGCTCCTCGCGCTCGAGGGGTTCATCACCGACGTGACCGAGCGGGTGCGCTACGAACGCCGGCTCGACGCCCTCAACGAGGTCCTCGGCAAACTGCTGGAGACGGCGGACAGACACGAGTGTGCGTGGGTCGCCGTCGAGGCGGCCTGTGACTCGCTGGAGTTCCCCATCGCGTCCGTCCGACTGTACGACCCGGAGACGGACGAGCTCGAACCGGTGGCCGTCACCGACGCCACGGCAGACGGGCTGGAGGAACGACTGGCCTTCCCGGGCGAGAACGGCCCCGCCTGGCACGCCTACACCACGGGCGAGGTGCAGTGGTACCCCGACGTCGTTCCCGAGTCGGTGACCGTCGAGTCCCACGCCGTCGTCCGGTCGCTGCTCGTGCTCCCGCTCGGGCGGTACGGGGCGCTCGTGCTCGCCTCCCCGACGCCCGACGACTTCTCCGAGACCGACCACAACCTCGCGCGCATCCTCGCTGCCAACCTGCAGTCGGCACTCGACCGCGCCAACCGCGAGCGCACGGTTCGCGACCGTGAGCAAGAGCTCCGCGAGCAGAACGCCCGACTGGAGGAGTTCACGAACATCGTCAGCCACGACCTCCGGAACCCACTCTCCGTCGTCCGCGGCCAGCTCGGACTCGCACGAGAGACCGGCGGCGACGAGCATTTCGACCGTGCGGAGGCCTCGCTGACGCGGATCGAGGACCTCGTCTCCGACATGCTCACGCTCGCCAAACGGGGGATGGTCGTCGGGGAGACCGAAGCACTCTACCTCGAGGTGGTCGCCCGACGTGCCTGGGAGGCAGTCGAGGCCGAAGGGGCAGCCCTCACCGTCGCGTCGGACGTCGGGCTGGTCGCCGACCAGAGCCGACTCCAGCAGCTCCTCGAGAACCTGTTCTCGAACGGCATCGAACACGGCTCTACGGGGGACGGCGTCACCCTCACCGTCGGCGCGCTCGACGACGGGTTCTACGTCGCCGACGACGGAGCCGGCATCGCCCCCGCCGAGCGAGCGCACGTGTTCGACCCCGGTTTCAGTACCGAAGAACAGGGGACCGGCTTCGGCCTCGCTATCGTCCAGCAGATCGCCACCGCACACGGCTGGTCGGTCTCGCTCACCGAAGGCGACGACGGCGGCGCACGCTTCGAGTTCACCGACGTCGAACTGGCCGAGTGAGGCTGCCCCCGGCCGAACGCTTTTCTCCAGGCTGCCCGATAGTCGGCCCGTGCCCGACTACATCGTCCGCGAGGCCGAGCAGGCCGACGCTTCCGGCATCCAGCGCGTCGCCCGAGCCGGCTGGCACGCCGCCTACGACGACGCCATGGGCTCGGATACCGTCGACGACTGCATCGACGACTGGTACGACCACGAGACGGTCGCGGGCGCTATCACGGACGACGACATCGACTACCTCGTCGCCACCGCCGAGGACCGCGTCGTCGGCTACGCGTCCGCCGGCCCGACGGACGACGACCGACCCGAGGCGGTCGCCGGCCTGTACAGCATCTACGTCCATCCCGACCGCTGGGGAGCCGGCATCGGAACGACACTGCTCGAACGCTGCACAGGGCGGCTCCGCGAGCGTGGCTTCGAGCACCTCTGCCTCCGCGTCATCGCGACCAATGAGGTCGGCATCTCCTTCTACCGCTCCCACGGCTTCGAGAAGACCGGCGAGGAGGCAGCCGAGCTGAAGGGCCAGTCCCTCGACGAGTACGAGTTCGCCAGAGCCCTCTAGTCCGGTCTACACCCGGAGCCACCGCCTTGCCCCCGTGCCGCATCCGAATTCGACGGCTGGTTCCCACGCTCCCGATTCGAAATCCTTTTTTAGTGCATCCACCGAAGTTGGAGTGCGCGCCGCCTTAGCTCAGACTGGGAGAGCACTCGACTGAAGATCGAGCTGTCCCCGGTTCAAATCCGGGAGGCGGCATACCTTTTCCGCGCGGATTACATTCGCAGTACGGCGTAGGGATTCACCCCTATAGCACCGTATTTTCCGTGCGAGATTTGAACCGGCTACAGCACGCACCCCGATACCGTCGGGCGCTTCATTACATTGTACGCGCCGTGGCTCCTTCAGTCCTTCCCTCATGTCGAGATGGATTATGTGTTTAGGGCGGTGTATAATGCTGTTTTCGCCGGGTAGGGGTTTCTCCTACGCGTTGTTCGGCGGCGATAGCGTTCTCTCGCACTTCCAACACTCCGGGTCGTACCCTCCCACTGCGGTCCCACAGAACGGACACTGCGCTTCAAAACTCACGGGAACCACCATCCTTCGTCGGGAACGCGTCTGCGATACCACTACGATAGTCTCGGTCGCCTCTCTTCAGCCCGAGTGAAAGCGCTCTCCGCACGGTACGGTCGTACCTATCCACATCAACCAGAATCTCGTCCTCGCAGGACAGTACCATTCCCTTCTGATTCACCGCTACTTCGCACTTGTATCCGCCTGACGGGCAGGTAGCATACTCTTTGTCACCGCTGTAGGGCCATACGTAGGCACAACGAGGACATTTCACGACGGTATCACCGGGCTTCGCGTACTCTGGTATCATGCAAACTTCCCGAGGGAGCGGAAGAAGTTAAAATATTCTGACGTTTTATGCAACTCGTTACGTAATTAACCCCAATGCAAGAAATCGCAATACTCCGGATATTCCCTTCCTGTAATTACCGCAAACTGCTATCGTAGAATTTTCTCGGGTTTGGTCTATTCAGTCATTCGTCTATGCCGAAGGTATTCCTGAAAAGGATTGCTCGGGTCAGAATCCGGTCGTCACTTCAACTTCGTACTCTTCGATACGGCTCTCTTCCTGCCCGGTGAACATACACTCGAACTGCCATTCTCTACCAGCGGCAAGGTCGCTCACGTTATCGAGTCCTTCGCCTATCTGCGTACCTTCCGAGTCGAGGAACGTCGCGGTCGCCTCGACGTAGGAGATTTCACTGTCGGTATTGTTGACGGCGGTGCCACGGACACCTGACGAGAACTCTTCCTCGTAGAACTCGTGGTTCAGGATTTCCACGTCGGGCTGTTCGTTGCTACCACCGTCTCCGCTGTTCCCGTCGTTGCTGTTTCCGCTGTTACTGTCGCCGCCACTGTTGTCCGAGTTGCCATTACTGCTGTCTCCGCTGTTGTCGTTCGCGTCTCCGCCGCCGGAGTCACCCCCATCTTCCGTACAGCCCGCGAGGGCGAGGGCGCTGGCGGTCGTTCCAAGGGTCGCAAGGTACCGTCGTCGGTTCAGTTCCATTGCGCTTTGGTAATGAAGTGGCAACTACTTATATCGTTCTCATAGTCACGGAACGTGACCAATATCACGATTCGTGGGTGCTATCGCCCAACGACGCTATATTCAGGCAATGCGCCTTTCGGCGGAGTGGACGACCCTTGCGGACGAGCGTATCTTGGAATATTTACGAGACAACAAGAGCGGGACACCAACCAAAATGGCGAACCACGAGAATATCCATTTCTCGCGGTCGTATCTATCCAAGCGGTGCAAGGTGCTGGTGGACCACGGACTAATCGAGGACTATGGTAACGCGGTGTTCGTTCTGACTGATAAGGGCGAAGCGTACCTCGCTGGCGAACTGAATCTTAACGAACTCGACCCCGACGAGGAAGCGTAACTCGGGTTGGCAATCCGTTCCCTAATCGGCCATGAACGGGTTTCTTGACGCCTAAATTTCGCTCTTCGTGGATGGTCACACCGACAGCGAGCCGAGAGATGGCGGGAGTACGCCGTGTGGACTATCGTCGTCGGAGTGAGTGGTCTTGACCGTCGTTTCTGATAGGCTGTCAGAGGCGTTCAGCGGCCTCATGTGCCGTGATAATCCTATAAAATCCTAACATAGACCGCGCTGGCAGGTGACTACGGCTTCTGGTCGGCGTCGAGTTGGCTTTCGCTCACTACCTATCGAACTACTGTCTATACTCATATGTCGAATGATGGCTTGAAAAAGCATATTTCAGACGTTCCCGAATCAGAAGTACAGAAACCTAACACTTACACTGCCACAGCACGTAATTATTAACAGAGGGCGACCGCTTCTCGGGGCTTGATTCGCGTCAGAAAGCCCGCGTGCTGAGACACGCGAGCGGTGGCCTTCTGAGGTGTCAGAACGCCATGTCCAAATCAGCATTAGAGGTACTTGAGTCCGACGAACAGGTAGAGAAGAGGGCGCAGTGGGAAGCCTTCGAGTTCACCGTCCTCGGTGACGGCGACGTAGAGGTACTGAACGGCTCCCACGAAGACGCCGACGACCACACGTACACCGTCCACGTCGAGGGCAGTGTCCCGTCGGATTGTACGTGTCCTGCGTGGGAGTACCAGCCCGGTGCGTGCAAGCATATGGTGGCCGTAGCGATTCGAGAGCCAGTCCTTGAAGCGGCCAATCGGGAACTGCCTGTCCGCGCCGACGGGGGAACCGTCACCCTCGAATCGTTCACTACCGAGGACACCGACGAAGACGTGTGCTGGTGCGACGACCACAGTATGCCCTGCTTCGACTGCTACAACGACGGTCGCCGCGACCTGCCGGGTGAGGGCGAATGACTCGACCGTCTCCGGCGGCGGCTCTGAACGGCGTACAGTGCGGCCACATTTGCGACCGGTGTAATCGAGGAATCAGGACCGGCGACAAGGCGGTCGCCTACGGAACCTACTACGAACGTGGCGGATGGACGCTCCGACGAGTCTGGTGTGACGAGTGCGCTGATAAGGGTATCAGCAACGAGACGGAAGGTGCCGACGAGGTACTTGTGGAAGCGGTGTACTGGCAGGGAAAACTCGTCTCGGTGACGACGATAGTCCGGAGCCGTCCCTCGAATTGAACAGACGACGGGTTGAACTGAGAACAAGAAAACGCCCTTAATATCAGATTTATTTAAATATACCACATTAATCTGATAGCCCTAATAGCGCCCATATTCCTGCTTTCTCTCTCATTATCCCTATTCATATACTATTGCTGTCATGAAATGGGTTAAGTATCTGGCCGACCAGTTGTAGTATGCGATGGAACGAAATGTTCGGCAATCGGTCTGCAATGACTTGAGAGACAAGTACGAGGAATTAGACCTTGAATCAGTTTTCATTAGAGAAGGGCCACAAGGGCGTGAACTGGTTCCGTTAGCCCGGTGGGAAATCAAACGAAAAATCCGACAGCGTGTGTTGTCCGACGAAGAAAAGTACCTGATTGAAGGCAGAACAGGACACCTGCCGTTAGAACAGACCGTGTATCCAGAATACCACAAGGAAATAGACGTATCTCTTAACGAGTTCATCAGTGACTGCCTTCGGTTCGGGATTCTGAAGGAGTCAAGCCGTGGCAAATATGAACTGGTGAGGGCTGACCCCACTGCGTTCGAGTCCGAACGAGAAGGGATTCGTATTAGGTGTAGGTGGGAAGGAATCTATACAGTCTACCGCCATCGGATGAACACTTCGGGAGAAATCGACCTGAAGGCCAACGGCGACCCCGCAATTGACGGCAGAACGCTTCAGGACCCACTCGCTTGGTAAATGACGCTACAGGTTGTCCTCGCTAATAATCAAGCGCACACTGTTTGTTTCAGCCACTCCGCTTCTTCGCGTAGTTTGTGTTGTCTTCCTTGACTACTGTCGTGAAATGAGTAGCAGACAGGTTTTTCAGCGCTCGCTTGGTGGTTCGCGGTATGCCAGACTTTGCTTCGCTCGAATCTCAAGAGGTACGCGAGTATTGGGAACACGAGGCCCAAGAGTTCACACCGTGGGTAGCGAATGAGATACGCGTTGAAGACGTTTCCGAGTTAGAAGACTCGTTGGGGTTGGACCTTGAGATAATCGAGGAAGAGAAGAGTGTCGGACGCTACAACGTCGATATTCTCGCAGAAGTCGTAGACGACAACCGAAACGTCGTCATTGAGAACCAACTGAACCCCTCGGACCACGACCACTTGGGCAAATCAATCGCCTATGCCTCGGGCGTTGACGCCGACATTATCGTGTGGATTTCACCACGATTCCACGACGAACACCGGGACGCGATACAGTGGCTCAATGAGAACAGCCGGGAGGGTGTGGACCTATTCGCTATCCGTCTCGAAGTATGGAAAATCGGTGATTCGGAACCTGCTGTCAGGTTGAATCCTGTCGCGGAGCCGAGCGAGTGGAAGGAGAAGGCCAAGCGGTCAGAGGGCGAACTAACGGACACGGAGAAATTACAGGAAGAGTTTTGGACTGAGTTTCGGGACCGGATTGAGGACCGCGAGACGCCCTTGAGCGCTCGGAAACCGAACCCGCAACACTGGTACAACAATCCGATTGGGAAAACCGGTTTTGAACTCGCCTTCATTCTCAATTCCCGTGACAACGAACTCCGGGCTGAACTCATTATTCGAGATAACGCCGAAGCGTACCGGCAGTTGATAGACCAGTCACAACAAATCGAATCGGAGTTCGACCGAGAACTAACGTGGCACGAACCGGAAGAGACGCGAGCCGGGAAGGAGCGGAGCCGTATCGTTGTCACGAAGTCGGCTGACGTGACCGACCAAGACCAATGGGACGAATACCTCGATTGGATGATTGAACACGGCGAACAGTTCCACGACGTGTTCTACGACCGGATTCAGCGGCTATAACGTTAGACCAACTCGTCGTACTTGTCCAAGACCGCCTCGAAATACGCCTCGTCCATGATACGGGGACTCTGAACCCGGTGGAAGTCCTCAAGCACGAACTCGGCTTGGTCGCGGTCAAGACCGTAGGCGTGGAACGCGGCGGCGTCGAGTTCAGCCTGAACTTCCCGACGTTCGTCCATGTCGGTCGCCGGTTCGATACCACCGAGCCGGTCGCGCATTTCCTCGAACTCGTCGCCGTAGCAGTTCAACCGAGCGGCACGCTTCCAGATGTAGTCGAACCACTCGTCACCAGCCGTCAAGCGGGGAGCCTGCGACTCTTTCAGTTTGTAGAAGACGACAGTCGAGTCGATTTTCGTCCGCATGAGGAAGTCGAACGGGAGGCTATTGAGCAACCCGACGGCGACGAACAGTTCTTCGTCCGAGTAGATACGTTCGTAGGCACCATGTAGAGTCGGTTCCTCAAGGTCGTCCTCTTCAGGTTCGATTCGGTACGGGCGAAGGGTCGGGGCTTTGTCGTGGCACACTACCCCCTTCGGTAGCACCGAGGCAATCATCGTGCGCTCGTCGCTGGCACGGGCAATATCGCGGTAGGAGATACGGTATTCCGTACAATCAAGCAGTACGTCGTCCTCTGACAGTGGTTCGCCCCGTCGTTCTTCCAGCAGTTCATTGACGAACCCGACTTGCGAACCGGACCCATCGAAGGCGTCGTATATTCCGCGTTTGAGTTTCGGCAGGCTCTTCTCTCGAATCCGCTTCTTCGCGCTCAACTCGGGGTCTTTGTCTTCTGGTACGCCCCAAAACTTCGGCCCTTCCAAGTCGTCCAAGAACGACGGGTCGTACATGGCTCTATTGAATCCACGGACGGCGTAGGGACGAGCCGTCAGAACGTTGGAAGTGAAGCGG
>NZ_FNIA01000042.1 GCF_900103505.1 Haloarchaeobius iranensis
TTCGATCAGCGTTGCTTGACCAGTAGCGACGACTCATCCCAACAGAACAGGTGTCTCAGGTCAGGCTAACTGGCGATGCTTTGTGAGGTACTGATGTTCGTTCGTCTGGACCGGCTCGCCGTTCACCCGGACGATACCGGTCGTCCAGTCCGTGCTGATCGGCGCACCCGTCTCGTTGTCGCGGAGGGTGACCGCCAAAGTCACGTTATCCTCGCTCACCTCGACGACATCGACGGTCAGATTCCGTGTGGCGAGGTCGACCCGGTCGAGTTCGCCCAGCGACCGCTCGACGGTTACGCCACGAACGAGGCCGTGGACTACGACTGGCGTCTTCCGCGACGACCCGTCGTCACGGACGGCGATACGGTCGCTCGAGGTGAACTCACCCGTGGCGACGTCGAGGTCGATTGACTCGGGAAGCGACGGTGCAGGCGCGGTATGGCCGTCGCTGGCCAGCACGTCGACCGATCCCTCCGTGGCTGTCTCCGGGCCACGAGACTGCGGGGATGGGAACGCATGCACCTGCAACGGGACCGACGGCGAGACGACGGTGATGGAGTGGTTCCACGCCTGCCAACGCTCCAGTGTGTCCCAGTCGGAATCCCGGGCGGAGTAGAACCCCCACGAGCCGCTCACTGAGCCGTTCTCGAGCGCGAAGCCCTGCCACGGCTGCGGTGAGGTGACCCCGACGCCGAGGTCGCCGTTCGGATACTCCACGGCACGGACGGACGCGACCAGCTCGTACGCGGTCACGTCCGTCGAATCACGGACTGAAATCGTCTCGACGTGCGTGGTCGCGTTCCGGACCCAGACCTCCTCACACGTCGACTCGTTGTCCGGGTCCGTACAGTGCTCGACGCGGGTCTCGACGAGTTCCTCCAGCGTGACCGTGATTTCCGCGTCGACGGTGAGCATGTGCTCGGTCCCTGGCCGTTCGTTGAGTTCCGCGTACGTGAGCGTGGGAGTCGCAGTCCCCTCGACCGTATCGACCGTCGTGTTGTCGATGCGGAGTGCGACTTCGCTCTCGGTATCGAGGACGCTCCACGTCTTTCGCTCGTCGCTCGTGTTCGTCGACGGAGGCAGGTCGACCCGATAGTCGAGCGTCGCGAACACCGTCCCGTTGGGCGCGACGTACAGCGACGTCTCGTTCGGGGAGAGGTGTGCCCTCGTCGACGGCGAGATGGCGAACGTCCGGACGTATGCGTCTCTGACGAAGACGCCCCGCGAAGTAGCTGTGTTCTCGGGAACCGCCGACGTTCGCCAGTCGGTCTCGGGGAACTCCGCGTGGTCGCCCTCGTTCCACTGGTCGACCGCACGCGGTGGTGCGTCGAATGGGATGTCGACGTACGCGGCCAGCTCACCCATTGCCGAGGAATCGGCAGGGATGCTCCCGTTATCCGGGTCCCCCGACCAGAGCCTGTCGAACGTGGTCTCGTTCACACCGTGGTCCGGTTCCGTGGGCGGCCCACTGGTGGGTGCGATGCTGCTTCCGGTGACGGCGAATGCGAGCATGGTCATCGTGAGGACGGTATGGAACGCTAGAACGCGCAACTCGTGCCCCCCGCGACGACGTGGTTCATGATGAACTGGATGATCACCGTCGCCAGTGGCGCGACGATGATGCCCCAGACGACGCCCTGGGTGCGCATCTCCTTGAGCTCCTTCTTCAGGTCGGATCGGCGGATGACTGGCATCGACACCGTTGCGCCGAGTGCGAGAAAGCCACCGATGAGCGGGCCGCCGAACTGGATGACGGAGAACGCGTTCCGGATCGTCTCCGCCATGTCGCTCTCGCAGAACTCGGCACCCGGGCCCTGTGCGATCGCCGGTGACGTGAAGAGGGCGAGTGCGAGTCCACCAAGGACGACCCACTTGAAGCAGGTGGTGAGGCGAGCGATACGTGTCACTATCCGTGTCTCTGGTGCGGACATTGGTTGCTGGGGAAACACGTCTCTGCGCATGTCCTGTCAACACGGAGAAGACAAGCAGCGGCGCGGCGTGTTTCTTACCTATAACCTATAGCAATCAGTATTAAAACTACCTAGTTTTGTGCGGAAATAATCGGTGTCCCGGAGAGGAGAGGTTGGGCTCCCCGCAGCCAGTCGTGGCTGGTGACTGTCGAGACCGACAGCAAGCGACGCCCACGGAGCGATGAACTGTGGAATGATACCCGGTGATAGCCCATGTTCGTGCAACCAACAAATCCATACTTCCTGCTGCTTGACGATTGTACATGACTACTGATTCCGGGGGCGACAGCCACCGATTCGTGTACCCGGACTCGGAACCCATCGATCTCATCCACGTCGACGACGACCCACAGTTTGCAACCCTCGTTTCGACCTTTCTCGAACGACAAGGCGACCGGTTTCGCATCCAGACAGAGACGGACCCGGAAGCGGCACTGTCGACGATTCGAGACGACGCGACCGACTTCGACTGCGTCGTCAGCGACTACGACATGCCTGGGCTGGACGGCCTCGAGCTCCTCGAGCAGCTCCGAACGGACTACCCGGACCTGCCGTTCATCCTGTTCACCGGCCACGGCTCCGAAGCGATCGCGAGCGAAGCGATCACCGCTGGCGTCACGGAGTACCTGCAAAAGGGCGGTGGCACTGAGCAGTACACCGTGCTCGCCAACCGGGTCGAACAGGTCGTCGAGCGGTACTGGGCCGAGCGCTACGCCGACCACGCACGACAGGCCATCGAGACGGCACAGGGAGGCATCAACATCCTCGACAAAGACGGCTACATCCAGTACGTCAACGAGGCGTGTGCGGAGCTCCTCGGGTACGAGCGTGAAGAGCTACTCGGCGAGCACTGGGAGATTCTGTACCGTGAAGAAGATATCAAAGGGGTCTACGACGTCCTGTTACCGGAGGCCCGACAGGGACAGTGGCAGGGCCAGACAACGTACAAGCGTAAGGATGCCAGTGTCATCGAGACGAACCACACACTCACCGTCAGCGGTGACGGCTCGCTCATCTGCACGTTCTCACCCGTCGACGACCCCGCCACGGAGCGAGAGCTCTCGCTCCGAACGCGCGCGATGGACGAAGCACCCGTCGGGATCGTCTTGATCGACCCCCACACCGATGGAAACCCGATCACGTACGCGAACGACCGGTTCACCGAACTCAGCGGCTACGACAGCGCCGACGTCATGGGGCGCGACTGGCTCTTTCTGGAGGGTCCGGAGACGAGCGACGAGGCCGTCGCCGAACTCCGCTCTGCCATCCAGGAGCGTCAACGAGCCACCGTGGAGCTGCGAAACTATCGGGCGGACGGGACGGTGTTCTGGGACCGCGTCCGGGTTGCACCTGTGTTCGATTCCGACGGCGAGCTGGCACGCTTCGTCGGCTTCCACGACGACGTGACGGAGGGAAAGACCGCTGAAGAACAGCTCCGGTCCAGTCGGGCTCGGCTCGAAGCGCTGTTCGAAGGCTCGCCAGACATGATCATACTCCACGACGCCGAGGGCGTCATCCAGGACGTCAACCCTGAGACCTGCAGGAAACTCGGGTACACGCAGTCCGAACTCGTCGGGCAGACGGTGTGGGACATCGACGCGACCGCCGACAGGGACCGCGCGATATCGTTCTGGGACGGCCTGGAAACGAACTGTCCGCGACGGTTCGAAGCCGAGCTCCGGCGGTCCAATGGGGGGACGATTCCGGTCGAGGTCCACCTGATCCGGCTCGACCTCGATGGCGAGGACCGGTTCGTGGCGATGGATCGCGACATCACCGAGCAACGGGCGCGCAAGGACGAGCTCCTCCAGCAGAACGAACGCCTCGACCGCTTCGCGAGCGTCGTCAGCCACGACCTGCGGAACCCGCTCCAGCTCGCCCAGGGCCGTCTCGAACTCCTCAGCGACGAGTGTAAGAGCGAGCACACAGACGACATCGAGTACGCGCTGAACCGGATGGACGACCTCGTCGAGAACCTGCTCACCCTGGCGCAACTGGGTGACGAAGCGATGGAAATCGAGCAGGTTGCACTTTCAGCGGTCGTCCGGAACTGCTGGGAGACGGTCGACACACGAGAGGCGACCCTCGTCGTCGAGACCGAGCGTTCCGTGGATGCAGACCCGGACCAACTCCAGCAGCTGTTCGAGAACCTCGTCCGAAACAGCGTCGAGCACGGCGGAATGGACGTCACCGTGACTGTCGGCGACACCGATACCGGGTTCTACGTTGCAGACGATGGACCGGGAATCCCGGAGTCCGAGCGCGAGAAGGTGTTCGAGGCGGGCTACTCGACTGCGGATGCGGGCACTGGCTTCGGCCTGGACATCGTCGAAGAGATCGTCGCCGCGCACGACTGGACGGTTCAGCTCACCGAGAGTGCTGAGGGTGGGGCGCGCTTCGATATACAGACCGATACCGAGTAACCAGTCCACCCACGGCTCGGTCGATGGCTGTCGCCTTGCATACCTGCGAACTGACCGCGAGAGCGACAGCGCTGCGCCTGGGTTGTGGGCACGGAAACGTATGGGAAGAGGGTGTCGTGGGGTGCTCCGACCGTGGACAGACCCAAACGGCCCATCCAATTCATGTTGGTCATTCACAATCAAAAAGTTTGTTGGCTGTCATACAAAGCTCTGTGTGAGAAACGTGTAACCGACTCGCAAACAGTGAATCGAGGCTAATCACCCGAGGTACAGTGGTTGACGGCGGAAAAACGCCACAGCTATCGAGACGTCACAGACCGCGCTAATTTAATCAAAATTGATATATAATGGTCGTCAGTCGGGAATGGGCAGATGCATCGGGACCACAGCGTAGGACTTCTCCGGTACTCTACTCGTTCCAACGGGCGTGCGCCAAGCGCATTGTGCTAAGGGTAGTCATTTCACGGTACCGGCCTGCGTTCAACTGGTACTGCGGGCAACGAAAGTCGGTGTCGAGCCCGTGCTATCCCGTCTCGGCGCGGATCTCCGCCGCTCGCAAATTCAGTCGACGAAGGATCTGCACGCGCTGCTGATGCGCGTTCTCGTAGGCCACGCAGGCCTGGAGTGTCTCCAGATCGTCGATGGTTGCGATTCCAGCGTCGACGAGTCGGACGTCCGCTGGCTCCAGTCGCTGTGCAGGCCTTAACTGTTGCGACGTCATGCTCTCTACTCTCCTCAGTAGTGCACGTCGGCCGGGACGATCCACAGCTCGCTCGCATCCAGCACACGTTCGAGATGTTCGGGATCGCGAATCCCGTCCCCATGTCGGTCGTAGAGGTACAGTGAGGGACCCTGATACGCCCCGAGGGTGTAGCAGGCGTGACGAACCAGGTTCCGGTCGCGCATCACGTCCTCGGTGCTGTACTCACAGATCGACTCGCGAATCTTCTCGAGGTTGCGTTCGAACTCGGCGACGGTTGCGGTCCAGCCGCGTTCGAGGAGCGCCTGCCCCTCGACTGAATCGATGCGAGCTGCAACCGGCAGGTCGCCCCACCGGTCTCGCCCGGCCGTCGCGTGGCCGTCCATGTCGAACGTCACGTAGTAGTCGAAGACAGCCGCGTCGTGTGGCGTCGCCCCCACGAGCTGGTCGAACGTCATCGACGCGTCCGCGAGCGCGCTGTCTTCGGTCGGTGCCTCGACGAGTGCGTATATCAACTGGTGCATTGTCGAACCTCACCAGCACGCCGTCAACCATAGGGCCGATCAGTCGCGCTGGCACCCGGTGCCAGCGCCACAAACTGGCTGCGGTCGCTCAGTCGGACAACGACTCGTTCTCGAACTCTCGTTCACCGTCCCGGAAGCACGGCCAGCAAGGGACGCCGTCCGGAAGCTCGCTACAGTCACAGTCATCCTTATCAGCAGATGCAGCATCCGAGTGCTCGACTGGTACCAGACCGCCGTCGGTCGCGACAGTATTCCGTCGTGCAGCACCGAGGACCGGGCCTCTAATCGCGACGGCGACGCGGTGCTTGCACGCACCATCGAACCGCTCGTCGGCGGGACAGCTACACGACGCGGGCAGTCCATCAGTGACCCGGACCAGATACCGATGTTCGGTAGGGTCGGCGTGGCTGCAGTTGGTCACGAGCACGCCCTCGGGCACGAGCGCGAACTCGAAGGCTTCGTACTCGGCGCGCCGACGCACGCGCTTGCTGAACTCGAGTCTCGTCAGTGGATGCGGTTCGTTGGTGGAAATCAGTACTCACCTCACCCCACAGGTGAGGATAAACGCAGATTGCGGCTACTCGCTAGAACCCGCAAGAAACGCCCGAAGAGATTAATGAGCAGACGGATTTCACTCCGCTATGCCGAACCCACTCTTCTCGACGTACACACAGGGCGAAAACCGAGTGACTTCAACGCTCGTTGCAGTCCTGGAGCACATCAACAACCAGCTGGCCGAGGATATTCTCGAAGCCCTCACCGATGAGTCCGACCTGTCACTCGTCTCGTTCGAAAACCAGGTCACAGGTGTCGACTCCGTTCCGGATGCTGCGATTCGAAGTTCGACGGCTCTCTGGTTCGAGACGAAAACCAGCCGGGATAGTGTCGACCGGGAACAACTCGAAAGGCATCTCCAGGCACTCGACGAGGACGCAGCGGAGCTACAGCGTCTCATCGTCTTGACTCCAGACTCTACTCTTCCCGAGGTGGTCACAGAGATCGGGGACGAACGCATCGTCTGGGCAAACTTCGACGGGCTCCTCGACACAATCGAATCGGTTCTCGAACGGGATGTCGGGAATGCAGAGGCAAGCATGTCCGTTCCGACAGAACGTGAGGCATTTCTGCTGCGAGAGCTCAGCCGCTTCCTCTACGACGAGGACCTCGTCAGCGGGAAAGAAGATAGAGTGCTGTTAGTGGCTGCTCGAAAAGCGTGGCCGGAGTACGAACAGCATGGACTCTACTTCTGTCAGCCGAATCGTTCGTTCAAGCCTGTCGACCATCTCGCGTTCTATACGGACGGTGAAATCAAGACCTCCGTCCCCACGGTGACTGGCACAATCGAGAGTATCGAACTCACTGGAGATACCGCTCGTAGCCACCCTGAACTCTCACAATCACAGCGAGAGCAACTTCTGGACGCGGTCGAACAGTTTCGAGAACAGAATGCTGAACGGTATGGTGAAACAGAGAAGGTGCTGTTCCTCGAGGAGGGTATCGAACTTGACCGTCCGGTAGTGAATGATAAAACCGCCAGGGACTCGGATCGACGTGTTGCCTTTGTTCAGGGCCACCGTTACGTCTCGTTCTCCAAACTCCGCGAGAATCCTGAATACACGACTGCACTGGAGGATGGAGATTGAGTATACAGACCCGTGCGTTGGCTGTTTGAGTAGCTAGCTGTACACTACCTCCTCATTACAACTCGATACCGGCGAGCCGCTCACGGTGGTTCCTGACCGTCGCGGTCGACGTGTTCGCCGCTGCGGCGACCTCTCGCTGGGTCAGCCACTGCGAGCGCTGGCCAGCCCTGTACAGACAGGCCGCAGCGAACCCGGAGGGCTGGACGCCGTTGGTCACACCCGCGCGCTCGGCCTCTCGAGCGAGTTCCAAGGCACGTTGGTGGAGCCCATTTGGAACGTCCAGGTCCGACGCGAGGCGTGGAACGAACTCGCTGGGGATCATCGGCTTCGCTGGGAGCTTGAGCTCGACGTTGAGCGTCTTATACGAGCTCTGCACTCGATCGTGCTCGACACGGGCGACGCCGGCGACCTCGTCGAGTGTCCGTGGAAGCCCATTGCATCGAGCTACAGCGTAGACACACGCCGCTGCCATCCCCTCGATGGACCGACCGTGCAGCAGGCCCTCGGATTGGGCCGTCCGGAACAGCGAACACGCCTGGTCACGGATCGAATCGCCGAGGCCGAGTGCGCCGGTCATTCGGCGAATCTCGGTGAAGCCGTGCATGAGATTCCGGTCGGCTTTGGTCTCGTACCGCCCACGGGAGTGCTCGCGGCGCAGCCGGGAGAGCTGCCTTCGCTTCCGGTTCGAGAGCCCGTTCCCGTTGCTGTCGGTGCCGTATCCGATCGTCGTCGAGAGCCCACGGTCGTGATGCGCAGCGGTCATGGGCGCACCCGACCGACGTCGCGTGTCCTCGTCGAACGAGCTCCACTCGGGGCCACGGTCCAACCGTCGTTCCCTGACGATGAGACCGCAGTCCTCACAGGCATGCTCGTTCCCCGCAGCAATGATTCGTCCCTCGCATTCCGGACAGGCGTTCGCGTGCTGGTCGAGCGGGACGTCTTCGTCGAACGTTCGTGGATAGATGTCGCTAACAGGCATTTTCTGTAGTCCTCCGGGAGCGCCGCCGACTCGACGACACCCCTCACCCCTCAGGGGTCGATAAACTGCGTTGCGAGAGCGTAACTGAACCAGAACGGAGGTGGACAGAGGTCATTATCTCGAAAATCATTATTTAGATAATGACCTCGTCGACGATGCCGGCGAGGACGAATCAGTGTTCAGTCTCGCAGATATCGGCGAACTGCTCTCGTTGCGACTGGAAGGACATCGTCAGGACGAATCCAGCAACGAAAGACCCCTACCGAACCGACTACGATGTATCGAGCAAGGACCGGGCACGCTCAACGTAGCTGTTGGCCTCCCAGCTCCGTTCCTCACTGATCTGGTCGAGGAGTTCGAGTGCGTCCGTCGAAGCGTAGGCCCCGGTTCGAACCTGCACGGAGAGGAGTGTCGGCGTCGTCACGAGTCGAGTCTCCGCCAACGAGGCGTGGATCAACCCGATTCGATTGAACTCATCACAGAGCAGCAGTTCTGCACCAGTCTCGTTCGCGAGGGTCACAGCCGCGTTCTCGCCGTCGTCGAGCGGGAACGTGGCATCGAGGGCAACGGACTGTATCGCCACGTCGGTGGTCCGGTCGAGGACGGCTGATGCCGCCTGTCCATGTGGATCTTCGTAGGAGGCGACATCCTCCAACTCGTCGACGACCACCTTCGGGAGCAACACCTCGTACGCACCCAGGCACTGCGAGAGCGGGTCGGGCGCTGCGCCAGCGACGATGCCGAGGCTCACGAGACTGGAGGTATCCGCAACGAGCACCGTCATCTAGAGGTCCGCTACGTCGTCGACGTAGCCCTCGTCTAGTTGTTGTTTCAGCACGCGGAAGTTGGCCGCCTCCTCGGCACCGACCAGTGCTTTGAGCTGCTCGAACGAGATCTCCCCGTCGTAGTACGCAGCCGCGATCTCCTGGGTGATTGCATCGTCGTGAGCCGCGTCCTGCAGGTACTCGCGCAGCGCGGTGACGAGGATGTCCGTTCGATCCTCTCCGAGGACCGCCGCGAGCGCGTCCGTTCGGTCGATCAACCGGTTCGGAGCCCGGAACTGGACGCGCTTCTTATCGGAGCTCATCATGTGTACAGTGTGAGCCAGAAACCTTAGCCGTTTTCGTGTGTACGATGTGAGCCACCGAGTGGGCTGTCTCCACGGTCATTGCTCCGTATCGACCGCACCGATGATTTCCCGAGCGGTCCCGACGATGCGCTCTAATCGCTCCTGAATCGTCTCGGCGGGTTCACCATCCCACGCGGCGACGTAGAGCGCACTCCGCGAAGCGTCGAGGCCGAAGTACTGCGAGACCACGTAGGCCGTGCTCTCGGCCTCGACCTCGCGCTTCTCGCGTTCGTCAGCGTCGTCGACGTCGAAGTGAAGCAGGGCGTGTGCGTACTCGTGGGCGAGGACGCTCGCGACCTGGGCGTCGTTGTCGTCGTCACGGACTTCGACGAGCAGTGAGCAGTCGTACGTACTCCGTTCGGTACAGACACCCGCTGCACTCCCGTGGGACCACTCCTCGGGAGGGACGATGTTCACACGGACGCCGAGTTCCGGTGCAACGTCGAGGAGCGCCTTTAGCAGCTCGTCTTCGTTCCCATCACCACGTGCCTCCGTATCGAGATCGGGCAGTGGCTCGCCCTCGGTCTGGGAGACGTCGAACACGGGAACCGGCTTGAACCCGACCAACCCCTTCTCCCACTCGTCAGGTGGTGTCTCCTCGTACTCACAGTTGCTGCTGGCGTGGTAGGACTGCGAGTTTCCACATTCTGGACACCGCTTCGCGATGATGGGTGCCCAGATCCAGATCGCCGACTCACCATTCGAGACGTGACGGTCGAACTCGTTCTGCCACGTGTTGTAGCCCGCGACTTTCGTCGCCTCAGGACACTGGTGCTTGATCAACAGCGTGTTCCGGTAGGAGTAATCGTGGAATCGCGACTGGACGTCCAGCCACTCCTGGAGTTCTGCACTTGCTCTCGCTTCGTCCGACAGCTCGGCGAACTGCTCGATCCAGGCTTCGAGCGAGTCGTGCATCTCGTCGCGACGGCTGTCCGAGTCGTCGAACAGCGTTCGGCACGTCTGGGAGTAGTGGGTCTCGGTACTATCGGTCTGAGTTCTCTCGCTGGACATCGAAACTCTCCGGGGGAGTATTTCGGTCTCCCCCACCCGACAGGGGAGCAATAAACGTGCTCGGTAGCGACGAGTCGAAGGAACCTCAACACACGACTGCAGTAGTGTCGGGCAAGCAGTCGCATCCGCTCCTCGGTGATATCGTCAGCCCGACCCAAGCCACGGCCGGATGCCGGTGGTTGCCTGCGGTGTCGTCCTGCTGCAGTTGGACGCGCTCCCGTCGAATGTCCGGAGTGCGACGGCGGAGCGTCCGAATCTCACTTCGCGCCCCGCAACTTCGACTGCTCCCGGAGAAAGGACTATACTCTCCCTGTTTGACAGACAGTGTGTGCCAGCGGACTCTTCGCAGGCCCAAGGGGAGGATCTCGAAGGCCTTCTGGAGATATACGGTCAACTCCGGCAGGAGATTCGGGCTCACGGGCTGTGTTGAATCACTAGACGGCGTCGAGATGGGTCGCTAAATCAAAGGAGTTGAAGCGGAGAGATTCGGTTACCTATGACACAAATCTCCCGCTTCACTGGTGAGATTGTGCCGATAGCCCAAGTTGTTACCGGTGATGGAGACGAATCCGCCGCCCCGGAAGGTGGCGGCGGATTCGCCGACTATGCCCTCGTTTCCCTCCACTGTCTGCGGATTTACCTCGATACGTCCTACCGAATGACGATTGACCTGCTGAAGGAGATGCCACAAATAACCGGGGAGATCGGCCTCAGCAAGGCCGATCTCCCCGCTCCATCCACGTTGT
>NZ_FNIA01000061.1 GCF_900103505.1 Haloarchaeobius iranensis
GAGTTCCGAGAAATCGCCCTGATGTGTGTCGTCTATAACATCAAGCGGGCTGTGAAACAGTGAATTCCACTGCAGTATGGCGATTCAACACAGCCAGTAGTTGATTCTGAAGCGAGACTGGTTCGAGTCAACCTGGGAGATGTTCGCGATTATCTCGTGTTCAGTCGTCGGTGAGGTAGGCGGCTCAGAACGTGTGCGGGTCATCGGGAGCGACGACTGTCCACTGTCGATACACTCCGCCGGTGCTGAGGAGTTGGGGTACTTCTCCTCGTATGCCTCGGCTCCCGCGGACAGGGCAGGAGCGACAACAACAGAGAGTGACACCAGGAGGCAGAGACAAAGCAGACAGAACAGCAACCCTGAGTGAAGTCTGGCGAGAACACTAGAATGCATCGAGAGCCTGCTTGGTAGTGAGATGCTTGACGGTGTAAACGTTGGCCTAGCCTTCGAAACGAGTTGCCCAGGTGCTGCAACTTCACTAGATTTGGTTGGATTGACCCTCCGGCACTCAGTTGCTTGTGACGATGTCTGGTAGCTCTGGACCAACTTTTTGGCCACTCTGTACGCAAATCCCTGTTCGTCAAGGGGAGCGAATGGTGGCATACTGGAGGTTGGACACCTATTCTGAATCGATGGTTGCCCTCAGCGGGAGAAACTGGTCTCCACTGCTCTGTTGAATCCCCAGAAGGCCGCAGAACACCGTCGCTCTGGTATCCGTAGAACAATTCGCTTTCGAATATGGATTAAAAATGGTTAAAAATAAGGTTTATACAAGTGCTGACTCTATTAGCGGCCATGGATGGTAATAACCATTCTCAGAAACGGAGAACGGTACTCAAGGCCCTCGGTATCGGTGCAGTGGCCATCCCCTCGACTGTTCAGGCCGCAAAAAGTTCCCCACGAGCAGACTCGGTACGTTACGAAACGCTCCGTGGACGAGTTGCCGACCCGATTTCCGCTCGACAGATTATGTCTCTTCGCCAACGGTTCGCCGATTCCGTCTCCACGGACGCAGCGAGCTCGCTCTCCGTCTTCGTGGACCCAGATGCTGCCTTCGAAGACAAGCAAATCATCGGCTACAACGTGGTGGCTACCGAGGGTGAGGGCCCCAGAGAACAGTTCGTCACTCGCTCGCGTAGCCCCGACCGCGGGGAATCTATCTCGGATGCAGCTGCCGGGATCGAGGACCGACTACACTCGAAGGCAGACGAACTGCTTGACAGCGCGACCCAGGAACTGACCGCCAGTTCCGACCGCACCCCTGAGACGAGCGCTGAGTACGATATCCCCTGGAGCGAGTGGAACTCCGTAGGTGGAACCGACGTTTACAATGAGTACCCGTTCAAGTCGCACAACTGGGGTGAATCCAGACCGGGGATGGTCGAAATCGAGAGTGATGTCCGTCGGTCACCCGAAGATCCCCGAATCGGTGCCCGGTCGATGATTCGGATGGAACCCGGACGCCAGGTCTGTAACTCCAGTGTCTCGAACAACGATGAGTACTGTATCCCTGGATCGACGTACAACGGATGGCGGAACCGGTCCGCGAAGGTGTTCCATGATTGGGACAAGAGTGCAAACGATACCCCGACCGACGATCTGATCGAGGACTACGACCCGACCAACGATTTAGGAGACGTGACGAAGAGTCGGACCGCTTCGATGAGCCTCAACATAGCGCGAGACCCGAGCCTGACAGTCGGATACAGTACCAGCGTCGCCATTCCTGGCGCAGAACTAATCGATAAGACCACTAAGGCAACCGGTCGAACGAAACACTCCTTCGAAATCAACAGTGTGGGAAGTAACGCTTCGATGTACAACGCCGAGTTCGAAATCGGTAGCGTCGCCGAGTGGGAAGCTGGATGCTCGTCCCCCGGTGGAGCAACGATTCTGGACATCGACATCGATCTTGGTTGGGGAATCCCGAACGCTGTCCCCGGGTTCAAATGGCTGAACACTGCCGGAGACAGCGAGACTTTCTCTTACGAGACGTACTGTTCCCCGTACTAACTGTCCGTAATCGGGTCTGATTCCACGTCTCTCCAGCATACTTCTGATATAGAAGAGAAGGCGAACACACGGTGTCCATCCACGGTCGCGACGAGACGGGTTTAATCGCCTCTCAGTTCTACAACTAACCCGACGAACCCGAGGAGGAGAGCAACGTAGATGACGCCCGTCTCTAGGGGGCCCCAGCTCCCACCGGACTCCAGAATCAACAGTTCGGTTATTTGTACTATTCCACCGTACAGCATCAGTAGTATGGCGAACCGCTGTAAAGACGCACCAGACATACATTGGATATCTAAAAGTAATTTCCATAAGTCTTGTCCTCCGGATTGATTTGTTGAATCCGACGCCAGCGTGGGGATCACGTTTTGAGAGCCTGTTCGAGGTTGGAGACTGCGGCTATCAACACGAACTCGCGGAACCCACGGTACCCCTCACGTGAATGGACAGCGGGACCGAACCGACGCTTGATGGCCGAAAAAGCGGTCTCTGCCATCCAGCGTTGGCTGTCTATTCGTTGTCCAACCGTCCGTTGTGCGCGTGATTGTACCAGCGAACAACCGATGGCGAAGCAGGGGCGGGACGCCCTCTGAACGGAGGGTGTCTCGGAGCGATTGGTCGTCATAGCGCTTGTCGCGGCCGAGACTCTCAATTTCTAGGTGTTCCGAAGAGCGACTCGACTTTCGACGGCCAGTTTGGATGTCATGAGGCCAGTTGCCGAGCAGTGAACATCGAGGATGGCATACGAGTCTGTATCGACGGGTACCGTCGTTTTGAGCGTGCGTATGCGGCGATCCGAGTGGTGTTGGTAGTGTCCGATGCCGTTTCGCGGTCAAAGAACGTGGCATCGATGGTTCCATGCGACCGGATCACAACTCTCGCGGACTCCCGAAGGAATTCGCCCCACACGGACATGGGCACCTTCTCAAACGACTACTATCACCTATAGTGGCCGTTAGAAATAATTGCTTACTTTGAGGGTGTCATAGAACGATTACCACACCAAAGAGCAGGGTGAACGCTGAGGTGGAATGAGTTCAGCGACCCTGCAAGATGA
>NZ_FNIA01000031.1 GCF_900103505.1 Haloarchaeobius iranensis
CGGTCAAACGACTTGCAGAGCGCGGATGGGCCGGGGAACTCGCCGCGCTCGAGAACGAGCGCGGCTCGTACCCGCTCCATCTCCTCGGCCCAGTCGAGGACTTCTTGGAGCGTTGCGTCCATGTGAAGCCGGAGAAAGTGCAGGACGGCGTGCTTCCAGCCGGCAACCCCGTTGCCGGCTGGATGGCTGATCTGCATTAGCGCAGCATCAGTAAGTTTTCGTGCTATCGAGACAGCTTGTTTAACGAAGCGGAAGAGGACCTTTTGCACAACTGTACTCTCCCGCTTCACTTCCAACGTTCTGACGGCTCGTCCCTACGCCGTCCGTGGATTCAATAGAGCCCTTCGACTCCTTCTGGCGGGACCGCCGCGAGGCACACGAGGCGCTCTACCGGTCGATGCGCGACGACGGCTACCGGCCGAACGGCGCGGTCGAGCACGACCCCGAGACCTGGGGCGAGTTCGTCCACTCGCTCGAACCGCTCGTGGTCGTCGGGCGCGACGGCGAACTTCTGTGGACCGAGGGGTTCGGCCGGCTCTGCGTGGCGAAGCTGCTCGGCGTCGAGTCGATACCGGTGTACGTGCTCTGCCGGCACGAGCGGTGGCAGCGCGTCAGGGAACAACTGGATGGAACCGAGCGCGGGGCGTGCACGCCGGGGGTCGAGCGCTACCGCGACCACCCCGACGTCCCGACCCCGGTCCGATAGCACCCATCGACGGGTCGGACCCCACAGTTTACTCCACCCGGTCCCTGCTGCCGTCCATGTCCCTCCAGCGCTTCGACCCGACACACACCCTCGTCCTCACGACGAGTGGCGACGCAACCGCCGAGGCGACCGTGACGGCCGCCGCCGTCGAGGCCGTGCTCGACAACGCCGACGCCGTCACGCTACATCTCGACCCCGGGGCGCTCACGTCGGACCACCCCGAACTCGCCGAACAGCTCCGGGCCGCGACCGAGCAGGTCGACGATGGTGTCCTCCGTGCGCCCGTCGACCGCGTCCACGACCCCCTCGCCGACCTCCTCGACCTGACCGACGCCCACCGGTTCGTCACGCTCGAACGGCTGGACGCGTCCCGGGACGGACGGCAGCTCCTGCACTACGTCCCGGACCACACGACGTTCGAGGCGGACGCCACGGCGGCCGAAGGTGTCGTCGACGCCGTCTCGCGCGCCGTCGCCGACCAGCCCGCGGGCCTGCTCCCGACGGCGGTGCTCGCGGACTGGGACGCGGACGGCACCCGGTACGAGCTGGCACCCCCGTCGCTCTGTGTCGACGGCGGGACCTGCTTCGGCCTCGGTGCACTCGACCGGATCGCGTTCGACGACGGGAACCACACCATCCGACTGACCTGGGCCACCGGTGACGGGCTGCTCGCGACCGCCGGTGCACTCCTGGGCCCGAACAGGCCCGGGCGGTTCAAGTTCGACTCGCCGAACCGGTACGCGGCCGTCACAGACGCGTTCGAGACCGTCGCTGACGCGCTCGAGGTCGAGGTGGAGAAAACGGAGCGACGGTGACCGAGACCGTTCAGTCGCTGGAGTCGGCGATACCGCCACCGACCGACGTCCCTTCGCCGGTCTCGCTCGCGTGCGGGAGCGGTTCGCTCTCCCAGTACTCGTGGTCCGCGTCGACGCGGAAGCAGGCGGCCTCGTGCCGCTCACCGGTGTCGTAGTCCGGTGGTAGCTCCTTCGTACACGCGTCGCGAGCGTGGGGACAGCGCGTGTGGAACCGGCAGCCCGGCGGCGGATTCCGCGGCGAGGGCACGTCGCCCTCCAGCGTGCCGCCGCGGCGGCCGTACTCCTCGACCGACGCCCGGGGGACGCTGTCCAGCAGCGCCTGCGTGTACGGGTGCTGGGGGTTCTCGAATATCTCGTCGACCGGCCCGGTCTCGACGACCTTGCCGAGGTACATCACCGCGACGCGGTCGGAGATGTGCCGGACGACGCTCAGGTCGTGGGCGACGAACAGGTAGGTGAGCCCGAACTCCTCCTGCAGGTCCTCCAGCAGGTTGAGCACCTGTGCCTGCACGCTCACGTCGAGCGCCGACACCGGCTCGTCGAGGACGACGAACTCCGGGTCGAGCGCGAGCGCACGGGCGATGCCGATGCGCTGGCGCTGCCCGCCGGAGAACTCGTGGGGATACCGGTCGGCGTGCCGCGCCGACAGCCCCACGCGCTCGAGCAGGTCCTTCGCACGCTCGGTGCGCTCCTCGCCGCCGGCCAGCCCGTGGATGCGCAGGCCCTCGGTGACTATCTCGCCCACGGTCATCCGCGGGTCCAGGCTGGAGAACGGGTCCTGGAAGACTATCTGTGCGTCTTGCCGGAACTCCGTGCGCTCGGACCCCGTCATCCGGAACACGTCCCGTCCCTTGAAGCGAACCGAACCGCCGGTCGCCTCGCGCAGGCCGAGCAGCGTCTCGCTGGTCGTCGACTTGCCACAGCCGGACTCGCCGACGAGCCCGAGCGTCTCCCCCTCCTGCACCTCGAAGGAGACGCCGTCGACCGCACGGACCGCCGTCGGCTCCCTGCCGAGCACGCGGTCGAACAGCGTGTCGTTCTCGTAGTAGTACTTCTCGAGGTCCTCGACCTCGACGAGCGATCCCTCGTATTCCACCTCGTCCGTCTCTACGTCGAAGCTCATTCTCCGTCACCTCCCTCGAACTGTGACTCGTCGAGCGCTCGCTCGGGGTCGTACTCGTCGTCGGCGAGCACGCACCGGGCTGTGTGCCGCCGGTCCCCTTCGACCGCTCGTTCCTCGGGGTGCTCCAGACAGGCCTCCATGGCCTTCGGACACCGGTCGGCGAAGTAACACCGGTCGGGCATCTCGCTGTCGAGCAGGTTCGGCACGTTCCCCTCGATGGGTTCGAGGCGCGGTGCCGGGTCGTCGACGTCCGGGATGGAGCCGAGCAGCCCCTGCGTGTAGGGGTGGGTCGGGTCGTCGAACACAGCCTCGAGCGACCCACGCTCGACGACCTCGCCGGCGTACATCACGCCGACGCGGTCGCACATCCGTGCGATGACGCCGAGGTCGTGCGTGATGAGCACGACGCTCATCCCCTGCTCCTGCTGGATGTCCCGGAGCAGGTCGAGTATCTGCGCCTGGATGGTCACGTCGAGCGCGGTCGTCGGCTCGTCCGCGAACAGCACGTCGGGCTCGCCGGCGAGCGCCTGCGCGACCATCGCACGCTGGAGCATCCCACCGGAGAACTGGTGGGGGTACTCGTCGGCGCGCTCGACCGGGTCGGGGATACCGACCTGGTCCAGCAGCTCGATTGCGCGCTCGTGGCTCTCGTCGCTGGTGTACTTCCGTCCGGGGACGACACTGTCGACGAGGAGCTTCCCGAGCCCGTAGCCCTGCGTCCGCGAGCGGGTGCTGCGCGGGTTGGCCGAGGCGCGGCGCTGCACCTCGACGGCCTCGGCGATCTGCTCGCCGACGGTCAGCGACGGGTTGAAGCTGCTCATCGGGTCCTGGAATATCATGCTGAACTTCGGGCCCCGCAACGCCCGGCGGACACCCGTCGGGAGCTGCCGGAGGTCGACGAAGTCCCCGTCGACCGCTTCCGGCTTGTCCCCGCGGAACTCCCCGGCGAGCTCGGCATCGCGGAGCCACACCTCGCCGCCGGTGATCTTCCCGGGCGAGTCGACGAGGTCGATGGCCGACAGCGCGGTCACCGACTTGCCCGAACCCGACTCGCCGACGATGCCGAGTATCTCGTTGTCGCGCACGTCGAACGAGACCGACTCGACGGCGTTGACCTGGCCCTCCTCGGTGTAGAACCGGGTCGTCAGGTCCTCGACGCGGAGCAGGTCGTCGCGGTGGCCAGCGTGGCTCATACGCCGCCCTCCCCCTCGATACCGGGGTCGAGGGCGTCCCTGAGCCAGTCACCGACGAGGTTCAACCCGATGACGGTGATGACGATGGCCAGTCCCGGCATCGCCGAGATCCACCACGCGGTCGACTGGTACTGCCGGCCGAGCGCGATGTCGAAGCCCCAGGAGATGTTCGCCGAGGAGAACCCGAGGAACGACAGCGCGCTCTCCAGCAGGATGATGGCCGCTATCTGGATGGTCCCGAGCACCAGGATCGGCGTGATGGCGTTCGGGAGCACGTGCCGGAACATGATGCTCGCGTCGTTCGCACCGAGGGCACGCGCCGCCTTCACGTAGGACTCCTCGCGGAGGCTCAGCGCCTCGCCGCGGGCGACCCGGGCGAACCACACCCAGTTCACGAGTGCGACGACCACGATGATGGTCCCCGGCAACGTCGTGCTCTCGGGCATCCCCGTCGGGAGCCCGAGGGCGGAGCGGAACGCCGGTGCCACCCCCGTCTGGACGAACGGGTCCGGAATGGACTGCTCGAGCGCGTCCTGGAGCACGCCGATGAGCGCGATGGCGAGCACGATGGAGGGGAACGCGAGCATCACGTCGGCGCTGCGCATCAGCACGTCGTCGACCTTCCCGCGGTAGTAGCCCGCGGTGAGCCCGACGGTGACGCCGACGAGCATCGCCAACCCCGTCCCGAAGAAGCCGACGAGTAGCGACACGCGGGCCCCGTATATCAGTCGCGAGAGGATGTCGCGCCCGTTGCCGTCGGTCCCCAGCGGGTGGTCCCAGGACGAGTTTTCGTAGACCGTGCGGTTCTCCGTGACGATCTGGCCGTCCTCGAAGACGACGCTCCCGTTCTCCTTCACCGGGACCTCCTGTGTCGTCGCCTTCTCGAACCCGATGGGCGGCTGGCGTGACTCGTTCAGGTTCTGCGTGCCCGGCCTGTCGGGCGCGACGAACGGCGCGAAGATGGCCACGAACAGCACGACGACGACGATGGCGATTCCGACCTTGGCGAGTGCGTTCCGGCTCAGTCCGCGTTTCAGGCTGCGGATAGTGCGTGGTGCTATCATCAGTCGAATCCCACCCGTGGGTTCACGAGCGTGTACAGCGTGTCGACGACGATGTTCACGACGACGAAGCCGACGGCGATGACGATGAGCGAGCCCTGCACCATCGGCCAGTCACGGGAGTTGATGCTGTTGATGAGCACCTGTCCCAGGCCGGGCCAGTCGAAGACGAACTCGGTGATGACCGCACCACCGATGAGCGTCCCGAGCTGGAGGCCGACGACCGTGATGATGGGGATGAGCGTGTTCCGGAGGACGTGCTTGTAGCGCACGAGCGCATCCGGCAGCCCCTTCGCCCGCGAGGCCCGGACGTACGTCTTGCCGAGCTCGTCGAGCATCCCGCTGCGGGTCAGTCGCGTGATGAGCGCCGTGAAGTACGTCCCGAGCGTGATGGCCGGGAGCGTGATGTACCAGAGCCACGTTCGGAAGCCCTCGGCGGCGGCCACGAGCTGGCCCGACACCAGCAGGTCGACGACGCCGGGGATGCCGATGGCGCGTTGGCTCGTCGGGAACAGGTCCAGCTGGACCGCCAGCACGATGATGAGCATCACGCCGAGCCAGAAGTTCGGTGTGCTGATGCCCGCCAGCGAGAACAGCGTCGCGCCGTAGTCCGGGACGCTGTAGCGGTTCGTCGCGCTGATGACGCCGAGCGGGATGGCGATGACGACGGCGACGACGGTCGCCATGATGGCGAGTTCGAGCGTCGCCGGCAGGCTGCGGCCGACACGGGACGCGACGGACGTGCCCGTTGTCAGCGACGTGCCGAGCCCCAGGCCGCCCACCGGCTGTCCGGTCGCGATGTTGAACAAGCCCTCGGGGACGCCGAGCGCGATGCCGCTGACGAACTCCCAGTACTGGACGTACAGCGGCTGGTCCAGACCGAGGTCGGCGATGACCTGCTGCCTCACTTCTGGGCCGACGTCGGGTGGCAACAGCACGTTTGCCGGGTCACCGGGCGCGATGACGCGCAGGCCGAACACGATGGTGACCACTCCCCAGACCACGAACACGCCCTGCAGTAGTCGCTTTATCAAAAACCGAGCGAGGGACATGTGAGCTTACGCCTGGCTCATCGCGTACGCGTCGATACGCTCGTCGGAGCGGGGCTCCCACGAGACGCGGCTGCTGACGCCGTAGACGCTGTACTGCTGGTTGAGGAAGATCCACGGTGCCTCCTCGTTGGCGAGCGCGTTGGCCTCCTCCAGCGCGGCGATGCGCTCCTCGCCGGTGCTGTTTGCAGCGGTCTCCAGCAGCGAGTCGAACTCGTCGTTGCTCCAGGACGTCAACGCGCCGTCGGTCGAGAGCAGCGCGGTCATGACCAGCGCACCTTCGAACGTCGCCTCGCCCCAGCCGATGAGGTACCACGGCGGCTTGTCCTCGATGTTGCCGGTCAGGAGTTCGTCGACGAGCGAGCCGAAGTCACGCTGGTTGACGCTCGCCGAGACGTTCGGGAGCTCGTCGATGTAGCCCGCGACCGCCTGGGCGATCTCGAGGTCCTTCAGGTAGCGCCCGACGGGCGTGTTGAGTTCGATCTCGACGCCAGCGTGGCCGGACTCGTCGACGAGCCGCTCGGCCTCGTCGGGGTCGTACGAGTACGGGCCGACGTCGTCGTTGTGGCCGACGAACTCGGGCAGGGTCGGCTGGCCCGTCTGGGTACCGAAGCCGCCGAGCACGTTCGAGACGATGCTCTCCAGGTCGATGGCGTAGTTCATCGCCTGCCGGAACTGCTTGGACGAGAACGGCTCGACGTCGTAGCGCATCGCGTTGTAGATGATGCGCGTACTCGGCGCTGCGGCGACGCTCCCGGCGTCGCTGTTGTTGACGCGGTTGACCTCCTGTGGCGGGACGTTGACGATGATGTCGGTCTCGCCCTGGAGCAGCTGGTTGACCCGCGTGCTCGATTCGGCGGCCGAGGTGAACGTGAGTTCGGAGACCTCCGCCGGGTCGTCCCAGTAGTCCTCGTACCGGGTCATGACGACCTGCTCGTCCTGCGTGTAGCTGTCGAGCTTGAACGGGCCGGTGCCGTTCATCGTCTGCCCGATCTCGGACTTCGAGCGGTCCTCGACCCACGACCGCTGCATGATGTCGCAGTAGGTCGCGAACTCGGAGAACACGATGGGGTTGAGTCCGTCGAGCGTGACCTGGACGGTGGTTTCGTCGGGCGCGCTCGCACCGGTGACGCCAGCGAGCTGGTCGCTCTGCGGGCTCGCGAAGCCGACCTCCTCGTCGACGATGCGGTTGATGCTGTGCGCGGCGTCCTCCCCGACTAACGTATCACCGTTGTGGAACGTCACGCCCTCGCGGAGCTGGAACTGTGCCGCCTCTTCGCCTTCCACCCGCGACCAGTCTGTCGCCAGGGCGGGCTGTACCGCGCCGGCCGCGTCCCGAGTGATGAGCCCCTCGTACACGTGGAGCATGACCACGTCGGTCGGCGTCTCGCGGTGGTCGTGCGGGTCGAGCCCGGAGGGCATGTTGCCCTGCGTGATGGTCACCGGGAAGTCCGGCAGCTCCATGTCGTCGTCGGTGTCGGTCCCGTCGCCGCCCCCATCGTCGGTGCCGTCCGTATCGGTTCCTTCCGGGGTGTCGGTCCCGTCACCGCCATCTCCCCCACCCAGGCAGCCGGCGAGAGATGCCGTGACCGCTGCTCCGCCGGCGTACTTCAGAAATCCGCGTCGATTGGTACCATTCTCAGGCATGCATTCTACTACCAAACAACACCTTATAAAACCACCCTTGCGAACGGTTATCTCGGGGGCGGGCGACACCCGAGCAGTAACCCGACCGGAGAGCAGTCGGCGGCGGCGAAGGCCGGGTCGATAGAAGCAGTTAAATACGGACGTTCGTTGACTCTCTTACCAATGCGGGTCCACACACTCGGGGACGGTGAGCCGGCACTCGTCGTCGTCGTCGGCCAGCACGGCGACGAGTCCTGCGGCGAGCGCGCCATGGAGCGCCTCCTCGCGGACGAGGACCTCGAACTCACCGGCGCGGTCACGTTCGTCGTGGCGAACGAGCGCGCCGCCGAGCTGGAACAGCGGTTCGTCGACGAGGACCTCAACCGCGCGTACCCCGGCGACCCCGAGGCGGCGTCGCACGAGGCCCGACTCGCCAGCGAGCTCCTCGACGCCGTCGGCGACCGTGCCGTGCTCGACCTCCACTCGACGGTCTCGACCGAGGAGCCGTTCGCTCTCTACCAGCGGCTCACGTCGCGGTCGCGCCAGCTCCTCGAACGGACCGGCCTCGACCGCGCCGTCGACATCCGCACCGAGCCCGGCGGCCTGACACAGCACGTCGACGGCGTCGCCGTCGAGTGCGGCTACAAGGGCAGCGAGGCCGCCGTCGACAACGCCGAACGTGTCCTCAGGAACGTGCTCGCGGCCTACGACGTCGTGGCTGGCGAGGCCGCCATCAGCGAGCCGACCGTCTTCGAGGTGGCCGAGCGCGTCGACGGCGCGGGCTACGAGTTCCTCGGCGAGAACTTCGTCGTGGTGCCCGCGGGCGAGCCGTTCGCCCGCCGCGGCGAGGAGGAGCTCACCCGCGAGAAGCCGTTCTACCCGGTGCTGATGTCGACCGACGGCTACGACGAGAGCGTCGGCTTCACCGCACAGCTCCGGGGGCCGCTCTCGACGGTGCCCGACGACGAGTAGTCCTACTTCCCGCCGAACACCGCCTCACGGTCGATGCTGAACTCCAGTCCACTGGTGCCGACCTCGCGTTCCGCCGCGACGGTCCGGCCCACCAGCTCGTCCAGCTCGTCCGGCCCGACGCCCATCGCGTCGAGGAAGGACTGTAGCTCGCAGTTCGCGCCCCACACCGGCGGCTTCGTGAACTCGTCGACGAACTCGTTGCCGGACGGCAGTCCGAGCGTGACCGAAACCGTCGCGTTCGTCTCCGCCACGCCGACGATTGGGACCGATTCGAGGTCCGACCCCGCCTGGACGTCCGCCAGCTCGTCGACCGCGTCGTCGATGTCGTCTGTCATGCGCTTAATTTCGGTACCGCCGCTCGTAATCGTTGCGTTACGGCGCGTCGACCGACCGACACGTTCAGGAGCTGTACCGGGTCACGGCCCAGCCCAGGAACAGACAGGCGAGGCCGCCGACCGCGAGCCGGAGGTCGACCGTGACCGCGTAGCTGCCGCAGTCCGCGACCTGCAGCATCGCGCCGTCGAGTGCGACCGAGACGCCCCACGTCGAGAGCGCGTGGTCACGACAGCCCATCCCCGGTGCGAAGAGGGCGTAGAACGCGACGACGCCCCCGACGAGGGCGAGCGACATCCCGAGTTCCGGTAGCCAGCGGCGGGCCGTCGACGTGCTCATCGAGCGTGGCTTCTCGACGGGTCGCCAAATGTGTTGTCACTCCGGCTGGTCGTCCCCGACGAGCCTTCCGAGTGGCGTCTCGCCGGAGCCGTCCTCGTCCGCAGCCACACCCATGCGCTGGAGTCTGTCGAGCCGCAGTGGCGCCGATAGCCTCCACGAGGGCCAACGACCCGCATCCAACAGCCTTACCAGCGAACGCCGCGGACCCTGGGTCGATGACTGCCGCCATCGAGGTCGAAGACCTCAGGAAATCCTACGGCGAGGTCCAGGCGCTCGACGGGCTCTCCCTCCGCGTCGAGGAGGGCGAGTTCTTCGGGCTGCTCGGCCCCAACGGCGCGGGCAAGACGACGTTCATCAACGTCCTCGTCGGACTGGTCCGCAAGTCGGGCGGCCACGCCGAGGTGTTCGGGCACGACGTCGTCGACGAGTACCGGGAGGCCCGCGACGCCATCGGGCTCGCACCACAGGAGTTCAACGTCGACCGCTTCTTCCCCATCGAGGAGGTGCTCGTCCACAAGGCGGGCTACCACGGCATCCCCGAGGACGAGGCGCTGGACCGAGCCCACGAGGCGCTCAAGCGTGTCGGTATCTACGACAAGCGCGAGGAGCGGTTCGACTGGCTCTCCGGCGGGATGAAGCGCCGGCTACTGCTCGCCCGGGCGCTCGTCACCGGACCGGAGCTGCTCATCCTCGACGAGCCGACGGCCGGCGTCGACGTCCAGCTCCGCCACGACCTCTGGGAGGTCGTCCGCGACCTGAACGAGCACGGGACGACCATCCTGCTCACCACGCACTACATCGAGGAGGCCGAGCGCCTCTGTGACCGCGTCGCGGTCGTCGACGACGGCCGGAAGGTCGAGGTGGCGACGCCGGACGACCTGATGAACCGGGGGACCGACACCGTGACCGTCACGCTCCGGGACGCACCGGCCGAGACGCCGCCGCTCGGGGACACACTCGACCGGGTCGAGTCGGTGGAACTCGACGGCGACAGGCTGGTCGTCCGCGCGAGCAACGGCGGCGCGGTCACGCCGGACCTGCTGAACGAACTGGAGGCGATGGGCCACGTGGTGGTGGACCTCGACATCTCGCGCACCAGTCTGGAGGAGATATTCGTCGAGCTGACGGGTGACGACCGATGAGGGGGCTCGCCGTCGGCACCCGCGCGCTGCTGAAGCGCGAGATCCTGCGATACGTGCGCCGCCCGCGGAACACGTTCCTCCCCCCGTTCATCAACAACGTGCTCTACTTCGCGGTGTTCGGGGTCATCCTCGGCAGCCGCATCGGCAGCTACGGCGACGGCATCCCGTACATCAAGTTCGTCCTGCCAGGCCTCGTCGTCCTCGGCGCGGTGTCGAACGGCTTCGAGAACGCCTCCTTCTCCATCTTCCATGGACGCTGGAACGAGTACATCCACGAGGTGCTCACGTCCCCGCTGTCGTACCGGCAGCTCTCGTTCGCCTACGTCGCCGCCAGCGCGCTCCGCGGCGTACTCGTCGGCGTCATCATCTCGGTCATCGGGGTCGTGTTCACGTTCGCGCATCCGGGCTACGATGTCGTCGGGGTCGCTCACCCCGTCTACCTCGCCGTCTCGCTCGTCGCCGTCTCCGCCCTGTTCGCCTGCTTCGGTATCGTCGGCGGTCTCTGGGCGCGTGACTTCGACTACCTCACCGTGCTCAACCAGTTCCTCATCCGCCCGCTGGTGTTCTTCGGCGGCGTCTTCTACCCGCTGTCGGCGCTCGACGGCGTCTGGTACACCGTCTCCCTCGCGAACCCGATGGTCCACATGGTCGACGCGGTTCGCTACGGCTTCCTCGGCTACGCCGAACGCGACCCCGCCCTCTCGCTCGGCATCCTGCTCGTCGCGACGGGCGTCGTCTTCGCAGTCGACGTGGCGCTCTTCGCGCGAGGGTACGGACTGACGGAGTGACGGCCCAGATCACCGCCCGGCAGTGCGATGGGACTCGGTCGGGCGGTCCGAGACACCACGTTTATCCCCGGACTGGAGCGAACCCGACCGTGTGCCCAGTCGGTCCCGCCACCTCGGAGCCGCCGTCTTCCTCGCAAACCTGGCGATTCCCGTCGCTGTCGTCGTCTTCGCGTGGAGTCCGCTGTCGGCCGTCGCGCTCCTCCTCACCGACATCGTCCTCTGTATCGGCCGGATGGCGACCGAACAGCTCTTCGCCGGACGCCCTCGCGACGACACCGACCGGCCGCGGTACCGGCCCGTCCAGTTGAGCCCGTTCTGGCAGAAGGAGATCTACGGGAGTCTGCTGCGGAAGCGTGGGGCCATCCGCTTCGGCGGCCGACTCCCGCCTGTCTACCCCCGGAACCTCCCGTTCGTCCTGGAGACCGCCGGTGGCGCGCTCGTCGTCGTCGGCCTGCTCTTTGCAGGCGTCTGGTCCGTGGTTCCACCCGTGACGGGGGCACTCGACGCGGCCCTCCTGGTCGTCCTCCCGGCCGTCGCACTGCGGCACGTGGCCGTCGTCGCGACGTGGTCCGCGACGGGACGGTACGAGCGTGCTGCCGCGACGACCGTCCGTCGCCGTCGCGAGTTCCTGTACGCCGGGCTCGTCGCGTGTCTCGCTGTGCTGTTCGTCGGCGCGTCCGAGAGGGCAGCTATCGGGGTCGTGCTCGCCCTGGTTCCGAAGGTCGCCTTCGACCTCAGGGACGCCGGCATCGGTCCCGCGCCGGGCACGACGGCGGACACCGCCGAGGACTCGCTCGAACTCCCCGTGACATCCCCGCGCGAGACGTTCGAGCAGCGGGCCAGCGCCGTCTACGGCAGCGCGGCTGGAATCGCGGTCTTCCACCTGCTCTTCCCCGGCCTGCCGGTGGTGTACCTGGTCGTTCTCCTCGGCATCGCAGCGGAGTCGGTCCTGCTCTCGGTGGTCCTGCTCACGGCGACGTTCATCGCCGTGTTCGTCCTCGACCTCGTCGCCGTCTGGCTCGCCCACGCGAACGTCGAGTACCGGCTGTACGACGACCGGCTCGTGGCGTACGACCGCCTCCTCGACGAGCCGCAGTGGTCGCTGCCGTTCGACGACGTCACCGACGTGACCGCACACCCCCAACGGCCCGAGGACCAGCTCCTCGTGGACAGTCCGCACCGGCTCAACCACGTCCACGGCTGGCTACCGTTCGTCGGCATCCCGGTCAGAATCGAGCGACGCGACGGCGACGCACTCGGCCTCGCGTATCTGGACCGGCCCGAAGCGTTCGTCCGCGCGGTCGAGGCCCGACGCGCCACGACGGGGCAGTCCCGCGGCCGTCCGGACGTGTCGTCGGTCGCAGACACGTAGCCAGGGCCTCCCGATTCTCACCACGCTGGATTCACGGCCACCTTTGAACCCGTCCTCGGCGTCCGTTCACGTATGACCCTCGAAAGGCTCGCGCAGTACGGCGTCGAACGGATGGACGACGAGGCGGTTCGCACGTTCCTCACCACCCAGAGCGTCGGTATCCTCGGTCTACCGGCGGCCGACGCCCCGGTCCTCCTGCCGCTGTCGTTCGGGTTCGACGGCGAGTCGACGCTGTACTTCACCTTCGTGCTCGGGGGCGACAGCGAGAAGCAGGCGCGCGCCGAGCAAGCCGAGGCGGCGACGTTCCTCGTCTACCAGGCCGACACCGCCTTCACCTGGCAGAGTGCCCGGCTGACCGGGCGGATTGAGCCGGTCCCGGCGGACGACCTGGACGCGGCTCGCGACGCGCTGTCGAACGCGTGGCGGCCGACCCTGTTCGAGCAATCGACGGAGGGTGCCGATGTCGAGCTCTACCGGTTCGAGGTCGCGAACTGGGCCGCCATCAAACAGGCCGGGCTCCCACCGGGGTTCGACGGGTAGCCGAACCGGCGCGGGCCAGTCGGGGGAGCACCTTTCAGGCACGCCGTCGAAGCCCCGGGTATGCCGGACGTCGAGCACGCCCAGACCATCGTCAACGACGTGCGCCTCCACTACGTCGAAGCCGGCGACCCCGACGACGAGACGGTGGTCCTCCTCCACGGCTTCCCCGAGTACTGGTACACCTGGCACCGACAGCTCCCCGCCCTCGCCGACGCCGGCTACCACGTCGTCGCGCCGGACATGCGGGGCTACAACACCTCCGAGAAGCCCTACGGGAAGGACGCCTACACGCTCGGCCGACTCTCCCGCGACGTGGTCGGTCTCGTCGAAGCCTTCGGGGAGACGGCCCACGTCGTCGGCCACGACTGGGGCGGCGTCGTCGCGTGGGACCTCGGCGCGCGCCACCCGGACGTGGTCGAGACGCTCTCGGTGCTGAACGCACCCCACCTCGGCGCGTTCCAGCGCGAACTGCTCCGCAACCCGGGGCAGCTCCGGCGCTCGTGGTACGCCATCTGGTTCCAGGTGCCGTGGCTGCCGGAGCGGCTGTTCGCGGCCGCGAGCAGCCGGATATTCCCTGAACTGTTCGCCGCGGGCACCAACAGCGACGACGCCTGCTCCGGCGAGGACATCCACATGTTCGAGCACGCGTTCACGCTCCCCGGCACTCCGACTTCCGCGATCAACTACTACCGGGCGCTGTTCCGCACGCTGGGCCTGTCGATGCTCCCGCTCGTCGGCGGTGAGGGGCCGCCCCTCGACGTCGACGTGCCCACGCAGCTCCTCTGGGGACTGGACGACAAGGCGCTCTCGCCCGCGCTCACCGAGGGACTCGGCGAGTGGGTGTCGGACCTCCGTGTCGTGCGGTTCCCCGACGCGAGCCACTGGCTCCACCTCGACGAGCCCGACGCCGTGACCGACAGCCTGCGCGAGTTCTTCGACGCCCACGACTGAGCCGGGAGACGCACGCTTTTGCCCCTCCGCCGCCGAGAGGCGGGCATGACCGACGACGAGGAACTCGCGTGGAGCGTCGACTCCTCCCACGTCGCCTACGAGTGCCCCGGCTTCGACATCGTCCACGACGAGGTCACGCTGCCCGACGGCACGCGCACCGACTACGATTACGTCGACGAGCCGCCGGCAGTGGTCGTCCTCCCCTTCACCACCGACGGCGACGTGGTCGTCATCGACGAGTGGCGACAGGCGGTCGACCGTGTCAACCACGGCCTCCCCGCCGGCAGCGTCGAACCCGGTGACGACGACCTCGTGCTCGCCGCCCGGCGCGAGCTCCGCGAGGAGACGGGGTACGAAGCCGGCACCGTCGAACCGCTGACCACGGTCGAACCCTCCAACGGCATCGGCAACTCCGTCCACCACCACTTCGTCGCCCGCGACTGCGAGCCCTCGACCGACCAGGCCCTCGACCACGACGAGAGCATCCGCGTCGACACCCGCCCCTACGACGACCTGCTCGCCGCCGCCCGCGACGGCGACCTCCGCGACGGCCGGGCCGTCACCGCGCTCTGCTACCACGAACTGTTCGGCTGAGCGGCCGGGGGTTCAAGTACGAGACCGCGGCCAGACGTGGCGTGCCCTGAGCCCAGCCACGCGACGGCCGAGGCCGGTGTGCGACGCACCGTCGCGTGCAGTCCCGCGTGTCGCCTGTCAGCCCCCAACAGCCGTACCATGCCAACTGCCACCACAGCCGTTTTGCCCACACGGCGTGTAGGTGACGTGTGCAGCGCCGCTTCCTCTCGCATCGCGCCCGGCTCGCGGTGCGACTCGTCGGGCTGGTGGTCCTCCTCAGCTACGGCTTCGCCGTCGGTGCCGGCCTGCCGTTCGCCGTCCTCGCCGCCGCGTCGGTGTATCTGGAGGCACGTCGGCCCGACGCGGTTCCAGCGAGCCACCGCTGACGCCCCCGAGCGCCCTTCCTCACCACCAAACGACACCCTTACCGCCGGTGCCCGGGTAGCCGACGCCAATGAGAGAGCAGTTCGAGGTCCGCGACAGCGACGCGGGCGGTCGCATCGGTGAGCTGACCGTCCCCCGCGCCGGCGTCACCGTCGAGACCCCCGCGCTGATGCCGGTCGTCAACCCGAACATCGTCACCATCGAGCCCTCGCGGATGGCCGACGAGTTCGGCGCGGAGATCATCATCACGAACTCCTACATCATCAAGACGACCGACGGGCTCGAGGCCGACGCCCGTGAGCAGGGCCTCCACGACCTGCTCGACTTCGACGGGGCAATCGTCACCGACTCCGGGAGCTTCCAGCTCGCCGAGTACGGCGAGATAGACACGAACACCGAGGACATACTCCAGTTCCAGCACGAGATCGGCAGCGACATCGGCACGCCCGTAGACATCCCGACGCCGCCGGACGTCTCCCACGAGCGCGCGGAGTCCGAACTCCGCACGACACAGGAGCGCCTGGAGCTCGCCGAGACCATCGACGTGGGCGACATGCTCGTCAACGCGCCGGTACAGGGTTCGACCCACGTCGACCTGCGCGAGGAAGCCGGTGCACACGCCGCGGCGACGGACCTCGACGTGTTCCCCGTCGGCGCGGTCGTCCCGCTGCTGAACGACTACCGTTACGACGAGATGGTCGACGTCGTCGCTGCGTCGAAGCGCGGTCTCTCGCGCGACTGCCCGGTCCACCTGTTCGGGGCGGGCCACCCGATGATGTTCGCGCTCGCGGTCGCCATGGGCTGTGACCTGTTCGACTCGGCAGCGTACGCGCTGTACGCCCGCGACGGTCGATACCTCACTGTCGACGGCACGGAACACGTCGAGGAGCTCGACTACATGCCCTGCTCGTGTCCGGTCTGTGTCGACGAGACGCCGGCGTCGCTCCGCGCGATGGACGACCGCGACCGGGAGGAGGCGCTCGCCGCCCACAACCTCCACGTCACCTTCGCGGAGATGCGCACCATTAAACAAGCCATCCGCGACGGCGACCTCATGGAGCTGGTCGAGCGGCGCGCCCGCGCCCACCCGGCGATGCTCGACGGCTACCGGGCGCTCACCGACCACGCGGCCCAGCTGGAGGAGACCGACCCCGCGTCGAAGGGCTCGTTCTTCTACCTCTCGAACGAGAGCGCGGCGCGACCGGAGGTCGTGCGCCACCACGAGCGCCTGGACCGGCTCTCGCCGTCGGGCGAGGTGCTGCTGACCGAGGGCGACCATTCGAGCGACTACGACGAGTCGTGGCCGGTCGTCCCGCCCTTCGGGCCGTTCCCGAAGGCGCTCCGGAACACCTACCCGCTGACCGCGGAGATGCCGAGCCGGCTCGACCGCGACGCCTACGAGGCCGCCGCCAGCGGCGTGGCACGACTCGCCGACGTGAACTCCGACACCTCGTTCACGCTCGCCCACGAGGACTGGCCCGAGAGCGCGCTGGCGCTCGTTCCGGAGTCGGTGACCGTCGAGAACCTGTGGCGCGGCGAGCGCTGACCGCCCGCCCGCTCGCGCGGTCTGGACCTCGCCGCACAAAGCAAGATAGTAGTCCGTCGGTCCCCGACACCGTGCCATGACCGACTACTTCGAGGTCCTCGAGCGCGACGGCGCGGCCCGGCTGGCCGAGCTCCGGCTGACAGAGCCGGTGACGACGCCGGCGCTCGTGGACGACCACGTCGACGACGCGGGGAGCCTCTGGCGGGCCGAGCGCGAACTGCCCGACGGCGACGAGTCCCGGCTGACCGTCCTCCCGCATCGCGGCCTCCCGGCGGGTACCGCCGACGAGGTCGCCGACTCCTTCGCGGTCGACTACCCGACCGTCGACTACCCGAGCGCCGCGGTCGTCTCGGCCGACACCGCCGCCGACCACGGCGCGGACGCCTACGTCGTCTCCGACGCCAGTGGGTCCCTCGGCCACGGCGCGGGGATGAGAGACCTCGTGCTCGCCGTCCGCGAGGCCATCCCGGACGACACCGGCCTCTACCTCTCCGGCGTCGCCACCCCGCGGAACGTCGCCACCCTCGCCTACGCCGGCGTCGACCTGTTCGACACCAGCCGTGCGTACGTCCGTGGCACAGAGGGCCGCTACCTGACGACCGACGACGCGTACTTCCTGGAGGACCTCGACGAGTTCCCGTGTGCCTGTCCGGCGTGCGCGAAGCCGCGCGAGGAGTTCGGCCGCGAGGACTGTGCGGCGCACAACGTCAACGCGCTCGAAGCCGAGCTCCGTCGGGTCCGCCGACGCATCCGCGACGGTCGCCTGCGCGACTACATCGAGGGGCAGGCCCGGCAGGACCAGTGGCTCACAGCTCTCATGCGCGAGCTCGACCAGCAGTACGGCTACCTAGAGGAGCGGACGCCCGTCTACCGCGGCGCGGACCTCGACGCGGCGACGGAGGACACCATCCGTCGAGCCGAGATCCAGCGCTTCGCCGAGCGCGTGACGACCCGGTACCGGAGCCGGTTCGACGACCACCCGCTCGTGCTCGTGCCGTGCTCGGCCGCGAAGCCCTACAGCGAGTCCCAGAGCCACCGACAGTACATGGACGCCATCCAGTTCCGGGGCCACATCGTCTCGATGACCTCGCCGATCGGTGTCGTCCCGCAGGAACTGGAGACGACGTACCCCGCCCAGCACTACGACTCCGTGGTGACTGGGCGCTGGAACGCCGACGAGGTGGAGTTCGTGAGCGAGGTGCTCCGGCGCTACCTCGAGCGAAGTGACTACCCACGCATCGTCGCACACGTTCCGGACGACTATCGCCCCATCATCGAACGCATCGAGGACGACCTCGACGCCCCCGTCGAGTACACCGTCGCGGACCACCCGACGACGAGCGAGAGCCTCGGGAACCTGCGCGACGCGCTGGCCGGCGAGTCGGCGTACAGCAAGCGCGAACGCGAGCACAACACGGTCCGCGCGCTGGCGGACGTCCAGCTCGGCGACGGCGCGGGCGACGAGCTGTTCGAGTCGTTCCGGACGACGAGCCGGTACCCGAAGCTCCAGGTCCGCGACGACGACGGCGAGCAGCTCGCGACGCAGGTCCCGAGCTACGGCACGCTCGCCTTCACTCTCGAAGGGGCCCGCCGCTGGGACGAGAGCGACGCGCCGACGAAGCGGGTCGAGATCGACGGCTTCGTCCCGCACGGTAGCGTGCTCGCGCCCGGCGTCGTCGACGCCGACGAGGACATCCGCGTCGGCGACGAGGTCGTCGTCGAGGGGCCGGCCGCCTACGCCATCGGTCGTGCGCAGATGCACGGCGCGGCGATGGTCGAGAGCACGCGTGGCGAGGCGGCGTCGGTCCGCCACGTCGAAGAGATGTAGTCAGGTCGTCCGTTCCCGGCCGACGCGCTCCTGGCGGGCGACGTGTCCCTTCGTCTCGATGCGTAGTTCGTGGCCTGTGCCGGCGCTCTCGCTCGTCGTCACCCGGCCGGTCCCGAGCACGACACCAGTGTACATTGCAGTTCGACTGGCCCCCGAGTTCGTAGATTCGTTATGAACCACAGAACCGTGAGAATGGGGCTACCAACTGGTTGCCTGGCGAGTTTATACGCGCTGAGTCGTTGGGTACAACCGATGAGGCAGCAGTCGGTCACGACGGGGTGCGAGCGTCGCAGTGACAGGACACCGGAGCGTCGTGACGCGCCCACACGACAGACCGACGCCCCTTCGGGGTGACGAGGATGAGAGACCACCCGATACCGGACGAGGCAGTGCTGCTCGCGGCAGCCAGAGCCGGCGTGCCGCACAACCGCCTGCCCGAACTCGTCGGGCTGGTGCAGGCCGACCTCGGGCTCCGGGTCGACGACTACCGGAGCCGCTACGAGTGCGTCCACGAGACGAGCGACGCGTTCGTCTTCTTCGTCGAGTGGGGCCACTGGGCGACCATCGGCGAGCGCCTCGGCTTCGATGCGACGGACTCGCACGCGGTCAAACGTGCCCACGTCGAGCACCTGCGCCGGCTCGCGCGGGAGGCCGACCGGGTGCAGGAGTTCGCGACCGCCCTCGAGGTGCGCGAGTGCGTCGTCATCGGGAAGGACACGCCACAGGCCGCGACCGACGGCGGGGATACGAGCACCGACCCCGAGCCGCGGTAGTCACCGCCCGTCGCTGGCCGCCCGATGCGCGCCCTCGACGGCCGCACGGAGCGCCGACTCGTCGGCGGCCCAGGTCAGGTGGCTGGTGCAGTCACAGTCCGAACAGCCGAAACCGGGGACTGCGTCGGGGAGCTGCCGTGCGACCGCGCACTCGACCTCGGCGGCGGTCCGCACGTCGCCCGCGACCGTCGCGGCGTCGTTTCCCAACAGGTAGTCGACGTGCCAGTGCCGCACGTCGCGTTCGCCGGCGGCGACCTCGCGGTGCCGGTCCAGCCGCGAGAACCCACCGCTGCCGAGCGCACTGCCAGTGTAGCCGTACCAGCCCGCGTCCAGCGCAACCTCGCCGAGGGCACCGACGTCGAGCGTGACGGGACGCGAGAGGCCGACGAGTAGCGTGTACGTGCCACCAGCCATGAGCGGACGTAGCCGACGGCGACTGCAAGAAGCCGGCGGTCCACGCCGACGCGACCGGCTTTTCTGTCGCCGCCCCGGAGTCGAGGGCGTGACTCGACTCGACCGCCGTCGTGCGTGGCGCTGGGGGCCAGCGGTCGGCTGGGCGGCGGTCGTCGTCGTCGGCTCGCTCGTCGACCCACCCGGGACGGCGACGGCGACGACCGGCCCGTTCGGCGTCCTGCCGGCGGACAAGTGGCAGCACGGCCTCGCCTACACCCTGCTCGGCGGACTGGTCGCACGGGCGTTCGGCCGGACGGCGCTGCGAGCGGCGCTGGCGGCGGTCGCCGTCGTCGTCGCCGTCGGCTTCGGCGTGGAGCTGCTCCAGTCGGTCGTCCCCTGGCGCACGGCCTCGCTCCTCGACGGCGCAGCGAACGCGGTCGGCGCGCTCGTCGGTGTGGGGGGGTGGCAGTTCGCCGCGAAAAGGTCTCCCGGGCGGTGGGAACGCTCGTAACCGGCTTTTCTCCAGCGGCACGACTCCCGTGTATGAGCCGACAGGGCACCTGCACGCGGCGGGCTGCGCTCCGAGCACTCGGCGTCGGAGCCGGCCTCGCTGCGACCGGCGTGACGGCGACCGCACAGGGCCAGCCGACGTTCGACGGCTGGCTGGACAACGTCGGCAACTACGACGGGGTCGTCGACGAGACCGGGAGCGACAGCGTGACCGTCCAGGTCGGGAGCCAGGCCAACGGCGGCGCGTTCGGCTTCTCTCCACCGGCGGTCCGGGTCGACCCCGGCACCGAGGTCGTCTGGGAGTGGACCGGCGACGGCGGCGTCCACAACGTGCTCGCCGAGGGCGCGAACTGGGGATCCGAGCTGGTCGACCAGGCAGGCCACACCTACTCGCGGACCTTCGAGGAGCCCGGCGTCCACAAGTACTTCTGTGAACCCCACGAGGGCCTGGGCATGAAGGGGGTCGTCGTCGTGACCGGTGCGGCGGCCGGCGGCGACGGTGAGAGCGCCGCCGAGGGCTGGAGCGAGCCGACCGCACAGCCACGACCGGTCGGCGAATCCAGCGTCGAACCCCTGGAACTCGCCTTCGTCGGCGTCTTCGGCTCGCTGCTGCTGTTCCCGGCGCTCGTCGGCATCGCGATGGGCCTGGGCTCCGACGGCCGGCCGGCGGACGAACCAGATGGCGGGAGCTGACCGCCACCCGGCGCCTCAAAAACCGAACTGTCTTATTGCACCCGTTCGCAGTAGCTGGATACGGATGTACGACCCGTCCGCGACGGACGAACCGGAGTTCCAGGCGGTCGTCGACGCCCTCGACGACGAGGACTGTCACGCGATCATCGAGGCGCTCGACGAGCCGAGAACCGCCAGTGAACTCTCCGACGAGTGCGACATCCCGCTCTCGACGACCTACCGGAAGCTCGAACAGCTCACCGAGTCGTCGCTGCTCGTCGAGGAGACCCAGCTCCGTCCTGACGGCCGTCACACGTCGCAGTACCGGGTCAACTTCGAGGACGTCACAATCATGCTCGCCGAGGACAACTCGCTCGAACTACGCATCGCTCGGCCGCCCGAAACGCCAGACGAACGCCTCGCGTCGATGTGGGAGGAGGTGCGCAAGGAGACATGACACACCTCTCAGCCCTCGTCATCGCGTTCAAGACGCTCGCACTCGTCTTCGGCGGCCTCATCACCTACTTCGCGACGAAGGCGTACCGCCGGACCGGCTCGCCCGCGCTCCGTGCGCTGGCGGTCGGCTTCGGCTTCGTCACGCTCGGCGCGATACTGGCCGGTGCCTTCGACCAGTTCCTCATGGGGCCCGACGACCGGACCGTCGCGCTGGCCGTCGAGAGCCTGCTGACCACCGTCGGCTTCGGCGTCATCCTCTACTCGCTGTACGCGGACTGAGGCCTCGGTCGACCCGAAGCGGATTTACGCACACGACCGTTGTTCTCCGGCAATGAGCAAGCCCAGCCCCGAGGTGTACGAGCAGGGGAAGGGGATGGACGCGCACAACCAGGTGATGCGTCGCATCCGCGCCGAGAAAGAGGAGACGTACGACCCCCACGAGCCGACGCGGGTGTGGCTCGACGAGGACAACACACCCGGTGGCGTGTTCCAGAGCCTGACCATCATCCTGAACACCGGCGGCTGCCGCTGGGCCCGCGCCGGCGGCTGCACGATGTGCGGCTACGTCGCCGAGTCCGTCGAGGGTGGCTCGGTGAGTCACGAGGCGCTGATGGACCAGATAGAGGTCTGCCTCGACCACGAGGCCGAGAACGCCGACGAGCCGAGCGACCTCATCAAGATCTACACGTCCGGGAGCTTCCTCGACGAGCGCGAGGTCGGTGCGAAGACCCGCCGGGCCATCGCGGAGACGTTCGCGGACCGCGAGCGCATCGTCGTCGAGTCGCTGCCGGACTTCGTCGACAGGGAGAAGGTCGGGGAGTTCACCCGGCACGGTCTGGACACCGACGTCGCCATCGGGCTGGAGACGGCGACCGACCGCGTGCGCCACGACTGCGTGAACAAGTACTTCGACTTCGCGGACTTCGAGGACGCCTGCGCCGAAGCCGTCGCCGCCGACGAGGCAGCGGGGGACGACGAGGGCGACGCCGGCGTGAAGGCGTACCTGCTGATGAAGCCGCCGTTCCTCTCGGAGCCGGAGGCCCTCGCGGACATGAAGTCCTCCGTGCGTCGCTGCAGCGCGGTCGACGGCTGTCACACCGTCTCGATGAACCCCTGCAACGTCCAGCGCTACACGATGGTCGACGAGCTGTTCTTCCAGGGCGGCTACCGCCCGCCGTGGCTCTGGTCGGTCGCGGACGTGCTGGAGTCGACCGCCGACTGCGACGCCATCGTCGTCTCCGACCCGGTCGGCCACGGCTCCGACCGCGGCGCGCACAACTGCGGGGAGTGCGACGACCGCGTCCAGACCGCCATCAAGGACTTCGACGTGCGCCAGGACCCGTCGGTGTTCGAGCAGGTGTCCTGCGACTGCGAGCTGACGTGGGCGGCCGTCATCGAGCGCGAGACCAGCTACAACATGCCGCTGGCCCGGTAGTCACTCCGCCAGCGTCGTCCCGTTACTCTCTCGGCCATCCGTCTCCCGTTCGTCGGCGACCGACGACATCGCCAGCGGCACGTGAAGGGTGACGACGGTGCCCCGTGGCTCGTTGTCCTCGAAGCTGAGCCGACCACCGGCCTGGGTGACGACCCAGTTGACCAGCCAGAGGCCGAGGCCGCTGGCGTGTCTGAGCTGTGTGATCTCCTGTTCCTCGGCGAGGAGCGCGCGCTCCGGCTCGGGAATCCCGGGGCCGTTGTCCGCGACCGACACCTGCAACACGTCGGGGTCGGTCTCGGAGCGGGACGCGCTCACGTGGATCTCCGGCTCGTCGGTGTCGTTGTGCTCGACCGCGTTCTCGATGACGTGGAAGATGGCCGTCCGGAGCAGGTCGTCCGCCCGGACCTGTGCCGACTCCGGCAGGTCCGTCGTGAACTCTGCCGCCGGGTACTGCTCGGAGAGCCGCGCGATGGACGTGCTGACGCCCTCGCGGACGTTCACCGGGCCGGTCGCCGTGCGGTCGCGGTCGAGCGTGCGCTCGACGGCACGGGTCTTCTCGGCGAGGCCGATGAGGTCGTCCGCGCGGTCGATGATGGTCTCCGAGTAGCCGACCGCGGTGGTCCCGTCGACCACGCCGCCGAGCATCTCCGCCGAGCCCTTGATGATGTTCATCCCGTTGCGCAGGTCGTGTCGAAGCACGCGGTTGAGTATCTCGACGCGCTTCTGCCGCTCCTTGCGTTCGGTGATGTCGGTGTAGACCCCGAACGTCCGCCGGGAGGCCTCGTCCAGGTCGACGGGGACGACGGTCATCAGGAAGTCCCGCAGGCCGTCGGTCGTGCGTCGCTTCACCTCACCCTCGACCAGTTCGCCGTGGTTCGCCCGCTCGTTGACGTGCTCGCTCTCGTCCTCCCGGTCCGGGGGGACGATGAACTCGTCGAGGTTGCCGCCAACTATCTCGTCGGCGTCGTAGCCGAACACCTGCTCGAACGCGGCGTTGACCTCGACGACCTGGGGAGAGCTGTTCTCGTCGTGTACCGCGTACACCACCGGGTCGGGGACGTTCTGGAACAGGGCCGCGAACCGGTCCCGCTCCTCCTTGAGCTCGGTCTCGAAGGACGCTCGCTCCAGCGCGTCTGCGACGTGGGTCATCAGGAGCTCCGTGAGCTCGAGGTCGGACTGGTCGAACGCGCCGACCTCGTCGGAGACGGCCTGGAACACCCCTTCGTCGCCGACGGGCACGGAGAGCAGCGACCGGTACGTCCGGTCCTGCGGCTCGGCCGCGTTGTCGGCGGTCACGTCGTCGATGAGGAACGAGCGGCCCGTGCGGTGTGTCTTGCCCGCGAGACCCTGGGTGACCGGCACGCGGTCGCTGTAGCCCTTCGGTTCGACCTCGGAGGAGAGCGCCCGGGAGACGAGGAAGTCGTCGACCACCTCGTCGACACAGCAGATGTCGAAATCGAGGACGCGCTCTGCGGCCTCGACGGTCAGCGTCCATATCTCCTCGCGGGTCTCGCAGTCGTCGAGGTCGGAGGCGATGGCGTGCAGTGCCTCTATCTTGCGCTTCTGTGCGACCAGTTCCGCCTCCATGCGCTTGCGCTCGGAGATGTCGCGCACGACGACCGCCGTCCCGTCGAAGGTCGTTTCGGCGGGGAGGCCGGCGATGGTCGCCTCGTACTCGACGACCTCCTCCTCCTCGCCGATCTCGAGCTCGAACGTCCGTGTCTCGCCGTCGCTCAACGCAGCCAGCTCCTCACGGCCGCGTTCGACCTGCTCGTCCGGGAGGACCTCGTCGACGTGGCGGCCCAGCAGGTCCTCGCGCTCGTAGCCGGTCATCCCGGCCATCACGTCGTTGACGGCACGGAAGCGCCCGGACTCGTCGAGCGCGAACACGCCGTCGCCCGCGGCCTCCACGATGGTCTGGTGTCGTTCCAGGTCGCGTTCGCGAGTGCTCCGGTCGAGGGCGGCCTGCGTCGTCGACGCGAGGATGTTCGCCATGTGGACGTCGGTCCGGTCGAAGGCGCTGCGTGACCGCGACCCGAACGCGAGGATGCCGTGGTCGCCCAGCGGGACGACGATAGCGCTCTCGAGCGCCAGCGTGCCGAGCATCCCGGACTTCGACGTCGCGTCCTCGTTGATGACGACCGTCTCGTGCTCCCGGAACGCGCGCCAGGCGACCCCGTCGCTCGGGTCGAGCAACGTCGGTTCCTCGAAGTGGTCGGCGACCTCGCCGGTGACCGAGACCGGGCGGAGTACCTCCCGGGTCTCGTCGTGGAAGAAGACGCCGGCGTAGGGCTGGTCGAGGACGGTCCGGGCGGCCTCGACCACGAAGTCGGCGACGTGGGCCGGCTCCTCGACGCCGACGAGCTCGCTCGTCATCGCCTGGAGCGACTCGACGGTCTCGCGGCGGTCCACGCGGTCGGTCACGTCCCGGACGAACGAGAGCGCGCCGAGTACGGTCCCGTCGTCGTCGGTCAACGTCCTGTTGTACCACTCGCAGGTCAGTTCCTCGCCGTCGGCGGTGACGTTCCGGTTCACGTTGACACCCGGGACGTCGCCGTCGGGCGAGAGCGCGGCCTCCGAGACGGCCCGGACTGCCTCCCGCTCGTCGGGTGGGACGAGCAGTTCAACGGCGTGCTCGCCGATCGCCGCGGCCGGCTCGTAGCCGAAGATGTCGGCCGCGCCGGCGTTCCAGGCGGTGATGTGACCGTCGGCGTCGACCTCCACGACCGCGAGCGGTGCCTGCTCGTAGACGAGTCTGAGTCGGTCGAGTTCGCTGTCGACGGTCGGGCCGCTCGTCGGCTCGACCACGTCGGCGACGCGCTCGCGGAGTACCTCGGGGCCGGCCGAGGCGGGGACGTAGCCGTCCACACCGGCCGCGACCGCTCTGCTCGCGAGGGCCTCGTCGCCGTCCTCCGTGAGAAGGAAGAAGGGCAGTGTCGGCCGTTGCTCACGTATCGACTTGAGCAGGGAGAGCGGACCGCCGTCGACCGTCTCCGTCGCGACGACGCAATCGGTTTCGTCATCGAGTTCGTCGAGTGCTGACGCCGCGTCGGGCGCAGTGCTCACCGACCAGGGAAGCGACGCTACCGTCTTCGTCCGCACGTCGCCGGGGGGTGCGACGAGCAGGACACGTGTTGTCCGTCCAGTCATACGACTCTCGGCGGCACCACGAGCCACCAGTTATCCGAACTCATGGCAGCCACTGTCTTTAATGCTTTAGCCGTTACGAGGGTCGCGTTCAGATTAGCTGATTCCATGCGAAGGCGAATGATTTGAGCCACTCGTCAGCAGTTTCAGCTTCGGCGTGACTGAAACAGTTCGAGAAAGCGTTAGTTCTGCGTTTTACCTCTCGAAAGACACGTTCGACGCTGTTGCGATTTCCGTGTTTCTCGTAGCGGAAATCGAGCCCGTGACGGTTGCAAGCGTCTTTCAGCGGCGTCGCACCGTCGACGAGAAACACGGCGTCATCGACGTCGTGTTTCTCGCGTAACTCCGAGAAGAACGCGTGCGCGAGCACGTTCGTCCGTGTCGGTTCAAGCTTTGTATGCAGTAATTCGTTGGTTTCGGGGTC
>NZ_FNIA01000036.1 GCF_900103505.1 Haloarchaeobius iranensis
AGCCAGTACTGTTCATCGTCGAGTTGGATCACGGTCTCGTCGACCGCGACGTGATCCGGCGAGTGACCGTCCTCGGGCTGTAGATCAGCCTTATGCACCCAGTTGTGGACGGTCGATTTGACGCGGTCAACACCGAACAGTTCGAGAATCGAAACAGTATTCGAAAGCGAGAGACCAGCAAGATGTAGTTGAATACTGAGCTTCATCAACAGTCGCGGTGTTGCTTCTCGCTCCACAAAACCTAACTCGATCTCGTCCAAAGAGTCGTTGAGGCGGGCATTTTCTGGCATAGAGCACTAGAAAACTGCTCCGCCTCACCTTTCAATCCTTATCTGAACACCGCCGTTACGAGCCTCGACTCGGGGGCTGAAACCGTGGAGAATCGACCGACGCCGCCCGCAGAACCGGGCTACTCGGCGGCGAAGCCGCGCAGGAGCGGCCGGCCGTCGGTGCCACCGACGTCGGCGAGCGCGGCGCGCTCCGGGTGGGGCATCAACACTGCCACGGAGTCGCGCTCGCCGACGACGCCAGCGACGTTGTGCTTCGAGCCGTTCGGGTTCGCCTCGTCCGTGAGGTTGCCGTCGGCGTCGCAGTACCGGAACAGGACCCTGTCCTGGGTCTCCAGCTGCGTGAGACGGTCCTCGCTGATCTCGTACCGCCCCTCGCCGTGGGCGATGGGAAGTTCGATGACCTCGCCCGCCTCGTAGCCGGTGGTCCAGGGCGTGTCGGTGCGCTCGACGCGGAGGTGGACGTGCTCGCACTGGAAGCGGGCGCTCGCGTTCGTGGTGAACGCGCCCTCGGTCAGCCCGGACTCGCAGCCGACCTGTGCGCCGTTGCAGACGCCGAGGACGGGGACGCCCTCGTTCGCCAGCTCGCGCACCTCGTCCATGACGGGCGAGCGGGCGGCCATCGCGCCGGCACGGAGGTAGTCCCCGTAGGAGAAGCCGCCGGGGAGCATGACACCCGTGGTGTCGGCGGGAAGGCCGTCCTCGTGCCAGACGATCTCGGCGTCGATGCCGAGGTCCTCGAGCGCACGGAGGGCGTCGCGGTCGCAGTTCGAGCCGCCGAAGCGGACGACCGAGACCGTCATTCGCGCGGGGCGACCTCCACGTCGTAGTCGTGGATGGTCGGGTTCGCGAGCAGGCGCTCTGCCATCTCCCCGGCGCGCTCGCGGGCGGCGTCTTCGTCAGTGGCGTCGAGGTCGACCTCGAACCGGTCGGCCGAGCGCAGCCCCGACAGCTCGAAGCCCAGGCGCTCCAGCGCGCGCTTCGTCGTCTCGGCCTCCGGGTCGAGGACTCCCTGCTTGAGTCGGACGGTCACCGTGGCGGTGTAGGCGCTCATCAGGTGGACACGCGCGTTCGTGTTCAAAAACTCTTGTGACTCACGTCTGTGATGCACGTTCGTGGATAGCACATCGCCTCGCCCGGGACGCCCGCTCACTCCCCGTGCGTGAACCCGCGGTCGGGGAGCGCCTCCCCGTCGATACTGACGGCCGGGCCGCCGTCGTCGCCGTCCGTGACCTCGCCGACGACCGACAGCCGCACCGGACAGTCGGCGCGAGCGTCCTCGACCGCGTGCTCGGGGACCGTACAGACCAGCTCGAAGTCCTCCCCGAAGTACCAGCCCAGCTCCCGGACCGTCGCCTCGTCCGCGGCGACCTCGTGCACCGCGCCGTCGACCGGCACGGCGTCGCCGTCGAGCGCCAGGCCTGCCTCGCTCGCCTCGGCGAGCTGGTGACAGGAGCGCGCGAGCCCGTCGCTGGAGTCCATCATCGCCGTCGCGTGCTCGGCCAGCGCCAGGCCGGCGGCCAGCCGCGGCTCGAACCGGAACAGCTCGTTCGCACGGTCCGTCTCGCCCGCCTCGAACAGCCGCAGCGCCGCGCCGCTCCGGCCGAGCGTTCCGGTCACACAGAGCCGGTCGCCCGGCTCCGCGCCGCTCCGCCCCACCGGGTCGTCGGTGCGCCCGAGCGCCGTCGTCGCCACCGTGAACTCCTGGTGCGTGTCGAGGTCGCCGCCGACGTACTCCGCGCCGACCAGCTCGCAGACGTCGGTCGCACCGCGCAGGAAATCGCGGAGCTCGGGCTCCGTGAACTCCGGTGCCGCGTACACCGCCACCGCCGCCGTCGCCTCGGCCCCCGTCGCGGCCACGTCCGACAGGGACGCGCCGACCGCCCGCCAGCCCGCCGTGTACCGCGTCGTCCCCGCGGGGAAGTCCGTCCGGTCGTGGAGCATGTCCGTCGTCACGACCGTGCCGTCGACGACCGCCGCGTCGTCCCCCGCGTGGTCGACGAGGCCGCCGACGAGCGAGAGCGCCGCCCGTTCGTTCATGTCGGCCCTGTGTTTCGTGGCGTGTGGCAAAAGGAACGCGGTCCGAGAGTACCGGTTCGAGTTATGTCTGTTCCTCCCGCACTGCGACGAGAATTTGGAGGCGACAACGACCGGGAAGCCCCTGCTCGCTCTGTGTACGTCGACGCCGTGGACGCCAACAGCCAGAAAGCCCCTGCTCGCTCGACTCCCGGGACCCGCGCTGCGGTCCTCACTCCGTTGCGGTCCTTGCGAGGTCCGGATTCACCGGAAGACTTCGTCTTCCGAGCCTCCACTCGCTGCGCTCGTGGAGACGCCGAGCGAGCAGCCCCTTTCAGTCCCGCCCACCGCGACTGTACCCCACCTCGAACCTCCCCAGCCGACTGCGATGCTCAGTCGCTGGCGTCGCCGGCGCTCCGCGCCGGCTTCCAGCGGGACCTCCGGTCCCGCCCGGCTCCCTGCGCTTCTCGCCCCTCCCACGTGCATGGCGAGCGGCCTCCGGCACGCTCGCCAGCGTGCGCCGTGCCGGGAGGTCCGGCAACGCCGCCACCAACCACACGGCCAAGACGCCCCGCACCGGCAGGCGCGTGGGTGTCGAGGGGGAGGGCTGGCGCGGGGCGGTCGGGCGGGACTGAAAGGGGCGGGGTTCTCGGCGAACCTGGACGAGGAAAGCACCGCAGCGGAGCGAGGAGCGGTCACGAGACGCTCGCGTCTCGAGAGCCCACCAGAAATCGAAGATTTCTGAGGATGCACCGACTTCCGGGAGCCGAGAGCCTCGGGGCTTTTCTGGCTGTTCGAGTACCAGCGTATTCCCACGAGTACCGAAACTGACCCCACAGCATCGCGAGCAGCGACAAGATAAACTCCGACGTTCGAGAGCGGGTTCGACGCGACTAAACCCACACCAGTCACAACAGCTGCTATGCGACAGTTCGTCATCTGCGGCCACGAGGTTCCCACATCGCCCGACTTCTCGCTGGACGCACTCGCGAGCGAGGCGGGGCGGCTGGACCTGCTCTGTCGGTGTCTGAACGCGGCGTTCCTCACGAGTCACGGACTGCGCGACGACGTGCGGGTCCACCTCGTCATCCAGGACGAGTTCACCGTCACCGTCGACGGTGGCTCGGTCCGCAACCTGCACCCGGACGAGCGGTCGACCGCCGCGCTGGTCCGCACCGCGCTGGAGCACCGCGAGAACGCCATCGGCCACCAGCCCGCCGAATCCTCGCCGGGCGTCAGCATCCGTCGCGTGGGACTGGACGTGGTCCTCGACGAGTGCGCCCGCGACGGCACCGTGGTCCAGCTCCACGAGGACGGCGCACCCGCCAGCGAGGCCGAACCACCCGAGAACCCGACGTTCGTGCTCTCCGACCACCGCGACTTCACCGACACGGAGGCCGACCTGCTCGCCGACGCCGCCGACCAGCGCCTCCGGCTGGGTCCCACGCTGCTGCACGCCGACCACGCCGTCACCGTCGCCCACCACTACCTCGACACCGACGGCTACGCGAGTTTCTGACAGCTTCGGAGAAGGCCGAAATTAAATAGCTGGCCTTCTCAGGGTGATGCATGCCTACCGACTCCCCCGACGTCTGCCGGTTCTGTGCACGCACCGTCACCCCGACGGCGACCGACACCGTCCACCGCGTCTACACCCGACGGGCCGACGGCGACGGTGCGGCCGTCGCCACCGAGCAGTTCGCTTGCGACCACTGCTTCGACGACGTGCGCGCGCTCGTCGCCGACATGGAGCCACGCCCCGACGGGGACGACAACCTCGCCGACCACGACTGCGGCCTCTGTGGCGGCGCCGTCGCCCCCGACGCCGGCGCGACGCGGCTCGTCGTCGACCGGGACCGATACCTGCTCTGTCCCGACTGTACCGACGTGTTCGACGAGTTCTGCGCCTCGGTCCCCGAGACGGCACCCGAACCCGCCGCCGACGCCCCGACCGCGACCGAGGTCGTCGCCGACGGCGGCGCCCCCGAGCAGGACGACACCGACCTCGGCACCGTGCTCGACTCCGGGCTGGACGACGTCGTGGAGGGCGACCGCGTCCACTTCGACCTCCGGCGCGACACCGGCGACGGCTCCGCCCCCACCGAGACGGTCTCCGGGGACGTCACCAGCGCCGACACCAGCTACATCGGCGGCTCCACCATCTACGTCGACGGCGACGACGGCGAGGAGTACCGCGTCGAGTCCAGCTTCTCCTCCGACGCCGTGCGCGTGACGACCGTCCACGGCCACGACATCGAGTTCCAGGGCCACCTCGACGAACTCCGCGTCGACCGCTGATTCGTCGGGCGTTTCGGAAGCGTTAAAAGTCGCCCACTCGTCTGTCTCGAATGCGGGCCGGTGGGGTAGCTTGGTATCCTTCGGCCTTCGGGTGGCCGTAACCGCGATTCAAATTCGCGCCGGCCCACTACCTACTTACCCCTTTTCCATCCTCTACTGACAGGTATCGGCAGTTTCGGACCTGTCGAAGAGCCGCCGATCTGCGACTACTGCGGCGACTGGATAGACGAACAGCACCCGCAGTGTCCCGCGCTCGACGAGGGGGTGTGTCGGCCGTGAGCACCCTCGACGACTTCGGCACCACGAACGATCCTCCCGGCGACGACGAGGACGCCTGCGACTGCGAGCACCTGCCGACCGGCGTGCCGTGCTTCGAGTGTTTCCTTGCCGGCGAAGCGACGTTCGAGCGGGGTGGTGCGTGATGCCGCGCCAGCTCGACTTCGAAGCCGAACGCGACCGTGGCGGCGACTCGTGGGAACGAGCGGACCCACGCGCCGCGCTCGTCGAGCAGTTCGGCCGCTACGGGTACCGCATCACCCTTCCCGGCGGCTCGGTCCATCATCTCGCTCTCGGTCACGAGAGCGGCATCTACGAGGGTCGCTGTGACTGTCGCGGTTTCGAGTATCAGGACGGTCCCTGCGCGCACCTCTGCACCGTCCGCAAGGCTGTGGATCTCGCGTTGACCGATGACCGGGACCAACCCGTCACCATCCAGCCAATGACCGAGGAGACGGTTCGGGTCGACCCCGACGCACACGCCGACAGGGTGCGAGCCGACGGAGGTGTTCGACGGTGAGCCGACTCGCCTATGCCACGCGGCGGCTCTCGGTCTCGCGCGCACACACGAGAGCGCGCACGAGGGCCGTCGACAGCACCCCAGGGGGGTGTGGTACCCACGTTGCAATCACCCCGGTCGGCCCTACCACGTACTGCGTTTTCACCGTGGTACCATCGGGGTACGTCGATGGTACCATTCCTGGCAGTCAGACCGAGCCGACGGGGGTGCTCGCATGAGCAAGCACATCCACGACGAGTCCGACCGCAACCAGCAGGTGAAGTTCCGCGTCTCCGAGGACCTCGTTGAGCGATTCGATGAGGCACGCGACACCTCCCGCGCCGCACTGTTCCGCGAGTTCATGGCCGAGTTCGTCGACGAAGCGCACGGGACTCGAACCGCCGACGGCGAGTATCACCCGGAGCGGGAGGACCTCGCCACGCTGTACGACGCCTGTCTCAAGCACGCGAATCCGAAGCTCGTCCTGAACCTCCGAATCAAGGGCAGTCTGCTGGCCCAGGACACCCGCTACTCACAGAACGATCTCGTCGCTGCTCTCCGACCGCTCGAATCGAAGGGCTTCGTCCGAGTCCAGTGCGGCGGCGTCTTCGGGAAGGGCCACGAAGCCGAGATCGCGGTCCGCGTCAAGCCTCCCGAGGCCGACCCTCGGCAGTGGAAGTACCGCAAGAGCAGCCCCAAGCCCGCCGGAGGTGTCGCCTGATGCCGACGTGCGAAACCTGCGGTGAGTACGTCTCCCGCGACTACATCCGCGTCTGCACCGACGGCACCCTCAGCGAGTGCCCGCACTGCAACGGGAACTACATGGACACGTCCCCGGCTTCGGCCGTCTCAGGCACGCTCTACAGCCTTCGCTGACCCCTCCGGTAGCTTTTTCTAGCAGTAAATAGCCGAGAGACGGTTCGCAGTATGGCAACTACAACGATGGGGCCTGACTGGCTCCACAACCCAAGTGGAATCGACTTCATCGACAGTTTCCTCGCGCCGTTCTTCGTCGCTGCGACGTTCGCTATGGCCGGCATCGCCACCGTCGGCGTCGACGCCCCGGTCACGCTGTACATGAGCGACGTGGTGTACGCGATCTCGAACGGCCCGAGCATCACCGTCGGCGCGGTTGTCACGCTGCTGGCTATCGGCATCGCGTGGGCGACCAACCAGCCCGACATCATGGAGCCCGAGAGCCCGCTGGAGTGGGTCGGCCCGGTGTTCATCATCGCCAACCTGTTCTACGTACTGGTTCCGGCCTTCGCGGACCTTATCGCGTCGTTCTGGGGCTTCGGCTTCCTCATGATCGGCGTGAACGGAGCCGGGTTCTACCTGCTCGCGTACAAGTAACCCCGCTTTCCCCTACCCATTCATGAGTACCCACCAATCCGCAGAACCCGGGAGAATCGTGCTCCGAGGCTTCGACCCGGAGACGACCAAACAGCTCGAACGCATCATCTCCAAGGCGGGCATCCGCCAGCGCATCATCGACCGAGAACCCGACAGAGGCCAGCATGAGTGACCCCACCGCGCGCCTCCTCGGTATGGTGTTCTGTGCGGTCGTGCTCGTCGGCTCACTCGTTTGGTTCGGGGTGAGCCTCGCATGAAGGGCCGGGTCATGGTCATGGCCTTCCTGCTGCTCTCGACTGCCCTTGTCGGGCCGGTGTCGGCGTCGACGACGACGCCCGATTCGGACAACTGTGACACCGTGGACCTGACGGTGCGGCTGTTCAACCCCTTCGACGACACGAGTGACTGCTGGGTCGACGTAGACGAGATTCGGCAGGGCTCGAAGGAACAGGAGAGGGCCGATATGCTCTCTCGTGCAGATACGATGGACGCCAGCGAGGAGACGGTCACTAACGCCTTCCACAACACGCTGGAGAACGCGCGAACGGTCGCGTGGACGAAGGCAGAGGTGGCCGCGCTGAAGGCGCTGGAAAACAACAGCTCACAGGCTGAGACTCGTGTCGCGGCTCGTTCGGCTGTTGAACAGTACTACAGCCGGATGGTTCACAATCTGCTGGAGGACCGCGAGCAGCGTATGGAGGAGCTGGCGTACCTCGCGGCGACTCGCGACAATCTCTCGCTGAATAGCGCCGCGCTGGAGCAACACCACACCGACATCTCGACTAATGACGTGTCGTTCTCGTGGGACCTCGTTCGGGACAATCCCGATACGCAAGTCCCGCTGCCGAACGGCAGCACGATGAATATCAGCACGTTCACGATGTCGTACACCGACCAGCGCAACGGCATCGACTACAGCAACGTGCCGGTGTGGTTCGACTACAGCCACAACAACGTCAACGACCCTGAGCAGGAGATAGGGTACATCAAGTACTACAGCACCTACGACAATCGGACCACAGAGGCGTACAACAGCTCTGAGTTCGAGGCGCTGTACGACGAGATGCTGAGTCAGAACACGCAGATGCTCTCAAACATCAACGAGACAGTCAACGGGCTGTACGGGAGCTACGTGCGTGGCGAGCTGGACATCGAGGAGTACCGGAGCGTACAGGCGACCGCAATGGGCTGGAGCCCTGACCTGAACTCGACAGGCTACAGCATCTACGCGGTGACCGCTCTCGGGCAGGCAGGTGAGGAGATTCCGAATCTGAACCTCACCGGTTCGATGACGATTCAGACCGACGAGTTCACCGCGAACAACAGCACGGAGACGTTGACCGGGCTGATGACGGGCGAGCCACCGAGCGGCGATGCCTGGACGGTGAACACCACCTACGACCCTGCGAACGCGAATGGCTCGCTGATGTTCCACGTCAGCGCGTCCAACCGCTCTGTGGAACTCTCTGAGCCGTTCACGCTCGTCGGGGCCGAGGACCAAGACGGCTCCGAGATTCAGCAGGTGCAGATGCAGCGGTACAACTACCGCACGAGCAACTTCAGCGAACTCGGCGACAAGCTGGACCGGCTCATCGAACTCCGCCAGGAAGAACAGATTCGCATCGAAGAAGCCTCGAACGGAGGCGGTGGCGGCGGCGGCGGCATTGGCTGGCCGGGCGGCGGTGCAGGCCTCGGTATCGGTGGCGGTGTCGTCATGATCGCTATCGCTGCCGTGCTCGTCGGCATCGGCGTGAAACTCTACTTCGAGGTGATGACGCCGTGAGAGGCGCGGCGGTCATGGTCATCGCGCTCGCCCTCGTCACGGTCGGCGCTGTCCCTGGGGTAACCTCCGCACAAGACGGGGACAACGCCACCGCGACGACGGCGATGCCCGAGAACCAGAGTACGTCTACAGTCCGTGCCGATCTCGGCGCGGGCGTCACCCTCGTCGACATGGAGTACTCACCGGGCCGTATCGTGCTCACCGTCGAGGCCGACACCCCTGCGACCCTGCTGAAGTGGCAGGACAGCATGGGTGCGATGAAAGAGGCGAACCGTCGTTCGTCGGACTCCGGTCTCTCGGCAGTCGACATGGACGCCTACGAGCATCAGGTCTGGCTCGACCGAGGGATGAACCGCGTCGTGCTCGACGTCGAGACCTGGCGCGGCACGTCGACGGTCTCGGTGTGGACCACCGAGAAGGAGTTCGTCATCTCTAAAGACCTGCCCTCGGGCAACCCGCTCGAAGCCTTCGGCGGCACCCAAGGCGTGTTCGCCGGCGTCGGAACCTCGGTTCTCGCCGCGCTCACGGCGACGGGGATAATTCTCCGCAAAGAGCAGGGCGAGGTGATCGAGGCATGACCATGACCGGCGACACCAGTGCAACGTTCGACAGCTGGGCTGACCGACTCACATACATCCTGAGCAACGCCCAGGCACTCGTCGCCGGCGTGCTCGTCTCCCTCGGTGTGCTGCTGTGGCTGTGGCGGCCAGCACTCCCCCAGGTGCCACCGTGGACCGGCGGCGTGTTCGCCACGGTCCTGCTGTTCGGCCCGCCGCTGACGGGCCTGTTCGTCACCATCATCAAGCTGTTCTGGAAGCTCACCCACGAAGAGGTGTACCACATCAACGCCGCCGAGGACGTGCGCCGGAAGCTCTACGTCAAGCCCGAGGTGTGGGAGGAAAAGACCGTCGACGGTCCCGCACCGTACCAGGTCAACGACAACACCGCGTGGGAAGTCCGCGAGTTCGAGTACCACGACGACACGGGCGAAGTCGTCGTTACCGGCTGCTACATGAGTCAGATGCAGGACTCGGCACTGGTGACGTTCAAATCGCTGGTGTACGACCTGCACGACCGGTTCGTCTACGCTTGGCTGGAGCGCAACGAGCTGCGCGGCACTGAGACGCGCCGGGCGCTGGAGAACCAACAGGAAGTCATCAACCGGAACGCCGAGGCGACCGAGCGCGGCCTGATGCTCGCGCCCGACACGGTGCGCGAGCAGTGGGACGACACCATCGACCGCGTTCACGACTCCGACGACAGGCTTGAAATTGACGAAATCGAGGACTACAGCACCGGCTACGACCCAGAACGGAACCCGAACGCGGAGCGAATCGGGCCGGAGCGACCGCCCGAGATGCGGGGAGGCGATGACCTATGACCGACCAGCAAGAGCTGTTCACGGCTGGCGGAGCAATCGAGTGGCGCGACGGGAACACCCGTCGCCAGAACGACCGGGTACACCACCACGCGCCCCACGTTCAAGACGAGCAGATCGCCCGCGCGCTCTCCGTCCGAGCCGAGATGTACGAGCCCGACGAGTGGGCTCGCCCCGATCTCGCGCCGGGACAGGCGAAGGACCTGACCGAGCATCGCCAGCTACTCCGTGTTGCTGGGACCGAACGGTTCACCGAGGCGTTCGAGCACGGGGACATGAGCACGCTGAAGAGCTTCCCCGGCGACCCGAGCCAGAAGGCCGACGTTTCGGGAATCAAGGAGATGGACCGTCTTCGCGGGCTGATGCGCGGTCCCGCGCCCATCATCTACATCTTCGCGCCGCCGGGAGCTGGCAAGACGAACTTCGCGCTGCTGCTCGCCCAGCTCTGGCAGGAGCGACAGCCCGACGACGCGCTACTGGCGTCGAACATCAAGACGCTCGAAGAGACAGACGAATGGGTCGACGACAAGGGTCGCGTTCGGAACGGCTGGCTCGGCAGCTACGGCGAGCTGACCGAGTGGCTGAAACAGGACGGCGACGTGCTCGCCGGGAACCCGCGCCCGAAACTGTTCGTCTGGGACGAAGTGAGCAGCGCTGGTTCGGGCGTCGGTGAGCAGGGATACACGATGCGCACCAAGATGGGGCCGCTGCTGTTCAAAATCAGGAAGTACGGCGGCTCGATCATCGTCATCGGACACGACCCGAACAGCGTCGCGCCCCTGGTTCGGGAGCTGGGGACCATCGTGAAGAAGATCGACGTGAAGGAGGCACAGGTGTTCGACTCCATCAAGAACGGCTCTGCCCGCGACCCGCTCGGAGACCCGATCTCTGGCATCCCGCCGACGGACCTCACGTACAACGACAAGGAACCGACGAAGTGGTCTTGGGAGGATTCCTGCACTGTCGACGGCGATACCTCGGAGGACTTCGAGGATGCGATGGAGGCGGTGGCGATGTACAACATCGTCACTGCTCGCGAGGAGCCGGAGAAGTGGGACAGCGAGGAGCCTGTTGCATGGCGGAAACTGGCGGGAGCGACCCCGTGGGACCACTCTACCTGCAAGCGACGGTACGACCGCTACACGGACGACGGGAAGTACCGCGACGAGGTGCAACAGGTCGCGGAGGTAATCGCATGATGGCGCGGGCACGCGAGCGTGTTGCAGTTGCAACACCCCGTCCCGTACTCGTAGGTCATACGCCGGTCGCCCCGGTCTCCGACCGGGCCGACCTCGCCCATGACCGCGCCGCACTCAGGGGAGAGGAGTCGATATATATCAGCGCGCGAGGCGCGTAGCCATGCCGTCGAAGAAAGCCAACCAGTACGGGACGGCGGCAGAACACTACGTCATCGAGCAGCGGAACCTCGAACCCGCGCGGTGCTACTGGCACGACGCCCGGTTCCAGAACGGCACGCCCGTCGAAATCAAGGCATGTGATATGGATTCGACGGGCTACTTCCAGATCTACGAGGAAGCCCACCGGAAGCTCCGGCGAGCTGGCGGCTGGTATGCGTTCGCTCCGTATCGACGATCCGGGCCACGTGCGCGGGTCGTCACGGTTCGAATGCGTCGCTCGTCGAAGATGCCGCTGATGAAGTGGTCAGAGACAGGGGGCCATCGAGACTCCCGGAAAGCGAAAGTACAAATCTCAAGCGTCCTATCCTGACTAAACACCAGAATCAATCTCGAAGTTGGACACTTCGAAGAAGCGCAAACTAGTCATCATATGGTTGCTTTCGTAAGGCGAATATTGATAAGTGTCTTTTGAGTTAAACCAATTAAAGTACTCGTTAAGCATTTTCAAAATATTCTCCCTATCTTCCATAGAGATTGGCTGACTATTCCACCACTTGATAGTCTCTGGTTCTCCACCGGTCACGTGTTCATGGATACTATACGGTGCGCCTGATTCTGCTTGTAAGGCCCTAATTAATGCCGGGCCAAACGGCGTATTGTCAATGGTTCTTGGTATCGGGTTACCATTCCAGTTTACTTCTTCATATTCATCCATGTCAATAACATAAAGGTCTCCAGTCCCTACACCGGCACGAATGAGTCTATGAAGCCAAATATCCCATTCCCCGTGACGTGCAATATTGAAATGCACATAGTGGCTAAAGAGGGCTCCTAAGAAGTTCATTAAATATTCTTTATCGTCGGTCATTATAATCACGCCATCACCGATTGTGAATATATCCGACCTGTCGAAATCGATATACTTTGAGATGACTGCTAGTAATTCTCCACGATAAACACCAGGCATCGATTGGTCGTTGCTAAGGGAGTCCAGAACTCCCATTAAATCAATCCAAGCAACGTGTTTCTCACCCATATCTTCAAGAAACCGGTCGAAGAAATATTGGTCTTCGTCTAATTCAGCCAGATCCTCTAAATCAGGGGTCATGTAGGACGGATTCACTTTCCTTCTACTTCAATGTCTAGAACGATTAGAAACACGTTGACCAGCCTAGAGATTTAAGTGCTATCCGCAATTCCTATCGTATATCTAGATGTCAAGCCCTGATTACAGCAATTTGTCGACTTGCGAATCTCGCTTGGCCGAATTAAAGGCTCTTGGCATCCCTGAAGCAGCTCTTCAAAGATATCTTCAGTCAAGGAATTTACCCATACCAGATGGGGTGGACGACTTCAAAAAAGCAGTCGCAGAAGAACTCTCGGCAGAACAAATCAGGGATATTCTTACTCAATACAAGTACGCTGGAAGGCAAACGCTGAATTATTTTGTAATCACGGGTCTCTCTAAGTACTCGTATGAAGAGCTAGTTGCATCCGTGGAAGACGAGTTCCCTGTCCAAGACGACGTGGAAAACGTCTCTAGAAAACCGTTCATGAGCCACTCTGAGCGGGAGGGCCCACGATTGTATCTCACCTTTGGATACTACGAATCTACAGGAGGCGTTGAGATTACTACGGGCAAGCGAAAACCTGAGCTAACAACCCAAAGAGCGGTTGGGGTTGTTCGTCCCGATACAGATCTGCTTGAAATCCGGACCTCTGACCCAGATATGGCTGAAAAAATTCGAGACGGGATCGTCTCTTCAATGGGGCAGTATAAATCGAGCAGCACCTATCGGCCTGATTTCGGTGGTGAGTTCCGACGCCAATTTAATTCGCGAGTGGAGAAGTACTACAATCTCCGTGTTCAAGTCGAAGACGACGAGGACAGTACTATTGATACAATCTCGTTTACTTCGAAGAAAGATGAAACAGGGGAACGGAGGGACGCTCGGGAAGATGATAGAGTCGCTAAAGAATTAGAGGGCGGTGGAGAAATCACGATTGGATACGTCGAACTGGCAGACGGATTTAAGTTCCAAATAAACCGGAAACAGAGCAAGGTATCAATACTGAAGTCGGAGCGTGAGGAAAATATAAACGCGATAACAGAGATAATCGATGGAGTACTCCGAGAAACTGACGGATATACCCAAGGAACACTTGGAGGACTTACGGACGTACCTGAATAATGTCCGCACGTCGTCCGTTAGACACTTCTCTGTTGAGACTGCGTTTGCTAGAACGGATTTGGATAAGGCGACAGTTCAGACGGTGTTTTCCGTACTCGTTCAAGAAGACGCTTTGAAGGCGAAAATTGAGGTTCGATGTCCTCACTGTACAGCCCAACAAGGGATATTTACAAAGAGGAGTGAAGTACCCAGTCGATCTAAAATCTGTATTGATTGTGAACGGGAATTCAGAGTCGATAAAAAGCGGAATTGGGAGGTGGTATATGAGATCGTGGATGGTGACCACGATTTCTTTCCAGAAGACGGCCAGTGGCAGATTCGCAAATTCATAGACGAAGAAGTAGATTGTTCCAAATCATTTTTTGAACAGGAGCTAAAGCGGTTTGAAAAAATGGATAATCCTCAGAAGCGGGGTAGAGATTTCGATTACTTCGTGGGACTTCTTTTTCAACAATTGGAGGGTGTTGATATACGGATCAAACCGAATGGGAACTCTGGAGAAGTCGACGTTCATATGTCATGCCTTGATGCACAGGATTGGCTGTACAGACTAGTTGGAAGCAATACGTTCATTGAGAACAAGTGGGTGAGTCCTCCAATTGAGAAATCTGAAATCATTGATTTTTACGAAAAGGTCGAAGACTTACCAAACTGTAGACGTGCATACTTTCTCAGCATGAGCGGGTTTACCAAGGGTCAGAGGACCAAAACAGGTGCGTTAGCCAAAGTTCGTGCATACAAAGACCCTATATTAGTTGATTTATACCGTGATGACTTAGACCAGATGATCGAAAACGCGTCTCCTGAATCCACTCTTCGGAATCGACAAATGTACTGAACGTCCCTTGGTCGAAAATGGAATGCTGAATTGACGGGCTGTGTTGAATCGCCATACTGCAGTGGAATTCACTGTTTCACAGCCCGCTTGATGTTATAGACGACACACATCAGGGCGATTTCTCGGAACTCTCGGAACCAGGAACGCGCTCGCACGGCGAAGCCGAGCGAGCGCTTGACAGTCGAGTTCACGGTCTCGGACATAGAACGCTGATTGTAGCGTTGTTCGTCGATTCTGGCGTTGTGTGCGTGATCATAGGGTGCGAAGATACGATGTTTGATGAGTGGGCGAATCCCGAGGTCACGAAGGGATTCGCGGAGCGATTTCTTGTCGTATCCCTTGTCGGCAGCAAGAGACCGCAGATC
>NZ_FNIA01000037.1 GCF_900103505.1 Haloarchaeobius iranensis
CGCAGGCGACCTGCGGAGCCTCGCCGCCGACAAGGGCTACGACGATATGGGTTTCCGCGAGGAGCTTCGCGCAGAAGGCGTTCGACCGCTGATCAAGCATCGCGTCTTCGCACCGTACGACCACGCGCACAACGCCCGGATCGACGATGACCTCTACAACCAGCGGTCGGTGTGTGAGACCGTGAATTCGGTGATTAAGCGCTCGTACGGCTCCGCCGTCCGAGCGCGAGCGTGGTATCGCCAGTTTCGTGAAATTGTGCTCGCCGCCGCAGTCTACAACGTCGAACAAGCCGTGAAACAGTGAATCCCGTCGCCCTCTGCGGATTCAATGAAGCCGTTCACAGCGAAGCCAACGACCGACCTCACCAAGTTCATCAACTCGCTCAAGGGCGTCACGTCCCGCAAAATCCGCGACGAGAACCCCGAGGTTCGGCAGGCGCTCGACAAGGCGTTCTGGCAACCGGGGTACTTCCTCGCCACCACCGGCCAAGTGAGTATCGACGTGCTGATGGAGTACGTCAAGGAGCAGTAGCGTGTCTCTGACCGTCACGAAGACGTTGCAGGCGACGTTCGCGCCACCGACCGCGCACAAGCAGTCGAAACTCAACGACCTGCTCGAAACCTACCGTGACGGTCTGCAAGAGGCGTTCGACGCCGGGGCGAGCACCATGTCGGCGGTGAGCGACATCGTGACGCCCTACGACCTGCCGTATCAGGCGAAGGCTGCCCTCTGCAACTACGTCCCGAAACTCCGCAAGACGTACAACGCCAAGGAGTTGGACGACGAACACCCCATACGCTTCACGAATCAGGCTGCAAAGTTCGACCACTCCGGCGAACGCGAGTATGAGTTCACGTGGTGGGTTCCCCGTCCCGGTCGGGGTACGAACTTCTGGATACCGCTCCGCATCAACCCAGAACAGGAAGATCTCTGGCACGATCTCGTATCGGAGGACGCGAAGGCGGGAGAAATACGGCTCCAGAAGCACCGGAAGAACTGGGTACTGCACGTCACCGTCGAGTACCCAGTCGAAGAACCAGCGACGGACGGTGACGCCACGCACATCGGCTTAGACATCGGGGAAACCGCTCTCATCACGGGCTGTGCCCTCAAGGACGGTTCTCCGACTGACCCGCTCGTGCGTAGCGGAAGCAGAGCGAAGCATCTCCGCAAAGAGATGCACACAACCCTGAAACGACTCCAAGAGCGTGACGCATCCGAGTGGCGAATCGAAGACCGATTCAGCCACTACCAGAACGCGCTCACCGACATCGTTGAGAAGGCGTCTCGGCAGGTCGTCAAGTACGCCAAACAGTTTGAGAATCCGGTATTGGTGATGGAGGACTTGACGTACATCCGTGAGCGTCTCGACTACGGGAAGTACATGAACCGTCGCCTTCACTCGTGGGCGTTCGCCCGACTTCAAGGGCGCATCGAGGACAAGGCGACGGAAGCAGGCATCTCGGTCGAGTACGTGAATCCGGCGTACACCTCGCAGACGTGTCACTCGTGCCACCGTCTCGGTCGGCGGGATTCACAAGCCGAGTTCCGGTGTCCGCACGACGGCTGTCACGTTTCGACGTTTCAGGCCGACATCAACGCTGCTGTGAATATCGCACGACGGGTTGACCCGTGGGGAGAGAGCGTCCCGCTTGACAAGGCGGAACGCGATGACTCGCCTCGGGATGGGAGCGGTAGTGACACCGCCACGACTCACCGTGAGACGAGCGAGATACCCTCGCAGATGACGCTCACGGCCGACGAAGAGTCGGAATCCTCTACCAGCGTTCACGAGACCAACGGTCTCGTGCAGCCCATCAGAACCGAAGGTTCTGAGGACGACGACTGACTGGTATTCCCCATGCAGGGGAAGCCTCGCCGTTTACGGCGAGGAGGATGTCACGGTCGATCACGGGGTTCTCAATACGAGTCGACGACGTCAGCGACGGTGAAGAGTCGAAGATCGTCTCGGTCTGCCGCTTCCTCTTCGACGGACGGTTTGAACCCGTTCCGTGAGAACAGCGCGTACTGCTCGGCGCGGCTACTGCCGTCTTCCGGTGTCCACCGGAGTTCCTCGACGTGATCTTGGAGTTTCGAGAGTGCGTCGTAGCCGAGGGGCGACTGCTGGAATTTGCACTCGCCGACGACGAGGGTGTCTCCCGCCGTGAGGCCAACGACGTCAACCTCGTGTTCACCGTACCACCATTGCCCGGTTTGCGTGATCGTATACTCCGGATACAGGGACCGAAGCGCCGAACAGCACAACTCCTCGAAGGAACGACTGACGAAATCAGGGAGCTCCGGTTCGATAAGGGTCTCGAATGCCTCGGTCCCGAGTTCGTCGTACTGTTCGCCGGTTCCGTAGACGAAGTGGAACCAGAAGCGGAAGAACGGATCTCGGATCCGGTACCGGCTGCGTTTGCTCCGCTCCTTCCGCTCGGTAATCGGGACGTGCTGGTCGACGAGCCGTAGCCGAGAGAGTCGGCCGAGGTATTTCGAGAGCTGGTTGTAATCGATGCCAGTCGTCCCCGCAATCTCGTTCCGACTGGTGCTTCCACCGGCGATGGCCTCCAAGATCGAAAAGTACCGTGTTGGTTCGGTCAGTTCCATCCGGAGTACGTAATCCGGTTCGTCATGGAGGGTCCCGTGCCGGGAGAGAATCGTCTGTTGGACGTTTTCTGCGAGCGTCGCGTCGGGTGAGACCTCTTCGAGATAGTACGGCACGCCACCGAAAACGCCCCATGTGAGGACCTGCTCGTCTGCAGTATACGTCTCGTCGAAGAACTCCATCGCGGCGTCGAACGGGAGCTGTCGGATGTCGAGTTTGAGCGAGGATCGACCGTATAGTGGACTATTTCCGAGGAGGGCGGCTTCTTCCATCATGCTGATCGACGAGCCGACGAGAACGAACGTCGCAGCTGAATCGTCGAGTTCGTGGTCGAACATCGCCTGTAACACCGATGGGAGACTCTCCTCCTGTTCGACGAGATACGGGAACTCGTCGAGGACGATGATAGCGTCCTGTTCGGCTAGATATCTGAGGATCTCTTCCCAGTCTTCCCGGATACGGGTCACGCCCGGGTAGGATTCCGCGGCTGCGTCGATGAATTGCTTGAGTTGGAGCTCGCTCGTTTTCTGTCTCGCCTGGTAGATTACTGGCTTTTCGTCTCTTTCCAAGGACTCCCGGACGAGGGCCGTCTTTCCGAGTCGTCGACGACCGTAAATCACTGCAAGTTCGGCACTCTCCGACTCGTACAGACCCCTGAGTCGCGAGAGTTCCTCCGTCCGGTTCACGAACTCGACCATACCAACCCCACCACAGCACCGATAATGATACTTTCGGTAATCATACTTCAGAGTACGATACTTCAAAGTACTATACTCGGTCTTTGCTAGCCTCCAGAGTGGAAGATCCACAGAGTGAGAGACATCGGCGTCCCACCGGTGACAGCATCCGACGGGATCGCGCCTTTGAGGTCGTAAGTGATGACGTCGAGGGGCTACCGGAAGGCAAACGACTGGAGACCGATCTCTCCCCTCCCGGCGACCGTACAACTGGCTCTCGTGGCCGAGCACTTCGGATTCCACCGTGTTCACGCTCGACCCACACAGACGAGCAACGATTCTGGCCCTTGGTAGTTGTTTTTTCGACGAATCCCTGCAGGGAGGCCCGAAGAGCGTCGTGTTCCTCGACCAGGTAGGGTAATTCGTCGATGTCGACAACGCGTCCTTCAGTGGCGAGTTTCTCATCGAGGTAGTGCTTACGACGCGTGAGTCGTTCCGAGGGCGTCGAGTACCTCCGTCCGGTCGTGGAAGGTCGTACGCTGGATAATGATGACTGCGATAATGACCGAAGTCTTCCTGGTCTCGAGGTCACTCCCACCTTCGTAGACGGTCCTTCAGCGTTTTCGAGGTGGAGCCTCCGGCCTCAAGGAGCGACCGAAGCGTGGCGAAGGGAGTGAGTAGGCCGGAGAGGAAACCGACACGATACGACACAACCAACGTACTGCGACCGACTCCCGGACATATAAGTACCCCGGACACTCTCTGAAGTCATGGAGGTGCGTCGAACCGCCGTCGTGAAACTTGACCTTTCCGACGAGCAACGCGATGCACTCCACCGAACTGCCGAGCAATACCTGTACTGCGCGAACCGAACCGCCGACTACTGTTGGTACGACACCTCCTACACCGAGTGCAGAACCAACAAGAGACAGGTTCGTGACGCACTCTACTCCGAACTTCGAGAGGAGACAGACTTACAGGCACAACTCGTCCAAGCCGCAATCAAACGCGCGGTCGAAGCCGTCAAAGCGTGTGTCAAACGATGGGAGAAAGGACAGCGTGTCTCTTGCCCCACGTTCACCGCCGAAACGATGGACTACGACGCACGGAGCGCGACCTTCTACCGAAACAAGGTGTCGCTGGCAACCGTCGAGGGGCGGGTCGAACCGTCGTTCATTCTCCCGGCAGACAGTCCGACGCCCTATGAACAGTACGTTCTCTCCGGGGACTACGAGTTCCGCGAGAGTACGGTTCGATACGACGCGGTAGACGACGATTTCTACATCCAACTCTCAACACGGCGGACAGACGGTGACGCAGAGGTTTCGAAAGATACCGAGCACCCCGACCAAACGGTCCTCGGTATTGACCTCGGCGTCAACTCGTTGGCAGTCTCCTCGACCGGAACATTCTGGCAGGGAGACGACTACGACCACTGGTGCCGTGAGTTTGAGAAGCGGCGTGGTGAGATGCAACAACGCGGCACACAAGCCGCGCACAACGCCCTGCTCCGCCTCGGAAAGCGCGAGGAAGCATGGCGCAAACAGTACATCCACACGGTCGCCAACGAAATCGTCTCAGAAGCCGTTGAACACGACTGCGACGTAATCGTGTTCGAGGACTTGACCGACATTCGAGAGCGACTGCCGCAGGCGAAGTGGCACCACGTATGGGCGTTCCGACGCCTCTTAGAGTACGTCTCCTACAAAGCCCCTGAACAGGGCGTCTCCGTGGAGCAAGTAGAGCCAGACCACACGTCTCAACGCTGTTCTCGGACGGACTGTGGGTTCACACACGAGGATAACCGCCACGGAGAACACTTCTGTTGCCAGAAGTGTGGCTACGAGGTGAACGCGGATTACAACGGTGCGAAGAATATCGGGCTACGGTACGCCCGAAAGCGGACACACAGACTCCGTTCCTCGCCCACGTCGGGGAGCGGAGACGCAGCAGTAGACCTGCGTGTGAATGGTGGGACGTTGAACGGCGAGAGTCACCGGCCTGTTGCTGGTGACTGATTGCCGGGAGTCCACATCAAAGCCCCACCCTCAACGAGCGAACCGCGTATGCGGTGAGCGAAGTAGGGTGGGGTAGTTTACAGTACGATAGTTCGAAGTAGCACCTCGAAGTACGTGACGAACGGAATGGCACACGAATGCGACGATTGCGGGGAGACGTTCGAGACGCTCTCGCGGCTACGGCTCCACGAGTGTTCGGACACCGAGTCGGTCCTCCAGAGTGAGGACTCGACCGAAGCCGGAGGGCTGACTGACGAAATCGACGACCACCTCGATCGCGTGGATGACGGAGACTTGACTGCAGTTCACAACGCTGTTGCGGCGTTCGAGACCGCGCTCTCGGAAGCGGTCGACATCGACGATGGTGGGGACCGTGAGGTGTTCTGGCCGTACTACGAGCGCGTCGCCGACGCGCTGGATGATGCCACCCACTCGGAGGGCTGGACGCTCCTCGGTGACGTCGCCGCGGCGTACGACCCGACCGTCGAGAACGACGTGCCGCTGGCGACGCCCGCGATTGCGAACGCGGTCGGACGACACGTAATCCGCACCCGCGTGACCGACGGCGTCGAAGCGATCCCCGTCGCGGCGCTCACGTATCTCGACGACGTGGCCGTCACCGCGGAAGACACCGAGGACGTCGTCCGCGAGGAAACACACGCGTACGGATGGGGCATCGGGCACCCCGACCACGCCGTCGTGGACCGGCTCCACGACCGCGCGTCCGAGGATATCTTCTTGGTGAATCCAATGCTCGAACACGCCTTCTACGCCGACCAGCACGCAGCCATCGACGGCCTCGAGCGTCTCGTGCTCGACGAGCCCATCGAGGGAACGCTCTCGTGGGGACTTGGAGACGACATCCCGTACACTCGCTACCTTCTCGACTGCGTGTACGGCTTAGGAACGGACGACCAGTGGCCGACAACGCCCCGAAACTGGAGCTGGCACGACGAACTCGACTACACGTTCGAACTCGACGACGCAGTCGAACAACGCATCCGCCAACTCGTCGCCGACGCGGGCTTCGAGAGCGAGCTTCCCGACGACTGGAGGCTACGCGACCTCGGACTCTAAGCCAGTCCATCAGTCTACAGAAAGTGAGACGGCGAAGTTCCAGAATTTTACCACAGGTTCGATCGAAGACAGCCCTGGCACAGGCGCCGCGTCCCCCAGCCGCGTATGTTGGTCTCAAGCACCTCTCTGCTCGACCCGCATCAGCAACCCACCTCTATGTCGTCGGAGACATCGACCGTCACAGTCCCAGTCTCGTCGTCCCATGCGACCTGTGCGATGTCTCGAATCATCGCCTGCCCGTCGTTGTTGAGCTCAGGGGAAGGAGCGCGGTTGATGAGGGTATGCCAGTTCTGGAATAGAACAGCGAGATTCATGCCGTACAGTCGCAGTTTCGGGTTCGCGCTCTCGATAACCGGCATCAAGTTATTGGATATCTCGTTGATGAACTCCTCGATGGCCCACCGCTGGTAGTACTGGAAATGAATTCCATCTCCCGACCGCTCCGGAAGGGCACGGTCCGTCAAGTACGCAGCATGCGTCGAAGGGTCTCCAACGCCGGGCTCCGACTGAGGGTCGTCGAACTTCTCTTCGAGCGTAGGAAGAGAGAGCTCGGGTTGCGTTTCCGCGTTCCCGTCTCCGGAGAGGATCGTCGTTTGTTCGTCCATGCTAATTGGCGGGGCCCGTTTCAGTTGGCGTGCAGTGAATTCGATTGTATCAGGGTCGTTGCTATCGTAGGGATAGACGATGGCAGCGGGTTTCGGAGTCGTGTTCCAAGAGACCGATGGCACGTATCCGATGTGGTTAGCAGGAGTGAACCGTTTCAATTGCGAAATCACCGCCTTGTGATTCGGGGCCCGAACCACCCAATCCGAATCCGCAAGCCCGCGGAACGCGTTGATTAGATCACCTGAGATGAGTTCACTGTCGGCGTAGACCGCCTTGACATCGAAATAGTCCTTCGGAATCGACGACATATTCTTGATTGCGGCTGGATACCGGCTCTTCTTCGGGAGCCATCGCGTGCCGAGCGTGAATCGAGCGTCCGTGTCGATGATGCTCAGAACTGCGTACGTCCATTGTGAGCGAACATCGGTCTCTGACATCGGGGGACGATTGATCGTGGAACCGTCGTTCGCCCCGTTCCAATCGATACGGTACATATCGACAGCCAGCGAAAGCGGTTTGTCGAAGAACCCTCGCTCGTTTGCGAGTTCGAGCGTGGCACGATGAACGGCGTCGAATTGGTCGACGATCGATTGCTTCCCTTCGTCGCCGAACGCTGCCTCGCTGTCATTGAGCGGTAGGTCGTCGATGTATTTCGGAACCCCGCTGCCTTTCGGAACTGTCGCGCGATTTTCGTGGTAATCGACGACGTCGGGGACCGTCTGGACCCCACAGTCGTATAGTGCAGACGCAGCGAAGAGTCCGACGAACTGTGGGATCTCAATCTGACTCTGTTCGCGATGGAACGTGAGGGGCTGCAGTGTTTCGGTGAGGAGGAGTCGAACCCAACTCTGGAGGGCTTCCTGCTTCACGGGTCGCAGCACTGACTTCTCGTATAGTGGCGGACGAACAGCGTCGAACCCATATGCTGCACTCACCGCTTCCGGAGGCGTGATCCCGTTCCGGAACACTGCATACACTGCTCGGACGACAGCTGCCTCGAACGCATCCCGCCCTCGCTCCAGTTCAGCCAACTCTTCGGGGAGGCGTTCGTTCGCTTCGGTACGAAGTGTCCCGTAACTCACGAACGCAGACTGCGTCCTGTAACCGAGTTCGGGGAGCACGGAATCGGAGCCTTCGAGATATTCGTAGAAGTCCTTGAGGAAAGGCGATTTTCTTGCTTCCTTGAGAAAGACCGTCCTGAACCGTCGTTCGGGAACGTCGAGTGCTGATGGATCGATACCCTCGACATCGAGTGCCTTGTCGGCGACGTCAAGGACCTACAATAACGCCCCCGTCATAGGCAGCATCTGAACCGATCTGATGCGGACAAGCCGCTGAAATTTCCGAAGGTGTCTGTCAAACTCAACCGTGTCTGTTGGGTTAGTGCTTTGCAGCACGTACCAAATACCTCCTTATATCTCCTTCTTATGGTTGAAGTGAATATGAAACTGGACCCACAATGGCAAGTATTCCATTTTGAGTGCGTTCTGTCTTAGCCCGGGTTTCCAAGATGCGTGTGGTACTGCGGTACTTTTGCGTTTACACTCCGCGGGTGCGTCAAAACAGTGTCTTATTGATTATGTTGACCCAGATAATAATCGACAGCTCGTTCAAGCCCTTCCTCGAACGTGTGTTTTGGTTCCCAACCGAGTGCTTCGATTTTCTCGGTGTTGAGTGCGTATCGTTGATCATGGCCTGCTCGGTCCTCGACGAACTCGATTAAGTCGTCCTCCGCACCGACAGCGTTTAGGATGGCTTCGGTGATTTCGAGGTTCGTCTTCTCCGCGTTAGTACCAATATTATAGATTCCACCCACGTCGCCTTCACGGAGAACTAAGTCAAGTGCTCGGCAGTTATCCTCCACGTAGATCCATTCACGAACGTTCGAGCCGTCTCCGTATACGGGAAGAGTCTCACCGGCGGCAGCATTCTGGATGAATTTCGGGATGAGCTTTTCGGGGTGTTGGCGGGGACCAAAGTTGTTGCACGTCCGCGTAATGAGGACAGGAAGGTCGTGAGTCGTCTGGAAGCTCTGTGCGAGGAGGTCCGCACCTGCCTTCGTCGCCGAATAGGGGTTCCGGGGATTGAGTTGATCGTCCTCTGAGAACTTCCCGTCTAGAATCTGGCCGTATACCTCATCGGTCGATATCTGGAGGAAGCGCTCGATATTCGCCTCGTTGGCGGCGTCGAGGAGGGTCTGAGTGCCCTGAACGTTCGTCGTGACGAAGGGTTTCGCACCTTCGATTGACCGGTCTACGTGTGATTCAGCCGCGAAGTTGACGATTGCATCGACGTCGGAAACGAGGTCCGTGACGAGATCGCGGTCGCAGATGTCGCCTTCGACAAACTCGTGGCGTGGATGGTCGAGAACGCCATCGAGGTTATCCTTCGAACCCGCGTACGTCAATGCGTCAAGGGTAACCACTTCGTCGTCCTCGTGTTCGTCAAGTACGTAATGGACGAAGTTTGAACCGATAAATCCGGCACCGCCAGTGACGAGGATTCGCATGGTATGACCGTGTTCGCAGTACCTATTTACATTACTGTCGGAAGACTACAGTATGCAACTCCTCGTCGTCGGTGCGAACGGTCTCCTCGGTAGCAACGTCGTACGTGCAGGGCAGCAACGTGGGTGGTGTATCTGTGGAACCTATCACTCGACGCAGCCGGGGTTCGACATTCCACTCACGCAATTCGATCTCCGAGAACACGACTCCTTCGACGACATCCTCAGCAAACACGACCCGGACGTGGTCGTCAACTGTGCTGCGATGACGGATGTCGATCGCTGCGAGACAAACCCGGAACAAGCCCATGTACTCAACGGTGATGCACCAGGCGGGCTAGCCGCTCACTGTGACGCGAACGACGTTGACTTTGTTCACATTTCGACGGACTATGTCTTCGATGGGGTGGAAGGTGAGCCGTATAATGAGTCTGCGGATACGAATCCGGTGCAGGTGTACGGCGAGTCGAAGCTAGCAGGCGAACAAGCGGTCACCGAAGAAATCACGGATGCGCTTGTGGCTAGACTATCGTTCGTCTGGGGTATCCACCGAAGTGGTGAGGAACTCACGGGATTTCCGGCCTGGGTTCGAGACCGACTCCGGTCGGGAGAAGAGGTCCCGTTGTTTACGAATCAGTGGGTGACGCCGACACGTGCGGGTCAGGCGGCCGAAACACTACTGGATCTGTTTGAGCGGGACGCTACTGGTTTCTTCAATATCGCGTGTGCGTCGTGCGTCACCCCTTACGAGTTCGGAGAGATGATTGCCAATCACGTCGGTAACAGCGAGGAATTGCTCAGGGAGGGATCGATGGACGACATCGAACGAGATGCGACACGGCCGGCGTACACCTGCCTCGATGTCGAAAACGTGGAATCAGAGCTTGACCGTCCACAACCGACATTACGCGAGGATGTCGAAGCAGTCTGGAACGCGTTGCGTTAGATCTGATAACGGTCCCGGTTTTCGAGGAAGTGTTCGCGTGCGTTCTCGGGGAGGTCCTCGAAGTGTAGGACTTCCTGGCAGTCAAGTCCTGGACACTTCATCACTCGGTTGTCTTCGAGTTCGTTCGCCGCGACGATAGTCCCGCAGGCCGGGCAGGTGTGAGTGATGATGCGCATCGTTAGAGTTTGAGTTGTGAGTTCTCGCCGACGACGAGTCGGCGACCTTCCGGGAGGTGGTTTTCTGCGCTTTCGACGTTGGCTTTGCGTCCAAGAAGACTATCGACGATGCGGCCATTGGCGGTGATTTCAGAGTCGCCGATGACGACGCTGTTCTCGATGTGGATGCCCTCCAACGTTGAGTTCGCGCCAATCGACGTGTACGGGCCGATGTATGTTCCGCTCTTAACCGTCGTGTTCTCCGCGATGGAGACAGGCCCTCGAACAACAGCTCCGTCCTTTATGACTGCGGAATCTGCGAGTCCGATACGGCCGTTTGTCTCTGCACCGTCCTCAACGACACCTGCTGTATTCAGTTCGGTGTCTTCGAGGACGAGACGGTTCGCCTCCAGAATGTCCTCAGGCTTTCCGGTGTCCTTCCACCAGCCCGTGACGACGTGAGAGTCGATTTCGTAGTCGTCTTCAAGAAGGGCTTGGATAGCGTCCGTGATTTCGAGCTCGCCACGCCACGACGGTTCGAGATCGTCGATGGCATCGAAGACCGCGGGTGAGAAAACGTACATCCCGATGAGTGCGAGGTTCGTCGGCGGCTCGTCAGGTTTCTCGATTAGTTCTGTGACGTTCCCTTGGTCGTCTACGTCTGCGATACCGAACGCTTGCGGGTTTTCGACTTCCTGAAGAGCTATCCCTGCGCCGTAGTCTCCAGCCTCGAAACTCTCTACGAGTTCGGTCACACCCGATTTGAGGATGTTGTCCCCGAGGTACATCACGAAGTCGTCGTCCCCGACGAAGTCCTGGGCGCATCCGGCTGCATGTGCGAGTCCGAGGGGGTTCCCTTGGACAATGTACGTAATATCTACTTCGTACTTCGACCCGTCCCCAAGAAGTTCTTGAATCTCTTCGCGGCCTTTGTTCCCGAGGATAACACCGATTTCGGTGATTCCGGCCTCTTTCAGATCCTCGATTGCATATTCGAGGACTGGCTTATTTGCGACTGGAACGAGTTGCTTCGGGCCAGTATGGGTTATGGGACGGAGCCGAGAGCCCGTCCCACCCGAGAGAAGTACTCCTTTCATCTGTCATCCGCTCGGTTCTTCGTCCCAGTCTAAAGGTATTTTGTCTGTGTCATACGGGAGCCGCTCCTCATCGGGTTCGTCGTAATCGTACAGCTTCGTCGGGAAGTTGATAAGGAACGCTGGCTCGTCGCCGATGGCTTTGAAACCGTGCCAGCACTCGCCCGGGATGCGAATAACCTGCTGGTTGTGCTCCCCGATGATGAACGTGTCTAATTCCCCCTGCGTGGGCGAGTCTTCGCGATCATCGTAGATTCCCACCTTGATGCGCCCCTTCGGGCAGACGAAGTGGTCCACCTGCCCGAGTGTGTGGCGGTGCCACGCCCGGGTGATTCCAGGATACGTCATGGAGAAGTAGGACATTGCCGGCTCTGGGTTGTACTCCTCCCAGTCCTCCCGGAACATCTCGACCAGATGGCCACGTTCGTCGGCGTTGACTTGGAGGTGGCGTACTTCGACGTCGTGGATGTTGCTCATTCTCTCATGTGGAGATTAGTTCAAAGCCATTATACCTGATGGTCTCGGATTTATTCCAGCCTCTTAGGGATGGACTCCACACGAAGTATTGATGTTTATTACTCCTGCTCCCATCACGCAAACGTAAGCTGTCTAAAGTCGTATCCAACTCGCAACAATTCATGAGCCTCGCCCATTCAAGTCTAAAGTTATTCGGCGCTAGAGTGACCAGTGCAGCGGTTCAGTTCGGAGGTCTAATCTATTTTTCGAGAGAGCTCGGTGCCGCGCCGATGGGCGCGTTCTTCCTCTTTCAAGCCCTTCTTGGAATCCTCGAGATCGGGGCCGACTTCGGTATTCGTGGTGCAGTGGAAAAAAGAGTCAGTGAAGGCGATTCTCCGGGGAGCTTTCTTTCCAGCGCCATAGTGATAAAAATGGTACCGATAGCGGTAATCGTGCTGATAATATTCCTCCTGCGCTCCTACGTGAACGACTATCTCGGTACAGAGCTGGCCCTCCTTCTTGCCATAGCCATCGTCCTGCAGGAGGCGGAACAGCTAGCGGAATTCAATTTGAAGGGAGAGCTCCGAGTCGGTGAAACGGCTGAACTCCGCGTAGCTAGGCAAATTGTCTGGGCTGGTGTTGGTATTATCCTCGTCCAGCTCGGCTATGGAGCTATAGGACTGGTATATGGGCTGATGGCAGGAATGGGCGTTGTATTCGTGTGGGGTTGGTACAAGACCTCAACACCGTTTGGCCGTCCGTCGTACAAGCATGCACGTTCCCTCTTTGATTATGCAAAATACAATGTTGCCTCGTTCGTAGGTGGTTACGTCTACAGTTGGATGGACGTGCTCATTATCGGCTTCTTCCTAACCCAAGCTCACGTCGGAGCGTATGAAGTTGCCTGGCGAATCACCCTCATTGTGATGCTTCTGAGCCGTTCCATCGCAGAGGTATTACTCCCACAAATCAGTCGATGGGACTCTGAAGACGCTAAAAATCGGATTGAATCCGCAATTAGTAACGCTATTACGCCGTCGATGATTTTCGTCATCCCCTCCGTCTTCGGAGTGATTGTGTTCTCTCAGGAAATTCTGGAATACATGTTCGGTGCGGAGTTTACGATTGCCTGGCTCGCGTTAATTATCCTAATGAGTGAAAAGCTGGTACAGGCCATTCACGTAATTCTCGGTCGGGCGCTTAAAGGCATTAACCGACCCGACCTAGCGGCCTACGCTACCATCGTCTCAGTCGTTGCAAACCTTATTCTGAATGTGGCACTCGTAGTTGAATTCGGAATTGTCGGGGCTGCTGCGGCCACACTCTTATCTTTCGTGCTCAATACTGCTCTGCACGGATATTATCTCTCCAAGTTCGTCTCGATCCGCTTCCCGAAGGTCGAGATTGGGTGGTGTTTCTTGTCGGCAGTCGGTATGACTATAGCGCTCTTCGGTCTGCAGTCCGTGTTCGACGTCGACGGGCTTCCCTCTTTGTTGACTGCAATTTTCGCCGGGGCAACTGTTTATGTTCTCTTTATCCTTTCTTTCCGTGGTCTAAGGATGAAATTTGTAACACAAGTGACGTCATTCGTGTCGAATCTGTGAACATTCCGTCCGGACAGGGGGATTCTGCGCAAGCGATGTGACACTGACTGGTGAATCTTGAAATATCACACTACTTGTACGAGTCGAATTCACCGCAGAAATAATGGAAACTAGAGTTTCAGAGGTTAGTAATTCCTATTATAGCCTCGGTGGGAGTATTATAACCGGAATTCAAAGAGTGATGGTAACACAAGTGGAACGAACGGCGTGGTTGGCGATACTGTGTGAGTCCCGTACAAGTCAATTGGCTTCATCCCATGGGCGGTGTTCAGATAAGGATTGAAAGGTGAGGCGGAGCAGTTTTCTAGTGCTCTATGCCAGAAAATGCCCGCCTCAACGACTCTTTGGACGAGATCGAGTTAGGTTTTGTGGAGCGAGAAGCAACACCGCGACTGTTGATGAAGCTCAGTATTCAACTACATCTTGCTGGTCTCTCGCTTTCGAATACTGTTTCGATTCTCGAACTGTTCGGTGTTGACCGCGTCAAATCGACCGTCCACAACTGGGTGCATAAGGCTGATCTACAGCCCGAGGACGGTCACTCGCCGGATCACGTCGCGGTCGACGAGACCGTGATCCAACTCGACGATGAACAGTACTGGCTGTACGCTGCTGTCGAC
>NZ_FNIA01000043.1 GCF_900103505.1 Haloarchaeobius iranensis
AGGGGTCGTGCCAGTCGCTCCGTACAACGCGCGAAACACTGACGACCCGAAAGACATCGAGTACAGGGTTGAAGACCGCATCGAACAACACAGCGAGGACGTGCAGCTGAAGCAGTCCACGTTGGATGAGACGTACAACCGCCGTACTGGAGTCGAACGAACCAACGAATCAGTGAAGGACTGCGGCCTCGGGCGAACGCACGCCCGAGGCCGCGTCCACGCACGAGCGCAGGTGTTCCTCGCCCTGTGCCTTCGCCTCGTCGTCGCTATCACCAACTACGAACGCGGAGACAATCCGGGAAGTACGATCATCACGGTGTGAGAAGAGTTCTATGACACCCTCGTTCTAACTAACCGGCTTTGTGAGGTACTGAACATCGGTTCGTTCCGTGGACACTCGCTCTTTCTCTACGACGGCCACGCGAACGGGATCCGGAACCGGTCGCACCTCGACCGCGTCCTGGACTCGTCCGAATCGCTGCGGATCGTTCCCGCCGACGTCCACTACTAACGCGGATAATTCTATTCTACTTCGATTATCTCTGATTACTCTATTCGTTTGTGTCCACCACCCACCAGCCACCGCCCCACCCTCCGCTCCGTGCTCGCTTCGCTGCGCGCGCAACCACGACATCAATTGGAAATCTCGAATCCAATATCGTACTGTACACTCACATGAAGGTCATCGACGACCGGCCGGTGTTCCGTGCGACGGTCCAGCAGAAAAAGCAGGCGAAGGTGGATGCGAACAACCCGGACGGAATCGCGAACACGAGCGAGGACCGGATTCACGGTGTCACCCTCGAACAGGAGGATCGCATTCGGGCGCTGGAAGCCGAACTGGAGCGCATCAGTGCCCAGGCCGAGCTGGGAACGCAGGACGGTCGCGAGCAGCGCACGCGGGAGGTCGTCAGCGAGTAGTGTGGTCGTGACGAGCCGGCGCCGGCGGAGCGCACGGATCCCCGAGAGAAGTTGACGCAAGAGGAACTCGCGGCGGTCAACGAGCAGGCGATGCGGATCAGCGACGAAGTGCAGGGCGGCTGGTCGAGGGCGGTCGTCGCGAAGCAGCTGGCCGAGAAGGTGCAACGTGGGCGGGATGTCACGAAGGCGGTGCTGGAGACCCTCGAGGATCTGAAGGCGGCGCCGGGGGCAATCGTGCCCATCGCGGACGTGCCGGACGTCCCGGTCGGTGAGGTGACGGTCGAAGGCACAGTGAGCGAACTCTGGAATCCCAGTTCCCCAGCAATCGCTCAAGTCGGACTCATCGAAGACGAAAGTGGGCGTACGAAATTCACAATTTGGGAGAAGAGCAAGAAGACGGTGGTTCGAGAAGGACAGACAGTCCGGTTCAGAGCGGTCAAGAAAAATTGGTACCAGGGACGGTGCAGTCTCGCCATCACGGGCTGGAGCAGAATCGAATTCCCGGAGCGCGGCCGGTGGTGGGACGAATAGCCAGTTGAGGCAACCTTCTTTTTTGCTGTGTGCCGGACCGACCCAGACCCCACCGCCCCACCCTCCGCTCCGTGCTCGCTTCGCTGCGCGCGCAGCCACGACCTCGAGACCCGGTCTGAGATTTATCCCTGAAAACGGGGGAAACGGGGCGCGACCGGGCGTGTTTGTCCCACCCCACGAGGGGTGCGGGCGTGCCTAACGCTCGGAGCTACGCATGAAAGTCGAAGGAGATTATACGTGCGACATCTGCGGCGAATCGTTCGAAACGAACGTCGAGATTGCCGGCCATATGCGTTCTCATCAGGTATCGATACCAGCTGAAACGATCATCGACGAACTGCAGCGACTAGCTGAAGAGAAGGGGCGAGTTCCCAAACAATCGGAGGTCAAAGAAGAGACTGAATTCACCAAAGGCGCAGTGCACTCAACGTTTGGGAGCTGGGACGAGGGATTGCAAGCAGCCGGACTTGACCCTCGAACAAACGGATATAGCGACACAGAAATCATCGAGGAGCTACAACGAGTCGCCAGCCAGATCGGCCATTCGCCCTCACGAAACGAGTGGCGAGAATTGGGGCGTATCTCAGCCAACGCAATCCAGACTCATTTCGGGTCGTGGAACGAAGGCCTCAAAGCAGCCAATTTAGAGACGACCACGCAGCAGACCGCCACAAAGGAGGATGTCATCGAGGCGATTCAGAATCTCGCCGCAGACCTCGGACGACCACCGAAAGCCCAAGAGATGGAAGAGGACGGTGCGTGGTCGGTGAAAGTCGCCCAGCGATGCTTCGGCCGCTGGAATCGCGCGTTACGCCGTGCAGGGTTCGAACCCCACAAACAATGGAGTGTCAGTGAAGAACAGCTCCATCGGGAGATCAAGCGCTTAGTCGATGAGCTAGGCCACGTCCCATCAACGATCGAGATGCGTGACTCTGGTCGCTACTCAGTTGGATCCTATGCCCGCCGGTATGGGACCTGGCAAGACGCCATCGAAGCGGCCGGGTTCGAGTATCCCGGCCGGCCAAGCGGCCCAGAGCATCCGCTCTGGAAGGGCGGCTACGGGGACATTTCGTACGGACCGAACTGGTACAGACAGCGCAAGCGTGCGCTGGAACGGGACGGCTTCGAGTGCCAGATGCCGGGCTGTCCGATTGACCGCGAGACCCACCGGGAACGCTGGGATCGTGACCTGAACGTCCACCACATTACGCCGCTCGGCGCATTCATCGATGCCGATGGTGTACTGGACTACGAACGGTCGAACCGACTTGAGAACCTGATTACGCTCTGTCAGCGCCACCATACCATGTGGGAGGAGTTCGCTCCGCTCCAGCCCGATATTCGCTAACCGCTCAGGGGGGTGTTTATCGCCCCCGACGATGGGTGGCGGGGACACCAGCTTCCCGTCTCACTATGACCGACGACACGACTCTCACAGCTCGTGAACGGCTTCGCACTCACCTCCGTGAAGCCTACCGCACGACCAATTCACCAATCGTGGAAGCACAGCTACAGGCCGCGCTGGACGCCTGGAACGACCTGCCGCCAACATCCCTGTGGGAGTGTCCCGTCTGCGGGAAGGTCGGCCTCCCAGAGCGGATTCAGCAGCATAATTGCAGATAAGAGCCCGCAGCCTCGGCTAATGAGTCGGGCAATTACCACCCCATTGCCAGGTATAAGAAACGCTCCTTATGTCACGAAAAAGGAGAAATCTTAGTCCTCTGATTCGTCTGATTCAATAGTCGAAATTCCGCTAAATGCATCTTCGTTTACATCGGGGACCTGGTCTTCAGCATCTATGAAGTCCTGATGGTGCTTTTTTGCGTCATTAAGCAGATCGTGCCATGACTTGCGTCCAGTCACCTTACCGTTATCAACCAATTGCTCCCACGAATCTAGGTATATTTCATTCAGATCTTTTTCATCGGCAATCAAAGTCAGTTTTGCCTCATCTGGGAAGTCTTCTCGGAAGCCTGAATTCTGTTCAAAGAAGTCCTCGAAAGCAGTTACATAATTTCTGAAGCGCTCAAAGTCCTCATCTTGGAAGGTATAACCGGGCTTTTTGAGTTCTACTACCCGGACGGACCCTCTGATTTCCAGCATAACGAGGTCAGGCCGCTTTCGATCAAGATCTTCAACTGCGGTAGTGGTACTAATTGGTTCTCCCCGCTCAACTTCGTACCATTCTTCGAATGCTTCCCGTACATTGCTAATGCTTTTTTCAGAGGTGAGCGGTCGCCAAGTCGGATCGACCAACCACGGCGAGCTTTCGACAATCTCGTGAAGGTCATCCTCATCCGAATCGTAATCGTTGATTCTATCTTCTAAAACCCTAATTGTGTTCACCTTATTCTGTGCGATTTGCCCATATGAGGTGATTTCAGCTATGTGTGTGGATTCAAACAACTCAATAAGATCTTCAGGATCGATTTCTCCATCCTCAGCTCTCTGCCTGATTTCACTCAAGGAGTCTACCAAGTGTTTGTGTGGGGCAATCTGGAGAACGAAGTTAGTCAGATCCTCCAAGTACTGATCCAAATCCAGCTCATCTTCATTCGCATATTGACCAAGGCTCTTGCCTAACTCAACTGCCGCTTCTTGAATACCCTCTTTGTCATACCGTTCAGCGGCCTTGTCGCGAATGCCAGACTTTTCTACAAATTTGTTTTGTGCTTTTTTACGCCGCGGTTCTGTGCTAGACTGAGCCACTTCCTTGACACGTTCTTTTCCCCATTCGCTGAATGCAGTACCTAGTTCCGAATTCCACAAAATATCTTGACGATGAGTCTGGATCAGGTCCGGTCCGTCGTCCTGATCAAGCCAGTCAGCGTGTATTTCACCGACTAAGTATGAACGCGTAACGAACTCACCTGTGAAGCCAGCCGGTAAACCGAAATCTCTAGTATTGGATGCAAGTTTTCCGCGTGCATAGATAGTAACACCTCCGAATTCATCATTATAGGAATTCTCAGCAAGACCCATCCAGCCGCTCACTTCGTATATTTTACCCTCGTGTTCCACCGGCTTGTCATTCAAATCTATCTCAGTATCCTCCTGAAGTGGAGGTTTGGTGTCGGAGAGTTTGAACTCGTCATTCGGGTCGTCATCCTTGTTGTCTATTATTTTGACATCAAAGTCTTCGGTACCGGTAGCAAACCGTTGACCCAAACGCCTTTCCAGCGTATCTTTATCCGGAACTTTCTTTACATTAAAATCGTGGAGAGTTATTTTGGTTCCACTATTTGAATGAGTCTCTCCATCATGTTCTAGCGGTTCCGGTCTGTATTCGTCTGTTTCATCTTTGGACCTATCTGTGATTTCATTATAATCCATCATGAAGTGGGAAACCTCGTACTCATCGTCATCTGGGTCTCCACCAGCAGACAGGACCTCGACCTTATCGCAGATACCAAACGGTGCGAGTTTTCCAATCCCCTTCCTCCCCATCACGGGTCGATTTTTTAATCGACTTTCTTCTTCTCCGTCTTTCCGTCTATCCCGACCAACTCTCAGAAAAAGTTCGTTCGCCTCTTCAGGGGTCATTCCATGACCATCATCAACAATCTGAACATTGTGTCCCTTCTGTTTTACACCGTCTCCAGTGTGAACAGCGAGATATTTGTTCAGAGGCAGCTTGATTTCGACTTCTTCTGCATCAGCATCGTAGGAGTTGGCCACCAGTTCCGCGACAGCAGCAGAAACCCGATCGTACAGGTTAATTCCGAGCTTGTCCACGATGGTCGTCTCAATATCCATCGTGTAAGGGGACTCAGACCCGGGTGATTCATCACCCTCCGATTGTGTGGACATATGGTATATAAACTGAATCGCCACAACAAAATGCTTTCCCAGTAGTTCAATATCGAAGACGGGAACTAATATTCTACCTTTGTGACCTGCCGCAGGTGCGCTAACAACGTATTCGCGATCTGCTCCACAAGTTTCGGTGGGACAGCATTCCCAACTACTCTTTCAGCAGCGTCATTCTTTGAAGGAAGTTCAAACCACCGAGGGAAGGTCATCAATAGCGCCGCCTCACGGAATGTGATTCCACGATTTATATCCGGGTGAGTGAAACGTCCGCTGCTAGGAGTAGTACAACGCGTTGTCAGAGTAGGTGCAGGTTCATCCCCCCTCATTATCCCGTAGGCAGAAGCAGCTCCTCCCTCCAGTCCATCGTGGGCATCAACGATGTACTCTTCATCATCAGTATCTATCAGGTCACGCCAGCTGCCTCCGTGACGACGAATCGCTTTCATCCGCTCAATAGTACGAGAGTGGTGTCGTCGTGATCGGTGTTCAGGATCATCAGGATACCCTTCGATCCCGACTTGCTTTTCGCCGGATTGGAGGTCATATTTCAGATCATCGTACTGGCCAAGAGCGTCGTTTACAGAGACCCACGGTTGTAGACTAGAGGTAGGGTCCGGATCCTCAGAGTGAGTTTGCTCGGGAAGATGGACATCATCATTATCCCGGCCATAGACGAACAGACCAATTGTACGGTGTCTCCGTTGGGGAATGCCATAATTCGCCGCATTGAGAACGTCAAGAGCGTATCCGTATCCTCCCTCCTGTTTGGAGTCTCCATCACGGGTTATCGACTTCATCGATCTCGTGAGCCAGTCGATATAGGTACTCGGCACATCTTCACCCGCCGTCATAATATTTCTAACATTTTCGAAAAACACAACATCCGGGACCTCCTCGGCGACGAATTCAATGAAGGCACGGAGTAGGTTGTCTTTCGGTTTGTCTTCTGGCCATGACTCTGTATCACGGAGGCTACTAAAGTTCTGACAGGGCGGACAACCACAGATAACATTCACTTCACCTGGCTCGATATCAAAGTGTGTACGAATGTCGTTGAACGTTACCGTCGGGAGCCCGTCATCAATATCCTCGTCCTCGTATCCACGGCTTAGATCAGCTCGGAGCGGTTCTTCAAATGCGATAGTACCGGGAAATTCTTCAACTACTGAATCTCTACCGCAGAGATTTTTTTCGTATGTCTCTATCGCGTCTTCATCTGCATCAATCGCGCCAACCACCTCATATCCGGCCTTCACAAAACCGAGAGACGCACCCCCGGCCCCACAGAACAGATCCACAACTTTTGGTCGATTCATCCGACCAACCCCTCGATAAATCCATATACTCTTGATGGGTCAAAAATGTAAGATTTCGTGATCAGTGACCCACTCATCTGTTCAATTCTGGTAGACACGACTGTATCAATCTCACGCATTAATTATCACTCGCCGAGGCGTGTATAGTATCTCCCTCACTTGGCAGGGTGATTCACTCTGTATCATCGTCAGACACATCTAAGATTGCGACAGTTACCTCCCTATGACTATACTCAGTCCCCAACGTGATCCGTCCGCGGCTGTCAGCTTTTTTTGTAGTTAGATCACGGGGGATTACCACGCGAACATTTTCGTCATCCTTCATATCAAAGAGAGGATGGCGATGTTACTTTCTCTCATAGCCCCAGTTCGTTTTTTACCAGTGTGCCTCGTGTCATTTGATTCTATACAGTAGCATCTTCCCGCATTATAATCAAACTTTCCCATCTTCACCCACGTATATCCAGAATTACTTAGCTATGGCTCCGTGCTCACTCCCTGCGGTTGCTGTGCGCGCAGCCACAACCTCAACAGCAGATCAGCAAGCGATTCGCGTTACTGAGAGTCGGTTCCCTCTCGAATTTTGGAGAGTGCCTCATCTATCGAGAACTCTCCTGGCAAGTTCGCCTGTTCACGATGCCAATCACTGGGCATTTCCTCAGGAGGATTGAAATTCACGCGTTGCGTCTTCTCCATTTCGTGAGCAGGTACGTATATCGCCGTTCCCTCTTCGTGGATGGCACCAGCAAATATATCGACGGTACCAGCCGGGTACCTTTCTGGAGAGATTTCCAGCTCGTAACGGTATTCATCATAGTCGCTCGCGGTTTTTACCTGAACTCGTAACAGGTCCCACCCAACGTCAGTTATCAGGTCATATTTTTGCTCGTGACCATGGGGATAAGCTACACCATACCCATTTCGGAGGATATCTGCCGCGACTAAGGCTTCTGACGCATCACCCCGCCAACCTCGTTCCAAATCCATACTAACCCACTGGCAGTACTACTACAGAAAAGTACGTCTGATTAATCCCCGCCTCGATGAGTGCTCCAATCTATTGAGACGAGGTACACTACAGTAACTCAAGTACTGTCGTCTGAACCACAATCCGGCTAAATCCAGATCGTACTCGATAGAGTCTATTTACCCCTCAATGGGTGAGGGGCTCGCTGTACTGGCGGGTTCCCGAAACACGGTGAGAACGATGGCAACCAGAGACATCTACGAGAGCGGATTCGACGAAGACGTCCGAACGGAATCGAGTGCGAACCAGTGTCCCGAGTGCGACGGTCGAGTCACCACGAACGCGGTCGAAACGGTCTGCGAGGACTGTGGCCTGGTCATCGACGAACAGCGCATCGATCACGGGCCAGAGTGGCGGGCGTACGACGACGAGAAGCGCGAGCGAACGGGTGCCCCACTCACTGCAGCTCGCCACGATCGCGGCCTGTCGACGGAGATCGGTCGGGGTACCGACGCAAAGGGGAACGAGATCTCCGGGCAGAAGCGACGACGACTCGCGCGGATGCGCCGTGAGCAGACTCGGGGGCGCTGGCGGTCGAAAGCGGAACGGAATCTCGCCCACGGACTGGGCGAGATGCGTCGGTTGGCGAGTGCGCTCGAACTCTCTGATTCGGTCCGCGACCAGGCGTGTCAGCTATGCCGAAGCGCCCAGAACGAGGATCTGTTTCGTGGCAGATCCATCGAGGCCATCGCCGCGGCCAGCGTCTACGGGACCTGTCGGTGCAACGGCCTCTCGCGGTTGGTGGATGACGTCAGCGAGATGGCCCGCGTCGCGGAGTCACGGGTCACGAACGCGTACAAAACACTGAACGAAGAGCTGGGGCTCCCCGCTGAGCCCGTCTCCCCCAGTATGTTCGTGCCGCGCCTCGCGTCGGACCTCGAGTGTCCGGACGAGATCCGACAGCGGGCCCGAACCCTGGCGGAGCAGGCCGAGGAGCGCGGCGTCACGACGGGCGTCCATCCGGCCGGGTTCGCAGCGGCCTGCCTCTACAAGGCCGGTCGCGAAGAGGGCCGATGGTTGACGCAATCCGAGGCCGCGGACGTGGCGAACGCCTCGAAGGCGACTGTTCGGGCACACCGGGATACGTTGGAGGAACGGGTCGCCTGACGCAGTCCACTGTCTCTCGGTCTGTACTGCACATCGGTCTATCCACGCTACGATTTAAACACGAAGACGAGCCATGTTCTCTGTAGACGGCTTCATTGAATCCGCAGAGGGCGACGGGATTCACTGTTTCACGGCTTGTTCGACGTTGTAGACTGCGGCGGCGAGCACAATTTCACGAAACTGGCGATACCACGCTCGCGCTCGGACGGCGGAGCCGTACGAGCGCTTAATCACCGAATTCACCGTCTCACACACCGACCGCTGGTTGTAGAGGTCATCGTCGATCCGGGCGTTGTGCGCGTGGTCGTACGGTGCGAAGACGCGATGCTTGATCAGCGGTCGAACGCCTTCTGCGCGAAGCTCCTCGCGGAAACCCATATCGTCGTAGCCCTTGTCGGCGGCGAGGCTCCGCAGGTCG
>NZ_FNIA01000068.1 GCF_900103505.1 Haloarchaeobius iranensis
GTCTACCGAAGCTACGTCTTGCAGGGCGTTGGTACTGCTGGACACAGTTTCCAAACCCTGCGGCCTCCCTTGGGAGGCTTTCTATGACACGCTCTAGGCGTCGAACACGAGGAACCCACCGGTAATTGGACCGTAATCGAAACCCCCCTCGTGAGGTGGGTATCTCTCCCAGAACCGTAACTTGTTCTCCGAACCAGTCTCTGGCGGGGGTTCCAACCATTCATCAATCACCTCTCCGACGTCGATCAGATCGAAGATTATCCCTCCCACCTCTGCTAATCTCACTATCGTCGAACTAACGTACCGACCCCCATCGTCGAGGTAGTTAGGACAATCGAACTCAAAATCTACACCGACATCGAACGTTTCATGAGCGAAATCAGCTATCGAGACGAGTTTTGCACCGCTTGCTCCTAAATCGAGCAATATACCTTCTTGAACACGGGCCGGCTTTGCCTCCGCATCAAGTCGACAAGCCTCCATTGGCCAGAGGTTTCGCGTTCGGTTCGATGTAAACCGCTCTGGACAGTAGTAGAGCGAGGCGAGATGTTCGACGAGACCCTCGAGACCTATCTCTTCGTTTTCATCGTTGATCTTCTGAGTCAGGTTGTGACCGTTGATGAATCGGAACTGGTTCGGAGTCCTCCGTGGTGCGACCACGACGTGGTTGTTAACAGCACCGTCTCCCTCATTCTTTGGCCGGACTTCGAGTTCAGAAAACAACTGTACGTTGTGGGAGCCAGTCGTTCGAAGCTGCCACTCATCTCGTTCTGGAGAGTCGAACCGACTACGGTACGGTTGATTCACGACCATCGCAGAGGTTTGAATAGCGAACGTGTACCGCCAACATCCATTGCTGAACCCGGTCAATGGATTTCCGGTTTCGACCCAGTTTGCATCAAGTAAGTGCAAATTGTTGGTAGAATGTTCGACGAACCTGCTATAGCGATTGGAAGTGACGTACTCGTCTCCGCGCCACATCGTATCGTGCTGGGAACGCCAGCGAAGGCGACGGAGGCGTGCAGCATTCGACTCCTCTTCGGGATTCTGGATGGGGCCACTCACAGACTGAACGATATCTCGCCGGGGAGGTTCTGAACTCATTAGTCGTCCACCGTTATTGTCTTACTATCTATATGTACGCGACCGTCTGAATCGCTAGCGACGAGTTGAATTTCATACGTTCCGGGCTCTTCGAATTGCACTGATGCAGTTTGACCGGAGTCGAATTTTTTGAATGCGAACCCCGATACCGGAGAGTTGGTGCATTTCCAGAACCACATCAGTGGTTGACACGCTCGTGTCCATCCGGGGTTTTCTCCGACACTGTATGGTCCGTTCCTGAGCCACCCTCCGAGGTCGACATTAGCTTCGAAGGGCTGTGTTGAATCACTAGACGGCGTCGAGATGGGTCGCTAAATCAAAGGAGTTGAAGCGGAGAGATTCGGTTACCTATGACACAAATCTCCC
>NZ_FNIA01000045.1 GCF_900103505.1 Haloarchaeobius iranensis
GGATGGGCCGGGGAACTCGCCGCGCTCGAGAACGAGCGCGGCTCGTACCCGCTCCATCTCCTCGGCCCAGTCGAGGACTTCTTGGAGCGTTGCGTCCATGTGAAGCCGGAGAAAGTGCAGGACGGCGTGCTTCCAGCCGGCAACCCCGTTGCCGGCTGGATGGCTGATCTGCATTAGCGCAGCATCAGTAAGTTTTCGTGCTATCGAGACAGCTTGTTTAACGAAGCGGAAGAGGACCTTTTGCACAACTGTACTCTCCCGCTTCACTTCCAACGTTCTGACGACTCGTCCCGACGCCGTCCGTGGATTCAATAGAGCCGATTCCATCTATAGCGGGACCGAAAAACTGCTCACGAAACACGTTGCCGGTCACCTCGGCGTCGATGTTGAGTTCGTCGATGCACGCGACCCCGAGAACGTCGCGGCGGCGGTCGACTCGGATACCGAGTTGATTTGGGTGGAAACACCGACGAATCCGCTGATACGACTATGCGACGTTCGGGCGATAGCCGATATCGCCACCGAACACGGTATTCCGTTCGCCGTTGACAGCACCTTCGCGAGTCCGTACTTCCAAGCACCTCTCGAACTGGGTGCCGATATCGTCGTTCACAGCACCACCAAGTACCTCAATGGTCATTCTGACTCGATTGGCGGTGCCGTCATCACGGACGATGACAATGTCTTTGAGCGGTTAGCGTTTGCTCAGCGGACGGGGCTTGGAAACATGCTCTCGCCGTTCGACTGCTATTTGGTCGGGCGAGGTGTGAAGACGTTGCCAGCCCGGATGAAACACCACGAGGAGAACGCGGTCGCGATCGCACGGTTTCTCGAAAGCCACAGCCGAGTCGCCCGTGTCTATTATCCAGGGTTGGAGAGCCACCCTCAACATGACCTAGCAAGTGAGCAGATGTCGGGGTACAGCGGGATGCTGTCCTTCGAGTTCGACGGCACGAGCATCGAACTCGAAGCGTTTCTCGAAGGGCTGGAGATATTCACCCCCGGAGCCAGTCTCGGGGGCGTCGAGAGTCTCGTCGAAGCGCCGTCGTTGATGATTCCTGATGCGGTTGGTCATGGGGAAGCGACAGCGGAGATCCCCGAGACGTTGGTGCGAGTGTCGGTTGGCCTCGAAGACGCTGATGACCTCCGTGAGGACCTCGAGACCGCGCTCCCGTAGCCAGACCCATCTCCTAAACTGACAATATAATTAGTGGTAGATGCGCAATTCTACCTACCGGCTGTTTCACCGCAGATGGTGTCTGACTAAGAGGGTTTCAACAGAGCCATTAATCCGTAATCCGGAGCTGGTTTTCGACACGGTAGAGGTAACCCCGCATCTCGAGAACTTCGAGTGCTTCCCTGGCATCAGCAGTACTGAATCCTTCGGCCTCAAGCGCCTTGAGCGCAGATTGCTCTTCGATCCCCGAGGAATCGTCTATCGTGTCCTGGAGTACAGCGAGGGCCTCCTCTGCGAACGGGGGAATCGGAGTGGAACCACCGTCCATGTACCTAATTGAGTCGACATTGTGTCTGCAATGTAGTAGGGATACCGGCTCCGGCAGTGAACCCATGGGGTTAGTCGGGCGTGTTCTGGAGTCGGATCGTCACGGTGTCCCCATGGGTCAGGCTCTGATCCACGTCGTCCGTGTTGCAAAGACGGAGGAACAGACACCCGTCGCCGGCGTCGACGACACGAACCTGATGAGTCCCGTACCCTGCATCATCTCTGTCGGTGAGAGCCTCTTCGACTCGGGAAAGTCGTGACTTGATCTCGTCGACGTGTTCGAGAATATCTGTATCCTCGCCTTCGACCGGCGAATCAGTATACTGGGACGCAGATTTCGACTTCGATAGTTCCGGGGCGGATTGCCGGAACTGGGTCCTAAGAGAGGAGACATCGAGGCCCTCTGCCTCGAGACTGATTTCACTCTGTTCGACGTTGGCCAATGATCGTTCGCTGTCGATGAACGAGCCGAGGCTGCTTCCGTTTCCATATTGCTGGCTGCGAAGCCGGCGGGCGACACGGTCGTTCACCCAGGGTGGTGCCACCCACGTCCCGTCCTCGTAGATTCTGTATTCGTCCCGGTCCGTGGTTGCCCACACGAAGCTGTCGTAGCGGTCCTTGTACCGGGAGAGTGCCGCCCCGGACTGGTGCATCATGACGACCTGTCTCGGGGCAAGGTCCTCGACGAGATCGTCGACAGCCGCCTCAGGTGGATGATTGCTGTACTGAAAGCAGTCGACGGTACAGCCAGCAGACTCGACCGGCGAGACACTCCCGCTCGTGAGCTGTACCAGCGTCGCCCCCGGGTCGTCTTGAACGCAGTCGTAGAACTTCGCAGCACTCCCCTCGACAGGTACCTCTGGTCCGGCAATGGTCACAGCGCCGGGTTCGAGGATTACATCGGCATCGTCGAACGTCGGAACAGACGTTACAGTTGAATAGTCGTAGCCTAGGGTCTCGTACAGCTTCGCGGCGTGACCGGTGATCGAGACTGATGGCGGGTCGATGTCGATCGTGTCGAGTTCGGCCAGGAGTGCGGCGATGTGAACGCCGGCCAGTCCACTGGCGGTGACGAGGACTGTCGACCCAGCTCGGACGCGCTCGAGGATCGTCTCGACGGCGGCGGTGAGCTCGCTCTCGAACTCCTCGTTTGTCGCCCCGGTCAGGAAGACGGCGTCGGGCGAGAGCGTCGTGGGGAGCCCGGAGAAGCCGGCGGCAGATCGCTGCGTCCAGTCCCCGGTCACGAGCATCGTTCTGTGCTCACCACCGTCGTCGAACCGAAGCGGAAAGCCGGCTGCACCAGGGGTGTGTCCGGCTGGAACGGGACGGAGCTCGATATCGCCCAGCACCGTGGTCCAGTCCGAGATCGGTTCGAGTGCGTCGACGACAGCGTCGACGTTCGAGATGTCGTAGTTGGTTGCTGCTTCGGTCAGGACAGTGTCGAGGATGGCCGCTGTCGGTTCGGACGTGTAGACTGGAGCGCCATCACGCAGATTCGTGCCCAGGGTTGCGTAATGGTCGAGATGGGCATGTGTGAGGACGATTGCTGTGAGGTATTCGTCGTCCTCGAGTAGCCCATCGACATCGACGTCTGTGCCTGAATCGAAGAGGATACACGCTGTCTGGTCAGTCACGTCCCCCGAGAGCCGGACCAGTACCGACTCGTGCCCAGAGTGGGGGTTCGCGTGCTGGAAGGTAACCTCCATCGAGTTTCAATTGTCCCTGTACGTAATTAAAGGCCTATTCAAAATTTCTAATCCTGTATCTCCTCCTTAGATGGCCCTAGGAGAGATGGAGTGTGTTCAAATGACTCTGTTAGCGGCTCTTACTGGTACAGCCACACCTCGATATTGGATCAGCGCCGAGCGACTGTTGCGACCATACTGGTGCGCTCTGTTCCCTCCGCTCAGGCCGAGGTATCGATGTACTGCGCTTGCCACTCTCCTCTGTCGCCGATTTCACGCCGGCCACGGCGAGTCAGCGTGTAGAAGTTGGTCCGACGGTCCATCTGTCCTTTCTCGACGAGTCCCTTGTCGACGAGTGTATCCAGATTCGGATAGAGGCGACCGTGGTGAATCTCCTTCTGGTAGTAGTCTTCGAGCTCGTCCTTGATTGCGAGGCCCTTGGGCTCATCGAGTCCGGCAATAGTATAGAGCAAGTCCCGCTGGAAGCCCGTCAAGTCGTGCATAGTGCTACAAATTAACACTCGATGACAAGTAAAGCTGTCGAGGTTGGCCGACTACAACGCAATAGAGACCGCGATCTCAGCGGAGTATTCCGCAGTTGTCCTCCGGATTGGTTCCACCAAAATAGCGATTTCAGTCTGACGAACCTATTAGTGAACTCGTGACACATATCCCGTTAATCATGTCCAGCGACCGCTCGGTCTCCTCCACCCGACGTCGGATTCTCACAACAGCCCTTGGAGTTAGCCTGACCGCGTTTTCAGGGTGCATCAGCGAGTCTGATGTCGCAGCCCCGGAGCGAACCAGTCCAGCACAAACCGAGCCCCTGGACACCGAGTCCCAATCGGATACGTGGCCACAGTTCGGTGCGAATCCACGGAACACCGGACAGGATGGGAGTGTCACGGGTCCTGGGTCGGAGAACGCCCAGGTTTCCTGGACTTACGACGGTGGAACTCCGACGATGAACACGTCGCCAGTCGTCGGAAACGGTCTGGTCTACGTTGGCGGGAGTGGTGACCCTGGGCTCGTCCATGCGATCGAGATAGAGTCCGGAGAACAACAGTGGGAGTTCGAACCAGCGGGCTATCTCTCTTCTGCACCAGCACTCGTCGACGGGACACTGTACTTCGGAACGTGGGGCAAGCAGTTCTACGCGCTCGACGCTGAAAGCGGCGACGTACTCTGGAACACGGAGGTTGGCCACAGATTCGGATCGTCGTCACCGGCAGTCGTCGACGGGTCGGTGTACGTCGGTTCGTACGGCGATGGTCCGCTGGTCGTCAGCGGCTCCGAGGACGAGGAGGAATTCGAAGCTCCCGCGATGTTCGCCCTTGACGCAGAGTCCGGCGAGATTCAGTGGCGGTACGACCAGTTCGGCGACCGGTCACAGATCGGGTCCTCGCCTGCTGTTGCTGACGGGCGGGTATACTTCAGTGCCGAGGAGACGCTGTATGCGCTGGCTAGCGAGACTGGAGACGAGGTCTGGACTCGGAACGTTCCCTCACATCCCGACGCTTCGAGACATGGCTGCTCGCCGCCGATGGCGACGACGGTACCGAACGCTGGCGACGGACCCACTACGGCTGGCTGCCGGTCGCTCGTCGCCGACGACACCGGCGCGGTCAGGTACGTCACCAACGCACGCGTCTGCTGGCTCGTCCTGGACGGCAGCGAGGCCCACACCGAGTACTACTACGCCGACCGCGGGAGCTTCGACCGTCTCGACAGTATCGCAGCCATCGACGCATCCGACGACGCTGAACTGTCCTACGCCGCGGACCGCGCCACTGACCACGCCAGCGTCATCACGGGGAACGCGTGGGAGGGCTCGGAGACGAACGACGCCCGCCTGCTCGTCGTCGACCGTGACGGGGGCGTGCTGCTCAACCGGGCCGTCGGCTTCGCGAACACCACCAACGTGGGGCGGGACGCAGTCGGGACCGCAGACGGCTACCTGCTTTCGGGGACTGCAGTCGTCGGGGACGGGAGCCTCCCGTGGCTCGCCTGGTTCGACACGGACGGAGAGTGTCAGCGCCACCGCTTCCCCGTCCGCGCCCCGCACGCAGCGCCCGACCTCTTGTCCACCGACGGTGCCGCACCCCAGGGCTACCCGCGCGAGGGCCACCTCGGCGACGTGGACTGTCTCCGGCCGACGGATGACGGCTTGTTCGTGGTGTACAACGAACGCGACCGGTCGGGGGCCCTGGACCTGAGACAGCCCTGGCTCGGGTACGTCGAGGGAGCCCACTGATGTACGTCGACACCAGCGACGACGACGGGGCGACGACGCTGACCTGGGAGAACGAGTGCGAGTCCGTGTCCGTCACGCTTCCCGGAGTCGTCCACGCCAGCTATTCCGCGAAGAACAGCGTCGTCGTCACTGCGAGCGCCGCAGGGACGGTCCGGATTCTGGAGCCCGATGGCACCGAGCGGGACCCCTTCGAGTCCACGTTGCCCGAGGCCTGTGCCATCTACACCCTGGCTCCGAGTATCGTGGGCGAGCTGAGGGTGACGATGGTGGTCGCCCACGACCCACCGTATCGCGGGGAGACACTCTGGCAACACGAGATTCACGTCGAGCGTGGAGACGTGGGTGGCCCCGTCGCGAAGTGGCGGTAACGACGTGGGAACGTCCCCTGTCGACAGCCGAAAGAGCGCTTCCAGATACGTCACCAGGGCACGGAGCCACCGGACGTTCGGTACCGAACTAGCGGCTCGCTCGGGGTGGAAACAGACCTGTCGGCGGTCCAGCAGTCGCGTGCCGACCGACTCCACTGGGCCGTGGTTGGGCTACTCCACCACCAGATTCACGTCGGCGTCGACGACTCGCTGCAGTTCGGCGTCGCTCACGGTGACGGTATCGGAGTGAGTCCCCGCGAGCGCCCGCAATGCCTCGGCGATCGACGCTCGGACGGAGAGGTACTCCTCGTCACACTCGAACCGGGATTCGAGGGCTTCCACGGCGGTGGCGGTCAGTCGTGGATGGGCAGCCCCGACGGTACCGAGCCCCTTCGCTGCCGACGACCGAACGTGCGGGTCGACATCACTGAGGCCGGCTTGCAGGTCCTCGACGACACGCTCGGCCGTGTCTCGGTCCGCAGCCGCCAGCTGCCCGAATGCGTCGAGCGCTGCCGAACGGACGTCCGGTTCGTCGTCGTCGACGAGTGGCTGTATCTCATCTCTGACGCGTGCTGACACGTCCGGGTCCGCCGTGGCGATCCTGCCGAGGGCCTCGGCCGCAGCCGCTCGGACAGCATAGTTGCCGTCGGCGAGACGGCGCTGCAGATCGTCGACGACGAGGTCGGCCACCTCGGGGTCCGCGGCCCCGACCTTTCCGAGCGCGCTGGCGGCAGCCCTCCGGCCCCAGTAGGGACCCTCGGCGAGCAGCTCGTGGAGCCCAGCCACGGCGGGAGCAACCGAGTCGGGACGAGCGCCACCGACCGCTCCGAGGGCCTCGGCAGCCTCCGAGGAGAGGTTCTCGTCCGCGAGAGAGGCCCGAATATCGTCCATCACCGGGTCGAGGACGTCGGGAGAGCCAGCACCGATTCGGGCGTAGGCCCGGAGGATTTCCTGCTGGAGTTGCCACTGGTTGTCGTCGTGAGTCGCCCCAATCGCGTCCTGGCCACTGCCAGCCAGGCCGAACAACCCCTGATCCGCCGCGTCGCCCCCGGCCGCTCCGTCGTCCGCCGTGTCGTCGTCGAACCACTCGTCCAACGTCGCCACGATGCGCGGGGCGGCCTCGGGATCGGCTGCGGCAACCTTCCCGAGCGCCGTCACGACGTCGAACTGCAGGTCCTCGCTGGCCCCGTCGAACCTCGCTACGATGTCGTCGAGAGCCGGCCGGACTGCAGCGGGCCGGACGGTCGCGATGTTTCCGAGGGCCTCCACCGCGGACGAGCGGACCAGTCGGTTGTCGTCGTCGAGGAGTGCCGTGAGACGGGACAGTTCGGGAACGACCGTCTCGGGGTGTGCGACCCCGATGGACCCGACGAATGAGAGCACTACACCACGGTCGATATCGGCGTCCCGTTCGTCGGGCTCCCCCTCGGCGAGTGAGAGCAGCTCCGCGACCACCATCGGGGCCTCCTCCGGATACGCCACTGCAATCGTCCCGAGTGTACTCGCAATCCCGATCCGCTCCGGGTCCCGCTCCGCCGCGGCGAGTTCCGCTCGCAACAGCTCGATGACGGCATCGACGATATCCGGCCGCACCAAAGCGACGGTCCCGAGCGGCGACGGAATCGCACTGGCGTCGACGGTCTCGTCCGCGGACAGTGCCAACAACTCGTCACTCGCTGGAGCGATTTCCTCCGGATAGGCGTGTGAAATCGTCGCCAAAAGGCTGACTGCATCTGCCCGCAAGGCGTCGTCGTCGAGGAAGTCGACGAGCTCGTCAACGTGCGAGCGAAGGATGAGCGCCTCGGCTTCGGCGAGTCTCTCGAGCGCGGTCACGGCGGTGGCGCGCACGTGTTCGTCCTCGGTGTCAAGGTGCCCGAAGAGCCACTCGACAGTGGTCTCGAGTGCATCTGGGTCCGTCCGTGCAGTCCACGCCAGCATGTCGAGGGCCTCCTCCCGCGTTCGTCTGGTCTCGTGAACGAGGTACGGCTGGAGCGCAACTGCGACGCGTCGTGCGCAGTCGGGGTGGGTCGAAATCTTCGACAGGGCCGCGTGGGCGTCCGAACGGCCGTGACGGCCGTCGAGGAGCGCACACAGTTCGTCGATCGTCTCGTCCGTCACCGTGGTGGGCTCGACTGTCGTTCGAAGCTCTTCGGCTCGTCGTGCTTCGTCGTCGGGGTCGTTCGATGAATCTTCTGTCATATCGTACGCGAAATCCGGTCTACTCTCTCAGCCGTCCTGGTCTGCCGTCGACTGTCGGACGTTATCTCCCGTCACGCTGCAGTGCTCTCACTGGCCCGTCAGTCCCAGTCGTGTAGTGTCGAATCACCGGAGGCCACCGGCAGTCGTCGAGTCGGGACCAGCCGAGGCTTGCCTACTTTTCATCCAGAGACACCTATCACACTTGAACGTTTCTCGTCTCGGACGATACCCTGCATCACTCACCGGCAGTGGCGTTAGATAGTGTCAGTTCGGACTAATGTTCGTTGCATCGGGCCGGTAGACATCCACGACAGTGTCAATACCGTCGTTTAGCGCATACACGTAGCCGGGTCCATCGGCGGCGCGCAGCCTCGCTCTTATGTAGGACTGTGGAACGACGGTTCTCAGACGTAGAGTTACAGCATCCTGCCGCGAATTTGGAGGTATGTCCAGTACCAGTCCAACCTCAGTACCTCACAAAGCCGGTTAGTTAGAACGTCTGCTTGCTGCGAATGTGCCTAGCAAACAGCAGCAAGCAGACAGTGAAATCCACGAAGACCAGCTCCTTAACTTCCTCGTCAATCGACTTGACGAGGAAGTCTCTCTGAACCTTGCCAACAACGCTGAAACCGATGCTAAGGACATTTACGAGGTCCTCGTCGGCGCAACCGCCGACGGGACCTCAATCTCGACGCTGTGCAACTCCAGCGAAGACTCGCCATCGGCAAACACGGTTCTCTACCACCTCCGGACGAAGTTCGAGCCCGAACGGCTCGAACAAGTCGCTAACACGCTTCTTCGCCGAGACATCGTCG